>CANNCP010000008.1 GCA_947503145.1 uncultured Roseovarius sp.
CAAGACGACGAACCCCGCTACCAAAATCCAACCCGCAGACTCTCGTTATGAACGAGGGACCAGCGGGGGGCAGGTCAGATGCTGTCCGGCATCAGGAGGCTGGTCTGCTATCCCTTGCGGAAGATGTTGCAGGTCATGCGCTCAAGTATCAAATGTCTGTTGCAAGATGCTGCCCTCCGGAAGCGGATGAGCGCGAATTCGCGCTACGTAGCGGAAAGCGAGTTTGCAAGCCGCCATATTGCGGCCAGGTACGCGAAAGTTTATGCAGAGTTGATTGAGGCATATCGACATATATGATGAGGTGAAGGCACCCAGTGGAATCTAAGTCAGCTTTGGACAACTCTAGTTTTACATCATGTCGTTTCAGGGTTGGCTATCTGATCGGCTTTTGCAAGTAAGGGGTAGTAATTTGAATTCTGATACTCTTCTATAGCCCAGGTCCGGACCCTAATGTTGATCAATTCAAACAAGCGTTATCTTCTGTCTCGACCAAAAGGAGGTATTAACGACGCCCTAGTCCAGTTGGAGAAGACCTACCGTTATGCAGAACGCTATGGGCGAACGTTGATAGTGGATTTGTCACGTTCCGGGCTTCAGTGCAACTTTGATGACCTGTTTGTCTCGCGTGCCAATATTAACTGCGAAGTGATTTCTTGGTCAGATGAGCTAGGTGTCGAGCTAGAGGAAGTGGCTTCGGTACATCCAACTGCGCTAACCCACCGGATCAGCACATATCGGACTGAATGGAACCGCAACGCTGAAAAATTCTGTGATGTACAGTTCGGCATTCCGATAGAGTTTGACTTTGAGGCAGATTATCCAGACCAACTATTGGTCTATGAGCAAGGCGGTGGCGCAATGACCGCCCTATGCGTTTTACGTCGTGTTTCATTGACCACATCCATAGCAAATGCGGTTGCGCGTCGGTTGTTGCCGATAGGGCAAGACTACGATGCGATCCACGTACGGCATTCCGATTACAGGACAGATTTTCGGCAATTGTTCCTTCGCGCGAAAGCAGTGTTCCGCGGTCGACGGCTCTTGCTGTGCTCTGATAGCCGGGAAGTGAAAGAAGTGGCTGCGACCTATTTTGACGGTTCGGTCAATTTACTGAGTATTGCCGAAACACCTGATACAAATGGAGCTCCTTTACACTACGCGAAAGATATCGACCGCCAAGCAGCGAATATCGACTTGTTGTCGGAAGTCATAGCAATGGCGCGTGCAAAGCGTTTTTTGTTCACTCAACTGTCACCGAACAATACACTAGGTTTTTACTACCCATTCTCAGGAATTGCCACATTAGTCACGGCACTTCGAGCAGATCCTGACGTCATAAAGGCATTGTTCGACAACGCCGATCCAAGCTTGGTGCGTCAGCTTTTTTTCCAAAGTCAAAAAAGGAGTCTACAATGGGATTTTCACAACACTGTCGCGCGTCTAGTCGCTCGGGTGTTTGAGAGGCGTTGGAATCGAGCAGCACTACGTAGGGCTAGGACAATCTGCCGAAGAGTCAGGCGGACACCACAGATTGAGAACTAAGATCAATACCGGGCCGCGTTTCCGAGCAGCGTAGACAATCCTGTTTTAACTTGAGCTATGGTCGCTAAAGACGTATTTGTCTGCGATGGTTCCTCAGTCTGCCAATAATCGCGTTACGGTGGTGACCGTCGCCTACAACAGCATGAGGGTGCTGCCCGAGATGGTCGCATCGATACCGGTGGGGACAAGTATCGTCATCGTTGATAATGCGTCTAACAATTGCGATGTTAAAGAAGAACTTGACGTACGCGATGGTATGCAAGTCATCCACAACGTCGAAAATCTAGGTTTCGGCACCGCTTGCAATATTGGAGCCGCTCAGGCTCAGACGGAGTTTATTATTTTTTTGAATCCTGATACTCGGCTTCTTGACGGTTCGCTGGACGCTCTGGTCGCGGCGGCCGATGATTTTCCGACCGCCTCAGCATTCAATCCGGCCATAACCGATAACCACAACCGTCCATACTTTAAGCGGAGCAGTGTGCTTCTGCAGGATTTTCGTAAACCGGCGCGCGGCTGGCCCTCAAGTAGTAGAGAGGTGGCGGTTCTAAGTGGGGCAGCGTTGTTTGTGCGCCGGGCGGCATTCGAAGCTGTAGGCGGATTTGATCCAAAGATTTTTTTGTATCATGAGGACGATGATATTTCTATAAGGTTGAAGGCGGACTGCGGTCCACTTTATTTTGTTCGGGATGCACGCGTGATTCATGACGGTGGTAATGCCAGCCCCCGTAGCCCAAAAACAGCCGCACTAAAGGCATTTCACATGGGCTGCTCGCGTATTTATGCAGCGCGGAAATACAACATCTTAGGGGCCGAACGTAAGGCGCTATTGACGGCGCTTACCCAGCTAGCCTCGCCAGTCAATCTATTCTCAGCACGCAAAAGGGCTAAACAAACCGCTTTTCTGAGGGGTGTCCTTTGGGCGGTAAGAAATAGGTCTGGATAATAGAATAGATTTCATACAGCCTGAAGCCTTCCCACTCGTCGTGATGTAATCTGCATTCCCTTGCTTTATAATGAACATAAGCGAAGCAGTGAAAATAGGATCAGTTCTTAATGCGCTTGTCATCCTCTATCCCCGTGTTCCTCATCAATCTCGACCGATCACCGGAGCGTTTAGCGTCATTCGAGAACCAAGTGGAAGAGTTGGGCCTTACGTTTGAGCGGGTTACAGCGGTAGATCGTTGTGATATTTCAGAAGAAGAGGTTAAAAGGCTGCAAAAAAATAGTTCACAATTATTTCCATGGGATAAAGGAGCAATGGGATGCTTTCTGAGCCACCGAAAAGTTTGGCAAATTATTGTAAAGCGAGAGTTGGACTGGGCCTTCATTGCCGAGGATGACTTACATATCGCGAAAGTTAAGCCTTTTTACGTAAACAAGAACTGGATTCCGCACGATGCCAACATCGTGAAAGCAGAAACCTTTCGTTGCAGGGTTTCCTTGGCGCAAAGGTCAGGCGCGGAAGTAGATGGCCATGATTTGCGCAAACTGCAGTCCAGTCACATCGGAGGCGGGGGGTATTTTATAAACACCCACGCCGCACAGCTTCTTCTGAAGGAAACGCAAAGAGTTTGCGACCCGGTGGATCACATTATATTTGATCCCCTGTGCGGGATATTTCAGCAGATGAGTGTCTATCAGATCGATCCGGCGATATGTGTGCAGGACTTTCTGTTACAAGACGCTCGACATAAGGTAGGTTTCCGTAGCACCTTGCAGGGTGAGCGTAGAGGTTGGGATGGTTCCAAAATAAGCCCCAAACCAAAAGGATGGGCGAAGGTCCGGCGGGAAATCACGCGCCCCTTCAAACGGCTTGGCGAGCGCATATGGAGAAGCTGGTTAAATATGCGGCAGGGAACCACTTTCAAGGTTGTGCCCTACGTGGAAGATCGGCGATGGTATCAATCTAATAGGAAATAGCATTGGGTCGATTCCCGCTCTTCCGAATTGGTCAGAAATATTGATCGCCAAACTTTTTCGGCGTCTATGATTTTTAAGATGGTTACCCCATAGGCGCTGACGTTAGACACTATCAATCAGCAGATGCAGCGGGCCGTTGGAACCCCGATACGGGATGTTCACGGCCAGCGTCTTCTGGCGGCGCGATAGTGTGCTGAAGTCGGGCGCCGCCCAGTTCAGACCGATCAGACGCAGAAGGCTTTCGACGAACCCGGTTGTCTGGCGCAACGCCATGCGGAACAGCACTTTCATGGAAAGGCATGTCTGTATGGCTGCGTTGCTATAGGTCTGCTGGCGGCCACGTCGACCCGTTGGTGCGGCCTCTCAGATCATCTCAGGGTCAAACCAGATTGTCAGCGAGCCACGGCGCTTGAGCGCTTCGTTATAGGCTGGCCAGTTTCTGGTCTTGTAGGTTGGGGGTGTAGGTCTGCTCATGCATCCCGGCTACCATGCTGGATTCACAAGATGAATCCAGCATGGGGTTTGTGCAACAGAGCCGGGCGGCGTTATTCATCGCTGGGCGGCAAAAGCCCCTTGGCCTTCGAACGAAAGGATGCCTAAACGAGCGCTTGGGGCGGAACTAAACCATGACAAGTCCAGGCCGACGCCTTCGCAAGAACCGTCCTCGGTCAAATGCGATAGCCCTGAGGTTGCGTCGGATACGCCTTGAAATATCGCGCGTTTGTTGTATTCATGTTGCATCACCGCAGAAGCTGGAGACAGCCTATGTCCGATAAAAGTAACGCCAAGCCGCCCGTCCTCGAAGTTCGTGATCTGGTCAAGAACTTTGGTGGGATTCGTGCGATAGATGGCTGTTCACTAAGCGTTCAGGAAGGCACGATCACAGGATTGATTGGCCCGAACGGCGCAGGCAAGACAACTCTTTTCAACCTTATTACGGGCTATTTTGCCCCCGACTCGGGGCGGGTCTTTACCGATGGTGAGGATATAACCAGCCTGCCGCCGCATGGCGTGTTTCATCGTGGTATTTGCCGCACTTTCCAGATTCCGCGCGAACACGGAACGATGACAGTTCTGGAAAACCTGATGCTGGTGACCCCCGGCCAGATTGGCGAACAGTTCTGGAACTGCTGGCTGCGCCCCGGTGCAGTACGTGCGCAGGAGCGCGAAATTCAGGATCAGGCAATGGAGGTACTGGATTTCATCAGCTTGACGCATCTCGCCCATGAGTATGCCGGGCGGCTGTCGGGCGGGCAGAAAAAGCTGCTGGAACTGGGGCGTATCCTGATGGCCAAGCCCCGTCTGGTGCTGCTGGATGAACCGGCGGCGGGCGTCAACCGCACCTTGATGAACAAGCTGGCCGAAAACATCGAAAAGCTGCGGCGCGAGCGCGGCATCACGTTCCTGCTGATCGAACACGACATGGATATGGTGATGGAACTGTGCGACCCGGTGATTGTGATGAGCGAAGGGCGCCGCCTGATGGAGGGCCACCCTGAAGAGGTGCGCAACGATCCGGTGGTTCTGGAGGCGTATCTGGGGGGGCAATATGGCGCTGCTTGAAGTCAGGAACGTCACTGCCGGTTATGGTGATACGGAAATCCTGCGCGATGTGTCGATGGAGGTCGGCGAAGGCGAGATGGTGACGATTATCGGCCCGAATGGAGCCGGTAAGTCGACCGTGATGAAAACCATCTTTGGCCTGCTGCATCCACGTACGGGATCGGTGCATTTCAACGACGAGGACATCTCGGCGCTGCAACCTTACCAGATCGTCGAGCGCGGCATGTGCTATGTGCCGCAGGTCTCCAACATTTTTACCGAGTTGACGGTTTCGGAAAATTTGGAAATGGGGGCGTTCCTGGCGAAGAAGGCTGATATAGAGGCGCGCAAGGAACGCATTTATGAGTATTTCCCCCGCCTGAAGGAACGCCGCCACCAGCGCGCGGGCAAGATGTCAGGCGGCGAGCGGCAGATGGTTGCGATGGGCAGCGCGCTGATGCTGGACCCAAAGCTGGTGCTGATGGACGAACCCTCGGCGGGGCTGTCGCCCAAGATGGTCGGCGTGATCTTTGAGCAGATCGAAAAGATCAACAAGGCCGGACCGGCCATCCTGATTGTCGAACAGAACGCCCAGCTGTCGCTCCAGATGTCGGACCGGGGCTATGTGCTGGCGAGCGGCGAAAATCGTTTCGAGGGCACCGGACAGGGCCTGCTGGACGATCCCGAGGTCGGGCGGCTGTATCTGGGAGGATGAGCATGGGCATTGTGTACGGAAAGGAGGGTGACAATGAGTATGCATGATGTTGCGGACGATACCGCGCCCCGCCACGATGACCGCACCGGGCGCGAACGCATCCTCGCGGCGCTGCGCTCGCGCATCACTCTCGCAACCGCGCTGGCGCTGACGCTCGTCGTTTTCTGGCTGCTGGGATATCGGCAGGGCGCATCGGGATCGGATCTGTTGTCGCTGACGATCTGGGGCGTCATGCTGGGCGGAATTATCGCGCTTGGTGCGATTGGCCTGACGCTGGTTTATGGCGTGTTGAAATTCCCCAATTTCGCCCATGGCGAACTGGTGACATTTGGTACTTACGGCACATTTACCATTGCTGCACTTCTGCCAACCGGGGCGGCCCTCAGGCCGTTTTCCTTTGGCTGGGAACTGATGGTGGGCATGATCCTGACGATGCCGCTGGTGACGCTGGTGGCACTGGCCGTCGATCGGGTGCTGTTCAGACCACTGCGCGCGCGCGGCGCGGAATTGGTGCTGCTGGCGATGGCGTCACTGGCGGCGTCGTTCTTTCTGCGCAGCGTCATCTATCTGATCTGGGGTTCGGATTTCATGTTCTTCTATCCCGGTCGCGCCAATCCGATTCTGACGCTGCCGTTGAACATCCGCATCCAGGGCGATCAGATTTTTGTCTTGGTGTTGGCTGCAATCCTGGTCGCGTTGACCTGGATTTTGCTGTCGCGCACGCGCATGGGCAAGGCGATGCGCGCGACCGCCAATAACCCCGATCTGGCGCAGGTGCGCGGCATTAATACCGAGCGCGTGATCGCGGCGACCTGGGCGCTGGGAGCGAGCCTCGCCGTCGCGGGCGGCGTCATGTATGGTCTTGCCTCGCAGTTGCGCCCAGAGATGGGCTGGTTTCTGCTGCTGCCGATGTTTGCGGCCGTAATCATGGGCGGTATTGGCAGTCCGGTCGGCGCTATTGTCGGCGCCATAATCATCGGCATCGCGCAACAGGTTTCGTCATCGTTCATCAATCCCGCCTACGGTCCCGGCGTGTCTTTTATTCTGATGGTCGTCGTCCTGGTTCTGCAACCGATGGGCCTGTTCGGGCAGAAAGGAGACTGAAAATGCAACAGATCGATCTTGCGCGCTCTGCCTTTCTGTTCTTGCCGCTGTTCCTGCTGGGGCTTCTCATCCTGCCGGGCCGGGCAGCACTGCGCATCATCGCGGCGCTGGTGCTGGCTGCGCTGATCGGCTGGGGCTTGCCACAGATGCTGGACCGCGGCACGCTGACCTATCTGGTATCGTTTTCCACGATGGCGGGAATCTACGCGATCCTGTCGCTGGGCCTCAACAGCCAATGGGGGCTGGCCGGGCATGTCAATTTCGGGGTGGCCGGGTTTTTCGCCGTGGGTGCGTTTACGTCGGCGTTGTTCACCACAACAATGCCCGAAGGTGCGCTGGCCGCCTATTCACAACAGGCGTTCGGGCTGCAATGGCCGTTTCTGGGCGGGGTGATCATGGCCGGAATCCTGGCGGCCATCGTCGGGTTTTTCATCAGTATTCCGGTGCTCCGCCTGCGCACGGATTTTCTGGCCATCGCCACGTTGGGCATCGCCGAGGTCATCCGCTTTATCTTTCAGAACGAGCGCTGGCTGGCCAATGGGCCGCAGCCGATGCGTGGCATCCCGCGTCCGCTCGATTGTCTGTTCAAGGATCCGGCCTGTTCCTGGCTGCCGCCCGGGGCGGCGGAATTTCTCGAACCGCTCAGCCCGCGTGACTACGTGTTTTTCTATCTCATCGTCGTGTCGTTGATCCTTGCTGTGGTTTTCATAGCATTGGAACGCATCTCGCGTTCGCCCTGGGGGCGGATGCTACGGGCGGTGCGCGACGAAGAAAATTCGGCTTCTATGAACGGCAAGAACGTTTTCTGGCGGCGTATTGAATCCTTTGTGGTTGGTTGCTTCATCATGGGGGTTGGTGGCGCAGTCTATGCGCACTACGTCGTGAGCATAGACTACAGCCACTTCAACCCTCTGTTCGCTACGTTCATTATCTGGGTGATGCTTATGCTCGGCGGGAGCGGCAACAACAAGGGCGCGATTCTTGGTGCTTTTGCCGTCTGGGGTGTCTGGAGCGGGGCCGCGTTCATGATCGACATCGCCAGTCCGGCGCTGCAATTGATCTCGGATGACCTTCCGACGCGTGGTGCCTATCTGCGGTGGATGCTGGTCGCGCTGCTCTTGGGCGTGATCGTGCTCTATCGCCCGCAAGGCATCCTGAGCGAGCGCAAGAAAGTGTCCGATTTCATGACTGACGATGATGAACCGCAATGAAACGGTGAAACAAAAAAGCGGGCATCCGATGGACGCCCGCTTTGTTTACATGGTGCGTATCTCTTATTCCGAAGCAATCTCGTCTGCTGGAACGATCTTGACGTTTTCGTCGCCTTCCTCGGTGAACTTCCAGATCGCAACGGGGGTTTTGACATCGCCGTTGTCATCGAAATCGACCGAGCCACCTGCACCGACATAGTTGATATCGTTGCCGTCCTTGAGCAACTGCAACGCCTTGGTGATCTCGGCCTGACTGCCGCCGACGATGTTATCACCCGGTGGGTTGGCGATCGGGCGCAACTGGTCGGCCAGGGCGCGCCCCGTGACCTTGGACGCATCGGTTGTGCCATCGGCGACCAGCTTGGCCAATGCCAGCCCGATCACCATTGCCGCATCATATGTGGTCTCGGTAAAGGGCGGGATACGGTCCTGCCCGGTGGCCTTGCGATAGGCTTCGGAGAAGGTCTTGTAGCTTGGCGAATCCGGATCGGCCGATGGCACCGTGCCCAGCTTGCCGGCAACATCCTTGCCACCGACCGCATCCAGAACTTCCTTGGAACGGTTGGCATCCGTGAACTGCCAGCTGGTATAGCTGAAGATGTCGCGGCTCTCCTTGAGGATCTGCGCGGTATGTGCCGGATAGGTCGGCAGCAACAGGATATCGGGCTCGTCTTTCAGCGCGGCAGTGATCTGTGCGCGATAGGTCGGCTGCACTTCTTCGGGGTGCGCCACCTCTGCCAGCATCTTGCCGCCACGTTTCTCGAACGCCGCTGCAAAGGCGTTGGACAGGCCCTGACCATAAGGGTTGTTGATGTAGATCGAAGCTGCCGTCGCATACTTGTAGTCTGGCAGGATATTGCCCGCTGCCAGATCGGCGGCGACCACACCCTGAAGCGCGTCCGAAGGGCTGGTGCGGAACAGCAGGTCCGCGTCCGCGTCTTCGGGCAGGACAGACACCAGCGGCGACGTGGTGCCGTTGCCCACTTGCAGCACGCCGGACGGGATGGTGACCGATGTAGCCACAGCCACGGTCACACCACTGGACCATGCAGCGATGATCGCCGGCACGCCATCAGCCTCCACCAATTTGCGCGCTGCTTCGATGGCAGGCGTCGGCAAGGTGTTGGAATCTTCGGCGATCAGGCGCTCGATGATCGGGCCGCCAAAAACCTCCTTGGCGGCAGTGTTGATCTGATCGAAGGCCAATTGAGCCGCACTTTGATAGAAAGTGCCGTATTCAGCACCCGAGCCCGTAAAGGCCACGACCTGACCGATCGGCACCTGTAGCGGGGCGTCCTGCGCCCAAACCGCCGAGGGTAGCGTCGCGCTGAGCGTAAGCATGCCACCGGTCGCGCCGGCCGATTTGATGAAATTGCGCCGATCGGCGCTTTTGAGATGATTGTCCGACATTCTTTCCTCCTTCGGATGCCAACGCGTTGCGTTGTCCTGGCACCCCGGCAGGAGTGCCGGTTTCCACGCTCTTTAGTCGTGGACCATCCCTATATTAACACAGAGATCTCAAAATTCCAGTGAGTCGGGTGCGGATCAGATCACAAGCATCAACGCCGGCCTCGTCTTGAAGCCGTAACTCCAATGGTGTGTCTTGCACCGCTTTGCGCCTCGCCGCGCCCGACAGATCGGTGAAGTCATTTATGTTGGGGCTTGGAGACAGGTGAAACATCTCAAAATTGGCAGGTACGAGGGTTACGCCCTCCCGCAATCAAAAAGCTACGTCAATAAAATACTTAAGGTACGATTCAAACGGTCGGGCTTTTGCTTGCGGAGTTTACATCAACGTCACATCAACACCGGACCAGAAAAACTGCACCGACACGCACAAGCGGGTGTCGCGGTAAATCTCGTCTAACCGGAGGGAGGTGAATGCGGCGCAAGGTTTCCGCCATCATAGTGCTTGGCATGCGTGACTCTGAACCGCATGATCTCAATCACCAGAAAAAATTTGATAACGGTCAGTTGATAAAGCCGTTGATATTACACCATCTTGACGGACGTGATCGACGGCCGGGGGCAGGTCAGGGGGGTTCCGCCTTTTACTTGCCTATAAATCAAGAACCGTTGAGATAAGGCCGGGCACGTCAAGGTGTGCCTCAAGGTGCGCTGCAAGCGCATCGAGGGTTTTATCGACAGATCCTCGATATGATTGCTCACCGTGTGTGGCCCCCAGCTTGCCCAGCCATGTCTTGCGAAAGATGTCATCGCTGAACATTCCGTGCAGATAACTGCCGCAGACGCGCCCGTCAGGTGAAACCGCGCCTTCGTCTCGACCGGCGACATGGGCAAAGGGACGCAATCTGTCTGCGCCGTCGCTGGTGCCGATGTGGATTTCATAACCGGAGAAAGGCAAATTCAGCCCGGCGTGATGGGCTGTCACTTCAGTCAGATGTTTGTCACCGCCCATTGTTGTGGTGATATCCAGAAGCCCGAGGCCCTGTGTTGTTCCTGGCTCGCCTTCAATCCCGTGCGGGTCGGCGACACTATGCCCGAGCATCTGATATCCGCCACAAATCCCCAAGATACGTCCGCCGCGCCGATGGTGTGCGAGTATGTCGATATCCCAGCCTTGAGTACGCAGAAAAGCCAGCTCGCTACGTGTTGATTTTGTGCCGGGCAGAATGACCAGATCAGCGTCGCAGGGGATTGGTTGGCCGGGCGGCAACATTGTCACGCGACAGCCGGGTTCGGCGACCAGCGGATCAAGGTCGTCAAAATTGGCAATGCGCGAAAACTGCAGGCAAACGATATGAAAGCCGTCAGTCTGCGGGGCATCTGCGATGTCCAGCGCGTCTTCGGCGGGCAGGCGCCATGCATCGGCAAACCACGGGGCCACGCCGAAACCACGCCAACCCGTCTGTTTTTCGATCATGGCATAGCCGTCATCAAATAACCTGGGGTCGCCGCGAAACTTGTTGATTACGAATCCTGCGATACGCGCGGCATCGGTGGGGGCAAGCACCGCCTGAGTGCCAACGATCTGCGCGATGACGCCGCCACGGTCGATGTCTCCGCACAGGATGACGGGCACATCGGCCGCCTCGGCAAAACCCATATTGGCGATATCGCCATGCCGGAGATTGATTTCAGCTGGACTGCCCGCGCCTTCGACAATCACCAGATCATGGGTGCTGCGCAGCCGCTCGAAACTATCGAGCACTGCGGGCAACAACATCGGTTTGAGTTTGAAGTAATCGCCTGCTTTGGCGGTGGTAAAGCGCCGCCCTTGCACGATGACTTGTGCGCCAATGTCGCTCTCGGGTTTTAGCAAAACCGGGTTCATGTCGGTGTGTGGTTGGAGACCGCAGGCCAGCGCTTGAAGCGCTTGTGCGCGGCCTATTTCGCCACCGTCAAACGTAACGGCGGCGTTGTTTGACATGTTCTGTGGCTTGAAGGGCGCCACAGAAAGGCCACGAAGGCGCGCAGCACGGCACAGGCCGGCCACCAGCATGGATTTTCCAACATTGGACCCCGTGCCCTGAAGCATCAGCGCATTGGTCACGATTTACATTTCCACGCCATTCTGGGCTTTGATACCATCGCGGAACGGGTGTTTTACAAGAGTCATTTCTGTAACCAGATCAGCAGCTTCGATGAGTTCTGGTTTGGCGTTGCGCCCGGTCAGGCAGACATGTGTCATCACGGGTTTCTCGTGCATAAGGAAATCAACCACCTCATCTATGTCCAGGTAGTCATTGCGCAGTGCGATGTTAATCTCATCAAGCAAAACGAACTGGATCTTGGGGTCAAGAATTTGCTCCTTGGCTATTTTCCAACCGTTTTGTGCGGCGGCAATATCGCGCTCACGATCCTGGGTTTCCCAAGTGAAGCCTTCTCCTGATACGAAGAATCGGCACTCATCCTGGAAGTGTTCGCGCAGGAGTATCTTCTCGCCAGTGGCCCAATCGCCTTTGATGAACTGAACTACAGCGCAGGGCATCCCGTGCGCGATGCACCGCATGATCATGCCAAAACCAGATGACGACTTGCCCTTGCCTTTGCCAGTATGCACAAGGATCAGGCCTTTTTCCTCTGTCTTGGATTGCATCATTTTGTCACGCGCTTGTTTTATTTTACGCATCTTTTCAGCGTGCTGCGCATTTATATCTTCGGCCATAAGTTTACCCTCGTTCTTGACAAGCTTCATTCTTTGGGTCTTTCTGCCCGAGTGTTGGTGCCTGTGTAAACAGGTGAAAAGGGAATGTGCATCCTGATGACTTATGGAGAAGCACAGCCGCCCCCGCGACCGTGAACGGAAAACAAGGTGTCTCACCGCCACTGGCCTAAAGCTGGGAAGGCAGGGACACCGAAAAGGGTATGTGCCCTAGTTTCCGTGAGCCGGGAGACCTGCCAGCACAGATGCCAAGACCGGACGGGGGTGTTCCGGTGTCGAGGTGCGCGCTGGTTGCCAGTCGCGACCCCGTCATCAGACCCACGTCTCATTGAGAATGGGACTGAGGACAATGACCGAAATACCAAACGAACACGTAAGCCCGAGGGGAAATACGCAGCTTTTGGTCTGTGTTAAGTGCCGTCGTGGGCAGGATATGCCCGAGGACGAACGCCGCCCTGGCCAGGCTTTGTTTGACCGGATCAGCACACTGGATGTGCCAAACGGCGTTCAGGTGTCTCCGGTCGAGTGCCTTCAGAACTGCGATCACGGCTGCACCGTCGCATTGCGCGGCGGCGATAACCGGTGGACGTATGTGTTCGCCAATGTCGATCAAACGGATCATCCCGAAATGATCCTGGATGGTGCGGCGCGCTATCACGCAACCGATGATGGGTTGATCCCCTGGCGCGAACGCCCGGAGCACTTCAAACGCAACTGTGTTGCGCGTATTCCCCCTATTAACATGCCGCTGGAGGCTGAAAATGACTGATCTTGCAAAACTGCCGGTGACTGTGATCACTGGATTTCTGGGCTCTGGAAAAACAACGCTAATCCGCAGCCTGATGCAAAACCCCGGAGGCAAGCGCCTTGCGGTGATTGTAAACGAATTTGGCGATGTCGGGGTGGATGGTGAAATACTGAAAAGTTGTGCAATACCGGATTGCCCGGCTGAAAACATCCTGGAACTTGCCAATGGCTGCATATGTTGCACTGTTGCTGACGACTTCATTCCAACCATTGAAGCGCTTATGGCGTTGGAGCCACGCCCTGATCATATCCTGATTGAAACGTCTGGTCTGGCTTTGCCAAAACCCCTGCTCAAGGCGTTTGACTGGCCCGATATCCGCTCCAGGATCACTGTTGACGGGGTGATTGCCTTGGCCGATGCCGAGGCCGTGGCTGCGGGGCGTTTTGCGCCGAATGTGGCTGCAGTTGATGCGCAGCGTTTGGCCGATGACAGCCTTGATCACGAAACGCCACTGTCAGAAGTGTTCGAGGACCAGATCTCTTGCGCTGATATCATTTTGTTGACCAAGCCTGATCTGGCTGGCCCTGCCGGCGTTGCCAAAGCCAAAGCGATTATCGAAGCCGAAGCGCCACGCTCGTTGCCGGTGATCGAGGTGGCCGAAGGCGCGATTGACCCGCGTATCATTCTGGGCCTTGAGGCTGCCGCCGAAGATGACATTGACGCGCGACCCAGCCATCATGACGACCACGACGACCATGAGCATGACGACTTTGAATCTATCGTTGTTGATATCCCCGAGGTGACTGATCCTGCCGCGCTTGTCGCAGCCATCGAGGGGCTGGCGCGCGACCACAATATCTTGCGGATCAAGGGCTACGCAGCGGTCACTGGCAAGCCCATGCGCCTCTTGGTGCAAGCGGTTGGGGCGCGTGTGCGCCACCAGTATGATCGCCCCTGGAGCGCTTCTGAGGCCCGCCAAGGGCGTCTGGTGGTTATCGCAGAGCATGATGACATCAACCCTGATGTTATTCGCGCGGCCTTGGGCAGCGTCCAAAACCAAGCCGCCGAGTGATCGCGAATGCATGTTATCTTTCGTGAAAGCCACGGGTTGGAAGAGGCCGAGACGCCGACAGATTTGGGGCAGGATTCCGCCGATCTTGTTGTGCTGTCTTTATCTGATTCCGATCTGGGCGCTTTTGCGGAAGGGTGGCATCGCGGCGGGGGGCAAGAGGGGCTTTTGCCATCTCTGCGGTTGGCGAATATTGCTGCGCTGAAACATCCGCTGTCGGTTGATACCTATGTGGAGCAAACGCTGTCCGGCGCGCGCGCAATTTTGATCCGGCTCATCGGCGGCGTTCCCTATTGGCCCTATGGTTTGCAACAAATCCGCGCGCTGGCCGAGGTGCGCGGCATTGCGCTGGCTGTATTGCCTGCGGATGGTCGGGCTGACAGTCGGCTTGACGAGGTATCGACTTTGCCGGTGTCTACCTTGCGCCGCCTGACACATCTTTGCGATACCGGCGGGGTTGTTGCGGCACAGGCCGTTCTGGCTCAATTGGCGTTGGCAGCGGGCCTCTATGCGGGGCCGGTTCCTGGCGACAAAGGCGTGCCGCCCGTTGGAGCATGGACGCCCGAAGCCGGCCCCGTCCGCACGGTTTCCGCGCTCGAAACCCCCGCGGTTCAGACGGGGAAGCCGCGTATTGTGATCGTTTTTTACAGATCCTATCTGGTTGCTGCCGATCTCGCACCGGTCACAGCCCTGTTCGCGGCGTTACGCGCGCGCGATTGCGTCGTTGTTGCCTTGTTTGCCCCATCGCTCAAAGCGCCAGAAGCGGCCGATTGGTTGCAAGACCAGATCGTTGCGTTTCGGCCTGATGCTATCCTGAATGCGACAGCATTTTCGGGGATAGGAGGCGGCGGCAGCTCTCCTCTCGATGCTGCGGGGGTTCCCGTGTTTCAGGTGGCACTGGCTACATCGACCCGTGAAGCTTGGGCAGATTCCGAGCGCGGCCTATCACCTGCCGATCTGGCCATGCATGTTGTTTTGCCCGAGGTGGATGGGCGCATTCTGGCCGGTGTGGCGTCATTCAAGGCCATGGATGCACGCGATGAGCATCTGCAATTCTCGCGCTCCATCCATGCGCCTGACCCTGACCGGATTCGTGCAATCTGCGAGCGCGTTATGGGCTGGCTTGATTTGGCAGCGCTGCCCCGTGAGGAGCGCCGTGTCACGCTGTTATTGTCGACGTATCCGGGGAAAAGCTGGAATATGGGCCATGCTGTGGGGCTGGATGCGTTGCAATCCACCACCGCGATCTTAGAGGACCTGGCCGAAGCGGGGTACGACACCGGCGCGGGTGGTTCCTGCGCCGCCCCTACCTTGGCGACGCAGTACATCTGCTGGCCTTTGGCCGCATATAAAACGGCGCTGGCAAAGCTGCCCTTGTCTTTGCGCGAAGATATCTATGCGGCGTGGGGCGCACCAGAAGACGACCCCGACCAGCGCGACGGGTCTTTTCACTTTGCCGCAGCCACCTATGGCAAGGTTACTACGGCCCTACAGCCCGAACGTGGCACCCCTGAGGGGCGGGAGGGAAGCTATCACGATCTGTCCCGAACCCCGCGTCACGCCTATGTGGCGTTTTACCTTTGGACGCAGCGTCGCAGTGATGCGCTGGTTCATATCGGGGCGCATGGCACGCTTGAATGGTTGCCCGGTAAATCGGTGGCCCTGTCCGACGCATGCTGGCCCGAAGCGTTGACGGGCAGTTTGCCGGTGATCTATCCGTTCATCGTCAACGATCCGGGAGAGGCGGCACAGGCCAAACGACGCATCGGCGCCGTGACCTTGGGCCATATCCCCCCCCCGATGCGCCAAAGTGAAACGCCGGACAGGCTGGCGCGCCTGGAGGCCTTGCTGGATGAGTTCTCAAATGCTGACGGGCTGGACCCGCGCCGCCGCGACAGGCTGCAGGGCGATATCCGTGCCGAGGCGCAGGCGCAGGGCGTGGAGCATGACCTCGGCCTCGATAATGCCAGTTGCAGTGCGGAAGCGATCACGAGCATTGACCGTTTTGTTTGCGATATCAAGGAAAGCCGCTTTGGCGAAGGTCTGCACATTTGGGGCAGAGCGCCTGATGCTGGCGCGCCTTTTGCAACCGCCGCCTCTGTGCAAAGCGAACGCCTTGCGCTTTTGGATGCGCTCGACGGGCGGCGCATTGCGGCGGGTCCATCGGGCTCTCCCTATCGGGGGCGTTTTGATGTGCTGCCAACAGGGCGCAACCTATTCACGACAGACCCGCGGGGCGTGCCGACGCGTGCGGCCTACGCACAAGGTGTGGTGCTGGCCCAAGAACTGGTGCGCCGACATTTGCAAGATGAGGGCGACTGGCCGCGCAATGTCATTGTTGATCTATGGGGATCGGCCACCATGCGCACCGCGGGCGAAGAATTCGCAATGGCGTTGAGCCTGCTTGGCGTGCGCCCCGTCTGGGATGCCGGATCAGAGCGTGTCTCGGGTATCGAGGTTCTGCCTATCGCCGAGCTGGAGCACCCGCGCATTGATGTGACATTGCGGGTATCGGGGTTGTTTCGCGATGTATTTCCAACGCTTTCAGCGCTTTATGCGCAGGCGATCCGTGCTTTGGCAGGCCGGGAGGAGGCTTCGGACTGGAATCCCTTTGTCGACCGTGAGGATCTGGCGCGGGTTTATGGTCCTGCGCCCGGGCAGTTCGGCTTTGGTATGGGGGCAGCACTGGACAATTACGATGAAGACAGCAGACGCGCGGTGGGTGAAGCTTGGCTGAAAGCCAGCAGTTGGGCGTTGGATGGCGACAATGCCGCGCAAGACGCCACGGGGATCGCTATGCGTGTGGCCGCAGCAGATAGTTTTGTGCACCTGCAGGATTTGCCGGAAACTGATCTGCTGCTGGCGAGTGACTATGCTGCACATGAGGGCGGATTTGCTGCGGCCCAGCACGTTACTGGTGGTAAGGCGAAGCTCTTTCATGTCGATAATACCGACCCTTCGCGCCCTCGCGCCCGTGCGCTGAACGAAGAGATCGCGCGCGTGGTTCATGCTCGTGCGGCGCATCCCGCTTGGATCGCGGGCATGAAGCGGCACGGGTTTCGGGGGGCTGCCGAAATTGCGGCCACGCTGGATCACATGGCAAGTTTTGCACATCTGGCTGGAGCCGTGTCGCCGCATCTGTTCGATCTGTACCATGAGGCGACCTTGGGCGATCCTGAAACTGACAGTTTTCTGCGCGATACCAATCCCGAGGCCCATGCGGCGATGCAGGCACGCTTTGAAGCCCTGCTGAAAGCGGGTTTGTGGCAGACCCGGCGCAATTCGGTTTTTGCAAGCCTGGAGCAGTCACAATGACAGCCGGGCCGGTCGTCAAGGGGTGGTGCCCAGGTGCCTATAAGCCAATGATGGCAGAGGATGGGCTGGTGGTGCGCATACGCCCTCGTATGGCGCGTTTGAGTGCTGAACAGGCGGCGGAACTTTGCGCTGTCTCGCTGGAATACGGCTCGGGTTATATTGATCTGACCAACCGCGCCAATTTACAAATACGCGGAGTGAGCGAGGCGGATCATGATGCTGTCTTGGCCCGATTGGATAGGCTTGGCCTGTTGGATGAAGACCCGACGATGGAAAGCCGCCGCAACGTATTGGTCGCCCCGTTCTGGACGCAGGGGGATATCGTAAATACCACGAGCGAAATGCTTCTGTCACATCTAGGCGATTTGCCAAAGCTGCCTGCAAAGGTCGGCTTTGCCATCGATTGCAGTGATGTGGGGCCGCTGCTGACCCAGGATTCTGCCGACATCCGTATCGAGCAAGGCGAGGGCGGATTGATCCTGCGGGCGGATGGATGCAGCAAGGGGCGCGCCGTTACGCGCGATACCGTGATACCTGCCTTGATCGCGATGGCGAACTGGCTGGCGGATCACATCACACCGCAGACCCGACGTATGGCTGCCATTGTTGCGCAAGGACATTTGCCAGAGCAATGGGCGACGGAGAAGATGCGCAAACCGGCCAATCGCCCGGTTGTTGGTGTTGTGCCGCTTGGAGCGCTGATCGGCTTGCCATTCGGGCAGATAGAGGCACAAGCGCTTCTTGAGCGCCTTGCCACCGGTGTTCAAGGATTACGGCTAACCCCCTGGCGCGCATTAGTTCTGGAAGGGGGCGAGATGCCGTCCGATGCATCCTTTATCACAGACCCGAATGATCCACTGATACGGGTTGATGCCTGTGTCGGTGCGCCACTCTGTGCCTCGGGCAATGCAGAAACCCGACGGTTGGCGCGGCAACTGGCGCCACTGACGCGCGGCAGTTTGCATGTATCAGGTTGCGCCAAAGGCTGCGCCCGAGCATGTGCTGCCGATGTTGTCCTGATCGCGGAAGGCGGGACATTTTCACTCGTGAGAGACGGCTGTGCAAACGACACGCCCGTTATAACAGGGCTAAGCCCGACAGACCTTTTGACCGGAGCAATCTAGAGCCTGATGCCTTATAATTACGTCATGGATGGTGCGGCCATCTACAAGCAATCCTTCTCGATCATCCGCAACGAAGCGGCGCTGGGTGATTTCTCAGCAGAGGAAGAGCCCATTGTCGTGCGGATGATTCACGCTGCAGGTATGGTTGGGCTTGAGAAACATGTTCGCATGTCCCCTGATTTTGCAGTGGCTGCGCGCACTGCGCTGGCGGCTGGCGCGCCGATACTTTGTGATGCGCATATGGTGTCTGAAGGCGTAACACGGTCGCGTTTGCCTGCCGACAACGACGTCATCTGCACCCTGCGTGATGATGCTGTACCGAAACTGGCCGCCGAGACGGGCAACACACGGTCGGCGGCCGCGCTAGAATTGTGGCGTCCGCATCTGGGCGGGGCGCTTGTGGCGATTGGTAATGCGCCGACGGCCTTGTTTCATTTGCTTAATATGTTGGAAGACCCTGACTGCCCGCGCCCTGCGGCGATCATCGGGTGCCCCGTTGGTTTTGTCGGCGCGCGCGAGAGCAAGGATGCGCTTTGGGCAGACCAGCCGGTGCCGTGCTGCATCGTCGAGGGGCGGCTCGGCGGCAGTGCGATAACGGTCGCGGCTGTGAATGCCATCGCAAGCTACGCAGAATGAACGTCGGTACGATCCATGGCGTTGGTCTCGGCTCGGGTGATCCTGATCTGATAACCGTACGCGCGCACCGACTGCTGACAAATGCGCGGCATGTGGCCTATTTCCGCAAGGCCGGGCGCGCGGGGCAAGCGCGCAAAATCATCGAAGGTCTGTTGCGCGCTGACGTTGTTGAATACCCGATGGAGTATCCGGTCACCACCGAGATAGCGTTGACGGATCCTGAGTATAATCAGCGATTGTCAGGGTTTTACGCCGACTGTGCTGCGCATTTGCTCAAACTTTCGCAAGGCGGTGAGGATGTTGTGGTTCTAAGCGAGGGGGACCCGTTTTTTTACGGCTCCTTCATGCATATCTACGCGCGGGTGCGCGACCATGTGCCTGTGCAGGTGGTGCCCGCGGTGACAGGGATGTCCGCCGCGTGGACCGCGACAGGCGAGCCTATCACATGGGGCGATGACATCCTCACCGTGCTGATGGCGACCTTGAGTGAGGAAGAGCTTGCCGCACGGATGAAAAGCACAGATGCGCTGGTCGTCATGAAGATCGGCCGCAATATCAACAAGGTGCGCGCAGCTTTGAAGGCGTCGGGTAAATATGACGATGCATGGTTGGTTGAATACGCCAGCATGCCCGAGCAAACCGTGCAAAAGCTGTCAGCAACTCAAGACCGTGCTGTGCCGTATTTCTCGATTATTATCGTTCATGGGCAGGGGCGCAGACCATGACGGGTTGGGTTCGGATTGTAGGTCTTGGGCCGGGTGCCGAGGATCTGGTGACTGCTCAGGTGCACAATGCCCTGGCGCAGGCAACCGATGTGATTGGCTACATTCCTTATGTAGCGCGTGTGGCGCCCCGTGCGGGGCTGACACTGCATCCCAGCGATAACCGGGTTGAACTGGATCGCGCGACCCACGCGCTTACATTGGCAGCACAAGGGCGTCAGGTTGTGGTTGTGTCCTCTGGCGATCCGGGCGTTTTTGCCATGGCATCGGCCGTATTCGAGGCGCTTGAGGCGGGGCCGGAAAGCTGGCTTGATCTGGATATCGAGGTGCAGCCGGGAATTACCGCCATGCTTGCTGCGGCGGCAAGCGCCGGTGCGCCGCTGGGACATGATTTCTGTGCGATCAACCTCAGTGACAATCTCAAGCCGTGGAGCCTGATCGAAAAGCGTTTGCGGCTTGCTGTCGAGGGTGATTTCGCCATGGCCTTTTACAACCCGCGCTCGCGTTCGCGGCCTGAGGGGTTTGTGCGGACATTGGAGATACTACAGCAGGCCTGTAACGACGCGCGGCCCGTCATTTTTGCTCGTGCGGTCTCTACGGCTGACGAAGACATTCGGGTGGTGCCCTTGCCGGATGCGCGGCCCGAAATGGCGGATATGCGTACGGTGGTCATTGTCGGTGCGTCCAATACGCGGGTCATCGCGCGCGCGCGGGGGCCTATTGTCTATACGCCACGATCGGTGCTGCCATGACCCATCCACGCCATAACCGTGGAAACGTCGATGGCTTCATGGCGCGGGGGCAGGGCAGGTCTGTCTATCATCACGACAGGCAGGCGCAGCTTGCGTGCGGCAAGCAGCTTGGCCTGCGCGCCCGTGCCACCGGAGTTTTTGGAAACGACACGCGTGATACCGTGGGTGCGCATCAAGTCCAGATCTCCATCAAGGGTGAAAGGCCCGCGGTCTGTCACCATAACATGATCCGCGAAGGGCAAGGGGGCGTCTGGAACGTCAACGAGGCGCAGCAGGTAAAAATGCTGAGGGTTCGGTGCAAACTCTTGCAGGTGCATGCGTCCGACAGCCAGCATGATACGTTCGCGTGGAATATCCAGCGCGCTGACGGCCGAGGCGATGTCGGGCACAGTGATCCAGTTATCGCCCTCTTGAGCACGCCAAGGCGCGCGCGTGAGGGCTATCAGGGGAATATTTGCAGCCTTGCTCGCCTGAACCGCATTCAGGCTCATTCGGGCGGCAAAGGGATGCGTGGCGTCAATCAAATGCGTTATCTTGTTGTCAATGAGATATCGGGCAAGACCCTCAACGCCGCCAAAGCCGCCGACACGCTGTGCAAGCGGATGCCTGATCGGACGTGCCACGCGGCCCGCCAGAGAAATGGTGCCCTTCAGGCCCGCCTGGTCAAGCGCCTTGCACAGCAAAGTGGCTTCGGTCGTGCCGCCAAGGATCAAGGGGTTAGGGCGCATGGGTAAGTCACCTTGGTTGACTATTGTCGGTTTGGGCGAAAATGGAGCGGATGGATTGTGTTCTGCAAGCCTTAACGCGTTGGATAACGCAGAAATCGTTATGGGGGCTTCTCGCCATCTGGCTTTGTTGCCGGACGTGAATGCCGTGCAAATCGCGTGGCCTGTTCCGTTTTCTGACGGGGTTGAGCAGCTGCTATCGTTTCGGGGCCAGCGCGTTGTCATGCTGGCCTCGGGAGATCCCTTCTGGTTTGGCGCGGGCAGTAGCGTGTCTCGCTACCTGTCTCGGCATGAGTGGGTCGCATTCTCAAATATATCAACATTTTCTATGGCGGCCAGCGAGATGGGATGGCCCGTTGAGAAGACGCATTGTATTGGTTTGCACGCTGCACCCTTTACGCGGCTTCGGCCTGTTCTGGCGACTGGCGCCCGCTTGATCGTCCTGTTGCGGGACGGGGCTGCTGTTGCTGGTATTGCACAATATTTGGCAGAGCAGGGCTGGGGCGGTTCGCGCATTTCGGTTCTGGAGTCCCTGGGTGGCCCTCGTGCGCGGCACAGTGATCTGCTTGCCACTGATGATATCACACAGGAATATGCACACCCTGTTTGTGTTGCGGTTGAGGTAGAAGGGCAGGGCGCTGCATTGCCACTGGCGGCTGGCCGACCGGATGCATTGTTCGCCAGTGACGGCACGATGACAAAGCGTCCGGTGCGGGCACTAACCCTTTCGGCGTTGGCCCCGCGCCCGTTTCAGCATCTTTGGGATATTGGCGGCGGCTCAGGCTCTATCGCGATCGAATGGCTTCTGAGTGATCATAGCCTGAGCGCCACGACGATCGAACCTGACCCAGAGCGGGCCGCTCGCATTATTGCGAATGCGGCTGCTCTCGGGGTTGACCGGTTGAAAGTGGTCCAGGGCCATGCGCCGCAAGCACTGGAACGACTGGCCAAGCCCGACACGGTTTTTATCGGCGGAGGGTTGTCATCGGACCTGCTCGGATGGCTTGAGGGCGCCTTGCCGGAGGGCACGCGGCTGGTGGCCAATGCGGTGACATTGGAAAGCGAAGTGCTGTTGGTTCAGGCGCAGGCGCGCTGCGGCGGCGAACTGATGCGCATTGATCTCTCAAGCGTAACGCCGCTGGGCTCCAAACACGGCTGGAAAGCGAACTACCCGATCGTGCAGTGGAGTGTGACGCTATGATTGTTGCAGGCTTTGGATTTCGCAATGGTGCAACCGCAGGCAGCCTGCGGGATGCTCTCGGACAATTCGATGCCACGCCCGACAAGGTTGCGACAGTCGCCACCAAGGCTGGAGCCGCGCCATTTGTTGAGGTGGCTCAGGTTCTGGACCTGCCTGTTGTTTCGGTTCCCGCTTGCGCATTGGGGGCTGCAAAGGTGCTGACGGTTTCGTCCGCCTCACTTAAGCAATACGGAACAGGCAGTGTTGCCGAGGCTGCGGCCCTTGTTGCCGCTGGTCCCGGTGCGCGGCTTTTGGGCGTGCGCCAGATTTCCCACGATAGAATGGCCACATGCGCCATCGCAATTGGAGAGACCAAATGACCATCCACTTTATTGGCGCTGGCCCCGGTGCCGCTGACCTGCTGACATTGCGCGGACGAGATATCATCGCGGCTTGTCCGGTTTGTCTCTATGCGGGGTCATTGGTTCCCGAGGCTATTCTGGAGCATTGCCCGAAGGATGCGCAGGTGATCAACACTGCCGCGTTGAGCCTTGATACCATTGTTGGCCACATGCAGGAGGCGCATGACGCGGGGCAGGATGTTGCGCGTCTTCATTCTGGTGATCTCTCTGTCTGGTCGGCGATGGGGGAACAGATGCGCCGCCTGCGGGCGCTGGAAATTCCGGTATCGGTCACACCGGGGGTTCCATCCTTTGCCGCGGCTGCCGCCGCGTTGGGAGCCGAGCTGACCCTGCCGGGGTTGGCGCAATCGGTGGTGCTGACGCGCACGCCGGGGCGGGCTTCAAGCATGCTTGAGGGTGAGACGCTGGCAAATTTTGCCGCCACAGGCAGCACTCTTGCCATTCACCTGTCAGTGCAAAATATTGCAATGGTCACTGCCGATCTTTTGCCGGCCTACGGGGCGGATTGTCCGGTTGCTGTCGTTTATCGTGCCAGTTGGCCTGATCAGCAGATCATCCGCGGCACCCTGTCAGATATCGAAGCGCGCTTGGGGGCTGATATCACCCGAACGGCACTGATCCTTGTCGGTCCTGCACTTGCAGGTGAGGGCTTCAACGAGAGTTGCCTCTATTCAGAAAATTACGACCGGCGCTATCGCCCGCAAAGCGCTGATAGCCCGTGGGCAGGATGGAGCCAGAACGATGATTGACCAAGCACATGCCCCTGCGGGCCTTTTGGTATCGGCGCCGTCCTCGGGCACTGGCAAAACAACCGTTATGCTTGGATTGTTGAGGGCGCTGGCCGAAGATGGATTGATCGTCCAACCCTATAAGACAGGGCCTGACTATATTGATCCGGCCTTTCATCGCGCGGCCTGCGGACGATCCTCGTTCAATCTTGATACATGGGCGATGGGGCCGAAATTGCTCGGCGCGGTTGCCGCAAGGTCCGAGGGCGCTGATATCTGCATTGCTGAAGGATCCATGGGGCTTTATGACGGGGTTGCGACAGCCGGGCAATGCGGCTTTGGTAGCAGCGCCGAAGCCGCGATGTGGATGGGCTGGCCTGTCGTGCTTGTGATCGACGTGAGCGGGCAGGCACAATCTGCCGCCGCCGCTGCGCTGGGGTTTCAAGCGTATAACCCTGATGTGCCTTTTGCCGGGGTGATCCTGAACCGCGTGGCGTCACCGCGCCATGAACGGCTGGCGCGTCTTGGAATGGAAAAAGCGGGCCTGACAGTGTTGGGGGCTCTGCCCCGGCGTGGTGATTTGGCGCTGCCCGAGCGGCATTTGGGGTTGATACAGGCGGTGGAGCATCCTGATCTGGAGGCTGCTATTGCCGACTATGCCGAGTTCTTGCGTGCGCATGTCGATCTGCAGGCAATCCGCGCTGCCGCAGAAGGCAAGACGCAAGGCCAGTCCTTGATCGGCGCAAAAACACGTCTGCCCAAGCCACCGGCACAGCGTATAGCCCTTGCTCAGGATGCGGCATTTTCATTTGCCTATCCGCATTTGGTGGAAGGCTGGCGCGCTGGGGGAGCTGAAATAATGCCCTTCTCCCCTTTGGAGGATGAAGCGCCTGATGAGCGTGCTGATCTCGTTTGGCTGCCCGGAGGCTATCCGGAATTGCATGCAGGCCGACTTGCCGCTGCCGAGAGATTTCGCGCGGGCCTGCTGAAGCATGCCGAAACCCGCCCTGTGCATGGTGAGTGCGGTGGTTATATGGCGCTTGGCGCGGCGCTGGTTAACAAGGAAGGAAAATCGCACCGTATGGCAGGGCTGCTGGGGCTTGTGACCAGCTATGAAAAGCGCAAGCTGCACTTGGGCTATCGCCGTGTCAATCTGACGGCGGCCATGCCGGGTTTTGATGCCGGTGCGCACTTGTTCGGGCATGAGTTTCATTACTCGACCATCCTTGAGCAGCCTGACGCGCCTCTGGCGCAAGTAACTGACGCTGACGGGAATTCGGTTGCAGAAACCGGCTCGCGACGAGGCTGGACCACAGGCACGTTCTTTCACTTGATCACGGCAGCGGAGGCCAGCGAATGACGGGATTTGTCAGTTTTGTTGGCTCGGGCCCCGGTGATCCGGAGCTGTTAACGCTGAAGGCGGTTGACCGTTTGAAACACGCCGATGCAGTCTTGTTTGATGATCTCAGTGCAGGCCCGATACTGGAATACGCACGCAACGGCGCGGACCTGGTCGGCGTTGGAAAGCGTGCAGGCCGCGTGTCACCCCGGCAAGACCATGTTAGCCGGTTACTGGTGGATTACGCCAAGATCGACCAGCGCGTTGTCAGGCTCAAATCGGGCGACAGTGGCATGTTTGGTCGTCTTGAAGAAGAACTGATGGCGCTGCGTGAAGCAGGGATTCCTTACGAAATCATTCCCGGTGTTCCGTCTGCCGTGGCGGCAGCCGCGGCCATTGGCATTCCGTTGACCCGCCGGAATACGGCGCGACGGGTGCAATTTGTCACGGGGCATGATGTGACAGGCAAATTACCGGGGGATGTGAATCTGATCGCGCTGGCTGATCCGGGTGCCTCGACCGTGATCTTTATGGGCAAGCGCACATTTCCCGAGCTGCTGACCAAATTGCTGGAACATGGATTGCCTGCGCAGACACCGGCCATTCTGGCTGAGGATGTCAGCCGCCCCGAGCAACGAATTACCCGTGCTACAGTCAGCGTTCTGGCGGAAAAACTTTCGCGTGATGTAGGCAACAGTGCCGGTCTTATCCTTTATGGTCCGCTTGCAGAGGGGGAGGTTAGCCTTGAACCCGGCGCAAACTGACACGCACTCTATTAAAGAGCTTTGGCTTGTGGGGATCGGAACAGGCAGCCCCGCTCATGTGACGCTAGAGGGCATGCAAGCCCTGCGTGACGCCGCTGTTATCCTGGTGCCGGACAAGGGTGCCGGCAAGGATGATCTGGCGGCAATGCGCCATAACATTTTGGCGGCTAGCGGCACTAAGGCACGAGTCATCAACTTTAATTACCCGGTGCGCGATACGGGCCTGCCGTATCAGGAGCGGGTCATGCTTTGGCATGATGAAATAGCTGTGCGCTGGCAAAAGGCAATGGTCGAGGCAGACCAAAAAGGCCCGGTTGCGCTGCTGGTTTGGGGGGATCCGTCGCTATACGATAGCACTTTGCGCATAGCTGAGCGGTTGGTGCCTGCTCCGCAGCTTCGTGTCGTTCCGGGCATCACGGCTGTTCAGGCGCTGACGGCCGCACATGCGCTGCCGCTTAACACGATCAACGGCGCGGTGACGATAACCACGGGGCGGCGATTGCGTGATTACGGCTGGCCAGATGGGGCAGAAACTCTGGCTGTTATGCTTGATGCAACCTGTGCATTTCAGGACATGCCGGCAGACGCACATATATGGTGGGGTGCTTTTCTGGCCATGCCCGAACAGATTTTGGCCAAGGGCCGCATCGGTGATGTTGCCGCACGAATAGTATCAATGCGCGAGAGTGCGCGCGCCCGACATGGCTGGATAATGGACAGCTATCTCATGCGGGGATCACCTGTTGGAAAATCATGACAGGTAATCCCCCCGAAATTAAGGGGCTTCATGAGTAGAGCTATCTAAGGCGGAACGCTTTGGGCAAGATATCTGAGCAGATTCATGATGAAGAGCGGACGATTCAGCGGAAACCGGCGGAGGGCGGTGTGCCGGTCGAAGCTCCGCGGCATGGGGCTTTGCCCCGGCAGCTTCACACAGTGCATCCGCTACCCGGCAGCCGGCCCCCGCGCTGTCCTGGAACAAGTTTCGCGATACCTGTCGAGGTTCCCTTTCGTGGTCGCTCCGGTTTGCAGATTTCCCTCTTGATTCCGTATGTTATATTTCGCACCTTGCTGAGGTTACGTGTGTCTGCAAAGTGTGCTTTCAAAAAACGAGCGCCAACAACCGGGAGAAAAATATATGAAGTATCTACAAATGAAGCAACTTCTAGCCTCATGCGCTTTAGTAACAGCAACATTTGGCGCCAGCCTGGCACAGGCAGAGACCAACATGCCCTTTGCGCTAGATTGGAAGTTTGAAGGGCCGGCCGCACCTTATTTCCTGTCAATCGACAACGGCCATTTCGCGGCTGAGGGGCTTTCGGTCACCATTTCCGAAGGGGCGGGCTCTCTCGATGCCATTCCAAAGGTTGCCACTGGCGCCTATCCTGTGGGCTTTGCCGATATGGCATCCTTGATGAAATTCATCGACCAGAACCCCGGCGCGCCGGTCACTGCGGTGATGATGGTCTATGACAAGCCCTCCTTTTCTATTGTCGGGCGCAAATCACTGGGGATCGAAAAACCCTCTGATCTGGAAGGCAAGATTCTGGGCGCACCGCCTCCGGATGGCGCTTGGGCGCAGTTCCCGATCTTTGCTGCAGAGAATGATATCGACGTCTCAAAAGTAACGGTTGAACCCGTGGGCTTCCCGACCCGAGAGCCGATGCTGGCCGAAGGCAAGGTCGCCTCTGTCACCGGGTTTTCCTTTACCTCATCGCTCAATACGATCCGTCTTGGCGTGCCAGAGGATGATATCACTGTCATGCTGATGGCCAATCACGGGCTCGCCCTTTATGGCAACGCCGTGATTGTGAACACCGACTTTGCCAAGGATAACCCCGATGCCGTGAAGGGGTTTGTGCGCGCTGTCGCGGCCGGTTGGAAGGATGCGATTGCTGATCCCGCAGCAGCCGCCAAGGTACTGGCCGCCCATAACCCGGCTATGGATATTGATTTTGAAACCCGGCGCCTGAAGATGTCGATAGATGACAACGTGCTGACTGAATACGTCAAGGAACATGGCATGGGTGGTATCGACATCGATCGCATGGACAAGTCGATCGAGCAGATGAAAATGGTGTATGAATTCACGAACACACCTGATCGGGATCTGTATTTTGACTCCAGCTTTCTTCCCGAGGAACCTCTTGGGATTGACTGATCGAGACCGGCCTTCGTCGCTTTGGATGCGACGAAGGTCAATCCTTTCCTGAAAGTTGCTTGCATGAATCTTATTGAAACGAAGGGCGTTCATCACGCCTACAAGACCCCTATGGGGCCGCTCCCGGTTCTGGCCGGATTGGATATGGCCATCCCCGAAAGCAGTTTTTGCGCTGTCGTCGGGCCTTCGGGCTGCGGCAAGTCCACGCTGACACGGCTGATTGCGGGCCTGCTGATCCCGGATGAAGGGGAGGTCTGGCTGGACGGTGAACTGGTCAAATCACCGCGCAAGACCGTTGGCATGGCGTTTCAGAACCCGGTGCTGCTGGAATGGCGCAATATTTTGGAAAACGTCATTCTGCCGCTGGAGATTGTCGCCCCTGGAATGCCGCGCAAACAGCGTGTTGATCGGGCGATGGAATTGCTGGAAATGGTCGGGCTGAAGGGGTTTGAAAACAAACGCCCCAGCGAGCTTTCGGGCGGGATGCGCCAGCGCGCCTCGCTTTGCCGTTCCATCGTTCACAAGCCGAGAGTGCTTATCATGGACGAACCCTTTGGTGCGCTTGATGCATTTACCCGCGAAGATCTGTGGCAGACCATGCGCGAACTGCGCGCCGCCGAACCGTTCACCGGGGTTTTGATCACCCATGATCTGCGCGAAAGTGTCTATCTTGGCGATCAGGTCGTTGTGCTATCGGATCGCCCTGCCTGCACGCAATATGTGCTGGATGTGGACCTGCCGGACAAGCGGCCCCTGGACATTCTCTATACGCCGGAGGTTGGCGATATGCTGCATGATTTACGCAACCAGATCAGCATCGCCCAAAACCGTGGCGAGGTGGCGTGATGAACACCCTGAGCAAAATTCTCGTGCCGGTCGCATCTGTCCTGATATTCCTGCTGCTTTGGGAGGGTCTGGTTTGGATCAATGACTGGCCCAAATACAAGATGGCGGCTCCGTCCGACCTGCCGGCTGCCTTCTGGAAGTTCCGCTGGTTGTTCCTTGAAATGGGCTGGCAGACGCTGTGGCGTACTGTGGTCGGGCTGGTTCTGGCCGTGCTCCTTGGCGGCGGTTTGGGTATGATCATGGGGCTGTCGCAAATGATACGAAGTGCGCTTTACCCTTTGCTGGTTGGCTTTAACGCCATCCCGAAGGCGACCTTGGTGCCGGTCATCGCGCTGATTTTCATTGGTGAGCATGACTTCAATACTGTCTTGATGGCAGTGATGATCTCTTTCTTTCCCATCGCGGTTTCGGTCAGCATCGGTCTATCGACGTTGGAACCCGAATATCGCGATATCCTGCGCGCGCTTGGTGCATCCCGTTTCACCATTTTTCGCAAGATCGCCTTGCCCAAAACCCTGCCCGAATTTTTCGGCGCGCTGAAAGTATCGGTTACGCTGGCCTTTATCGGGACCAACCTTGTGGAGATCGTCTCTCCGCATGGGCGCGGGCTCGGGGCCTTGTTCGATTCGGGGAAAACCAATGGCGATTACCCGCTGATGTTCGCGGTTCTGATTGCCTTGGCGATCTTGGGTATCTTCCTTTACTACGTGGTCGTGAGCTTGGAACGTATCTTCGCAGGCTGGGCCGAACGCCCGCAAAGCTAAGCACAACCGATTACGTGCAAACGGTGTTTGTCAAAGGAGTTTCCTGCCGATTCCATGCGAAGTCCACGGCGCAACACCGCGTTCGAAGCTTGCCCCTCTCGGGACATTGCTTCGCAATACCCTGCCGGGCAGTGGATCGCTGTATGAGAGTTCGGACGGCGTGCGTGATTTTGGCGCTCCCGTGAAGTATTTGTCCCATAGTGCATCCTTCTGATGATTACAGATCAGCAGACTATCGCATGCCGGGACTGAACACCCAGGTCGCGCGCATAAAAAGGCCGAGCATATCTTGCTCGGCCAACTCGCTTTCAGGTTAACAAAAACTGGCTCAATATCTGCACTGAGGCCGCTTGCGACCTTGAGGCTGCGCGCGACGCTCATGTATTGCGCTGCATTCCGCCAAAAGCAGTGAGACAGGTTTTTGGCGGGACGCTTTAGGACAAAACTAACCGAAACGCGCGCCTATGACGCGACCCAAAGCCACACATGATTTTCTACAGCCCCAGCCGCGCCGCGACGATCTGGTTGACGGCCTTGGGGTTGGCCTTGCCGCCCATCGCCTTCATCACCTGACCGACGAACCAGCCGGCCAGTTTGGGGTTGGCCTGTGCCTTTTCCACCTGGGCGGGATTATCGGCGATGATCTGGTCCACTGCGGCCTCGATGGCGCCGGTGTCGGTGACCTGTTTCATGCCACGTTTCTCAACGATATCAGCGGGGTTGCCGCCGTCTGTATAGACGATCTCGAACAGGTCTTTGGCGATCTTGCCGCTGATCGCGTCCGAAGCGATCAGGTCCACGATCCCGCCCAGCTGCGCCGGGCTGACCGGGCTGGCGGTGATGTCCGCGCCCTCTTTCTTGAGCCGGCCGAATAGTTCGTTGATCACCCAGTTCGCCACCAGCTTGCCGTCGCGGCCCTGTGCGGCGGCCTCAAAGTAACCGGCGCTTTCCAGATCGGCGGTCAGTACCGAGGCGTCATATTCGCTCAGGTTGAAATCATTGACAAAGCGCGACTTCTTCTCATCCGGAAGCTCGGGAAGGGAGGCTTTGATGTCGTCCACCCACGCCTGTTCGATCTCTAGCGGTAGCAAGTCGGGGTCAGGGAAATAGCGGTAATCATGCGCCTCTTCCTTGGACCGCATCGAGCGGGTTTCGTTGCGGTCGGGATCATACAGCCGGGTCTCCTGATCGACCGATCCACCGGCCTCCAGAATGCCGATCTGGCGGCGTGCCTCGACGTCGATGGCCATCTGGATGAACCGCGTGGAGTTCATGTTCTTGATCTCGCACCGTGTGCCCAGATGGGAAAAGTCCTGTGTTTCCTGATACTTCTCGTACTGGCCCGGACGGCAGATGCTGACATTCACATCGGCGCGCAGATTGCCGTTCTGCATGTTGCCATCGCAGGTGCCCAGGTAGCGCAGGATCTGACGCATTTTCAGCACATAGGCCGCCGCCTCTTCGGGGCCGCGAATGTCGGGGCGGCTGACGATTTCCATCAGGCAGACGCCGGTGCGGTTGAGGTCGACAAAGGACATGTTGGGGTCCATGTCGTGAATGGATTTGCCCGCGTCCTGCTCCATGTGGATCCGCTCGATCCGCACCAGCCGCGCGATGCCCGGCTCCATGTCCACCAGCACCTCACCCTCGCCCACGATCGGGTGGTAGAGCTGGCTGATCTGATAGCCCTGCGGCAGGTCGGGGTAGAAGTAATTCTTGCGGTCAAAGGCAGATTTCAGGTTGATCTGCGCCTTGAGGCCGAGGCCGGTACGCACCGCCTGCTCGATGCAGAATTCGTTGATCACGGGCAGCATGCCCGGCATCGCCGCATCGACGAAAGCAACATTCGAGTTGGGCTCGGCGCCGAACCGGGTGGAGGCACCCGAGAACAGCTTGGCCTTCGAGGATACCTGGGCATGCACCTCCATGCCGATGACCAGTTCCCAGTCGTATTTTGCCCCTGCGATCACGCGTGGTTTGGGGGTCTCGTATGTCAGATCAAGCATGGCTGCCCTCTTGTGTCACGTGATCAGCGTTCTAGGGCAGCGTGCGAAAGGGGGCAAGAGCCTGCTCGCAGGAGCCACGCCGGACGGTCGGTGCGGGTGGAAATTGGCAAAGCGGGTAAAAATTAACAAAAACGTGACAAAGCGCAGTGGTGGGGCGAAATGCGATTGCAAAGTACCTCAAAGGTTGTTTCCTTGGTATACACTGACACAGTGTATGTTTTTTATCAGGGACCCTATGAGTAAAATGGGTAAGAGTGAAGGAAACCAGCCGGCGCATGAGCGCGCGATTGAATTGATCGGTGACAAGTGGACGTTGCTGCTGGTCGCTGCGCTGCTGCACAATGGCCCCAGTCGTTTTCTGGATTTGCAGGATGGTCTGGGTGTCTCGCCCAATACCCTCTCGACACGTCTCAGGCGGATGGAAAAGGCCGGGCTTGTCGCGCGGCACCCCTATTCGGCGAAGCCGCCGCGGTCAGCGTACAAGCTGACGCAAGGCGGTTCTGCGCTCTCGCCGGTGCTGGAGGCGATACGGGTCTGGGCTTCGAAGAACGGCGCGGCATAGATCGTTTGCCGGTCAAATATGCGCCCGGTGCCATGAGGCAGCGTTTGCAGAGCAAATGCTTTTGTGACACCGGGCAAATGCCATTGAACGCAACATGCCCGTAATACTTTAGGGCAAAGGCAGATGGTACATGCCCGCAGGCGAAAATGCGATGCTGCTGCCGTCGGCTATATCGTCGGCAAAGAACGACGCGATGGCACGCAGCGCGGTCTGGCGGCCTTCGCTGATGAGTGCGCGCCGCGACGGCAGGCGGGATGGCTGACCGGGGCAGTGCAGGGCCTGTGTCCAGACCAGCGGATGCAACTCGTGCAGATGATCCGACAAAATCCAGCGCAGATTGTCCTGTAGCGCGGCACGTGCGCCGGATACGGCATGGGGCGCACCATCCTGCGGGCGCATCGATACGGCGCAGAAGGCGGCCAGCAGGTTCGCAGTGTGCTGATCGGGGCGGCGGGCCAGAATGTCGCGCAGCCCATCCGCAAAAAATCCGGTATCCAGCAGGTCGAGCGCGTCCGCATCCATCGCCAGCGCATCGAGGTAGACCCAGGTGTAGGCCCCGGCGCCCCAGATATCGCCGGTGCGCGAGGCAGTGCGCCGCGCCTCCAGTTCCAGGCTTTTGTAATCGCCCAGACGGCTGGGCAGTAGCGCCTGACCGAGCGCGCGCATATGGCGCGGGCTTTCCGGGTCGAGGTCGATGAGATCCTCAAAGTCATCCGCCACATTGCGATCCGCTCTGGTCTGTGCCGCCAGCAGCGCGCATTCGGTCGCCGCAAGCGATGGGGCATTCTCGGCCAACCCGCTGAACGGCACCAGCAGATCGGCGGCACGATCGAAATGCGCCTTGAATTGTGCGGCCCGCATGCCGCGCGACTCGGTGAGGGGGGTGTCAGGGGCGTGGCGCCAGGCCCAGCCGATATCAATATGGGTCGCAGCGACGATCATCGCGCGTGCATAATCGTCCGGCGCGTCGGTCAGGATCGCTTCGAACGCGTCGATGCCGATGCCCGGTGGTGCCGTGCCCTCGAACAGCGCGTCTTCGGCCATCGCCACCACATCGCTGCGCGCCCCGAAGCTGAGCAGCATTGCCGCCGATTCGCCGCCCGGTGTCGCCGTGCGGGCCGCGTCGGCGGCGTGGATCGCCTCGGCCAGTTGATCCCATAGTTCCTGCCGGGCAAGCTTGAGCCCGCGATCCTGAAATTCAGCACGTGCCATCTCTTCGTCGGTGATCGGCATCGACGGCAGGATGATTCGGCGACTGAGCGAGTCGAGGTCGGCCCGGTCGATGCCGGGTCGCTGTGACGGGCGCCGCCCCAACAGACGCGGGAATGCACCGGACAGGGTGCGTGGCAGGCTCACACGGCCAATGAAACTTTGCGCGACAGTTGAGAAGGGAAAGGGGATTGGCACGTGTTGTTCACCTCGAGTCAGGAGTGGGGATATCTGTTGACGTCAAAGATGCTCTGGCAATCGGGCCAAATCATGACACCGATTTGGAAATGCCAAGAAAAAATGGCCGCATGCCCGAGCATCATTGCCTTTGATCGCGTTTCCGACGATTATACCGGATGATCCGTCTTGTACTTTGTATTTGCATGATAATTTCCGTTCCAGGCACGTCTGCTCAGAGCGAGGAAGGGGCATTGGGTCAGGTCAGCCCCGTCGCGCGCCCAACCGCAATCCCGCCAACCCGCTGGCAGCATCGGCCCGAGGCGGCACAATGGACACGTGGAGCGCTGGCCGCGCTGCAGGCCCATGGCAAGGCGCTGGAAAAGACCGTGCCGCGTGATATCGCTGAATGGTGCCCGGGCTATGTGGCTGCCGCCCCGCCACAGCGCCGGGCCTTCTGGGTCGGGTTCCTGTCGGCGCTGGCCAAGCATGAGAGCACATACCGCCCCGACGCGGTGGGCGGCGGCGGCAGGTGGTACGGGCTGCTTCAGATTCTGCCCTCGACGGCGCGCGGCTATGGCTGTCGGGCGCGCTCGGGCTCGGCGCTCATGGACGGGGCGGCCAATCTCAGTTGTGCGATCCGCATCCTGGCAGTCACCGTTCCGCGCGATCAGGCCATCGGGCTGAAGGATCGGCGCTGGCTCGGGGTTGCGGCGGATTGGGGGCCGCTACGCTCGTCCCGCAAGCGGGCCGAGATGGCGGGCTGGCTGCGTCGGCAGGGGTTTTGCGCTGTGACCAGGTCACTGCGCCCCAAGGCCCGGCCGAAACCGGGGCCTGAGCCGACATCGCGCAATTGAGCGTCATCCCCCCAGAATGCGGCTGACCATCTCATTTGTGTTGCGGCTGAGGGTCGGCTGCTCCAGAATGCGATTCAGTTGCCTGGTGATCATCGCCTGGCGCGTTTCGTCATAGCGCCGCCATGTCTCGAACGCCGAGCACATCCGGGCGGTGGTCTGCGGGTTCAGCGGATCAAGCTGGATGAGCCAATCGGTCAACAGCGCATAGCCCGCGCCGCTGGCATGATGGAACCCGGCGGGCGACATCGTCAGCGCGCCGAGCGTGGCGTGGAACCGGTTGGGGTTCTTCAGCGTAAAGTCATGATGCTGCGTGAGCGTCCGCGCGGTATTGGCCGAATCCTGTGGTGTGGCGTGCACGATCTGCAGGCTGAACCATTTGTCGATCACGAGCCGGTCGTGCCGCCATTGGTCGTAAAAGGCTGCGGCTGCCGCATCACCGTTCCCGGCCTGCAACAGGCATCCCAGCGCCGCCAGTTGCTGGGTCATGTTATCCGCGGCGTCATATTGACGCTGTGCCTGCGCGCCGCCGTCAATCCGCGTGATCATCGCCAGCGCCGCATTTGCCAGTGCCCGCGCGCCTGATTGCGCCGCGTCCGGGCTGTAGGGTTCCGTCACCTGATACTGCGCATAAAGCCGGGTCGCAGCATCCTGCATCATCTGCGCGCGCGCCTGATGCAGTGTTTCCAATGCCTCCCAGATCGCCTGCGGGTCGGGCACGGTGCCGCCATCATGTAACGTCTGCGCCAGATCGTCCTGACTGGGCAACCCGAGGGCCAGCGCGCGGAACGCGGGGTCGAGGCTGTCATCGCGCACCATCGTCAGGATCGCGCCGAGATAGTGGTCATCCGGCCCGGCACCATCGCGGATCATCGCCAGCAGCCCCTCGCGTGCCAACGCGCGGCCTGCCTCCCATTTGTTGAACAGGTCGGTGTCATGTGTCAGCACGAACGCGCGTTCTGCCGCGTCGGTGTCGCGCTCGATGATCACGGGGGCCGAGAAATTGCGCAGGATCGAGGGCACCGGTTTTGCCGCCAACCCTTCGAACCGGAAACTCTGCGTCGCCTCGGACATCTCCAGCACTTCGGTCGGCCGCACCTCTGCGCCGTTCTGACCCAGCAGGCCGACGGCGACGGGGATCACGCGCGGTGGCTTGTCCTTCTGGCCGGGGGTGGGTGGCGTGTGCTGGCGCAGATGCAGCGTATAGGTGCCGTCGGCATAATCATCCGTTACCGTGATGCGCGGAGTGCCCGCATCGTCGTACCAGCGCCGGAACTGGGTCAGGTCGCGGCCCGTGGTGTCCTCGAACACCTGCAACCAGTCCTCGATCGTGGCCGCGTCGCCGTCGTGGCGCTCGAAATATAGGTCCAGCGCACGGTAATAGGCGGCATCGCCGACCAGCGTTTTCAGCATGCCGATCACCTCGGCACCCTTTTCATAGATCGTGGCAGTATAGAAATTATTGATCTCGACAAAGCTGGCTGGCCGCACGGCATGTGCCAGCGGGCCATTGTCCTCGCGGAACTGGCGAGCGCGCAGGGCGATCACGTCCTCAATGCGTTTCACCGGAGCGCTGCGCATGTCGGCAGTGAACTGCGCGTCACGGTAGACTGTCAGCCCTTCCTTGAGGCACAGCTGGAACCAGTCGCGGCAGGTGATCCGGTTGCCGGTCCAGTTGTGGAAATACTCATGTGCGATGATCGCCTCGATCCGCTCGAAATTGGCGTCAGTCGAGGTTTCGGGACTGGCAAGAACGCAGGAAGAATTGAATACGTTCAATCCCTTGTTCTCCATCGCGCCCATGTTGAAATCATCCACTGCCACGATGTTGAACAGATCGAGATCGTATTCGCGGCCATACACCTCTTCGTCCCAGCGCATCGACGCCTTGAGCGCCTGCATGCCGAACGCGCATTTGTCCTCGTCGCCGGGGCGCACCCAGATGTTCAGTTCCACCTCGCGGCCCGATTTCGTGGTGAATGTGCCGGGATGGTTGACCAGATGTCCGGCTACCAATGCAAAGAGGTAGGCTGGTTTCGGCCATGGGTCATGCCATTCCGCAAAGCCATCCCCGCTGCTGACCGGGTTGCCATTGGACAGCATCACCGGCTCGTCGCCTTCGATGCGCACCGTGAAAACAGCCATCACGTCGGGCCGGTCAGGATAATAGGTGATCTTGCGGAACCCTTCGGCCTCGCATTGGGTGCAATACATGCCGTTCGACATGTACAGTCCTTCCAGCGCGGTATTGGCGGCGGGGTCAATCTCTACCTCCGCCTCCCAGATGAAGGGCGCATCGGGCGCGTCACAGGTCAGGCCGCTCTCGGTCAGGGTGGGGGTGACGGGCGCGCCGTCGATCGACGCCGAGATCAGTTTCAGATTTTCACCGTGCAGCGTGAAATCGCGGCTTTTCGCATCGGGATTGGGGCGAAAGGCGATCCGGCTCAGCACGCGGGTTGTGCCGGGGGCCAGCCGGAAGGTCAGATGTACGTCAGAGATGAGGTAGGCAGGCGGGGTGTAATCCGCCAGATAAATCGGCTGCGGGGCGGCATCTTTCATGGTTTCATACTCCGGCGGAAGGGGGCAACGTGCAGTGCGGACGTTATGGCACCGACATGTGGCCTTCAATGGGCGATCCGGCAGGCATGACATGCACGAATGTCGTTCCTGAGGAAATGCAGACCCACCATGACGGCCCTATGGGCGGCACGCTTGGTGCGTCTTCTGCTGGTGTGGCGCCGCTGCCGGGTTTTGCAAAAATGCGCAACCATATGTTCACTGAAATTCTATTCAAACGACGCAACACGTTGTACCAAGGGACCGATCATAACGCGCAGGATTCTCATGGTACGCCCTCTCGTCGGCATCATCGGCAATTGTTACGTGATCGATGACCGTTTTGCGGTACATGCGGGCGGACGGATGAATTCCGAAGCCATCGCACGGGCTGCGGGCTGCATGCCGCTGATCGTGCCCAGCGATCCCGACCTGGTTACAGTCGATGAACTGCTGGCGCATTGCGACGGATTTCTGCTGACTGGTGCGCGGCCCAACATATATCCTGAACATTACGGCGAGGCCCCGACCGAGGCACATGGCACGTTTGATCGGGCGCGCGATGCGATCACGCTGCCGCTGATCCGGGCCTGCGTCGAACGTGGCCAGCCGTTTCTGGGCGTTTGCCGCGGGTTTCAGGAGGTGAACGTGGCGCTGGGCGGCACGCTCTATCCAGAAATCCGCGATCTGCCGGGACGCGACAACCACCGGATGCCGCCCAACGGTACGCTGGAAGAGCAGTTTGCGCTGCGCCACAAGGTCACGTTCACCGAAGGCGGCGTGTTTCACCATCTGATGGGCACGCCCGAGGTCATGACCAACACGCTGCATGGGCAGGGAATCAAGGATGCCGCACCGGGTATCGTGATCGACGGACAAGCGCCGGATGGGACGCCCGAGGCCACCTATGTTCAGGGCGCGCCAGGGTTTACATTGTCCGTGCAATGGCACCCGGAATGGAACGCGGTGAATGATCCCGCCTCGCGTCCGCTGTTCGGTGCGTTCGGCGAGGCGGTGCAGGCCTGGTCAGAACGCGAGCAGGGGCAAAAACGGCGACCGCCACGCAAATCCGCCTGACTGACCGGAAAGGCGCGCGTTCGTTGTGCTCAATGGCAGTGCTGTCGCTTGCGGTCAGTCGGATATCATGACCAGGTGTCGCAATTGCTCAGCGCCGCTGACGCTGAACCTGGGGCCTGACCGGCGTACCGTGGAGCGGGCCGCAGAAAAAAGATCGCGCCGAAGGCGGCGACGTTTCTGGTGGCGCTGCAGACCAGCGCGTAGTGGATGTAGATCGATTCGGGCTGCTTCTGTGCTGCGATGAAGTGGTCGTGACATCATTTTTCATTCTATTCCCTGCACATCCTGCCAGCGCGCCCCATGCGCCCGGTCTGGCAGGGGAAATTGACATCAGGTGGATGGAAATATGGCAAGATCCTAACCATTTTGCGCCCAGAATGTTGCGCCTCGTGCGGCCCGAGGCAGCGGCGGGCGGCGCGAACCAGCCACGCCCGGCAATGCGGCGCTTTCGTGCCAGCCGCAGATTGTGAATGCCTTTGCGCCCACTTTCCAGACATCCGCATTGCCCTTCGGTGGCAAGTGACGCAGGTTGGCGCGCAGGTGGCGCAGCGATCCGCTGTGCCGCGCAAATCGGAGCGATACAGATGAAATGGCTCGATACACCGCCGGTCTGGCTGATCGGGTTTCTTGCTCTCAGCTGGGTGCAGGCGCGTCATTTTGGCCTTGGCCTGACGTTTGGCGGCGGCTGGGCGGATTTCGCCGGCGGATTGCTGGTCGGGGGCGGTGTCCTGCTGATCGGCCTTGCGGCGCTGGAATTTCGGCGGGCGCGTACCACGATCATCCCGCATCAAGAGGCAGGGAGTATGATAACGTCCGGCATCTTTCGGCGCAGTCGCAATCCGATCTATCTGGGGGATGTGCTGATTCTCGTCGGGTTCATTCTACGTTGGGATGCTGTTCTGGCGCTGGTCCTGATCCCGGTGTTCGTCTGGATTATCGAGACCAGATTCATCATTAACGAGGAAAACATGCTGCGCCGCAAATTTCGGGCCGACTTTGCACGTTATTGCCAGAAAACCCGGCGTTGGCTGTGACAATGGCTGTGACAATTGCTGCGACAATCTGTATATCGCATGTGCTCTACAATGTGGAATAGCTGCAAAAATGCTTTCGGATCGTAGCGGTGTCCACGCCGCGCGTTCCGTAACGGGACAGAACAAGGGGATACACAGGTGAAAATCGGAACGCCCAAGGAAGTTTTGGACGGCGAAGCTCGCGTGGCGATGACGCCCGATTCGGCGCTGCAATTGCAGAAGCTGGGACATGAATGCGCCATTGAGGCCGGAGCAGGGGCCAAGGCGGGGTTCCTGGACGCGGCCTATGAGGCCGTCGGCGTGAAGGTGATCAAGACCGCAGCCGCGCTCTGGAAAGCGAGCGATGTGGTCGCCAAGGTGCGCATTCCCACCGATACCGAACTCAAGCGCCTGCGCGATGGCCAGACGCTGATCACCTTTTTCAATCCCGGCGCCAATGACAAGCAGCTTAAGCAAGCCGCTGACAAGGGGGCCACGGTCGTGGCCATGGAGATGGTCCCGCGCATCAGCCGCGCGCAGAAGATGGACGCGCTCAGTTCGATGGCCAATATCGCAGGCTACCGTGCGGTGATCGAGGCGGGCAACAACTTTGGCCGTTTCTTCACCGGCCAGATCACCGCGGCGGGCAAGGTGCCCCCGGCCAAGGTTCTGGTCGTGGGGGCAGGCGTTGCCGGTCTGGCGGCGATCGGCACGTCCACGTCGCTGGGGGCGATCACCTATGCGTTCGATGTGCGCCCCGAGGTGGCCGAGCAGGTCGAATCGATGGGGGCCGAATTCGTCTACCTTGATTTCAAGGAAGAGCAGGAGGACGGGGCCGGAACCGGCGGCTATGCATCCGTGTCCAGCCCGGAGTTCCGCGAGGCGCAACTGGCCAAGTTCCGCGAACTGGCGCCCGAGATGGATATCGTGATCACCACCGCGCTCATTCCGAACCGCGAGGCGCCAGAGCTTTGGACCGAAGACATGGTCAAGGCGATGAAGCCCGGCTCTGTCATTGTCGATCTGGCCGCCGAAAAGGGTGGCAACTGCAAGCTGACCGTGCCGGACGAAAAGATCGTGACCGACAACGGTGTGACGATTATCGGCTACACCGATTTTCCCAGCCGGATGGCGACGCAGGCCTCGATGCTGTATGCCACCAACATCCGCCACATGCTGACCGATCTGACGCCCGAAAAGGACGGTGTGGTCGTGCATGACATGGAAGATGACGTGATCCGGGGTGCCACCGTGACCCATGCGGGCGCGGTCACATTCCCGCCGCCACCGCCCAAGGTGGCCGCAATTGCAGCCCAGCCCAAAAAGGCAGCCTCAAAAGAGCTGACCCCGGTCGAGAAGCGGGCGAACGAGGTGGCCGCGTTCAAGACGCAGACCCGACAGCAGGTCACGCTGCTGGCGGTGGGCGGCGGGCTGCTGCTGGCGGTCGGCCTGGTGGCCCCGGCCAGCTTCATGCAGCATTTCATCGTCTTTGTTCTGGCGGTCTTTATCGGCTTTCAGGTCATCTGGGGGGTGGCGCACAGCCTGCATACGCCGCTGATGGCGGTGACGAACGCGATCTCGTCGATCATCATCCTCGGCGCGTTGATGCAGATCGGATCGGGGTCGTGGCTGGTGCTCGTGCTGGCGGCGCTGTCGGTCTTCATGGCCGGGATCAACATATTCGGGGGCTTCCTCGTCACACGGCGCATGCTCGCCATGTTCCAGAAATCCTGAGGAGGGCCGCGTCATGGAATTCGGATTCACAACGGCTGCCTATGTGGTGGCAACAGTTCTCTTCATTCTCTCGCTCGGCGGGCTTTCGGGGCAGGAAAGTGCGAAACGCGCGGTCTGGTATGGGATCGCAGGCATGGCGCTGGCGGTGGTCGCCACGCTGATCGGCCCCGGATCGGGCTTGTGGCTGCTGTCGCTCCTGTTGATTGCGGGCGGCGGTGCCATCGGCGTTGTCATTGCGCAACGGGTGCAGATGACGGAAATGCCGCAGCTTGTCGCGGCGATGCACAGCCTTGTCGGACTCGCGGCGGTTTTTGTTGGCTATAACGCACATTTCGAGCTGGTCCGCGTGCTGGGGATGGACGATGCGGCGCGGGCCATGACCGATGGTTTCGCCGCCCTTCTGGCGCAAAAGGACGGGGTGGAGATCGCGATCCTGCGGGTCGAGCTGTTCCTCGGCGTATTCATCGGGGCGGTAACTTTCACCGGCTCGATCGTCGCCTTCGGCAAGCTGGCAGGCAAGATGAACACCGCAGCCAAGAAGCTGCCGGGCGGGCATATGCTCAATGCCGGGGCAGCTGCATTGTCGGTGGTCTGTTTGCTGTGGTATTTCGGTACCGGCGGGTTCTTTCCACTGTTCGTGATGACACTGCTGGCGCTCTTTGTCGGCTATCACCTGATCATGGGGATCGGTGGGGCGGACATGCCGGTGGTGGTGTCGATGCTCAACAGCTATTCCGGTTGGGCGGCGGCGGCTATCGGCTTCAGCCTTGGCAATGACCTGCTGATTGTGGTGGGCGCTCTGGTCGGCTCCTCGGGGGCAATCCTGAGTTACATCATGTGCAAGGCGATGAACCGGTCGTTCATCAGTGTGATCCTCGGCGGCTTTGGCGGCCCGGCGGGCGAGCAGATGGCGGTCGAGGGCGAACAGGTTGCGATTGATGCCGATGGCGTGGCGGCTGCCCTTAACGAGGCCAGCAGCATTGTCATCATCCCCGGCTACGGCATGGCGGTGGCACAGGCGCAGCAGGCGGTCAGTGAACTGACCAACAAGCTGCGCGCCAAGGGCAAGAACGTGCGTTTTGCCATTCACCCGGTCGCAGGCCGATTGCCGGGGCACATGAACGTGCTGCTGGCCGAGGCACGGGTGCCGTATGACATCGTTCTGGAGATGGACGAAATCAACGCCGACTTCTCCGATACGGATGTGGTGATCGTGATCGGCTCGAACGACATCGTGAACCCCGCCGCGCAGGATGATCCCAACAGCCCCATCGCCGGCATGCCGGTGCTGGAATGCTGGAAGGCACGCCAGGTGTTTGTCAGCAAACGCGGGCAGGGCACCGGCTATTCGGGGATCGAGAACCCGCTTTTCTACAAGGAAAACACCCGCATGTTCTACGGCGACGCCAAGGACAGCGTCTCAAGCCTGCTGCCCAAGATCGACTGATCGCAGCGAGACGGACCAGAGAGGGGCGCCCATTGGGTGCCCCTTTTTCATTTACATGACGGTGGATGCCGGTTCAGTATGCCAATGTCTACCGTTAAGCTGTTGATGTGGCGATATAATCCGTTTCATTTCGGCGCGAAATTGGTAGATTGGGCAAAGATTCGCAGGAGCCCGGTCCATGCCGCCCATCGTAGATCACCCATTGCGCTACCCGTTATCGAACGAACTGCATGCGCGGCCGTTTCCGTCGATCACGGCACCTGCAACCGCTGTTTACCTCGCCATCAAGCGACCGGACCGGGCCGCAGCGCGCGACAAGGAGGCAGATCGGGCCCATCTGATCGACCTGCTTGATCGCTTCGGCGCGCCGCATCCACGTCCCGACGCGGACCATTACTCAGGCGAGATTGGGCGGCACCGTCTGAAATGGGAAAGCCATACCGAATTCGTGACCTACACGATCTTTCGCGACGGCTTGTCCGAACGCCCGTTTGATCCGGCCGATTTCGATGTCTTTCCAGCGGACTGGCTGGATCGCGTACCGGGGGCGCGGATCACCTCAGCGGTCATCCGGCTGGCGGAGCGGCCCGAGGACGACGTGCTGCGCGCCCATATGAACGATTATTTCGTCACCGAAAGCCTCGCTGTGGCGGGGGTGCTCGACGATGCTGCGGTTCTGGTAGGAGATTTCCGGATCGACCCGGCGGGCCACACCCGCTTTGTCGTCAACGCATCGCCGGGTACGGGGCCACGGCGGCTGGGCCGGATCGTACAGCGCCTGTGCGAGATCGAGACATATAAATCAATGTCGATGCTGGGGTTCGCGCGGGCGCGCGACATGTCCGCGCATATGGCCGAGGTCGATACCGAACTGACCGGCCTCATCGCCGAGATGAGCACAGGCAACCGGCCGGCCGAGGAAACGCTGAGGCGGTTACTCAGTGTCTCGGCCGAGTTGGAAGGAATGGTGGCCGAATCCTCGTTCCGGTTTTCCGCGACGGCGGCGTATCAGCGGATCGTGCATCAGCGCATCGAGGTGTTGCGCGAAGTGCGGCTTGAAGGGCGCCAGACCTTTGCCGAGTTCATGATGCGCCGCTTTGAGCCTGCGATGCGCACCGTCGAGGCGACCCAGCGACGGCTCGGCGCGATGGCAGATCGGGCGATGCGGGCCGGGGACCTGCTGCGCACCCGCGTCGATGTGGAACGCAGCGCACAGAACCAGGCCCTGCTGGAGAGCATGGATCGGCGCGCCGATGCGCAACTGCGTCTGCAGCGCACGGTCGAAGGGCTCAGCGTTGTTGCGATCAGCTATTACGCGGTTTCGCTGGTGGGGTATCTGCTCTATCCCTTTGCCGAGACGCTGGGGGTCAGCGGCGGGGTGATGACTGCGGGCGTCACGCTGCCGGTGATCGGCGGCGTCTGGTGGGTGATCTCGCGGATTCGCAAGTCGGTGCATTAAGTATCCGCCTTAAACCTGAGGCACTCAGTCAAGGTGGAATGCGTGCAACGGTCATATGTATCGCTGCGCTCCGCGAAAAGCTGTGAGTCAGGTTTTTCGCGGAACGCTTTAGCGGTTTTTGAAGTACCGAGGATCGCTGCGGTCGCGCAGGCCGTCGCCAACATAGACCGTCGCCAGCACCGACAGGGATATCAGCGCCCCGGGCCAGATGGCGCGGCCGGGGTAGTCGCTCAGATATGCGGTGCCATCAAACAGCAACCGCCCCCAGGTGGCAAAGTCAGGCGGAAAGCCCAGCCCGAGAAAGCTGAGCGTGCTTTCGGTGATGATCGCCGTCGCGACGCTGAGCGTGGCCGAGACGATGATTGCCGACTGCGTGTTGGGTAGCACATGGCGGGTGGCGATGGTCACGCCTCGGGTGCCGGTGCTGCGTGCCGCCATGATATAACTGCGCCCCATAACGCCCAGCACTTCGCTGCGCACGACCCGCGCCGTCTGCATCCAGCTGGTGGCACCGATGACCGCCACGACCAACACGAATATGCCCGTCTCTGGCCCGAATGTGGCGCTGAGCGGCGCGCGAAAGAGCGTGATTGCGATCAGCACGAGTGGCAGCAGCGGCAGCGACAGGAAAAGGTCCGTGACCCGCATGAGCGGCCCATCGAGCCAGCGCACCATGCCCGCCAGCACGCCGACGGCTGTTCCCAGTGCAACAGAGACCAGCATCGCCAGCGCCCCCACGCCCAAGGATATGCGCCCGCCTGCCAGCACCCGCGCCAGAAGGTCCCGGCCCAGTTGGTCGGTGCCCAGCGGATGCGCGCCACTGGGTCCCTGATTGCGCGCCGTCAGGTCCATCTGATCGCCCGGCAGACCCCAGAGGATTGGCCCCAGAAGCGTGCAGAGCACAATGAGACCCAGCAGCCCGGCCCCGAACCACAAGGCAAGAGGGCGGCGGCGGTGCGCGCTAGTCATAGCGGATCCTCGGGTCAAGCGCGCCGTAGGCCAGATCCGCGAGCAGATTACAGATCACGATCAGGGTGGCCAGCAGCACGGTGATGGTCTGCACCGTGGGCAGGTCGTTGGCCTGGATCGAACTGATCAGCAGGTGGCCCACGCCGTTGACGCGGAAAATCTGCTCGGTCACGATGGCCCCGGCAAATACCTGCGGCAGCCCCAGCGCGATAACGCTGACCACCGGCACCAGCGCATTTGGCAGCACATGCCGCCACAGCATGCCGCCCTCATTGATGCCGCGCGCGCGGGCGGCACGCACGTAATCCTGCCCCAGATGGTCGAGCATGGCACTGCGCATGTAGCGACTGATCTGGGCGGTCGTCTGGAGGCTGAGCACGGCGACGGGCAGGGCCATCTGCCTTAGTTGCTGACCAAAGCTGTCCCAGCCGGTAACCCGCAGCGTCGTATCATAGACGGATGACAGCCATTCCAGATGTACGCTGAACAGCAGGATCAGCAGCACGCCCGAGAAAAACGGCGGCACGGCAAAGCCGATGATGCTGACCCCCGTGGTGATCTGGTCAAACGCCGAATACTGCCGGTAGGCCGACCAGATGCCAACAGGCAGCGCCAGCGCGGTGCCAAAGAGATAGGCCAGCCCGACGACCCAGAGCGTCTGGGGCAGGCGCTGGCCGATCAGATCCATCACCGGGCCGCGGGTCTGCCAGCTGATCATCCGGGTCTGCCCTTCGGCCAGCGTCGTGCCGAACACATGATCGAGCCACACGGACGGCTCAACCACGCCGAGCTGCCAGAGCCATTTGCCAAAGCGCACATGGCTGGGCGCATCAAGACCGAGGGTTTCGCGTATCTGCGCCTTGACCTCGGGCGAGATGGTCAGCGGTAGCTGTGCCATCGGATCGCCGGGGGCCAGCTCCATCAATGCGAACACCACCAGGCTGATCGCCAGCAGCGTTGGCAAGGCCAGGGTCAGGCGGCGGATGGTGTAGTTCAGCATTGCGGGCGCCTACCTGAGTGCACGGGGGCCGGAATTGCGCGCAACCGGTCCTGTCAGTATTTGATACGGTGCCAGTCGGCAATATTCCACAGTTCACTGTCCCATGCATTGATCGCGACGCCGCCAAGGTCGTTGACATGCCCGGACACCCGTCCGCGATCCACCAGTGGCAGCACGACGCCGTTTTTCACCAGGCTGTCATTCATCGCCCATGCCAGCGCTGCACGCGCGTCAAGGCCCGCAGTCACGGCCAGTTCGGCAGCAAGAGCGTCATAAGCCGGATCGCACCAGCGGCTGACATTGGCGCCCTGCCACTGGTTTTCGGGGTGTGGGGCCTTGTCGCAGGTCCAGGTGGTCAGATAGGCCTCGGGATCGGCACCGTCGAAGGCACCCGCATACATCTGAACATCGGCATGAAATTTCTGCATCGTGTCCGGGCTGCCCGGGTCAGCACCGAAAAACACCGATGCATCAATGTTGCGCAGCTCTGTAGCGACGCCGATCTGCCGCCACCATTCCTTGATCACCGCCTGAAAATCCTGCCGCACCGCGTTGGTCGAGGTCTGAAACAGCAGACGCAGGTCCTGGCCTGCCTTGTCCCGCACCCCGTCGCCATCACTGTCCACCCAGCCTGCCTGATCGAGCAGTGCCCGCGCGCCCGCCAGATTCTGCTGCAGGCAGGCATTGTCCGCCGCACCCGTCCCGTCCGCTGCAACCGGTAGCAGGTTGCAGGTCGGTCGCCCGGCGGGGCCATAGCCGATTTCGGCCATCATCCCGCGGTCAAGAGCCATCGACAACGCCCGCCGCACCGCTGGATTGCTGAGTACGGGATGCGGATGCGCCGCCGTGGCGCGCGTCGCGCCGTGGGCGGGATCGGGATCGGTAAAGTTGACAGCGATCCGTTCCACCAGCGAGCCGAAAGCGCTGACAACCCCGCCTTTGCCGCGCGCCTGCATCCGCGACAATACATCAGGGCTGAGTTGCAGGTTCCAGGCATAGTCGAACTCTGCCGTTTCCAGCACGGCGCGTGCCGCACTTTCGGCGGTCCCGCCGCCCTTGATAGTCACCGTGGCAAAGCCGGGCTTGGATGGATCGCGGTATTCGGGATTGACCTCGTAGACCACAACATCGCCCGGCCGGAACTGCGTGACGCGGTAGGGACCGGTGCCAATGGGCGCAAAATTGGCGTCTGTACATGTCGGCGCGCGGGGGCCAACGCAATCGGCGAACTGTGCTGCTTGCAGGATCGGGGCTTGTGGGCCGACGAAGGGGCCGTAGGGGAACGGCTTGGGCTTGGAGAATATGACGGTTGCGGTCCGCGTGTCAGGCGTTTCCACCGCCACTACATCGGCGAATTTCTCCAACTGAGCGCAGCCGCCGCCCTCTGCGGTGCAGTATTCCCAGGTAAAGCGCAGGTCATCGGAGGTGACGGCGCTGCCATCGGACCAGCGCAACCCGTCCTTCAGCCGCCATGTGATGCGGGTGAGATCGGCGCTGACGCCGCCATTCTCCAGCGTGGGCACGACGTCAACCAGCCAGGGGATCATCGCGCCGGTGGGATCGTATCGGATCAGCGGCTCCAGACAGAGGCTGGCGGCCTCGTTGTCCTTGATGCCGCCCGACAGGTAGGGATTGAGGGTCGAAGGTGCCTGCCAGTACAGGATACGCAGCGCGCCATCCGCGCCGCGCCCTTCGGCCCCGAGCGGCAGCGCCATGAGCGCACCGAGCGCAAGGCCGGTGAGTGTGGTGGGAAGGGTCATTTCTGGGTCCAATAACCTGTTTGAATTATTTGAAATAGGTATCGTTGATCCAAGCCTCAAACAGTGACTATAGCAAACGTAGCGGCGTTTGCAGCCCGAATTTCAAATTATCGCAAATGATGCCATGCGGTGCCACGCGGGGCGCGGGTCCGGGGTTTGACACGATCGGGCGGCAGGCAGTAGCGTACAAGCCCTGCCGCAAAGCAATGCCGAGGCAATCCTTGTCCACACCGCCGATCCTGAGCCTGCGCAACGTCTGTGTTGCCTTTGACCGTGGCGCCGACGGCCCGGTTGCGGCGCTGCGCGGGCTGTCGCTGGACCTGCATCCCTCAGAGGTGCTCTGCCTTGTGGGGGCGTCAGGGGCGGGGAAATCCATCACGAGCCTGGTGACCCTGCGGCTGGAGGGCCATGACGGTGCGGTGCTGACTGCGGGGCAGATTCTGCTCGACGATGCAGACGGGCAGGTTGATCTGGCCTGTGCAGATGTGGTGCAGTTACGCGCATTGCGCGGCGCGCGGATCGGGTTGATCTTTCAGGATTCCGCCACCGCACTCAATCCGGTGATAACGATCGGTGCGCAACTGACCGAAGTGCTGATGCTGCATCGCGGTTTGTCACGGCGCGCGGCCCGCACCGAGGCTGTGGCGCTGCTGCAAGAGGTGCAGATGCCAGAGCCTGAAATGCATCTGGGACAGTATCCGCATGAATTGTCGGGCGGACAACGCCAGCGCGCGATGATCGCGATTGCTTTGGCAGGCGCCCCTCGTATCCTGATTGCGGACGAGCCGACGACCGCACTTGATGCGCGGGTGCAGGCCGGAATTCTGGAGTTGCTCGACCGGCTGCGACGCGAGCGCGGGATTGCGCTGCTCGTGATTACCCATGACATGGGGGTGGTCGCGCAGGTCGCCGACCGGGTCGCGGTAATCGAGGCCGGGCGCATCGTTGAGGAAGGCCCGGTGCGCGATGTGTTCCGGGCGCCGTGCCATGCGGAAACGCAAAGACTGTTGCGCGCGGCGCGGATCGGGCAGAGCGGGCCACCGCCACTGTCTCCGGCGGTGCCCGTCCTGGAGGTGCGCGGCCTCAGCCTCAGCTATCCGCGCCGTGGCGGCCTGATGCGGCAGGCCACCGGCCAGACAGAGGCCGTGCGCGATGTCAGTTTCAACGTCGATTGCGGCGAGACGCTGGCGCTGGTTGGCGAATCGGGCAGCGGCAAATCCTCGGTGGCGCGGGCGCTGATGCAACTGGAGCGCCCCATGTCCGGCGAAGTCCTGCTTGAGGGCACGGTGCTGACCGGGCTTGCTGGCGCGGCGCTGCGAAATCGCCGTGCGCGGCTCCAGATGGTGTTTCAGGACCCGGCGGACAGCCTTGATCCGCGCCTGACGCTTGGCGCGCAGGTGGCCGCCCCTTTGCGGAATTACAAAATCGGAACGCGACGCGAGCGGCTGGAACGTGTTCAGGCGCTGTTTCGTGATGTTCATCTCGACCCGGCCCTGATGCAGCGCTACCCGCATCAGGTCTCTGGCGGCGAGCGCCAGCGCGTGGCAATTGCCCGGGCGTTGGCGCTGAAACCGGCGGTGCTGATTGCGGACGAATCGGTGACCGCGCTCGACGCGCCCGTGCGGGCAGAGATACTGGATATTTTCGCTGGTTTGCAGCGTGATCTGGGACTTGGCATCCTGTTCATCAGCCATGACATAGGTTTGGTCGCAAAGATCGCGCACCGGATTGCAGTGATGCAGCGTGGTCGGATCGTCGAGCACGGCCCGACCCGCACCGTGCTGGAGCGGCCAGCCCATGCCTATACCCGTGCGCTGCTGGCTGCTGTGGTACAGCCGGACCCCGAGATGCGCCGAAAGCCGGGACAGCCGCAGGACGCAGTAGAGGTCAAAGACCCGCTCGATCCCGGCACGTCCGTGCAGTACCGTCGCATCGGTGCGAAGCATTTTGTCCTGACGGCACAAACCGGATAACAAAGATCAGCCACGACACAAAAGGAGCGCGATATGCCTGCCAAGAATCGTTTTGCGGAATTGCATGATGAAATCATCGAATGGCGCCGCGATATCCACGCCCATCCCGAGCTGATGTTCGACACCCACCGCACCAGTGCGCTGGTAGAGGAAAAGCTGCGGGCGTTCGGCTGTGATGAAGTGGTCGGAGGTGTCGGGCGCACCGGTGTCGTCGGCGTCATCGTGGGGCGCGAAAATGGCTCGGGCAAGGTGGTGGGCCTGCGTGCGGATATGGACGCGTTACCGATCCATGAGGCAACCGGGCTGGATTACGCCAGCAAGACGCCGGGAAAAATGCACGCCTGCGGGCATGACGGACACACCGCGATGCTGCTGGGTGCTGCAAAATACCTCTGCGAGACGCGCAACTTTGATGGCACGGCGGTGGTCATCTTTCAGCCTGCCGAAGAGGGCGGCGGCGGCGCCAAGGTGATGTGCGATGACGGGTTGATGGACCGTTTCGGCATTCAGGAGGTCTACGGCATGCACAACTGGCCCGGTATACCGCTGGGACAGTTTGCGATCCGGCCCGGACCGTTCTTTGCCGCGACGGATATGTTCGAGGTGACGCTGAGCGGACGCGGCGGCCATGCAGCCAAACCGCAGGAGACGATCGATCCCATCGTGATGGCGAGCCAGACGATCATGGCGCTACAAACTATCGCCAGCCGCAACGCCGACCCGACCGAGCAGGTCGTGGTGTCGGTTACATCCATCGAATCCTCGTCCACCGCGTTCAATGTCATCCCGCAATCGGTGCTGTTGAAGGGGACCGTGCGCACGCTTGACCCTGCGATACGTGATCTGGCCGAGGCCCGTTTTGCCGCAATCTGCCAGCACACTGCACAGGCGATGGGCGGCGCGGCAGAGGTCATATACGACCGCAACTATCCGGTGATGGTGAACCACCCGGCGCAGACCGAATTCGTCGCCGACGTGGCCCGCCGCGTGAGCGGCGACTGCGCCGATGCGCCGCTGGTCATGGGGGGCGAGGATTTTGCCTATATGCTGGAGGAGCGGCCGGGGGCCTATATCCTTGTCGGCAATGGCGACACGGCGATGGTGCACAACCCCGAATACAATTTCAGCGATGACGCGATCCCTGCCGGGTGCAACTGGTGGGCCGAATTGGTCGAACAGCGTATGCCGGTCTGACCAAGGCTCAGCCCTTTGCCCACAATGCGTCATAGACGGCACCTATCCCGTCCGCCTCGCGCTGTATGCTGAAATGAACTTCGGCAGCCTCGCGCGCGGCACTGCTCATGGCGGCATGGCGGGCAGGATCGCTCAGCAGCGCCCGCAGCGCCTCGGCCGTGTCCTTGGTTGCGTCTGAGGTGATCAGGCCGGTGCGGCCCTGTGCCGAGAAGCTGCGGTAATAGCCCGCATCGGTGGCGACGAATGGCACGCCACTGGCCATGCCTTCCAGCGGGGCCATGCCGTAGCCCTCATAGCGCGGCAATTGTACCACGGCCGAGAGGCCGCGCATCAGCGCAGGCAGCGCATCGGGCGCGACTTCGCCGGGAAACAGGATGCGGTCAGACAGGCCCGCTGCCGCGATCTGGTCCTTGAGGTTTTGCAAGAATGCCCTGTCGGACTTGGCCGCGCGCCCGATGATCAATGCGGTTACATCCGGTATATCAGGCAGCAGGCGCAACATCGCGGCGACAAAGCGATCGGTGCCTTTCTCGGGGCGGATACGGCCAATCGTGGCAATCCCCCGCGCACAGGGATACCCGGTCTCGGCCCAGGCCGCATCACGGTTCATGGCCGGGAAAAAACGTTCGGTGTCAATGCCGTGTGGCACGATCGCGCGAACGTGCGGGACAAAGTCAGCGGCCCGGTCGGTCGTGGCGATGACCGCGTCCATACGCGAAATCAGCCAGCGCGGCAGCAGCGAATGTCGCCGCTGTGCGGCAGAGGTAAAGACGATCTGCACCGGCAGGCGCAGTACGTCACGCGCCCAGAGCGCCTTGCGCATTTCGGGGTTCCGCCGGACGTGCCAGATGGTGAACGGACGACCCGAAGGTGCGGCGCGCGATAGCCGCAGCGCCTCGGCTGCCGAAATCGGGGCAGGGCAGCCGGGCAGCGCATGACCGGCAAGCGCCAGATCATAGCGCCCGGCCTGCTGGCGCACCACACCGGCGGCAGTAGCTGAAACACCGGTGAAATTCCGGTTGAAATTGGTGATGATCAGCTCTGGCACGCGCTTTGTCCCTGGAGTGTTTCCGACAGGTTCTACCGCAGACCGAGTGCCCGAGAAAGAGTTTCGGACAGGGCGTCCAGCATATCCTCCTGGGCCTCGGCAAAGCGGCTGGATTGCGCACAAAGCGCGCACAGCTGGTCGGGCCGCGTGAGTAGCTGGTCGATCTGCTTGGCCAGCGCCGTTGCATCGGCGACCTCAATGGCCCCGCCGGCCTTGGCGAAGTCAGCGTAAGCACCTGAGAAATTGGCATAAAGCGGACCGTGCAGAACGGCGGCCCCGGCATAGGCAGGTTCATAGGGATTATGTCCGCCCACAGGCATGAACGACCCGCCAAGGCACACGATGCGGCTCAGCGCGTACCACAGCCCGGTCTCACCCAGCGTATCGGCCAGATAGACCTGTACGCCCGACGTAGACACGCCATCCGTACTGCGCCGCGTCTGTGTCATGTTGCGCGCACCGATGAGACGTTGAACATCGTCGCCGCGCTCTGGATGACGCGGCACGAGAATCAGCAACAGGTCCGGATGCGCCGCCAGCAGCGTCTCATGCGCATCCAGCATGATCGCTTCTTCGCCGGGATGAGTGGAACTGGCCACCCAGATGGGTCGATTCGCAAGGGTCTGCCTGAGCAATTGCAACAGTTCCGCGTCATAGGGCAGGGGGCCGGATGCTGATTTCAGGTTTTGCCCGGTCACGGCGTGATCAAGGCCAAGATCGTGAAAATGCCGTGTCGTGCGGGCGTCCTGAGTATGGATCATGGCAAAGAGGCTGAGAAGATAGCGCGCCGTGCGTCCGAACCGCTTCCACTGGCGGGCAGAACTGTCGGAGATGCGCGCGTTCAGCAGTGCCAGTGGGACGCCGCTGCGGTGGGTCTCGCGCAGCATGTTCGGCCACAGCTCGCTTTCGACAAATATCGCAGCGTCGGGTCGCCAATGTGCCAGAAATCGGCGCACGGCACTACGGCTGTCCAGCGGGGCGAACTGGTGCTGGCAGCGCGGTGGCCGCCTGCGCGCGAGCAACTGCGCCGAGGTCGCGGTGCCGGACGTGATCAGGAAGGACAGCGCCGGGTTCTCTTGGCCCATGTGCCGGATCAGGCTCAGCACCGACAGGCTCTCGCCGACGCTTGCAGCATGAAACCACAGTAGTTGCCCGTTGGGCCGGGGGGCGGTTGTATGGCCCATGCGCTCGGGAAATCGTTTTGGATCAATGTCCTGCGCCTGTAGCCTGGCGGCAATGCGGCGGTAGGCCAAGGGGGCGACCAGCCCTGCGAGCCGCGCATAAAGACGCACCAGACCGGACGGCGCAGGCGCGCGCATCAGCCGCCTGTATGGCTCATGTGACGGGTGACGCGGCCATCGACACTCTGGCGGGAATAGTCGAAGTCATGGCCCTTCGGTTTGCGGGCGATGGCGCTTCGGATCGCCTCTTGCAACGGGGCGGGGTCGTTGGGAAAGTTCCGTAGGGGCGCGCGCAGATCGGCCATGTCCTCTTGCCCGAGGCACATATAGAGTTCGCCAGTGCAGGTCAGTCGGACGCGATTGCAGCTCTCGCAGAAGTTATGCGTGAGCGGCGTGATAAAGCCGATTTTTTGCCCGGTTTCCTCCAGCCGCACATAGCGGGCGGGGCCGCCCGTGCGCTCTGCCAGTTCGGTCAATGTATAGTGCTCGGCCAGGCGTGTGCGCAGATCGGACAGCTTCCAATACTGGCCCAACCGGTCCTCGTTGCCGATATCGCCCATCGGCATGACTTCGATCCATGTAAGATCTATGTCGCGGTCCGCACACCATTCGGTGATACTGATCAGTTCGTCCTCGTTGAACCCCTTCAGTGCGACGGCGTTGATCTTGACCCGAAGCCCTGCCTTCTGCGCCGCATCCACGCCGCGCAGAACCTGCGGCAGCCGACCCCAGCGCGTGATGTCGGCGAATTTTTTCTCATCCAGCGTATCAAGCGAGACGTTGACCCGGCGCACTCCCGCCGCGTGCAACTGTTCCGCGAATCGCTCCAACTGGCTGCCATTGGTGGTCAGCGTCAATTCCTTCAGCGCGCCACTGTCCAGATGCCGGGACATCGCGCCGAAAAAGGTCATGATATCGCGCCGTACCAGCGGCTCGCCGCCGGTAATCCGCAGCTTTTCAACACCAAGACCGACGAAGGTGCTGCACATGCGGTCCAGCTCTTCGAGGCTCAGCAATTCTTTCTTGGGCAGAAAGGTCATGTTTTCGGACATGCAGTAGACACAGCGAAAGTCGCAACGGTCGGTGACCGAAACACGCAGGTAGTTGATGGCACGCTGAAAAGGATCAATGAGGGGTGCAGACATGGTCAAACCCTAATCCCCGGTCCCGTTAGGAGCAAGTGCGATCTTGGGATTGAAGCAGACGGGGGCGATCCCTAAACTCTGGGACATGAGATACATTTTCATAATGATGGCGGCGCTTTCGGCTTCGGGATGCAGTTCGCCGGGTCTGGACGGCTTGTTTGGCCGCCCCGAGACGGCAAAACCGGCGCCCGTCACCGCAGGTGCACCGCCTGCCGGAACGGTACGCCCTGAGGCGCGACCGGTTGCCGCAGGCGCAGTTCTGGGCGGTGGAGCGCAAACTGCAGAGGCATTGGATACCACGTCGGCCGCGGAAAAGGCGGCGGCGCAGGCCGCAGTGGGCGGTCGCGATCTGGGGCTTACGGTGGCGTCACTGGGCGCACCATCAGAGCCGGGGTTCTGGCTCAAGACGCCGCTGGTGCAAAACCCCGGTAAAGGGCGGGTCAAACATCCCGCTACAGGGCAGTCGGTTCAGGTCGAACTGATCCCGATTGACGGGCCAAAAACTGCAGGTAGTTGGCTGTCTCTGGCAGCAATGCGCCTGCTCGGCGTACCATTGACCAGCCTGCCGGAACTGCGGGTCTATCAGACCTCACCCTGAGGGCGGCTATTCCACCGTCACCGATTTGGCCAGGTTGCGGGGCTGATCAACATCCGTGCCCTTGGCGACCGCCGTGTGATAGGCCAGCATCTGCATCGGGAGCGCATAGAGGATCGGGCTGAGGATCGGGTCAATCTCTGGCATGATAATGATCTGCCAGACGTCTTCGGCGACCTCGTCCGCGCCCGCCTGATCGGTGATCAGGATTATCTTGCCGCCACGCGCCATGACCTCCTGCATGTTAGAGATCGTCTTGTCAAAGAGGGCGTCACGCGGGGCCAGAACGACGACCGGCATTTTTTCGTCAATCAGCGCGATCGGGCCGTGCTTGAGTTCACCTGATGCATAACCTTCGGCGTGTATATAGCTGATCTCTTTCAGTTTTAATGCGCCCTCAAGGGCCAGGGGGTACATGACGCCACGCCCCAAAAAGAGGGCATCGCTTGCCTTGCTCAGGGATAGAGAGACGGCGTGTACCATGTCTTCGATGTCCATGGCATTGTTCAGCGCCGCAGGCAGGCTGCGCAGCTTGGACAGCATATCGGCCAGTGCATCATCATCAATTCGCCCGCGCACATGCGCCGCCTTCAACGCCAGCAGCAAGAGCACGGTCAGTTGGCAGGCGAACGCCTTGGTCGAGGCGACGCCGATTTCGGCACCGGCATGGATCGGCAGGGCCAGATCGCTTTCGCGCGCGATAGAGCTTTCGGGGGCGTTGACGACCGACAGGATCTGATCGGCCTTGTCCGTGCAGTAGCGCAGTGCGGCAAGAGTATCGGCCGTCTCGCCCGACTGGCTGACAAAGAGCGCGGCGGTGCCTTTGGTCACGGGCGGCTGACGATAGCGGAATTCAGACGCGATATCGATCTCGACCGGCATCCCCGCCAGCTGTTCGAACCAGTATTTGGCGGTCATGCAGGCATAGTATGCCGTACCGCAAGCAACCATCGTGAGCCGGTTCAGCGCCGTGAAGTCGATGCCGTCGCCGGGGATGGTGATATCCTTGCCGTCTTTCGTGAGGTAGAAATTGAGCGCCTCGCCGACAACAGTCGGCTGTTCCGCAATCTCCTTGGCCATGAAGTGCTTGTGCCCGGCCTTGTCGACGCGCGCATTGGAGATGTGGATCGTTCTGACCTCGCGATTGGCAATCTCGCCATCTGCGTTGCGGATCGTCAGTGACTTGCGGGTGACGACAGCGCTATCACCCTCTTCGAGATAGGTGATCCGGTCGGTGAGCGGCGCCAACGCGATCGCGTCCGAGCCAACATACATCTCGCCATTGCCGTGGCCGATGGCCAGCGGGCTGCCCTTGCGGGCGGCAAGCAGCAGATCGGCCTCGCCCTCGAACAGGAAGCAGAGCGCAAAGGCGCCTTCCAGTCTGGCGATGGTCTGATGTGCGGCCTCTTCGGGCGTTGCACCGTTGTCGATCATGTGTTGCGCCAACAGCGCGACGGTCTCGGTGTCGGTCTCGGTCCGGTGCGCGATGCCACATTTGGCCAGTTCGGCGCGCAACTCGCGGTAATTCTCGATGATGCCGTTATGCACGACGGCAACGCGGCCTGCGCGGTGCGGGTGGGTGTTGGTCAGGGTCGGTGCGCCGTGGGTCGCCCAGCGGGTATGGCCGATCCCGGCTTTGCCTGCCAGCGGTTCGTGCACCAGCAGATCGCTGAGGTTGACCAGCTTGCCCACGGCGCGTCGACGGTCCAGGATGCCGTCCTGAATCGTGGCGATGCCGGCGCTGTCATAGCCGCGATATTCGAGGCGTCTGAGGGCTTCGACAAGGGTGGGCGCAACTTCATGGTCACCAAGAATCCCTACAATTCCGCACATTTTATGTCTCTTTCTCGCGTTTTTTCTTCTTGCGTTTTAGAATATCCAACAATTTTAGTGCCAAGCCTGATTTATTGATCTGCGGTGCGCGTCCCAGCGCCATCGCCCCTGCGGGCACGTCCCGGGTGATCACCGATCCCGATCCGGTCATTGCATCGTCGCCCACTGCCACCGGCGCTACAAGCATGGTATTCGAACCGATGAACACCCGCGCGCCAATCTCGGTATGATGCTTCATCACGCCGTCATAGTTGCAGGTGACGGACCCGGCGCCCACATTGGTCGCCGCGCCGATATGTGCATCGCCGATATAGCTGAGGTGGTTGACCTTGGCGCCCTCGTCCAACACGGCGTTCTTGATCTCGACGAAGTTGCCGACCTTCACGTTTTCGGCCAGTTCGGCCCCCGGGCGCAGGCGCGCATAGGGCCCCACCACTGCGCCGCTCGCCACATGGCAGCCTTCGAGGTGCGAAAAGGCCCGGATATGTGCATCGTTCTCGATCGTGACTCCGGGGGCAAAGACCACATTCTGCTCGATGAGCGTACCGGGGCCGACCATCGTGTCATAGGCAAAATAGACGCTGTCGGGCGCGTAGAAGATCACGCCGTTCTCCATTGCCTCGCTGCGCGCCCGAGCCTGAAAGAGCGCCTCGGCCTGCGCCAGTTCGCTGCGTGAATTCACGCCGAGCGTTTCAGCCTCGTCGCAGGCCACCGCCGTGGCGCTGAGGCCGCGTGCGCGCGCGATGGCGATGATGTCGGTCAGGTAATACTCTCCCGAGGCGTTGTCGTTGCCGACAGCCTCGATCAGATCGAAGAGAACGCTGGTTTTAGCAGCGATAACGCCGCTGTTGCAGAAATCAATTGCGCGGATGTCCGCGTCCGCGTCCTTGTACTCGACAATACGTTCCAGCGTGTCACCTTGCATTACCAGACGACCATATCGCCCCGGATCGGCGGCGGCAAAGCCCAGCACGACCACGTCGTGGTTCTGCCGCGCTTTGAGCATCCGTTCCAGTGTCTCAGTCTGGACAAAGGGCGTATCGCCATAAAGGACAATGGAATCGCCCGCATGTCCGGCCAGGGCGGGCGCGGCCTGTGCCACTGCGTGGGCGGTGCCCAGCTGTTCGCTTTGCAAAACGATGGCGGCATCCGGATCATGCTCGGTCGCGGCGGCGCTGACCGCCTCGGCTCCGTGGCCTGCCACGATCACCGTCCGGTCCGGCGTCAGGGCCGCACCAGCGCGCATTGCATGCACCAGCATCGGCGCGCCCGCGATCGGATGCAGTACCTTTGGCATGTCAGATTTCATCCGCGTGCCTTTGCCCGCAGCAAGAATAATCAACGCAATACTCATGTAATACTCTTTGCCTTCAGATCGCGCCTCTTTTATCTGCTGATGCAACTTGTGCAAGGCGCGGCGGCATCAAATGACATTGCCGAATGTGTCAGGGCTGCGCGGAAACACGCCAAACGGGGCGTTTGAGACAGGAAATCGACGGTATGCGGACAGTTGTATTCGATCTGGATGGCACATTGGCCGACACCAGTGGTGACCTCATCGCGGCGGCGAATGCCTGCTTTCGGCAGATGGGAGCGGGCGATATTCTGACGCCCCTGGGCGATGCTGCCACTGCTTTGTGCGGCGGGCGGGCGATGCTGACGCTCGGGCTGACGCGGTTGGGGCAGGTGGCCGACCCGGCGCTGCTGGATCGCTACTATCCGGTGCTGTTGGACGCCTACGAACAGGCGATTGACACGCACACGGTGTTCTATCCGCGCGCGATGGAAACGGTCGAGGCACTGAAACGCGACGGGTACAAGGTGGCGATCTGCACCAATAAACCCGAGTATCTGGCCCGGCTCCTGCTGGACCGGATGGGAACGCTGGATAGTTTCGGCGCGCTGATCGGCGCCGACACGCTGCCGGTACGCAAACCCGATCCCGAACCGCTGCGCGAGGCGGCGCGGCGCGCGGGCGGCGACCCGAAACGCGCGCTGCTGGTCGGCGATACGGTGACGGACCGCGAAACGTCGCGCGCGGCAGGGCTGCCTTCGGTGCTGGTGCGGTTCGGGCCGAGTGACACGGCGCTGGATGATCTGGCCCCCGAGGCGATCATCGACCATTTCGATGAACTGCCCGATGTGGTGCATGAATTGATCGGATAGGCGGCGATTTTGGCGGCAGGGCCATTGACCCGGGGCTGCCGCTGCGTAGAAGCTGCGCGAATGACAGAGATATTCAAAGGAAGCTTCACCCAGCAAGAGCCGATTCCCGAAGAGGGGATCGCCGCTGCGCTGGAGGTGATGCGCTCGGGTCGGCTGCACCGCTATAACCTTGCACCGGGCGAAGTGGGCGAGGCGGCGCTGCTGGAGCGTGAATTTGCTGCCTATACGGGGGCCGCATATGCGCTGGCCGTTGCCTCGGGCGGGTATGCCATGGCCACCGCGCTGCGGGCTATCGGTGTCAGGCCCGGAGACAAGGTGCTGACCAATGCCTTTACCCTCGCGCCGGTGCCCGGTGCCATTGCCAGCCTGAACGCCGTGCCGGTGTTCGTGGGCGTGACCGAGGGTTTGACCATTGATCTGGACGACCTGGCGGCAAAGGCGGATCAATCCAGCGTGCTGATGCTCAGCCATATGCGCGGGCATCTGGCGGATATGGATCGGCTTTTGCAGATATGCAAAGCGGCGGACATCACCGTGATCGAAGATTGCGCGCACACGATGGGCGCTGCGTGGCGCGGGCGCGCGTCCGGTCGCGACGGGCTGATCGGCTGTTATTCGACCCAGACCTACAAGCACGTGAACTCTGGCGAGGGCGGATTGCTGATCACCGATGATGCCGACGTAATGGCGCGTGCCATCATGCTGTCGGGGTCCTACATGCTCTATGGTCGCAACGGGACGCCACCGCCCGCAGATGTATTCGAGCGGGTGAAATATGACACGCCCAACGTGTCTGGCCGGATGGATGACCTGCGCGCCGCGATCCTGCGTCCGCAACTGGCGCGGCTCGATGCGCAATGCGCGGCGTGGAATGCGCGCTATCGCACCGTCGAGGAGGGCTTGCGCGGCACGCCGGGTCTGCAGATCGTCGAGCGCCCGCCAGAGGAAACCTATGTCGGCTCATCCATCCAGTTCCTGCTGCTCGATTGGAGTGATGCGGCGATTGCCGACGTGATTGCCCGTTGCCTGGCGCGGGGGGTGGAGCTGAAATGGTTCGGCGGGGCCGAGCCTACCGGCTTTACCAGTCGATACGACAACTGGCGCTATGTCCCGTCCGAGAGGATGCCCGCGACGGACCGCATCCTGAAAGGGATCGTGGATATGCGCCTGCCGCTGACCTTCAGCCTTGAGGACTGCGCCCAGATCGCGCGTATCATCCGTGCCGAGGTCGGCGCGGTCTGGCAAGCCCCGGCTGGCTGAGACCTGGCCGTTATTCGCCTTTGATCCGGCCTTGCGGCCAGCATACCGGCGATGATGTTTTCGGGCAGCTTCCAGAATTCCTTGGTCAGAGTGTGGGTCATGGCATTATCCGTGCAGTCACGGCGGGTATGCGCGCCTACATGCAGGGCGGACGGGTTGTTCCCGATCCTGTGCCCCCGAGGGGCGTGCAATGCCGGGATTGACCGGATCGGGCGCCGCGGTATATAAATGAACAATTGTTCATTAAGTCCACTCCGGGAGAAATGGCCGATGTTCAACGCGGTGATGCAATTCGATCTGGGAGAAGACGTGAACGCCCTGCGCGACATGGTGCATCGCTGGGCACAGGAACGGGTCCGGCCGATGGCCACCGAGATCGACCGCGAGAACGTCTTTCCCAACGCTCTGTGGGCAGAGATGGGCGAGCTGGGCCTCCTGGGGATCACCGTGCCAGAGGAATTCGGCGGCGCGGGGATGTCGTACCTGGCCCATGTGATCGCGGTCGAGGAAATCGCGCGCGCCAGCGCTTCGGTCTCGCTCAGCTACGGGGCACATTCCAACCTTTGCGTGAATCAGATCAAGCTGAACGGCACAGCTGAGCAGCGGCAGAAATACCTGCCCAAACTGGTCAGCGGCGAACATGTCGGCGCGCTGGCCATGTCCGAGGCCGGTGCCGGTAGCGATGTGGTCAGCATGAAGCTGCGCGCCGAAAAGCGCAACGATCACTACCGGCTGAACGGTAGCAAATACTGGATCACCAACGGGCCCGACGCAGACACACTGGTGGTCTACGCCAAGACCGACCCGGAGGCGGGCAGCAAGGGTATCACCGCCTTTCTGATCGAGAGGTCGATGACAGGCTTCAGCGCAAGCCCGCATTTCGACAAGCTGGGCATGCGCGGCTCGAACACCGCCGAGCTGATTTTTGACAATGTCGAAGTGCCGTTTGAAAATATCCTGGGCGAAGAGGGCCGGGGCGTGCGTGTGCTGATGTCGGGCCTCGATTACGAGCGAGTCGTGCTGGCGGGGATCGGGACGGGCATCATGGCAGCCTGCCTTGATGAGGTCATGCCATACCTCGCCGAGCGCAAGCAGTTCGGCCAGCCCATCGGGAATTTCCAGCTTATGCAGGGCAAGATTGCGGACATGTACACCGCGATGAACTCGGCCCGTGCCTATGTCTACGAGGTTGCCAAGGCCTGCGACCGGGGCGACGTGACCCGTCAGGACGCCGCCGCCTGCTGTCTCTACGCGTCAGAACAGGCGATGGTGCAGGCGCATCAGGCGGTTCAGGCGATGGGCGGCGCAGGATTTCTGAACGATGCGCCGGTTGCACGCCTGTTTCGCGATGCCAAGCTGATGGAAATCGGCGCGGGCACCTCTGAGATCCGGCGTATGCTGGTGGGGCGTGAACTGATGGGGGCGATGGCGTGAGCGACTACAACACTTACAGAAGTGAATATGACATCGCCAATGCCTTTTTCCGCGGACAGATAGCTGATCGAGAGAACAAGGCATTTGAATACGGTGCAATAGTGGTAAAGAATGCGGTTCTGATCGCTGGTTCAGGGCTGATCAGTTGTGGTTTTTACAATTTGTATTCGGCTATGGGGATTTTTTGATGCTTAGGAATTCATGCGTGTTTGCCTTGCTTCTTTTCCTTGTCTCGCTGTCAGCCCAAGCGCAAGAGCCGACGTTCGATCCGTCCCTTACCGAAGATTGCGTTGCCGCGACCACCGACACGTTGGAAAAAGAGGGCTGTGTCGGGCGATCTGCCACGCAATGCATGCTCGATACGCCGGACGGCCTGTCGACCGAGGGCATGACCGCCTGCTACGCCATCGAGTTGGACTATTGGCAGGAGCGGTTGGACAAGAGCCATGACAGCTTGCTCGACCGTTTGACGCAATGGGATGAGCAAAAGGATGCGGACAATCTGTCCGAGGTGTCTTTGATGGTGGAAATGCAGGAGGCATGGACAGCCCATCGTGACGCCAGTTGCGCGTTTTTGTTGTCGCGCTCCGGCGAGGTCGGTGACGGTGCAGCCTTTGTGACGGTCACCTGCCGGACCGGGCACACGGCGCAGCAGGCGATGTTTCTCGAAAACCTGGATCGCAACCTCTGATGCTGTCGCGCGCCACCTCATATGCTGCGCCGCATGAGGTTGACCGGAGCGCTGGAACCAATCGGCAGAGCGGGTTTTGTGGCTGAATTGGCCCGATTGCGGTGTGCTGACCTGTTCGGTCGGGCGCAGGCACCCCCCGTTGCAGACAAGGAGAAAATATCGTGAAACTGAAGAGCGCGGCGCTGCCGTCATCGGAGGCGTTTCAGGCCAATCGCGCCGGACATCTGGAGGCGCTGGAGGTTGTGCGGGCGGCGGCAGAAATGGCGGCGGCGGGCGGTGGCGCCGGTCCGCGCGAACGCCATATCGCGCGTGGCAAGATGCTGCCGCGTGACCGTGTGGCGGGTCTGCTTGATCCCGGCAGCCCGTTTCTGGAGGTCGGTGCGACGGCGGCGCACGGGCTATATGATGATGCGGCCCCCGGTGCCGGTATCATCGCCGGGGTGGGCCGGGTGCAGGGGCGGCTCTGCATGGTGGTGTGCAATGACGCGACGGTAAAGGGGGGGACATATTACCCGATGACCGTCAAAAAACATTTGCGCGCGCAAGAGATTGCAGAGGAATGCCGCCTGCCTTGCGTCTATCTGGTGGACAGTGGCGGGGCCAACCTGCCCAATCAGGACGAGGTGTTCCCCGACCGTGACCACTTTGGCCGAATTTTTTACAATCAGGCGCAGATGAGCGCCAAGGGCATCCCGCAGATTGCCGTGGTCATGGGGTCGTGTACCGCTGGCGGAGCGTATGTGCCCGCCATGTCGGACGTGACGATCATCGTCAAGGAACAGGGCACGATCTTTCTCGCTGGGCCACCGCTGGTCAAGGCGGCGACGGGCGAAGAGGTCAGTGCCGAGGATCTGGGCGGCGGGGACGTGCACACGCGCCTCAGCGGCGTGGCGGATTACCTGGCCGAGGATGATGCGCATGCGCTGGCGCTGGCGCGCCGCGCGGTGTCCAGTCTGGGCAATGGGCTGGCACCCGCGCTGCAGATGCAGACGCCCGAAGAACCGGCCTATGATCCCGAAGAGTTGCTGGGCGTGGTGCCCGCCGATCTGCGCACACCCTACGACATCCGCGAGGTAATTGCGCGGGTGGTGGACGGATCGCGCTTTGACGAATTCAAGGCGCGGTTCGGCGAAACGCTGGTCTGCGGTTTCGCGCATCTCAAGGGGTGCCCCGTGGGGATCATCGCCAATAATGGCGTGCTGTTTTCCGAATCTGCGCAGAAGGGCGCGCATTTCGTCGAGCTGTGCAGTCAGCGCCGTATTCCGTTGGTGTTTTTGCAAAACATCACCGGCTTTATGGTCGGACGCAAATACGAGAGCGAAGGCATCGCGCGGCACGGGGCCAAGATGGTGACGGCGGTGGCGACCACAGCCGTTCCCAAGATCACGATGGTTGTTGGCGGCTCGTTCGGTGCAGGAAATTATGGCATGTCTGGAAGAGCTTATCAGCCTCGATTCATGTGGTCCTGGCCAAGCAGCCGGATCTCCGTCATGGGCGGCGCGCAGGCGGCGGGGGTTCTGGCCACCGTCAAGCGCGACGCGATCGAGCGCAAGGGCGGCACCTGGAGTGCCGAGGAAGAGGCGGATTTCAAACAGCCGACGATTGATATGTTCGAGCGGCAAAGCCATCCGCTCTATGCGTCGGCGCGGCTCTGGGATGACGGTATCATCGACCCGCGCAAGAGCCGCGACGTGCTGAGCCTCAGCCTGCAGGCCGCGCTTTGTGCGCCGATAGAAGAGACGCGCTTTGGCGTCTTTCGGATGTGAGGGAGGGATGCGTCGTCGCAATGTCACACGGTTTTGGTGCGGGGCGTGGCAGGGTTGGTGTGGCGCCTGCTGCGGGCGACGGGAATGTGAGTATTTTTGGAAAAATGAAAGGGTCGGCCCTGCGGAACGGGGCCACTTCGGAGGTGCAAGCGGATGTTTGACACGATACTGATCGCCAACCGGGGCGAGATCGCCTGCCGCGTCATCGAGACCGCGAGGGCCATGGGGGTGCGCACGGTCGCGGTCTATTCGGATGCGGACCGCGCGGCGCGGCATGTGGCGCTGGCGGATGCGGCGGTGCATATCGGCGGCGCGGCACCCGCGGACAGCTACTTGCGCGGTGATGTGATTATCGCAGCAGCGCGACGGGCGGGGGCGCAGGCGATCCACCCCGGCTACGGCTTTCTCAGCGAGAATCCGGAATTTGTGGAGGAGGTCGAGGCGGCTGGGCTGATCTTTGTCGGGCCGTCGGCAAGTGCAATCCGCGCGATGGGCCTCAAGGATGCGGCCAAGGCGCTGATGGTCGAGGCGGGCGTGCCGGTGGTGCCGGGTTATCACGGCAAAAATCAGGACGATGCGTTTCTGGCCGAGCGCGCCGGAGAAATCGGGTATCCGGTGCTGGTCAAGGCGGTGGCGGGCGGCGGCGGCAAGGGCATGCGTCTGGTCGAGAAGGCGGGTGATTTCGCTGACGCGCTGGAGAGTGCGCGCAGTGAGGCTGCCAAAGCGTTCGGCAATGACGCGGTACTGGTCGAGAAATACATCCAGCACCCGCGCCATATCGAGGTTCAGGTCTTTGGCGACGGCAAAGGGGCGGTGCATCTGTTCGAGCGCGACTGCTCGCTGCAGCGCCGTCACCAGAAGGTGATCGAGGAGGCCCCGGCGCCGGGCATGACCAAGGAGATGCGCGCGGCGATGGGGGGGGCGGCGGTGCGCGCGGCCGAGGCCATCGGCTATAGCGGTGCGGGTACGGTGGAGTTCATCGTCGATGGTGCGGGCGGGCTGCGCACTGATGGGTTCTGGTTCATGGAGATGAATACACGCCTGCAGGTCGAACATCCCGTGACGGAGGCGATCACCGGGGTCGATCTGGTGGAATGGCAGCTACGCGTGGCGAGCGGCGAGGGGCTGCCTGCTGTCCAGGAGGATCTGACCATCACCGGCCACGCCTTCGAGGCGCGGCTTTATGCCGAGGATGTGCCAAAGGGGTTTCTGCCCGCCACGGGAAGGCTGGCGCATCTGCGCTTTCCGACCGGCGCGCGGGCCGACACGGGTGTGCGGACGGGCGACGAGATCAGCCCGTTCTACGATCCGATGATTGCCAAGTTGATCACCCACGGTCCCACTCGCGACGTGGCGCTGCGGCGGCTGTCGGCGGCGCTGGAGGCGTGCGAGGTGGCCGACACGGTCACCAACCTGGCGTTTCTGGGGGCGCTGGCGCGGCATGACGGCTTTGCCCGCGGAGAGGTCGATACCGGGCTGATCGGGCGCGATCTGGACGCGCTGGTGGTGCCACCGATGCCTGCGCCGCAGGATGTCGCACTGGCTGGCCTTGCGGCGCTCGGCCTGCTGGACGGTGGCGGGTGTGAGACGGGCTTTGCCCTCTGGGCGCCGTTGGAGCGGGATCAGATGCTGCGGCGCGGAGAGGAGGAGATCGCGCTGCGGGTGCGGGTGCTGTCAGGGAATGCCTGCGATGTCGTGCTGGGCGAGCAGACCGTCGAGGCGCGCCGGATCGGCGGGCGCTGGCAGCTCGACGGGCACATTGCGCCGGAGGTGGTCGTGACTGGCAGCCTCGTGACCGTGTTCGCGCAGTATGGGCTGGGCTTTGATATCGTCGATCCGCTGGACCGGTCCAGCGCGCGCGGCGGCGACAGCGCCTTGATCGAGGCGCCAATGCCGGGGCTGGTGAAGGCGGTCTTTGCCAGGGCCGGGCAGGTGGTGAAGGCGGGTGATCGGCTGGCCGTGCTGGAGGCGATGAAGATGGAACATGCGCTGCTGGCGGCACGCGACGGCGTCGTGGCCGAGGTTATGGTAGCTCGGGGTGCGCAGGTGGTCGCGGGGGCCGCGCTGGTGCGGCTGGAGGAGGAGACGGCGGAGGTGGCCTGATGGCACGGTCTCTGGCCGGGGTCGGGTCAGGGGCACGGCACCTTTTGGCTGTGGAAAATAGTGGCGATCCAGGGCGATGCCGATGCAGACTTTGCGGGCGGTTGATCCTCGCTCGGTACTTGCGGGCGGGGGCGCAAACGCGGCAGGTCGGGGGCGCAAACGCGGCAGGTGATGGAAATTGTTGATGCTTATGGTTATTGATCATTGGTGAGGCAGGTTTACGCGTGCCGGGTCTTGTGCCCGTTGCTGCACACCAAGGCGGACGGGGCCGGGATGGCCGCCGATCTGCACCCCTCGGGGCCTGTTGCGCATAGGCCGGGCCGGGGGGCGGTCCGCGACACAATGCCGGTCTTTGGGCGGCTGAAACAGGAGAAGAATGATGATTACGCTGCACCATGTGCCGCAAAGCCGCTCGATGCGGGTGCTCTGGCTGTTGCATGAACTGGGCGAGGAGTTCCGCGTCGTCGAACATGCGTTCGATCGCAGTCTGCGCAACCCGGAATTCCTGACCTTGTCGCCGGCAGGCCGCGTGCCTGCGTTAGAGATCGACGGCGAGCGCATGTTCGAGAGCGGCGCGATGGTCGAATATCTTTGCGAGCGGTTTCCCGAACGCGGGATGGGCCGCACACCACGTGATATGGATCGGATGGCGTGGCTGGTCTGGGTGCATTTCGCCGAAACGGTCAGCCAGCACGCCGCGGCGCTGACCCAGCAGCATGTAATGATTTATGAGGATGCGATGCGCAGTCCCGTGGTGATGAAGCTGGAGGCCGCAAGGCTGCGCAAATGCTATGCCGCAATCGAGGCGCGGCTGAGCACACCGGTGGAAAACCGCGATTATCTGCTGACGGCGGGTTATTCGGCGGCGGATATCTGTGTCGGGCAGGCAGTCTACATGGCGCAGCATTTTGCAACGCTGGAGGGGTTTCCCGAAACCGCCAAATGGTTTGAGCGCCTGACCGAGCGGCAGAGCTACCGCGACGCGTTACCGGGGCCGGATAGCAACCGCATTTATGACCGGGATTTTTATCCGGTGTGGGAAGAATGAGTATTTCTGGAAAAATGAAAGGGCGACCGGCATGAGCCGCGACGTCGAGATTTTCGAAGTGGGGCCGCGTGACGGGTTGCAGAACGAGGCGCGCAACATTCCGGCGGCGGAAAAGATCGCACTGGTCGATCTGCTGAGCGGTGCCGGGTTTTCGCGGATCGAAGTGGCCAGTTTCGTCAGTCCGAAATGGGTGCCGCAGATGGCCAGCTCTGCCGAGGTGCTGGCGGGTATCTCTCGCGTGCCCGGCGTGCGCTATGCGGCGTTGACGCCCAACATGCGCGGATTGCAGGACGCGCTGGCGGCGAAGGCGGACGAAGTGGCGATTTTTGGATCGGCCAGCGAGGGGTTTTCCAAGGCCAATATCAACGCCACCATTGCCGAGAGCCTGGAGCGTTTCGCGCCGGTGGCGGAGGCGGCGCGCATGGCGGGAGTGCCGGTGCGCGGCTACGTCTCCTGTGTGACCGATTGTCCCTATGACGGGCCGACCGCGCCGTGCGATGTGGCACGGGTGGCACAGGCCCTGCACGCGCTGGGGTGTTATGAGATCAGCCTAGGGGATACGATCGGGCAGGGTACGCCCGAACGCGTCGCGGCGATGCTGGCGGCGGTGCTGGAGGTGGTTCCGGCGGCGCAGCTCGCAGGGCATTTCCACGACACTGCGGGTCGCGCGCTGGACAATATCGAAGCGTCACTGGGGTTGGGCTTGCGCGTCTTTGACGCGGCCGTAGGCGGGTTGGGGGGCTGTCCCTATGCGCCGGGGGCTGCCGGAAACGTGGCGACGGAGAAAGTACATGATCGGCTGGTGGCGCTGGGCCACACGACCGGGCTGGACAGCGCGGTTCTGGCGCGGGCCGCGGAAATGGCGCGGGCAATGCGCCGCGGATGCTGACGACGTTGTCGAATATCTGAAGCGTTTCGCCTGAAAGTTGCGATTCAGGCTTTTGCGGAATGCTTTGACTTGTGGACCAAATGGTCTGGCTTCTTCATGACTGGCGGCGGTTGGGCCGCCCTGTACCGGGGATGGATGACGATGCGCTATGAAACGCTGAAACTGGAGGTGGACGCGCGCGGTGTCGCGACGCTGTGGCTGGACCGCGCGGAGAAGCATAATGCGCTCTCGGCACAGATGATCGCCGACCTGACGCAGGTGGCAGGCGCGTTGGGCGTTGACGATAGTGTGCGCGTCGTGGTGCTGGCTGCGAAGGGCAGGACATTCTGCGCGGGCGGCGATCTGGACTGGATGCGGGCACAGTTCGATGCGGCGCCGGATGTGCGCTCAAGGGAGGCGACGAGGCTGGCGCATATGTTGCAGGCGTTGAACACCCTGCCGAAACCGCTGATCGGGCGGTTGCATGGCAATGCCTTTGGCGGCGGTGTCGGCATGGCAAGCGTCTGTGATGTGGCGATCGGCGCGGACACGATCAGCATGGCGCTGACCGAGACGCGGCTGGGCCTCATCCCTGCTACCATCGGTCCTTATGTCGCGGCGCGTATGGGCGAGGCGGGTGCACGGCGCGTCTTTATGTCGGGTCGCCGGTTCGATGCCGCCGAGGCGGTGCAGCTGAACCTGCTGGCGCGGGCTGTGCCTCAGGGCGATCTCGATGCGGCCATCGAGCGAGAAGTGGCGCCCTATCTCAGTTGCGCGCCGGAGGCCGTGGCGCGCTCGAAGGCGCTGCTCCGGCATCTCGGCCCGCGCATCGACGAGGACGTGATTGCGCATACGGTGGCTGAACTGGCGAAATGCTGGGACGGGGTTGAGGCCCGCGAAGGCATCGGCGCGTTTTTCGACAAGCGCAAGCCGCGCTGGGCGGACGGGTAGGGTGGCGAGACCCTGCCGGGTTTCGGGTATCGGGCGCGGCATGGTGTCGCCCCGAAGCGCAACCAGCCCGGATGATCGCCATTGCCGACATGGGGCCGCTTCATGGCCGTGGGCAAAACCTGGCAATCCGCAGCCCCCGTCAGGTCCGATTTTGCGCGGCGCTGGTTGACCCCAACTTTGGGCAGGGGTAGATACGGGATCAGTCAAATTTGCCACTTGACCGCACACGGACGGAACTGCGTGCAGAAAAGGAGCCGCTCTTGGAAGAGATGTTGAGGGAATACCTCCCAATTCTCGTGTTTATGGCCATCGCGATCGGGCTTGGCGTCATTCTGATCCTCGCTGCGGTGATCATTGCCGTGCGCAACCCGGACGCTGAGAAAGTCAGTGCATATGAATGCGGGTTCAACGCATTCGATGATGCGCGCATGAAGTTCGATGTGCGTTTCTATCTGGTGTCGATCCTGTTCATTATCTTCGACCTCGAAATTGCGATGCTGTTTCCCTGGGCCGTGGCCTTCAAGGATGTCAGCATGACCGGGTTCTGGTCGATGATCGTTTTCCTCGGGGTGCTGACGATCGGGTTCGCCTACGAGTGGAAAAAAGGAGCGCTGGAATGGCAATAGCGACCGGGGCCAATCACGCAGGCGCAGACCGCGAATATGCCACGCAAGAGCTGAACCGCGATCTGCAGGACAAGGGGTTTCTGCTGACCTCGACCGAGGATATCGTCAACTGGGCGCGCACCGGCAGCCTGCACTGGATGACTTTCGGTCTGGCCTGCTGCGCGGTCGAGATGATGCACACCGCCATGCCGCGCTACGACGTGGAGCGGTTGGGCTTTGCGCCGCGCGCCTCGCCGCGCCAGTCGGACGTGATGATCGTGGCCGGCACCCTGACCAACAAGATGGCGCCGGCGCTGCGCAAGGTCTATGACCAGATGCCCGAGCCGCGCTATGTGATCTCGATGGGGTCCTGTGCCAATGGCGGCGGCTATTACCACTACAGCTATTCGGTGGTGCGTGGCTGCGACCGGATCGTGCCGGTGGATATCTACGTGCCCGGCTGCCCGCCCACAGCCGAGGCGCTGGTCTATGGCATACTTCAGTTGCAACGGAAAATCCGCCGCACCGGGACGATTGTCCGCTGAGGCGGGCTGCGCACCGGATCGGCGAGGGGGATAGAAAATGAGTGATGCGCTAAAGGAGCTGGGCACGCATATCGAGCTTAAACGCGGCGAAAATGTGCTGGGTTGGAGTGTCTCGCACGGCGAGCTGACCCTTGATGTGGCGCTGGCCAATATCGCCGGGCTGGTCGAGTTTCTGAAGACCGACCCGACCTGCCGGTTTTCCACGCTGGTGGACATCACCGCTGTCGATTACCCCGAGCGGGCCAAGCGGTTCGACGTAGTCTATCACTTTCTCAGCATGTACCAGAACCACCGCATCCGTCTGCGTGTCGCGGTGCGTGAAGACGACATGGTGCCGTCCATCGTGGGTGTGCACCCTGCGGCCAACTGGTTCGAGCGCGAAGTCTTTGATATGTACGGCGTCCTGTTTTCCGGCCACCCGGACCTGCGTCGCATCCTGACCGATTACGGGTTTCGCGGCTATCCGCTGCGCAAGGATTTCCCGACCACGGGCTACACCGAGGTGCGTTATGACGAGGCGCAAAAGCGCGTGATCTACGAGCCGGTCAGCCTGGTGCAGGAGTACCGGCAGTTCGACTTCATGAGCCCGTGGGAAGGTGCCGAGTACATCCTGCCCGGCGATGACAAAGCGGAGGTGAAGGGCTGATGTGGTTTGAGGCTCTTTCCGAAGTTGGAACGCTGTTTATTGGCATTGCGTCAATCCTGACGGCGACCTTTGTCTTTTTTAAAAAAACTGAATTTAAGTCGCAGGGGATTTTGAATCCCCCGCAGCACCACTCAAATCAACGGGGTGTTACTCATTTTGACATTTTCGGCGCAAAATCTTGCTTTGAGGAGATGAAGTGATGGACGGCTCCAAAGGTTTTGAAGACGCCGTGACCGGCGAACAGAAAATCCGCAATTTCAACATCAACTTCGGTCCGCAGCACCCGGCAGCGCATGGTGTGCTGCGCCTTGTGCTGGAGCTGGACGGCGAGATCGTCGAGCGGTGTGATCCACATATCGGCCTGTTGCACCGTGGCACCGAAAAGCTGATGGAAAGCCGCACCTACCTGCAAAATCTGCCGTATTTCGACCGTCTCGACTATGTGGCGCCGATGAACCAGGAACATGCCTGGTGTCTGGCCATCGAACGGCTGACCGGCGTCGAAGTGCCCCGCCGTGCCAGCCTGATCCGCGTGCTTTATTCCGAGATCGGGCGCATTCTAAACCATCTGATGAACGTAACGACGCAGGCCATGGACGTGGGCGCGCTGACTCCGCCGCTCTGGGGGTTCGAAGAGCGCGAAAAGCTGATGATCTTCTATGAGCGGGCCTGCGGTGCGCGCCTGCACGCGGCCTATTTCCGTCCCGGCGGCGTACATCGGGACCTGCCCGATGATCTGCTGGACGATATCGTGGCATGGGGCGAGGGGTTCCCGCAGGTGCTGGATAATATCGAATTGCTGCTGACCGAAAACCGCGTTTTCAAGCAGCGCAACGTCGATATCGGTGTGGTCACGGAGCAAGAGGCGCTCGACTGGGGGTTCTCGGGTGTCATGGTACGGGGCAGCGGCATGGCGTGGGACCTGCGCCGCGCGCAGCCTTATGAATGCTATGACGAATTCGAGTTTCAGATCCCCGTCGGCAAGAACGGCGACTGCTATGACCGTTACCTCGTGCGGATGGAAGAGATGCGCCAATCGCTGCACATCATCCTTCAGGCAATCGAGAAGCTGCGCGCGCCCGAGAACAAGGGCGATATCCTTGCCCGGGGCAAGATCACGCCGCCCAACCGCAGCGACATGAAAACCTCGATGGAGGCGCTCATCCATCATTTCAAGCTTTACACCGAAGGGTTCCACGTGCCCGAGGGCGAGATCTATGCCGCCGTCGAGGCACCGAAGGGCGAGTTTGGCGTTTATCTGGTCTCGGACGGGTCCAACAAACCCTACCGTGCCAAGATCCGCGCGCCAGGGTTCCTGCACCTGCAGGCGATGGATCACATCGCCAGCGGGCACCAGCTGGCCGACGTGGCGGCCATTATCGGCACGATGGATGTCGTGTTCGGGGAGATCGACAGGTGATGCGTGTGGTGACGATGACGGCGCTGGTCGCGTCGCTGGCCGCGCCCGCCTACGCGGTAGACGCGGCGCGGATTGATGCGCTGCTGGACGTGGCGCGCGCGCAGGGCTGCGTGATCGCCGATCTCGACGCGACGCTTGAGGCCGAAGGTTTCAGCGATGCGGGCGAAGCCAGGGCCATTATCGGCGCACTTGAGGACCAGAAGAAGGCCAGCCGCGTCGGACCTGCATTGCTGGTGCGCGGCGACGCCTGCCTGCAAGGGGCCGGACCGACCGAGCGCGAACGGTTCATGGCCGTCATGGGGCGCGGCGACAATTGCCAGAAGCCCGTGGACGGGCTGAACTACAAGATGGAAGGCTACGGCCTGACACCTGCACAAGTGGCGTTGCTGCGCGAAGAACTGGAAGGCAATGGCGAGGCGAGCCTGTCGGCGGACGGTGCGACTCTACAGATCGAAGCGGGTCAATGCGCCCGGGCACAGGACCTTGCCCAGAGCATCGTGCCGGACCCCGAGCAGGCGTTTCTGGCCTTCATGGCTTCGCATGACTGCCGCATGGGCAAGCGCGACCAGAAACTGGAGATCCTCAATGCCGGGCTGGACCCGGTGGCGACAGATATCGTGATCGAAAAGTTGGTGAGTGATGGGTCTGCGATCTACTACGGCCCGGATGAGAGCCTGATCGTCTTCAACGAGCACTGCGGCTAACGGCAGACAGAACCTCCGCCCGGCGTGCCGGGAGGACTTGGAAATAACATTCGACGGGTAAGCGCCTCGCGCGGCGTGCCCGGCCCAAACAGGAGACAGCGCTAGATGCTTCGCCGTCTGTATCACGACCAACCCGAGAGTTTTGCCTTCTCGCCCGCCAATCTGGCCTGGGTCGAGGCGCAGATCACCAAATTTCCCGAAGGCCGCCAGGCCAGCGCGATCATTCCGCTGTTGTGGCGCGCGCAGGAACAGGAAGGCTGGCTGACCCGGCCCGCCATCGAAGGCGTGGCCGAGATGCTGGGCATGGCGTATATCCGCGCGCTCGAAGTGGCCTCGTTCTACTTCATGTTTCAGTTGCAGCCCGTGGGATCGGTGGCGCATATCCAGATCTGCGGCACCACGTCCTGCATGATCTGCGGCGCCGAGGACCTGATCGGTGTCTGCCGCGAGAAGATCGCAGATACGCCCCTTACCCTTAGCGACGATGGCCGGTTCAGCTGGGAAGAGGTGGAATGCCAGGGTGCCTGTGCAAACGCGCCCATGGCGATGATCGGCAAGGATTATTATGAGGATCTGACCGCTGCGCGCATGTATGAGATCATCGATGAACTGGCTGCAGGGAAAGTACCCACGCCCGGCCCGCAGAACGGTCGTTTCGCCGCCGAACCGCTGAGCGGGCTCACCAGCCTCAAGGAGTTCGACAGCGGGCGGACCAAGTATAACGCCAGCGTGCAGTTGGCGCATGATCTAGGCGACACGATCAAGCGGATCGACGGCACCGAAGTGCCGCTGCTGGCACCGTGGCACGATAAGGGCGCGCGCCATCAGCCCGCTCCGCCATCGGTCGCATTGCGCGATACGCCGGTCGCCATCGTCGCCAAGGGCGCGCGACTGGATGAGGTCGACGCCGCCAAGGGTGATGCTGCCAAATCCAAGGCCAAGCCGAAGCAGGACAACACCACCGACGTGAAGGATGCGCCGAAACCCGCGAAGGCTGCCAAGGCCGGACCGAAGAAGGCGCAGCAGAAGAAAGCTGAAGTCGTCAGCACGCCAGAGACCGGCACCAAGCCTGCCGCGCTCGACGCGGCGCGCAAGGGCGGGGCGGATAACCTCAAGATGATCAAGGGCGTCGGGCCCAAGCTGGAAGCGCTGCTCAACCGGCTGGGTTTCTACCATTTCGACCAGATCGCAAACTGGTCGGCGGACGAAGTGGCCTGGGTCGATCAGAACCTCGAAGGGTTCAAGGGCCGGGTCAGCCGCGATAACTGGGTCGAACAGGCCCGCACACTGGCGACGGGCGGCGAAACTGATTTTGCCAGCCGTGTAAAGAAGGGTGACGTCTACTAGAAAAGCAGAGCGATACCGACGCGCGCCCGCCATAGGGAGAGGGATCGAAGATGATGACGGACAACAGAGAAGACTGCGGCAGGAAATGCTGGATGATGGCTGCGGCTGCGGGCGTCGTCCTTGCGATTTTGTTGATGATTGTCACTGGTCTGGGCTGGTTTTCCAGCCTGCTTCTGGGTGGGCTGGTTTTCGTGATCTGCGGATTTGTCTTTCCGATGCTGTTTTGCGCAAATGCCGCACCGGTGGCTGCACCCGAGGCGCCTGCGCCGAGTCCCGCGCCGGAGCCGACAAAAGCCACGGCGACTGCGACCCCTGCGCCGAAACCGTCATCCGCACCTGCCGCACCTGCAACCCCGGCCAAGACACCGCCTGCCGCACCCGCTCCGGTCGATGTGGCACCGGCAGATGGGGCAAAGCCTGAGGGGCTGAATGCGGCACGCGGCGGTGCGCCGGACGACCTCAAGCATATCAAGGGTGTCGGCCCGAAGCTGGAACAGCTGTTGAATGGCATGGGGTTCTATCATTTCGACCAGATCGCCGCATGGTCTGCCAAGGAAGTGGCCTGGGTCGATGATAATCTTGAAGGGTTCAAGGGCCGCGTGACCCGCGATGACTGGGTCGCGCAGGCCAAAACGCTCGCCGCAGGTGGCGAGACAGAATTTTCCAAACGCTCCAAGGGCAAGAAGAAGTAAGGACGCCAAAACGTGACGCAAGGCACCAGAGATACCGAGCACATGCAAGGACGGCGCGCCGCGCTGGTGATTGCCGGCACGGCGGTGCTATGGGTGCTGGCAACGCTGATCGGCGGCAAGATGGGCCTCAGCCCGCGGATGCTTGCGCTTGCAGACCTGGCCGCACTTGGCGGTTTTGTCTGGGCGCTTTGGATGGTTTTCAATATCTGGCGTGCGCGCCGGGACAATCAGGGGTAGTGGCGGAATGCTGAAAGACCAGGACCGTATCTTTACCAACCTTTATGGCATGCATGACCGGACCCTTAAGGGGGCGCAGGCGCGCGGCCATTGGGATGGAACCGCGAAGATCTTGCAGAACGGGCGCGGCTGGATCATCGACCAGATGAAGGCCAGCGGGCTGCGCGGGCGTGGCGGTGCGGGCTTTCCCACCGGTCTCAAGTGGTCCTTCATGCCCAAGGAAAGCGACGGGCGCCCCAGCTATCTGGTGGTCAATGCCGACGAGTCCGAGCCGGGCACCTGCAAGGACCGCGAAATCATGCGTCACGATCCGCATACGCTGATCGAAGGCTGCCTGATCGCCAGCTACGCGATGCAGGCGCACGCGTGCTACATCTACATTCGCGGCGAGTATATCCGCGAGCGCGAGGCGCTTCAGGCTGCCATCGACGAGGCGTATGACGCCGGGCTGATCGGCAAGAACGCTTGCGGCGCGGGGTTCGATTTTGACTGTTACCTGTCCCACGGTGCCGGAGCCTATATCTGTGGCGAGGAAACCGCGCTGCTGGAAAGCCTCGAAGGCAAGAAGGGCATGCCGCGCATGAAGCCGCCTTTTCCGGCGGGTGCGGGCCTCTATGGCTGCCCGACCACGGTGAACAACGTCGAATCTATCGCCGTCGTGCCGACGATCCTGCGGCGCGGGCCGGAATGGTTCGCCAGCTTTGGCCGTCCGAACAACACCGGCACCAAGCTGTTTGCCATCTCTGGCCATGTGAACAATCCATGCGTCGTTGAAGAGGCCATGAGCATCAGCTTTCAGGAGCTGATCGAGAAGCATTGCGGCGGCATCAGAGGCGGCTGGGACAACCTCAAGGCAGTCATTCCTGGTGGCAGTTCCGTGCCGTGCCTGCCCGGTGAGGTCATGAAAGACGCGATCATGGATTTCGACTATCTGCGCGATCAGCAGTCGGGTCTGGGCACGGCGGCGGTGATGGTGATGGATCAGTCTACCGATATCATCAAGGCGATCTGGCGGCTGTCCAAGTTCTACAAGCACGAGAGCTGCGGCCAGTGCACGCCGTGCCGCGAGGGCACGGGCTGGATGATGCGGGTGATGGACCGACTGGTGCGCGGCGATGCGGAGGTCGAAGAGATCGACATGCTGCTGGATGTGACAAAACAGGTCGAGGGCCACACGATCTGCGCCTTGGGCGACGCGGCGGCCTGGCCTGTCCAGGGCCTGATCCGTCACTTCCGCGACGAAATCGAGGACCGGATCAAGCACAAGCGCTCGGGCCGCGTCAGCGCGGTGGCTGCAGAATGAGACATCTTTCGATCTTTCCGGCGCTGCTGGCAGGTGGCGATGCAGCAGATCTGGTGGTCAGTCTGGTCGCGGGCAATGCGGACGGACGCATGCCGTATGACATTCTTTGCTGGACCGGCGAATAGGGGAGCGGCATCATATGCAGGATTTCGCACAATACGGGCACGCGATCACCGCGATGGCGCTGATGGGGGTGATGACCCTCGTGATCGGCCCGATGACGGCGATCCGCAAGTCGGCGGATGGGCTGGCGCCCGGGGCGACGCCGCCGCAGGATTATGCCAATGCCACCTATCGCTGGCACCGGGCCTATAGCAACGCGATCGAATCGACGGGTATCTTTGCGCTGGTCACGCTGGCGGCAATTCTGGCCGGGGCGACCGCATTTTGGGTGAACCTCTTTGCGGCGGGATTCTTCATCTCGCGGGTGGTGATGCTGGTTATCCATTTACGCGGCGGCAAGGCGGATAGAGGGGCGCGCTCCATGGCCTATGCTCTGGGCGCGCTGATGTGCATGCTGCTGGCGTTCGCGGCAATTTTAGCAGTTTTTGGAGGGGTGGCATGACTGGAATGCGGATCATGGCGGGCGTTCTGGCCGCCGTGCTGGCCCTCGGGGCCTGCACCAAACCGGGCGAGCGCGAATTGTTCGATGGTAAATTCTACCCTGCAAAGGCCAAGAAGGACGGCGACCGACGCGAGAATTTCTCTGTCTCGGTGCGCCGCGTCGGGCAGGGTATCGAAGGCGCGCGCAAGGCCGGGCGTCACGCGGGCATTCGCTACTGCGTCGAGACTTTTGGCGATTCCGCGATCACGTGGAAGCCGGGATCGGACCCCGATGCGGCGACCGTCGTGACCGAAGGCGATAGCCTGACGCTGCGCGGGAGCTGTGTGGAATGGTAGGTTTTCCGCCGATATCAGCCGGTTTTCGCCTCTGTTATTGCATAACAAGGGTGCCAGACTCCATTTGCATCCCCGAAGGACCCGCCAGTTTGCGGGCCTCTCGGCATGCATCAAGAGGAGTTTCAACATGCGCATGATTACCACTACCATTCTCAGCCTCACCCTGATGGGGTTTGCCGCACAGGACGCTCAGGCGGGGCTGCGTGAAGAGCGCGACATCAACGCGGGTCTTCTGACCATTGCCGTGGCCGACAAGATCCGCCGCGCTTGCGGTGATATATCGGGCCAGCTCTGGACCGCGCGATCCTATCTCGTCGGGCTCAAGAAGATCGCCGCCGAGCGCGGATATACCCAGGCCGAAATCGACGCCTATGTGAACGACTCCGACAACAAGGCCGAGATGCGCAAGCTGCGCAACACCTATTTCCAGTCAAAAGGCGCCAGCAACCTGGACCATGCGAGCCTGTGTAAACTGGGCCGAACCGAAATTGCCGCGCAGACGCAGATCGGCGCCTTTCTCAAAGCAAAGTGAACGCATATGACTGACCTTCGCAAGATCATCATCGACGGAACCCAGATCGAAGTGGACGGGGCCATGACCCTGATTCAGGCTTGCGAGGAGGCGGGCGTGGAAATCCCGCGTTTTTGCTATCACGAGAGGCTGACGATCGCTGGTAACTGCCGTATGTGCCTTGTGGAGGTCGTCGGAGGACCGCCAAAGCCGACCGCATCCTGCGCGATGCAGGTGCGCGATCTGCGCCCCGGTCCCGAGGGCCAGCCGCCGGTCGTGAAAACCAACTCGCCCATGGTCAAGAAGGCCCGTGAGGGCGTGATGGAGTTCCTGCTGATCAACCATCCGCTGGATTGCCCGATCTGCGATCAGGGTGGTGAATGCGACCTGCAGGATCAGGCGATGGCCTACGGCGTCGATTTTTCGCGCTTCCGCGAGCCCAAGCGCGCCAGCATCGACCTTGATCTGGGGCCGCTGGTCGAAACCCACATGACCCGCTGTATTTCGTGCACGCGCTGCGTGCGCTTTACCACCGAGGTGGCCGGCATCCAGATGATGGGCCAGACCGGACGCGGCGAGGATGCCGAGATCACCACCTATCTTGGCGGGACGCTGGACAGCAACATGCAGGGCAACATCATCGACCTGTGCCCGGTGGGCGCGCTGGTCAGCAAGCCCTATGCCTTTACTGCACGCCCCTGGGAGCTGACCAAGACCGAGAGCATCGACGTCATGGATGCACTGGGCAGCAATATCCGCGTCGATACCAAGGGCCGCGAAGTCATGCGCTTCTTGCCGCGCAACCATGACGGCGTGAACGAGGAATGGATTTCCGACAAGACGCGTTTTGTCTGGGACGGGCTGCGCCGCCAGCGGCTGGACCGCCCTTACATCCGCGAAAACGGCAAGCTGCGCCCTGCGAGCTGGCCCGAGGCGCTGAGCGCGGCTGCGGCTGCGATGAAGGGCAAAAAGGTAACCGGCCTTGTCGGTGATCTGGCCCCGGTAGAGGCGGCGTTTGCGCTGAAGAACCTGATCGAAGGTCTGGGCGGCCATGTCGAATGCCGCACTGACGGCGCGAAGCTGCCTGAGGGCAACCGGTCGGGCTATGTCGGAACCGCGACCATCGAAGAAATTGACACGGCGGAAACGATCCTGCTGATCGGCGCCGACCCTCGCGTCGAGGCGCCGGTGCTGAATGCCCGTATCCGCAAGGCCTGGCTGGCCGGGGCACACGTGGGTATGATCGGGCCCAAGGTTGATCTGACCTTTGATTACCATCATTTCGGCACGGGTCGCGATGCGCTGACGGATCTGGTCGGCAAGGTCGAGGCAAAGCCCGGCACGATCGTGATCGTGGGCCAAGGCGCGTTGCAGGAAGCCGATGGCGCGGCAGTGCTGGGCCAGGCGATGGCCTATACCCAGGGTGCCGGTGGCAAGCTGCTGGTTCTGCACACCGCTGCGGGCCGTGTGGGGGCAATGGATGCGGGCTGTACCACGACAGGCGGCATGGAGGCTGCGCTGGACGGGGCAGAGGTGATCTATAACCTCGGCGCTGACGAGATCGACGTGAAGGCCGGCCCGTTCGTGATCTATCAGGGCAGCCACGGTGACCGGGGCGCGCACCGCGCCGACGTGATCCTGCCGGGTGCGGCCTATACCGAGGAGCAGGGTCTGTTCGTCAACACCGAAGGCCGCCCGCAACTGGCACTGCGCGCCAGCTTTGCGCCCGGCGAGGCTAAGGAGAACTGGGCGATCCTGCGCGCGCTCTCGGGCGAACTGGGCGCGGTGCTGCCCTATGACAGCCTGCCGCAGTTGCGCCAGGCGCTGGTCGAGGCCGTGCCACTTCTGGCCGCGATCGACGAGGTGCCGGAAAACGACTGGCAGCCGCTGGAAGTGTCCAAGCCGGGCAGCGCCGACTTCCGGATCGCGATCAAGGATTTCTACCTGACCAACCCGATTGCCCGTGCCAGTACCCTGATGGCAGAGCTGAGCGCCGGTGCCAAAGCGCGCAGCGCCGAGCCGGTAGCCGCTGAGTGATGCACTGCCGTGTACCCATATCCCTGAGCGTTTGCGCGCTCATTGTCACCGGCGGTGTCTCGGGTTGCGAGCCTGTGGACCCGGCGGAGACCAGCCGCTTTGCGCCGCATTACCGCGGCGTCGAAACACAGCTGCTGGATGGTGATCTGGTGAGTTTCCACGTTGTGATGACCGGCGCCCGTACAACCGCGGATGTGGATCGCTACGCCGCCTGCGCTGCGGCGCAGTATGCCCTTATCCGTGGATATGGCTTTGCCCGGCATTTGCGCACGAATATCGTCGAAGAGGGTGGCATCTGGCGCGGTGATGCGGTTTATACGATCTCAGCGGCCCTGCCGCGCGGGCTAAAGACAATCGACGCGGAAGTCGTCGCCGCCAACTGTGCGGAAAACGGAATACCGATGGTGTGAGGACCTGATGGCTGAATTCTTTACAACACCTTTTGGAACTCTGGTGATCATTGCGGCGCAATGCCTCGCGGTTCTCGGATTTGTCATGATATCGCTGCTGTTTCTGGTCTACGGCGACCGCAAGATATGGGCGGCGGTCCAGATGCGGCGCGGCCCCAACGTGGTGGGGACTTTCGGTATCCTGCAATCGGTGGCCGATGCGCTGAAATACGTGGTCAAGGAAGTGGTGGTGCCTGCGGGCGCGGATAAGGCCGTGTTCATGTTGGCCCCGCTCACCAGCTTCGTGCTGGCGGTCATCGCCTGGGCGGTCATCCCGTTCGCCGATGGCTGGGTCATCAGCGATCTGAACGTGGCGATCCTCTATGTCTTTGCCGTTTCCTCGCTGGAGATCTACGGCGTGATCATGGGCGGCTGGGCGTCGAACTCGAAATACGCGTTCCTGGGCAGCCTGCGCTCTGCGGCGCAGATGATTTCCTACGAGGTCAGCATTGGCCTGATCATCATCGGCGTCATCATCTCGACCGGGTCGCTGAATTTTGGGGCCATCGTCATGGCACAGGATACCAATTACGGCTTCTTCGGCTGGTACTGGCTGCCGCATCTGCCGATGGTGGTCCTGTTCTTCATCTCGGCGCTGGCCGAAACCAACCGGCCGCCGTTCGACCTGCCAGAGGCGGAATCCGAGCTGGTGGCGGGCTATCAGGTGGAATATTCCTCGACGCCGTTCCTGCTGTTCATGGCGGGCGAATATATCGCGATCTTCCTGATGTGTGCGCTTACGTCGCTGCTGTTCTTCGGCGGCTGGCTGTCACCCATTCCGGGCCTGCCGGACGGTGCGCTGTGGATGGTCGGCAAGATGGCGTTTTTCTTCTTTCTTTTCGCGATGGTCAAGGCGATCACGCCGCGCTACCGCTACGACCAATTGATGCGCATCGGCTGGAAAGTGTTCCTGCCGCTGTCTTTGGGCTGGGTTGTGCTCATCGCGTTCCTGGCGAAATTCGAAGTGTTGGGCGCATTCTGGGCGCGCTATGCAATGGGGGGCTGATCCTTTGGGGATCGACTATGTTCTGTTTGACCGGCTCGTTGAGCTGAGCACGCGCTTCCGGCCCGAGGGTCGGACGCTGATGCTTGGCCGACAGAGTTTCGGTATTCAGACCAAGCACCGCCAATTGTATGAACAGACGCTGCGGCGTCACGGGATCGATGGCAAACGTTTCGATTTTCTGCAAGAAGACGGTTTTGCCGAGACGCTGATGACCAAGCTGGGCTTTGGTCAGATGGAAACGATGGATTTCTCGGATTACGAGGGGGCGGATGTCCTGCACGATCTGAACAAGAAGCCCAGCAGGAAGCTTGAAAACAAGTTTGATCTGATCTTTGACGGTGGCACGGTGGAGCATGTATTCAACGTGCCGATGGCGCTTGAAGGGCTTTTTCGGATGCTCAAGCCCGGCGGGCGGCTGATCAGCGCCAATGGGCTGAATGGCTGGTATGGGCATGGCATGTACCAGTTCAACCCAGAGTTGGTCTGGACCTTCTGGAAGCGCGCTTGCAACTGTAATGTGATTGATTGCCGCGCTGTACCGGTAGAGCCCGAGGATGGTTTCGGCCAGATTGAATTTCAGGACCCGGCGCTGACCGGGGTGCGGCTGAAGCTGAAGAACAAGATCGGGCCGGGGCGTACCTACCTGTATTACGAGATCGAAAAGACCGAAGAGTCGCACCTGCCGGACTTTGCGCTGCAAAGCGACTACGAGACCCGCTGGAACGGACATGCAAATGCCGGTAAGACCCACCTTGAATCAGACGTGAGGAGCTAAGCGGATGGCGAATGTAGATTACGGACGCGCGGCCTGGTATTTTCTGCTGGGCGATTGGTTTCTGGGCTTCAAGGTGGGGTTCAAGTATTTCTTTGGCCCCAAGGCGACGCTGAACTACCCGCATGAAAAAGGCTATCTAAGCCCGCGCTTTCGCGGCGAACATGCGTTGCGCCGCTATCCCAACGGCGAAGAACGCTGCATCGCCTGCAAGCTCTGCGAGGCAATCTGTCCCGCGCAGGCCATCACCATCGACGCGGAACCCCGCGATGATGGCAGCCGCCGCACCACGCGTTATGACATCGACATGACGAAATGCATCTATTGCGGTTTCTGTCAGGAGGCCTGCCCGGTGGATGCCATCGTCGAGGGACCGAATTTCGAGTTTGCCACCGAGACCCGCGAAGAGCTGTTTTACGACAAGGCCAAACTTTTGGCCAACGGCGACCGCTGGGAAGCCGAGATCGCCCGGAACTTGGAAATGGATGCACCCTACCGATGACCGCCCCCACAAACCCGTTCGAGCAGATGATGCGCCAGGCGCAGGAAATGGCAAAGTCCTTTCCGGCGATGGAGGCGTTCACGCCCAAGGGTTTCGAGAAGATGATGGGCACCATGCCCAAGGACATGATGGAAATGATGTTCGGCAACACACTGAACGAAGGCGGGCTTGATGCGCGCACGCGCATGTTGCTGGTGCTGGCCGGATTGACCATGCAGGGCGCGCAGAGTGATGTTGCCTTTCGTCAGGCGGTGCGTCATGCGCTGGCGGCAGGAGCTACCAAACAGAATATCGTCGAGACAATCGGCCAGATGTCGATGTTTGCCGGACTGCCCACGATGACACGGGCGCTGGAACTGGCGCAACAGGTACTCGGCACGCAGGAAGAAGAAGGAAAAGACACATGACCGTCATGGCACTGGCCTTTTATCTCTTCGCGATTTCGGTCGTGATCGGCGGACTGTTCACCGTGATCAGCCGTCACCCGGTGCATTCAGTGCTCTGGCTGATCCTGTCGTTCATCAGCGCTGCGGGCCTGTTTGTGCTGCTCGGCGCTGAATTCGTCGCGATGCTGCTGGTGATCGTCTATGTGGGCGCGGTGGCGGTTCTGTTCCTCTTCGTGGTGATGATGCTGGATGTGGATTTTGCCGAACTGAAGGCGGAAATGGCGAAATACATGCCGGTGGCGCTGCTCATCGGGGTGATCCTGCTGATGCAACTCGGCATCGCACTGGGCGCATGGCAAGTGGCCGAAGGGTCCGAAGCGGCGCGGCAGGCCGTGACGCCGACAGATACGCACAACACGGCAGCACTTGGCCTTTTGCTCTATGACCAGTATTTCCTGCTCTTCCAGCTGGCAGGTCTGATCCTGCTGGTTGCGATGATCGGGGCCATCGTACTGACGGTGCGCCATCGCACCGATGTCAAACGCCAGAACGTGCTGCACCAGATGTGGCGCGACCCGGCCAAGGCGATGGAGCTGCGTGACGTGAAGCCGGGGCAGGGACTGTAACAAAACCCGCGCCGGGCCTGACCCGGGACCACACGGCTCCAGTCGGGTCGGCAGTTGGGGACGAGGCCCCGGATCAGGTCCGGGGCGCGATGGAAATAAACGAACGGGCAAGGACCCGGAGGGACAGAAATGATCGGAATTGAACATTACCTTGCGGTGGCGGCGGCGCTGTTCGTCATCGGCATTTTCGGGCTCTTCCTGAACCGCAAGAACGTGATCATTCTGCTGATGTCGATCGAGCTGATGCTGCTGGCAGTCAACATCAACCTGGTCGCCTTCTCCAGCTTTGCGGGCGATCTTGTGGGGCAGATATTCACCCTCTTCATCCTCACGGTTGCCGCCGCCGAGGCCGCCATCGGCCTCGCCATCCTTGTGTGTTTCTTCCGCAACCGCGGCACGATCGCGGTCGAAGATGTCAACGTGATGAAGGGCTGAGTTCATGGAAAAGATCATCCTTTTCGCGCCCCTGATAGGGGCCATCATCGCAGGCTTTGGCTGGCGGATGATCGGCGACGCGGCCTCGCAATGGGTTACCACGGGCCTGTTGTTCCTGGCTTGCGCGCTCAGCTGGATCGTGTTTCTGGGCCATGACGGCACCACGCAGTATATCCACATCCTCGACTGGGTGCAGTCGGGCCACCTGGACAGCGCCTGGGCGATCCGCCTGGACCGGCTGACAGCGATCATGCTGATCGTGGTCACGACCGTGTCGGCGCTCGTGCATCTCTATTCGATAGGCTACATGGCGCATGACGCCAATTTCAGCGAAAAAGAGAGCTATCGCCCGCGTTTCTTTGCTTATCTTTCGTTCTTCACCTTCGCGATGCTGATGCTGGTCACCGCCGATAACCTGCTTCAGCTGTTCTTCGGCTGGGAGGGCGTCGGTCTGGCCTCTTACCTGCTGATTGGCTTTTACTATCGCAAGCCTTCGGCCAACGCCGCCGCGATCAAGGCCTTTGTGGTCAACAGGATCGGGGATTTCGCGTTTCTCCTGGGTATCTTCGCACTGTTCTTTCTGGTGGATTCGATCCAGCTGACGGACATCTTCGCCGCTTCGCCCGAACTGGCCGAGACAAACCTGACGTTCCTGTGGCGCGACTGGAACGCGGCGAACCTGATTGCATTCCTGCTCTTTGTCGGCGCGATGGGTAAATCGGCGCAGCTCTTCCTGCACACATGGCTGCCGGACGCGATGGAAGGCCCGACACCGGTGTCGGCCCTCATTCACGCCGCGACGATGGTCACGGCGGGGGTGTTCCTGGTGTGCCGGATGTCGCCGCTGATGGAATACGCGCCCGAAGCGATGATGTTCGTGACCTTCATAGGGGCAACCACCGCGTTCGTCGCCGCCACAATCGGCCTCGTGCAGAATGATATCAAACGCGTCATCGCCTATTCGACCATGTCGCAGCTGGGCTACATGTTCGTGGCGGCCGGTGTGGGCGTCTATTCGGTGGCGATGTTCCATCTGTTCACGCACGCATTCTTCAAGGCGATGCTGTTCCTCGGGGCAGGGTCGATCATTCACGGGATGCATCACGAGCAGGACATGCGTAACTATGGCGGCCTGCGCAAGAAGATGCCCTATACGTTCTGGGCGATGATGATCGGCACGCTGGCTATTACCGGTGTCGGCATTCCGCTGACGCATATCGGGTTCGCCGGGTTCCTCAGCAAGGATGCAGTGATCGAGAGCGCCTGGGCCGGCACCAGTGGCGGCTATGCGTTCTGGATGCTGGTCATCGCGGCGCTCTTTACCAGCTTCTACAGCTGGCGGCTGATGTTCATGACCTTCTACGGCACGCCACGCGGCGACAAGCAAACGCATGAGAACGCGCATGAAAGCCCGATGGTCATGCTGGTGCCTCTGGGGGTGCTGGCGCTCGGGTCGGTTTTTGCGGGTATGCTCTGGTATGGCAGTTTCTTTGGCGATCATGACCAGGTGAACAAGTTCTTTGGTATTCCGACGCATCAGGTCGAGGCGGCAGCCGATACCGGTGACACAGCCGGGACCGAGCAAGCAACCGAGGCGCATGCGGCGATGGCCGATAGCGGTCAGGCCCCGGTGGGCGCGATCTACATGGGGCCGGACAACCACGTGATGGACGACGCGCACCATGCGCCCAATTGGGTCAAGGTCAGCCCGTTCATCGCGATGCTGATCGGCCTGATCACCGCGCTGTGGTTCTATGTCTGGGATCCCTCCATGCCGCGCAAGGCGGCCGAGGGTCAGCGCCCCCTTTATCTGTTCCTGCTGAACAAATGGTATTTCGATGAAATTTACGATGCACTCATCGTCGGCCCGGCCAAACGGCTCGGCGCTCTGCTGTGGAAACGCGGAGATGGCAGCGTGATTGACGGGACGATCAATGGCGTGGCCCTGGGGATCGTGCCCTTCTTTACGCGGATCGCGGGCCGTGCGCAGTCCGGCTACATCTTTACCTATGCATTCGCCATGGTGATCGGGATTGTGGTCCTCGTCACCTGGGTCACGATGAGCGGGGGGGCAAACTGATGGATAACGTTCTGTCGATCACCACTTTTCTACCGCTGATCGCGGCCGGGATCCTCGCGATATTCCTGCGCGGCGAGGACGAAGCGGCACAACGGAATGCCAAGTGGGTGGCGTTGATTGCCACGGTCGTCACCTTTCTGGTGTCGCTCTTCATCCTGTTTGACTTTGATCCCAGCAACACCGGTTTTCAGTTCGTGGAAGAGCGTCAGTGGCTGCTGGGCCTGAAATACAAGATGGGCGTGGATGGGATCAGCGTCCTCTTCGTATTGCTGACGACGTTCATGATGCCGCTGACGATCGCGGCGTCGTGGAACATCACCACGCGGGTCAAGGAATACATGATCGCGTTCCTGATCCTCGAGACCTTGATGCTTGGTGTGTTCATGGCGCTCGATCTGGTGCTGTTCTACGTCTTCTTTGAGGCGGGCCTGATCCCGATGTTCCTGATTATCGGGATCTGGGGCGGCAAGGAGCGGATCTATGCCAGCTTCAAGTTCTTCCTCTACACCTTCCTCGGCTCGGTACTGATGCTTGTGGCGATGGTGGCGATGTTCACCGATGCGGGCACCACAGACATCCCGACGCTGATGACGCATGAGTTCGCCTCCGACAGCTTCAGCGTGCTGGGCATATACGTCGTGGGCGGCGCGCAGACGCTGCTGTTCCTCGCGTTCTTTGCCAGCTTTGCGGTCAAGATGCCGATGTGGCCGGTGCACACATGGCTGCCGGATGCACACGTGCAGGCACCGACCGCCGGATCGGTCGTGCTGGCGGCGATCCTGCTCAAGATGGGCGGCTATGGCTTCTTGCGGTTCAGCCTGCCGATGTTCCCGGTGGGGGCCGAGGTGCTGACGCCGCTGGTGCTGTGGATGTCGGCAATCGCGATTGTCTATACCTCGCTGGTGGCGCTGGCGCAGGCGGACATGAAAAAGCTGATCGCCTACAGCTCCGTCGCCCATATGGGTTATGTCACGATGGGCATTTTCGCCGCGAACCAGCAGGGGATCGACGGGGCGATTTTCCAGATGATCAGTCACGGCTTTGTCTCGGGTGCGCTCTTCTTGATTGTCGGGGTGATCTATGACCGGATGCATACCCGCGAGATCGACGCTTACGGAGGTCTCGTGAACCGGATGCCTGCCTATGCGCTCATTTTCATGTTCTTCACCATGGCGAACGTGGGCCTGCCGGGCACAAGCGGCTTTGTTGGCGAATTCCTGACACTGGTCGGTGTTTTCAAGGTCAACACATGGGTGGCGCTGGTCGCGACCACGGGGGTGATCCTGTCGGCGGCCTACGCGCTCTGGCTATATCGCCGGGTGGTGTTGGGTGATCTGATCAAGGAAAGCCTGCGCAGCATCACCGACATGAACGGGCGCGAGCGCGCAATCTTTGCGCCGCTGGTGGTGATGACACTGCTGCTGGGCGTCTATCCGAGCCTGGTGACCGACATTATCAGTCCCTCGGTCGAGGCGCTGATTTCAAACTACGACACTGCTCTGGCAGATGCGCAGATCAATGCTGCCAGCCAGACCGCAGACATATCGCATTAAGGGGCATCCGAGATGATCCAGTTAGATCTGAATATTATCCTGCCCGAGATCGTCATCGCGGTCTATGCGATGCTAGGGCTTCTGGGGGCGGTCTATACCGGCAAGGACAAGACGGCCGGCATGCTGGTCTGGCTGACCGCTGCTCTCTTTGTTGCGATGGCCTTCTGGATCGGCGCCACCGGGGACGGTACGAACCTCGCGTTCGGTGGCATGTTCGTCGACGACGATTTCTCGCGCTTTGCCAAGGTCATGATTTTGCTCGCCGCTGCAGCAATTCTGCTGATGAGCCAGGAATACATGGCCCGGATGGGCAGCCTGCGGTTCGAGTATCCGATTCTGATCGCACTTGGCACTGTCGGCATGATGACGATGGTCAGCGCGGGCGACCTGATGACGCTATACATGGGGTTGGAGCTGCAATCACTGACGCTCTATATCCTCGCCTCCATGCGCCGCGAAAGCGTGAAATCTACCGAAGCCGGGCTGAAGTACTTTGTGCTGGGCGCGCTGGCATCGGGCATCCTGCTCTATGGCGCATCGCTGGTCTATGGCTATGCCGGCACGACGCTGTTCTCGGGCATCATCGCTTCGGCCGAGGGACAAGCCCCCATCGGGCTGCTTCTGGGTATGGTTCTGGTGATGGTCGGGCTGGCGTTCAAGGTGTCCGCGGTGCCGTTCCACATGTGGACACCGGACGTTTATGAGGGGTCGCCAACACCGGTCACGGCCTATTTCGCCACCGCGCCCAAGGTGGCCGCGATGGCGCTGCTGGCGCGGACGCTGTATGACGCCTTTGGTGGCGTCGCAAGCGACTGGCAGCAGGTTCTGGCGGTGCTGAGCGTCCTGTCGATGTTCCTGGGCAGTATTGCCGCGATCGGGCAGCGCGACATCAAACGGATGATGGCCTATTCCACGATCGGCCATATGGGCTTTGCATTGATGGCCCTTACGGGTGGCGGCGCTTTTGGCGTGCAGGCGATGCTGATCTATATGGCGATCTACGTTGCGATGGATATCGGTGCCTTCACCTTTATTCTGACAATGCAGCGTGATGGCCAGCCAGTGACCGATATTGCCAGTCTCAACAACTATGCAAGCAGCCATCCGGCCCGGGCGCTGGCCATGCTGATCCTGATGTTCAGCCTCGCGGGTGTGCCGCCTTTCCTGGGGTTCTTCGGCAAGCTCTACGTGCTGCGCGCGGCCTATGAGGGGGGCTTTGCCTGGCTGGCCGTGGCCGGTGTGATCGCCTCGGTGATCGGAGCCTATTACTATCTGCGGATCGTCTACCTGATGTATTTCGGCAAAGAGGGCGAGGCGCTGGATCCGGCGCGCTCGCCGGTGCTCTGGGGGATCCTGATGGCTTCGGCGGCGGTGATGGTGCTGGGGGTGATCAACATGTTTGGCATCGAGGGCTTGGCGCAGGCGGCGGCAATGACGCTGGTCAACTGATCTGTATGCGCCTGATCGGGCCATTTCAAAAAGGTGACGCGCCAGGGCGCGTCGCTTTTGTTTTTGTCGCCCCGTTGGGGCGGGTGCCTCCGGCGGGAGTACTTGGAGAAAAATGAAGGAGCCTGTCTGGCCGATCGGATATGCGCGGCACATCATGGCGGAGGTGGACAGCACCAACGTCGAGGCGGCGCGCCGTGCCGCGACGCTGCCGGGGCCGACGTGGATCATGGCGCATCGCCAGATGGCGGGGCGTGGACGGCGCGGGCGTCCCTGGACCGACCCCGAAGGTAATCTGGCAGCGACACTGGTGTTGCGGCCGGACGAGGGCCCCGGGCAGGCGGCGTTGCGGTCCTTTGTGGCGGCGCTGGCACTGGATGATGCTTTGGTGTCGGTCACGGGCCGGGCAGAGAGTTTTGCGCTGAAATGGCCGAACGATGTGCTGCTGCATGGCGGCAAGCTGGCTGGTATCCTGTTGGAAAGTTCCGGTACAGGCGGGCGCCTGGACCATCTGGCCATCGGCATTGGCGTCAACCTGAGCCATGCGCCGGAGACGGTGGACGCGGGGGCGGTGCGCCCTGTGTCGCTGCGCGGTGAAACCGGGGTGGCGGTCGGGCCCGAGGATTTCCTGACCCATCTGGCTGTCGCCTATGCGCTGCGCGAAGAGCAATTCCTGGTGCAGGGTTTTGCCGCCATCCGCAGCGCCTGGCTGGCGCGGGCGGCGCGATTGGGGCAGGTGATAACCGCCCGCACCGGCCGGGCCGAGATCACCGGCCGGTTCGAGACGGTGGACGCGGAGGGCAATCTTGTTCTATCAACCGACATCGGGCGGCAGGTGATCGCCGCGGCAGAGGTTTTTTTCAGCGGAGCGGAGGCAGGCCATGCTGCTGGCGATTGACTGCGGGAACACCAATACCGTCTTTGCGATCTGGGATGGCAGCCGGTTCTTGTGCACGATGCGCACCTCGACCCATCATGCGCGCACGGCGGATGCCTATTTTACCTGGTATTCGACGCTGGTGAAACATTACGGGCTGGATGTGGAAATCGACGAGGTGATCATCTCGTCGACCGTGCCGCGTGTCGTGTTCAATCTGCGGGTGTTCACCGACCGGTTCTTTGGCTGTCGCCCGCTGGTGGTGGGCAAGCCGGACTGCGCGCTGCCGGTAGAGCCGCGGGTAGATGCGGGCACGATCGTGGGGCCGGACCGTCTGGTGAACGCGGCAGGCGCCCATGACCGGCATGGCGGTGATCTGATCGTTGTGGATTTTGGCACGGCCACCACCTTTGACGTGGTGGCGGCTGATGGCGCTTATGTCGGCGGGGTGATCGCGCCGGGCGTAAACCTGAGCCTGGAGGCGTTGCACATGGCCGCAGCGGCGCTGCCGCATGTGGACGTGACCATGCCGAACAAGGTGATCGGCACCAACACGGTGGAATGCATGCAATCCGGGGTGTTCTGGGGCTATGTCGGCCTCGTTCAGGGGGTCTGCGATCAGATCCGTGACGAATATGCCCGTCCGATGAGGGTTATTGGTACGGGCGGGCTTGCATCGCTGTTTGCGCAGGGGCAAACCCTCTTTGACGAGATCGAGGATGATCTGACGATGCACGGGCTGACCGTGATCCACGCATACAACAAAATGAAAGCTGAGTCCGGATGACTGAAAACCGAGTGATTTATCTGCCCCTGGGCGGGGCGGGCGAGATTGGCATGAATGCCTATGTTTACGGCTACGGTAAACCGGGCAAGGAGCGGCTGATCCTGGTGGATCTGGGCGTGACATTCCCCGATATGGACGGCAGTCCGGGGGTGGACCTGATCCTGCCCGACATCACCTGGCTGGAGAAGCGAAAGAACGATCTGGAAGCGATATTTATCACGCACGCGCACGAAGATCACGTCGGCGCGGTGGCGCATTATTATGCCCGGCTGGGCGCGCCGGTCTATGCGCGTGCCTTTACCGCCAATATCGCGCGGCGCAAGATGGCCGAGCATGGCCACCCGGAAAAGGCCGTGCGCACCGTATCGCCCTGGCCCGAGACGGTGACAGCCGGGCCGTTCACGGTGGGCTTTGTGCCGATTTCGCATTCCATTCCCGAAAGCTCGGGGCTGGTCATCGACACGCCCAAGGGGCGGCTGGTGCATACGGGCGATTTCAAGATCGACACTTCACCGGGCGTGGGCGAGCCGTTTGACCATGCGATGTGGGAAGGGATTGCAAAGGATGGTGTGCTGGCGCTGATGTGCGATTCTACCAACGTTTTCAGCCGCCACGAGGGGCGCTCGGAATCCACGGTTGGCCCCGAGATCGAGAAGCTGGTGGCCAGTGCCAAGGGCATGGTGGCCGCCACTACTTTTGCCAGCAATGTGGCGCGGGTCAAGACGCTGGCCGAGGCAGGCGAGCGCGCCGGGCGATCGGTCTGCCTGATGGGCCGGGCCATGCGACGGATGATAGAGGCGGCGGTCGAGACCGGAGTGCTCAAGGGCTTTCCCAGCACGATCAGCCCCGAGGAGGCCAAGAAGGTCCCGCGCGAGAGCCTGATGCTGATCGTGACCGGCAGTCAGGGTGAGCGGCGCGCAGCCAGTGCGCAGCTGGCCAACGGTAAATATCAGGGGATCACGATGAAGGAGGGTGACCTCTTTCTCTTTTCCAGCAAGACGATCCCGGGCAATGAGCGTGGCGTCATTCGCATCATCAACCAGTTCTCGGAAATGGGTGTAGATGTGGTGGATGACGACACCGGGATGTATCACGTATCGGGCCATGCCAACCGGCCCGATCTGGAGGCGATGCATGACATCATCCGCCCGCAGATCGTGGTGCCGATGCATGGTGAGCACCGGCATTTGCGCGAACATGTGAAAATCTGCAAGCCCAAGCCGCTGAAAGGCGTGCTGGCGGTCAACGGTACGATGATCGATCTCAGCGCGAATACGCCCACTGTGGTGGAGTATGTGGAAACCGGGCGAACCTATCTTGACGGGACCGTGCAGGTGGGGGCGCTGGACGGGGTGGTACGTGACCGGATCCGCATGGCGCTGAACGGGCATGTCAGTGTCAACGTGATCCTCGACGAGAAAGACGAGCCGCTGGGCGAGCCCTGGTGCGAGATCAAGGGCCTAGCGGAGATGGGGCTGAACCGCGCGCCGCTGGCCGATGTGCTGGAAGAGGATCTGAGCCAGTTTCTGGGCCGTGCCGGACGCAAGGTGCGGGCCAGCGATGAGAAGCTGGAGGAGGAACTGCGCCGCGTCACGCGCCAGTCGGCCAACGCCGAGATCGGCAAGAAGCCCGAGGTGACGGTGATCATCAGCCGGATGAGCTGAGTGCGCTCGACTGGCGGTGTGCTCTGACTGTGCGATGGTTTCGGTCAGGCGCTCTGCCAGCGGGTAGGGTTGCCGGGCCGTCAGCGTCTCTGCCAGAGCGCGGTTCTATTACAATGTGCCGGGCTGGCGTTCGGTGAAGTGATCAAACGTCGCCGCGCCGACGGGTTGCTGATCATGCCGGAACGCATGATGCGGCTCTGTGCCGCATGCGCCCATTGACTGTGCGCGCCGAACGGCGAAGGCGCCCGAAAAGGAGTACGGGGCCGCCTAAAACGTTTCACTTTTGACCTGAAACATCAGATAAATGCGAAACGCGCACAACACTTGTATGTTGCGCGCGTTTCGTAAATGGTGGTTATTCTGGTTTCCGCGCAACGCTTTAGCCCGCGCGGCGATCCTCGAAGCTGAGGGCGATGAAGCTGGGCATATGATCGCCCATGCCGACAACCTTGCTGCCGCCGCCAGAGTTGTCGCTGCTGCGTCCGCCATGCCCACTACGTCCGCCGCGCGAACCAGGCTTGGCCTCCTCGCGGGGTTTGGGCGCGGGCTGAACCTCGGGTGCCTCCACTGCGGTGGGCTGTGCTTCGGTCTTTGTCTCGACCTTCTCGGGGGCCTCTTTCGCCCCTTGCGGCGCGTCATCGGGTTTGCGTCGGCTGCGGGTACGGCGTGGTTTGACGGGTTTTTCATCCGTGACCTCTGCCGCGTCCGCTTGCGGCGCGGGTTTGTCACCGGCCAGCGGGTCGTCCAGACGTGGAATGTTCTTTTGAACAAGCGCCTCGATCGCGGCCAGGTTCTTCTCGTCGCGCGAAATGCAGATCATCATTGCCTTGCCCAGAAGACCCGCACGGCCCGTCCGGCCGATCCGGTGCACGTAGTCCTCGGGATGGCCCGGTACGTCGAAATTGAACACATGGCTGACCGCAGGCACATCAAGGCCACGCGCGGCCACGTCGGATGCGACGAGAAAGCGCAGCGCGCCACTGCGGAACCCGTCCAGGGTGCGCGTGCGCTGGCTCTGGTCCAGATCACCGTGGATCGGAGCCGCGTCATAGCCATATTTCTTGAGGCTTTTGGCGACCAGATCCACATCTGTCTTGCGGTTGCAGAAGATGATGGCGTTCTTGCAATTTTCACCTTCGTTGTCGATCAGCGTGCGCAACAGCTTGCGCTTTTCGCTGGCCTCGCGGTCGCGGCGCGAGCCCTTGAACATCACGACGACCTGTTCGATTGTCTCCGAGGCGGTGGCCTGACGGGCCACTTCGATCCGGGCAGGCGCACTGAGGAAGGTGTTGGTGATCCGCTCGATCTCGGGCGCCATGGTGGCCGAGAAAAACAGCGTCTGGCGGGTAAAGGGCGTGAGCGAGAATATACGCTCGATATCGGGGATGAAACCCATGTCGAGCATGCGGTCAGCCTCGTCCACGACCATGATCTGCACGCCGGTCAGCAGGAGCTTGCCGCGTTCAAAGTGATCCAGCAGCCGACCGGGCGTCGCGATCAGGACATCAACGCCCTTGTCGATCAGCTTGTCCTGCTCATTGAAGCTGACGCCGCCGATCAGCAGCGCCTTGGTCAGCTTGAGGTGTTTTGTGTAGGTGTCGAAATTCTCGGCCACCTGTGCTGCCAATTCCCGCGTGGGACACAGCACCAGACTGCGCGGCATCCGCGCCCGAGCCCGGCCGCGCGCCAGAAGCGTGATCATCGGCAGGACAAAGCCGGCGGTCTTGCCGGTCCCAGTCTGGGCAATGCCCAGCACGTCGCGCCCTTCGAGCGCGGGGGGAATCGCCCCTTCCTGAATCGGTGTAGGGCTTTCGTAGCCTGCTTCTTCGACGGCCTTCAGGACCTTCGGGTTGAGGTTCAGATCAGAAAATTTGGTCATGCATATCCGTGGTTTACGGACACAATGCGGCCCGTACATCTGATTGGGGCCAGAGCCACACCGGCCCCGTGGTTCTCCACATGAGCAGGCCCCTGAACGGCGATGTAGCGCAAAATCCGGGTCAGGGCAATGCGACATACCGAAACGCGTCCAATCCCCCGCAGGCTGCGCATATTGTTGCGATTTTGGCACCAATTGTCGGCGCGCGGCATGGCCTCAGCGGTGATCGGGGAAATGTCGCGCGCGCTTGGTGTCAAGATCGAGCGATACGCGGTGCAGCAGGTCATGTTCGGCCAGATGCGCACGCAGATCAGGCGTGGCGGTGCATACCTCGTCATAGAACTGTCGCAGCGCGTCTTCGCCGCCCTCGGCTTCGATCATGGAAAACAGGCCGTTCATGGTCGTCGCATTGCTGCCCGAGGGTTTCAGTCCGACCCGGTATGATCCGCGCTCCAGCCGGTAACGATAGGCGCGCTGCCAATCCTCCCAGCTGGGGGCGTGGAAGTGGCAGAGCCGCGTTTGCGGCAGGTCGAAATCGTTTGGAATCTGCCCCCCGTCAAGAAACGCATTATGGATGCGAAATTTCACGCCCTTGGTGCCGGTGCGTACAAATATCTTGCCGGTTACGTGGCTAAGAAAACCGCCGTTGAGATGCGCGCCGTATGTCGGGTAAATCTCTTCGGTCTGGCGGTTGCGGAGCTTCTGCCGCGCCGCACAACCCTTGAACCAAGTCTGTTGCGGATCATCGCCGGGCAGGGGTGCCAGCGCTTCGATGGGGCGTATCCTGGCGGTGGGGGCATCTGCGGGCAGATCGGCCAGTTGCTCGGCGATGGGCCGCTCGGGCCAGAGGAATTCATCTACGTCGATATGTGCCAGCCAGTCCACTCCGGGCCGACGCCGATAGGCACGCGTGGCGTTCATCGTCTGGCGCGGCTGATGCGCCTCGGGGCGGTGGCGGCGGTGCTTGGCCCAGTAGGCTTCGTCGGTCAGGATGACATTGCAGCGCGGATGCGCCTCCAGTGCGGCGCGCGCCTGCGGAGAATCGGCATCGAGAAAAATGTGTAACCGGTGCGCCCCGAGATCGAGGTGATGAGCGGCAAAATTCAGGATGGCGGTGGTGTCGGCCTTGATGGTGGCGACGATCCCCCACTTAGGCAAAGTGGTCATGGCTGGATCCCGGGATGTGACGTTGGGCAGATCATGCGGCGACAATGGCGGCACGCGCGGACCGGTGCAAGCCGCGTTTGTGCGCGGTTTGCACAGGTCTGCAATGCAGCGACCGAAGGCTCTGTTGGGACGTCGGACCGCGATCCGGTCGCGGCGACAGCAGCGCGCTCCGGCATGGCCTGATCAAGGGCTTTCAGAAGAAAAGCGCGAAAATCCGGGCCAGCATCACCTTGCACAGCGCGCCTGTGCGTTCTACATCGGGATGAGATGCAAAGGAGGGCTGGGTATGGCCATTCTCGACACCGATATAGAAGAGATGATCCGCGAGGCGTTCCCGGATGCACAGATCACCGTGCAGGGCGACGACGGCGCGCATTTTGCCGCAGAAGTGATTGACGAAAGCTTTCGCGGCAAGAACCGTGTGCAGCAACAGCGTGCCGTCTACGCCGCGCTGAAAGGCAAGATGGACGGCGCTGCCGGCGAGTTGCACGCGCTCGCGTTGACCACGCGGGCCCCCGATTGACCGCGCCCGACGTCCAACCAGACATTCAGGAAAGCAGATAACATGACAAACGCAAAAACCCAGATTGACGAGACCATAAAGGCCAACAACGTGGTTCTTTTCATGAAAGGCACCAAGTCCATGCCGCAATGCGGGTTCTCCTCGCGCGTGGCGGGCGTGCTCAACTTCATGGGGGTGGACTTTGCCGACGTGAACGTGCTGGCCGACGAAGACATCCGTCAGGGCATCAAGGACTATTCCGACTGGCCGACCATTCCGCAGCTCTACGTCAAGGGCGAGTTCGTGGGAGGCTGCGACATCATCACCGAAATGATGCTGTCAGGAGAGCTGGACACACTTCTGGAGACGAACGGCGTGACCTTTGACCAGGCCGCTGCTGACAAGATCCGCGAAGCCAACGCCTGATCACAGAACCCAAACTGCGTCATTGATTGAGAAAAGAAGCCCGGGGGGCTTGCGGACCATCCCGGGCTTTCTCTTTGTCCAAATACTCAGAGCACCGGCGCGGTTACCGGATGCCTGGGTTTGCGATCATGCAAAATGCCGGGCAAAGCTGCCCCGGAAGAGTGCTGTGAGTTCGGCCAGTGGGGCGGATGCGGCGCCCAGGGTCACGCTGTCGCGGGTAAAGCGGCCAACGCAGGAGACCGGCACGCCCGCGCTGGCGGCAGTGGTCATCAGGGCCTCGGCCTGGTCGAAACTGCAGGCCACCAGATAACGTGCCTGATCTTCACCAAAGAGCTCTGCGGTCTCGTCTGTATCAAGTGTCACGCCGACACCTGCGGCCTCGGCCATCTCGAACGCGGCGAGCGCCAGACCACCATCGCTCAGATCGGTGCAGGCGCGGATCAGCTCGCGATTGGCGCGAATGAAATCGCCATTGCGCTTTTCGGCGTCCAGATCGACGGGCGGTGCATCGCCCTCGACGCGGTTGAAAACTTCGGCCAGAAGGGCGGATTGCCCCAGATGCGTGCCGACCTCGCCGATCAGCAGGGCGACATGGCCCTCGCGGGCGATGCCGGTGATGGCCTCGTCCGCATGGGCGATCAGTCCGACCGCGCCGATCGTCGGCGTCGGCAGAATCGCGGCGCCGTCGGTCTCGTTATAGAGCGACACGTTGCCCGAGACGATGGGCATGTCGAGGGCTGCGACAGCGCTTCCGATGCCTTTGATCGCGCCGACAAGCTGGCCCATGATCTCCGGCTTTTCGGGATTGCCGAAATTCAGGTTGTCGGTCGACGCCAGCGGCATGGCCCCCAGCGCGGTTAGGTTGCGGTAGGCCTCGGCCACCGCCTGCTTGCCGCCCATCTCGGGGTTGGCCTGCACATAACGCGGCGTCACGTCCGAGGTGAAGGCCAGCAGCTTTTCGGTGCCATGCACCCGGACCAGACCGGCCCCGAGGCCCGGCCCGCGCACGGTGTCGGCCATGACCATCGAATCATATTGTTGGTAAACCCATTCGCGGTTGCAATAGTTCGCCGACCCGATCAGCACCCGCAGCGCGTCGATGGGATCGACCTGCGGCACCGTTGCGGAATCGAGCGGCACGGCAGGCGCGGTTTCCTCCCACGGGCGGTCGTATTCCGGCGCGGTGCCCGACAGGGCAGCCAGCGGCAGATCGGCCATCACGGTGTTATTGTGCAGGATGAGGAACCGGTCCTCTGCAATCGTTTCGCCAACGATGGCAAAATCGAGGTCCCATTTCTCGAATACCGCGCGCGCCTCTGCCTCCAGCGACGGTTCCAGCACCATCAGCATGCGTTCCTGGCTCTCGGACAGCATCATCTCGTAGGCGGTCATGGCGTCCTCGCGCTGTGGCACGGCCTCAAGGTTGAGTCGCACGCCTAGGCCGCCCTTGTCGCCCATTTCCACCGCCGAACAGGTGAGGCCTGCAGCGCCCATATCCTGAATCGAGATGACAGCCCCGGTTGCCATCAGTTCCAGCGTGGCTTCCATCAGGCGCTTTTCGGTAAAGGGGTCGCCGACCTGCACCGTGGGGCGCTTTTCCTCGATCGTGTCGTCGAATTCGGCCGAGGCCATCGTGGCACCGCCGACACCGTCACGACCCGTCTTGGCCCCGAGGTAAACCACCGGGCGACCCACGCCAGAGGCGGCAGAGTAGAAAATCTTGTCAGTGTCAGCGAGGCCCGCCGCGAAGGCGTTGACCAGACAGTTGCCATTATAGGCCGCGTCAAAGCGCAGCTCGCCGCCCACGGTGGGCACGCCAAAGGCGTTGCCATAGCCACCGATCCCTTCGACGACACCATGCACCAGTTGGCGGGTCTTGGGGTGGTCGGGCGCCCCGAAGCTGAGGCTGTTCATCGCCGCGATGGGACGTGCGCCCATGGTGAACACATCGCGCAGGATGCCGCCCACGCCGGTGGCAGCGCCTTGATAGGGTTCGATGTAGGACGGGTGGTTATGGCTCTCCATCTTGAACACCACGCACTGACCGTCACCGATATCGACGATGCCGGCATTCTCGCCCGGCCCGCAGATCACTTGGGGTCCTTCCGTCGGCAGGGTGCGCAGCCATTTCTTGGACGATTTATACGAGCAATGCTCGTTCCACATGGCCGAGAAGATGCCCAGTTCGGTAAAGCTGGGGGCGCGCCCGATAATCTCCAGGATGCGCTCGTACTCATCCGGTTTCAGCCCGTGTGCTGCGATCAGATCGGGTGTGATGTCCGGTTCCTGCATGGCTCGATAGTTCCTCAAAGGTGGCTTCGGCGCTTCTTTAAAGTGTTTGCCCCCTAACATGAAGCACTCAGTTGACGCACGATGGTGGGGGTGCACGGCGAAAGCGGACCCTGACAGAAGGCCTGAGCACGGCAACATTGCCCGATCCTGTCCGCCAAAAGACCGGAGAGGCGCCGCTATCGGTCAAGGATGACAGCGTGATCCGCGATGTGGGGCTCGAACCGCTGACACGGTTTTCCGGGCCTGGGATGCCTGTGATCCGATATCCGGATCGACAGCAATCAGCGTTGCTTTTCTTCCGCTTTCGTCTGATCCCAGAGCGCATCCATTTCGGTCAGATTGCTGTCCTGCGGTGCCTTGCCCTGTGCGGCCAATAGCGCCTCGATCCGCTCGAAACGGCGGGTGAATTTGGCATTTGTACGCCTCAGGGCCGCTTCGGGATCAATGTTCATGTGCCGCGCGAGATTGGCCATGACAAAGAGCAGATCGCCGAACTCTTCTTCGGTGTGATCAGCGTCGCCGCTGGCGGAAGCCTCCTGCAGTTCGGCCATTTCTTCGGCGATCTTGTCCAGCACCTGTGCTGTCTGCGGCCAGTCGAAGCCGACCCGCGCCGCGCGCTTTTGCAGTTTGACCGCGCGCAGGAGTGCGGGCAGGCCGAGGGCTACGCCGCTCAGCGTGCCGGTCTCGGCCTTGGCTGCACGCTCGGCGGCCTTGACCGTTTCCCAATCGCGGGTTTGTTGCTCGGCGGATTTGTCGCGGCTTTCGCTACCAAAGACATGCGGATGACGCGTTACCATCTTGTCCGAGATGGCATCGGCGACATCGGCAAAGGAAAAGAGCCCCAGATCCTGCGCGATCTGGGCGTGAAAGACCACCTGCAACAACAGATCGCCCAACTCGCTGCGCAGATCGTCCCAGTCGGCGCGCTCGATCGCGTCGGCTACCTCATAGGCCTCTTCGATCGTGTAGGGTGCGATGGTGCCGAAATCCTGTTGGATATCCCATGGGCAGCCGGTCTGGGGATCGCGCAGACGGCGCATGATTTCCAGCAGGCGCGGGATGTTGCCATGCGGGTCGGTGATGAGAGAAGGTTCTGGCATTGCGCAAGGATCCGGTTTGGGGTTGAGCAACAAACTGCCGGGCAAAAAGGGGGGAGTCCACCCATAGCCCTCATCCAATCGCATCGCCGGTTTTGCCGATGAGGTGACAGCCTGGAGGCGGCACCTGCATGCGCGGCCCGAACTGGGGCTTTAAAGCGTTCCGCCTTTGAACCTGAGGGGCTCGGTTAAGGCGGAACGCTTCAGGAGGCAATGCTGCCCGAATTGATGGTTGGCCTGAGGCTCTGGGGCAGGGAAGAGGACAGGCATCCGTCTGAAATCTTGCGCCACATCGGGACATTGAGTGACATCTGGCACTGGGCCATGAACATCTTGCCGTCGACCTGCAGGCAGGTCATCTCGCCCAGTTCCAGACGCGAGCCGGTCTTGTCGGTGCAGTAGCATTCCACAGTCTTGCCGCCGATGGTGGCATCGGCCAGCGCGGGTGATGCAACGAGCGCGAGCAGCAGGAGCCTATTCATGGAAATGATTATAGCACAGCGGCGGGTCTTGACCAATTGCTTGTGATAAAGGACACCCGCGCGCATGGTTCCGATGGAAAGACTTCAACAGATTACAGAGCGGTTCGAGTATCTGGAGGCCAAGATGGCCGAAGGTGGCGGCGACAATATCGCCGCGCTGGGACGCGAATATGCGCAATTGCGTCCGGTGGTCGAAGAGATTCGCACCTATCGCGAGATGCTGGATGATATCGAGGGTGCCAAAGGCATGCTGGACGATCCCGAGATGAAGGCGCTGGCCGAAGCGGAATTGTGGGATCTGCGTGAAAAGCTGCCAGCGCTTGAAGCCACGCTGCAACTGGCGCTCTTGCCCCGGGACGAAGCGGACGCCCGACCGGCGATGATTGAAATCCGGCCCGGGACAGGGGGCGAGGAGGCGGCGCTCTTTGCTGCTGACCTCTTGCGCATGTATCAGCGATACGCCGAGGCGTGCGGTTGGCGCTTTGAGATCCTCGAAGAGCAGCAAAGCGATCTGGGGGGCATCCGCGAGGTCGTGGCGCATGTCAAAGGCGTAAATGTCTTTGCCCGGCTGAAATTCGAGAGCGGCGTACACCGGGTGCAGCGTGTGCCCGAAACCGAGAGCGGCGGGCGCATCCACACCTCGGCGGCAACCGTGGCCGTGCTGCCCGAGGCCGAGGACGTGGATATACAGATCGACGCGAATGATCTGCGTATCGACACGATGCGCAGCTCGGGCGCGGGCGGGCAGCATGTGAACACCACCGATTCAGCGGTGCGGATCACCCATGTCCCGACAGGGACCGTGGTAACGTCGTCGGAAAAGTCCCAGCACCGCAATCGCGAGATCGCGATGCAGGTCCTGAAAACCCGGCTCTATGACCTGGAGCGCAGCCGCGTCGACGGCGAGCGGTCGGCAAATCGCGCGGCACAGGTCGGCAGCGGCGACCGTTCCGAGCGCATCCGCACCTACAATTTTCCGCAAGGGCGCATGACTGATCACCGGATCAACCTGACGCTTTACAAGCTGGATCAGGTGATGGCCGGCGATCTGAACGAAGTGATCGACGCACTGACAGCGGATGCGCAGGCGTCCATGCTGGCCGAGATGGGCGCATGAGCCACGCGCGGACGGTCGGCGCGGCAATCCGGGAACTGGCCGCAGCACTTGGGCGCGCGGGTATCGATGCCCCTCTGCGTGAGGCGCGGCTGATCGTGGCGCATGTGCTAGACCTGCCGGCGGCGCGCCTGACATTGGTCGAGCACGACCCGATCGGCGCCGACATGCTCCAGGCTCTGAAAGAGGTTGCTGACCTGCGACTAGAGCGGCGTCCGCTGTCACATATCCTGGGCCGCCGGGCCTTTTACAAACACGAGTTTCACGTAGGTCCCGATGTGCTGGATCCGCGCCCCGAGACGGAAACGCTGGTGGTTGCAGCGCTGGAACACCGGTTCGAGACAGTGCTGGATCTGGGTACCGGGTCGGGCGCGATCCTGTTGTCGCTGCTGGCCGAGCGTGTCGGCGTGCGTGGCGCGGGCAGTGATCTGTCGCCCGCCGCCCTGCGCATCGCAGAGGGCAATGCGGCGCGGCTGGGTGTCGCCGCGCGGGTGCAGTTTGTGTTATCGGACTGGTTTGGGGCCATTACGGGCCGCTATGATCTGATCGTCAGCAACCCGCCCTATATTGCCGCCAATGAGATGCCGGACCTCGCGCTCGAGTTGGCCCATGAGCCGCGCATGGCATTGACTGACGAGGGCGACGGGCTGAGTGCCTATCGGATCATCGCGGGCGGTGCGGCGGCGTATCTGGCGCCTGGTGGCTGGCTGCTGCTGGAGATCGGGCATCTTCAGGGGCCCGAAGTCTTGGCGATCCTGCAGGGGGCTGGCCTCGAAGACGTGCGAATACGCCCCGATATGGATGGCCGGGACCGGGTGATTATGGGCCGCAATCCGGTGCAATCGGCCTGAAAACCGCATCAAAACCCGCTGAAACGGGATAAAATGCCGAAAATGTTCTCTTTTTGCTTGCGGCGCTGCGTCTGGCATGTTTATTGAAGGTGTTGCTGCGGTGGAGACCCTTTCGGGATTGTCCCGCGCGACGTCAAGCCAACAATTGCCGAGATCCGGTTCCATCATTCTGGCGCATAAGGCGCCGCTCGGGTCAAACCACGGCTACATAAGACAAGGCTGTACAGCATCAATATGAGATCATCGAAGTCACGTTCGCGCAATAAGCCGGGCCGTAACCGCTCAAACACCGTCGGCAACGTCGTTAACCGAGTGTTTGATAGTTCCGGCCCCGAAAGCAAGGTGCGCGGCACCCCGCAGCAGATCATTGAGAAATACAACCAGTTGGCGCGAGATGCGCAACTGGCCAATGACCGTGTCGCGGCCGAGAATTTCCAGCAGCATGCCGAGCATTACCTGCGCCTGCTGGGGGCCGCCCAGAAGGAACAGGACGCGCGCCGCGAACAGCAGGAACGCGAAAACCGTGACCGTCAGGCCGAGCGTGATCGCGAACGTCAGGAGCAGGCCGAGCGCGACCGCGAACGCCAGGAGCGTGAGGGTCAGGCCCAGCAAGACGATGGCCCGGAGGGCGACCAGCCCAAGGTGGTCGAGGCAGGCGGCGGAGATCCGGGCCTGGTCGAGACACCCGAGAACCAGGTGCCGGAAAAGCCCAAGCGCGCGCGCAAGCCGCGCCGCAAGCCCGAGCCGAGCCAGAAGGCCGACGAAGCATCGCCGCCTTCGAAAGCCGCAGAATAACCAACCATCTCTTATCGAGAAAAGCGCGCGCCAAACGGTGCGCGCTTTGGCGTTGTGGGGTGCGTGAATCTGCGCTGCCCGGCACAAAAAAAAGGCCGAGCATAAAGCTCGGCCATAGTCCAACAGGGAGGTATGACAGTCTCACCGCTTGCGGCGCTACCGTCACGAGTGCACTTAGGCGGGCACGCTCAGGCGATCAAGATGAATCAGTGATTCACGTTAGCATGCCCGCTATGCAGATTTTGCATATCACCTCAAGGGGTTACCTAACAGGTTGATCGCGCAGTGATTTTCTGTAGGCGAATATCTCTTCCTGGACGAAATCGCGGAACGCTACAATGCGCTGCGAATGGCGCAATTCCTCGGGGTAGGCGAGGAACACCGGTACTTCGACCGACTCAACCTCCGGCAGAACGCGGACAAGATTCGGAAAATCGTAGACCAGATACTCGGGCAGGGCCCCCACACCGAGATTATGCAACACGCCCTGGAGCACGCCAAAGTAGTTGTTCACGGTCAGCAAGGGCGGGACTTTATTGGCGATCAGGTCGCTTACCAGCTTGGCACCAGAACTCACCTGAGCGGATCGGGGATTTTGGCAAATAAGCCGGTGCTCGGCCAGGTCGTCGATGTTCTGCGGGGTGCCGTGCTTCTCCAGATAGGCGGAGGAGGCATAGAGGCGCATATGCACGCTCATCAGGCGTTTGCGGATGAGGTCGGCCTGACTGGGTTCCTTCATGCGGATCGCTACGTCAGCTTCGCGCATCGGCAGGTCAAGCACGCGCTCTTCAAGCATCAGGTTGATTTTCAGGTCCGGGTATTTTTCGTAGAACTGCGGCAGACGCGGTACCAGCCAGAGCGTGCCAAATCCGATGGTCGTGGTCACGCGCAGTTCGCCAAACACCTCTTCTTCGCTGTCGCGGATGCGCGCAGTGGCGGCATCCAGCCGTTTCACCATCGCCCTTGTGGCATCAAACAGGAGTTCGCCCTGCTCAGTGAGAATCAGCCCGCGTGCATGGCGGTGGAAAAGTGTCGTATTCAGCGACTCTTCGAGCCCGCGGACCTGACGGGATACCGCCGATTGCGATAGATGCAACTGATCGCCTGCATGGGTCAGTGACCCGGCATCGGCGACCGCATGAAATATTCTGAGCTTGTCCCAGTCCATCTGTGCAACTTTCTTTTTCCGCCACGCGCTCCGGACGGGATAGCAAAGAATCCCTGCAAAAGACACTACCGAACGGGATGCGGGTGCGGAAAAATTAGCTGGAGGTCACGATTGGTGAGCTAAAGCATTCCGCCTTGAACCTGAGGCATCAGATAAAGGTGAAGCGGGTGCAATGCTTATATGTCGTGTGCGTTTTGCAAAAGCTGTGTTTCAGGTTTTCGCGAAACGCTTTGATATTGCCCTGGGGTGCGAAACATCGCCTGGCTTCATGGAGTTTCGACATCGTAGAAGGCCGCGATCCGCGCTGCTGGCGGTGATGCGTTGCAGGCGGCACAGTGACGTGGTCGGCGGCGTCGTGTGGCGCTTGAACTCGGTCACGCCTGCGCCAGGGGGGGTAAATCTGCGATGGAATTCCCGCCAATGAAGACGTATGTGCTATTTCCAAGGCCGATTGACCGGATGGGCATCGGGCATGAGTGGAAACAGGACCGATGGGCACCCCGGTCCAGAGGCGGGCAGAGCAATGGCAGTGGGTATTTTTGATAGTGGATTGGGCGGGCTGACCGTGCTGGACGCGCTGCAGGCGCGCCTGCCTGATGTGGCGTTTGTCTATCTCGGTGACAACGCCCATGCCCCTTACGGGGTACGCGACGCGGATGATGTCCATGCGCTGACCCGCGCCAGTGTGGAACGGCTGTGGAATGAGGGCTGTGATCTGGTTGTTTTGGCGTGCAACACGGCCTCAGCGGCGGCGCTGCGGCGCATGCAGGAGGCCGGCGTGCCACAGGGCAAGCGGGTCCTGGGCGTTTTCGTGCCGTTGATCGAGGCGCTGACCGAACGGCAATGGGGCGACAATTCGCCGCCGCGCGAGGTGGCGGTCAGACATGTGGCTCTCTTTGCCACCCCTGCCACGGTCCGCAGCCGCGCATTCCAGCGCGAGCTGGCATTTCGCGCCATCGGCGTGGATGTCGAGGCGCAGGCTTGTGGTGGCGTGGTCGATGCCATTGAGGAGGGCGATCTGATCCTCGCCGAAGCGCTGGTACGCAGTCATGTGGATGCGCTGAAACGCAAGATGCCACAGCCGCAGGCCGCGATCCTGGGCTGCACGCATTATCCGCTGATGGAGCAGGTTTTTCAGGAGGCGCTGGGAGAAGGGGTTTCGGTCTATAGTCAGGCGTCTCTGGTGGCCGAAAGTCTGGCCGATTATCTGACGCGCCATCCGGGCATGACAGGTGAGGGGAGCAAAAGCCGCTATCTGACCACCGGTGACCCCCGGCGCGTGTCTGACCGCGCAACGCAGTTCATGCGACGACCGATTACGTTTCAGGCGGCCTGAGAGGCCCCTCATCAAGCCCTTGCGGGCATTCTTCGCAGCGCGCGGATTGCGATGCGGTGCGAAATTGCCTAACTCGTATCTAGATTATCGGGATAACCAACCATGACCCATTCCATCGCCATCCTTGGCGCGTCAGGCTACACGGGGGCCGAACTGGTCCGGCTGATTGCCACTCACCCCACGATGCAGATCAAGGCTCTGGGTGCCAATTCCAAGGCAGGTCAGCCAATGGCCGACGTCTTTCCGCATTTGCGGCATCTCGATCTGCCGGATCTCGTCACGATTGACGAGATTGATTTTTCCGGCATCGACCTGTGTTTCTGTGCGCTGCCTCATGCCACCAGCCAGGCGGTGATTCGAGATCTGCCCAAGACACTGAAGATCGTCGATCTCAGTGCCGATTTTCGACTGCGCGATCCGCAGGCCTACGCCAAATGGTATGGTGGAGAGCATGCGGCACTGGAATGTCAGGCAGAGGCGGTTTACGGCCTGACCGAGTTTTACCGTGAGGGCATTCGAGACGCGCGGCTGGTGGCAGGCACCGGCTGCAACGCTGCGACCGGGCAATATGCGCTGCGACCTTTGATCGCGGGCAAGCTGATTGATCTGGACGAAATCATCATCGACCTCAAGACCGGAGTAAGCGGTGCAGGGCGCAGCCTGAAGGAAAACCTGCTGCATGCAGAGCTGTCAGAGGGTGCGCATGCCTACGCCGTGGGCGGCACGCACCGGCATCTGGCCGAGTTCGATCAGGAGTTCTCAGCTATCGCGGGCCGTGATGTAAAGGTGCAGTTTACGCCACATTTATTGCCTGCAAACAGGGGGATACTGGCCACTATTTATGTGAAGGGTGATCCTGGGGCCATTCACGCGGCGCTGGCTGACGCCTATGTTGATGAGCCGTTCCTGCAGGTTCTGCCGTTCGGGCAACAGCCCAGCACGCGGCATATTCGGGGCAGCAATTTCTGTCATATCGGTGTCAGCGGCGACCGCATTCCGGGCCGCGCCATCGTGATTGCGGCGCTCGATAACCTGACCAAGGGCTCCAGTGGGCAAGCCTTGCAGAATGCCAATCTGATGTTAGGTGTGGAAGAGACTGCAGGGCTGATGCTGGCCCCGGTTTTCCCGTAACACGCCCAGACGACAGGCCGCCCGATGAAATCGCTCAAGAAACAGCGCCGCATCCAGATCATCGCCATCGCCGCAGTGGCACTGGTCGTGGCGACCAGTCTCATTGGCTATGCGATGCGCGACGGGATCAACTTTTTCCGCAGCCCGAGCGAGGTCATCGCCGCCCCACCAAGCCCGGCCGAAGTGTTCCGTATCGGTGGGCTGGTTGAGATCGACAGCCTGAAGCGCGGGCAGGGCGAGACGGTGCGCTTCTCCGTAACCGACGGGGGGGCTACGGTGCCGGTGGAATATACCGGGGTTCTGCCTGACCTCTTCGAGGAAGAGCAGGGGATGGTCGGTCTGGGCACCTATGACGGGACGGTTTTCACCGCGACCGAGATTCTGGCAAAGCACGATGAGAGCTATATGCCCAAGGAAGTGGTGGATGCGCTGAAGGCGCAGGGCGTCTATCAAGAGCCGTCCGGTGGGTAAACGCGCCCTTAACGGCTAAGGCGCAGCCTTTCTCCTCGCAAGCCGAGGGCAAAGGGACCGCCACATGAAATCTGTTGAAACCATCGCCAGAGAAATCGTCGCCCGCGAGGGCGGCTTTGTCGACGACCCCGACGATCCGGGCGGAGCGACCAATCACGGTGTGACAATCCACACCATGCGCCGCCTCGGTCTGGACCTGACCGGGGACGGACAGATTGATGCGCGCGATGTGCGCGCACTAAGCCGCACCCAGGCCGAAGCCATCTTTGTCCGGCATTACTTTGAACGTCCCGGCATCGGCAAGCTGCCCGAGGTATTGCAGGCCAGCGTGTTTGATATGTATGTGAATGCCGGTGCCAATGCGGTGAAGATCCTGCAACGACTGCTGCGCCGGATGGAGCATGACATTGCCGTGGATGGGGCCATCGGCCCGCAAACCGTCAGTGCCGCTGTCCGCGCCACTGCCGATGCGCCCGACCACATTGCTGATGCCTATGCGATCGCGCGGCGCAATTATTACTTTCACCTCGCTGACAACCGTCCGGCCAGCCGCAAATATGCCCGCACCCGCAAGGGCGGCAAGGGCGGCTGGATACGGCGCGCCGAAGAGTTCATGGCGACCCGCTATCACCTGAGCGCGGCAGAGTTCAACGAAAGGGTGGCGGCATGGGGTTGATCGAGAGAGTGCTGGCCGTGGTGTTCGGCAATGGGCGCAACGTGGTGGCCGAGACGGCGGAGGTGTTTCGCGAAAACACCGAGGCCGGTGCCCGCAGACGCAGTGATGAGCGCGGTCAGGCGCTGGACCAGTTCGCGGCAGAATTCGCGGCCCGCCAACGCTGCGGTTTTGACCGGTTCATGGACGGGGTGAACCGCCTGCCGCGACCGGCGCTGGCACTGGGGACGCTGGGCCTGTTTGTCGCGGCAATGGTGGACCCGGTGTGGTTCGCCGCGCGCATGCAGGGCATCGCGCTGGTGCCAGAGCCGCTCTGGTGGCTGCTGGGCGTGATCGTATCGTTCTATTTCGGAGCACGGCACCAGCTCAAGGGGCAGGAATTTCAGCGCTCGATCACGGGCATGCTGGCGCATACGCCGCAGGTGATCGCCAATATCAGCGCGCTTGAACAGCTGGATGATCATGCCGCAGAGCGGGCTGGGCACGGCTCTGATTCGGCCAGAGCCGAACCAAATGCAGCCCTGGAGGTCTGGCGGCGCAGTCGCCGCGCCTGACGCCCTGCGCCCCCGCGACAAAGTGATCGCCCCGACGCACCGATTGCGATTGGCGCGCCGGAGCATGCACTCTATATTGGGGGCATGATTACTGAACTTGGCCATTTCGCCCTGATCCTCGCCTTTTGTGTCGCCTGTGTGCAGGCTGTTCTGCCGCTGATCGGAGCGCATAAGCGCTGGCCCGGCTGGATGGCGGTGGCGGCCCCGGCCGCGACGGCGCAGTTCCTGCTGACGGCGGGCAGTTTTGCGGCGCTCACCTGGGCGTTCGTTACCTCGGATTTCTCGTTGCGGCTGGTGACGCTCAACAGCCATTCGGCCAAGCCGATGCTCTACAAGATCACCGGTGTCTGGGGCAATCACGAGGGCTCGATGCTGCTGTGGATCCTGATCGTCACGCTGTTCGGGGCCTGCGTGGCCTGGTTCGGCACCAACCTGCCGCCCAGCCTGAAGGCGCGCGTGCTGGCGGTGCAGGCGATGATCGGTGTGGCGTTCTTTGCCTTTCTCATCTTCACGTCGAATCCGTTCCTGCGCCTTGCCACTGCGCCTTTTGACGGGCAGGACCTCAACCCGCTCTTGCAGGACCCCGGCCTCGCGTTTCATCCGCCCTTCCTCTACCTCGGTTATGTCGGCCTTTCGATGACGTTCAGCTTTGCCATTGCGGCGCTGATCGAGGGGCGGGTGGATGCCGCATGGGGCCGCTGGATGCGGCCCTATACGCTGGCGGCGTGGATTTTCCTGACCATCGGGATCGCACTGGGAAGCTGGTGGGCCTATTACGAGCTGGGCTGGGGCGGTTTCTGGTTCTGGGATCCGGTGGAAAACGCCAGCTTCATGCCGTGGCTGATCGCGGTGGCGCTGCTACATTCCGCCATCGTGGTGGAAAAACGCGAAAGCCTGAAAAGCTGGACGATCCTGTTGGCAATCATCGCCTTCGGCTTTTCCATGGTCGGGGCGTTTATCACACGCTCGGGCGTACTGACCTCAGTGCACGCCTTTGCCAATGATCCCGAACGGGGGGTGTTCCTGCTGGGGATCACGGCGCTCTTCATGATGGGCGGTCTGACCATGTTTGCCGCACGCGCGAGCGTGATGCAGTCCAAGGGTGTTTTCGCCGTCAAAAGCCGAGAATCGATGCTGGTGCTGAACAACCTGCTGCTCGGCGTGGCCTGTTTCATTGTCTTTGTCGGCACCATCTGGCCGCTGGTGTCAGAGCTGTTCTTTGACCGCAAGCTGTCGGTGGGCGCACCTTTCTTCAACCTCGCCTTCACGCCCTTCATGGTGCTGCTGGGCCTGGTGTTGCCGATCGGCGCGATGCTGCCGTGGAAGCGCGGGTCATTCGGGCGCGTCCTGCGCGCGCTGGCGCCCGCGTTTGTGCTGGCTGTGGCTGTGGCCCTGCTGGCCTGGGCGATGCAATCCGGGCGCAGTGCGCTGGGGCCGGTGGGCCTGTTTCTGGGCGCATGGCTGGTGGCGGGGTCGGTGACCGACCTGTGGACGCGCACCGGACGTAACGGAGGCGTTGGCGGCCGACTGCGCCGCCTCGCGCGTCTGCCACGCGCCGACTGGGGAAAATCGGTGGCGCATGGCGGTCTTGGCATCACGATGGCGGGCGTGGCCGGGATGATGGCGTGGTCTGTCGAGGATATCCGCGTGGCGCAGGTGGGCGACAGCTTTGACGTGGCGGGTTACACCCTGACGCTTGATGATGTGCGTCAGGCGCAGGGACCGAATTATATGTCCACCACCGGCGATTTCACACTCGCGCGCGGTGCCAGCAGGATCGCTTTGCTGCATCCTGAAAAGCGCTTTTACCCGGTTGCCCAGATGCCGACCACCGAGGCGGGGATCGACAACGGGTTTCTGCGCGACGTCTATGTGGTGATCGGCGATCCACAGGACGGCGGCGGCTGGGCGGTGCGCACCTATTACAAGCCGCTGGCGAACTGGATCTGGGGCGGCGCGATCCTGATGGCGCTGGGTGGCGCGCTGAGCCTGAGCGACCGGCGCTACCGCGTGGCGGCAGGCGCGCGCAAGGTGGCCCCGGTGCAGGGGGTGCCTGCGGAATGAAACGTCTGGTCCTGCTCTTGTGCCTGATTGCGGCGCCGGTCTTTGCCGTGCAGCCCGACGAGGTGCTGGACGACCCGGTGCTGGAGACGCGGGCGCGCGAGATTTCGGCCGGGCTGCGCTGCCTTGTCTGCCGAAATGAGAGCATCGACGAATCGAACGCGGAGCTTGCGCGCGATCTGCGCCTGCTGGTGCGGGATCGCCTGGTGGCGGGCGACAGTGACAGTCAGGTGGTCAGTTACATTGTTGACCGCTACGGCGAGTATGTGCTGCTGAAACCGCAGATGGGCGGCAGCAACATCGCTTTGTGGTTGGCCGGGCCTGCGATGCTGCTGCTCGGCGCGGGCATCGCGATGCTGTATATCCGACGTCGCAGCCGGACAGAACCCGCAGGGGACGGCACGTTGACCGAGACCGAAGAGGCGCGGCTGCGTCAGATCATGGACGAGTGAGGCGCGGTTTCAGCTTTCCTCTGCGTGCAGGTCGTGTCCAATCCGGGCGCATTGACAAATCAAAGCGGTTCCGTTCGATGCTGTCCCAGCATCAAATGGAAACGCATTAGGGAATGCCCACCGTGAAAGACTATTCCACCATTCGCTTTGACATCACCGACGACATCGCCGTGCTGCGCCTTGATCGCGCGGACAGGATGAATGCGCTGAGTACGCAGATGCGCGCCGAGATCACCGATGCGGCCCGCGAGGCCGGGCGCCACGCACATGTGCTGGTGATCACCGGTGAAGGGCGTGCGTTCTGCTCGGGGCAGGATCTGGGCGACGGGGGCAGCGCCGCCTCACTGGATATCGAGCGGGTACTGCGTGAGGAATACGTGCCGATGCTGCGCGCGATCATGGAATGCCCCGTGCCGACGATCAGCGCCGTCAATGGTGCCGCCGCCGGGGCCGGGGCCAACCTGGCGCTTGCGGCAGACGTGGTGATCGCAACCGAGAGCGCGGTTTTTCTGCAGGCGTTTACCCGCATTGGCCTGATCCCCGACGCGGGCGGTACTTATTGGCTACCCCGGCAGATGGGCGCGGCCAAGGCGATGGGGGCCGCGCTGTTTGCCGAGCCGGTCACCGCCCGGCAAGCCAGTGACTGGGGCATGATCTGGGAGGCGGTGCCGGACGCCGAGTTCGACGCGCATTGGCGCGCCCGGGCGACGCATCTGGCCAAAGGGCCGATGCAGGCCTACGCGCACCTCAAGGCGGCCATTCGCGGCAGTTGGGACAACAGCCTGGATGCGCAGCTGGAACTGGAGGCGAAATTGCAGGGCGAATGCGGCAAGTCGCGCGATTTCAAGGAGGGCGTGGTAGCCTTCATGGAAAAACGCAAGCCGCAGTTCGAGGGGCGGTAAGGCCGTCACCTTGCGCGTCAGACGACGGGCTGGATGGCAAACGATCCCCACCCTGCCTGCCCCGGGTCAAGCCCGGGGCGCGGGAAGGGCAACGCTTGCTCAGCGGTTTTCGATATCCACGTAATCGCGCTTTGCCTCGCCGACATATAGCTGACGGGGGCGCCCGATCTTGAGCTGTGGGTCGGCGATCATTTCCTTCCACTGCGAAATCCAGCCGACAGTGCGGCTGACGGCAAAGATCGGGGTGAACATCGAGGTGGGGAAACCCATCGCCTCAAGGATGATGCCCGAATAGAAATCGACATTCGGGAACAGCTTCTTGTCGGCGAAGTAATCGTCCTCAAGCGCCTGTTTTTCCAGCTCCTTGGCGACCTGAAGCGTCGGGTTGTCATCGATGCCCAAAAGCTCCAGTACCTCATCGGCGGATTGCTTCATCACCTTGGCGCGCGGGTCGAAATTCTTGTAGACGCGGTGGCCGAACCCCATCAGGCGGAACGGATCGTCCTTGTCCTTGGCACGTTTGATATATTCGGGAATACGGTCCACGGTCCCGATCTCGCGCAGCATTTCAAGGCATGCCTGGTTTGCGCCGCCATGTGCGGGCCCCCAGAGGCAGGCAATGCCGGCAGCGATGCAGGCGAACGGATTCGCCCCCGAAGACGAGGCCAGCCGCACGGTAGAGGTCGATGCATTCTGCTCGTGGTCGGCATGCAGGGTAAAGATGCGGTCCATCGCGCGCGCCAGGATCGGATTCACCTCGTAATCCTCGGCGGGCACGGCAAAGCACATGCGCAAGAAATTCGACGCATAATCGAGATCGTTGCGCGGATATATGAAGGGCTGGCCGATGGTGTATTTATAAGCCATTGCCGCGATTGTCGGCATCTTGGCAATCATACGCACCGAGGCGACCTCGCGCTGCCAGGGATCGTTGATGTCCGTGCTGTCATGGTAGAACGCGCTGAGCGCGCCGACCACGCCGACCATGATTGCCATGGGGTGCGCATCGCGGCGGAATCCGCGGAAAAGATACTTCATCTGCTCGTGGAGCATGGTGTGGTTGGTGACGCGGCTCTCGAAATCCTCCAATTGCGCGGCCGATGGCAGTTCGCCATAAAGCAGCACGTAACACACTTCGAGATAATGCGATTTCTCGGCCAGTTGGTCGATCGGATAACCACGATGCAGCAACTCGCCCTTGTCACCGTCGATAAAGGTGATGGTGCTGTCGCAACTCGCCGTCGAGGTAAAGCCGGGGTCGTAGGTAAAGACACCCGCCTGTGCATAGAGCTTGCGGATATCGATCACATCCGGGCCGACTGTGGGCGAAAATATCGGCAGGTCATAATCTTTGTCGGCGATGCTCAGTTTTGCACTTTTATTGCTGTCGGCCATGCGGCTGTCTCCCTGTGTGGCCCCGGGGGTGTTTCGGCACCAGGGGCGTCTGTTGCGGCTGGCCGCACGCGGGTGGATCGCCCGCCGGGTCAGCCCTCGCCCTGTGCGGCGTCACCGATCCGGGCCAGTGTCTCGGTCTGTCCCAGGATCAGCATCATGTCGAATACACTCGGCGTCGCGCTGCGCCCTGCCAGGGCTGCCCGAAGCGGGCCTGCCAGCTTGCCGAATGTTGTCTCCTTTTCGGCGGCAAACGCATTCGCTGACGCCTCAAGGTTTTCACGCGTCCAACTAGCATTCTGCAGGTGCGGCGTCAATTCTTTCAGTATACTGCGGGATACATCGGTGAGTTGCGCGGCGGCCTTCTCATCCGGAGAGACAGGGCGATTGACTATAATAAACTCAGCTTTATCAATCAGTTCCGGATAGGTGCGGGCGCGCTCTTTTAGGCAGTACATGCCGCGGAGCAGAAGGTCATTTTTTTCCGGGGTGAGGGCGGGCAGGTCGACCGCGCGGCGAAACTCGGTCAATTCATGCAGCAGTGCAGCATCGTCCATCGCGGCGATGTGACGGCCACAGATATTCTCCAGTTTCTTGAAATCGAACCGGGCAGGGGATTTGCCGATCCCGTCCAGGCTGAACCACTCCTGCGCCTGTGCGTCGGTGAAAAACTCGTCATCGCCGTGGCTCCAGCCCAGCCGCGCGAGATAATTGCGCATGCCGGCGGCCGGGTAGCCCATCTGCTGATACTCAACAGTGCCGAGCGCGCCGTGACGTTTGCTCAGCTTTTTGCCGTCCGGGCCGTGGATCAGCGGGATATGCGCGTAAACCGGCAGCGGCCAGCCCATCGCCTCGTAGATCATCATCTGGCGTGCCGCGTTATTGAGGTGATCGTCGCCCCGGATCACATGGGTCACGCCCATGTCGAAATCATCCACTGCCACTGCCAGCATGTAGACCGGGGTGCCGTCCGAACGCAGCAGCACCATATCGTCAAGCTGGTCATTGCGGATGGTCACATCGCCTTGCACCGCGTCGCGGATGATCGTGGCGCCATCGCGCGGCGCCTTGATGCGCACCACGTAGGGGGCATCGGGATGTGTGGCCGGATCCGCATCGCGCCACGGGCTTTGATAGAGCGTGGAGCGTCCCTCGGCCTTGGCCGTGTCGCGGAAGGTCTGAATTTCGTCCTGCGTTGCAAAGCATTTGAACGCCTTGCCTGCGGCTAGCATCTGGTGCGCCACTTCGGCATGACGATCTGCGCGTGCGGCCTGGCTGATCACATCGCCGTCGTGATCCAGCCCCATCCACGCCATCCCGTCCAGAATCGCCTGCGTCGCCTCAGGGGTCGAGCGGGCCTTGTCGGTATCCTCGATCCGCAGCAGGAAGGTGCCGCCGCGCCCCCGCGCGAAAAGCCAGTTGAAGAGCGCAGTGCGCGCGCCCCCGATATGCAGATAGCCGGTGGGCGACGGGGCAAAACGGGTCACGACCTGTTGGGACATGGGGGGCATTAACCTTTCGGTAAGGATGGCAGGGCTAGCCTGAAGGTCTGTTTATCGGCCCGCATGGGGGGAAACAAGTGCCCCGGACGCTCGGTTATCTGCACGCCGCGTTGTTGATACAGCGCGGCCATCTCTTTGCCTGGGTACCGATCTGTCTGGGGGTCGGTATCGGCCTCTATTTTGTGCTGAAATTCGAACCCGGAGCATTGATCTTCGTCGCTATTGCAATGACTTGCGCAGCATTTTTCGCGTTATCGCGCCTGCTGGATGAGGCGATATCGCCGCTGGCCGTCGGCCTTGCGCTGGTGTTGATGGGGGTGATGATCGCGGGCCTGCGCGCCCACCAGGTCGAGGAGCCTGTGCTGGGCTGGCGCTACTACGGCCCGGTAGAGGGCCGGGTGGTCGGCATCGACCGATCCGCCAGCGACAAGGTGCGGGTCACGCTGGACCGCGTCGTGTTGCGCGACGTGGCGCCTGCGCGCACGCCCACCCGCGTGCGATTGTCCCTGCATAGTGCGATCAAGGGCAGCGACCCGGTTCCCGGTCTCGGGGTGATGACCACTGCGCATCTTGCTCCGCCAAGCGGTCCGGTGGAGCCGGGCGGTTTCGATTTTCAGCGCCATGCCTGGTTTTTGGGTCTCGGTGCCGTGGGTTATACCCGAGTGCCGCTGCTGGCACTGGCACGTCCCGAGGGCGATCAGCCGTTGTTTGCTGCGCGCATGGCGTTGTCGGCGCGGGTGCAGGCCGTGCTGCCGGGCGAGGCAGGGGCCTTTGCCGCCGCGATCATGACCGGCGACCGCGCCGGCATGGGCCAGGATACGCTGACTGCGCTGCGGGTGTCTAATCTGGCGCACCTGCTGGCGATTTCGGGGCTGCATATGGGGCTGCTGGCGGGGTTCGTCTTTGCCGCCCTGCGGATCGCGCTGGCCGCGATCCCGTGGGTCGCCCTGCGTGCGCCGGTCAAGCCGCTGTCGGCTGGCATGGCGCTGGTTGTGGCGGTGGGGTATCTGGCGCTGTCGGGCGGCAATGTCGCGACCGAGCGTGCTTTCGTCATGGCGGCGGTGGTGCTGGTGGCGGTCATGCTGAACCGGCGCGCGCTTAGTCTGCGGGCAGTGGCGCTGGCGGCAATCATCGTGCTGGTGCTACACCCCGAGGCGCTGTTGGGGCCGGGTTTCCAGATGTCTTTTGCCGCGACCACGGCGCTGGTGGCGGTCTTTGGCTGGATCAACACGCGCGAGACGTCGAAGGGGCCGCGCTGGCTGCGCCCGGTTCTGGCGGTGGTGATATCATCGACAGTGGCCGGGCTGGCGACTGCGCCGATCGCGGCGGCGCATTTCAACCAGTTCGCCCATTACGGCCTGATCGCAAACCTGCTCAGCGTGCCGCTGATGGGGGTTGTGGTGATGCCTGCCGCGGTGCTGTCGGCGTGCCTGTTGCCGCTGGGTCTGGAAGGGGTCGGCCTTTGGATCATGGGGCTGGGGTTGAACTGGATCCTTGGTGTCGCGCATCTGGTCTCGAACCTTGACGGGGCACGCGGCACGGTGGTCAGTCCGGGGCCCGAAGTGCTGCCGCTGCTGGTGTTGGGCGGCCTCTTCGTGGCGCTCTGGCAGGGGCGCGCACGGGCGCTGGGGGTGGTGCCGATGGTGTTGGCGCTGGTGCTCTGGTCGCAGAGCATGCGGCCTGATGTACTGATTTCGGACTCCGGCAGCCTGGTCGGCGTGATGACCACAAATGGCCGCGCGCTGAGCACCGGGCGTGGTGCGGGGTTCATCGCGCGGAACTGGCTGGAGAATGACGGCGATGCCGCCGAACAGATGCAGGCCGCCGAACGGTGGCCGGCCCCCGCCCCCGGTGGGGTTGCGATCACGGCGTTGCGCGGTAAACGCGCCGCTGAAGCATTGGCGGGGTGCGGCGGGGCGGACTGGCTGGTACTGAACACCGCGCCGACCACCGCGCCCGAGGGCTTGCCTTGCGAGGTTGTACATCCCGGCACGTTGCGCCGCACCGGTGCGCTGGCGCTCTACAGCAGCGAAAAGGGGCTGCGCGCCGTCAGCGCGCGCCAGGTCACCGGCGAGCGGTTGTGGAATACACGACGGCGCTGACCCCGAGAGTATCTCGTCTGGAACCCGAGGCACTCAGTCAAGGCCGAACGCCTTAGTAAGTGCGGATCAGCCCGACCAGGCGGCCTTGCACCTTGACCTTGTCACCGGGCAGGACGCGGGTTTCATAGGCCGGGTTGGCGGCCTCCAGTGCGATGGCACCGCCCCGGCGAAAGAACCGTTTGAGCGTCGCTTCCTGATCCTCGATCAGGGCCACGATGATATCGCCATTGTCGGCCACACTTGTCTCGCGGATCACGACGATATCGCCATCGTTGATCCCGGCGTCGATCATCGAATCACCTTTGACCTCCAGCGCGTAATGCTCGCCCGGGCCGCTGACCATCGCCCCGGGCACCGCCACGTTATGCGATGCATTCTGGATCGCCTCGATCGGCACACCGGCGGCGATCTGTCCCATCACCGGCAGTTCCAGCGCGTGCACCGCCTCGATGGGGTGGGCATTGGCAGGTTGCGCCGCTGTGGGCCTGTCCCCGTCGATCACACGTGGGTTGAAGCCCGAAATGGGCGTGCCGCCCAGCGATTCCGGCAGCTTCACAATCTCCAGCGCACGGGCACGGTGCGCGAGACGGCGGATGAACCCGCGTTCCTCCAGCGCCGTGATCAGCCGGTGAATGCCCGATTTGGACCGCAGATTCAGCGCCTCTTTCATCTCGTCGAAACTGGGGGGAACGCCGTCGCGCTGAACACATTTGTTGATGTATTTCAGCAGGTCGAGCTGTTTTTTGGTCAGCATCTGAAGGGTCCTCTGGCTACGCAGGTATCTTTTTGTTCTACGCATGTTCCCCTTTTGTGTCAACAGCCCGATATTTCTGGCCGCAGGCAGATCAGAGGGGGATGTATTCGACAACATCGCCCGGTTGGCGGGCCTTGTCGCCTGCAGGCCGGACCAGCAACGCATCCGCATCTGCCAAAATCGACAGCAGCGCACTATCCTGACGCGTGGCCGGGCGCAGACCGTCCGGGCCGAGCGTGGCACGCATGTAGTGCTCGCGCGGGCCATTTTCGGGCATCTCCACCGCCAGCGGCGCGCGACTGCGCGGGGCGGGGGTGGCCCCCAGACCCAGCATCGCGCGCAGCACGGGCAGAACAAAGACATGCCCGCAGACCATCGCCGAGACCGGATTGCCCGGCAGCCCGATCATCGCGGCCGTGCCCATGCGCCCGGCCATCAGCGGTTTGCCGGGCCGCATGGCCACCTTGTAAAAGCTGCGTGCCATGCCCTGCGCCTGTGCCACCGCGCCGACCAGATCGTGATCGCCGACCGAGGCGCCGCCGATGGTGATGACCAGGTCCGCCCCCTGCGCCAGATCGAACGCGGTTTCCAGCGCGCTCACAGTGTCGCGGGCAATCGGCAGCAGATGCGCCTCGGCCCCGTGCGCGTCCAGCAGTGCCTTGAGCCCAAAGGAGTTGGACGCGATGATCTGATCCCGGCCCGGAGTCTCGCCCGGCATGACCAGTTCATCTCCGGTGGCGATGAGCGCCACGCTGGGTTTGCAGTAGACCGGCAGTTCGGCGATGTTCATCGCGGCCAGCAGGGCGATATCCTGCGGGCGCAGCAGGCGCGGCGCGGCAAATTCGCCGCCCTGCCGAAAATCGGCTCCGGCGGGGCGCACATGCCACCCGCTATCGAGTGTATCGCCCAGCACGATCCGGTCAGCCTCTCGGGTCACGTCCTCCTGGATGATGACCCGGTCGCAGCCGGCCGGCAGGGGCGCGCCGGTAAAGATGCGCACGGTCTTGCCGACAGGCACGGTGCCGTCATAGCCGTGTCCCGCTGCGGCCTCTCCGATCACCTCGAACTGCGCACCGGGTGCGGCATCGGTACCGTGGATGGCATAGCCGTCCATCGCGGAGGCGGCAAAGGGCGGCTGATCGCGCCGCGCCTGCACGGGCTGCGCCAGTACACGCCCTGCGGCCTGCACCAGCGGGACGGTTTCGACTCGCATGGGGGACGTCAATTCAAAGAGATGGTTCAGGGCGTCGCCTACCGAGATCATTCCGCGCTGTACCGCCCTGATTTTCCACCGTCTTTCAGTACGACGCGCAAACCGCCGATCTGCATGGCACGGTCCACGGCCTTGACCATGTCGTAGACCGTCAGCGCCGCCGTGGCGGCGGCGGTGAGCGCCTCCATCTCGACGCCGGTCTGGCCGGTGGTCTTGACCGTCGCCTCGATCTGTACGCCGGGCAGGTCCGTGTCTAGCGTCAGTTCTACCGCGACCGATGCGATGGGCAACGGATGGCAGAGCGGGATCAGCTCGGACGTCTTTTTCGCGCCCATGATCCCGGCGAGCCGCGCCACGGACAGGACATCGCCCTTTTTGGCGCGCCCTTCCGAAACGATTTCAAAGGTTTGTGGGGCCATGCTGATGTGACATGCCGCCACCGCGACCCGGTCGGTCACCAGCTTGGCAGAGACATCGACCATGTGCGCGTCGCCCTTGCCGTCGAAATGCGTGAGGCCCGTCACTACATTCCTCCGCTGGTCAGAGGACTTGCCAGAAGGGCACGGGTCGCGGTGGCCACATCATCGGCGCGCATCAGCGTCTCACCGATGAGGAAGTTACGCGCGCCGTAGCGGGTCATATCCGCGAGGTCCTCGGGGCCTTCCAGCCCGCTTTCGCAGATCAGGAGTGAATCGACTGGTGCGAGACGTGCCAGATGACGGGTCACATCGAGCGACGTCTCGAACGTGTTCAGATCGCGGTTGTTGATCCCGATCAGGGTCGAGTTCAACAACTCCGAGCGCTTCATCTCGTCCTCGTTGTGTACTTCGATGATAGAATCCATGTCCCATCGTTCAGCGGCGGCTTCCAGTTCGGCGGCCTGTGGATCGGTCACGCTGGCCAGGATGATCAGGATGCAATCGGCCCCCAGCGCGCGCGCTTCGTCCACCTGATACGGGTCGTACATGAAATCCTTGCGGAGCACGGGCAGGTCACAGGCGGCGCGCGCGATCGTCAGGTATTCATTGGCCCCCTGAAAGCTGGGGGTGTCGGTCAGAACGCTGAGGCAGGTCGCGCCGCCCTCCTGATAGGCTTTGGCCAGCGCCTCGGGATCGAAATCATCCCGGATCAGCCCCTTGGAAGGGCTTGCCTTCTTGATCTCGGCAATCAGGCCATACCCTTGTTTGCTGGCCTGGGTCAGCGCCTCTTTGAAACCGCGCACGGGGGGGGCAGAGAAGGCGCGTTTGTTCATCTCATCGGGCGATACCTCCTCCTTGGCGGCAGCTACCTCGTCAAGTTTGTAGGCTTTGATCTTCTCCAGAATGGTGGGGATACTCATGTGGTCTCCGATGTCACTTGGGCGAGGGTTTCCAGCCGGGTACGGGCGGCCCCACTGTCGATACTCTCCCGGGCCTGTGCAACCCCTGACTTGAGGTCGGGTGCATGATCGGCGATCACCAGCGCGGCCGCTGCATTGAGTAGCACTGCGTCGCGATAGGCGCCCTTTGCACCGTCCAGCAGTGCCCTGAAGGCGATGCCGTTCTCTTCGGGGGTGCCGCCGAGAATATCCTCGAACGGGTGCACGGGCAGGCCGAATTCCTCTGGATGCAACTCGAATTCCTTCACGCTGCCATCCGTTTCCAATGCCGCGACCCAGCTGATGCCGGTGATGGTCAGCTCGTCGGTGCCGTCGCTGCCATGCACCAGCCAGGCGCGTTCCGATCCCAGAATACCCAGGGTTTCGGCCATCGGACGGATCAGGTCACGTGCGAACGCGCCGGTGAGTTGGCGCTTGACGCCCGCAGGGTTGGTGAGCGGGCCGAGAATGTTGAAGATCGTGCGCGTGCCCAGTTCGGTCCGTGTGGGCATAACATGCGCGATTGCCGGGTGATGCATTGGCGCCATCATGAAGGCGATACCGGCCTTTTCAAGAGCAGTTTCAACCACATCCGGGCCGACCATCACGTTAACACCCATCTGGCTGAGCGCATCGGCTGCGCCGGATTTGGAACTGAGGTTGCGATTGCCATGCTTGGCCACGGTCACCCCCGCACCTGCGACGACAAAGGCCGTTGCGGTGGAGATGTTCAGCGTTCCCTTGCCATCACCGCCGGTGCCGACGATATCCATCGACCCTGCGGGCGCGCGCACGGGTTTGCACTTGGCGAGCATGACGGCAGCGGCGGCGGCGTATTCATCCACCGTCTCGCCGCGGGTGCGCAGCGCCATCAGCAGGCCACCGATCTGGCTGGGCGTCGCTTCGCCCTCAAAGAGATAGGTAAAGGCAACCTCGGCCTCGGTGCGGGTCAGCGGGCGGTCGGCGGCGATGCCGATCAGGGGTTTCAGTCCGTCGCTCAAGCCGGAACCCCGGCCTTGTTTGGCATCATGTCGAGGAAATTTTTCAGCAGCGCATGGCCATGCTGCGAGGCAATCGATTCGGGGTGGAACTGTACCCCGTGGATCGGCAGGCTCTTGTGTTGCAGTCCCATGATCGTGCCATCCTCCAGTTCTGCCGTTACTTCCAGTGTATCGGGCAAGCTGGCGCGGTCCACCACGAGGCTGTGATAGCGTGTTGCCTCGAACGGAGACGGCAGGCCGGCAAAGACGCCCTTGCCACCATGAGTCATGCGCCCCATCTTGCCGTGGACGATTTCGGAGTGGCGCACCACCTTGCCGCCAAAGGCCTGGCCGATGGCCTGATGCCCCAGACACACGCCCAGCAGCGGAATGCGCGCCTCGGCTGCGGCTGCGGTCAGCGCCAGGCAGATGCCTGCCTGATCCGGGTCGCAAGGCCCCGGTGACAGCAGAATGCCATCCGGGCGCAGCGCCATCGCCGCCTGCACATCCAGCGCGTCGTTGCGCCTGACCAGAACTTCGGCCCCCAGTTCGCCCACATAATGCACGAGATTATAGGTGAAACTGTCGTAGTTATCTATCAATAGTAGCATTGTGCGCCTCGCGCGAATGGGGGGTGGAGGCCGGGGGCCTAGTCGCGATATACTTGCTCAGGCTTGGCTGGCACCGTCAAGAGGCGCAAAGAGCGGTAGGGATGATTTAAAGATGGCAAAGGGATTTTTTGGCGGAGTCATTGTCGGCACGGTGGTGGTGGGTCTGGGACTGGGTGTCGCATCGGTGATGACCGAAATTTCCCAGCGCCCGGCCCCCGATGCGGCGGCGCTTGATCTGCCGGCGGGGTCCGAGTTCAACCAGTCGCGCGAGGACGAACCGCTGGCGATGGTGTCCGAGCCGGATGCGGTGCCGAGGGCCGAGGGCGCCCCCGAAGTGAGCACGTCTGCGCCCGATGACCTGAGCGTGATCAAGGACGAGGACATGCAGTCGGCTGCAGTGCCGCAGACCGGCACGGCGCAGGCCAACCTGAGCGCCCCGCAGGTCGCCGCGGATGACAGTGCGATGGATTTCGGCCAGGACGCGGCAGTGCAGCCCGGCTCGCAGTCCGCCGCACCCGACGCGCCAGGCAGCGAGGACACGCTGTCGATCTCGGTCGACCCGGCCCAGCCGATGCAGCCTGCAATGGATGTTGAGTCCGCAGCGTTCCCTGAAGAAGTGACGGATGCGCCCGAGGCGGAAGCTGCGCCTGAAGAGATGACCGAATCGACTGTGCCCGAGGCGGAAGCTGCGCCTGAAGAGATGCCTGAAGCGGCTGCGCCCGAGGCGAAAATCGCGCCTGAAGAGACGACCGAAGCGACTGCGCCCGAGACGGAAACCGAGGTTGTCCCCGAAACCGAGGCACCGGCCGAAGCTGATGCTGCCACGCCCTCGGGGACCATCGGCGATCTGGCCCAGGGTGTGGCGACCAATCGCCTGCCCTCGGTCACGGACGCCCCGGCGGATACCGAAACGCCTGATGATGAATACAGCGCACAACCCGACAGTGATCGACCCGCGATCGAGACCTATGCCACGCCCTTTGATAACCCCGAGGGCAAGCCGCTGATGGCCATCGTGCTGATCGACGACGGCACCAGCCCCATCGGGTTGGAGGCGCTGTCGAGTTTTCCCTATCCTCTGAGTTTTGCCGTTGATGCCACCTGGGACGGCGCCGCAGAGGCGATGCGGCGCTACCGCGATGCGGGCTTTGAGGTGCTGGCGATGGTGGACCTGCCGCCGGGCGCGCAGGCCAGCGACACCGAGATCGCCATGCAGACGGTGCTGCACGCCGTGCCCGAAGCGGTCGCGGTGCTGGAAGGCACGGGCACTGGCCTTCAGTCTGGTCGGGCCGCCGCCGAGCAGCTCGCCCCGATCCTGCTGGAGAGCGGTCATGGGCTGGTGCTCTTTCCCAATGGGCTGGATACCGCACGCAAGCTGATTTCGCGCGAAGGTGTGCCGACCGGCGGCGTGTTCCGGGATTTCGACGCCAAGGGACAGGACGCGGCCGTGATCCGGCGTTTTCTGGATCAGGCGGCATTCAAGGCCGGGCGTGGGCAGGGCGAGGTTGTCATGCTGGGCCGTTTGCGGGCCGATACTATCAGCGCGCTATTGCTCTGGGGGCTCCAGGACCGCGCCAGCAGTGTGGCGATCGCCCCCATTTCGGCGGTGTTGACAGAAAACCGGTAGTGCTCAGCCGTGGCGCCACGTCCCCGGCGCGATCCCGTCCAGCGACCAGTTCCCGATCCGCCAGCGCACCAGCCGCAATGTCGGGTGGCCCACATGCGCCGTCATACGCCGCACCTGCCGGTTGCGTCCTTCGGTGATGGTGATCTCCAACCAACTGTCGGGCACGGATTTACGGTAGCGCACGGGAGGATCGCGGGGCCAGAGATCAGGCGGGGCGATGCGGCGCAATTCGGCGGGGCGGGTCGGTCCGTCCCTGAGCGTGACACCCTTGGCAAGCGCGCCCAGTGCGTCGTCGTCGGGCAGGCCTTCGATCTGCACCAGATATGTCTTGGGCTGCTTGTGGCGCGGATCGGCGATGCGCACCTGCAGCTTGCCATCATCTGTCAGGATCAGCAGACCCTCGCTGTCGCGATCCAGCCGCCCGGCGGGATAGACGCCCGGCAGATCGATATAGGTCGACAGCGTCGCGCGCGGGCTGGCTTCGGTTCCCTTGTCGGTGAATTGTGACAATACGCCATGGGGTTTGTTGAAGAGGATCAGGCGGGTCATCCAGGCAGTCTTTCCTGCAAGTTGAAAATTTTCGCAAAATTTTCAGAGTGGTTTCTTTGCGAAAATCCGGTCTCGCTCAGCTGTTACCGTCTCCCGTGAACCGTGCTGCATCCGCCGCCGCCCGGCGGATCGCGTTCGATTTATGCACGGTTTCCATATATTCGGATTCGGGGTCGCTATCATAGACTACGCCGCCGCCGGCCTGAATGTAGAGCTTGTGATCCTTCACCACTGCCGTGCGCAGGGCGATGCACACATCCATGTCGCCACCCGCGCTGAAATAACCGACACCGCCGCCATAGACGCCGCGTTTTTCCGGCTCCAACTCGTCGATGATCTGCATCGCACGGACCTTGGGGGCACCGCTGACGGTGCCTGCGGGCAGACCGGCCAGCAGGGCCGACAGCGCATCCTGATCTTCGGCCAGTTCGCCCACCACGTTGCTGACAATATGCATGACGTGGCTATACCGTTCTATGATGAATTGTTCCGTGGGGCGCACCGTGCCGATCTTGCTGACGCGGCCCGTGTCGTTGCGCCCCAGATCAAGCAGCATGAGATGTTCGGCCAGTTCTTTCTTGTCGGCCAGCAGATCGGCTTCGAGGGCGCGGTCTTCGTGGGGTGTCGCGCCGCGGGGGCGCGTGCCTGCGATCGGGCGGATAGTGACCTCGTTACCAAAGACCCGCACGAGGATCTCGGGGCTGGCGCCCACCACCTGAAACCCGCCGAAATTGAAATAGAACATGAAGGGCGACGGGTTCGTTCGCCGCAAACTGCGATAGAGTGCAAAGGGCGGCTGGGTGAACGGCAGGGTCCAGCGCTGCGACGGCACCACCTGAAAGATGTCGCCTGCGCGCACATACTCCTTGGCCTTCGTCACCGCCTCTTTGTAGGCGGCGCGGGTGAAGTTCGACACGGGCGGCGCATCTTCGCGTGCCTCGCCCAGATTGCGGGCCTGGCTGGGCAGAGAGCGTTCCAGATCACGCACCGCGTCCATCACCCGTTCGGCTGCCTGGGCATAGGCGGCGCGCGCGGACTGGCCATGCCCGGGCCGGGCCGGGGCCACCACGATCACCTCGCCCTTGACCCCGTCAAGCACTGCCACAACGGAAGGCCGCAGCATCAGCGCGTCGGGCAGGCCCAACGGATCGGGATTCACGTCCGGCAGATGTTCGACCAATCGGATCATGTCATAGCCGAGATAGCCGAAAAGGCCTGCGCTGGCGGCAGGCAGGTCTTCGGGCAGGTCGATTCGGCTTTCGGCGATGAGGGCGCGAAGATTGGTCAGCGGATCGCCATCCTGTGCTTCGAACGCCTCGCCGTCGAACCGTGCCTGGCGGTTGATCTGGCTGGTGGTGCCGTGACATTTCCAGATCAGATCGGGTTTCATCCCGATGATCGAATAGCGCCCGCGCACTTCGCCGCCGGTCACGGATTCGAGCATGAACGCGTCTGGCGCGGCCTCCGTCAGCTTGAGCATCAGTGATACGGGCGTGTCGAGATCGGCCGCGAGACGGGCATAGACCACCTGCGCCTCACCGGCGTCAAAGCGTGGGGCAAAAGCGTCGAATGCGGGGGTCAGCTCCATCCCGGGTGCACCTTATTGAAAGTTCGCATGCACGGCGTTCAGCGCCTGCTCATCCAGCGTGATGCCCGCACGGCTGCGGATGTCGTCGGCGAGCACCTGATAAAGGTCTTGCGCGATGTTGCCGGCGGCCTGATCTGCCAGCCCGCTACGCAGTTGCACCAGTTCGGGGTCGTCTTCTCTGGGCGGCGTGATCCGGTCGAGGCGCAGCACGAAGAGGCGCTCGTTGCCGTCGATCAGCGTGACGCTGCCTTCGCTCATCGCGAAAACGGTTTCGATGAATTCGGGCGGTGTGTCGGGCTGGAAGTCGCGGCGTGTGAGGTCGGTCACGGCTTCGCCGTTAAGGCCCGCATCCTGAAAACTGCCGCCATTTTCCAGCGCCGTCACCTGATCCGCGACCTGGGCGCGTAGCGCGTCGGTCACCGCCTGCGACAGCCACGCCGCGCGCACGGCGTCGCGTACGTCTTCGAGCGGCATGATCTCGGGTTCGGTGATCGCATCGAGGCGCATGGCAAAGATCGAGCCGTCCTCAAGGGTCGCAACCGCAGGATAGTCCGACGCGTCGATCGCGACGGCTGCCTGGCGGAAGGCGGGGTAGGCGCTGATGCTGCCGACGACACCTTCATGCCAGTTGATCTGGCCCAGTTCCAGGTTGGTTTCGTCCGCGACATCCTCCAGCGTGGCGCCACCTGCAAGCAGATCATCTACCGCGTCGATCTGGGCGTCGATCACCCGGCGGGAACGGTCGGCGGCAAGCGCATCGCGCAGTTCCGGCTCGGCCTCTTCAAAGCTGGTCTCGTGTGCCAGTAGCACGGCATTCACGCGGAAAAGGACCGGGCCGATGGGGCTGTCCACCGGGCCGACGATATCGCCGGCATCTGCGGCGAATACGTCTTCGTCAGCGCCGTCCAGTTCGCCCCTTGCCACATCGCCCATATCGACATCGCTCAGTTCCAGACCGCGCTCTTGCACGAAATCCTCGAAGCTGCGGCTGCCTGCGTCGATTTCGGCCTTGGCGGCCTGCGCTGCGGCACGGTCGGGAAAGCCCAGACGCTCTACCAGGCGGCGTTCGGGCAGGACAAACTCGGCCAATCGCGCCTCGTAGGCTTCGCGCAGTGCGGCCTCGTCCACGTCGACCTCATCGATGATCATCTCTGGCGTGAGCCAGGCATAGGTGATCGCACGGGTTTCGGGCGTGGTGAAATCAGGCAGATGGGACTGGTGATAGCTGCGCAGATCCTCTTCGCTCGGCTCGGGCAGGCCGGTGGCGAGATCGCCGCGCGAGAGCGTCGCCAGCGTGACGTCGCGCGCTTCGCCGACATAGGTCAACAGGGTGCCGGTATAGGCAGTTGGTGCGCTCACGCCAGAGATGACGGCGCCCTGCAACAGGGTGCGCGCGGCCTCGGTGCGTACGTCTTCTTCAAAAACGGCTTCGCTCAGCCCGGCCTGATCTAGGGCATAGGAATAGGCGGCGCGGTCGAATTCGCCGTCAACGCCACGAAAACCCGGAATATCGAGGATCTGATTACGCAGGTTCGCGTCGCCGATCGACAGGCCCAGTTGCGCGGTCTCGTGATCGAGCGCAGCCTCTGCCACCAGCCGTGACAGCACCAGGGTGTCAATGCCCGCTGCCTGCGCCTGTGCAAACGAGACCGGTTCGCGGCGATCTGCCTCAAGCGCGCGGATTTCGGTCTGCAGCGCGTTGGCATATGCGTCGAGGCCGATCTCGGCATCGCCGACCGAGCCGACGCTGCGGATGTTGCCGGACAGGTTGGTGATGCCAAAGCCACCGAGGCCAAGGATCAAGAGTGCCATCAGCACCCACATCGCGGATTTGGAAACGGTATTGCCTTTCATCGGGCCCTCTTTGGTGCGCTTGCATTGCCTGGATTGCGCCACCGGCGGTGGTCAGGTCCGGAACTGTCTACGCGTTGGTCCGGTCCGGGGCAAGGGGCCAGCCGAGACCGGTCAACCGGTCGCTCAGCGTGCCGATCCCTGCCCGGTCCACATTGGCAAAGGCGACGCGGAAACTGCGCGCGCCGAGGGCATCACCGTCGGGCGTGAACATGGTCCCGGGCAGCAGCAGGACGCCCGCCTCGCGGACCAGTTTCGGCGCCAGCGTGGCCGAGTTTTGCGCAAAGGGATGCTGCAAATAGGCGAAATAGGCACCACAGCCCAGCAACTGCCAGCCTTCGGCCTCCAGTGCGGGCATGTTGTCCTGGATTGCGGCGCGCCGGTCGAGGATCTCGGCCCGTTCGCCCGCCAGCCACTGTGCGAGGTTCTGCATGCCCCAGAGGGCTGCGATCTGGCCCAGCTGATTGGGGCAGATGGTCACGGTATCGAGGAATTTCTCGGCCTCTGCCAGCCGGGCGGGCGCGGCGACCATCGCGCCGACCCGGTGGCCGGTCAGCCGGTAGGCCTTGGAGAACGAATAGAGCTGGATCAGCGTATCCGCCCAATCGGGATCGGTCAGCAGATCATGCGGCGCACCGCTGCGGGCGTCGAAATCGCGGTATGTCTCATCAACGATGAGCGCGATGCCGCGCGCGCGCGCCAGATCAAAGAAGGCGCGCACAAGGTCTGCGGGGTATTCCACGCCGCCGGGATTGTTGGGTGTGACCAGGACAATGGCGCGGGTACGCGGCGTGATGCAGGCCGCGGCCTCTTCGGGATCGGGCAGCAGTCCCGTGCCTGCGGGCAGCGGCACGGTGTGCACGCCGTTCATATCGAGCCACATTTTATGGTTGAAATACCACGGCGTTGGCAGAATGACCTCATCACCTTCGCCGCAGAGCGCGGCAATAGTGGCGCAAAAGGCCTGATTGCACCCCGATGTAATCGCGACATTGTCCGTCGTCAGTGATCCGCCATAGGCTGCACTCCATTGCGCGGCGACTTCGCTGCGCAGTTCGGGCAGACCCAGCACCGGGCCGTAGAGATGCGCCTGGGGCTGGTTGAGTGCTGCGTCGGCGATTGCCTGGCGCAGGGCCTGAGGCGGGGAGTCGACCGGGGCGGCCTGGCTGACGTTGATCAGCGGGCGCGCGTCGGAGAAAGAGACGCCGTCAAGCCAACGGCGGGCTTCCATGACGGGCGGGGAAAAGGTGCTGGCTGTGCGGGTCATCCGGGGTCTCCGGCGCAGCTTATCGGCCCTTTGCGGGCGTTTGCGCATTGGGGGCGCTCAGGCGCCGCGATAAGGCTCGACATATTGCAAGGCCATGTCCCAGGGAAAGAAGATCCAGGTATCCTGGCTGACTTCGGTCACGAAGGTCTGCACCTGGCTGCGTCCCAGGGGCTTGGCATAGACGGTGGCGACATGGGCGTTCGGCATATGGGCGCGCACCACTTCGAGCGTGCGGCCGGTATCGACCAGGTCATCGACGATCAGTACGCCGGTCCCGTCGCCGATCAGGTTCATATCCGGCGACTTGATCACCCGTGGCTCGGTTTGTGTCTGGTGGTTGTAGCTCTTGACGCTGATTGTATCGACTATGCGAATATCCAGCTCGCGCGCGACGATCATCGCAGGTGCCATGCCGCCGCGGGTGATCGCCACGACAGCACGCCAGTTGCCATCGTCCGGCCCGTGCCCGTCGAGCCGCCACGCCAATGCACGCGCGTCGCGGTGCAACTGGTCCCAGCTGACGTGGAAACCTTTTTCGTGGGGCAGGGGATCGATCATCGTCGGTTATCCTTGTTGTTTCGGTCTCAGGTCGCAATCCGCAGTGCCAACGCCGCGGGAACCATTATAGCCCCTCTGCCGAACCACGATTTCATGGCGATACAGGCGCGGCGCATCGGACCGGTGGTCAGTACGGCGGTTGCAAGAGCGTACCACAGAAGTTCGCGGACGAAGAGGTTCGCCAGCGGGTGTGTCCTGGCCGGTGCGGCCACGGTCAGCAGTCCGGCGCGCCGCCCATCGACAAGGGACGAGCGGATCATGACGATGAAGGCAAGCACGGGCTGCCAGTACGCCGGGAATCGCGGGATTGAACAGCAGGACCGTGATCACGTCCATGCGGGGGCTCCTGACCTGTATGCCTATTTGGTTGCGTCGATATCGGGGGCGTCGACCGCCTTCATTCCGACGATGTGATATCCCGCATCCACATGCAGGTTCTCACCGGTCACGCCGCTGCCCAGATCACTGAGCAGATAGAGCGCGGATTTGCCTACGTCACCGGTGGTCACATTGCGGCGCAGGGGCGAATTCAGTTCGTTCCATTTCAGGATATAGCGAAAATCGCCGATGCCGCTGGCCGCCAGTGTCTTGATCGGGCCTGCACTGATCGCGTTGACGCGGATGCCGTCCTTGCCGAGGTCTTCGGCAAGGTATTTCACCGATGCCTCCAGCGCTGCCTTGGCGACGCCCATCACGTTGTAATGTGGCATCACCTGTTCGGCCCCGTAATAGGTGAGGGTGAGCATGCTGCCGCCGCTGGTCATCAGCTTTTCGGCGCGCTGGGCCACGGCGGTAAAGCTGTAGCAGCTCACATCCAACGTCATCAGGAAATTGTCGCGGCTGGTGTCCACATAGCGCCCGCGCAGTTCGCTCTTGTCAGAGAAACCGATGGCGTGCACGAGAAAGTCGATCTTGCCCCAGACCTTTTCGATCTCGGCAAAGGCCGCGTCGATGGAAGCGGAGTCGGACACATCGCAGTCAAAGAGATGTTCGACCCCCAGTTGCGCCGCCAGTGGCTCCACCCGTTTCTTGAACGCTTCTCCCATATAGGAAAAGGCCATTTCGGCACCTGCATCGGCGCAGGCCTTTGCGATGCCCCAAGCGATTGACTTGTCATTGGCCAGGCCCATGATCAATCCGCGTTTGCCCGCCATAAGTTGATTTGACATGTCCCGCTTTCATCCCGTTTTTGTCCCTTGGAATCCTTTAGGCGATCACCGGGGCTGCATCAAGCCTCACCCGCCTGTCAGGTCACATTGATGGGGCAACGGGCGGGTTCATGTCGCGAGTGCGATACGATTTGTGCGCACCATGTCGCTTGGGATATCGACTGGCGTTCGAAGCAATGACAGACTGAGCCCTAGCCGAGGAGAGAAATGATGCTGAAACGAACAGGCATATTTGCCGGGGCCGATCCTTTCGTGATTGCACAGCGCTGGCTGGGCGAGGCGGAGGCAACCGAGCCGAATGACCCCAATGCGGTTGCGCTGGCCACCGCAGATGCGCGCGGGCTGCCCAATGTGCGCATGGTCCTGCTTAAGGAAATCACGGCGGATGGCTTTGTCTTTTATACGAATTATGACAGCGCCAAGGGCAATGAGCTGGCGGCCTCCGGGCAGGCTGCTTTTGTGATGCACTGGAAATCATTGCGCCGTCAGTTGCGGGTGCGCGGCCGGGTGGCGCGGTTCGAGGGGCCCGAGGCCGATGCCTATTATGCCTCGCGCTCGCTGAAGTCGCGACTGGGGGCATGGGCGTCGCGCCAGTCGCACCCGCTGAGCAGCCGCGCCGCGCTGATGGCAGAGGTTGCCAAGGTGTCGGCCAGGTATGGCACCAACCCGCCACGCCCGCCGTTCTGGGGTGGATTCAAGATCACGCCGGTTGAAATTGAATTCTGGGCCGATGGTGATTTTCGTCTGCACGACCGCTTTGTCTGGCGGCGAGAAGCCCCTGAATTGCAATGGGAAATTGAGCGTCTACACCCTTGACACTCACCTCTGCAAAGTTGGTACACGATTACATACACTTTGCTTTTTACTTGCAAATGTCGGAGGTTTCTACGAAGCTTGTAGTCAGGTTGAAGGGTCGCCGGTTTGACCGGAAGAAAGTGTATTGACGCTAATGGAAGACACTGTCCGTAGGGTGCGTGGGCGCGTTAAGTGGTTCGACCCTGTCAAAGGGTTCGGATTTGTCGTCGCTGACAAAGGTGGCCCGGATATTTTGCTACATGCCAATGTCTTGCGCAATTTCGGGCAGAGCTCGATTGCGGATGAGGCGGGCGTGGAAGTCGACGTGCAGGATACCGAACGCGGCGTCCAGGCGGTCGAAGTGCATGAGATCCTTCCGCCGCGCATTGATGACTCGTGCGGTCTGGCCGATCTCGACGAGATTGACCCGGAGTTGATCCGCGCCGCACCGCTGGAGCCTGCGCGCATCAAATGGTTCGACAAGGGCAAGGGATTCGGCTTTGCCAACACTTTCGGGGATGGCGAGGATGTGTTCGTGCATATCGAGGTGCTGCGCCGGTCCGGTCTTGCTGACCTGCAGCCGGGCGAGGCGCTGGCAATTCGTGTGATAGCTGGTAAGCGTGGCCGTATGGCTACGGAGGTGTGTGGATGGGAAAGTGCGATAAGATCGGAAAAATAGCATCAGCGCTGCTGCTGACGCTCTGGGCCGGGGCGGCCGTGGCGGGAACATGCCGTGACGATCAGGTTCTGGTGCGGGGCGATTGGGGTCAGGCCCGCTTCACTGTCGAGGTGGCCGATGACGAGGCCAAGCGCGCCAAGGGGCTGATGCACCGCGAAAGCATGCCGCAAAGCACAGGCATGCTCTTTGTCTACCCCGAAGAGCGGCGCGTGGGGTTCTGGATGAAAAACACGCTCATTCCGCTCGATATGATTTTTCTTGATGCGACGGGCACCGTACAAAAGGTGCATCACCGTGCCGTGCCGCACAGTCTGTCACTGGTCATGAGCGGCAAGAACACGAAGCTCGTGCTGGAGATCAACGGCGGGGTGGCTGAACGCCTGGGCATCGTGGCCGGTAGCGAAATTCGGCATCCCTCTGTGGACGCCGAGCACGCTGCCTGGCCCTGCTGATCGGTTAGCTATCAATAGGGCTTTTCAATCGCGGAATTCGGCATTAGACACGCCGCATGGTTCGGGGCGTGGCGCAGTCTGGTAGCGCACCTGTTTTGGGTACAGGGGGTCGTGAGTTCGAATCTCGCCGCCCCGACCATTCTCTCATCGACATCTTCATTCCGCGCGGTTTGCCTGCTTCTGGCCCGCGTGAAGTGTTTGGACACTGTTGCATTCTTGCGCCGGGTCCGGCAGCGGCAAGAAAATCTCAACACGTTAACATTTATTAATATTTAAAGCGGCGACTCTCCTGTCGGTGCGCCCGCTGCTTCTACCGATTCTTGAATTGGGGCGGCTAACGGGGCCGAAAACCTGAGCTTTCAAATGCCGAGCGACCGCAGCATTGCAATTGCAGCATCTGTGGACGCATCTGGGGATGAATCGTCGCGTGGCAGGCGCCGGACGCCAAAGCCGAAAGGTCAACTATTTTTTGCCTGAGATTCGGTAAAATTCCCGTTGACGATCTATGCCAACTTACGCCACTTTGTGTAGGCCGGTGATGAGGCCACAACATGTAGTGTGGCGCGATCGGGCAGGGACCATTCCCAGAATATACCCGGACACAGCGTGTCTGGCGATTCCTTTGGCGTGACGATTTTCGCGGCGAGGGGGGTGGTCTTTGTCAGCGGTTCAAAAAGAGGGCGCGGCGCCGCAACGTCGGAGAGCGCGTGTAACAAAAGATGCTGGATCATGGGGCAGTGATAAAATGAAAATCGAGAGAAAATTCACCAAGGTAGGGCAGGACGCTTACGCAGCGCTCGACTTCAAGACGACCTCCTCGGAAATCCGCAACCCCGATGGCCAGATCGTCTTCAAGCTCGACAATGTCGAGGTTCCGGCAGGCTGGAGCCAGGTTGCCAGCGATGTGATCGCACAGAAATATTTTCGCAAGGCCGGCGTGCCGGCCAAGCTCAAGCGCGTCAAGGAAAAGGGTGTTCCCGAGTTCCTATGGCGTTCGGTGGCCGATGGCGATGATGTCGCAAAGGGCGGCGAAACCAGCGCCCGGCAGGTGTTCGACCGTATGGCCGGAGCCTGGGCCTACTGGGGCTGGAAGGGTGGCTATTTTACCACCGAGGCCGACGCGCAGGCTTATTTTGACGAAATGCGGATGATGCTGGCCGAGCAGATGGCCGCGCCCAACAGCCCGCAATGGTTCAACACCGGCCTGCACTGGGCCTACGGCATCGATGGTCCGGGGCAGGGTCACTACTATGTCGATCACGAGACCGAAGTGCTGACCAGATCGACCAGCGCGTATGAGCACCCCCAGCCGCATGCCTGCTTTATCCAGTCGGTTTCTGATGACCTCGTGGGCGATGGCGGCATCATGGATCTGTGGGTGCGCGAAGCGCGCCTGTTCAAATACGGCTCGGGCACCGGCACCAATTTTTCCTCTCTGCGCGCCGCCAACGAGCCGCTGTCGGGTGGTGGCAAGTCCTCGGGTCTGATGGGATTTCTCAAGATCGGGGACCGCGCGGCGGGCGCGATCAAGTCGGGCGGCACCACGCGCCGCGCGGCCAAGATGGTGATCTGCGATGCCGATCACCCCGATGTCCAGGAATTCATCAACTGGAAAGTTCGCGAAGAGCAGAAGGTCGCCAGCATCGTCGCAGGCTCCAAGATGCACGAGCTGAGACTGAATGAAATCTTTGGCGCCATTCGTGCCTGGGACGGCAGCAGCGAAGATTCGGTTGATCCCAAGAAGAACGCCCAACTGAAAGACGCCATCCGCGGCGCCAAGAAATCCGCGATCCCCGAAACCTACGTCAAGCGCGTGCTTGATTATGCCAAGCAGGGCTATGGCAGCATCGAATTCCCGACCTATGACACCGATTGGGACAGCGAGGCCTATGCATCGGTTTCGGGACAGAACTCCAACAATTCGATTCGCGTTACGGACGCTTTCCTGAAGGCTGTCAAAGATGACGCCGACTGGGCGCTGCTGAACCGCACCGATGGGAAGGTCGCCAAGACGATCAAGGCGCGCGATCTGTGGGAGGATGTGGGCCATGCTGCCTGGGCCTGTGCCGATCCGGGCATTCAGTATCACGACACCGTCAACGCGTGGCACACCTGCCCCGAAGACGGCGAAATCCGCGGCTCGAATCCGTGTTCGGAATACATGTTCCTCGATGATACCGCCTGTAACCTGGCGTCGATGAATCTGCTGACCTTCTACAAGAACGGCAAATTCGACGCAGAAAGCTATATGCACGCCTCGCGGCTCTGGACCGTGACACTGGAAATCAGCGTGATGATGGCACAGTTCCCGTCCAAGGAGATCGCGCAGCGCAGCTATGACTTCCGCACGCTGGGTCTGGGTTATGCCAACATCGGCGGACTGTTGATGAACATGGGGCTGGGCTATGACAGCGACGAGGGCCGCGCCCTCTGCGGTGCGTTGTCAGCGATCATGACCGGTGTCAGCTATGCCACCAGCGCCGAAATGGCCGCAGAACTGGGCCCGTTCGCAGGCTACGAGCGCAATCGCGACCACATGCTGCGCGTCATCCGCAACCACCGCAACGCCGCTTACGGTGCGACCGATGGCTACGAGGCGCTGGCAGTGAAGCCGGTGCCGCTGGACCTGACCAATTGCCCCGACAGCCGTCTGGTCGATCTGGCCATGTCCAGCTGGGACGAGGCGCTGAGGCTGGGCGAAAAACATGGGTTTCGGAACGCGCAGGCGACCGTGATCGCACCCACCGGCACGATCGGTCTGGTGATGGATTGCGATACCACGGGGATCGAGCCGGATTTTGCACTGGTGAAGTTCAAGAAGCTCGCCGGTGGCGGCTATTTCAAGATCATCAACCAAAGCGTTCCGGCGGCTCTGGAAAAGCTCGGCTACGGCTCTGCCCAGATCGAGGAAATCGTCAGCCACGCCGTGGGTCATGGCACCCTTGGCAATGCGCCGGGGATCAACCACACGTCGCTGATCGGGCATGGCTTTGGGCCTAATGAACTGGCCAAGGTGGACGCGGCACTTGGCTCTGCGTTCGACATCCGGTTCGTGTTCAACCAGTGGACGCTGGGCGAGGCGTTCTGCACAAATGTGCTGGGCATCCCCGCCGCCAGGCTGAACGATCCCACCTTTGATCTGCTGGCTTCGCTGGGCTACTCGAAATCCGATATCGACGCGGCGAACGATCACGTCTGCGGGACGATGACGCTGGAAGGGGCACCGTATCTGAAGACAGAGCATTACCACATCTTCGATTGCGCCAACCCTTGCGGCAAGAAGGGCAAGCGGTATCTGGGCGTGAACAGCCACATCACCATGATGGCTGCGGCACAGTCGTTCATCTCGGGCGCGATTTCCAAGACGATCAACATGGCAAATGATGCCACCATCGAGGATTGCCAGAAGGCCTATGAACTCAGCTGGTCGCTGGGGGTGAAGGCCAACGCGCTCTATCGTGACGGCTCCAAGTTGAGCCAGCCGCTGGCATCGGCGCTGGTTGAGGACGACGACGAGGCCGCCGATGTGCTGGAGAACGGGACACCGCATGAAAAAGCCAGCGTTCTGGCCGAAAAGATCGTCGAAAAGATTATCGTCAAGGAGATCGTCAAGACGACGCGCGACAAGATGCCTGAACGACGCAAGGGCTATACCCAGAAGGCAATCATTGGCGGGCACAAGGTCTATCTGCGTACCGGCGAATATGCTGACGGCCAGTTGGGCGAGATTTTCATCGACATGCACAAGGAAGGTGCGGGCTTCCGCGCGATGATGAACAATTTCGCCATCGCGGTGTCGGTGGGCCTGCAATACGGGGTGCCGCTGGAGGAATTCGTGGATGCCTTCACCTTTACCAAGTTCGAGCCGGCCGGCATGGTGCAGGGCAATGACAGCATCAAGAACGCGACCTCGATCCTTGATTACATCTTCCGTGAACTGGCGGTCAGCTATCTCGACCGTACCGATCTGGCGCATGTAAAGCCGGAGGGGCACAGCTTTGACGATCTGGGCCGCGGCGAAGAGGAAGGTGTCAGCAACATCAGCGAGATGAGCGAAGCGGGCGCGTCGAGATCGCTCGAAGTGCTCAAGCAGATCAGTTCGACCGGCTATCTGCGCAAGCGGCTGCCGCAGGAACTGGTGGTGCTGAATGGTGGCCAGTCGGTTGGCGGAATTTCGTTTGACCGGGGTGCCGATCCCGTCGCCGTACTGGAAACGCTGGTGCCCGAAACCGCCAGCACGGCGATGATGGCCACGACTACGCTCACCACGGGCAGCGTATCCATCGACGCACGCACCAAGGCAAGGATGCAGGGCTATGAAGGCGAGGCCTGCAACGATTGCGGCAACTACACGCTGGTGCGCAATGGCACCTGCATGAAGTGCAACACTTGCGGATCGACGAGCGGGTGTAGCTGAGGGAGTGCGTTTTTGCTCGATGGGCGGACCGATTTAGGCTCCGTTTCGGAGTGGAACAGCCACAGATCGGCCCTTGGCAAAGAACATGGAGATCCAGAGCAGGTGCGCTTGCTCTGAAACCTGGACAGGCCGCAGGCATAAAACAAACCGAGCGGTGAACCAATCGAGCCTGTTCCAGTGAACCTACGGGGCGCCCTAGCGGCGCCCCATTTTTTCGGGCGGCTCGCAATTCGCGACCTCCCTTGCCAGGGCGCTCTGGGAGCAAGGCGCGCCCGTCCTGCCGAGCGGTCACAACTGCACATCGAACCGGGCCAACGGCTGTCGGCGCTGTCTCTGCCGTACAAGCGCGGCGAAAACGGCAGGGGTAAAGGTGCTGCATCTGATTGACGCAGCGCGCCGGGGTGTTAAACCACCGGGCGACCCAAAGGATGAACCGATGAACCTGTTTACCGAAATCCGCAGTGCCGTGTTTCAGGCGCTGAGTGTGCTCGAAGCCGATGGCGTGCTGCCGGAGGGCCTCAACCTTGACAACGTGACGGTCGAGCCGCCGCGCGATCCGGCGCATGGCGACATGGCCACCAATGCCGCGATGGTGCTGGCCAAGCCTGCAGGCAAGAAGCCGCGCGACATCGCCGAGGCGCTGGCCACCCAATTGGCAACCGATCCGCGCATCACCACTGCCGAGGTGGCGGGGCCGGGGTTTCTGAACCTGCGGCTGGCGGATGATCAGTGGCATGACGTTCTGCGCGCTGTGCTGGCAGCTGGCACCGATTTCGGTCGCTCGACGATAGGGCAGGGGCAGCGCGTCAACGTGGAATATGTCAGCGCCAATCCCACAGGTCCGCTGCATGTGGGCCACACCCGCGGCGCGGTGTTCGGCGATGCGCTGGCCAGCTTGCTGGATTTCACCGGCCATGACGTGACACGCGAATACTACATCAACGATGGTGGCGCGCAGGTCGATGTGCTGGCCCGCTCGGTCTATCTGCGCTATCTCGAAGCGCACGGGCAGGCGGTGGCGTTCGAGGACGGCACCTATCCCGGGGATTATCTGATCGCAGTTGGCAAGGCGCTGAAAGCCAAGGTTGGTGATGCCTATGTCGGGCAGCCCGAAGCTGTCTGGCTGGAGGAAGTGCGCAACTACTCGACCGAAGCGATGATGGAGCTCATCCGGGCCGACCTGAAGGCGCTCGGCGTCGAAATGGATGTGTTCTACAGCGAAAAGTCGCTGTATGGAACGGGCCGGATCGAGGCGGCGCTAGAGCTGCTGGATGCCAAGGGGCTGATCTACGAGGGTGTGCTGGAGCCGCCCAAGGGAAAGCTGCCCGAGGATTGGGAGCCGCGCGAACAGACCCTGTTCAAATCGACCGAACATGGCGACGACGTGGATCGCCCGGTCAAGAAATCCGATGGCGGCTGGACCTATTTCGCGCCCGATATCGCCTACCATTTTGACAAGGTTTCCAGAGGCTTCGACGCGCTTATTGATGTGTTCGGGGCGGATCACGGTGGCTATGTCAAGCGGATGAAGGCCGCCGTGTCGGCATTGTCTGACGGGCAGGTCACCCTTGACGTCAAACTGACGCAACTGGTCAGGCTCTTCAGGAATGGCGAGCCGTTCAAGATGTCCAAGCGTGCTGGCACCTTTGTTACGCTGCGCGACGTGGTCGATCTGGTTGGCGCGGATGTGACCCGGTTCGTCATGCTGACGCGCAAGAATGACGCGCCACTCGATTTTGATTTCGACAAGGTGCTGGAGCAGTCCAAGGATAACCCGGTCTTTTACGTGCAATACGCCCATGCCCGCGTGTGCAGCGTGATGCGCAAGGCCAGCGCGGCGGGGATCGACGTGGCAGATAGCACGCTCGGCGCGGCTGATCTGGGCCACATATCGCACGAAGCAGAGCTGACATTGGCGCGCAAGATCGCCGAATGGCCACGGCTGGTCGAGATCGCGGGCCGCACGAACGAGCCGCACCGCGTGGCCTTCTACCTCTACGATCTGGCGAGTGACCTGCACGGTCTGTGGAATCGCGGGCATGATTTGCCTGAACTGCGGTTCCTGCAGGAGGGTGATCCGGCCACAACACAAGCGAAAGTTGCTCTCGCGCGGTCGGTGAATGTTGTTATTTCCGCAGGTCTTGGTATTCTGGGGGTCACTCCGGCTGACGAGATGCGGTAAACTGCACGATCGCCGGGGGATGTGAGGCAGAAATCATACACCCGGCGACCATGTATCGCCGAAGGCAAAGAGGCGAGACATGGCAGAGTTTTATGCGGACCGTCACCAGGATTGGGGCGCGTCTGACAGTGGCAGTCCCTTTACCAAGATCACCCATGTGATTGGCTCTATTGTTTCGATCGGGCTGATCATCGGCCTCGGATATTGGGGGTACAAGCTGCTGGTGCGCGATGTCAGCGGCGTGCCTGTCATCCGTGCCGCCGAAGGGCCGATGCGCGTGCAGCCCGAGAACCCCGGCGGCGAGCAAGCGGCCAATCAGGGCCTGTCAGTGAATGACGTGGCGGCCATCGGTTCCGCAGCCGAGACCCCTGATCAGTTGATCCTTGCCCCCGCACCGCTTGACCTCAGCGAGGAGGATGCACCGGATGCAAGGGCTTCGCTTCAGGCCGAGGAGCAGCCGGGCACCGAGAATGTTCAGGACGCGGCGGCAGAGGCGGCAGAGGCGCCGGACGCGCCGATGGACGATGCGAAAATGCTGGCACTGGCCGACGCGTTGGCCGATGGTGTCGCACCGCTCGGCGACGTGGCTCCGGCACGGACGGTGAGAGGCGGCATTGGCAGCTCGCTCCGGCCCAAGGCACGGCCGATGACACTGTCGCATGTTGAAACGGTCGCGGCTGTTACCAATCTGGAAGATCCGCGCGACATCGACCCCGACAGCATCGCCCCCGGTACGCGGCTGGCCCAGCTGGGCGCGTTCAAGACCGAGGAAATCGCGCGTGAGGAATGGACGCGGCTGGCTGGCAAGTTCGAGGATTACCTCAACGACAAGGATCGTGTGATCCAGCGCGCGACCAGCGGCGGGCGCACCTTCTATCGCCTGCGCGCGGCGGGGTTTGCTGATCTGGGTGATGCGCGTCGGTTCTGCTCGGCGTTGGTCGCTGAAAAGGCTGAATGCATCCCGGTGGTCACGCAGTGAGCGCATGGGGTGCGACCATTCTAGACGCAACCGGCCATCGGTTGACCCCTGACGAAAAGACGTTCTTTGCAGAGGCTGATCCGTTCGGTTTCATCCTCTTTGCCCGTAATATCGACACGCCCGATCAGGTCCGCGCGCTCTGCGACGAGATGCGCAGCGCGGTGGGGCGCAATGTACCGATCACCATAGACCAGGAAGGCGGGCGTGTGCAGCGTCTGCGGGCGCCCACATGGCGTGAATGGCTGCCGCCGCTTGCGCTTGTGATGCGGACCGGGCCGGGCGCGGCAGAGGCGCTATATCTGCAATACCGGATCATCGCGACGGAGCTGCACGCGCTCGGCATCGACAGCAATTGTGCGCCGCTGGTGGACGTGGCGGGGTCTGCGACGCATGAGTTTCTGCATGATCGCTGCTATGGCACAGAGCCGGGCATCGTGGCCCTTCTGGGGCGTGCCGTGGCCGACGGGTTGCTCGACGGTGGCGTGCTGCCGGTGCTGAAACATATCCCCGGGCATGGGCGCGCGCAGGCGGACAGCCACCTGGATCTGCCCGTTGTCGAGGCGCAGATGGAGGCGCTCGTAGCATGCGATTTTGCGCCATTCAGGGCATTGAACGATCTGCCGATGGGCATGACCGCACATCTGGTCTATGCAGCAATCGACCCGCGCCCGGCCACCACCTCGCCGGTGATGATGCAGCTTATCCGCGACGAGATCGGCTTTGACGGGCTGATCATGACCGATGATATCACCATGAAGGCACTGACGGGCACCTTGCCCGAGATCGCGCGCGCGTCACTGGATGCCGGCTGTGACGTGGTGCTGTGCTGCAATGCCTCGCTGGAGGATCGCCGCGCTGTGGCGGATGCCGCCGGGCATCTGACAGGGCACGGACAACGCCGCGCAGAGGCCGCGCTGGCGGTGCGCAAAATGCCGGATGAGGTTGACATTCCTGCGCTGGAGGCAACACTCGCCGCCATGATTGCAGGGCCGGGGCATGTCTGACGACGATTTTGACGATCCGAACAGGCCGGAACGCATCGCCGACCGGGTGGCCGCAGAGGCGCTTATTGTCGATGTGGACGGGTTCGAGGGGCCGCTCGACCTGTTGCTGACGCTTAGCCGGACGCAGAAAGTGGACCTGCGCAAGATCAGCATCCTGCATCTGGCCAAGCAATATCTGGCCTTTGTGGAAAAGGCGCGAGAGTTGCGGATCGAGCTGGCCGCCGATTATCTGGTGATGGCGGCATGGCTCGCCTTTCTCAAGTCGCGGTTGCTGTTGCCGCCGGATCCCACCGAAGAAGGACCGTCGGGCGAGGAACTGGCGGCGCATCTGGCGTTTCAGCTGGAGCGATTACAGGCAATGCGTGACGCTGCTGCGCGGCTGATGGCGCGAGACCGGCTGGGGCGCGATTTCTTTGCCCGTGGCATTCCGGAAGAAATCGAAAGAACCCGGCGCATCACTTATACCGCATCGCTGCTCGACCTGATGCAGGGCTATGCACGCACCCGCACGCGGGACGAGTTTCGCCCCTATGCGATGGATCGCGATTCGATCTATTCGCTGGAACAGGCGCTGGACCGGATGCGCGGATTGATCGGATTTGCCGGCACCTGGACCGACATTTCAACCTATTTGCCGGATGGCTTCGGCACTGACTCGGCGCGCCGCCGGTCGGCCACTGCATCGACCTTTGCCGCCTCTCTGGAACTGGCCAAGGAGGGCCGGATCGAGTTGCGGCAGGCAGAGGTGTTTGCGCCGATCCAACTGCGCCGCAAGGATCAAGAGCATGAATGACGACGCTGACAATACGCCACAAAGCCTGTTTCAGGCGCCAACCATCGGCGAACAGGAGCGCATGATCGAAGCGATCCTCTTTGCCAGTGCCGACCCGGTGACGATCCGTGATCTGAACGCGCGCATGCCTCACGGCAGCGACGCCGCCGAGGCGCTGGTGCATCTGCGCAAACGCTACGAGGGACGCGGTGTGACGCTGATGCGGGTGGGCGATGCCTGGGTGATGCGCACCGCGCCCGACCTGGGGTTCCTGATGCAGCGCGAGACGGTCGAGACCCGCAAGATGAGCCGTGCCGCGATTGAGACGTTGGCGATCATCGCCTATCATCAGCCCGTCACCCGCGCCGAGATCGAGGAAATCCGTGGCGTATCCGTCAGCCGCGGCACGGTTGACCAATTGCTTGAAATGGAATGGATCCGCTTTGGCAGGCGCAAGATGACGCCAGGCCGTCCGGTGACTTTTGTCGTGACCGAAACGTTCCTGAGCCATTTTGGCCTGGAAAGTGTCCGCGATTTGCCGGGGCTGAAAGAACTGCGCGCGGCAGGGCTGCTGGATAACCGGTTGCCACCGTCGTCGATGCCGGGGGCCGGCTCGGATGACGACGAGAGCGAGGAGGGCGTTGTCCCGGACGAGGATCAAACCGAACTTTTCGAAGAATGAAGCCGTTTGCCCTGAAAACTCCATGTTTGTGTGCTATATTCCTTTTCAGAGGAAAATCGAGGAGGGCGCGATGAACGCTAATCGGATAATCACCATGGTCATGCGTATGGTCATGCGCCGCCTGATGCGATCCGGTGTGAATTCCGGGATGGACGCCGTGGGCAAACGGATGAACCGGGGCAAGGATGGTACGGCACCCGGCGCGCAGACATCTGGCCCTGCAACGGGCGACGCGCAGAAACGGATGAAGCGGACCATGCGCATGACGCGCAAGATAGGCCGCATGTAGCGCTGTTCAGCCGCTTCTGAAGTGCTTTGACAGTTTGAGCCCCTGGCCCTGGTAATTCGAGGCCAGCGCCGCACCGTAGAGCCGTGCAGGCATCTGCGACATCCGCTCATAGACCAGCCGCCCGACGATCTGACCATGCTCCAGCACGAATGGGGCCTCGTGGCAGCGCACTTCGAGCACCCCGCGTGACCCGATCCCGTCGCTGGAATGGCCAAAGCCGGGATCGAAGAACCCCGCATAATGCACCCTGAATTCGCCCACCATGGCCAGATATGGCGCCATTTCGGCGGCGCAATTGGGCGGGATGGTGATCGCCTCGCGGCTGACGAGGATGTAGAATGCGCCGGGATCAAGAATGATGCGCCCCTCCGAGGTGCGGATTTCCTCCCAGAACTCCGCGGGATCGTAGTACCCCGGTTTGTCGAGGTCGATCACACCGGTATGGGGCTTGGCGCGGTAGCCGACCAGATCGCCGGTCGCTGGTTTCAGATCAACCGAAAAGCCCAGACCATCCGAGATCACCGGATCGCCTGAGACGATCGGGACGGTCGCGTGCAGCTCGGACAGTTCGGCATCCGTCAATATGGTCCTGCCGACACGAAAGATGATCTGGTTCAGCATCTGTCCCGTGCGGGCCACGATGGAAAAGGAGCGCGGGCAAATCTCGACATAGAGCTGTCCGTGATAGCCATCCGGCACGCGGTCGAATTCGACGCCCTGATCGGTGATCACCCGGGTCAGCAGGTCGAGCCGCCCGATCGAGGATTTGGCCGAGGCCGCAGCAGAGATACCTTTGGGCAGGGCCAGGGCCTCCATCAGGGGGACGACGTAAACGCAGCCCTTTTCCAGAACGGCGCCGCCCGTCAGGTCCATCTCATGCATCCGGAAATCGGCCAGCCGTTCGGATACCGTTGCGGCCTTGCCAGTCAGAAAGGACGCGCGCACCCGGTAGGCCGTCGTGCCGAGCCGAAGGTCAAGTGACGCGGGCTGAATCTGTCCGTCTGCGATGGGCGATATGGCCGTAATGCTGCCTGCATCAATGAGTGTCTGCAACTGGCTGTCGCACAGCACGCCGGTCGGCAGATCAGTGTTGGCAAGATCAATCATGGGACCCCCTGAAACGACAAAACGCCCGCAGGTTAAACCTTTCGGGCGTTTCGATCTTGGTCGGGCTAGCAGGACTCGAACCTGCGACCTTCCGTCCCCCAGACGGACGCGCTACCAGACTGCGCCATAGCCCGACTTTGCGCGTTACATACCCGTTTTCAGCGCAGGAACAAGAGGTAATCGCCAACTTTCGTCCTTATGATTCCGAGGCGGAGGGCCGGGCCTCTTGTGTCTTGCGCAGCCTGTCGGCCAACGCGTTCAGCGTGGCGGCCTGGGCGGGTGTGGCCCGGCGCAATGCTGCGAGGGCGCTCAGCGCGGAAGGAGCGCCGGGGATATCATTATCCGCCGGATCGGATGGGGTGGTGATGGGCGTGGCGCGTGGCGCTTGGGCTGGCTCCTGGGCTTCGGGGGCAGGCTCTGCCTCTTGTTGTGGTGCAGCGGAGTCGTCTGCGTGAGCAGGATCTGGTTCAGGCGGGGCGGCTTCAGGCTCCGCCTCGGTCCGCGCGCTTTCCGGTTCCGGGGCGGGGTCATGGCCCGATGTCTGCTCCGGCTCCACCGTCTCTGCGGCTTCGGGGGCTGCGTCCGGCGCAGGCTCTGGCACCGATTCGCCGGTTTCCTGTGGGGCCGACGGCGGCAGAGCGTCCTCGTCTGGCTCAGTGATGCCAGCTGGGGGCGTCGGGGCGTCTGGCGCGTGTGCGCCGCGCTCTTCGAGGCTCTGCTTTAGAAATCTCGGCATGCCGCTGGTTTCGTCCGGTTGGCTGGGCGGCGGCGTGGGTATTTCGGCTTGGGGCAGGGGATCGCTATCGTTATCACCCTCGGACGCAGCCATTTCCGTTTCCGAAGAGTCAGGGTGGCCAGGATCTGCGGCCTCTTGCGGCAGATCGGCCTCGGGTGCAGGCGCTGGGATCTCTTCTGCGGTGTCTTCTGACGCATCCGTATCAACGCTGCTTTGCATGTCCAAAGCGGAGCTGTCTGCGGGCGTTGCCGCCTGCGGTTTGTCCCGCTCAAAGCTCAGGACCTTGCCTTTGGGCTCTTCATCCAGGGCCGTCACATCGAGCGCGATGCCGCTGATCTCTTGCGCGTCGTCAGCATCGGATTCCAGCGGTGGCGACAATGCGGAAACTTCTTTAACGCCTTGTTCACGCAAAACTTTCTGCACGCCTTTTATGGTCATGCCATCTTCGTGCAAAAGTTTGCGAATACCCCCCAGAAGCTGCATGTCCGCCGGACGGTAATAGCGTCGCCCGCCCGCGCGCTTGACGGGTTTTACCTGGGTGAACTTGCTTTCCCAGAATCGCAAGACATGCGCGGGAATACCCAGCCAGTCGGCTACCTCGCTGATGGTACGAAAGGCGTCAGCGGATTTCGCCATGATCCTGCCTTAGGCCTTGTTCCCCGCGGCAACGCGGTCTTTCATCAGGTGTGAGGGCCTGAAGGTGAGAACGCGGCGCGGATTGATCGGTACTTCTTCGCCGGTTTTGGGGTTGCGCCCGACGCGCGCCGATTTATCGCGCACCGAGAACGTGCCAAAAGACGATATCTTGACCTGCTCGCCGCGCACCAGCGCATCGGACATGTGTTCAAGTACGCTTTCAACAAGCTGGGCTGAATCATTGCGCGAAAGACCGACCTCGCGAAAGATGGCTTCGCTCAGATCCATGCGCGTCAGTGTCTTGTCACTCATTCTGTCCCCCCGGTTTTGTTTTCATCACAATAGTGGTGAAGAATTTTGAAAGTCAATGTAACAGCTTGCAGGCGGCAGCTTATGTCTGCCGGGTGCCGCGATTGTGCCGCTACCAGCGCAGGGCCACCGCGCCCCAGGCCAGACCGCCGCCGATGGCCTCGCTGAGAATCAGATCGCCGGGCTTGATCCGGCCGTCGCGGACGCCCACGGACAGCGCCAGCGGGATCGAGGCGGCAGAGGTATTGCCGTGATCCTGTACCGTCAGGATGACCCGATCCATCGGTACGTTCATCTTCCTGGCGGTGCCGGCGATGATGCGGATATTGGCCTGATGCGGCACGATCCAGTCCACATCAGTGCTCGCCAGGCCGACCTTGGCCAGTGCTGTATCGGCGGTCTGGCTCAGCTTTTCGACCGCCTGACGGAACAAGAGGTTACCCTGCATGCGCAGCTTGCCCGATGTGCCGGTCGTGCCGACGCCGCCATCCACATAGAGCATGTCGCGATAGCGCCCGTCCGATTGCAGGTCGGTCGCCAGAATGCCACGATCGGCGTTGGTACCGTCGCCGGTCGCCGCCTCAAGCACCAGTGCGCCTGCGCCGTCGCCGAAGAGGACGCAGGTGCTGCGGTCCTGCCAGTCCAATATGCGGCTGAACGTCTCGGCCCCGATCACCAGCAGCCGTTCGGCCTGGCCTGCAACAATCAGCGCATTGGCGGTGCTGAGCGCATAAATGAACCCGGCACAGACCGCCTGCACGTCAAAGGCAAAGCCGTGGGTCATCCCCAGCTTGCTCTGTACCATCGTGCCGACCGAAGGAAAGGTCAGGTCCGGCGTCGAGGTCGCGATGATGATACCGTCAATGTCATCTGGGGACAGCCCTGCATGGTCTAATGCAGCGCGCGCGGCCTTTGTGGCGAGGTCGGATGTGCTCTCGTCTTCGGCGGCGAAATGACGCTGCTCGATCCCCGAACGGGTCTTGATCCATTCGTCAGATGTATCGAGAGAGGCTTCGAATTCGGAATTCGGCACGATCCTTTCGGGCAGATAATGCCCGATGCCCCGTGCGACGGCGCGTCTTGTCATGATTTTTCACCGTCCTCTTCATTCTGCGTATCCTGCGTGGGCAGAGAGGCAGATGCAACCCGTGCTGCGAGTCTTTCGGAAAACCCGATTTCGGCCAGTTGAAAGCCCAGTTTCAACGCCGCCGAAATGCCGGTGGCGTCCGCTGCGCCGTGGGATTTGATAACCGTACCGTTGAGCCCGAGGAACACACCGCCATTGACGCGGCGCGGGTCGATCCGCTTTTTCAGGCGCTGCAGCGAAGTGTAGGCCAGCAGCGACGCCAGCCGCGAGAGAAGCGAATATCTGAACACTTCGCGCAGCAGTTCGGCGATCATGGTCGCGGTGCCTTCACCGGTTTTCAGTGCCACATTGCCGGTAAATCCATCGGTGACGATCACATCGCATGTGTCGCCGGGCAGATCGCGCCCCTCGACGAACCCGACAAAATCAAAATCGGCAGACGGCGCATTGGCCGAAATGAGGTCATGCGCCTCTTTCAGCTCGGAGCGCCCCTTGTGCTCTTCGGTGCCGACATTCAGCAGGCCGATTCGGGGACGTGCCACGCCAAAGCCGTTGCGGGCATAAGAGGTGCCCATCAGCGCGTATTGCATGAGATCCTTGGCGTCCGCGCGGATATCCGCGCCACCATCCAGCAGCACGTTGAATCCTTGTGGATTGCGTGACGGCCACATCACGGCGATGGCCGGGCGGAAAATGCCGGGCAGGCGGCGCAGGCGCAGCACTGACATCATCATCAGCGCGCCGGTATTGCCGCAGGAGACGCAAACCGTCGCTTCGCCGACCCGCACCGATTCGAGGGCGGACCACATCGAGGTGGATTGGCTGTTGCGCATCACCTGACTCGGCTTGTCGTGCATCGACACCACGTCGGGTGCGTCACGAATCTCGACACAGTCGGTCAGGTGCCTGCGTTTGGCGACAAGGCGCTCAAGCTCGTCCTTGCGGCCGTGCAGGATGAAACCGATATTGGGGTTCTTGCGCGCTGACTTGGCGATACCGGCCACCACCGTGGCCGGCCCCATGTCACCACCCATCGCATCGACCGAAATTATGGTGCGGCCGGCCCCCGTCTTGTTCTGATCGGGATGCGCGGTCATCAGGGCGGTCCGTCCTCTGCAGGTCCCCAAGCGGGGTTAGGCTGCGTCTTCGTCCAGATCGACCTCATCCGCCATCGCCACGATTTCGCGGTCGGCATAGTGGCCACAGGCAGGGCACACATGGTGAGGGCGCTTCAATTCCCCGCAGTTGGGGCATTCGTTCGGGTTCGCTGCGCTGAGCGAGTCGTGCGCGCGGCGATTGTTGCGGCGCGATTTCGATACTTTGTTCTGCTGGACAGCCATTGTGCGATCCTACTATCCTTGGGGCACATACGGCCCGGTTTCACATGGTCTCGCGGCTCTTAGTCTGTCCAGAGCCAGCGGTTCAACCCCAAATTCCGATGGAACGGCGAAAATACAACTAAATCGCACAAGGGCAAGTGGTTTCTCGCATCTTTCGGCGCGGGTATCAGTCGTCTTCTTCCAGTTTCGACTTCAGCGCGGCCAAACCGGCGAAGGGTTTCAGGTCCGCGTCCCTGAGCGGCGTCGTGCCGGGCGCGGCAAATACCGATTCTTCCAGCTCGGCGCCGCTTGCACGTGGATAATCGGGCAGCGCCAACGCCAGCGCCTCGGCCATGACCTGGCTCAGATCGACGGTGCCGGTCAGCGGCTCGATCGTCTCGTCCTCGGGCATTTCGATCTCTTCGACGTCTCCGGCGTCAGGCATATCGGCAAGAAAGCGCCGCACCACGGTACGGTCAATGCGCGTCGTTACCGGCGCGAGCGTGACGACACAGGATTGCACGACGGTCGCGCCCAGGCTGGCGTCGAGCCGCCAGTCGCGGCTGCCTTCGGGCGAAAGCTGCCCGGTAAAACCGAGTTTGCGAATCGCCTGCACGTCCAGCAATTTTGCCAGCGCCGCGCGCGCCGTGGCGTCCGGAGCAAGGTCAAAGGCCACGGGCCCGGCCTGTGACAGGTCCGAAATGCGCAGAATAACCGGGGTTTCGGGATGTTGTGCCATTGGTTAAACCTTTATCCTTTTCTTGAACCTCTTGGCCACCTTGTTGTAAGCCGGATAAAAGCCCGGCTGGGCTGAAATCAAGGGGGTAATCATGACAGGGCTCAAATTCACGCTGCGCATCGTTGTCGCCGCTCTTGGGCTCGCCTCCCTTGTGGCGTGCACGGCAATCTATCGCAACCATGGCTATGTGCCGACCGACGAAGATTTGAATCAGTTGGTCGTCGGGGTCGATTCGCGCGCCACGGTAGATGACGTGATCGGCGCGCCCTCTGCGGCCGGAGTCCTGGGAGAGGGTGATTATTATTACGTTCGCAGCCGGATGAAGCATTTCGGCATGCTGCGTCCCGAGGTGGTCGAGCGGCGGGTGCTGGCGATCAGCTTTGACCAGAGCGACACGATCGCCAATATCGAGACGTTCAGCCTGCGCGATGGCAATATCGTGCCGCTCACCCGGCGCGTGACTGATTCTTCGGTCACCGGCAAAGGCATGCTGCGGCAGATCCTCGATAATTTCGGCAACATCGACCCGTCCCAGTTCTTCTAAGGCGAAACGCTTCAGGTTTGCTTGGGGGGGGGCGCCATCGCAGCGCCACTGCATCGCCATAGATTGTGCGTACCATCGCGCTTGGGTATTCTGTGCCCAGGCTCGGATAGGGAACGCCATGCCGACATTGACCAAACGGCGCTATCGCGCACGTATCAGCGTGGCACCGGCCGATATAGAGGCGGCCCAGAGACTGCGCGCGCTGACCTTCGGCACCGGCGGCGCGGACGATCTGGATCGCGACACGTTCGATGCGGTCTGCACTCATATTCTGGTCGATGATTGTCGCAGCGGACAGTTGGTCTGCTGCTTTCGCATGTTGCCACTGAATGACGGAGCCGAGATCGGGCGCAGCTATTCGGCGCAGTTCTACGAGCTGTCGGCGTTGGCGCGGTTCGACGGTCCGATGGTCGAGATGGGCCGATTCTGCATTCACCCCGACTGGTGCGACCCGGACATTCTGCGCGCCGCCTGGGGGGCGATGACGCGGTATGTGGACGATCACGGGGTCGAGATGCTGTTTGGCTGCTCGTCCTTTCACGGCACCGACGCAGACAACTATCTGGATGCCTTTGCGATGCTGAAGGAGCGACACCTGGCGCCGCGTCGCTGGTTGCCACGGGTTAAGGCACCGCTGGTGTTCCGCTTTGCCCAGAGCCTGCGCCTGCGCAAGCCCGACGCAAAGCTCGCGATGCTGGGCATGCCGCCGCTGCTGCGGACCTATCTGATGATGGGCGGCTGGGTCAGCGATCATGCGGTGGTGGACCCCGAGATGGGCACGCTGCACGTTTTTACCGGGGTGGAAATCCGTGCGATTCCCGCCACGCGCAAGCGTTTGTTGCGCGCAGTTGCCATGTAGGCCTGCGACACCTTGACGGGCAGGCGGGCGCAGGATAGCCCGCGCTCATGGCGGTCAAGGCTCCCCTTTTGCAACTGAGTGACATCGCGCTGACCTTTGGCGGCGAACCGATCTTTGCCGACCTGTCGCTGGTGGTGCAACCTGGCGACCGGGTGGCGCTGGTGGGCCGTAACGGGTCGGGCAAATCGACGTTGATGAAGGTGATGGCGGGACTGGTGGAGGCCGATAGCGGTACCTGCGTCGTGCCCCCGGGGATCAGCGTCGGATACATGGAGCAGGAGCCCGAGATGCTGGGCTTTGCCACGCTTGGCGACTATGCGGCCAGCGCCCTGGAGCCAGAAGAAACCTACCGCGTGGAGATGGCGGGCGAGGGGCTGAAGTTTGATCCTGCGCGTGCGGTCGAGACGGCCTCTGGCGGCGAGCGGCGGCGCGCAGCATTGGCCAAGCTGATGGCCGAAGCACCCGACCTGATGCTGCTGGACGAGCCGACCAACCATCTGGATATCGAGGCAATCGCCTGGCTGGAAACCACGCTGAAGGAGACCCGCGCCGGATATGTCATCATCAGCCATGACCGCGCATTTTTGCGTGAACTTACCAGAGCAACCCTTTGGATTGACCGGGGAATGGTGCGGCGTAACGAGCAGGGATTTACGCATTTCGAGGCCTGGCGCGACAAGATCTGGGAAGAAGAGGATCAGAGCCGTCACAAGCTGGATCGCAAGATCAAGTCCGAAGGCCGCTGGGCGGTCGAAGGCATCAGCGCCCGGCGCAAGCGTAACCAGGGCCGGGTGCGCGCGCTGCAGGAACTGCGGGCCGAGCGCGCGGGGCAGATAAGGCGTCAGGGGACTGCGGGGATGGCGCTGGAGTCGGGGCCTAGATCCGGCAAGCTGGTGTTTGAGGCGCGCGGGATTTCGAAATCCTATGACGACACGCAGATCCTGACTGATTTTGACCTGCGCGTGCAGCGCGGCGACCGGGTGGCTTTTGTCGGGCCCAACGGCGTGGGCAAGACCACGCTGCTAAAGATGCTGTTGGGCGAAGTAGAGCCCGATTCGGGCGATATCCGCCGGGGCACAAACTTGATGCCCGCCGTGTTTGATCAGAGCCGTGCCGCCCTCGATCCCGACATGACGCTGTGGGACAGCCTGACGGGCGATCCGGACATGCGCGTATCGGGCAAGGCCGATCAGATACTGGTGCGCGGCATGCCGCGCCATGTGATCGGTTATCTCAAGGAATTCCTGTTTGACGAGCGGCAGGCGCGGGCACCCGTCCGGGCCCTGTCGGGCGGCGAAAAGGCGCGGCTGCTGCTGGCCAAGCTGATGGCGAAGGAAAGCAACCTTCTGGTGCTGGACGAGCCGACCAACGATCTGGACATTGAAACGCTCGACCTTTTGCAGGAATTGCTGGACGACTATGATGGCACGCTGCTGCTGGTCAGCCACGATCGCGACTTTCTGGACCGTGTTGCGACCACCACGATCGCCATGGAAGGCGACGGGCAGGCGACCGTCTATGCCGGCGGATGGAGCGATTACCGCGCACAGAGGGCTGTCGACAAGGGGCCTGAACCGTCGAAATCTGCAGCTAAATCAAAGAGCAAGCCTGCGCAGGACACATCGCGTGATGCACCCGGGCTGAGCTTTACCGAAAAGCATCGGCTGAAGGCGCTGCCAAAAGAGATCGCACGGCTGGAAGCGGAGATTGGCAAGCTCGAAGGGCTGCTGGCGGACGCGGAGCTGTTCACCCGCGAGCCGGTGAAATTCCGCAAAGCCACGGAGGCGCTGGTCACCCGCCAGAAGGCGTTGAGCGCGGCCGAAGAAGAGTGGCTGATGCTGGCGGAAAAGGCCGAAAACGAGGCGTAGGTCGCGCGGCGGATGAAGACCTGCCCCGATGGAACGGCGCGGCCCTTGTTGCTTGGCTCAGGCGCCGGTGCGTACTGCACGAGGTGGAACGAACGGTTGGGCTGTAGCCCCTTATCGTCACTGCATGCGCAGCGCGCCATCCAGCCGGATGACCTCGCCATTGAGGTAACCGCATTCGACGATGAACGCCGCGAGCCGCGCGTATTCCGCCGGATCACCAAGACGCTTGGGGCAGGTCACGTCCTGCGCCAGACTGTCCTGCACTTCTTGTGGCAAGCCCTGCAGCATCGGTGTCAGGAAAATCCCCGGTGCAATGGCCATGACGCGGATGCCTTCGCGCGCCAGATCGCGGGCCATGGGCAGGCTGAGGGCACAGATGCCGCCCTTGGATGCGGCATAGGCGGCCTGGCCCTTCTGCCCGTCAAAGGCGGCGACGGAGGCGGTATTGATGATCACCCCGCGCGCGCCGTCTGCCTCGGGTTCGTTCTGCGCGATCTCTGCGGCAGCGAGGCGCGCGACGTTGAAGCTGCCCACCAGATTGATGTCAATGACGCGCCGAAAGCCGTCCAGTGAATGCGGGCCATCGCGGCCCAGCGTTTTTTCGGCGGGGGCGATGCCTGCGCAATTGATCGCGGCGGTGATGCGGCCCATCGCATCCCTGGCCTGCGCAATGGCAGTTGCGACCGAAGCTTCATCCGTCACGTCGGTCTCTGCGAAATGTGCGCCGATCTCGTCCGCCACTGAGGCGCCGCGCGCCGTGTCACGGTCAAGAATCGTCACATCCGCACCGGCATCGCGGAAATGCCGCGCTGTAGCTTCGCCAAGGCCCGAGGCCCCTCCGGTGATGATCGCGGCAGTGTTCTGGATGTGCATTGGGTTCCCTTCAGAAGGTGAATTTTTGATAACGCGCGTGCATTGTGCTGTCAAAGAGCACGGCGGATCAGGCGAGCAGTGGCAATCATGCCGACTACGGTGATCAGGATACGCAATATGTGGTGCAACGTGACGAAGGCCGGATTGGCCTGCAGGCTGAGCGCAATCAGGGCCATTTCGGTGATTCCACCGGGGGCAAAGCTGATGAGCAGCACGTCGAACGGTTCACCCAGAAACGGTTTCAGCAGCAGCGCCAGCATGGCGGCCAGTGCCAGCATCCCCGCAACAGAGGCGCAAGCCAGAACCATCCCTCGCAGGATCAGCGCGCGGCTGAGACCAGTAAAGCGTAGCCCAAGGGCCGTTCCGATCACGATTTGCGCGAGGTTGACCAGCCATTGCGGTACGTCGAGATGTCCCATCCCGCTGAGCGACAGGGCGGCTGCAACCGCCATTGGCCCGGTGATCTGACCTGCAGGCAGGCGCAGCGCGTGCCCGACCCAGATTCCGAACGCACCCGCCATTGCCAGCCACGGCAACGCTTGCCACGGCACCGGACCCTGCGCCAGGCTGAGGCCGGCCGAACTGCCTACAGGGGTGCCCAGATAAAGCGATAGCCCGATTGGCAAGAGCGTGACGACAAGGATCACGCGCAGGAACTGCTGGAGCATGAGGCGCGGCATGTCGGCGTCTGCTGCCTCGCCCAGCGTTATACTCTCGTAAAGACCGCCAGGGGTGCCTGCGTAGAATGCAGTGACGCGGTCATATCCGCCAAATCGTCGGAATATCAGGTAGTTGTACACCGTGGCTGATGCAACAAAAGCGATGAGTGTCAGAAAGCTGACCCCGAGTCGGGCGGGATTGTCAAACAGCGCGGGCGTGACCTGTGCGCCGATCATCAACCCGATAACGGCCATGAAAATGCGGCGGAGGCGCGAAGGAAATTGATAGTTCTGCGGCAGCCGATACGGCAACAGCGTCGCGATCAGCGCCGAGGCCAGCAGCGGGCCGAGCAGGAACGGCAGCGGCATCGCTGTCAGGCGTGATGCGATCCCGATCAGAGCGGCACCGAGGATCAGAAGTAAAGTCGTCAGCAGTTGCAACATGGATGTGTTGAACCACCCGCCCAGTGAAATGGCAATGGAGCAAGGCCACGACATCTGGCCGGGCGAGGCCTGCAAAAAAATACGGTCTCGATCAAGCCTGTCAAGTTTCCGGCGACCAATCGAGCGCGACACCATAGGCCGCCGCCATATCCACCCCTGCCTGCGAGGCGGGCCTGTGGGATATGAACTGACTTGCAGAGCAATGCGGCAGTCCCAGTGCCGCAATCAGTGGCGCGTCGTATTGACCCGAAAGCAGCAAGATACCCTCGCGGGCCAGGTGGTCACGGGTGCCCCGGCCATTGTCCGAGCGGATGCGGCGCATGAAGTCCTGCTGTTGCGCCACCGCCTCTACCACGTCGCGGCTGATCGGCTTGTGCTGCACCTCGTAAAACAGGGTGGCCATGCGCATATTTCCCGACTTGCCGGCAAATATGCGCCCGACCACGTCCGGCGGGACGGTGCGCCAGAAGTTGGGCGGGTATGGGTGATCCCGAAGCAGCCAGAAAATGTTGGCAAACCCTGCCGCTGACACGCTTTTCTTGGCGTCCTTGTTCTGACCGTGTGTCAGGTAATCGGGGCGCGCGATGAGCAGGCCGAGATAGCATTTTGCCCGCTCTTCGTCGGCAGCCACCAGAATGCAAGGATGGTCGATGGCTTCGGTCGGGATCATCCAGTTGCTGCCCATCGTATTCTTGATATCCACGTCGCGGCCAAGGATGAACGTGTCCAGCCTGCCTTTGGGCAGGCTCAGCAAGGCGCGCAATTCAATCTCGACCCGCGTGCCGATATAGGTCTTTTCGGTCTTTTCCAGATCATCGTAAGAGCGTCGGCCGGTTTTCGGGGTCATGATCACGTCATCGATGCATTGGCGCAGCATCGCGGGAAACCGGGCGGCCAGTGCATCGGCGCCACGCGCGCGTTTGGTGATCTCGTCCGCGATGGCGGTCAGCAACTGGTGGTCACGGTGGCCCGCAACGACACTGCTGACCGGGATGTTCTTTTTCAAAACTGCGCCGCTCTGGGTGATCCTTGTTTCAGGGCAGCTTGTCACAGAGGGATCGGATTGGAAAGTTCAGGCGCTGACGGCTCGCAGCACGCGCTTTCGCAAGGCGCGGGCGATCTGCGTCGAGACCGCTTGTGCGACGGGGGGCGGAAAAGCGTTGCCGACCTGTCGATAGGCGTTGGTCTTGGCCCCGGTGAAATGCCAGTCATCCGGGAAACCCTGGATTCGGGCGACCATCGGCACTGTCAGTCGCGGCATGCCGCTGTGGTGGGGCTCTGGTGGCTCGGGCGCGATGGTGCGCCCTTCGACGCCCAACGTGGCCCATGCGGCGCGGGCGCGGGTCGGGCCCAGATCAGGGCCGCCATGCTTTTTCGAGCCGCCTACAATAGTCGGGGCGATTTCATCGGCTTTTTCGGCCCATGCGTCGGCACCGCGCCAGCCGTCGGCGGCCATCAGGTCGCGCAGTGTTTCGCCGACGGTGGGGGGATTGTGCGGGTTCGGTTCCGGCCAATCAAAGAGATCGGCGCGTTCCTTTTGCACCGCGACGATCACCACGCGCGGGCGTAGTTGCGGCACGCCGTAATCAGAGGCGTTGAGCAGCCGCCAATCGGTCTTGTATCCCAGCCTGTCCAGCTGCGTCTTGAGCCGCTCGCGGTAGTCGTGGAAAACCGCATCGAGAAAGCCGCGCACGTTTTCAATCATCACGGCGCGGGGGCGGGCGGCATCCACGATGTCGAGCGCATCGTTAAAGAGGTTGCGCTCGTCCTGCTCGCCAAGCTGTTTGCCGGCAACGGAAAAGGGCGGGCAGGGCAGGCCACCCGCCAGCAGGTCCATGCCCTTGTAGTCGGCGGCGCGTTCCTTGAAAATACGCATGTCTTCTTCGAGGACGTTCCACTCAGGGCGGTTATGGCGCAGGGTGTTGCAGCAATGCTTGTCGATCTCGACCAGGGCTGTGTGGGCAAATCCGGCGTTCTCCAGCCCGAGCGCCTGACCACCGGCCCCGGCGCATAATTCCACAGATGTCAGCATGTTGCCCGCCCTCTTTGCCCCCATACAACCTGCTGCGAGAATTGTGATCAAGTCTCGAATTCCAGGTGAATGGATGTTCTTTGATTGTTCTTACCCGCCATCTGCCTCACGGGCAAGCCCCTGGCACAGCGATCATGCAGCCCGGTGGCGTCAGTGTCCTCTGAAAGGGCGCGTAGACCAGCGGTGCTAGCCCGGAATGTCCGGTTCTGAGGTAGGGGGGCGGATTGGAGCGGGTAACGAGAATCGAACTCGTAACTAAAGCTTGGGAAGCTGCCGTGATACCTTTTCACCATACCCGCCGCGAGGGGATGGATACCGATCCGTAGCGCCAAACGCAAGTCTGAAGCGGTGCGTAAAATGCGCGCCCGTCACGCCTGTCCGTGAAGGTCTGCTTCCTCTGTGATCTTGTGGCAATCGGCACTGCCCCTGTAATCGCGCTGCACCAGGGCCGGGGAACGGCGCATCATGTGCGGGGAATACGAGCATCTGGCGGACGAAATGCCGTGCCCCCGAATCGAGGACGGTCGCGGGATCACGTCGCTTTTGAACTCTTCTCGGCGAAGATATATCGCAGCACGGAATTTTGTTTGGCCTTCATGTGTTCGGCCAATGTAACCCCCAGTTGCCTGCCGTCACGAGCCTCAAGAAGATTGATGATCTTCTCATGCTCGCGCACCGCAGCAGACCAGCGTTCTCCCGACATGTTGGCCAGATAACGGGGTCTTTGCAGGCGCATGGAGAGTGCCTGACATGCGGTTGTCAAAGTGTCATTTCGTGCCGCCAAAAGGATCATGCGGTGAATTTTCTGGTTGAGGTCAAAGTATCCATCCAGATCCCCGCTTTCATAGCTGACGATCATTTCATCATGAACCTTGCGCACGGCGCGGATCTCTTCGTCGGTGATGTTCTGGCAGGCCAATTCACCCGCGAGGGCCTCCAGGGCACCCAGTACGGGAAAAACCTCTTCGACTTCGCCTGCGGTCACGCGCGTGACCCAGGCGCCCCTGTTCGGCTCCAGTGTGACCAAACCATCGGAAGCAAGGACTTTCAGGGCTTCTCTCAGTGGTGTCCGAGAGACATTGAATCGTTCGCACAGATCTTTTTCCGGGACTTTGGTGCCGGGCGCCAGATCCCCGCTGATGATCAGAACCTGGAGGCGACCAACCAGTTCCTGATGGAGCGATTTGCGTGCGATTGCATGTACAGAAGCTTTTGCTGTCACTGGGTGTCTCGGGTCATTGTTTAAGAGCTATTTCAAGAAGTCGCGCAATATGGATCGGTGTCCGCTGGGTGGTATCTGATATCTGATGCCGACACGAAGTGCCATCCGTCACGATCAGCGTCCCGGCATCGGCCGCTCGGACGGCGGGCAGCAGGTCAAGCTCTCCCATCTTGCGGGATATCTCGTGCGTCTCGACGCCGTAGCCAAAGGCACCCGCCATGCCGCAACAGCTTGTCTCGACAATCTCGACCTCGGTGTCGGGCAGTAAGGCAAGCGTCTTTTGGATGCTCGACATGACGCCTAACGCCTTTTGATGGCAGTGACCGTGCAGCAGTATTCTGGAGGCGGGCGATTCCAGCGCAAGCTCAAAGCCGGGATTGTCGGCCTGATCGGCGATGTATTCCTCCAGCATTCGGGCATGCCGGGCCAACAGATCGGTATCCTTGCCCGGCAGAAGACCGGGAATTTCGTCCCGCAGAGTGAGCAGGCAACTGGGCTCCAGCCCGACAATCGGCAGCCCTTTTTCGGCGTAGGGCAGCAGGGCATCCACCAGCCGCTGCGCCTCGATTTTAGCCTCGTCAACCAAACCTGCCGACAGAAATGTTCGCCCACAGCACAGCGGGCGCTCACCCTTCGGCGCGGCGGCCACATGTATCGGCACGTTTGCTGATCCCAGGACGTTGACAGCGGCGCGCAGGTTCTCGGGCTCGAAATAGCGGTTGAAGCAGTCGGCAAACAGGACCACTTCGGGGGCGCTGTGATACGCGACCTCCTGGTTGGCAAACGGCCGATTGCTCCAGGTCGGGAGATCACGGGTTGCGGTGAAGCCAGTCAGTCGCTCTGTCAGCCTTGCCAATCCGGGAAGCCTGTTGCGCAGGTTCACGAGGAAAGGCACCCGCGCGGCCCAAGGCGCATAACGGGGCAAATAGCCGACCAGCCTGTCATGAAGGCTAATCCCATGCTTTTGGGCGCGCGCCGACAGGACCTCGATCTTCATTCGCGCCATGTCCACGCCTGTCGGGCATTCGCGTTTGCAGCCTTTGCAGGATACACACAGCTTCATCGTCTCGGCCATCTGCTCCGAGGCCATGGCATCCGGCCCCAACTGGCCCGAAATCGCCAGACGCAGCGTGTTGGCACGGCCCCGCGTCAGGTCCTGTTCCTTGCGGGTGACGCGGAAGGACGGGCACATGACGCCGCCCTTCAGCTTGCGGCAGGCGCCGTTGTTGTTGCACATCTCGACGGCGCCCTGGTAGCCACCGCCACTGCCTGTCCAGGCCGACCAGTCCAGATGTGTCGAAAATTCAGGGACCGTATAGTCTGGCCCATAGCGAAACAGGCTGCGATCATCCATTTTCGGCGCATTGACGATCTTGCCGGGATTGAAAACCCCCTTGGGGTCGAGCCGCTGCTTGACTTCGTTAAAGGACGCAACCATGCGCGCGCCGAACATTTTGGTGTGAAATTCAGACCGGACAAGCCCATCACCATGTTCGCCAGAGTGAGACCCCTTGTAGGCGGCAACCAGATCAAAGCATTCCTCGGCAATGGACCGCATGGTTTGCACATCCTGGTCCAGCCGCAGGTTCAGAACTGGCCGAACGTGCAGGCAGCCAACAGAGGCGTGGGCGTACCACGTGCCCTTGGTCCCGTTCTTTTCAAATATCTCCGTCAACCCGGCGGTATATTCAGCCAGATCGGGCAGTTCGACGGCGCAATCCTCGACAAAAGAGACCGGTTTGCCGTCCTCTTTCATCGACATCATGATGTTAAGGCCGGATTTGCGCAGTTCAGCGATGTTGGTCTGCATCCGGGTATCGATCACTGGCGTGACGCCCCCCCAGTTCTTGCCTGTCCCGGACCAGGAAAAGCCCAGATCCCCCATCATTTCGTCAAGCTGCTTCAGTTTCGGGGTGTTCTGGCTTGGGTCGGTTTCGGAGAATTCGACCAGCAACAATGCTTCGGGGTTTCCGGTCACGAAATCTTCGATGGTTTGACGGAAAAGCGGGATATCACGCGCCAGGGCGATCATGGTCGCATCCACCAATTCCACGCTCTGAGGCAGCAACGTGACCAGATGCTGGGCCGCATCCATCGCCTGATAGAAGGTGGGGAAATGACAGACGCCCATGACCTTGTCCGACAAAAGCGGCGTAAGCTTCAGCTCGATGGCGGTCGAGTAGGCGAGGGTGCCCTCTGAACCCACCAGCAGATGGGCCAGGTTGTTAGGGGCGGCGTCCGGCACCAGCGCATCAATGTTATAGCCGCCGACCCGCCGCATGACCCGCGGGAAACGCGCGCCGATCTCGTCAGCCTCACGCGCCCCCAGAGCCAGCAGGTCGTGGGCCAAGGCGGCATGTTCTGCGCCTTGGTCCATATCACCGGGGCCAAAGTGGTGTTTGGTGCCGTCGGCCAGAAATGCGTCGATGGACAGAACATTGTCGCGCATCATGCCGTAGCGCAGGGATTTGCCGCCGCAGGAATTGTTACCGGCCATGCCCCCAATCGTCGCTCGGGAGGCCGTCGAGACATCCACTGGAAACCACAGGCCATGTGGCTTGAGCGCTCGGTTCAGTTCATCAAGTACGATGCCGGGGCGCACGACGCATCTTTGGTTTTCGACATCCAGTTCGAGGATTTCGTTAAAATACTGGGTGTTATCAATCACAAGCGCTTCGTTGACGGTCTGGCCGCACTGCGAGGTGCCGCCCCCGCGCGCCAAAATCGGAATCCGCTGTTCTCTGGCTGTGTCGATTGCCGCGCGAATATCGTCCTCACCCTTGGGCGAAATGACGCCCAGCGGCATCATCTGATAGAACGAGGCATCGGTTGCATAGCGACCGCGGGAGAAGCTGTCGAACATGACATCGCCCTGAACGCGCTTCGCCAGAATTCTGGATAAATTTGACATCGTGGCCCGATCCGCTGGCTGCTATCGCAGACAAATTCTTGTTGACTAAATTATGAATTCAAAATTACATTCAAGCAACCAAAAAGAGTATAGCTGTCGGCCAACTGGTCCGGGGCGGCGTACTGTTGAGAGTAACGGGATAAAGATTCATGAGAAAAGCTGGCCGTCATTTTTTGCAGATTCCTGGCCCCAGTGCGGTCCCTGACAGGATTCTGCGTGCAATCTCGCAGCAGGTAATCGATCATCGTGGCCCCGAGTTTGCCGGTGTCGGCCTACGCGCTCTGGCTGGCCTGAAGACGATCTTCAAGACAGAGGAAAACGTCTTTATCTATCCCGCTTCGGGCACCGGCGCCTGGGAGGCGGCCCTGGTGAATGTCTTGTCGCCGGGCGATCGCGTCTTGATGTTCGAAACCGGACATTTTGCGACATTGTGGAAAAAGCTCGCGGAAAAGCTGGGGCTGGAGGCTGAATTCATCGAAGGAGATTGGCGCGGCGGTGCCGATCCCGATCAGATAGAGGCCTATCTTTCCGAGGATAAAGGCCATGAAATCAAAGCGATTTGCGTCGTTCACAATGAAACCTCGACCGGGTCCGTCTCACCCATAGCTGCGGTACGCAAAGCCATCGACAATGCGGGTCATCCGGCACTTTTCATGGTGGACACGATTTCGGGCCTCGCTTCGCTGGAGTACGAACATGATGCATGGGGCGTGGATGTAACGGTTTCGGGTTCTCAGAAAGGCCTGATGCTGCCACCCGGATTGTCATTCAACGCGGCGAGCGCAAAAGCCATGGCGGCCAACAAGACCGCTAAACTGAAACGTTCCTATTGGGATTGGGCAGAGATGGTCGGGCCGAACAAAGCAGGTTATTTCCCTTACACGCCCAACACCAACCTGTTGTACGGTTTGAACGAAGCAGTGGACATGCTGCATGAAGAGGGGCTTGAGAATGTATTTGCCCGTCATGCACGTCACGGCGCCGCGACACGTGCAGCGGTCCGGGCCTTGGGGCTGGAGGTGCTCTGCGCAAATCAGGGTCAGGAAAGCGGCGTGTTGACCACCGCTGTCATGCCGGATGGCCACAGCGCCGATGCATTCAGGGCTTCCACGCTCGAACATTTTGATATTTCCTTGGGGAGCGGACTGTCCAAGGTGGCGGACAGGGTGTTTCGCATCGGACACTTGGGCGATTTCAATGATCTGATGCTGGTTGCAACACTGGCCGGCGTCGAGATGGGTCTGGAAAGGGCCAATGTGCCTCACAACGCCGGCGGGGTGGGCGCGGCGATGAAAACGCTTGCCGAGTTGGAACAGCCACACGCTACGGCTGGGCCAGAATAAGAGAAGATTAAGCTCTGGGAGGAGAAAATCATGAAAACTATAGCAAAACTATTGGCAGCAACCGCCGTTATGGGGATGGCATCAGCCGTGTCTGCGGCAGAGACCACCATGAAGTTCGGCCATGTCGGCGCGCCCGGTTCGTTGTTCGAGGCGACCGCGGATTTTTTCGCTGAATGCTCGAATACCGCTTTGGGCGACAAGGTCGAAGTCCAGACTTTCGGCTCGTCGCAGCTGGGCAAGGACAAGGAGCTTTTGCAAAAGCTGAAACTTGGCCAGGTCGACTTTGCTCTGCCATCCTCGGTGATGTCCTCTGTTGACGATGTGTTCGGTATCTTCGAGATGCCGTATATCATTTCGGACCGTGACCACATGCGCCGGGTACAAGATGCCATGATGGACACGTTTCAGGGGGCTGCCGAAGCCAAGGGCTATCACATCGTCGGGCTTGCAGAGAACGGCTTTCGTCACATCACCAACAACGTCCGTCCGATCAATGTCCCGGCTGACTTGCAAGGTATCAAGCTGAGAACACCGAATGGTGTCTGGCGGTTGAAGATGTTCCAGGAATATGGCGCAAACCCGACACCAATGGCGTTTTCGGATGTGTTCACGGCACTGCAGACTGGTGTGATCGACGGCCAGGAAAACCCGTATGCACAAATCGCTTCGGCCAAGTTCCAGGAAGTTCAGAAGTATCTTTCGATCACCGGGCACGTCTATACTCCGGGCTACATTCTGGCATCCAAGAAGCATTTCGGCGCACTGCCCGAGGACATCCAGGCGGAATTGACCGACTGCGCCAACCAGACGCAGGACTTTACCTATGAAAAAGCAGCAGAGCTGGAGGCAAGCCTGTTGAAAGTCATCAAGGATGCCGGTGTAGAAGTGAACACGGCAGACAAGGCCGCATTCATCGAGGCTTCCGCGCCGATCTACAAGGAATTCGCGGATGAAGTGGACGGGGGTCAAGAGATGATCGACACCGTTCTCGGACTTGGAAGTGCCGACTAAACAGCCCTGAGGCAGCGGGGAGTGCCCGCTGCCTATTCCCACGCATTCATGATCGAAGGCTGCTGCTCCCGGTTTCCCTCAGCGGCGTCGGCTTCTCGCATAGCTTTACCGAAAATACAGGTCCCATATGCAGCATGCTGCCTACCCCAATCTGTCGCGTATCAATCGTGTTCTGAGTTCGATCCTCGAAACCATCACCATCAGCCTGATGGTGCTTCTGACGCTGACCGTTGCAATGGCCGTCATTGCGCGCCTCATGGGGCAAAGCTTCTCCTGGTACGACGAAGTTGCGGCGATAATGCTCGCTTGGATCACCTATTACGGTTCCGCGCTTGCCGCATTGCACCGTCGTCATATCGGTTTTGATACGGTTCTGCTCACCCTGCCTTACAAATTTCGTATCGCGGCGCTGTTGGTCGGCGAAGCGATCGTGCTGATCTTCTTTGTCCTGATGGCCCGAGCCGGGCTTCAGGTGCTCGAAGTGCTGCAAGGCGACGTGCTCATCTCGCTGAACTGGGTGCCGGTGCAATTTACCCAGTCGGTGATCCCGATAGGCGCAATCCTTTTCATTCTCTGCCAGCTTCTGAGCCTGCCCGGCTATCTGAAACTGACGGCTGCGGGCATTTCACTGGAACATGCAGAGATTGATGAAGATGTCGAAGCCGAGCTCGAAAAAAACAAGGACCGTACCTGATGCTGATCGCTCTTATCTTCGTTGCCTTGCTATTGATGATCTGCATCAACATTCCCATCGCCGTGGCGCTGGCCATGTGCGGAGTTCTGGGCCTGCTGTTCACCGAAGGCACAGGTAGCCTCGTTACCATCGCGCTCGATATGTACGACGGCTCCACCAAATTCTCACTTATCGCAATCCCGATGTTTGTTCTGGCCGGTGCCATCATGAACGCAGGGGGCATTACGGATCGCCTGATCAATTTCGTCACGTCGATCATCGGTTTCATTCGCGGCGGTCTGGCGATGGTGAATATCGGTGTGTCATTGTTCTTCGCCGAGATTTCCGGGTCTGCGGTGGCCGATGTTGCCGCGATGGGCTCGATCCTCATTCCCCAGATGAAAAAGCGTGGCTACAGCAAGGAATTCTCTGCTGCCGTCACGTCGTCCTCGGCCTCTCTGGCGATCATCATTCCGCCGTCGATTCCGATGATCCTTTATGCGGCTTCGGCCAATACATCGGTCGAGCAGTTGTTCGTCGCGGGTGTGGTGCCGGGGCTGGTGGGAGCAGCCGGGCTGATGGGCGTCGCGTACCTCTTTGCCAAACGCTACAACTTTCCGACAGAAGCCGCATTCAACCTGCCTCGCGTCCGCGAAACCTTTGTTGATGCGTTGCCTGCCTTCACGCTGCCGGTCATCATTCTTGGCGGCATCTTTGGCGGCTATGTGACCGCGACCGAGGCCGCCGGTCTGGCGGTGATCGCCTCGCTCGTTGTTTCCGCCTGGTATCGGAACCTCAATCTGGCCCACCTGCGTCGCGCCATGCTGGATGGCGGCATTCAGACAGCGGTTGTCATGCTGCTGGTTGCGGCCTCTGTTCTGATGGGCGGTTTCCTGACGCGGGCGCAGATTCCGCAGCAACTGGCCGAAGGCATCCTGTCGATCACCAGCCAGCAATGGGCCATTCTGCTGATCCTGAACTTCTTTTTCCTGATTGTCGGGTTTTTCCTGCACTCTGCCGCCGCGATCATTCTGGTGATCCCAATTGTCATCCCTTTGATCACGGCCGCGGGCATTGATCCGGTGCATTTCGGGCTGGTGGTGACCCTGAACCTGGCAATCGGACAGCAAACGCCCCCGGTCGCCTCTGTATTGATTACCGCATGTTCGGTCGCGCGCGCCAACATCTGGGAAGTGTCCAAGGTCAATATCTGGTTTGTTGGCGTTCTTCTGGCGGTGCTGATGCTTTGCACCTATGTTCCGTTCATTCCGATGTTCCTTGTGGAGTATTTTTACAGATGACACCCGATGCGCCCGAAATCATCGACGAGTTGCGCGATGGCACCTTGTGGATCACGTTCAACCGTCCACTCACGCGCAATGCGATGACATTTGGGATGTACGAACGCCTTGCAGTTCTGTGCAGTGAGGTGCCGACCGACAGATCGGTACGGGCGGTCGTGATATCGGGGGCGGGCGGCAAGGCGTTCGCGGCAGGCACCGACATGAAACAGTTTCGCGTGTTTGAGACCGAACAGGACGCTCTAGCCTACGAAAGCCGGATCGATGCCGTCTTGGAAGCCGTCGAACGGTGCCCCCTGCCAACCATTGCCGCGATCAATGGCGCCTGCACCGGTGGGGGCGGGGCTATTGCGGCGGCCTGTGACCTTCGGATCGCGTCCTCCAGTCTGAAATTCGGCTTTCCCATCGCGCGGACGCTGGGAAATTGTCTGGCGGCGGCGAATCTTGCCAGATTGTCCGACCTGATCGGCGCGGGACGGGTGCGTGAACTGATCTTTACCGCCAGACTGATAGGGGCCGAAGAGGCGCTGGCAACCGGGCTGGTCAGTGAAGTCCTGGCTGATGAACAAAGCCTGATGACCCGTGCGGCAGAACTGGCGGCCCTGGTGGGTTCAATGGCACCTCTGACCTTGCGCGCCACCAAGGAAGCCATGCGGCGCACCCGCTCTGCCACCAAGGTCGAGGATTCCGATCTGATCGCCATGTGCTACATGAGCGACGATTTCCGCATCGGCATGGAAGCTTTCCTTGCCAAGCAGAAACCCGAATGGAGCGGCAAATGAAATCCTCCACTGGTCCCTTGCAGGGAATGCGGGTCATCGAACTGGCCCATATCATGGCCGGCCCGGTCTGCGGGCTCATGCTTGCAGATATGGGGGCTGATGTCATCAAGGTCGAAAAACCGACCGGCGATGACAGCCGTCGCTTTGTCCCGCCCGAGATCAACGGCGAATCTGCCGCCTACATGATGATGAATCGCAACAAGCGCGGCATCGCACTCAATCTCAAAGACCCGGCTGCGGTCGAGGTCCTGCACAGGCTGCTGATGGAAGCAGATGTGGTGATCGAGAACTACCGCACGGGCGCGATGGAGCGGCTTGGCCTGGGATACGAGGAACTGGCCAAATTGAACCCCCGCCTGATCTATTGCGAGATTTCAGGCTTTGGACGCACCGGCCCCTATGCCGAGCGCGGTGGTTTTGATCTGATCGCACAAGGCATGTCCGGGCTCATGTCGATCACCGGCGAGGGGCCGGGACGCCCGCCGGTCAAGGTGGCCGCCCCCATTTCCGACATCAATGCCGGGATTCTGGCCGCGATGGGCATCTCTGCGGCCTATGCCAACATGCTGAAAACCGGCTTGGGCCAAAAGATCGACACTTCCTTGTTCGAGGCGGCAATCGTGCAGACCTACTGGCAATCCGCCATTGCATTTGCCACGGGCGACAAGCCGGAGCCACTTGGCTCTGCCCACCCGCTGAACGCGCCTTATCAATCTTTTCAGACCAGCGACGGCTGGATAAATGTCGGCGCCGCAAATCAGAGCAACTGGCTAAGGTTTCTCGAAGTCATCGCGGCCCCGGAACTGAACGACGATCCGTTGTTCTCATCCAACCTTGAACGCATTCGAAACCTGCCAGAACTGGTGGCCGTCCTGGATGGATACATGAGCCGGGACACGACGGCGAATTGGCTTGCCAAGATGGAAAAGGCAAAGCTGCCGGCCGGGCCGGTCAATGATATCCTGCAGATGCATGCCGACCCTCAGGCGCGGGCGCGCGAGATGGTCGTCGAGGTGGATCACCCCAAAGCCGGTAAAATCGAAACGATCGGCCACCCGGTGAAATTCAGCCGCACCCCTGCCAGCATCAATCACGCGGCCCCGCTATTGGGGCAGCACAGTCGGGACGTGCTTGGCGAAGCGGGCTATGATAGCGATCAGATTGAAACGTTGATCAACGCGCAAGCCGTTATAGCAACATGACCGAGCGCCATGCTTTCATGCATATTGGCGCTTTATTGAAGGAGCATCTCTGGTGAAACTTGACCTTGAACTGGCACAAGCCCTGATTGGCCATTGTCTGGAATGGCGCAAAACCAATGGATTGAAGCCATTGACGGTGGCCGTCCTGGACAGCGGCGGCTATTTGATGGCGCTCGCCCGCGAGGATGGAACCAGCAACCTCAGGCCTGAAATTGCACAGGGCAAAGCACGAGGAGCGATCGCAATGGGCCTGGGGTCCAGAGCCTTGTTCAAACGCGCACAGGTCGAACCTTTCTTTATCCAGTCGATGAATGCCTTGGCGGGTGGCTCTCTTGTGCCGGTGGCAGGCGGAGTTCTGATCAAGCACGATGGCGAAATTCTGGGTGCGGTCGGGATCACCGGAGACACGTCCGACAACGACGAAGCCTGCGCGATTTCCGGGATTGAAAGCACTGGACTTACGGCCGACGGCGGCTGATGTGCCGCCGCTCGTCGATGCCGGGCGGATGAACGCAAGGCGTGCTTTCCCGCAAGCAGCCAGTTCTCAGGGATCGGTGGTGCGGCCGGTGGCGCGGCGCGATTTGCCCTGATTTTCGGGCAGGGGGATAAAATCCGCCTCATCGCCCGGCACGGTGTCGAACCGGCCTTTGGCCCATTCCTCTTTCGCGGCCTCGATCCGTTCGGGGCGCGACGACACGAAATTCCACCAGATATAGCGCGGCCCTTCCATCGGCGCGCCGCCAAAGATCATGAACCGTGCGGTTGAATTGGCCTTGACGGTGATGGCGTCGCCCGGTCGCAGGATCAGAAGCTGGCCCTTTTCAAAGCGATCTCCAGCGATCTCGATTTCGCCGGAAATCGTATAGAGCGCGCGTTCCTCATAGGTAGCGTCGATGGGTATCTGGCAGCCGGCCTGCAATTCGACATCGCCGTACAGGGTTTCCGAGGCTGTTCTGAGGGCGGATTTACTGCCGAACGCCTCTCCGGCGATGATGCGCGCTTTGATCCCGTCAGCATCGAACACCGGCAGATCGCCCGATCCGTAGTGAATGAATTCAGGCGCGGATTCCTCCTGGGCTTCTGGTAGTGCCACCCAGGTCTGGATGCCAAAGAGCCGCTGACCGTTTTTCTTCCTGCCTTCAGAGGTGCGCTCGGAATGGACAATGCCTTGACCGGCCTTCATCCAGTTGGTTGCTCCCGGGCGGATGGTCTGCTGGGTCCCGAGTGAATCCCGGTGCAGGATTTCGCCCTCGAACAGATAGGTCAGCGTGGCGAGGTTAATGTGCGGATGCGGGCGCACGTCGACGCCCTGATCGGTCAGGAACTCTGCCGGTCCCATCTGGTCGAAGAAGATGAACGGGCCGACCATTTGGCGCTTGGTGGAGGGCAGGGCGCGGCGGACTTCCATCTCGCCCAGATCGACGGCACGCGGCACGATCAGGGTTTCGACAGCGTTCACGCCGTCTCTGTCTCCGAGGATGGGATCAGGGCATGGGCTCCAGCTCATAACGGGCACTCCTTCTCTTATTCATTGGTTTGCGATGATATAGCTCTCCGCTCACAGTTGGAAAGTGATCGCCTTTGAAATAGAGGGTTTGCAATTCCGCTGGCCCAGCGTGGACATCTTCCATTCCTCGACCCGGCCTTTGGCCCACTCCTCTTTCACCCGAAAGGTCGATCATCGTGGAAGGTGAGAAAATGCCAGTCGTCACAGGAGCACCCCGAGCTGCGCTCGATCAGGTTCACCCCGTGACAGGCCGCGGGATCGTTTCACAAGCTATGACAAGAAGGGAGAACCAGCCGCAGCATAAGGGACAGCTTTACTGTCCTTGCAGAGACTGGCCCATATTCATCTGACAGCCTCCCTTCCTTGGTAAAGGCCCGGCAGGCAATAGCGGGTTGTTCCGAAACTGTTGGTGATTTTCGGATGCGCTGTATATGCTTGCTCTTGCGGAATGCGAGAAGCTACGCTGCAAATACGCAAAATGCGACCATCGAACGAGTCGCACGAGTGCCCAGCTCACGTTGGGACTCGCAAGATGGGCCAGAGCGCGGCCAGAAAGACCAGACGGGGGACGGACATTCTGTCAATAAGAAACTGGGCCGAGCTTGCTCCTGAACGGGGTAGGCCATTCATCAAGATGCAGGGGTTGGAAAACCACTTTGTGATCGTGGATGGCCGCGAGACGGCCTATTTCCCCAACCCCGATGAGACCGCTCACATCTGCAACCCCCAAACCGGGGTTGGTGCCGATCAGCTTTTGATTGTCCAGCCTCCGACCGGGCAGGGGGCTGATGCGGGTGCCTATGCCTTTATGCGGATCATCAACATTGATGGAAAAGACGCCGAGGCATGTGGAAATGCCACGCGCTGTTTTGCCTGGTTGATGCTGGAGGAGACGGGGCAGGACGAGATCATTCTGGAGACGGTTGTCGGGCCGCTGCGCTGCCAGCGCGTGGGGCACAAGATCGTAGGCGTCGAAATGGGCCGGATCACGACCGAATGGGACAGCATTCCACTGGCCCGCCCCACCGACACATTGCATCTGGCTGTAGGAAACGGCCCGCTGTCAGACGGGATTGCGCTGAATATCGGCAATCCGCATGTTGTCTATTTTGTCGATGACCTCAATACTGTCGACATGACGTCCCTTGCACCTGAAATCCAGACCGACCCGATATTCCCCAACCAGGTCAATGTGGGGGTAGCGCAGGTTGTGCGCGACGACCTTATCCGATCGACCGTCTACGAGCGTCCGGGACTATTGACGCGCGCCTGCGGCAGTGGCGCCTGTGTCGCAGTGCGGGCCGCTCAGTTGCGCGGGCTGACCGACAGGAACCGTGTCACCGTCGAGATGTCCGCAGGCTCGGTTGACATAGAAATTCTGAGTGACAATTCAGCCGTGCTGACCGGGCCGGTAGAATTTTGCTTCAGCGGAACGCTGCCAGGACCAGAACGGAAGACGGTATGAAAGACGTTATGATAAAGATCGACAAGGTGTGCAAAACTTATCACCTGAAATCCCGGCCGGACCCGATCCGCGCGTTGGATAATGTGACCAACCAGATCGACCGCGGCGAGGTCGTTGTGATCATTGGCCCTTCGGGATCGGGGAAGTCGACGCTGCTGCGGTCATTGAACGGGCTTCAGGACATCGACAGCGGCTCGATCTTTATCGACGGGGTCAGCCTGACCGACAAGAAGACCAATCTGAACCTTCTGCGTACGCAAGTCGGCATGGTTTTCCAGAATTTCAATCTCTACCAGCACAAGACTGCGTTGGAAAACATCGTGTTACCACAGACAGTGGTGCTGAAACGCAGCCGCGCAGAGGCCGAAGAGATCGCCAATGATCTGTTGAAAAAGGTCGGTATCCCGGAACTTGGCGGGAACTATCCTACGATGTTGTCGGGCGGACAGCAGCAACGTGTCGCGATTGCGAGGTCTTTGGCGATGAATCCCAAGGTCATGCTGTTTGATGAGGCCACATCCGCGCTGGATCCCGAAACCGTTGGCGGCGTGCTGGAGTTGATGCATGGTCTTGCGGCGGATGGCATGACAATGGCGGTTGTAACGCACGAAATGGGCTTTGCACGCGAAGCTGCAGACCGCATGATATTCATGGACGCCGGAGCCATCGTCGAGGAAAATACCCCCGACGCGTTCTTCGACAATCCTCAATCAGAACGTGCAAAGGATTTCCTGCGACAGATCCTGTAGCAGAAAATAACGACAAAAGACCAATAACCAAGGAGGAAAAATCAATGAAATTTACCAAACTCGCAGTGGCGGTCACCAGCAGTGCCTGGCTGGCATTGTCGGCGACGGCATCATTCGCCGAAACCACGATGGAGAAAATCGTCAGAACCGGACAGATGACCATTGCCGTTCAGACCCAAGGCCCCCCCGTCAGCTTTATCAACAAAGACGGCGAGCGGACCGGTCTGGCCGTTGATCTGGCGCAATTGATGGCTGACGACATGGGCGTGGAGCTGGTCGTGCAGGACTATGACTGGAAAGGCCTTATCCCATCGCTGCTGTCCGGCAAGGCCGATTTCATCGCCGCGGACATGACCCCGACAGCCAAGCGCAGCATGCAGGTCGTCTTTACCGAGCCGGTATTCTATTCTGAAACCATCGCTTTTGCGTCCAAGGACTCGAGCTATACCAAGTGGCAGGACCTGAATGTCGAAGGCTTGTCCGTCGGTGCAACGCAGGCCTCATCCTGGTCCGACATTGCCCGTACAAAAATCTCGAATGCCGAACTGAAGGAATTTGCAGGCGGCACAGCGCAGACTGTTCAGGCGCTGGTTTCGGGTCGTATTGACGGTGGGGTATCCGACAAGGCGACGATCGCCGGTTTCATGTCGTCCATCGACACCATCAAGATGCTTGAAGGTGAAATCAGCCGTGAACCGCTGGGCTTTGCCGTGCGCCCCGATTCCATGCATCTTCTGATGGCCCTGAACAACTATATGGGCCTGATCCGCGCCGACGAGCGCCTGCAGGAGAAGCTGGACTACTGGTGGAACTCCACCGCATGGGAAGCGGATCACAAGTAAGATCCTGCTGATTTAATCCACGACACGGCGGCGTCCTCGCCGCCGTGTTTCAAATTGCACGCTCGCAAATCACCACAATACAATTAACCGGATATGCTGATGGAATGGCTCCAAAGTATCTTTAACTTTCGGATTGTCTGGCAATATTGGCAAGTCTTTGCGCAGGGCGCTTTCAATACAATCTGGATTTCAACAATTTGCCTGATCCTGTCGCTGATCTTCGGCATCTTTATCGCCTTGGCGCGCAGATCCAGCAATCCGTTTATCTGGCGCCCTGTTGCGGGTTACATTCAGGCGATACGCTCGACGCCGTTGCTGATACAGATCTACCTGATCTACTACGGGTTGCCATCCATCCTGCCCTTCGGGAACTTTTTGGATGAAGCGCAAACCGGCATAATCGCACTGACCATCCACACCACGCCCTACATGGGGGAAATCATCCGCGCGGGCCTTGAATCGGTCGAGCGTGGTCAGATTGAGGGCGGGCTGTCCGTGGGCATGAGCAAGAAGCAGACCATGACCAATGTGGTCCTTCCACAGGCGGTCGCCAACGTCGTGCCCCCTTTGCTGGGCCAGACGGCGATCCTGATCAAGGATACATCCCTTCTCAGCATCATCGCCGTGTTCGAGCTGATGGGGGCCGGCCTGAGAATGTATTCGGAAACCGTCATCGCAACGGAAACCTATGTGACGACCGCTGTTTGTTATCTGGTGATCTATGCCATGATGCTGGTCATTTCCGGCGTGGTCCAACGCAAGCTGGGCGGTTCCGCCTGGCAGAAAAGATAGGGGGCACCGCATGGAGTGGTTTGCAAACAAGTGGGCGATCATCGACCAGCTGTGGCCCTTCCTGCTGCAAGGGCTGTGGACGACCTTCATGGTGTCGATCATCGCGATTTTCTTCGGCTCGACGCTGGGGTTCACCCTTGGCATATTCAAGACGTTGCAGATCCGCCCGCTGGAGAAGATCATCAACGGATACCTGCATATCCTGCGTGGCTCGCCGTATCTGGTCCAGCTCTACATCATCTATTTTGTCTTGCCGGCGCTGGACGTCGAGTGGTTGAAGTTCGACAGCTTTACTGCGGCTGTGGTCTCACTCTCGCTTTATACCTCCAGTTATGTGACAGAAATCGTCGCCTCGGCCATTTTTGCCGTGCCAACGGGCCAGACCGAGGCCTCTCGCTCGGTCGGCATGAGCAAGGCGCAGGCCTACCGATACGTCATCCTGCCGCAGGCTCTGAAGATGACGATTCCGCCAATGGCCAGCGTCTATGTGATCGTGATCAAGAGCACAGCGGTGCTGTCGGTGATCGGCATCGCCGAGCTGACCCGTCAGGGGGAAGTGGCGATCATGCGCATGCCCGGCGACATCATGTTCATCTACAGCCTGATCGCGGTCTTCTACTTTGTCTATTGCTATCCGGTCCTGCGCTTTTCCAAATGGGCCGAAACCCGTTTCGGCAGTGTTGGCGTCGACTTGGAATGATCCGGGGACATTGACAGGGCAATAAGGTGCAACGCTCGTATGTCGCGCTGCGTTTCGCTAAACCTTCAGGCCCGAGCGGGGCAGGAGGTAGCGGGATGAACCCACGCAGGCGCCATTCACCGCAGCGAGATGACAGTGCGGTTGCAGACGCCTGATTGGTGGATATTTTACCGAATGACGAGCACAGGTATGGATGTCTTGACCAGCACTTCAGATGTCTGGCTTCCAAGCAACATCTTCTGGACACCGCGTCGCCCGTGTGAGGACATTACGATAAGATCACAGTCTCTGAGCTTGGCAAATCTGACGATGGCTTCGGCTGGCGCGTCATCTATCTCGTGTGTCAGTTCGACCTTGATTTCAAATTTGCCTGCGTGCTGTTCGATGAGTGCAAAGCGTTCCTTCATGATATCGTCGATCTGTTGATCGTAGCGCGTGGCAGCATTGTCGACGCCGGCCAGTCGCGCCGCGCGCACGACCTCGGGACGCAGGGACTCCGTGACGGTCAGGACCGTAACTTTTGCGTCGAGTTGCTTGGCAAGTGCCAGGCCATGGTCGAGACCCTTTCGGGCAAGCTCGGAGCCATCGGTCGCAATCAGGACGTGTTTGTACATTTGTATCTCCGTTCGGATCCAAAATTCCAGTTTGGGCCGGAAATCGTTTAGACCGATATTCCGCAAGTGAAATGCTATTTGTCTCAGGTTGCCAGTGATTTGTCATGCGAGCAAGTCTGTTGACCGACTGTGTCATTATTCGGGACACTGATGCACGACCGTGCGCGGTGCTAGAATTGCGCGACCGGCTGCTCAGGCCAGAAGGGGGCGCCCACATGCGTTTGCCGTAAATTGTCGCCATCGCGGCGCGAGATCAGCGGGAGTGCGATGAGTTTGTGATCGTATTTCAATTGCCGGATCAAGCAAGTGTCGGACATTCAGGCCATGCGCATTGACGGTATTGCAAAGCGTGGTCATATGCTAGTAAGCAATTACTATCTTAGGGCGCGGAAGGAGACTGCATTGAAAATTCCTCGTGGGTTGCGTTTGCTTCCGCCCATCGCGCTGGGTATCGGCGTGGCTGTCTGGCTGATCTCGACCGCCGAGCCTCCTGCGCGGATACATACGGCAGAACGCAGCGTCGTCGCGCGGCTGATCACGACCGAGGCAGCGCCGGTTCGCACTGTCGTGCGCGGATATGGCAATGTTCGGGCTGCGCGAAGCTGGGAGGCGGTTTCGGAGGTCTCGGGGGCCATTGTATGGCGTCATCCACAGCTCGAGATCGGGAACGTGATCCTCAAGGGCACACGCGTGTTGCAGATCGACCCGACGGCCTATGAGCTGGCGGTGGCACAGGCCAATGCGGATCTGGCGGTGCTTCAGGCTGATATCGCGCAGTTGGACATCGATGAGGCCAATACAGGTCGGCTTCTGGTGTTGGAGCAGGACCGGCTGAAACTGGCAGAGACCGAATTGGAACGGGTCCGGGATCTTGTCGAGCGCGGCGTCAGTTCGCAGGCCGCGCTCGACGGGCAAGAGCGCGCGACCTTGCAGGTACGTCGCAGCGTTCAGGAATTGCAAAATACGCTTGGCGTGGTTCCCAGTCGTCGTGCCCGGCTTGACGCCCAGACGACGCGCACGAACACGGTATTGGCCCGCGCAAAGCGGGATCTGGAAAAGACCGATATCGTGGCCCCGTTCGACATGCGGATCGGGTCCGTGCATGTCGAACGGCATCAGTTTGTCGCAACCGGCCAGCCGCTTGTGAGCGCCGACGACATCGGTCAGGCCGAGATTACGGCGCAGATCCCCATTTCGTCTTTCCGAAGGTTGCTGGGCGGGGATGGCGATCTGCATGCTTTCGCGGATCTGTCCGAACGGCTGGCCAAGGTGTCCGCCGAAATACGCCTGGTATCGGACCCGGCGCAAACGTGGCAGGGACGGCTGGTGCGCGTGGAAAGCGCGCTTGATCCGCAGGCGCGTTCGGTCCCGGCGGTCATTCTTGTGGATGCCCCATACGCCGGTGTCAATCCGCCCATGCGGATACCGCTGATCCCGAACATGTATGTCGAGCTTGTCCTGACCGGCCCGGCGATATCGACAAACGTGACCATTCCCGACAGCGCGGTTCACGAGGGTGATCTTGTCTACCTTCGGGGGGCCGAAGGTCGTCTTGAGTTACGCAAGGTTTCGGTCGTCTGGCGGCAGAGGGGACAAGCCATCCTCGCAGCGGGCCTTGCTCCGGGCGAAGAGGTCATTCTCGATGATCTGGTGCCTGCGATTCCGGGCATGATCGTGATCCCGGCGGAGGGCGAAGAATGATCCGCTGGTTCACCGCGCATCCTACCGCAGCCAATCTGCTGCTTGTTTTGATCCTCGCGGTGGGGGTGATGGCTGCGCCCACGCTCAAGCGCGAGACCTTTCCCGATTTCAGGCCGGTGGAGGCGGAAATCAGCGTTGAATATCGTGGTGCCTCGGCTGAGGAGGTCGAAGACGCCATATGTCGACGTATCTGGGATGCGGTCGAAAGCGTCGAAGGGTTGAACGAACTGACCTGCACCGCGCAAGGCAGTATCGCCCGGGCGGTCGCGGTCATGGACCCCAGCGGCGATAATGCCCGTTTCGTCAATGATCTGCGCACCGAGGTTACGGCGATCGATGATTTCCCTGATGGTGCCGACCCGGCCATCGTGCGCGAGTTGCACCGCACTGATAACGTCACTTCGGTCGCGGTGGCGGGTGATCTGCCGGCCGCGCATCTGGAACGCTACGCTGCTGGCTTGCAGGACAGGCTGTCGGCCCTGCCGGGGGTGGCGAAGGTCACGCTTTCGGGGTTCGGTACGCGGCAATTCCGCATCACCGTACCCCGCGCAGTGATGGAGCAGCACGGCCTGACCATCGCGGCGCTTGCCGGTCAGATCGGCGCGCAGAGCCTGGACCGTCCGCTGGGCAGTCTGGAAACTGACGAAAGTGAGATCAGCCTGCGCTTTGCCGACGAACGCCGCAATGCGCGCGCGCTGGCCGGTCTGGTCGTGATGTCGAAGCCCAATGGCGCGGAACTGACGCTGGGCCAGATCGCAACCATCTCCGAGAGCTATGCGCCCGAGGAAGAGCGCGCGTTTCTGGACGGTCAGCGCGCTGTTTTTTTGCAAGTGGACAAGTCGCTGAGCGCCGACGCGCTGGAAGTGTTCGACCAGGTTGAGGATCTGGTCACGGTCGAACGGGACATGGTGCCGGATGCGTTGCGGCTGGAAATCGTCAAGGACATGACCAGCATCGTGCGCGATCGGCTGGTCATGCTGGTTGAAAATGGCGCGCTGGGGCTGGTTCTGGTCATTGGGGTGATGAGCCTGTTCTTTCGCCCGGGTTTCGCGATCTGGGCAGCAATGGGCCTGCCTGTGGCGTTTCTGGGGGCTTTCGCAGCGATGGCCTTGCTGGGGCTGTCACTGAACATGATGACGTTGGTGGCGCTGTTGATGGCTATCGGGATCGTGATGGACGATTCCATCGTCATCACCGATGCCATCGCCGAGGCCTCTGCGCAGGGCGCGTCGCGGCTGGACGCTGCGGTGCAGGGCACCTTGGCCGTCCTGCCGGGGGTTCTGTCGTCCTTTGCCACAACCATCGCGGTTTTCGGCCCGCTGGCCTTTTTGGTCGGGGAATTGGGCGCGGTGCTGGAAGTCGTGCCGCTGGTGCTGATCGCTGCCCTTGCTGCCAGTCTGGTAGAGGCGATGTGGGTTTTGCCGCATCACCTGAGCCACGGCCTGAAAGGCGCGGACAAGCCGCCTTCGCGGTTTCGCGCCGGCTTTGACCGCAAGTTCGAGCGATTTCGCGAGGATCGGATCGGCGCGCTGGTAGATGGGGCCATCGCGTGGCGCTATCTGGTCACCGGATTGACCATCGCGGCGCTGATCATCACCGTTGGGCTGATGGGCGGCGGTTACCTCAAGCGCGAGGCGATCCCGGCCATGGACGGTGACGTTCTGGAGGCGCGTATTCTGATGCCGCAGGGCACGCCGCTGACCCGCACGAGCGAGGTCGCGGATCGCGTGATTGCGGCGCTCGGGCGCGTCAGTGCCGCCGTTATGCCGAACCAGCCGGATGGCGCGGCGCTGGTGAAATCCGTGCAGTTGCGCTTTAACCATAACGCCACTGCGGGCGAATCCGGCCCGCATGTCGCGACGATCAGCGCGGATCTTCTGGGTGCCGAAATCCGCACTGTGACGCTGGACGAGATCGTTACCCGTTGGCGCGACGAGTTTGGCGCGGTGCCAGGCGCGCTGGCGATCCTGTTAACCGAGCCCAGCATCGGCCCGCAGGGGATCGCCATCGAAATCCGCTTGTCCGGGCCGGATCTGGACGTTCTGGCGCAGACTGCCGATGCGCTTCAGGCCGAGGCCGAAACCTATGCCGGTGTTTTCAACGCAACCCACAATCTGTGGCCCGGAAAGCCCGAGCTGCGCCTGCGTCTTGCCGAGGGTGCGAGTACATTGGGACTGACCGCGCGCGACGTGGCAGACCAGCTTGGCGCGGCATTTCTGGGCCGGGTCATCACCACGGTCCAGACCGGCGACATCGCGCATGAAATCGAGCTTGAGCAAGCCGACGAGGACCGCGATTCGCGCGATGACCTGCGCGATTTCACGATCACCCTGCCAGACGGCAACCCGGTGCCGCTGTCGACCGTGGCGCACATTGACGAGGCGCGGGGGTGGTCCGGCATCACCCATGTTAACGGGCAGCGCACAGTGACCGTGCAGGCCGATGTCGACACCCGTATCGGCAATGCCGACGCGATCGTGGCCAAACTTGCGAACGGATTCCTGCCCGAGCTTGTCGCCGCGACGCCGGGCCTGAGCTTTGAGATTGAAGGGCAGAGTGCGAATTCGGCTGAAACGGTCGCCTCGATCCTGCGCGGTTTCCTGATCGGGCTGGTGGGCGTCTATGTTGTCCTGTCGTTCCAGTTCCGCAGCTATATCGAGCCTGTGATCGTGATGCTGGCGATCCCGCTGGCCTTCGTCGGGGTCATTCTGGGCCATCTGATCATGGGCTACAACATCTCGATGCCCTCGCTGATCGGGGCGGCGTCACTCGCGGGCATTGTCGTCAACAACTCCATCCTGCTGGTGCAGGTCATCAAGCGGCACGCGAGCGAGGGGATGGATATGGCTCGTGCCGCAGGGCTGGCCAGTCGCGAACGATTGCGGCCAATTCTGATGTCGGTCTCGACCACCCTGATGGGCCTCGTGCCGCTTTTGCTGGAGCGCAGCACCCAGGCCCAGACCCTCAAACCGCTGGTGATCTCGGTCACCTTCGGCCTGTTGTCCTCGACCGTGCTGGTGCTGGTGGTCCTGCCAGCCTTTTACGCGATTTTGGGTGATCTGGGACTGGCGCAGGCAACGCCCGAGAAAGCGCAGGCGCAGATTCCAAAAGCCAGGAAAGGTGAGCCCCATGCGTAATGAAATGAACGGCACTTTGTTCCAGATTTTGACACCGCGCCTGCGCGACACCTGAAAGTCATGGCCCTAGGCGCGGCAATACCCGCCTTCGGCGCGCTTTTCCCGGCTGTCTTGGCCGCTTTCGCATCGTCACGGGCATCAATCAACTCAGGAGATGGGTCACTATCGTAGCCCGGCAAACGGAGATAACTTAATGAATACAAACCGACCGAAGAATCTTCCTGCAGAAGAGCGGCGCAACGTCACCGTCAAGGCGGTGGTCGATCTGGCCGGCAGGACCAATCCCGATTCCATCACGACCTCAGAAATCGCCAAGCATATGAACCTGACGCAGGGCGCGCTCTTTCGGCATTTCCCGAACAAGGAGGCGATCTGGCACGCGGTCATGAAGTGGGTGGTTGAGTGCCTTATGGCGCGCATCGAAAATGCCGCCCAGGGGGTCGACTCGCCGCTTGAAGCGATGCAAGCAATGTTTCAGGCGCATGTGGACTTCGTGTCCGAGCATCCCGGCGCACCGCGGATGATGTTCGGCGAGTTGCAAGGGGCCAAGGCGACGCCTGCCAAGCGCTTGGCCCGCGAGATGCTGAAACAGTACGCGATCCGGCTGCATGGCCTTATCGAGGCTGGAAAAGAGAATGGCGAATTACACGCCGATCTGGACAGCGAGGCAGCAGCGACGCTGTTCATCGGCATGATTCAAGGCCTTGCGATGCAATCGCTGATCGCGGGCGACATGAGCCATATGGTCGAGGATGCCCCCCGCGTCTTTGCGATTTACCGACGGGGAATCGCAAAGACGCGGGGAGAATAATCATGCCGCGACGGATTTCGATGCTGTCTTGTTCAGCCCAATTCTCTCTGACGTGACCGTCCGAAACCATTGCAGCGTCTTTTCTACCGTGACTTTTAGGCTGGAATTCTTCATCTGGATGGACAATTTCGTCTGAGGTTGTACCGTAAACCACTGAATCCGTCGGATGATACCGCAAAGGTCCGTGGTCTTTGCGGTTATTCGACTTTCGGATTTGCACACAAAGGGAGACTGTATATGGATCGCCGTTCTTTCATCAAAACCGCTGGTGTTGCGGGCATCGGCTCAACCGCCGCTGCATTGGCCACGCCTGCTATTTCACAGGGCAACATGACCTGGCGCATGGTCACTACCTGGCCCAAGAACTTTCCCGGTCTGGGTGTTGGCGCACAGCGTCTGGCCGACCGGATCACGACCGCCAGCGGCGGGCGGCTGACCATTCAGGTCTATTCCGCCGGCGAGCTGGTTCCACCGCTGCAATCGTTGGATGCGGTCATCGACGGCACCGCCGAGATGAGCCACGGCGCCGCCTATTACTGGCAGAACAAGTCGCCGGCGCTGTCGTTCTTTACCGGCGTGCCTTACGGCATGACCTCGCGCGAACTGACAGCCTGGGTCCGCTACATGGGCGGTCAGGAAATCTGGGACGAAATCTATGATCAGTTTGGCGTTCAGGGCTTTTTGTCCGGCGATACCGGCACTCAGGCCGGCGGCTGGTTCAAGAACGAACTGACCGGTGTCGACAGCGTCAAGGGCCTGCGTTTCCGCACTCCGGGCCTGGGTGGCCGGGTCTGGGAAAAGCTGGGCGTGACCGTCACCAACATGGCGGCGGGCGAGATTTTTCAGGCGTTGCAGGCCGGCACACTGGATGCCGCCGAATTCGTCGGCCCCTACAACGATCTGGCGCTGGGCTTTTATCAGGTGGCCAAGAACTACTACTTCCCCAGCTTTGTCGAACCCGGGCTGGCGACCGAACTTGTCGTGGACAAGAAGAAGTACCAGGAACTGCCCGACGACCTGCAGGCGCTTATTCGTGACGTGGCACAGGCGGAATACGATCAGGTCGCCTCTGATTTCTACGCCAACGATCCACGCGCGCTGCAAACTCTGGTCAACGATCACGGTGTCAAGGTGCATCAATTCCCGGAAGAGATCCTGAAGGCAGGCGCGGACGCGGCCAAGGAAGTGATTGCAGGCCTGCGCGATTCCGAAGATGCGCTAGTCAGAAAGACCGCCGCGAGCTTTATTGAATCGCTCAACATCGTGCGCACACGGTCGCGGGACACAGATGGCGCCTTTGTTCAGGCCCGCGAGAAGTATTTCACCATCTGATACAGGGATGCGGTGAAAAGATGCAAAGGCCCGTGCGTATGTACGGGCCTTTGCAATAAATGATGCAAATCGCAGAGTAAGAATTTATGGCGAAAGCGCCTAGAGACCCCGGAGCTCCCGAAGATTTATTCGAGAGCTCCGGGGTAAGCTATTTCTGGGACCATGCCTATATCCGCTTTGCGGGACGAAGCTGCCGTTGCGGTCCTACAGACGAATGGTTGCTTTGAAACCAATAGCCCCTTCAGAATTGGGAGTTGTCTTCATCTCGAAGAGATTCGGCTATGAAGCCTTCTGGATCAACAGTGAATGATTGATAGAGCTTAAAGTGCTGAGTGTCTCGGTAATCAATTTCGGTGATACCGTGCCGAGTTACCTGCAAAACTCGTGCATTCGGCAAGGCCATCAGTATTGGCGAATGTGTTGCCATGATAACTTGAGAATTGGCCCTTTCCTGGATGCGGTTCAATATCCGGAGGAGTTCAAGCTGCCGTTTCGGAGAAAGTGCGCTTTCGGGCTCGTCCATAAAGTAGATGCCCTGTCGCGACATACGCTCTTCGAAAAAACGAACAAACCCTTCACCGTGGCTCCACGACAAAAAGTCAGGCGCTGCGCCCCCGCCTTCCTGGGCGGCATCATCAAGGTAGCGGGCTACGGAAAAGAAAGATTCTGCCTTGAAAAACCAACCATTAGTCACTTTCGGTAACCAACCCGCCCGCAGCACATCTGCGAGCTCAGCACCGCTTTTGTCGATGGCGTTTGAGTGATCTACCGGACGGTAACCCTTGCCGCCACCGGCCTCATCATAGCCGCTCAGCGCGGCGATGGCTTCAATTAGAGTAGATTTCCCTGCGCCGTTTTCACCGACGATGATTGTCACTGGCGTAGTAAATCGAAGTTCAAAGCCTTGGCCTTTTAGCCACGGCAAATCGAAAGGGTAACCCGATTTTTCGGTTATCTTGTCGTCCAAAATGACCAGTCTCTGCAGGAATGGCGAAGGTAGGTTTGTTCCACTATTGCGACGAGACATTATTTCACGTTTCCAAACTTGTTGCTTCGATTACCTACATAAACGATAGGCAAGATTGTGACTTTCTAAGCTTCGCCTCAGATTTATTGAAGGCTCGCATTGCAGGGAGAAGCCGACACTGATGGTTGTTGCAGCATCAGTAACTTGGGCTCAAGCCAGACCTTAGCTGCATGCTGTATCATTTATTGCAAGGGGCAGGCGTATGTACGGGTCTTTTTATGCTTGTTAAAGCGTTCCGCCTTGAACCTGAGGCACTCAGTCAAGGCGGAATGCGTGCAACGGTCATATGTATCGCTGCGTTCCGCGAAAAGCTGTGATGCAGGTTTTTCGCGGAACGCTTTAGATCAGCCGGCAATCAGCCGGGGCAGCCAGGTCACGATCTGCGGGAACACGAACAGGATCGCGATTGCCAGGACTTGCAGGGCCACAAAAGGCAGGATGCCCTTGTAGATCGCCGAGGTGGGCAGGTCGGCCGGCGCCACGCCGCGCAGGTAAAACAGCGCAAAGCCGAAGGGTGGAGTCAGGAACGATGTTTGCAGGTTCACCCCCACCAGCACGCCCAGCCAGACCGGATCGACATCCAGCGCCAGCAGCACCGGGGCAGTGATCGGGATGACGATGAAGATGATCTCGAATGTATCCAGGATGAAGCCCAGCAGAAACATGATTGCCATCACCATCGCGACGGCGGCCAGCGTGCCGCCGGGCAGGTCGGACAGGAATTCGTGTACCAGGTTGTCGCCGCCCATCATCCGGAACACGACAGAGAACACCGACGCGCCCAGCAGGATCACGAATACCATGCTGGTGATCGACGCGGTGGTGATGACGGTTTCCCTGAGGATGCCCAGAGACAGCCTCCAGCGCAGTGCCGCCAGGATCATCGCGCCGACGGCACCGACCGATGCCGCTTCGGTCGGCGTGGCGATGCCGCCCAGGATCGAACCCAGCACCGACAGGATCAGCAGCAGTGGCGGCACCAGCGCCACCATGATTTCGCGGGCCAGATGCTGGCGTTCGTCGGCTGGCACCGGTGTTGCCGGACAGGATTTCGGATCGGTGATCGCCTTGAAGATCGTAAAGAGCAGATACAGCGAAACCAGCATCAGGCCGGGCAGCAGCGCACCGGCGAACAGGTCGCCCACCGAAACCGGCGTGGGCGCGAAATTGCCCTTGGCCATCTGTACCTGACTGTTGATGCCCGACAGCATGTCGCCCATGAAGATCAGGACCGTTGAGGGCGGGATGATCTGGCCCAGCGTGCCGCTGGCGCAAATCACGCCGGTGGCCAGTTTCGGATCGTACCCCGCCCGCAGCATCGCAGGCAGCGAAATCAGCCCCATCGTCACCACGGTGGCCCCCACCACCCCGGTCGAGGCAGCCAGCATTGCGCCGACCAGCACCACCGAAATGCCCAAGCCCCCGCGCAGGTTGCCAAACAGCTTGCCCATGGTGACCAGCAACTGTTCAGCGATCTGGCTGCGTTCCAGCATCACCCCCATGAAGATGAACAGCGGCACCGCTACCAGCACCTCGTTGGTCATGAAGCCGATATAACGGTTGGGGAGAGAGCCGAAATTGCTGGGATCGAATACCCCGAGCCCCATGCCCACCGCCCCGAACATCAGCGACACTCCGGCCAGCGTGAAGGCGACGGGAAAGCCCAGCAGCAAAAAGCCGATCACGCCAAAGAACATCAACCCGGCGAGAAGCTCGCCGATCAGCACTGGATCCATCACGCGACCCCGCCTTTGGCCGGGCGCTGATCGTCGGTATAGCGCATCAGCGTGGGCACCAGATCAGCCCGCCCGCCCAGGATCAGGATCGACCGCAGGGCCATCGCAATCCCTTGGAGTGCGATCAACGCCACGAAGGCGATGATAAAGGATTTCAGGATGAACAGCCCCGGCATGCCGCCGACATTGGCCGACGCCTCGGAATAGCTCCAGGCACGGATAACGAAGGGGATGGAATACAGATAGACGATCCAGGTAAAGGGCAGCAGGAACACCAGCACGCCCAGCAGATCGACGATGGCGCGGGTGCGCATCCGCGCCGGGCGATAGAAAATGTCTACGCGCACATGATCGTCCTTGAGCAGCGCGAACCCCGCCACTGCAGTGAACATTGCGCCGCTGAGCCAGATGTAGAGATCCTGCATCCAGACATAGCTGACGGCAAAGACATACCGTTGCACGACGACCGTGAAACAGACGATGACCACGCCCAGCGACAGCCAGGAAAACACCTGTCCGACGATCCAGTTGACGCGGCTGATCGCCCCCGCGACAGCCCCCAGTATCCGCATCATTACGTGGCCTCCCGTGACCCTTCGCCGATCGCATGTCCGGGGCCGTATCTCATCGGTCCGGCAATTGCGCCTGCGTTTTTACGTGGCCGCGATCCGCCGCGGATAGCCGGGCGATACGCAACAGTGAGGACACACCGAAATCGCGCGCCCACCACTTTGATATGCGCAGGCTGTGCAATCGGCAAGGTCGCGGTGGATCGTGACGGAAAAAACCTGATCAAACCGGGCAGGCGATTGACCAGCCTCTGCTGAAACTCTTGATCAGATAATCGGGCCAGACAGAGAGCTTGACGATCATGTAGCCGCCGCGCTCTGTGTCATACTCGCCCTTGGCTGAATGATGTATGTTTCGCGAATCCTGATGACCGGGGGACTTGCGAAAAACCAGCGGCACTCGGTTAAGGCGGAACGCTTTAGGCGGTAAACTGGCACCAATCCTCGGGCGGGCGCGTCAGGGCCGGGGCGCGGGCAAGGAAAAAGAGGTTATTGGCCGGCATGTCCTCGACCGACACGATATCCAGCCGCCGCTCGGTCAGCCACCCGCGCAGATCGTCTGCATCCTTGTAACCGATCTCGGGGTCACTGGCGCGCAGGCTGGCGTGGAACCGGGCGTCGCCTTGGGATGTGGTGCGGCCCTGGCGCAGGAATGGTCCGTAAAGTGCAAGAAGGCCGCCGGGGGACAGAGCCGCGCGGGCCTGAGACAGCAGCATCAGCGTTTCGGCCTGAGAAATCAGGTGTAACAGGTTGATCACCAGGATCAGGTCAAAGCGTTGGGATGTTGCGGCCCAACGCGGCGCTGTTGCGTCGAGCGTCAGCGCCGGGTGCAGATTGGGCAGGGCCGCGGCGCGGGCATAGGCGTCTATGCTGGTCCGGCGCTCCGGGTCGATCTCGGACGGGTACCAGTCGAGGCCGGGCAGGGCGGTGGCCAGATGCACCGCGTGCTGGCCGGTGCCGCTGGCGATTTCCAGCGCGCGGCCTTCCTTTGGTGCATGCCGCGTCAGTGCGGTCGTAATGGCGTGCGCGTTGCGGTCCGCCGCCGGAGCGAAAAGGCGACCATCCTCGGCAGTCTGCGCGACCGACGCGCTGGGAGGGAGTTGTCTGCGTTTGGGCATGATCGGGACCTTTGCGCCCGGTGGAAGTGTTCAGGTTGCGGCGTTGGCACGTCGTACGCGCGCGGCTTGCGAGAATGACAGCAGTCGTTTGCTCTTTTCGTCCCACAGGTGCAGTCGGGCGCTGGCGATGCTCTGACGTATCGTCAGCCGGTTGCCATCGGCCAGTTCGGCATGGTCGCGCAGAACTTCGGGCAGGCGGTAGAACGGGATTCGGCTGTAGAGGTGGTGCACGTGATGAATGCCGATATTCGCGCTGAACCAGTTCAGCACCGAGGGCAGGATATAGTGCGAACTGCCATGCAGCGCCGCATCGTGCAGTTTCCAGTGTTCGTCTTCGTCCCAATAGGTGGTTTCGAACTGGTGCTGAACATAGAACAGCCAGACACCGGCCGTTGCCGCCAGCAGGGTCGATGGCAGAAAGATCAACAAGATCGGCATGATGCCACCGAAATACACGACCAGGGACAGGGCGGCGATGATCGCCACATTCGTACCCATCGCGCTCAGCCAGTACCGGGCATTCTCCATCACCCCGAGAGGCAGGCGGTTCTGCAGGAGGAACAGATACCCCGGCCCCAGACCAAACAGGATGATGGGATGCCGGTAGAGCCGGTACATCAGGCGCGGAAACCACGTCATGGCCTTGTACTCATCTACGGTCAGGGTATGGACATCGCCCATGCCACGCTTGTCCAGGTTGCCCGCGCTGCTGTGGTGAACGGAATGGGTGTGCCGCCAGACGTCATAGGGCGTCAGGGTGAACACGCCGATGGCCCGGCCCAGCCAGTCGCTGACTGTCCTGTTGTTGAAAAACGCACCATGGCCGCAATCGTGCTGGATCGCGAAGAGGCGTAGCAGAAAACCCGCATTGAGAACCGACAGGGCAAAGGTCAGGACATAGCTGTAGGACAATGCCCACCACGCCAGCGCCCACAGAAGGACAAAAGGCACGAAGCTGACGCTCAGCTCGAACGCGCTCTGGATCTGCCTGGGCTGCCGATAGGCTGCGAGTATCCTGACCCAGTCGCGCGGCGCGCGGGTGGTCGTCTGCTGTTTCTCAACGTCGAAGGTATCTGCCATGCTGTTTCTTTTTATTGCTTTAATGATGTTTCGCGCCCATTCCGGGGCGATGATTGGCCAGCGCGGAACAAATGCGGAAGCCGTATGTTTCGCGGTGTTTCCCAAAAGGCTGCATAACAGCTTTTTTGCAAAACGCGTTAAGAGTTCGGATAAACCACCTGCCAAACATAGCAAGCCGTAACTTCGGGCCAGGTCGAGAAATCCGGCAACCGACCGCCCATGACTGTCTTTTCGGTTCCGAGGCCGGGCAATTTCCGCAGGTCACGAATCCGTGACCGGGACGTATTGGCGGGGTTTCGTGCGGCATTTGTCTTCGGTCCATAAAAAGACCCCGCACAAGGCGGGGTCTTTGATACCTCGGTCGACCCGTTTATTGTGGGATGGTGCCCTTGATGCCTTCAACGTAGAAGTTCATGCCGAGCAGTGTGTCGTCATCGGCGTGCTGCCCTTCTTCAAGCCACACCGATCCGTCCTGCTTGTTGAGCGGCCCGGTGAACGGGTGCTGCTCTCCTGATGCGATCGCATCCCTCAACGCAAGTGCTTCTTCCTTTACCTCCGCCGGGACGCGGTCGGTGATCTCGCCGATTACGACCATGCCGTCGTCGATCCCGGCCCAGGTGTCCTGGCTTTCCCAGGTGCCGTCCATCACAGCGCCGACGCGCTCGATGTAATAGGGGCCCCAGTTGTCGATAATCGAGCTAACCCGTGGGGCGGGCTTGTACTCGGCCATATCGGAGGCCTGACCGAAGGTGATGATATCGCCCTTGGTCTTGGCCGCAGCGCTTGGTGCGGTCGAATCGGTATGTTGCAGGATCACGTCGTTACCCTGTTCGATCAGCGCGGTTGCGGCATCGGCCTCTTTCGCCGGGTCGAACCAAGTGTAGGCCCAAATGATATTGAATTCGATATCCGGATTCACCCTCTTGGCCTGGATATAGGCCGCGTTGATACCCCGGATCACCTCGGGGATCGGAAAGGAGCCGATATAGCCGATCTTGTTGGTCTTGGTCAGCCGACCTGCCAGCACACCCAGCACCGAGCGCCCCTCGTAGAAGCGGGCAGAGTAGGTGGCGAGGTTGTCGGCACGCTTGTACCCTGTGGCATGTTCGAATTTCACGTCCGGGAACTTGGCCGCGACATTGACCGTCGAATCCATAAAGCCGAAGGACGTGGTAAAGATGATGTCGGCTCCACTTAGCGCCATCTGGGTGATCGCTCGTTCCGCATCCGCCCCTTCGGGCACGCTTTCTTGGTAAATGGTTTCGACCTTGTCGCCAAAGTGCTCTTCGACCGCCAGACGGCCCTGATTGTGCTCGTAGGTATAACCACCATCACCGATAGGGCCGACATAGATAAAGCCGACCTTGGTCTTTTCCTCGGCAATGGCCGTTCCGGCCAGTCCCAGCGCCAAAACGGCCCCGGTCAGCAATCTAGTGAATTTCATTTTATTTCCCCCTTTGTGTTCAAGTTCTGCCTCAACTTGAGGCGTGAAAGATCCGGCCCAGCGACCCGGGCGCCCTGCTGCGATCCGCCGACAGGATGACCAGCACCAGGATTGTAATCAGATATGGTGACATGGAAAGGTATTCGACAGGAATATCAACCCCTGCCGCCTGCAGATTCAGTTGCAGCACCGTAACCCCGCCAAAGAGATAGGCTCCCAGCAGCACGCGCCCGGCCTTCCATGAGGCGAAGACCACCAGCGCCAGCGCGATCCAGCCGGCACCTGCGGTCATGCCTTCGGTCCATTGGGGCACACGCACAAGGCTGATATAGGCACCGCCCATACCCGCACAGGCCCCGCCAAAGAGAATGGCCATCACCCGCACGCGCACCACCTTGTAGCCCAGCGCATGGGCCGCATCGTGGTTCTCGCCCACCGCCCGCAGGATCAGCCCGGCGCGGGTGAGTTTCAGCAGCGCCCAGACCGCCAGCGTGAGTATCAGGCCGAAATACACCATCCAGTCATGCGCAAAGACGATTCGGCCCAGCACCGGGATATCACCCAACAGCGGGATATCCAGTTTGGCCGTGGGTGGCGGTCTGATCCCGACATAGGACTGGCCCAGAAGCGCGCTCAGCCCCAGACCAAAGAGCGTGAGCGCCAGCCCCGAGGCCACCTGGTTGGCCAGTGCGAACTGCGTGAGACCGGCAAAGAGCAGCGACAGAAGCGCCCCGCCCAGCGCCGCGCCGATGAACCCGGCTACAGGCGATCCGGTCTCGACCGCGATGGCAAAGCCGCAGATCGCGCCGGTGATCATCATGCCTTCGACCCCCAAGTTCAGCACGCCCGCGCGCTCCACCACCAGCTCTCCCAGACCCGCCAGCAGGATGGGGGTGGCAGCGACCATGAGCGAGGCCAGCAAAAGGATCGGGTTGATCGAGGAAAGGTCCATTACGCCACCTCCGTCCGTTTCAGGCGCAGCCGGAACTGCACCAGTACATCCACCGCCAGCAGGAAGAACAGCAGCATCCCCTGAAACAGCTGGATCGCCGCGGCGGGCAGTTGCAGGTTTGATTGCGCGATCTCACCGCCGATATAGGTGAGCGCCATCAGAAGCCCCGCCAGCATGATCCCCACCGGATGCAGCCGTCCCAGAAAGGCGACGATGATCGCGGTAAATCCGTAACCCACATTGAAATCGATGCTGACCTGCCCCGACGGCCCGGCGACCTCGAACATCCCCGCCAGCCCGGCCAGCGCGCCCGATATGCCAAGACAGAAGAGAATCAGCCGGTTTGGCCGCACCCCGGCAAAACGTGCCGCGCGCGGGGCCTGTCCGGTCAGGCGGATGTGATAGCCCAGGATGTGCCGGTTCAGCAGGATATAGGCAAAGATCACCGCAATCAGCGCCGCCGCCACCCCCCAATGCAGCCCGCTGCCGGTGATCAAATCGGCATTATGGGCCGCTTCGTAGTGCTGCAGGTTGCGGCTGCCCGGAAAGCCGTGGCCTTCGGGGTTGCGCATCAGTCCCAGCGACATGGCGGCCAGCAGTTGCTCGGCGACATAGACCAGCATCAGCGAAACCAGGATCTCGTTGGTCCCGAACTTCACCCGCAGCAGCGCCGGGATCATGCCCCAGGCCCAGCCACCAAAGGCCCCCGCGACGATCATCGCCGGAAAGATCAGCGCGCTCTGTGACGGATAGGCCGCCAGCGCCACGCCAGCGCCGCAGATCGCACCGAGGATATACTGCCCCTCTGCCCCGATGTTCCAGATACCCGCACGAAACCCCAGGCTGAGGCCAATGGCGATCAGCACCAGGGGCGCGGCCTTCACCAGAAGCTGCGGACGGTAATAGAATGCAAACTCGCCAAACAGCGGCTCCCAGAAGATCGTGGCGATTGCCTCGATCGGATCCTTGCCGAGCGCGGCAAACAGCACGCCCCCGGCGATCATCGTGATCACCACCGCCATGAGCGGTGTCAGATATACCCACATCCTTGACGGCTGCGGCCGCATCTCCAGCCTCAGCATGATCCGCCCCTTCGCCCTTCATTTTTCCAGAAATACTCAAATTCCGGCGTGTCAGACATGCGCCACCTCCATGCCATGTGCGCCGCCCATCATCAGGCCGATCTCGTCCACACTCAGCCCCTGCGCGGGCCGTATCTCGGACAGGCGCCCCTCGTTCAGCGCGCCGAACCGGTCCGATATTTCCATCAACTCGTCAAGGTCCTGACTGATGCAGATCACCGCCGTCCCGCCCGCCGCCAGATCGAGCAGCGCCTGCCGGATCGCGGCGGCGGCGGCGGCATCGACGCCCCATGTGGGCTGGTTCACCACCAGCACATCGGGCCGTTGCAGCACTTCGCGGCCGATGACGAATTTTTGCAGGTTGCCGCCCGACAGCGCCCGCGCCGCCACGTGCGTGCCGGGAGTGCGCACATCGAACGCCTCGATGATCCGGTGCGCAAACGCCTCGGCGGCCCCCCAGCGCAGGAAGCCGTGCCGCATCAACTGTTCGCGTTCGGCACCGGTCAGCAGGGCATTCTCGGTCAGGCTCATGTCCGGTGCGGCGGCATGGCCCAGCCGCTCTTCCGGGGCGGTCAGCAGGCCCATCTTGCGGCGCGGGCCAGGGCCGAGGCGGCCGATGGGCTGCCCCATGAACCGCACTGCATCCGCATCGCTGCGTATCTCGCCCGACAGGGCCGCCAGCAACTCGTCCTGCCCGTTTCCTGCCACGCCGCCCAGCCCGAGGATCTCGCCTCGCTGCACGCTCAGGCTGATACCCTTCAGCGATGTGCCAAAGGTATTGGGAGAGGTGGCGCTGAGATCTTTCAGTTCCAGCGCCACTCCGCCCAGATCGCGCCCGGCGCGCTTGGGGGCGGCAAAGGCACTGCCGACCATCAACTCTGCCATGTCGCGCGCGCTGGTCTCGCGCGGGATACAGGTGCCGACATTCCTGCCCAGCCGCAGGATCGTGGCGCAATCGCAAAGCGCGCGAATTTCCTCCAGCTTGTGCGAGATATAGAGGATCGCGACCCCTTCGGTGGTGAGCTTGCGCAGTGTTTTGAAGAGGATGCTCACTTCCTGCGGGGTCAGCACCGATGTGGGTTCGTCCATGATCAGCAGGCGCGGGTCCTGCAGCAGGCATCGGACAATCTCGACGCGCTGACGTTCGCCGGCCGACAGTTCGCCCACCGTGCGTGTCGGATCAAGCGGCAGGCCGTATGTTGTGGACACATCGCGGATGCGCGTGGCCAGATCGCCCATGGGCGGCGGGTTTTCCATGCCCAGCGCCACGTTCTCGGCCACGTTGAGCGCATCGAAGAGCGAAAAATGCTGAAACACCATCGCCACTCCGGCGGCGCGTGCCGCACTCGGCTCGGTCGGGGCGAACGGCTTGCCATGCAGCATCATCTGGCCGCTGTCGGGGCGTACGAGGCCATAGATCATCTTGACCAGCGTAGATTTCCCCGCGCCGTTCTCGCCCAGCAGCGCATGAACTTCGCCGGGCTGAATCTCGAACGACACATTATCGTTGGCCACCACGCCCGGATAGGCTTTGGTCAGACCTGAAAGGTTCAGCAATGGCGTGTTCACCTGCGTGTCTCCTCTGCGCGTGCGCGGGCGGTCAGGCCGCGCACCCTCTGCCGCTGGGGCCTGTCAGCTGCGCTATCGCCCGGCAAAGGCCTGTCTGGCAAGACCGTCGTTTTGTTCAGGCTAAATGATATCTGCATTCAGTACTGCCCGCCGCGTTACCTCCGCCCTTATGGTGCCCGCCTCGATGCAGCGTAGAGGCGTGCGGGATTCAAGACACAACGCTACGCGGCGACGGGATGGCTTGGCAAGGGGCAGAAACGGCAGGGCTGAGGGCTTGGGTTGCCGCCGGTGGCGGAGATGCGATAAATCCCTTTGTTCACCGGCTTTGGCCTGACGTCACGTCATCTTATTGGGAAGCAGACAGGACCTTCTTGTTCTATGCAGGAATGACGCAGCGTGGCCAATCGGGTGCTGGCACGCGGGCCAGTGCTGTCCTAGACTGCGCCGCATGAGCAAAGCACCGCGATTCATTCACCTCAGGGTTCACACAGAGTATTCGTTGCTGGAAGGCGCTGTGCGGCTGAAGAAACTGCCGGACCTTTGCATTGATGCGGGCATGCCGGCAGTTGCGGTGACGGACACCAACAACATGTTTGCGGCGCTGGAATTCGCCGTGGGCGCGCAGGCGGCAGGTATTCAGCCGATCATGGGCTGTCAGGTCGATCTGGCCTATGTGCCCACCGCACCGGGCGAGCGTCCAAAGGCCCCGGCGCCTGTTGTGTTGCTGGCACAGAACGAGGCCGGGTACGAAAACCTGATGAAGCTCAATTCCTGCCTTTACCTGCGGGGCGATGGGCAGTTGCCGCATGTCACACCAGAGGATCTGGCGCAGTATGCGACCGGTATCATATGCCTCACCGGCGGGCCGGACGGACCGATCGGCAGGCTGTTGCGGGCCGGGCAGCGCCCCGCTGCCGAGGCGCTGATGGGCCAATTGGCAGCGATCTTTGCGGATCGGCTTTATGTCGAGTTGCAGCGCCACCCGGGTGAGGACGGTGCGCCCGAGGCCGAGCGGCTGACCGAACGTGGCCATGTGGAGATGGCCTATGCGATGGGTCTGCCACTGGTGGCCACCAACGATGTCTATTTTCCCAAGTCGAAGATGTACGAGGCGCATGACGCGATGCTTTGCATTGCCGAAGGGTCCTATGTGGACCAGTCCGCACCGCGCCGCCGCCTGACTGCGCAGCATTATCTCAAGACGCCGCGCGAGATGGCGGCGCTCTTTTCCGATTTGCCCGAGGCGCTGGAAAATACCGTCGAAATCGCACAGCGCTGCGCCTTTGCCGCCTACCGGCGCGATCCGATCCTGCCCAGGTTCGCCGATAACGAGGTCGATGAGCTGCGCCGCCAAGCCAAAGAGGGGCTGGTCGAGCGACTGAAGGTGATTCCGCATGCCGCCTCGGTCGAAGACTATGAAAAGCGGCTGGAATTCGAGCTTGGGATCATCGAAGGCATGGGCTTTCCCGGCTATTTCCTGATCGTCGCTGATTTCATCAAATGGGCCAAGGATCGCGATATTCCGGTGGGGCCGGGGCGCGGATCGGGGGCAGGGTCGTTGGTGGCCTATGCGCTGACGATCACCGACCTGGATCCGCTGCGCTATTCGCTGCTGTTCGAGCGGTTCCTGAACCCCGAACGGGTATCAATGCCCGACTTCGACATCGACTTCTGCATGGATCGCCGCGAGGAGGTGATCCACTACGTGCAGGAGAAATATGGCCGTGACCGGGTGGGGCAGATCATCACCTTTGGCGCGCTGCTGTCCAAGGCCGCCGTGCGCGACATCGGGCGCGTGCTGCAGATGCCCTACGGCCAGGTGGACCGCCTGTCCAAGATGATCCCGGTCGAGGGCGTGAAACCGGTCAGTATCGAACAGGCGCTGGCGCAGGAGGACCGGCTGCGCGAGGAGGCACGCAACGAGGAGGTCGTGGACCGGCTGCTGAAATACGGCATGCAGGTCGAGGGGCTGCTGCGCAATGCATCGACCCACGCGGCGGGCGTGGTGATCGGCGACCGGTCTCTGGACGAGTTGGTGCCGCTCTATCAGGATCCGCGCTCCGAGATGCCCGCCACACAGTTCAACATGAAATGGGTCGAGCAGGCGGGGCTGGTCAAGTTCGACTTTCTCGGGCTCAAGACGCTGACGGTGGTGCAGAACGCGATCGAGCAGATTCACGGCGGCGGGCGCGACCTGCACATCGCCGCCGATGGCAGCACGATCTACGAACCCTTCGAGGGGGCCGAGAACGATATCGGGCAGATCCCCCTGGATGACGCCAAGACCTATGACCTCTACGCCAGGGCGAAAACGGTCGCGGTGTTTCAGGTGGAAAGTTCGGGAATGATGGATGCGCTCAAGCGCATGAAACCCGACTGCATCGAGGACATCATCGCGCTGGTCGCGCTCTACCGGCCCGGCCCGATGGAGAACATTCCCAAGTTCTGCGAGGTCAAGAACGAACTGAGTGCGCGCGACACGCTGCATCCCAGCATCGATCACATCCTCGACGAGACGCAGGGCATCATCGTCTATCAGGAACAGGTGATGCAGATCGCGCAGGAGATGGCCGGTTACAGCCTGGGCGGCGCGGACCTTCTACGCCGCGCGATGGGCAAGAAAATCCAGGCTGCGATGGATGCCGAGCGGCCCAAGTTCCTGAAAGGGGCTGCCGAAAACGGCGTAGACAAGGACAAGGCGATGGAGGTGTGGAACCTTCTCGACAAGTTCGCCAATTACGGATTCAACAAATCGCACGCAGCCGCCTACGCGGTGGTCAGCTATCAGACCGCATGGCTGAAGGCCAACCATCCGGTCGAATTCATGGCGGGGGTGATGAATTGCGATATCCATCTCACGGACAAGCTGGCAGTCTACTTCGAAGAGGTGAAGAAGGGGCTGGGACTGCCCTATGCACCGCCTTGCGTGAACCGGTCCCAAGCGACCTTCATGGTCAAGGAAGACACGCTGCATTATGCGCTGGGCGCGCTCAAGAATGTGGGCGTCGAGGCGATGCGGCTGATCGTGGAGGGGCGCGGACAGCAGGACTTTGCCACGCTCTATGATTTCGCGCGCCGCGTTGATCTCAAGCGGATCGGCAAGCGACCGCTGGAGATGCTGGCGCGCGCGGGCGCATTCGACGTGCTCGACCGTAACCGCCGCCGGGTGTTCGAGGCGGTGGAGCCTTTGATGAACTATTCCGGCGCGATTTTTGACCAGAAGAACTCGAACCAGGTATCGCTCTTTGGCGAGGCGGGCGATGACCTGCCCGAGCCGCGTCTCGGCCCGGTGGACGATTGGCTACCTGCCGAGCGGCTGACCGAGGAATTCAAGGCGGTGGGTTTCTACCTCTCGGGGCATCCGCTGGATGATTACATGGCTGCGCTGAAGCGCAAGGATGTCAGGACACTCGATGAGGTGATGGCACAGGCGGCGCGTGCGCCCTGCGTGCTCAGGATGGCCGGTGTCGTGGCCGGTCGGCAAGAGCGCAAATCGGCGCGTGGCAATCGCTTTGCCTTTGTCCAGTTGAGCGACACGACTGGCGGTTATGAAATCACGATGTTCTCCGAGACGCTGGAGAAATCGCGCGAACACCTGGAGACCGGCACACAGCTGGTGGTGACGGTCGAGGCGACGATGGAGGCCGAGCAACTGAAGTTGCTGGCGCGTAGCGTGGCGCCGATTGACGGTGTGGTGGCTGACGCGGGCAGCACGGGACTGCGTATTTTTGTTGATGCGCCGGATGCGATCAGGTCTGTCGCGAGTGTGCTGGAGAGTGCGCGCGAGGTGGCCAGGGCGGCGCGGCCCGGTCCGATCCGGTTCTGCCTGCTGTCTCCCGGCCTGCCCGGCGAGGTGGAACTGGACGCAGGGCGTGACTATCCGGTGAATCCGCAGATCAAAGGCGCGATCAAGAGCCTGGCGGGCGTGATGGATGTCGAGGAAATCTGACGACCGGGGCGCCGGGGCATAGATTTTTCGCAGAAAAATCTGTGTCGCGGTCAGTAATGTGGCGGGCGTTCGTCGCCAAGGACGACGGCGGCACCGTTGCTGTCCTCGCGCTCGGCCTCGCGGCGCATCAGTATCTCGGTCCGGCGGGTGAGAACGTCGATCTCGCCCTGCTGCCGGGCCACGACATCCGACAGGTCTTCGACCGCGCGTATCAGGTGGGCCAGTTTTTCTTCGATTGCGTTCATGGCAGCGCTCTACGCGAAGGGCGGCACTTGGGTCAACGCCGCAATGAGTATTTGTGGAAAAATGAAAGGACCAGGGCCCGGCTTGCCGCGCGCGCGGCCATCCGCTAGTTGCCCCGCGCGCGACCATCCGCTAGACCGCGCGACAGGTGCAGCCCCCCGGAAGGTCCGACCCATGTCCAAACCCAAGAAAACACCGCGTCCCAAGGCCGAAACACCGAAAGGGTTTCGCGACTATTTCGGTGTTGAGGTTGCCGAGCGCAAGACGATGCTGGATGCCATCGCGGCAGTCTATCACCGATACGGGTTCGACGCGCTGGAAACCAGCGCTGTGGAGACTGTCGAGGCGCTGGGCAAGTTCCTGCCCGACGTGGACCGGCCCAACGAAGGCGTTTTTGCCTGGCAGGAAGCCGACGACAAGGACCAGGGCGACTGGCTGGCGCTGCGCTATGATCTGACGGCGCCATTGGCGCGGGTCTATGCACAGCACCGCAATGATCTGCCCACGCCTTACCGGCGCTACGCGATGGGGCCTGTCTGGCGTAATGAGAAGCCCGGGCCGGGGCGGTTCCGGCAGTTTTATCAATGTGATGCGGATACTGTGGGCGCAGCCAGCGTGGCGGCGGATGCCGAGATCTGCGCGATGCTGGCCGACACGCTGGAAGAGGTGGGAATCCCGCGTGGCGATTACATCGTCCGGGTGAACAATCGCAAGGTACTGAACGGCGTGCTTGAGGTTGCTGATCTTGCAGGTGATGACAAAGAGGCTGAACGAGGCATTGTTCTACGCGCGATAGATAAGCTGGACCGCCTAGGCCCGGAAGGCGTGCGTGCGCTGCTAACGGAAGGTCGAAGAGATGATAGCGGCGATTTCACCGAGGGCGCGAAACTATCTGAACTTCAAGCTGAGACGATCATGAAGTTTGTTAATTCTTATGATCCGGTGAGCGAACGATTGGCGCGTGAAGCTTCAAATGCGACTAATGAAGGGGATGATGCACGGGCAGATCAGCTTACCGGCGCTCGATATTCGGTGGATGGTACATTTGCAGACAGGGAAGGAAGGCTCCGCTATGGGGATTATCGCTGGATTTGGAATCAGCGAATAATCGACCATTTGCGAGAATTAGTTGGTAGCACAAATATTGGCTGGCAAGGCGTTGAAGAATTGCAGCAAATTCTGGATCTATTGAAAGCTTCCGGTCACTCTGACTGCCGCATACAAATCGACCCCTCCGTCGTGCGCGGCCTCGGCTATTACACCGGGCCTGTGTTCGAGGCGGAGCTGACCTTTGACATCATCGACGACAAGGGCCGCAAGCGCCAGTTCGGCAGCGTTGCAGGCGGCGGGCGTTATGATGATCTGGTCAAGCGCTTTACCGGCCAGGCGGTGCCTGCCACGGGCGTCAGCATCGGGGTGGACCGGTTGCTGGCGGCGCTGCGCGAGAAGGGCCGGATGGCCGGCGAGGCGCGCGGGCCGGTCGTGGTCACGGTGATGGATAAGCAGCGCATGGCAGATTATCAGGGGATTGTGGCCGAGTTGCGGCAGGCGGGCATTCGCGCCGAAGTCTATCTGGGCAATCCGAAGAATTTCGGCAACCAGTTGAAATACGCAGACCGGCGCGGCAGCCCCATAGCCGTGATCGAAGGTGGTGACGAGAAGGCCGCAGGCATGGTACAGATCAAGGACCTGATCCTGGGCGCACAGATCGCCCAGAGTGCGACGCTGGAAGAGTGGAAAGAACGCCCCAGCCAGTTCGAAGTGCCGCGCGAGCATCTGGTCGCAAAGGTGCACGAAATATTGGAGAGTCAGGGCTGATGCCGCAAAAAGCCGCGATCATCGCCGAGGCCGCCCGACTGCGCGCACTCTTTGAGCAGGCGGGCGCGGTGCCGGTCGAGACGGCAATCCTGCAACCTGCCGCGACGCTCCTGGATCTTTATGGCGAGGACATTCGCGCGCGGGCCTACATCACGACCGATGCGCTCAGGGGCGAGCAGATGCTGCGCCCCGATTTCACCGTGCCGGTGGTCGAGATGCACATGGCGCACGGCGCCGAACCTGCGCGCTACACCTATGCAGGCGAGGTGTTCCGCCGACAGGAGGACGATCCGGCACGCGCCAGCGAGTACCTGCAGGTGGGCTACGAAGTCTTTGCGCGGGACGATCCGGCACGGGCCGATGCCGAGGTCTTTGCCCTCATTCACCGGATGCTGGAGCCTCTGGGCCTGCGACCGGCGACCGGCGATATCGGTATCCTGATGGCGGCGGTGGACGGGCTGCGGACGACCGAGCGGCGCCGCGCGGCGTTGCGGCGGCATATCTGGCGGCCGCGGCGGTTCCGCGCGCTGATCGAGCGGTTTTCGGGGCGCACGCCGGTGCCGGAGAGCCGCGCGGCGCTGCTCGGGATGTATGATCCGATGGCACAGGCCGGGCCACTGATCGGGTTGCGCAAAGAGGCCGAGATTGTCGCCCGGATCGCGGCACTGCGCGAGGATGCGGACGCGGCACCGATTTCGGGCACCGAAGTGGCGTTGATCGACGCGATCCTCGCGGTGTGCGAAACCAGCCCTTGCGCGCTGGAACGTCTGCGCGATATCGCCGTCGATCTGCCCGCGATATCGCCCGCCGTCGATCTGCTGGCCGCGCGGCTGGACGCGCTGGCAGGGCAGGGGATCGATGTGACAACGCTGCAGTTCGAGGCGTCCTATGGGCGCACGCAGATGGAGTACTATGACGGTTTCGTTTTCGGCTTTACCGCCGAGCATCGTCCGGACCTGCCGCCGGTGGCGACCGGCGGGCGCTATGATGCGTTGACGCGGCGGCTGGGACGGGGACGCGAGATCCCGGCAGTGGGCGGCGTGATCCGCCCCGGGCTGGCACTGGAGCTGGGAGAGGCGCGATGAGTGTGAAGCTGGGCGTGCCCTCCAAGGGCCGGTTGATGGAAAAGACGTTTCAATGGTTTGGCGCGCGCGGGATCACCCTGAGCCGCGCGGGATCGGAACGTGAATATGCCGGCCAGGTGGATGGGATCGACGGGGTGGAGCTGATCCTGCTGTCAGCGGGGGAAATTCCGCGCGAACTGGCAGCGGGCCGGATTCACCTCGGCGTCACCGGCAACGATCTGGTGCAGGAGAAGCTGAGCGGCTGGAACGCTTGCGTCGAAGTCGTGGCCCGGATGGGGTTTGGTCAGGCCGATCTGGTCCTGGCGGTGCCGAGCGCATGGGTCGATGTGGGCACCCTCGACGATCTGGATGCGGCGGCGGCGGCATTCCGGCAGGCACACGGATTTCGTCTGCGCATCGCGACCAAGTATCATCGCCTCGTTCGTGAATTCCTGCGCGAGAACGGTGTTGCGGATTATGCGCTGGTGGACAGTCAGGGTGCGACCGAAGGCACGGTCAAGAATGAAACCGCCGAGGCGATTGCAGACATCACCTCAAGCGGTGACACGCTGCGGGCCAACCATCTGAAAATTCTTGGGGATGGGTTGATCCTGAGCAGTCAGGCAACGCTGTTCCGGGCGCGAAAGGCGGTGCTGGATGATGCAGATCGGACAGTCATGGCGCGCCTCCTGCAGCGGTTGCAACTGGATTGATCGCCTCGCGCGTGCAGTTCTGAAAGCGCGCGGTTAGAGCGCTTCATCTTTGACCAGAGACATCAGGCAAAGATGAAACGCGCGCAACGCTTGTACGGCGCGCGCGTTTCGAGATTACGTGGCACAAAAGTTTCCTTGAAGTGCCCACAACACTAACCGGTCATACTGTATTTCGCCTTGCATGTGATTCCGCAAGCAAGGCGAAACGCTTTAGAAACGGTAGGTTGCGCGGACCTGATAGGTTGTCGCATCAACGTCGGTGGTGGTGGAACCGACATTGTCGAACTCGTGATACAGCACTTCACCACCGAGAGAGATGTTCGGGGTAAACATGTGCTCGTAACCGGCACCGTAGAATGTGCCACCCTCATCGCCAAGCCCGCTGACGTCCACATGGGCGTAGCCGCCGGAGATGTAGAGCAGACCGTTGCCGATCTTGACGCCGCTGCGCACTTTCAGGCGCCAGATGCTTTCAAGGTTGTTGGTCGGGCTGAGGTTGATATCAGAAAAATCATAGTCGGTACCGACACCAACCACGTAGTTGCCAAGGTCCCAGTCATAGCCGGCGGTCAGACCACCAATCATGTCATCACCGTCCACACCAGCCGCGTTGGTGTCAACATTGGCATAACCAAGCTGGGCACCGGCATAAAAGCCGGTCCAGTCCGGGCCGACAGGTGCCAAGGGAGCGGCAGCGATGATCGTTGGCTCGACCACAGCGGGTTCGGGCGAGCCTGCGAAGGCGGGCAGAGCGACCGAGGTGCTCAGGGCAGCTGCGATCAGGGTTGCATTGCGAAACATTGGAATGTCCTCTTTGTTTGTTCAGCCGTTTGCCAGGCTTCACGTTGAATATGTGAGCCATCAGAGCATCAACAAGGCGTGGGCGGCTTGTGTTCCATCACCTATGCGTGATCCCGCCGAGTGTGTGGCGAGATTTTGCCAGACGTATGCCGCCGCTGTCCGGCGAGAAGAGGTGTTTGTTCGTTTTCAGTGACTTGCGCAAAGTCCTGTGGTGATGTTTTGCATTGGATGTGTGTTGCGTAATTGACACGGGGCGCTTGCAAGATTGCGGCGGCAGGGGCGTTTCCCGCTTTGCCTGAATTCTGGCAGACCAAAACGGCCTTAGATCACGCCGATATCCGCCAACGCAGCCGAGAGCGCGGCGGGAAGCGCATCTTCGTTCTGTCGTGTCCGGGCCAGATCGGGGGGTGCTTCAGTGCCCGGCAGGTAGCGCCAGCCCTGAAACGGGCGTTTTTGAACCGTGGTGGTGCAGATGATCTCTGGCGCCAGAACGATGCCGCAGCGCCGGATGCCATCCTCACGCACCACCTCATCCAGCCGCATGATGGTCTGACGGCACTGCACCAAGCCCTGGATCACCCAATAAATGGACCCGCCCTGCAAAAGCTCTTGGGCGCGTTTGGGCCACATACGTGTGACGTGGCGCGGCTTGCCGTCCGGACCGTGCGCGCGGCTGTTTTTTTGCCAGTCGATCAGGCTCTCGACACTTTCGGTGCCGACGCTGAGCTTGATCAGGTTGAGGGGGGCGACTGTCATGACCGCAAGGGTATGGGATTCGGGGGGGAGTTCAATAGAGCACGTGCGCAATTTCGTCCCTGCGCTGTCAAACGGAATGCGCGCACGGCGCGCATGCTCTGGTTTTTGGGTCTGCTTGGCCGATGCAATACGCTTTGCAGAGGGCCGTACCGGTGGCTGGTCAGTGGTATGGATATTTGGGGCAAGAAGAAGAACCAACAGATCGTTTCTGGCCCAGGTTCGGTTGACCTCGGTGGTGGGCGGGCATATGGTGGGAACCTGCCTTCACAACCCCCGGATATAATGCCATGACCCGTTTTTCTGCCCCCATTGCCGAGCAAATCTGGGATATGAAATATCGCTTCAAGACGCCTGAAGGTCTGCCGATCGACGGCACCATCGAGGATAGCTGGCGGCGCATTGCACGCGCAGTGGCCGAGTGCGAGGCAGAGCCGGATATCTGGGAGGCCAGATTTTACGCAGCTCTGGAGGATTTCAAGTTTCTGCCTGCGGGCCGGATCACCGCAGGGGCGGGGACTGCGCGGCGCGTGACGCTCTTCAACTGTTTTGTCATGGGCACGATCCCCGATGACATGGGCGGGATTTTCGACGCCCTGCGCGAGGCGGCGCTGACCATGCAGCAGGGTGGTGGAATCGGCTATGACTTCAGCACGATCCGCCCGCGCGGCGCAGATGTGAAGGGGGTCGGCGCGGATGCCAGCGGGCCGCTCAGCTTCATGGATGTCTGGGACGCGATGTGCCGCACGATCATGAGCGCGGGCAGCCGCCGGGGCGCGATGATGGCGACGATGCGCTGCGATCACCCCGATATAGAAGACTTCATCGCGGCCAAGGCTGATGCCGCGCGGCTGCGGATGTTCAACCTCAGCGTTCTGGTCACGGATGATTTCATGCGTGCGGTGGATGAGGACGGCCCGTGGGACCTGCGCTTTGATGACAAGATATATCGCACGGTACAGGCGCGTGACCTGTGGAACCGGATCATGCAGGCGACCTATGATTTTGCCGAACCGGGCGTGATTTTCATCGACCGGATCAATCAGGCCAACAATCTGAACTATTGCGAAGACATCGCAGCGACCAACCCTTGCGTTACTGCCGACACATGGGTGACGACCGACGAAGGCGCGCAACAGGTGCGCGATCTGGTAGATCGGCCGTTTCGGGCTGTTGTCGATGGCGAAGCCTACGAAACCACGCCTCAAGGGTTCTTCACCACCGGGGTAAAGCCGGTGTTTCGGTTGACCACAACATGCGGTCGCGCACTGCGGCTGACTGGCAATCATCTTGTCCGCAAGGTCGCGACCAAGTCCCGCTGGCGGCTGGAAACGGAATGGGTTGAGGCGGCGACGCTGAAGCCGGGCGACGAGGTCATGCTGCATGACCATCGCGCAGCCGCAATGACAGCGAGCCGCATGGATGAACGCGGTTATCTCCTCGGCCTTCTTGTGGGCGACGGGGTGATCCGCGACGAAGAGGTGCTGATTTCGGTCTGGCCGGAACAAGCCTGCGCCAATGGTGCGCCGTCAGGCAATGCGGTAATGGATCATGTGCAGCAATTGCTGAGCGACATGGATCACCGGGCCGATTTCAAAGGTTGGCAGGCAGTACCGGGCCGGGGGGAATACCGCATCGGCACGGCAGCGCTAGCGACGCTGGCCGCGGATTACGGGCTGCGGCGCTGGGGCAACGGGATCACGCCGGAAATCGAGCGCGCCGACTCCGCGGGCTTCTCTGCCGCCTTTCTGCGAGGGCTGTTCGATGCCGATGGATCGGTACAAGGCAGCCAGAGCAAGGGCTTGTCCGTACGGTTGGCCCAGAGCGATCTGCCGCTATTGCAAGCCGCGCAGCGGATGCTGGCGCGGTTGGGTGTCAACGGGCTGATCTATGAAAACCGCCGCGAGGCGGGCCAGTCCCTGTTGCTGGATGGCAAGGACGGGCAGGCGCTATATGAAACCAAGCCGCAGCATGAATTGATCATCAGCGGGGAGAGCCTTGGCAGTTTCGCCGAACACATCGGTTTTACCGACCCCGCCAAGACGCGCAAGCTGACCGTATCCCTCAGCACTTGCAAACGCGCGCTGAACCGGGAGAGGTTCACAGCCACGGTTCAGGCCGTCACTGCGGATGGCGAGGCGGAGGTGTTCGACGTGCAGGTGCCGGGCATCAACGCCTTTGATGCCAATGGCCTGTACGTGCATAATTGCGGCGAGCAGCCCCTGCCGCCTTATGGCGCCTGTCTGCTGGGGTCGATCAACCTGGCGCGGCTGGTGCGCGATCCGTTCGAGGCAGGTGCCGCGCTGGACCAAGAAGCCATGACCGAGCTTGTGGCGACTGCCGTCCGGATGATGGATAACGTCGTGGACGTGTCGAAGTTTCCGCTGGAGGCGCAGGCCCGAGAGGCGCAGGCCAAGCGACGGATCGGACTGGGGGTCACTGGCCTGGCCGACGCACTGCTGATGGTCGGGCAGCGCTATGGCAGTGACGAGGCGGCGACACAGACCGGCGACTGGCTACATGCGATTGCGCGGGCGGCCTATCTGGCGTCGGTGGAGCTGGCGCGCGAAAAGGGGGCCTTTCCGCTGTTTGATGCTGACGGCTATCTGGCCAGCGGCAACATGATGGGCATGGACGCCGACGTGCGTGATGCGATCACGAAACACGGCATCCGCAACGCATTGCTGACCTCGATCGCGCCCACCGGGACGATCAGCCTCTATGCGGGCAATGTCAGTAGCGGAATCGAACCTGTGTTTGCCTATGCCTACACCCGCAAGGTGCTGCAAAAGGACGGCAGCCGCACCGAAGAGGAAGTGGTGGATTATGCAGTGGCGTTGTGGCGCGAGAAATTCGGCGATGCGCCGCTGCCCGCCTACTTTGTGAACGCGCAGACACTGACGCCGGCCGATCATGTCAAGATGCAGGCCGCAGCCCAGCGCTGGGTGGACAGCTCGATCTCCAAGACCATCAACTGCCCCGAGGATATTGCCTTTGAGGAGTTCAAGGAGGTCTATATGCAGGCTTGGGAACAGGGCTGCAAAGGCTGCACAACCTACCGGCCGAATGATGTGACGGGCTCGGTGCTTAGTGTGAGCGCCGAACTGAAAGGCGCCACGCTTGCGGAACGCCTGACCGATGCAATGGCGCGCCGCGACACTAACGCAGAGAAGCTTGCAGAGAAAGCGGGGCTGAATCCAGCAGGCGTCTATGACATCGTCAACAATAAATCAAAGACGCCCAAAACAGAGACCTTGGTGAAAATCGCCAATGCGCTGAACTATAGTGTCGGTGACCTGCTTGGCGAAGCATCCACGTCTCCCGAAGTCGTCGCCCAGTCCGATGCTGAACCCCAAACGCCCCACGGCGACGTCATCTATATGTCCGAGCCGCTGGACCGGCCGAATGAACTGGAGGGCGCGACCTACAAGCTGAAATGGCCCGACAGCAACCATGCGATCTATATCACCGTGAATGATATCGTGATGGGCGGCCATCGCCGCCCCTTTGAGGTGTTCATCAACTCCAAGAACATGGAGCATTTTGCCTGGACCGTGGCGCTGACGCGGATGATTTCGGCCGTGTTCCGGCGCGGCGGGGATGTCAGCTTTGTCGTGGAGGAGCTGAAGGCAGTGTTCGACCCGCGCGGTGGCGCATGGATGCAGGGCAAATACGTCCCGTCCATCCTGGCGGCCATCGGCGGCATCCTCGAGCAGCATATGGTCCGCACCGGCTTTCTGATCGGCGAGGGCATGGGCCTGAAGTCCGACCCGCAAGCCACAGTGGTGAACCTGGGCGCAAACCGTGGCGCTGCCTGCCCCAGTTGCGGTCAATATGACATGCGCATGATCGAAGGTTGCATGACCTGCGCCAGCTGCGGGCACAGCAAGTGCGGATGACCGCAGGCCTTTCTCCTGAGGCAGAAACAGCAATAGTCTTCTCAAAAGCAAGCAATAGCGTGCGCAAGGTCTGTCAAGACTTAATTGCCCTGGCAGACATTCATTTTAAGGTCCAAGTTTCTAAATAGTAATCAAAGGCTTACCGATCTTGAGCGGCTCGGGAAGCGGTGCGACCTGACCCAGGTGCAGCCGCATCGGCTTAGTCCCTCCCGAGCTTTCAAGAATGCGGTTGTAACGCGATGGGGCGATTGTGCCCCGTTCACCTTTTACCGGGGCCTTTCTGGTGGCCGAGGAATATGGAACCCCGGATCATTTATTTTTTCAACGGTCTGTGAGATCAACGCTGATCGGCGGGGAGTTGACATCGATTGGAGCTGTGGCCTATTCGGTGCGCAACATGACTTACAGTATTCGGCATATTCAGAGCGCAATACGCGCGATTAGAACCCCACCCCGGGGGCCGGTCACTTCTGTCATTTTTCCACAGCTCTGACGCCATCATGGCCGGGTCTTTACCCGCGGCCCTCCCGGTTTTTTAACCAGAGGAGACCAGACCATGTCCATTCAAAGCAAACACGCAGCACTCCGCCACCTCGTCAGTATCGGCACCGCATCGCGCCGCGCGCACCGGTATCGCGTGGGGGCCGGCCATGGATAAGCTTCACACCAACCGTTTCGCTGTTTTGTCGCCCGAACTGGTTGTGCCATCCCAAGAGGCCATGGAGTGTGGTTTTATCAGCAAACTGATCCAGATGAAGCAGAACCTGGCGCCGGGCTTTCGCAAGGAAAAGCTTGGCTACCAACAGGAGCGGAAGGCGAAGAGCCTTGCGGCCGATGCTCATTCTCGTCGTTTGCGCGAGGTCGGATTGGGCTCGTTGACAAAAGAAGCACGGGCTCAGGTAACGGCTCTGGCGCACGCCGGTGCTGCACTTTCAGGTCCACAGACCGAGAGCGCGGTCTATGAACTAGCTGCTAAAATCCATGCCGAAAGCCCATGGATGCGAGATGTTTCCTCCTGGATCATGACACAGTTGCTTGCGCATGTTTCCGCTGGCGGACGTGGTCTTGCTGTGCCGCCCGTGATCCTTTCCGGACCTCCGGGTATCGGGAAATCGCATTATGCGCGGCGTCTGGCGGAACTGGCCGGGGTTCCCTCACGTCTGATCGACGTGGGCAGCGGCAGCGCTGGATTCAGGATCACGGGAACAGAGAAGGGTTGGAGCAGCGCTCAAGCCGGCATTCCCGTCGAGATGATCCTGTCCTCTCGTGTGGCCAACCCCGTGATGGTTGTGAATCGGCATGCAAAATTGACCCACTTAGGTGGGTTATGAGCGAGTAAAATTGACCCACCTGCCACGTTAACA
>CANNCP010000009.1 GCA_947503145.1 uncultured Roseovarius sp.
CTTTCGCATCTGTTTGCTCCTTCGAAAGGTTGAGCAAACTCTACATCAGAACGGGGGAAGTTTCGGGGGGCAGGTCATATGAGCTCCATCCCTCGACCGGGCTGTGCGCCGCGCCAGAAGACACCGTCAGAATCGTGCCGCTGCCTGCGGCCTGCATCACCGGCATCGCGGCGCGGATGCCGTGATAGACGCCCTTGAGGTTGATATCGATCGCCCGATTCCAGTCTTTGGGGTCCGACGTACTGAGCGGCGCGATCGGTTCGATCACGCCGGCATTACCGATCAGCACATCGACGCTGCCAAAGATGTCTTGTGCCGTCTGCACTGCGGCTTGCATGTCGTCATAGAGGCTGACATCGCAGGGTAGCGCACGCGCCTGCGGGCCAATGTCTCTGGCGAGCGCGGCAATCGCATCCGCGCTGCGCGCCAGCAGCAGCAGGTTGGCACCCGCATCGGCAAAGATCCGCGCGGTTGCGGTGCCGATGCCCCGGCTTGCTCCGGTGATCAGGACGGTTTTGCCTGCCATGGGCCTGTCAGTCATGATCTGCTGCCTCCTTGTCTGCGCATGTCTGATTTTGTCGTACCTTTCGCGCCTTTCAGGGTCCAGCCAGAAGGCCACTTGACCCTGAAAGAATATGAGCCGAAGCTGGCCGCAGTTATTTTCCACCAGAAGGGTTCAATATGAGAACTTATAGACACACCGGCGGTGCCATCGCCGCAACAGCAATTTTGATGACGGGTAGTGCAGCGTATGCCGATGTGACGGCCCGACAGGTCTGGGACGACTGGCAGGGCTACATGGACAGCTTTGGCTACGAGATGACGGCTGAAGAAAGCCAGAGCGGCAGTGATCTGACCGTGTCGGACATCGCCATGACCTTTCCGGTTCCGGAAGAGGAAATGACGCTGACGATCACCTTGTCCGAAATGACATTTTCCGACAATGGCGACGGATCGGTTTCGATTTTGCTGCCGCCCGGGATGCCAATGACAGTCGTCGGCGACGGTGACGAGGCGTTCGAGGTCGGCTTCGACTATCTTACGCAAGGTTGGGACATGGTGGTTACGGGTGATCCCAGCAACATGACCTACACCTATTCGGCAGCCTCCATCGGCATGGTGCTGACCAATCTCATGGCCGAAGGCAAGCCGGTCGATATTGGCACTGCCGAGGTCGAGATGACCGATGTTTCGGGCACCTCACAGATGACTATCGGCAATGTCCGCAGCAACGCGCAGAAGCTCGTGGCCGGTGCAGTCACCTATGCGATCAACATGAAGGACCCTGACGACAGCGAAACGCATTTCGTGATCAAGGGCGGCACGACCAACCTGGCAATGAAGGCCGATACCGACATACCTAATGAACTGGACATGACCGACATGGCCGCAGCAGTCAAAGCCGGTTTTGCGGTTGATGGCAGCTACGAATTTGGCCCTGGTGAGATGAGCTTTAACATCAACGACAGCGGTGATCTCACGCAGGGCAAGACCAGCAGTCAGGGCGGCTCTTTCATCGTCGCGATGGGCGAAAAAGGCATCAGGTACGGACTGGGCTCGGATGAGTTGACGGTCGAACTGGCGGGCGGCGAAATACCATTCCCGGTGGCGATGGCGATTGCCGAATTTGGCTTTGACCTGACGATGCCCGTCTCCAAGAGCGACGAAGAACAGGAGTTTGGCCTGGCAGTTATGCTGAGCGATTTCACCATGAGCGACATGATCTGGGGGATCTTTGATCCGGCCGGGCAACTGCCTCGCGACCCTGCGACCATTGCGCTGGACGTGACCGGGGCGGCCAAGCTGTTCCTTGATCTGCTCGATCCCGAAGCGATAGAGGCCGCAAGCAATAGTGACGAGATGCCGGGCGAATTGAACGCGCTTACGCTCAAGGATCTGACTGTCAGCCTGGTCGGTGCCGAGCTGAAGGGTACGGGTGATTTTACGTTCGATAACAATGATCTGGAATCTTACGATGGTTTGCCCAAGCCGATCGGTGAGGTCAATCTGGCACTTTCCGGCGGCAATGCCCTGCTCGACAAGCTGGTCGCGATGGGCTTTGTACCCGAGGATCAGGCGATGGGCGCGCGTATGATGCTGGGTCTGTTTGCAGTGCCGGGTGAGGGCGAGGATACATTGAAATCCAAGATCGAATTCACCGAGAGCGGTGGCATTCAGGCCAATGGCCAGCGCCTGAAGTAACATATCGATTTGCAACGCAAGAGCCGCCGGTCCATCGGGATCGGCGGCTTTTTCATGCGCGCCTTGGTGCGCGACGCGATGGCGGCACGACGATAACCGCCAATGATCTGTAGCAAGCCAAGCAGAACGCCCGGCTCAGATACCACTAAGGCGGTTACAGGCGGGTGCACTCTGCTACCCTTGCGCCCGCCCGGTGTGCGGACTACCTCTGACATCAAAGCGGAGCCTGTAATGACCCAAACCCATGCTGACCTGACCCAGATGATGCTGGACGCCGCGCGCCGCGCCGGTGCCGATGCAGCCGATGCGCTGGTCGAGGAGGGCCGGTCGAATGTCGTAGAGGTGCGCGGCGGCATGCTGGAACACGCCGAACGCGCCGAGGCGGTCGATCTGGGCCTGCGCGTGCTGGTCGGCCAGAGGCAGGCCAGCATCTCGTCCTCTGATGTGCGGCCCGAAACCATCACGATCCTGGCCGAGCGCGCTGTTGCAATGGCTCGCGAGGCGCCCGAAGACCCCTATATCGGCCTTGCCGATCCGTCCCAACTGGTGATGGGCTGGGACATGGACGCGCTTGAACTGGCTGACCCTACGTCAGAACCGTCGCCCGCCGCGTTGCAGGATCTTGCCTGCCGCGCCGAGGCCGCGGCACTGGGCGTGCCGGGTGTCACGCAGGCTCAATCTGCCAGCGCCGCCTATGAAACGCGCGACATTTACATGGCGCTCAGCAACGGGTTCTCGGCGTGCTATGCCCGCACGGGCAGCTATATCGGCACGACGGCCATCGCCGGAACCGGCGCCGGGATGGAGCGTGACAGTGACGGCGATTCCCGCATCTTTGTCGCCGATCTGCGCCACCCCGAAGAAATCGGCGCGCTTGCCGGGGCGCGTGCGGTTGAACGCGTCGGGGCTCGCAAGCCGCCTACCGGCGCCTATCCGGTGCTCTTTGACGAGCGCATTTCGTCCTCGCTGATCGGTCACCTTCTCGGGGCGGCCAGCGGTGCGGCCGTGGCGCGCGGCGCATCCTGGCTGCTGGACCGCCCTGAGTCGCAAGTGTTGCCCACCTCTTTGTCAGTGGTCGAGGACCCGCACCGCGTGCGTGTGCGCGGCTCGGGTGTGTTCGATGCCGAAGGGCTGCCGACACACCGCCGTGCGATTGTCGAGGATGGCATGCTGACCGGCTGGACACTTGATCTGGCCACCGCGCGGCAACTGGGCATGAAATCGACCGGAAACGCCAAACGCGGGCTTTCCGGGGCGCCGATGCCGGGGTACTGGAATATTGCGCTGACCCAGGGCGACCAGACCCGCGACGATCTGATCGCACAGATGGGCACCGGTCTGTTGGTCACGTCGATGATCGGCTCCACGATCAACCCCAATACCGGGGATTATTCACGTGGTGCGTCCGGCTTCTGGATCGAGGGCGGACAGATCGCCTATCCGGTGAACGAATGTACCATCGCGGGCAGCTTGCCCGACTTTCTGCGCCGCATGACACCGGCCAATGACGCGCGCACCCATCTGTCGACGGTCGTGCCGTCGCTACTGGTCGAAGGGCTGACACTTGCCGGCGCATGATCTAAAGCTTTTGCTGAAGGCCGCACAGGAAGCGGGCGAGATCGCCAAGGGCTATACCGGTCAGAGTGCGCGCTGTTGGGACAAACCGGATGGCGCAGGCCCTGTAACCGAGGCGGACCTTGCCGTGAACGACGTGTTGCAGACGACACTGCGTCGCGCCCGTCCGGATTATGGCTGGCTGTCGGAAGAGAGCGAAGATGAGCCAGACCGCCTTGATGCCGATCATGTCTTTATCATCGACCCCATAGATGGCACGCGCAGCTTCATCGAAGGATCGAGCGCCTGGGCGCATTCCATAGCCGTGGCGAGACAGGGCATCATCACCGCCGCTGTCATCTACCTGCCGCGCAAGGACAAGCTGTACGCTGCCGCCATCGGGCAAGGAGCGACACTGAACGGGACGCCTGTACGGGTCAGTGCGCAGGCCGGAATGGATGGCGCAACGGTGCTCGGCACCAAGCCGACCTATTTACCCGAGAACTGGCGCATTCCGGTCCCTGCCTTTGCGCGCTCTTATCGCCCATCGCTGGCCTACCGGCTGGCCTGCGTAGCCGAGGGGCGGTTTGACGCGATGCTGACACTGCGTCCGACATGGGAATGGGACGTGGCGGCGGGCGACCTGATCCTGCGCGAGGCCGGGGCGCAGATATCGGACCGACGCGGCACCGCGCTACAGTTCAACAATGCAGTGCCGCAGGTGGGCGGGGTCGTTGCGGCGGGTCCCGCCCTGCATACCGCACTGTTGGGCGCGCTGGCATAAGGGGGCAATCCCACCCTGCCGAACAAACGCGCGCAACGCTTTTATGTCGCGTGCGTTTCGCAAAAATCTGTGAGGCAGGTGTTTCACGAAACGCTTCAGCAAGCCCGCGATCACTTTTGCCCGATTTTGGGTTCGGTACCGGCGCGGATTCGGCGGATGTTGTCCTTGTGCCGGAGAAAGACCAGCAATGTCAGTACCCCGCCCATGATCACCATGTGGCCGGACCCCAGGAACAGCATCCAGATCGTCGAGGTCGACGCCGCCGTGATCGCCGCAAAGGACGACATGCGAGAGGCAGCAGCCGCCACCAGCCAAGTCACACAACAGGCCACGCCCACAGGAAATGCGAGCGCCAGCAGGAGACCGAGGAACGTCGCCACGCCCTTGCCGCCCCGAAAGCCCAGCCAGATGGGAAAGCAATGCCCGAGAAAGGCCATGAGCGCCGTCAGTTGCGCCGCGTCCTCGCCCGTCAGCCAACGCGCCAGCAGCACCGCCACGGCACCCTTGCCGCCGTCCAGCACCAGCGTCGCAAGGGCCGCTGATTTGCTGCCGGTGCGCAAGACATTGGTCGCGCCGATATTGCCCGATCCGATCTCGCGTAGATTGCCCAGTCCCATCGCGCGCGCGATCAGTATGCCGAACGGGACGGAGCCGATCAGATAGCCCAGCACGGCCCAAAGCAGTAATAGGCCGGTTGCGGTCTCGATGTGGGGCATCAGGGGGCCTCGTAGACTGGGGTGCCTGCAACGAATGTTGCGCGCACCTTACCCTGCATGCGGGCCTCGTCAAAGGGCGTGTTCTTGGATTTCGAGAGCAGTTTGAATCGGTCCATGATGAATGGTGCATCCGGGTCGAACAACACCAGATTGGCGGGCGCACCTTGTGCCAGACGGCCACATGCCAGACCCAGCCGCCGCGCGGGATTGTAGCTGAGCGCGCGAAACAGCGTGGGCAGATCCAGATCGCCCGAATGGTATAGACGCAGCGCAGCGGGCAGCAGTGTTTGCAGCGCGACCGCCCCGCTTGCGGCCGCCTCGAAGGGCAGCCGCTTGCTCTCTTCGTCCTGTGGTGTGTGCATCGAGCTGATGATGTCGATCAGCCCGGTGCGCACGGCCTCGATCACTGCCTGCCGGTCGTCTTCGGACCGTAGCGGCGGCTTGACCTTGAAGAAGGTGCGATAGCCCGCCACGTCCAGCTCGTTAAGCGTGAGGTGGTGAATCGACGTGCCTGCAGTGATGTCCAGCCCGTTGCGCTTGGCCCGTTCCAGCGCGGGCAGGGCACGGCCGGTGGTGATCTGATCGGCGTGATAGCGCGCGCCGGTCATTTCCAGCAGCGCGATGTCGCGATCCAGCCCCATCCGCTCGGCCATGGGTGAGACGGCGGGCAGACCGTAGAGAGATGCAAACTTGCCCGTCGTGGCGGCTGCCCCCTCGGACAGGCCGGGGTCCTGCGGATGCGCGATCACCAGCGCCCCGAGCGATCGGGCGTAGGTCAGCGCGCGGGCAAAGACCTTGGTGCTGCGCACCACATGATCGCAATCGGTAAAGGCAATTGCGCCCGCGTCCATCAGGAACCCGATCTCGGTCATCTCGCGGCCCTCGCGGCCCTTGGTCAGCGCGGCCATCGGCAGCACGTTGATGGGGGTGGCCTCATTGGCGCGGCGGGCCACGAACTCCAGCACCTCGGGGCTGTCGATCGCAGGCAGGGTATCGGGGCGCGTGGCGATGGTGGTCACACCGCCCGCTGCCGCGGCGCGGCCCGCAGAGCGATAGCTTTCCTTGTGTCGCTCGCCCGGTTCGCAGACCTTGACGCCGATATCGACGATGCCGGGGGCAAGGCATTTGCCGCGTGCGTCAATGACCCGCGTGCCCTCGTCCAGCCTCTTTGCCTCCGCGCCTTTGGCGCGAGTCGGGCAGTCCTCGGGATGGATCGCGGCGATCAGACCGTCCTCGATCAGCAGCGCGCCGAGAGTATCGGTGCCGCCTTCGGGGTCGATCAGGCGGGCATTGGTGATCAGGGTGCGGGTCATTCAGGCAACTCTATGGTTATTGATCGGACGAGCCGCGCCACATGCGGCCTGACCACCTGATGCAGCTTTTCGGCCTGTTGTGCCAGCCACTTGTGCTGCCGGGGTCAGCCGTCCCAGATCAGTCATGTTGTGCGCTCCTGTGCATCACGCATCAGGCGGTACACCTTGTCGCCGTCGCGGATACGTTCGAACCCGATCCTGACGGTCGTGTGCCCGTTCTTTCGGCGCTTGCGTTCCTCGTGAAAGATGATCGTGCTCAGATCGCCGCTCTGGAGATCCAGCACCGTGTTTTCGGAAATCGGATAGGATTTCAGCTGCTTGCCGCTCAGCGGCAGCTTGATGGCGATAAAGGCGCGCCGGTCGGTAAGAGTGTACCAAGTATGCCCGCGGCGATACGGCCCCCACAACAGTGCCCAGACGATGACCACGATTCCGACAGAAAAGTGGATGAGGCCAAAGGCCCAGAACCCGCCCGGCGCCTGCGACGCCATCACCATCCAGAAAGCTGCAAAGGCGGAAAACATCAGGCCAAAGAGCGCGATGCCGATCTGGCCGGGATGCAGGGTAAGCCCTGAATCGGGGCGGCCCTGCCAGAGGATCGCCTCGCCCGGGTCGAGTATCCCGGCCCAGCCATCCGGCGCGCTCATGTGGCAGCCTTCGTCATTGCGGCCCTGATCCGGTTCAGGGTTGCCGCGTGGTCTGCCTGATACTTCAACAGATGCTTGTCACCGTCGCGTGTCACGATCTGCACGGCGCTGCCCAACATGCGCAGTTTTTGTATATCCGTCAGACGCACGGCGCGTGTGGCCGGGCCCAGCAGGCGCCGGTCGGTGAGATCCCAGCGCGCTGCCAGCTCGTCGGAGGCGACATAGAACGTGCGCAGCGCCACGGCGGCCAGACCTCCCACGGCACCGGTCCAGACATGCGGATTGCCGATTGCCCAGAGCACCAGCATGCCGATGGCCATTGCCGCCGCCGCCAGCCAGGCATGATCGCGGTAATATGTGGCGCGATCAGGGTAAAAGCTGTGCTGCACCTGCTCGGTATCCTCGTGCAGCGTGTCGGGTGTCATGCCCTGAGGGATACCGCCACCCTGCATCAGATTGCCAGTGCCAGCCCGATGATGACGACGCCAATGACGATCAGGACCAGTGGCCACCAGCGGCGCTTTGCGCTTGGCGGGGTGCTGGCGGTAGTGTTGCTGATCACGCCCTGAGCGCCGGCCGATGGCAGTGGTTCGAACTGCACCGCAGGGCGCTCTTCGTGAAATGTCGCGATATGGCGCAGCGGCGCGCGGGGTCGCAATGTGACCGTCGCGCCGCCGAACGCCCGCGAGCGCACGATCAGCACGCCGTCCTTCAGCGCATCCAGCCGCGGGCGCATGCCTTTCAGCTCGGCAGGCGGGATGCCGAACCCGTCTTCGAGATAGCCCGCAAGGCCCACGCCGGTCAGGTCGGCGGCGGCAAACAGCTCGACCTGATCAGTGGCCAGCGCTTCGATCCCGAGCGCGTCGGCAACCGGCCAGTTGCCGTTGCGCCGCCCGAATGCCTCCAGTGCGGCACCGTCCAGATCGACGGCAAAGAGGCGCACCACGCCGTCTTCGCCCTGTGGAACGTCCATCTTGTGGCTCATACCATGACCTCTGTTGGTTTGCCTGCGTTGCTGCGTCTGGAACGCAACCGGCGTGCCAAAAGGTCCATCGCGGCCATGCGCACGGCCACTCCCATCTCTACCTGCTCCTGAATCACGCTGCGGTTGATGTCGTCCGCCAGCTCTCCGTCGATCTCGACGCCGCGATTCATCGGGCCGGGGTGCATCACGATGGCGTCATCCCTGGCATGGGCCAGCTTCTCCGCATCGAGGCCGTAGCGGTGATAATACTCGCGCTCGGACGGGATGAACCCGCCATCCATCCGCTCGCGCTGAAGTCGCAGCATCATCACCACATCGACCCCGTCGAGGCCGCGCGCCATGTCATCATAGACTTCGACGCCGAATTCGGCGATGCGGCTGGGCATCAATGTGGGCGGACCGATGAGGCGGATGCGGTTCTCCATCTTGCCCAGAAGCAGGATGTTCGAGCGTGCCACGCGGCTATGGGCGATATCGCCGCAGATCGCGATGTTCAGGCGGTGCAGCCGTCCCTTGGCGCGCCGGATGGTCAGCGCGTCAAGCAGTGCCTGGGTCGGATGTTCGTGCCGCCCGTCGCCTGCGTTCAGCACCGCGCAGTTGACCTTTTGCGCCAGCAGATCGACGGCACCGGACTGAGGATGCCGTACCACCAGCAGATCGGGGTGCATCGCATTCAGCGTCATCGCCGTGTCGATCAGCGTCTCGCCCTTCTTGATGCTGCTGGCCTGCATTGCCATGCTCATTACATCCGCACCCAGCCGCTTTCCGGCGATTTCGAAGCTGGCCTGCGTGCGCGTGGAATTCTCGAAGAACATGTTGATCTGGGTGAGGCCGGCCAGCGCATCGGTGTGCTTCACGTCGCGGCGGTTCAGCGCGGCATATTGATCGGCCAGATCCAGGAGCGTCGTGATGTCACTGGGGGCCAGTGGCTCGATTCCCAGAAGATGATCATGGTTGAACGACACGGGCACGGGTTCCTTCCGGGGCTGACGCGGTGGATTATCGCATCATGCGCGGGGCGGATCAATGCGCAAGCGTTGCGGTGGGGGCAAGCGGGACATTTGAGTATTTGAAGAAAAATGAAAGGTATGCGTTGCCGCTTTTACCTGCCCGCGCGGCGGGGTAGCTTGGGGCATGGATTCGGCAATGGACTTTCATGCGGCGCGCGCCGCCCTGCAATGGCAGGTCGAGCTGGGTGCGGACGAGGCATTGTGCGACGCGCCGATCAATCGCTACGAGTTGCCCGACACCGCGCCGGGCAAACCTGTCGGCGTGGCCCCGGTGGTCAAGGTACAGCCTGTGGCGGCACCTGTGCCGGAGGACGTCGATCCGGTGGCTGATGCGCGACGCATGGCGCAGGCGGCGGGCGATCTGGACGGGTTGCGGGCGGCGATGGCGGCCTATCAGCATTGCGAGTTGAAGCGCGGCGCGCGCAATCTGGTCTTTGCCGATGGTCAGCGCGGTGCGCGGCTGATGGTGATCGGCGAGGCGCCGGGGCGGGAAGAGGACCGCGAGGGCCGCCCCTTTGTCGGGCGGGCCGGGCAGCTTCTGGACAGGATGCTGGATGCGATCGGTATGGCGCGTGATGCCGAGGCAGCAGAGAGGGCGGTCTACATCGCCAACGTACTGCCCTGGCGCCCGCCGCAGAACCGCGAGCCTACGCCGGAGGAAATCGCGATGATGGTGCCGTTCATGCAGCGTCACGTGGAGCTGGTCGCGCCTGACCTGCTGATCCTGGTGGGCAATATCAGCTGCTTTGCGGGCTTTGGCAAACGCGGGATCACCCGTTTGCGCGGGCGCTGGGCCGAGGCCTATGGACGGCCGGCCATGCCGCTTTATCATCCTGCCTATCTGTTGCAGCAGCCGCAGATGAAGCGCGAGGCCTGGGCCGATTTGTTGCAGGTGCAGGCGCGCCTGCGGGAGGTATCATGAAAATCCTGGCATTTTCCGACCTGCACCATTCGCAGGCCCGCGCCGACGATCTGGTGGCTGCCAGCCGACGTGCCGACCTGGTGATCGGGGCAGGTGATTTCTGCAACACACGTCAGGATCTGGCGGGTGCCATGGCGCTGCTTGACGGGATCAAGGCGCCGATGATGCTGGTCCCCGGCAATGCCGAGAGCATCGAGGAGTTGCGCGCCGCAGCTCCGCGCGGGGCCACCGTCCTGCATGGCAGCGAAATTCAGCTGGGCGGTCTGCGCCTCTTTGGGTTGGGCTACGGCGTGCCTGAAACGCCCTTTGGCAGTTGGTCATGCGATCTGAGCGAAGCCGAGGCGGCCCGTATGCTGGCTGGCTGTTGCCGCGCCGATATCCTGATCCTGCATTCGCCGCCCAAGGGGATCGCAGACCGGACGTCGCTCGGGCAGTCGGTTGGCTCCGAGGCGATCCATGCGGCGATCGAGCGTATCCAGCCACAACTGGCGGTTTGCGGCCATATCCACGACAGCTGGGGCGAGAGCGGCCAGATCGGGCGGTGCAAGGTGCATAACCTCGGCCCCCGGCCCAACTGGTTCGAGATAGACGCATGATCGATCCGCTGACCCTTTTGGCCTTCGCGCCGGCGGCGCTGGCGCTGAACCTGACGCCGGGGGCGGATATGATGTTCTGCCTCGGGCAGGGGCTGCGTGCCGGTGGGCGGCCTGCGGTGGCGGCCAGTGCCGGTATCGCGATGGGCGGTCTGGTGCATGTGATGGTCGCGGGGCTGGGCCTCGGGGCGGTGATTCAGCAGGCGCCCTGGGCGCTAGACCTGATCCGTTGGGTCGGCGTGGCCTATCTGTTGTGGCTCGCCTGGCGGGCGCTGTGTATCCATCTGCCGCAACGTACCGATCTGCCGATCCGTACCAGTCGCGCATTTCGCGATGGGCTTATTGTCAACCTCACCAACCCCAAGGTGATCCTCTTCGTGCTTGCTTTCGTGCCGCAATTCGTCGACCCGGCGGCGGGCAGTATCCTGGGCCAGTTCCTGATCTATGGCGCGGTACTGGCCATCGGCGGGTTTTTCATCAACAGTGCGGTCGGGGTCTTTGCGGGCGGACTGGGCCGCCGCATGACCGCCGCGCCACGACTGGCGCGCGGGCTGGGTTATGTCACCGCCGCGATCTTTACCGGGCTGGCGCTGCGCCTGGCCCTGATGCAGAGGGCCTGAGCCATGAGCCGTATTGACGAGACCAAGGAATTCATCCCGGTGCGCATCGCTGTGCTGACTGTCAGCGACACGCGCACGCCCGCCGAGGACCGTTCAGGTGACACGCTGGCGGGCCGGATTGAGGCGGCCGGGCACACGCTGGCCGCGCGCGGTATCGTGGTCGACGACCGCGCCAGGATTGCCGACCAGCTGCGGGCATGGATCGCAGATGACGGGATCGACGTGATCGTCTCGACCGGTGGCACCGGTCTTACGGGGCGCGATGTCAGCGTCGAGGCGCACCGTGACGTCTATGAAAAGGAAATCGACGCTTTCGGCACTGTCTTTACCATTGTCTCGATGAAAAAGATTGGCACCAGCGCCGTGCAATCGCGTGCCACGGCAGGGGTTGCGGGGGGGACTTACATGTTTGCGCTGCCCGGTAGTCCGGGTGCGTGCCGCGATGCCTGGGATGAAATCCTCGAGGCGCAGCTCGATTATCGCCATCTGCCCTGCAATTTTGTCGAGATCATGCCGCGCCTGGCCGAACACCAGCGCCGCAAGTAGCGCAGCAGTACCATACCGTCTGTTTGCTTGGCATTTTCGTATGTGAGCTTACATTAGCCCAGTACGCCCGCGCGGGGTACTTGGGTAAGGTTTGATCGGCTATGCGGTTTCTGCGTCAGAGTCTGACGGGTCTCTTTCTTGTGTCGCTGACACTGGGGCTGCTCAGCTATGCGGGCTATATGGTCTATTCCGCAGTCGAGGAACGGCTGGCCAAGGAGCCCAGGGTGGCCGAGCGCCGCGAGCGGGTCTTTGCGGTCAACGTCATCACCGCCACACCGCAGCAGATCACGCCTGAACTCACCACCTTTGGCGAGGTGCAGAGCCGCCGGTCACTCGAAATTCGCGCCAAGGCGGGCGGCACACTGGTCGAACTGGCCGATACGTTCGAGGAGGGCGGGCAGGTGCGCGAGGGTCAGCTTTTGGCCCGGATTGATCCCGCCGACAGCCAGTCGGCGCTGGACCGCGCAGCCAGCGATGTGCGTGATGCACGCGCCGAAACCCGCGATGCGCAGCGCTCGCTGGCATTGGCCGAGGATGAACTGGACGCCGCCAGGGCGCAGGCCGAACTACAGGGCCGCGCCTTCAAGCGTCAGCAGGATCTCGAAGCGCGCGGCGTCGGCACCGCGGCTGCGGTCGAGGTGGCCGAATTGGCTGCCGCGCAGGCGCGTGCCACCGTTCTGGCCCGCCGTCAGGCGCTGGCCAGTGCCACAGCCCGCGTGGATCAGGCCGCGACCCGGCTGGACCGGGCCATCATCGACCAGAACGAGGCGCAGCGCAGGCTGGACGACACGGAGATTGTCGCGGAATTTTCCGGCAGCCTCAGCGAGGTGAGCGTGGTCAAGGGCGGGCTGGTATCCGCGAACGAGCAGCTTGCGCAGTTGATTGATCCGGCAGCCCTCGAAGTGGCGTTTCGTGTGTCCACCCCGCAATTCGCACGTCTGCTGGACCCGCAGGGCATGCTCTTGTCGGCACCGGTACAGGTGACGCTGGAGGCGTTCGGCGTGGACCTGCAGGCAACCGGGACCGTGACCCGCGCCAGTGCTGCGGTGGGTGAAGGGCAGACCGGGCGGCTGGTCTTTGCCCGGTTGGATGCGGCGCAGGGTCTCAAGCCCGGTGATTTCGTGATCGTGCGCATCAACGAGCCGCCGTTGGACAATGTCGTGCGTCTGCCTGCCGCAGCACTTGGGGCGGATGGTTCGGTACTGACGTTATCTGAAGATGACCGGCTGGAGCCCGTCAGTGTGACACTCCTGCGCAGGCAGGGCGACGCTATACTGGTGCGCAGCCCCGCGCTGGCCGGGCGCGAGGTGATAACCCAACGCTCGCCGCTGCTGGGGGCCGGGATCAAGGTCCGTCCGCTGCGCCCTGCGGATGGGGTGGAACCCGCCGAAGTGCCGCAGATGCTGGAACTGAGCGCCGACCGCCGTGCCCGCCTGATCGCCTATGTGGAGGGCAACATCGAAATGCCCGAAGACGTCAGAACCCGCCTGCTGGCCGAATTGGAGCAGGACCGCGTGTCTGCCCGCGTTGTGCAGCGGCTGGAAAACCGCATGGGAGGGTAGCGGTGTTCCGGTGTTCAGAGTGCATCGGGTGCGCGCGGTCCGGCGATCGCATGGCCGCCCAAGGGGGCCTTGAGGCCGCGCGGTTGCCCTCATGACCCGCGCACTCCCGACTGCCGCGGACGGCCTTCTGTCGTATTTCACACGTCACCGCACTGCGGCCAACCTGCTGCTGGTGGTGATGATCGTGCTCGGCATCGCTGCCGGGCCACGCATGCGCGCGCAGTTTCTGCCCGATGTGATCATCGACACGGTCTCGGTCTCGGTCATATGGAATGGTGCGGGGGCCGAGGATATCGACGCGGCCATCGTGCAGGTGCTCGAACCGGTGCTGCTGGCCGTCGAAGGCGTCGAGAGCAGTAAATCAAGCAGCCGTGAAAACGCAGCCAGCATCGCGCTCGACTTTGAGCCGGGCTGGGACATGGGGCGTGCGACAGACGATGTGCAGGCCGCCATTGATGCGGTCACGACCCTGCCCGAAGAGGCCGAAGAACCCAAGGTTCGGCGCGGCGCATGGCGCGACCGGGTGACGGATGTGGTGCTGACCGGTCCCGTCGGCACGCAGCAGCTGGGTCTGTTCGCGGACGAGATGGTGACGCGCCTCTTTGCCGCCGGCGTGACCCGCACCACTGTGCGCGGGGTCGCCGCCCCCGAGACGATCATCGAGGTGCCCAGTGTCGCGCTCATGGCTCACGACATCACCATGGCCGAGATCGCCGCCGTCATCCGCGCCGAGGTGGATGCCGACCCTGCGGGCGATGTGGAGGGGGCCAATACCCGCGTGCGCACCGGCATCGAGAAACGCGACCCTGACCAGATCGCGGCAATCATACTGCGGGTGAATCCCGACCGGTCCAAGCTGACGGTGGGCGATGTGGCGACCGTCCGTGTCGAAGGAATCGCGCGTGAACGCGGCTATTTCGTGGGCGAGAACCCGGCCATGTCGATCCGCATCGACCGCTCAGCGAGCGGCGACGCGTTAGGCATCCAGAAAACCGTGGAACGTGTCGCGCAGGAGATGGCCGAAACCCTGCCCGAGGGTGTCTCGGTCGATCTTATCCGCACGCGCTCTGAAATGATATCGGCACGACTCAACCTGTTGCTGAAGAACGGTGCGACCGGCCTCTTGTTGGTGGTTGCTCTGCTCTTTCTCTTTCTTAACGCGCGGATCGCATTCTGGGTGGCGGCGGGCATTCCGGTGGCGATGCTGGCGGCCGTGGCGCTGATGTATGCGGCGGGGCTGACGTTCAACATGATTTCGCTCTTTGCGCTGATCATCACGCTGGGGATCGTGGTGGATGACGCCATCGTGGTGGGCGAGCATGCGGACGCCCGCACGCGCAAGCTGGGCGAAGGCCCGGTAGAGGCCTCCGAGAACGCCGCCCGGCGCATGGCGCTACCGGTTTTTTCGGCGACGCTGACGACGCTGATCGCATTTTTTGGCCTTACCTTTATCAGCGGCCGGTTCGGCGATCTGATTGCCGATATTCCGTTTACCGTGATTGTCGTGCTGACGGCTTCGCTGGTTGAATGCTTCCTGATCCTGCCGCACCACATGAGCCACGCCTTGGTACATACGGTCAGGGAGCACTGGTACGATGCGCCCTCGCGGGTGGTTAATCGCGGCTTTGTCTGGGCGCGCGATACGCTCTTTCGCCCGTTGATGGCGGGCGTGATCTGGGCGCGTTACCCGGTCCTTGCCGGGGCTATTCTGGTGTTGGCCTCGCAGGTCACGCTCTTTGTATCGGGTGACGTTACATGGCGGTTCTTCAACGCGCCGGAACGTGGCAGCGTGACGGGCAATTTCGCGATGGCGCCGGGTGCCACGCGCGCCGATTCGCTTGAGATGATGCACGAGATGCAACGCGCCACGGCCGAGCTGGGCGCCGAGTACGAAGTGACCTATGGGCGTAATCCGATCACCTATGTCATTGCCGAAATCGGCGGCAACGCAGGCTATGGCATGGCCGGGACCGAAACCAAGGAACCCGACCAGCTGGGCGGGATCTCGATCGAGTTGATAGATGCCGATCTGCGTCCCTACTCCAGCTTTGCCTTTGTCGCGGCCTTGCAGGATCGCGTGGTGCATCACCCGCTGGCCGAAACCGTCAGCTTTCGGGGCGGGCGGTCCGGTCCGGGGGGTGATGCGCTGGATGTGCAGTTCTACGGGGCCAGTGCCGAGGTGCTGAAAACCGCGTCAGAGGCGCTAAAGGCCGCCTTGCTGCGCTACCCGGAGGTGTCGGGCGTCGAGGACAATCTGACCTATGACAAGGAAGAACTGATCCTGGATCTGACCCCGCAAGGGGCGGCGCTGGGCTTTGACATCGACGGGCTGGGAAGGGTGCTGCGTGCCCGGCTGGGTGGGATCGAGGCGGCGACCTATCCTGTCGGCCCGCGCAGCGCCGAAATCCGCGTCGAGCTGCCGACCGGCGAACTGACCGCCGATTTCCTGGAGCGCATGCAGTTGCGCACACCGGCGGGGCAGTACGTTCCGTTGGCCGACATCGTCTCGGTAGAGCGCCGCAACGGGTTTTCCACTGTGCGGCGCGAAAACGGCATCCGCCTGATCAGCGTGACGGGCGATATCTCCGAGGACGATCCGGCCCGCGCCCAGGAGATCATGACAGCCCTGCAACAGACCGTCCTGCCGCGCATCTCCAGCGAGCAACAGGTAGAGTGGCGCATGTCGGGCCTGAGCGAGCAGGAGGACGAGTTCATGGCTGACGCGAGGCTGGGCCTGATGCTGACGCTGACGGGCATCTACCTGGTGCTCGCTTGGGTCTTTTCCAGCTGGACCCGGCCCATCGTGGTGATGGCCATCATTCCCTTCGGCCTTGTCGGTACGATTTACGGTCATGCCCAGTGGGGCGTGCCGCTGAGTATGTTCACGGTTGTGGGCCTGCTGGGCATGACGGGCATCATCATCAACGATGCCATCGTGCTGGTCACGACGATCGACGAATACGCGCAGAATCGCGGCCTGATCCCGTCGATCATCGACGGGGCAGCGGACCGGCTGCGGCCTGTGATGCTGACCACGCTGACGACTGTGGTGGGCCTTGCACCGCTGCTCTTCGAGCGGTCGCAGCAGGCGCAGTTCCTGCTGCCGACGGTGATCACGCTGGTCTACGGCTTGGCCTTCGGCATGGTGATCGTGCTGCTGGTGGTGCCGGCTCTTATGGCGGTGCAGAACGACCTGGGGCGCCAGACCCAGGCGCTGCGCAGGGGCCTGCGCATGCGCCACACGCCTACCCGGCTGGGGCTAAGCGCCGGGCTGGGCGCGGTGCTGCTTTGGCTGGGGGCGACGATGGGCGCGGTGATCTGGGCGGGCAGCCTGCCAGCGCCGCTGCTCGACCTGCTGCCACTGCTGGGCGAAATGGCCCCGCTCGGCGCGGCGCTGCTGGCGTTCGTCGGGGGGGCGGCGGTGCTGGTTCTGGGACTTTACGTGATCATGGCCATAGTGCAGGGCCTGTGGCGTCAGCCTGCCGGGCAGCCCTGAATATCCACTGCGTAGGATTTACCCAGAACGGTGATGCGCAACGCAGAGCGGTTGACCGCGAAACTGCGCCCCTCCACATGTTCCAGTCGCGTCTCGGCGGTCAGCGTCCCACCCTTGCGCGTCGTTTTGGCGGGGGCCACCCAGACCTGCGGGTTATCGGTCTCGATCACCGCCACTTCCGGGCCGCCCGCGCTGGGCATGCGGATATCGGCCCGCAAGGCCAGACCGTGGGCGTGCGGCGACAGGGTGCAGCGCACGCCGCTGACCCGCGCCTCGGCCGCGCTGTAAGGCTGATCGGCGAGGGCGGCGGCAATACTCGGATCACGCTTTTGCGCGCCTTTGGGCAGTGCGGCAGAGATGTTCAGATTTACCGGGATGCAGATATCCTCGCACACCCCGAGATTGAGCACACCCTGCAATCGGATGTCACGCCCGGCACGTTTCGGCAGCACCTTCAGCGGCAGCACGACCCGGTCTGTGTAGCCGATTGTCGTCATTCCGCCCTGCAAGAGCGACCTGGGCGTGGGCCAGCTGATTTCGACGCCGGACAGATTGTCCGAGCCGCGCCAGTCAAAGCTGGGTGGAATGCCCAGATCGCCGGGCGCGCGCCAATAGGTTTTCCAGCCCGGCTTCAGCGTGATTTCGAGCGCGGCCATGTGGGTGCCGTCAGCCATGCGCCAGCCTGGTAGAACACGGGCCTGCAGCACCTCGTCGACCGGTCCTGCGGCGGCAGCGGGCAGGAGAGAGGCCAAAAGGGCGACACAGGCGAGGAAAGGATGGAAAATGCGCTGAATCATCTCTCTGACATGGGGCATCCGCCGCGCAAAGCCAACTCACTTTCCGGCGACGGGCCTGCAACATTCCGTGCGCGGCCTGACAGCGCGTCATATCGCGCATGCGAAGGGCGGTGCTTGTCATGCCCGGGCTGCTACCCCATTGTCGGGATATGGCCGCAGACCCGGTGGCAGAGAAAACAGAGCCGCAAAAAAGAGGAGACGACGTGACCCACGAGATGGATTTGACAGGCCAGTTGCTCATTGCCATGCCGGGTATGGGAGACGACCGGTTCGGCCATTCGGTGGTGTTCATGTGTGCCCATTCGCCCGAAGGGGCGATGGGGCTGATCGTGAACAAGCCGACCTCGGACTTGTCGCTGAGCCACCTTCTGGAGCAGCTTTCGATAGAGGCAGGCCCGCAAGCCCGCGAACTGCCGGTGCATTTCGGAGGTCCGGTCGAACACGGGCGCGGCTTTGTGCTGCATGAGGCGGGCTATGTCTCTCCGGTGTCTACGCTGGAGGTGAACGAGACATTCGCGATGACGGCGACGCTGGACATTCTGGAGGACCTGGCAAACGGCGGGGGACCTGCGCAGGCGGTTATCGCCCTTGGCTATGCCGGCTGGGGGCCGGGGCAGTTGGAGGCCGAGATCGCGCAGAACGGCTGGTTGATCTGTCCGGGCACGCCTGATCTGGTCTTTGATACCGCAAATGCCGCGAAATGGGAGATGGCGCTGACCACTCTGGGGATCAGCCCGCTTACGCTGTCGGCGGACGCCGGACGCGCCTGAGTGTTCCCACGCGGAATGTGCGCATGCCGGTTTACCTAAAGCATTCCGCCAAAAGACAGTTTCGCATGTTGGTTCGGTACGCCGCCTTCGGCGAGAGTATTTTTGGAAAAATGAAGGGCCGGGCCATTCAGAACCGGTCGAGCAGGCGACGGAGATAGTCGCGTTCGGCCTCGGGGCGGTCACCATCGCCCGAGCGCCGCCGGATTTCGTCCAGCAATTCGCGGGCGCGGCGATAGACATCTTCGCCCTGCAGCAGGCTGTCCTGCGTACCCGCCCGATCGCCCTGACCCGCGATCCGGCCCAGAGGATCGGATTGTTGTGCGCCATCGGCGCTGCGGGGCTGACCCTGGCCACCCTGATTGTTGCGGTTTGCCTCTGCCAGCGCTTCGCCCAGATTGCGCATGCCTTCGCGCAGGGCATCCATCGCCTGGGATTGCTGGTCGATGGCTTCGGCCAGATCGTTTTCGCGCAGCGCGTCTTCGGCACCGTCCATGGCGCGGTCTGCACGGTCGAGCGCGTCGCCTGCCGCATCGCCTGCCTCAAGGTCCTGGCCGGGCAGATTGCCGCGCTGGCGCTCCAGTTCGCGGCGCAGCGTCTCTTGTCGGTCGGCCAGCCCGCCAGCGCCGGTTTCCCCGTCGCCTTGTGCCTGGCCCTGCTGCTGGCCCTGTCCACGGCCCTGACCTTCATGGCTCTGGCCGCGGCCCTGGCCGCCACTGCGACCTTCATTATCCTGATTTTCACCTGCCTGCGCGCCGGGATTGAACTGTTCCTGCAAATCGCGGAACGCCTGATCCGACAGGCCCTGCTGCTGGCGCAGCGTATCGGCCAACCCCTCCATCGCCTGCTGCCCTTCGGAATCGCCCTGACCACGCTGGCCTTCGGCCACACGCAGGTTTTCCATCATCTCCTGGAATTCCTGAAGTGCCTGTTGCGCCTCGGCCATGCGGCCCTGTTCCATCAGCTCCTGGATGCGGTCCATCATGTCCTGCAGGTCCTGCTGGCTGAGTTGCATCGCATTTTCGCTGCCCTGATCGGGCTGATCACTGTCGTTCTCGCGCTGGGCCTGCTGCGATTTCTGTCGCAGGTAATCCTGCGTCGCATCGCGCAATTCCTGCATCAGGCCCGCAATCTCCTCGTCGCTGGCGCCGTTCTTCATCGCCTCGTTCAGCCGTTCCTGAGCCTGGCGCATCCGCTCCAGCGCGTCGCCGATATCGCCATCCTCCAGCAGCAGCGCCAGATCCCACATCGCGGTACTGATCTCGTCTTGGGCGGCGGGGGTGAGCGCGTCGTGACGTACCAGCGTCTCAAGCCGTCGCAGGATCACCCGCAGCCGCAGGTAGGTGGTTTCGGAGCGAAAGAGGCCGTCATCGGGCCGGTACGAGATAGCGCGCAGGATCTGGGCGACATCGCGGGCATTGCGCCGCGACCAGAGCAGCGACTGGCGCTGTTCGATCACCGCCGCCGCCAGCGGGTCAAAGAAGCGGCGGGCTGGCAGAGCCATGGGCGCGGGCGTGCTGCTGCCGGTCTGGTCGCGCGCGTCGGTCACGCTCAGTTCCAGGGTGACGGGCAGATGCGCCCAGGGGTGGTCCGACAGGTTCTCGATCAGTGCTTCGGTGAACGTATTCCGGTCACCGGTGATCGGCACCGGCAGGTCAAGCACGATCGCCTCGCGCGGCTCGGGGTCGGTGGCCAGCCCGTAACGGCGCGTCACCCGGTCAGGATCAAGCCGGAAGGTGGCGGTGCCGCCGGTCACGCCGTAATCGTCGCTGGCATGGAAGGGCTGGCGCAATTGTCCGTCGAATGTCGTGCGCTTGCCCTCGTCGACCAGTGCTACATCGGGGGCGGCGTCGGGCAGCATGGTGATCGTCCAGCTGCGTCCGCCGGTGTTCTTGATGGCCAATGTGCCGCTCTGCGCAACCTCGAAGCTTTGTTCGGGGTCGGTGGCGGCCCCGACGTCTGTTGTCCGGCCCGAGACGGTTTCCGAGGTGCTGAGCGCACCCAGCGCGCCGTAAAGGCGCAGGGTGATGCGGCTGCCTTCGGGCACGTCGATATGGTCCTTGAGATCCGGCAGGTAAAGGCTGGGCAATCCGGTGTAGGGCGGCGGTTCGATCCAGCCCTCCCATGCGGGGCCGGCGGCGATAGCTTGCGCGCCTCCCGGTCCGATCTGGGTAACTGTGCTCACGCGCCAGATTGACCCGAACAGCAGCGCCACGACCAGACCCAGAAGGGCGATGTAGCGCAGGCCGAACGGATCGCGGTTGGAGATGCGCAGATCAGGCTTGATCGCCTGTGCGCGCCCCGCAGCGGCGGCCATGCGCGCAAGGTGCGTGCGCCACAGCGACTCGGAGGCGGCATCGCCCGCGCCGATGGCCTGCTGGTCGGCCAGTGCCGCCAGCGGGCGCCCTGGCAGTGCGGCATCCATGCGTGCCACGGCCTCGGTCCGGTGCGGCCAGCGAAAATGCCGCAAACCCAGCACCGCAAAGACCAGCGCGCCGATGGCAGCGCCGGCCAGCGCCGCGCCCACCAGCTCGACCATGGCCCAGTCCTGAAAGCCCAGCATCAGCGCCGTCGTCGTTGCAGCGATCAGCGTCCAGAGCGGCCAGAAGGCCTGCACCAGACGCTCGGCCAGAAGTCCCGCCCATGTCAGGGTCAGCGGACGGCGCAGACGCGCCAGCACGTCGCTCAGGAGGGGGGGGCGCTCAGCCATTTATCTGTTCGGCAACCTTTCTCCGGCATGGGCAGCGCGCGTGATGCGCTACAACCACTCGGGAATGGTATCGCGATTTATCATTTCGTCAAAGGTCGGTCTTGTGCGGATGACGGCGAATTGATGCCCATGCACCAGGACTTCGGGGGTCAGCGGACGGGTATTGTATTCGCTGGCCATCACGGCACCGTAGGCCCCGGCGCTGCGGAAGGCGACCAGGTCACCGGCGGCAAGCGGCGGCATCATCCGTGCGCGCGCAAAGGTATCACCGCTTTCGCAGATCGGGCCGACGATGTCGTAGGGCTGTTGCGCGGTCCCTGCCTGCGGCTCGATCACCGGAATGATATCGTGCCAGGCGTCATACATGGCCGGGCGAATGAGATCGTTCATCGCCGCATCAAGAATGAGAAAATCGCGATCCTCGCCGGATTTGACGTAGATCACTTCGCTGACCAGCAGCCCGGCATTGCCCGCGATCAATCGGCCCGGCTCGATCTCGATCTCGCAGCCCAGATGGCCGACCGTCTCGCGGATCATCGCGCCGTATTCAGTGGGCAGGGGCGGGGCGGTGTTGGAGCGGGTATAGGGAATGCCCAGGCCGCCGCCCAGATCCAGCCGCCGGATGTCGTGGCCATCGGCGCGCAGCACTTCGGTCAACTCGGCGACTTTTGCGTAGGCTTGGGCGAACGGGGCCAGATTGGTCAGCTGGCTGCCGATATGCACGTCGATCCCGATCACTTCCAGTCCCGGAAGCGCCGCCGCCTCGGCATAGACGGCGCGGGCGCGGGCGATGGGAATGCCAAACTTGTTCTCGGATTTGCCGGTGGCGATCTTGGCGTGGGTCTTGGCGTCCACATCCGGGTTGACCCGGACGGTGATCGGCGCGCGCAGGCCCAGTTCCAGCGCGACCGCGTTCAACGCGATCATTTCCGGCTCGCTCTCGATGTTGAACTGGCGGATGCCGCCTTCCAGCGCCAGCCGCATCTCATCCTTTGTCTTGCCGACGCCGGAAAACACGATCTTTTCGCCGGGCACGCCAGCCGCTCGGGCGCGCATGTATTCGCCGCCCGATACCACATCCATGCCGGCCCCCAGCGCGGCCAGCGTCTTGAGGATCGCCTGATTGCTGGCGGCCTTCATCGCGTAGCACACCAGATGGTCCATGCCCTCCAGCGCCTCGTCAAAGAGGCGGAAATGCCGTTCTAGCGTGGCGGTCGAATAGACGTAAAAAGGCGTGCCGACACTGGCCGCGATCTCGGCCACCGGCACGTCCTCGGCGTACAAGGTGCCGCCGCGATAGAGAAAATGATCCATGATGCAAATCCAAGTGTTCAGGTGGCGTCATATCAGAGGAGCCGGCCTTTGCAACAACGGCGCTGTTTCAGCGTGTCATGCCGCCAGCCCGCGCCCCTTCAGCAGGGCTTCGGGCCCCGGTAGTCGCCCGCGAAACGCCAGGTACAGCGCCTCGGCATCCTGTGATCCGCCGCGCGACAGGATGTGCCGCTCCAACGCGGCGGCGCGTTCGGGGTCGAATGGCCCGCCTGCCTGCTGAAACGCGTCGAACGCATCGGCATCCATCACCTCGGACCACATGTAGCTGTAATAACCCGACGAATAGCCATCGCCCGAGAACACATGCGCGAATTGCGGCGTCGCATGGCGCATTGTGATTGCGTGGGGCATGCCGATCCCGGCCAGTATCTCGGTCTGCCGCGCCATCGGATCAATGGGCGTTTCGCCTTCGTGAAACGCCAAATCGACCAGAGCGGACCCGAGGTATTCAACTGTCTGAAACCCCATGTCAAAGGTCGCGGCCCCCAGCACCTTGTCCAGCAGCGCCTGCGGCATCGCCTCGCCGGTTTCGGCATGGGTGGCGAACTCGGCCAGCACTTCGGGCACTTCCAGCCAGTGTTCGAACAACTGGCTGGGCAGTTCCACGAAATCGCGGGCAACGGAGGTGCCGCTGACGCTCTCATAGCGCACATCCGACAGCATCTGGTGCAGCGCATGGCCGAACTCGTGAAACAGCGTGCGCGCGTCATCATAGCTCAGCAGTGCCGGATCGCCCTTGGCAAAGTTGCACACATTGATGACCACGGGTGCCTGCACTTTGGGAAATTGCGCCTGACCGCGCATGGCCGAACACCATGCGCCAGAGCGCTTCGAGCCGCGCGCGAAATAGTCACCGATAAAGACTGCCACATGCGCGCCGTCGCGCGTGACCTCCCACACCCGGCAATCGGGGTGATAGAGCGGCACGTCGAGCGCGCGGAATTCGAGGCCAAAGAGACGCTGCGCGCAGGCGAACGCCGCCTCGATCATCCGGTCCAGTTGCAGATACGGCTTTACCTCGCTCTCATCGAGATCATGTTCGGCCTGCCTGCGTTTTTCGGCATAATAGCGCCAGTCCCACGGCTCCAGCGTGCCGTTGACGCCGTCGGCCTGCATCATCTGCGTCAGGAGCTCGGCATCGGCCAGCGCCTGTGCGCGGGCGGGGGTCCAGACCTGCATCAACAGATCGCGCACGGCGTCTGGCGTCTTGGCCATTTCAGTTTCCAGCTTGAAATCGGCAAAGCTGTCATACCCCAGCAGCTGCGCCCGCTCGGCGCGCAGGGCCAGCGTCTCGGCGGCGATGGCGCGGTTGTCGGTCTCGCCGCCATTCGCGCCGCGCGCGGCCCAGGCCGCAAATGCCTGTTCGCGTAGGTCGCGCCGGTCGGAAAACTGCAGGAACGGCACGATCAGCGACCGCGACAGGGTGATCACCGGCCTGTCCAGCCCTTTTTCCTTGCCCGCCGCGTGTGCGGCGCGGACCAGAAAATCGGGCAGCCCGCCAAGATCGCCCTCGCCCAACGCCATCTGCCACGCGGCCTCGTCCGCCAGCAGATTCTGGGTGAACGCCGTGCCCAGTTCTGCCAGTCGGGCCATGATGGTACGCATGCGGGCGTCCTCTTCACCGGTCAGTGCGGCGCCTGCGCGGCGGAACCCGCGATGGGTCAGCATCAGAACGCGGCTCTGTTCCGGTGTGAGATCCAGCGCCTCGCGCGTGTCCCATAGTGCCTCGATCCGTGCAAAGAGTTGTTTGTTACCCGATACCCAGGACGAATAACCTGCCAGTTTGGGCGAGAAATCCCGCTGTAGCGCCTGTCGCGCCGGATTGCTGTCCGCGCCCGCGAGGGTGAAAAAGACCGACAGCACCTTGTCCAGCGCCGCACCCGACGCCTCCAGCGCCTCGATGGTGTTGGCAAATGTGGGTGGTGCGGGGTTTTCTGCAATCGCGGTGATTTCTTCGCGGGCCTCGGCCATTGCTGCATCGAACGCAGGCGCAAAATCATCGTCCGCGATGTCGGAAAACGGTGCCAGTTGAAACGGGCCGGTCCAGTCGCGCAAGAGCGGGTTGGTCATGTGCTATTCCTTACTTCCGCAAACGCGGCAATCCGCACGCGGTGTCAGTTTGAATTTGCGCGCATCCGCATGAAGCGCGTCGTAAATCAGCATCTCACCGCGCAGCGGCGTGCCCGCGCCGGTGATCAGCTTGATCGTCTCACCGGCCAGCATCGCCCCGATCACGCCGGGCAACGCCCCCATCACGCCGGCCTCGGCGCACGACGGCGCAAGGGCCGCATCGGGGGCGTGTTCGAAAATGCACTCATAGCAGGGCGTGCCGCGCGCCGGATCAAAGATGCTGACCTGCCCCTCCCATTGCGACAGCGCGCCAGAGACCAGCGGTAGGCCAAGTGCTGCGGCAGTGCGGTTGGCCAGATAGCGGGTCTCAAAGTTGTCCAGGCCTTCCAGAATGATGTCGTAGTCGGCAAAGAGATCGGCGGCGATCTCTTGCGTCAGGCGGCAATGATAGGGGCGTACGGTCACATGCGGGTTTTGCGCAGCGATTGCCGCCGCCGCCGATTGCACCTTGGGCAGGCCGATGGCGGCGTCGGGATGGATCACCTGGCGGTGCAGGTTCGACGCATCCACCACATCGTCGTCGATCACGCCGATGGTGCCCACACCGGCGGCGGCCAGATACATCAGCGCGGGCGACCCGAGCCCGCCTGCCCCGATCACCAGAACACGCGCTTCCTTTAGCTTCTTCTGCCCCGGACCGCCGACCTCGCGCAGCACGATGTGGCGCGCATAGCGTTCCAGCTCGGCCTCTGAAAAGCTGCCCAATTGCTGCGGCTTTGCGGTGCGCTGCGCCGATCGTCCGCGCAGCCAGTGCAGTATCCGAGCGTATCCCAGCCCCAGCGCGGCGAATCCGCCCAGCAACAGCCAGGGTGCTGCACTTGCACCCGTCGCCAGCCGCAGCGGATGGCCTTCGGGCAGGATCAGGTGCAGTCCGACAATCCCGGCCCAAAGGCATGCGATCATTCCCCAGCGCAGCCGCGCAGGCGTGCCCAGAACGATCCCCAGCACCCACAGCGCCCCCGCCAGAACCAGAACCAGCGCCATCAGCCCGCACCCGTCGCGGCATGGCAACCCGCCCCGCGCGACCTGCCGACCAGATCAACACCTGCCTGTAGCATCGGCACCACCACCATTTGCGCGACGTGACAGGGCGCATTGTCCGCGTTCGGCAAAATTATCCGCAACAGCCCCGGATTATCCACGAAAGAAAGCCGAGTTGCAGGTTGCAGAATCGAGCCACCAGATCTTGTAACGCTTTCTGCCCGTTTCATTGCCACTCCTGCCTACCCAAAGCGTTTGCTTGTTTGCGAAATCAGACGCAAGGCGAAACGCTTTGATATCGCCTAATGTAACTGTTTTGAGGTTGCGGGCAATCACCACAACGCAGATCCACCTGACGCCGAAAGCGCCCCAAACCTCGCAGGTTCCTTGCGCAACCATGTGCAGGGGGCTTGCGTCTGTCGGGCCATATCGAGGTTGCGAGGCGTGTGGACGCCCAGCATCATGACGACAGCAGTGGCAGCGAAAGCTCAATCAGCATGACGGAAACCCGCGCCACACCCACCGGATTGCTGCCGCCGGCGTGGCAGTCAGTCTGCGGCATGTTTCTGCAGCACCGCGAGCGGCACGATGTCGAGTGCTGCCATGTGGGTGGCCGACAGCCGTACCTGCGGTGCACAGCCCTCGTCATGGGCCTGCAGGAACCGCGCGGCGCACAGACACCACTGATCGCCGGCCCGCAGCCCGGCAAATCCGTATTCGGGGCGCGGCGTGCTCAGGTCGTTACCGACATATTTCGAGAACGCCAGAAACTCGGCTGTCATCAGCGCGCAGACGGTATGGCTGCCCCGATCCTCGGGGCAGGTGTTGCAATGGCCGTCACGGAAGAATCCGGTGACCGGATCGGCATCCGAGCAAGGCGACAGCACATCGCCCAGAACGTTCACGGGATTGTCTTTGCGGATCATGGTGCGGTTCCCTCTTTTCCGGCTCAGCCTAAAGCATTTTGCGTTTTTCCTGAATCAGGAAAAGCGGAAAAGGCTCACTCCCTTTCGGTCGTTGTGGGCGTTTTGCATCCGATCCGTGGCTCTGAATCAAATGCAAAATACATTAGCCGATCGGGTACGGCAGGCAAAGCTGTTCAGCGCGCCTGCGCGATGGCGCGAAACATCGCCATGTTTGCAGCGTGGATGCCCGGTGCGCGGAAATCGCGATCTGCACCGGTTGTAACGATCACGGTATCGTGGGTCTGGTTGATATAGATGTATTGTCCGTAGATGCCGCGCGCAATGAACTCGCCCGAAGGCGCGCCCTGAGGCACCCACCAGTGCAGCCCGTAGCCGGCCTCGCCCGGCTCTGTCGGGGCGCTGGGCTGCGTCGCAAGGCGCATCCAGTCTGCCGGTACGATCTGCTGGCCGTGATATCGCCCGTCCTGTTCGGCCATCAGGCCAAAGCGCGCATAGTCGCGCGTGGTCATGTTGAGCCCGCCCAGGACAAAGGCAACGCCGGTGCCGTCGGTGGCGTAGTAGGGCGTCGCTTCGGGCCTCAGCGGCGCGATAATCTTTTCCGACAGCAGCGACGGGATATCGCGGCCGGTCGCGCCGCGAATGACCATGCCGATCACATGCGTGTCCACCGAGACATACTGCCACCGCGCGCCCGGTGGCGCGATGGTGGCGGTCAGGCGGCGGGTGAAGCCGTCCATCGTGCCACCCAGCGCCAGCACACGCCCCATGCGGTTGATATCGGATGTTTTTTCTAGATAATCCTCGTTGAACTGCACACCGCTGGCCATTTGCAGCACGTTGCGAAGGCTCGCACCGTCATAGGCGGTGCCCTTGAGGCCGGGGGCGTATTGCGTCACCGGGTCGTCCAGCGAGGCGATGGCCCCTTCGGCCAGCAACACCCCGGCGAGGGCAGAGACAAAGCTCTTGGCCATTGACCAGGAGATGCGGCGATCCTGCGGGCCGGTGCCGAGGTGATAGCTTTCATGTACGATCTCGCCGCGTTTGAGCACCAGCAGGGACGTGACGGCGCGCGCCTTGATCCATCTATCGGCCCCGGCAGGCAGCGTCATTGCCGGCCCCATTGGCAGGGGCCAGGCCGGGGCGTCGCCGCGCGGCACATCGCGGGTAAGAAAAGCGGCGTTCATGTTCGAAAAATTCGCGACAATTCTGGATTCGGAAAAGAGGCTGTTGACCGTCCAGAGGCGCCTGATTTCGTCGCGTTTCCAGATCCCGACGACCAGCGCCGCGAGGGTCAGGGCGATGAGGCCGCGGATCAACCAGCGAAACAAAAGACGCATGGGACCTCCCCGATGGTTCTTCAGCGGAACCTGTCCGCCAGCCGTTGCAGGGCCGAGCGTGGCTCGGCATCGGGCTCTGGCTCCGGCTTTGGTGCGGGCTTCTCATCCGCCCGGGTGGGCGTCTTTGCGCTTGGTTTTGAGGTGGACGAGCGCGGCGGGGCGGTGCGCAGCGCGACGGCGTTCTGAAACCGGCCCGCGTCGCCTGCCGCCAGATACGGCGCGCCATCACTGATCCCGCGCAGAACGTCCTCCAGCCAGTCCTCATCCGCCTTGGCGAAATCATGCAGAACGTAACCCGGCACTGCTTCCTTGCGGCCCGGATGGCCGACACCGAGACGCACGCGCACATAGTCAGGGCCGATATGCTGGTGGATCGAGCGCAGCCCGTTATGACCCGCATGGCCGCCACCGGTTTTGACCCGCAGCTTGCCCGGCGCAAGGTCGATCTCGTCATGCAGGACGGTCACATCGTCCGGCTCCAGCTTGTAGAACCGCATCGCCTCTCCGACGGATTGGCCCGACAGGTTCATGAAGGTCTCGGGCTTGAGCAGCAGCACCTTTTCAGTGCCCAGCCGCCCCTCGCTGACCTGTCCCTGAAAGCGTGGCTTCCACGGGCCAAAGCCGTGATCCTGGGCGATCCGGTCCACCGCCATGAAGCCGATATTGTGCCGGTTGCGAGCGTATTTCGTTCCCGGATTTCCCAATCCTGCAAAGATCAGCATGGCATGCCTTTCGTGACGTTGTGTCGGGTCTACGACGAGGGCCAGCGGGAAGCAATGATCGCGCTGCCAGTGCATTCCACTCATCTGTCACGGCAGAGTAACTCACAGACCGATCTTGTGAACAGTCATCCGATCAGTCCGGCGGCGCATTTGGAAACAAGGCATAAAAAAACGCGGCCTCCACCGGGGAGGCCGCGTCATCAGGTCAGAATGAACGAGCAGCTTATGCGTCGTCGCCGTCTTCGCCATCGGTGGTCGGCACTTCGTCTGCTGCGACCTCGTCGTCTTCATCCATGTCGGATTTCAGCGCGGACGGAGCCGAGACGTTGCAGATCACGAAATCGCGGTCAGAGATCACGGGCCGGGCACCCTCGGGCAGTTCGATGTCCGAGAAGTGGACGGTGTCGCCGATCTCTTCCAGCTTGCTCAGATCAACGATCAGCAATTCGGGGATATCGCCCGCGGTCACGATCAGCTCGACTTCGTTACGGATCGTCGTCAGAACGCCGCCCTTGCGGATTGCGGGGCAGTCGTCTTCGTTCTGGAAGTCGATGCCGATAAAGAGGTTGATCTTGGTTGTGCGGCGCAGGCGCATCAGGTCCAGGTGCGTCGGCAGGTCGTTGACCACATCGCGCTGCACATCACGGCAGATCACGCGCACGTCGTCTTGGCCGTCAACCTTGAGGTTGAACAGCGTCGACTTGAAGCGGCCTGCTTTCAGGCGCTTGAGCAGGATGTTGTGCGGAATGTTGATCGGCAGCGGATCGACGTCGCCCCCAAAAACGATACCCGGAACCATGCCTGCGCGGCGTGCAGCACGAGCGGCGCCCTTGCCCGTCCCCGTGCGTTCCTGGGCGTGAAGATCAGGAATTTCTCCAGCCATTTTAATTCTCCATAGGTTAGGGCGGGACTCCTCCAAGGCTGTAGTCCCGCGTGAAGCCGTGGCCTTAGTGGAAATGTGAGCCGATTGGAAGGGGGAATCTCGTGGAGCCGAAGCCTCGGGGGCATTGCGATCCGCGGCGAGATCCTGCCGCAAAGATGGGTGTTTCGGGTTTCTTGTGAAACGCTCTATTGCCAGCGATCCGAGAAGTCCTTGGGGATCATCAGGATATCGCGGGCCACATCAGCAATGTTCCGATGCCCGCAAAACGCCATCGAGACGTCCAGTTCCTTGTGGATCACCTCCAGCGCGCGGGTCACGCCTGCCTCGCCCATTGCGCCCAGACCATAGATGTAGGCGCGACCGATATAGGTGCCCTTGGCCCCCATCGCGATGGCCTTGAGCACGTCCTGCCCCGACCGGATACCACTATCGAGATGCACTTCGATCTTGTCGCCGACGGCGTCCATGATGGCGGGCAGCGCGCGGATCGACGACAGTGCGCCGTCCAGCTGGCGACCGCCGTGGTTGGATACGATGATGGCGTCGGCCCCTACATTCAGCGCCTCCAGTGCATCGCGCGGATCAATGATGCCCTTGATGATCAGCGGGCCGTCCCACATGCGGCGAAACTCGCGGATGCGATCCCAGTCAAGCGATGCATCGAACGCCTCGTTCGTCCAGGACGTCAGATCGCCGGGGTTGCTGACGCCATTCGCGTGGCCCACGATATTGCCGAAAAATCGCCGTTTGGTGCCCAGCATCCCCAGGCCCCATTGCACCTTGGTCGCCATGTTGGCGATGCTGCGCGCAGTCAGCTTGGGTGGGGCCGACAGGCCATTCTTGATATCCTTGTGCCGCTGGCCCAGCACTTGCAGATCAACGGTGATGATCGCGGCCGAGCATTTGGCCGCCTTTGCCCGATCAAACAGGCGCTGCATGAAATCGTCATCCTTCAGCGTATAGACCTGTAGCCAGAACGGTTTTTCGGTGTTCTCGGCCACATCCTCGATCGAGCAGATGGACATGGTCGACAAGGTATAGGGCACCCCGAACTTCTCGGCGGCGCGGGCAGCCTTGATCTCGCCATCGGCGCATTGCATGCCGGTGAGGCCGACGGGTGCCAATGCCACGGGCATCGCCACGTCCTGTCCGATCATCTGGCTGGCGGTCGAGCGGTCGGCCATGTCGACGGCGACGCGCTGACGCAGGAGGAGGTCGGAGAAGTCACTGCTGTTGGCGCGAAAGGTCTGTTCGGTCCAGCTGCCTGATTCGGTGTAGTCGTAGAACATCCGCGGTACGCGGCGCTGGTAGATGCGGCGCAGGTCTTCGATATTGGTGATCACGGGCATCCTGGCCTCCGCCTGAGGATTGGCTGGATTTGCTTACCAATCCACCATGTCTTGGGCAATCCGAATTTCTGCTCTCATGTTGCAACAAAACTGGCCCGAGAGAAACTATAGATGATGCGTCGCAGCAGCAGAAGTGGAAGGCATCGTCTTTCGTATCGTGATCGCGGCTGCCTCTCGGGGTCAGAGCAAGACAGGCAATACGCCCCCAAGAGGGATCAACACCACGATGATCCAGGGCGGAGCCTTCCAGACCGTAAGCAGAATGAAACCTGTCAGGCCAAGCGCGAAATCATAAGGTGTAAGAATGGCACTCGTCCAAACCGGATCATAGAGTGCCGCCCCGAGGATTCCCACGACAGCAGCGTTTGCGCCACGCATGGCAGCTTGGGCGACAGGGCGTGAACGAAATGCGTCCCAGAATGGAAGCGCACCGATCAGCAGTAGAAAACCGGGCAGGAAGATCGCAACGAGTGCGATTATGGCCCCTATGATACCATTTGGTGCGGTCCCCATGACCGCTCCGAGGTATGCGGCAAAGGTGAAAAGTGGCCCCGGCACGGCCTGTGCCGCGCCGTATCCGGAAAGGAAGGCATCATTGCTGACGGCACCTGACGTCACGACTTCGGCTTGCAAGAGCGGCAGCACCACATGGCCGCCGCCGAACACGAGCGAACCTGCCCGATAGAAGGAATCGAACAGTGCAGCGCCCTGTCCCAGCCCGGCGGCAAAGGGTAACATGAGCAAGAGCAGGGCAAATAAAACGAGCGATACCGTTCCGGCACGTTTCGATACGGGAAATGTCAGGTGTCCGACCGCGGGATCGGGGGCGGTACGACACAACCAAAGGCCCGCAAGGCCGCCAATGAGAATAGCTGCAACTTGCCCAATCGACCCCGCCATGAAAATCACGATCAGCACGGCCGCAAGAGCGATGCTTGCCCGCGTGCGATCGGGGGCAAGGTTGCGCGCCATTCCCCAGACAGCCTGTGCAACAACCGCCACGGCAACTATTTTGAGACCATGGATCAGCCCTGCACCGATCGGCCCCTCAAAGGCGGACGCACCGAAGGCGAACAACACCAGAAGCAAGGCGGAAGGAAGGGTGAACGCAGCCCACGCGGCCAAGGCCCCCAGCGGACCGCCACGCATCAGACCCAGTGCAAACCCCACCTGACTGCTCGCCGGGCCGGGAAGAAACTGGCACAGGGCGACAAGATCGGCATAGCCCGCTTCGTCAATCCATTTACGGCGTGTGACAAGCTCGTCCCGAAAATATCCCAGATGGGCGATGGGGCCACCGAACGAGGTCAGGCCGAGCTTGAGAAAGGCACGGAAAACCTCGGCTGGCGTTCCTTGAGGAGCCGGTTTTGCGCCCTTGCTCGTTTTTGTGCCCGACGTCATGAAGCAACTCCCGAATTTCGTCCTGCGCCATTGCTGGCACTACGATGCTTCAAGGCGTTGAGCAGTTCAACTCAAGCATTTCGTCTGTATGTTGCGTGCGTTTCGCAAAAGGCGGTGATTCAGGTTTTTCGCGAAACACTTTGGGCGCAGCTTTCGCCGACCTTCGGTCAGGTGGCGCCCGACTCTAGCTTCCAGCAGGCGCGATCAGGGCGGCGATCATCGCGCGGGCGCTGTCGCTGTTCCACTCCGCGTCGCCCTGCATGCGGGCGATCTCGCGGCCTTCGGGGTCGAGAATCACCGTGATCGGCAGGCCCAGCACACCCATCTCGCGTGCCAACTGCTGTTTCGGGTCGCGGTGCAGCGGCAGGTTGTCGACGCCGATCTCGGCAAAGAAAGCCTTCATCGCGGGCACCGCATTGCGACCCGTGGCCAGCGTCAGCACCTCGAAGTTCTCACTGCCGAATTCGGTCTGCAACTCTGACAGCATGGGCATTTCCTTGCGGCAGGGGGCACACCACGTGGCCCAGAAATTCAACAGGACGTATTTGCCTGCATGATCGGCCAATGTCGCCTCGCCGCCTTCGTCCGTGGTGAAGGCAAGCGTGCTGACGGGCTTTGCCGTATCGTGAAAGTTCAGCTTTTTCATGTCGCCGTCCAGCATTTGCTGATAGGCGCTGTAATCCACGGCTTCTACCGTTTCCGGGCCGATCGCCGGGCTGCGCAGGGTCAGGGCTGCAACAGCTGCAATTGCAACGAGGCCAGCGCCGATATAAACGAATGCGGAACGTGACAGGGGCATATTTCCTCCGAAGGGAACCAGGCTATGGCAGACAAATCCTCGAACCAGATGTGGGGTGGCCGTTTCGCCGCCGGACCCGATGCGATCATGGAGGCAATCAACGCCTCGATCGGGTTTGACAAGCGGATGGCGGCACAGGACATCGCCGGATCGAGGGCCCATGCGGCAATGCTCGCGCGCACCGGCATCGTAAGTGATAGTGATGCAGAGGCGATGAGGGAAGGGCTGCTCACGGTCTTGTCAGAAATCGAGGGCGGAACATTCGAATTTTCCGCCGCTCTTGAGGATATCCACATGAATGTGGAGGCGCGCCTCAAGGAGATCATCGGCGAACCTGCGGGGCGGCTGCACACGGGCCGGTCGCGCAACGACCAGGTTGCGACTGATTTCAAGCTGTGGGTGCGTGATCAACTGGATGCGACCGAGGGCGCGCTCCTTGCTCTCTTGCGAGCGCTCCTCGCGCAGGCCGAGGCGGGCGCGGATTGGGTGATGCCCGGATTTACCCACCTGCAGACCGCGCAGCCGGTGACGTGGGGCCATCACATGATGGCCTATGTCGAGATGCTGGGGCGCGATCTGGGCCGGGTGCGCGATGCCCGTACGCGGATGAACGAATGCCCCTTGGGGGCCGCGGCGCTGGCCGGAACCAGCTTTCCCATTGATCGGCACATGACCGCCGAGGCGCTGGGCTTTGACCGGCCATCGGCGAATTCGCTGGACGCCGTCAGTGACCGCGATTTCGCGCTGGAGTTTCTGGGAGCTGCCAGCATCTGCGCCATGCATCTCAGCCGTCTGGCCGAAGAGCTGGTCATCTGGTCATCCGCGCAGTTCCGGTTCGTCACCCTGTCGGACCGGTTCTCGACCGGTTCATCCATCATGCCGCAGAAGAAGAACCCCGACGCCGCCGAGCTGATCCGCGCCAAGATCGGGCGCATCTTTGGGGCGAACGTGGCGTTGATGATGGTCATGAAAGGTCTGCCGCTGGCCTATTCCAAGGACATGCAGGAGGACAAGGAACAGGTGTTCGATGCCGCCGACAACCTGCTGCTGGCGCTGGTCGCGATGGAGGGCATGGTGCGAGACATGTCCGCCAACAGGGACGCGTTGGAGGCCGCCGCCGGATCCGGCTTCTCGACCGCTACGGACCTGGCCGATTGGCTGGTGCGGGTACTGGACATGCCGTTTCGCGAGGCGCATCATGTCACCGGTGCGCTGGTGGCCATGGCCGAGAAGAAGGGCTGTGATCTGCCCGATCTCAGCCTTGAAGAGATGCAATCAGTGCACGACGCGATCCGCGCGGATGTGTTCGACGTGCTGGGCGTGCATAATTCGGTCGCCAGCCGCACCAGCTATGGCGGCACCGCCCCGAGCGAGGTGCGCGCGCAGGTGAAACGCTGGCAGGAGGTTCTGGGATGAAAGCTGTGATTTGTGCCCTGATGCTGGTCACGCTCGCCGCCTGTGGCGTCGATGGCCCGCCCGAACGCCCGACCGCCGCCACGACGACCACTGTCGGCGTCGGCAAGAGCGGCGCGCGTGCCGGGACCAAGACGTCTGTGGTCAGTGGCAATATCACGATGGGCATGGGGGTCGCCTTCTGAGGGGTGCCTTGTGTGACTTTGTGATAAGGGCAGCATGTGGTGTGCACTACCTGTGGATGCATTCTATTGCGCAGGCTAGCCAGTTGCGTCATGATTGTGGGTGAAGCCGAAGGATAGCGAAATGCGGAAATTCATGGTCGTGCTGGATGACAGCCGCGAATGCCTAAACGCGATGCGCTATGCGGCGATGCGCGCGGCGCGCACCCAGGGTGGCGTCAAGGTGCTGTCTGTCATTCCGCCCGAAGAGTTCAATCACTGGCTCGGAGTCGGCGACCTCATGCGCGAAGAGCATCGCGAACGCATCGAGGCGCATTTCGAAGTGTTCGCGAAATGGATGCGTGACAAGCAAGGGGTCGATCCCGAACTGGTCATCCGCGAAGGCGAGCCGGTGGCCGAAATCATCGCACAGGTCACCGAAGATCCGGAAGTCGGCGTGTTGGTGCTGGGCGCGGCCTCTGACCGGAAGGGGCCGGGACCGCTGGTCACGCAACTGACCAAGAGTGCCGGGTCGCTGCCCATTCCGATCACCATCGTGCCGGGCGACATGAGCAAGGAACGGTTGGAAAAGATTACCTGATAGGGCGCAGGGAGTTCTGCGGTCTTTTCGGGCCAGAAGCAGTGCCGGACGTGCGAAGGGTCGCGGCGTATTGCCGACAGGAAGCAGTGCTGCGTCAGTTTAGAATGATTCCAAACCTTGACTCGGGGCATTGGCGCGCGCATATCATGATAGCCCATTCAGAGAGGTCCAGCGATGTTCATTCAGACCGAATCCACGCCCAACCCGGCGACTTTGAAGTTTCTGCCAGGCCAAACCGTCCTGCCTGCCGGAACAGCCGATTTCCCCAGCTCCGAAGGAGCCGATAAATCTCCGCTTGCGGTGCGGATTTTTGCCGTGGACGGTGTTTCAGGCGTCTTTTTTGGCACCGATTTCGTGACCGTGACCAAAGCCGACAGCATCGAGTGGGACCATATCAAGCCCGCGATTCTCGGCGCAATCATGGAGCATTACCAGTCCGGCCAACCGGTCATGACTGATGGCGGCACGACTGATTCGGGCCATGCCGAGCATACCGGAGAGGACAGCGAAATCGTCGGCCAGATCAAGGAGTTGCTTGATACTCGCGTCCGCCCAGCGGTTGCGCAGGACGGCGGCGACATCACCTTTCACGGATTTGATCGCGGTGTGGTCTACCTGCATATGCAGGGCTCCTGTGCGGGCTGTCCGTCCTCGACCATCACGCTGAAGATGGGGATCGAGAATCTTCTGCGCCACTACATTCCCGAAGTGACCGAAGTGCGCCCCATCGGTGTCTGATACCGGCGCGGCTAAGGATGTGGGTCCTTTCACGGGGGCGGTTAGCCTCGGATGAGCGCGGATCAGAAGATGCCGGAACCGATGATCTTGGGCTTTGACACCTCGGCAGGTCACTGCGCCGCCGCGCTGCTGTGTGGTGACCGTGTGCTGGTCGCGCGTGCCGAAGAGATGACGCGTGGGCAGGCCGAACGGCTGATGCCGCTGCTGGAGGAGGTTTTGCACGAAGGTGGCTGCTTCTGGCGCGATCTGATGCGGATTGGTGTCGGGGTCGGGCCGGGGAACTTTACCGGCATCCGGATTTCGGTGGCGGCCGCACGTGGCCTTGCGTTGGGTCTGGACATCGCCGCCATCGGGGTGACGACGTTCGATGCGGTTATGTGGGGCCGTCCTGCGCCCGTCCTGCCGGTCGTGCCGGGCCCGCGCGATCAGCTATATGTGCAGCGCGGCCCGGGGCAGCATGACCTGGTCGATCGCGCCACGCCGGGGGATCCGATGTGGGCCTTTCCGCCACCTCCGGTCGAACTGGCCGTGCGGATCGCGCGGATTGCCGCCGCGTCGCAGGACACTGGCGACAAACCGGCGCCTTTCTACCTCAAACCCGCCGATGCCGCGCCAGCGCGCGATGCGCCGCCCGTGTTGCTCGATTGATCGCACCCGGAGACATGGCGCGTACTCATGCCGCCGCCTTTGCCGGGCAGGGCCGCGCGTGGCGCACCGAGGAGTTTTCCGCGTTGCTCGCCTCCGGTCACGTGTTGTGTGCGGGCGATGCGGACGGGTTCGCGCTGGCGCGGCTGATCGTCGATGAGGCAGAGCTGTTGACGCTCGCCACCCATCCCGCGCGCCGTAGGCAGGGCTGTGCGCGGCGCGTTCTGGCGGCGCTGGAGGCCGATCTGCTGGCACGCGGCGCGCGGCGCCAGTTTCTGGAAGTGGCCAAAGATAACGGGCCGGCCCGGGCGCTCTATCGCATTGCGGGCTATACCGAGACCGCACGACGGGCGGATTATTACACGCGTCCGGACGGCACGCGTATTGATGCGCTGATCCTGTCCAAACCGCTGGGTTGAGGGGTGTCTTGTGCGGCATGCGGGGCCGGCTCATGCTGACCGCCCTTCACCGCTACAGCCTGCACGCACAGCTCTGGGAGTGACTGCACAGCGGGTGTCGCTGCCCGCGCGATGCGGCGATAACTCGGATCAGTCGATTAAAGCGTTCCGCGAAAAAACCTGAATCACAGCTTTTCGCGGAACGCTTTGGTTTTACAACCGGCGACGCTTGGCCGCATCGAAAACATTCCGCCAGTCGAGGCGGGAGGGAATTACCATGCGCCGCGCGACATGATCGCGTGAAATGAAGCCAAAGTCTGTTGAATGTCACTTGGAATTGACCCGGTCGGGAGGACCATGTCGGCCTCGATCCTGTCCATGTCCTTGGGCAAGCGCACCATCGGCACGCTGTTCCCGCATCCAAGCGTCCATGCACGGTCAGGAGGGGTGATACGGTGGTCTGGGTTCTCTCTTGACAGCGCCGGGCGCCGCCAATTACCATTTGTATACTAACAAGGCCCAGTGATGGAGACTTGGGCGTGCCGCCTTGTTTTTTGCCACCGAGCCATATGGGCGCGGTGCTGGCCACCGTGGCGCAGCAGAAAAGGACGACGCTGCCATGACGACACCTCCGAAAGTGCAGACCGAAAAGATCCGCTGTGACGCCTGTCCGGTTTTATGCTTTATCGCCGAGGGCCGTTCGGGCGCGTGTGATCGCTATGCCAACCATGACGGCGAGCTGGTGCGGCTCGATCCGCTGACCGTGGTCGAGCAGACCCTTGGGGCCGACGGTCGGCTGGTGCCATTCCTTGATCACGGCGGCGGCGAGGAATGGAACGGCGACCTGTTGCAATCGACCCGCAACTTTGTGACCGCGGTCGGAGCGGGCACCACCTATCCCGATTACAAGCCGGCCCCCTTTATCGTCAGTCAGCCGGTCGGGGACGCCGACATGGTCACCGTCGTGACCGAGGGTATCTTCAGCTATTGCGGCGTCAAGGTGAAGCTCGATACCGACCGCCACATCGGCGAGGAGCGCGCCATCGTGCGCGTCGACGCCGAGCCGATCGGTCATGTGATGACCAGCGAATATGGCTCGCGCATGCTATCGCTCGGGGGGGTCGAGCATCTGACCGGCGGCACGAAAAAGGAAGGCCGCGTCACCTGCGCCGCGCTTTTGGCGCTGTGCAACCGCGAGGCGGTGGAACTGCAGGTTGACGGCGGCGCAACCGTCATCGTCGAGGCGGGCAAGGCACCGATCATCAATGGCAACGCCGAAAGGCTGATGCGCGTCGGCTGCGGATCGGCCGCCATCGGCATGTTCGCCACGCAATGGGCGCCGCATGTTGATGAGGTGGTGGTGGTGGACGACCACATCACAGGCGTACTCACCGAGCATCAATCGGGCAAGCTGCTGGGCATTGCACCCTCGGGGATCAAGCTCAACGGTCATCGTTCGACGCCGGGGCGCTATTTCCGGGTGGCGGGTCCCGGCATCGGATGGGGTGGCACGGACATTGAGGATCCGCTGACCATCCTTGGCCCGTTCAAACCCAAGGTGGCCTGGCCCGGCCTGCGGCTGTTGATGGTATCGACCACCGGCGAGCAGTGGGCCTATTTCGAGCTGGACGCAGAGCTGAACCCGGTGTCGGCGACAATCCCGGAGGCGCTGAAGGCCACGGTCGAGCGGCTGGCCGAGAATTGTGAACCGGCGATGTGTTCGGTGCTGTTCATGGCCGGGGCCGGAGGCTCGCTGCGCGCCGGGGTCACGGAAAATCCGGTACGTTTGACCCGTTCTGTCAGGGAATCGCTGACCTATGTCTCTTGCGGTGGCGCTGAGGCCTATGTCTGGCCGGGGGGCGGCATCACCGTCATGGTGGACGTGCTGGAGATGCCGACCAATTCCTTCGGCTATGTGCCGACGCCGGCGCTGGTGGCGCCGATCGAGTTCACGCTGCGGCGCGACGATTACGAACGACTCGGCGGACATGTGAAACAGATTCGTCCGATTGACGAGGTGCTGGCGGCAAGTCCCGGCGCGCGGCGGGTGGGGCAGGCGCAGAGCCAGCCCTGGCCGACCGATAATCGCCACTTCCGCTGGTCCGACAAGGGCGGGACCGGGGAATGAGCGGCCCCTCGGCCATGATGCTGCCTGACGGGCGGCGGCTGCATCTGCAATACGGGCCGATTGATCTGGTGATCGGTGCCGAAGGTGCCCCCGAGTTCGTGGCGCTGGCCTACCGCGCTGCCGCCGCGCGCTTTGGTGACATACTGCCCGAACTGGTAAAAGAACTGACGCAGCTACGCCAACCCGCCTGCGCCGTGCGGCGCTTTCGCGGGTCCGTGGCCGCGCGCATGGCTGCGGCGGTGATGCCGCATGCCGGGGGGCGCTTTGTCACGCCTATGGCCGCCGTCGCGGGTGCCGTCGCCGATGAGATGCTTTGCGTGATGACCGGGGCGGGGCCGCTTTTGCGCGCGCATGTCAACAATGGCGGCGACATTGCGCTGCATTTGGCGCCGGGAACGACCTATGCTGCACGTATCGCGGCGCTGGACAATGCGGCGCTGGGTGACGTGAGCATTGCGGCCGAGCAGGGTATCGGCGGTATCGCCACCTCGGGCCGGGGCGGGCGTAGCCTGTCGCTGGGTATCGCTGACTCGGTCACGGTGCTGGCGGCCAGTGCCGCAAGCGCCGATGCGGCGGCGACGCTGATCGCCAATGCCGTCGATCTGCCCGGCCATCCGGCGATTTTGCGCGCGCCCGCCGATACGCTCGATCCCGATAGCGACCTCGGCGCGCTGGCTGTCGTCACCGATTGCGCGCGGCTGGGTACGCAGGAAGTATGCGCTGCGCTCGACGCCGGCCTGCGAGAGGCCGAAAGGATGCTCGGTGCCGGCCTGATCCACGCGGCGGCACTGTTCCTGCAAGGCAGCAGCCGCACCCTGGGCACATTGGCCGGGGCCAATGAGATTGCCCTCACATCCAACAAGGAGCCTGCCCATGTCTGAACCTGTCATCCGCAAGATCGTCACGGTGATCGAGGAAATCCAGCACGAAGGCGGCCCGCGCGCCAGCACGCCGCTGCAGCGAGGCGCCATCCTCGCGGTGATCGAAAACCCCTTTGCGGGGCGTTACGAGCCCGAAATCAGCGGCTTCATGGAGGATCTCAAGCCGCTCGGCCTTGAGATGGCCGAGAGGTTGCTGGCCGCCATGGGCAACGATGCCGCCGCCATCGAGGGTTATGGCAAGGGCTCGATCGTGGGGCAGGCGGGCGAGGTGGAGCATGGCGCGCTTTGGCATGTGCCGGGTGGCTATGCCATGCGAGAGGCGCTGGGCGGGGCCAAGGCGATCGTGCCCTCGGCCAAGAAGGTCGGCGCCACCGGCTGCCGACTGGATGTGCCGATCACCCATGTCGATGCTTCCTACGTGCGCAGCCATTTCGATGCGATGGAGGTGGGCGTGCCCGATGCGCCGCGCGCCGATGAACTGGTGTTCGCGCTGGTCATGACCACCGGCCCGCGCATCCATGCCCGGATAGGCGGGCTTGCCGCGGATCAGATCACCGGAGAGGACGGATTGAGATGAGCGCCGATATCCGCAAGATTTCCGTATCGGTCGAGGAAACCCGCCACGAGGCCGGGCGCGCCATCGCCCCCGCGACGCGCAAGGCGGTGGCCGTGGCCGTGATTCGCAACCCCTTTGCCGGGCGCTATCAGGAGGATCTGTCCGAGCTGATCGAGATCGGCGCAGAACTGGGCGGTCTGCTCGGGCACAAATGTGTCGAGGCGCTCGGCATCGCGGCGGACGCGGCGCAGAGCTATGGCAAGGCCGCGATGGTGGGCGAGGACGGCGAGCTGGAACACGCCGCCGCCATCCTGCACCCGAAACTGGGCGCGCCGTTGCGCGTGGCGGTCGACAAGGGTGCGGCACTGGTGCCGTCGTCCAAGAAAATGGGCGGCCCTGGACAGCCGCTGGATGTGCCGCTAGGCCACAAGGATGCGGCCTATGTGCGCTCGCATTTCGACGCGATCGAGGTCCGGCTGAACGACGCACCGCGGGCGGGCGAAATCATGGTCGCCGTCGCTGTGACCGACAGTGGCCGCCCCTTGCCGCGCGTCGGCGGACTGACCGTCGTCGAGGCAAAGGGCGAGGACGGGTTGCGCTGACAGTGTGCCCTGTTGGTCTTGCCCGCGCCTGTCCGCGCAGGTCTGACTAAAGTGTTCCGCCTTAAGCCTGAGGCACTCAGTCAAGGTGGAATGCGTGCAACGATCATATGTATCGCTGCGTTCCGCGAAAAGCTGTGAGCCAGGCTTTTCGCGGAACGCTTTACAGATCAGAGGAAACCCATAGTGTCACTGCCCGACCGCCCCCAAGCTGATGAAACCGGCTATCTTCTCGACGATCAGATCGGATATCTGCTGCGACTGGCCAACCAGCGCCACAACCTGATCTTTGTCGAGTTTCTAAAGGACGAGGGGCTGACGCCGACGCAGTTTTCCACCCTCCTGCGTCTGGCCGAGGCCGGCCCTTGTTCGCAGAACCTGCTGGGGCGACTGATCGCGGTCGATGTGGCAACGATCAAGGGCGTGGTCGAGCGGCTGGCGGCCAAGGATCTGGTGACGCTCTCGGCTGACCCGGATGATCGGCGGCGCACCCAGATCGACCTGTCCAGGGCCGCGCGGGCGATGATCCCGCGCCTGCATCGTGCCGGTGCCAGGATCACCGAGCAGACGCTGGCACCGCTTGGCGCGCGCGAGCGCACGCAATTGCTGCGCCTGATCCGCAAGATCGTCTGAGCCGGGGCCGCAGCGAAGCCTGAATCAGCGCATCACGAACGGATCGGGGATCGGCTCGTCGCTTGTGCGCAACCAGACGGTTTTTATCTTTGTGTAATCCAGCGCCGCCTGCATCCCGCCTTCTCGTCCATGACCGCTCAGACTATGGCCGCCGAACGGGGCAATGGGGCTGACGGCGCGATATGTGTTCACCCAGACGATACCAGAACGCAGACCACGGATCATCCGGTGCGCGCGGGTCAGGTCCTTGGTAAAGACGCCGGCGGCCAGACCGAACGCGGTATCATTGGCGATTTGCAGCGCCTCTTGTTCGGTGTCAAAGCCAAGAACCGACAGAACCGGGCCAAAGACCTCATGTGTCAGGCAGGGCGCGCCCGGCGCGTTCGAACAATCAATGATCGTGGGCGGAAAGTAATTACCCTCGCGCGCCATTGGTCGGCCACCGGTGATGAGTGTGGCGCCTGCTGCCTCGGACCGTTCGATCAGATCGACGGCAGTTTCCACCTGCCCCATCGTGCAGAGCGGCCCGACCTCAGTCGCCGTATCATCGGGTGCACCGATGATCACTGCCTCGGCTTTGTCCTTGAGCCGCGCCAGAAATGCATCCTTGATCCCGTTCGAGATAACCAGCCGCGATCCGGCGACACAGCTTTGCCCGGTGGCCGCGAAAATACCCGACACCTGCGCGTTTACCGCGCTTTCGATATCGGCGTCGTCAAACACGATGAACGGAGATTTCCCGCCCAGTTCCAGCGACGTCGACGCAAGGTTTTCTGCCGAATTGCGGACGATGTGGCGCGCCGTTTCAGGCCCGCCGGTGAACGCGATATGATCTACCTTTGGGTGTCTGGTCAGAACTGCGCCGCATTGCGGGCCAAAGCCGGTGATCACGTTCAGCACGCCGGGCGGGAACCCAGCCTGATCAAAGATGCGGGCAAATTCCAGCATCGGCGCCGGCCCCTCTTCGGACGCCTTCAACACCATTGTGCAGCCCGCCGCCAGTGCCGGGCCGATCTTGACGGCGGACAGGAACAGCTGCGAGTTCCATGGAACGATGGCCGCGACGACGCCGATAGGCTCGCGGCGCAGCCAGACTTCCATGTCGGGTTTGTCGATCGGCAGATGCGCCCCTTCGATCTTGTCGGCCAAGCCGGCATAGTAGCGGTAATACTCGGCCACATAGGCAATCTGCGCTGTGGTTTCTCGGATGATCTTGCCAGTATCGCGCGTCTCCAGAATGGCCAGAGACTGTGCGTTTTCGGCTATCAGGTCCGCCAGTCGCAGCAGCAGTTTGCCGCGCGCAGAGGCTGTCATTCCCGCCCAGGCGGGCGCGTGAAACGCAGCCTGTGCCGCGTCGATAGCCGCGTTGACGTCATCGGTTCGGGCCTCGGGCATCATGGCCCAGACCCGACCCGTTGCGGGATCGCGGCTCTCGAATTGGGCGGAGCCGTTTGAGAACACGCCGCCGATATACTGCTGGAACTGCTGCATGATCTATCCTTCAGGCAAACGCTGGCATGACGTCTTTGATGAACCGCTCCAGCGAGGCCTTCTTGCGCTCAAAGCTCATGCCGCTGTCGATCCAGAATGAGTATTCATCATAGCCCATGTCAGCATAAGCCCTGATCCGGTCAATTGCATCGCCCGGTGTGGCGATGACGTTGTCGCGCAGCATCGCTTCGGCGGAATAGAACGGATGGTTTGCGATCTCGTCGTCACTCAGCCGTTCGATCAATCCCTGCGAGACGGGGCGTTCGTTTTTGAACCACGCGCCGAAATAGCAGTAGAAGCGGTTTATTTCCTCTGCCGCCTGCCGGGCATCGTCCGCATCAGCCGCGATATAAGTGTGATTGAGCAGCATGATCTCGGGGCGAGACACCTCGGGGAATTTTGCGCAGGCGGCGTTGAACGTATCCATCAGCTTGGAGATCTCGGCGTCGCCCTGCCAGAGTGGCGTCACCTGCAAATGGCAGCCATTCGAGACCGCGAACTCAAAGCTGTTGGAATCCCGCGCGGCGACCCAGATCGGCGGTCCGTCCCTTTGGACAGGCTTCGGGGACGAAGTCGTGGCGGGGAAGGAATGATAGGTGCCCTCTTGGGCATAATCACCTTTCCACAGGCCTTGCAGCGCGGGCACCACCTCGCGCATGCGTTGACCGGCATCCCAGGCGTCCATGCCCGGCATCATGCGCTCATATTCATAGCTATAGGCACCGCGCGCGATGCCGAGGTCGAGGCGTCCATCGACAATCATGTCTGTCATCGCAGCCTCACCCGCCAGACGGATAGGGTGCCAGAATGGTGCAACGATCGTACCGGTGCCCAGACGCACGTTTTTCGTCTGCCGGGCGAGGTCGATCAGGTTCAGGAACGGGTTCGGCGCAATGGTGAAATTCATGCCATGATGCTCGCCGGTCCAGACGGCATGCATCCCGCCTCTGTCGGCGATTTTGGAGAGCGCGATAAAGTCGTCGTAGAGCTGTTTTTGATCCTGATCGGCGGATGTGCGTTCCATATGGACGAAAAGTGAAAACCGCATGTGATGAGCTCCCTTAAGCAACTGGACGGACTTCGCCGCTTTTGTGATCGCCGTAATAGATGCCGTAATAGATGCCGTAATGCCCAAGCACGGTTTCGGCTGCGAACCGCTTCAGCATGGTCAGGAGCGTCGGATCGGACACCTTGGCCAGCACCGATTCCGTCAGGGGGAAAAAGGCCCCCTTGCCTGGCGTGCCTCCTGCGTTTTCGCAAAGGAACGAGATGTGCTGGCGCTTGCGGTCGGCATCCTCGAAAACGGAATAGACAAAACCCGGCTGCGCATGCAGCCCGGTCGAGGCGATGAGGTTCTTGACGGCAGTAGACGCGCCTTCGTCCTGAACCACACGTTCCGGCAGGGTCAGGCCGCCATTGCCGTCATCCACCAACAGGATATGACCGTCCTTCTCGATCAACGCGGACACGATCAGGTTGGCGCTATGCGCCAGGGCGAGCGTGGCCGTCGATGCTGTTACATAAGCCCCACGCGCATAGCCCAGACCGGGCGTCGCGGTGCTGTCGAATGCTTCGACACGGCCGATGAGGATCACGTGATCGCCGGCCTCGACCATCTTGTGCATGCTGCAATCGAACCAGCCGCAGACGTCGTCCAGGATCGGCGATCCGTTGGGCCCATCGTGCCAGCCGACACTCGCAAATCGGTCCTCGACCGGGCGTGCAAAGGTGTTGGATGTCTCGATCTGCGTTTCGGACAGGATATTTATGGCAAAACCGGATGCATTGATCAGCGCGTTATAATTGCGCGAGGAATTCGCCAGACAGACCAGCGCCAATGGCGGGTCCAGCGATACGGATGTGAAGGAGTTTGCCGTAAAGCCGAGCGGCGCGCCGCCCTGATCATATGCCGTGACGACCGTCACCCCGGTGACAAAAGTGCCAAAGGCATTCCGCAGCTTGCGCGAATCGAACGGTGTCATTGCAGTTCCTTTTGTGTCGTTGGCTGCTTCAGCCAGGTAAGAAGATGCGCGTTGACCTCACATGCGGCTGTCAGGTTCATCATGTGCCGGTGGCCTTTGATGATGATTGCGCTGCCCTGCCCGGCAAGGCTGGCCATCGCGGTGGCCATCGCCGGGGTGGAGTTCGGATCGCCATCCCCGGTCATCGCCAGGAGCGGACAGGCGATCCGGGGCAGCCGGTCGGCATAGGTCGCATCACCGTTTGCAAAGGCCGTGTAGGCCGTGGCGTAGCCGGATGCATCCACTGCGCCCAGCCATTCCGCCACCTGCGCCTTGGCCGCGAGATCGGCGGGGGTCTCACCGAACCAGCGCGCAAGCGGCGTGTCCAGATCGACCTGGCCGGCCCGGATCTCGCGCGCCCGTGCCTGAACGGCGTGTCGGGACGGGGCGTCCCGACGATAGACACCGTTGAGAAACGCGACCCGGCGCACGAGATCGGGAAAGCTTGCGGCGAATCCGGCGGCAATCAGGGCCCCCATGGAATGCCCCGCCAGATTTACCGCCCCCAGATCCAGCGCCCGAACCACCGCATGCAGCCACGCCACGAAATCAGGCAGATCGCTACCCTCGGGCAGGGGGTCGCTACCGCCGTGGCCCGGCAGGTCCAGGGCTATGACGCGGTGTGCGCCGGACAAGGCCGCAATCTGCGGCTCCCAGGCGGCCGATTGCATCCCGACACCGTGGATCAGCACCAACGGCTCGCTGCGGCCGTTGTCACGGTAGGTGACGGTCAGATCCGGATCAGACAGCCGCAGGGTTTTCTGCGTCATGGCCCAGTTCCTTGAGGTCTTGATAGCGATCGCCAATCCGGTGATGCGGGCGGCCACCAATCGACGCGCCCAATGCGATCAGGATCTCGTCCGCGCCGGGCGCATCCGCCACCGAGGTTTGGATCGTCAGGTAATGCGAGCGCTTGCCGCCATCATTCTTGTCCATCAGCGGGATCAACAGCGGCGCGTTGGCCGGGCCGCGTGTGTTGCAGAAGGACAGGTATGACTTGGCCCCGACAGCATTGCGATAATGATTACCGAAATGCAGCGTATGGATCAGGGCCGACGCATGCTCCACCTCGCCGTTCAGGCCTACGATGGCCGCCTTGCCGTACCCCTCGACCTTGTCGCCACCGCCCGCTGCATCCAGAATCATTCCGGTCAGCAAGGCCCCCAGCCCCGGTGCGCAGTCGTGGATCGCCGGCGACAGATCCTCGACAAAACCCAGACTGGCCCAAGGGTTCCGGATCACGGCCATCGCGGCAATCATTCTTAGAGGGGTCTGTGCGGCCTTGCCGCCCTCGATCAGGGTGTTTTCTATGTGCAGCAGGGTTTTTCTGATTTCGGCAGGCACTGGAGTCTTCCTTTGGCAGGTATGTAGTGCGAGATTATGGTATACCAGAATACCGCAGTCAATCACACTTGTTACGTGAACGGGCTACTGCTAGGTAAATCCCCATGAAATCAGGAAAAGTTGCACTGGAAAAGATCGACAGAGCCCCGCAAACCCTGCGCGATATCGTGCAGGAACGGATGCGCAGCGCGATTATCGAGGGCCATTTCGCCCCCGGCGACAGACTGGTCGAGCGGCCCTTGTGTGACCAGCTTGGCGTCAGCCGTACCGTGATCCGCGAGACGATCCGCTTTCTTGAGGCCGAAGGTCTGGTCGAGATCGTTCCCAATCGCGGTCCCATCGTGGCGACGTTCGATTGGGACCAAGCCAGACAGATCTACGATATTAGACGGCAACTGGAGGGTTCCGCCGCTGCGGCCTGCGCCGAATCCCACGATGCCGGTTTCGCGGATCGCCTAAGTGCCGCCCTGCGCGCCCTCGCGGCAACGATGGACGACACGACATGGACAGAGCTGCTACAGGCCAGCACCCGATTTTATGAGCTTATCTTCAACGAGGCGGGCCACACCGTGGCATGGGAAATCGTACAACGCCTGAATGGCAGGATCAGCAGGCTGCGCGCCCTGACCCTGTCTGCCAAGGACCGTGACCGTCCCGGCATCGACCACATGACAGCCATCCATGACGCGATCCTGAGCCATGATGCGAATGCGGCACGTGCGGCTGTCGACTGTCATGTCGACGACGCATCGAATACCGCCCGGCGCGTGCTGTGCGCGGAGGCACAGGCGGAAAAGACCGCCCCCTGACGGGTTTGTGTACTCGGCAGAAAATTCGCTGCTAAGTCTCAGTACAGCAACGACCCCCTGAAGGTCCGCATGTCATCAAAGGACCGTGCGATCACCTGCGTTCCGACAGGCATGCCAGCCTACCGAAACGCAAAGGTCGCCCGAACGCCGTCTCAGGTATTGGGTCGAACGCGTGCAGCGCTCTTGTCCGCAAAGGCCGCCAGACGGGCGCGGGCGTCCGGCTGAGTATTTACAATGCCAGCTACGACAGCCTCTGCATAGGCAGCGTCCATTGCCGACATGTTCTGCATGTGGCTCACAGCCGAGCAGATTGCGAAATTCGAAAGAGGCAGGTTCCGTGCTGCCTTGCGCGCTACTTCCAGTGCGGCGTCAAAGCTGGATCCTTCGACGATGTACTGTGCCAAGCCAAGCTCCACCGCCTCTTGTCCCTGATAGACGCGGCCTGTCAACATCATGTCGATCATGCGGGATTTGCCGACCAGATCGGTCACACGGATCGTTGCGCCGCCGCCAGTAAACAACCCGCGCTGCCCTTCTGGCAGGGCAAAATAGGCGGTTTGATCCATGACCCGGATGTGGGCCGAGCTTGCCAGTTCCAGACCGCCTCCGACGACCGCGCCTTGCAGGGCCGCGATGACGGGCACGCCGCCGTATTCCATCTTGTTGAACGCTTCGTGCCAGCGCAGGCAGACATGCATGAAATCGGCGGGGCTGCGGTCCTGGTCGTGATGTTCGATCAGGTCCAGACCGGCGCAAAAATGATCGCCTGATCCGGCCAGAACCACCGCCCTGACCCCGGCGCGCGGCGCCGCAGAGAAAAATTCGATCAGTTCTTCAATGGTGTCGATATCAAGCGCATTGCGCTTGGCCGGGCGGTTCAGGGTGACGACCCAGACCCCGTCGTCATGTGCCTCGATGGCAAGGTTCTTGTAGCGGGAAATGTCGATCTGGATGGTCATGGTATGGTCCTTCAGGAATAAGTTGGCTCTTGGGCGGAGAGTGCTGTCTTAATCGAGCGTTTGGCAGGCCGCCCTATAGCACCACTGACAGCAGGCTGTCGGCGCCGTCAACGATACGGGTGCGCTGAACCTCGGTCTCGGTCAGGATGTGATCGGCATAGAAACGGGCCGTGGCGATCTTGGCTGTCATGAACTCTGGATCTTCGCCACGCGCGAGCGCTGTTTCGGCCGCAAGCAATGAACGTGCCAACTGCCAGCCGGCAACGAGATTTCCAGCAAGCAACAGATAGGGCACGCCCGCGCCAAAGGCGGCATCAGGTTCTGATTTGCCGATGCTGAGCAGGTGCTCGACAGCAGACTGAAAGGCCATGCGGGCACTGTAGAGGCGCTTGCCGACGGCTTTGGCAGCCGGAGAGCCCTGCGAGAGCGCCACTTCTGTCTCGGCGATCAGACCCGCAATGCGCTGCGCGGTCTCACCACCATCGCGCAGGGTCTTGCGACCAACCAGATCGTTGGCCTGAATGGCTGTGGTGCCTTCATAGATCGTCAGTATCCGGGCGTCGCGGTAATGCTGGGCCGCGCCGGTTTCCTCGATAAATCCCATGCCGCCATGGACCTGAACCCCGAGAGAGGCGACCTCGACACCGTTTTCGGTCGAGAAGCCCTTGACCAGCGGGGTCAGGAATTCGGACAGCTTCGCGGCCTCTGTCCGCGCTTCGGGGGGCGGGGCATGGCGCGCGATATCCTGCCACCCGGCGGCATAGGCAGCCATGGCCCGGCCACCTTCTGTCAGCGCGCGCATCCGCATCAGCATCCGGCGCACGTCCGCGTGGTGGATGATGGTGACGGCGCTGCGCGTTGACCCGTCCACGGGCGCGCTTTGGACGCGTTCCCTGGCATAGGCCAGCGCCTGCTGGTAGGCGCGTTCGCCGATAGCAATGCCTTGCAGGCCAACGGCGTAGCGGGCGGCGTTCATCATCTCGAACATGTAGCTCAGCCCGGAATTCTCGGAGCCGATCAGAAACCCGGTGGCCTTTTCGAATGCCAGCGCCGCCGTCGGGCTGGCCTTGATCCCCAGCTTGTGCTCGATACTCTGGCAGCGCACCGTGTTGCGCGTGCCCAGGGTTCCGTCGTCATTGATGAGGAATTTGGGAACGAGGAAAAGACTGATCCCCTTTACCCCTGCCGGGGCGTCGGGCGTGCGTGCCAGTACGAAGTGAGCGATGTTTTCGCTCAGCTCGTGTTCGCCATAGGTGATGAAAATCTTGGATCCGGTGATCTGATAGCTGCCGTCTTCCTGCCGTTCGGCCTGGCTGCGCAGCAGGCTGAGGTCACTTCCGGCCTGGGGTTCGGTCAGATTCATCGTGCCGGTCCATTTGCCGGAGATGAGGTTTTCCAGAAAGGTGGACTTGATCTGCTCCGACCCGGCGGTCAAAAGGGCCTCGATCGCGCCATCGGTCAGCAGCGGACAGAGTGCAAAGCTCAGGTTCGCAGCGTTGAGCATCTCGGCCGTGGCGGCGCCCACACAGCGCGGCAGGCCCTGACCGCCAAATTCGGGTGGATGCTGCAAGCTCTGCCAGCCCATTTCGGCAAACAAGGTGTAGGCTTGTGCGAAACCATCGGGCAGAACCACGCGTCCGTTTTCGAACCGCGAGCCCGCAAGATCGCCCTCGCGGTTCAGAGGTGCTATTTCTTCGGCACAGAACCGTCCCATTTCTTCGAGCACAGCCGCCGCGTCATCCAGATCCAGCGTTGCGTATTCTGCCAGACCGATAATTCCGGACCAGCCTGAAATATGCTCGATATTGAACAGCATGTCTTTAACGGGTGCTTCAAAGGTCAACGATCTGTCCCCCCGGCAGGTTTCCTGTAGTTGTCATTTAAACAGTCCTCTGACTGCGGTCCATCTTGCTGACAGACCAAGGTGACAAGGGTGAGGCTGAATGCCTGTGGTGGATATTGGGCGAAGCTCTCGGATTCTGCCTACCGACTTGCGCGCATTTTGGGAAGACCGACTATCAGCCCTGCGCACGCCCCGCCCATCCCGGCAGCTTGCGCTTGAGGCTATTTGTTTGATCCCACGGTTTGATGGGGATGCACGATCTTGAGGAAACGCGCCAAGACGGTAATGGCGGTGCTCATGTCCTGGGGTGTCGTGAATTCTTCGGGTTTGTGGCTTATGCCATCCCGACTTCGGACAAACAGCATCGCTATGGGGCAAAGGTCGGCCATGGCCGAGGCATCGTGTGTGGCGCCCGACGGTAGGGTCACGCATCGCCCGCTGGATTGCGATACTGCTTCTCGCAAACCCTTCAACAACTCGGGCGAGCACGGCTGCGCGGCCTGACTGTAGGTGCGGGTGCAGTCGATCTGCACGCCGTGTTCTTGGGCAAGCTGACGGGCAAGACGGTGTAGTCCGTCGCCCGCAGCCTTGCGTGTGTCATCGCAGGGCGAGCGCAGTTCGGCCCTCAGGCGGATGGCACGAGGGACGGCGTTTACCACATTTGGTTCGACCGTCAGTTCCCCGACGGTCGCCCGCAAGTTGGGCGTCGACGTGGCAACCCGGTTAAGCTCGGTGACAATCGCGGCGGCAGTTACAAGAGCGTCGCGCCTGCCTTCCATCGGCAGGGTGCCGGCGTGACCGGTCTGGCCAATGATTGTAATCTGGTGGCGCTCGATGCCGCAGATCGCGCTTACGATGCCGACGGGCTCGTTCTCTTGTTCGAGCACCGGACCCTGTTCGATATGGGTTTCGAGAAACCCGATCACCTCGCCCGGATCTCGCGCCAGCGCGCCGATTGCATCTGGGTTCAGGCCGAAATCCGTCATCGCCGCCCTCAGCGTCATGCCCTTCGCATCGTGCATGTCCAAAACCTGCGGGTCATAACTGCTCGCCAGCGCACGCGACCCGACCAGGGCAGTGGGAAATCGCACGCCTTCCTCGTCAGCAAAGGCCAGAACTTCAACTGCAAAGGGAAGCTTCGCCCCCTCTGACTTTAGCTTTTCCAAGGCAAGAAGTGGCAGGACAACCCCCATGATTCCGTCATAGGCTCCACCTTGGCAGACTGAATCCTGATGCGACCCCATCAGGAATGTGCCAGCGCCTGCGGGGCCTTCTAGCCTCGCTACGAGGGTCCCCGCATCGTCCAGCGTCACCGTAAGCCCAGCCGCCTCGGTCCACGACCTCAGAAGGTCGATCGCTGCACGGTGCTCGGGGGTGAACGGCAGGCGTGTCACGCCCGGTCCGGGCTGGGACAATTCAGCCAGTTTTGCCAGTATGCCAGCCGCGCGTGCGCCCCAATCAGTCAAGAGCGCGATCCCTGTCTGTTGATACGGGCACTTGCCGTGTCCAATCGGCATAATCGCCGGTTGTGGCGCGCTGGTAGAGTTGGCTCAATGCGTCAATAGGATCATCCGGGTGATAGTCGATGCGCAGGGTGAGCGGTGGCTTGTCTGGATGCAGTACCAGCAGGGCCGCTGACAAAAGCCCTCGGTAATCCCCGCCGACATCGTGCGCCGCGGCCAAAGCCGCCAATAATCGAGCCTCGAAAGTAAGAGCCTGCGTCGCAAACCCGTCTATCATCGCAGGAAGGACGTCGGCTCCGCTCAGCATGTTTCCCGCGACAATGCCGCCCGTGAAGGAGAGGCTGCCTTTGGCGTTCTGATTTTCGGAACCCGTAAATGCGGCAGCTTTCCCCTTTAGATCAAGCGCCGAAAGCTGCCGGTGTTCACGCCCTCGGTCAGCCAGAGTGATCTGCTCTACCGCGCACTGTGCATCAGATCCGCTGCGCATGAGATGCAGCACGTCCTCGCCCCATAGGGTTGAAGGGGCCGCACCTTGGCTGGCTGACATGCCTGCCGCAACATCGCCGCGCAGTACCCAGCCGCCGACGCAAAGGCTGCCGGTCGCTGCGGCGCCACCAATGGTCCCGGTATCAGTATCACGAGCAAGAATCGAAAAGGTCATGTTTCACCATAGTAGGTCACCGTGTAATTATCATGATAAATTGACGATTGCAATTTATCATGATAATTATCGCATAATAAATCCAACAGGGAGAATTCAGATGAAGCTCAAGCCATGGACCCGCAGAGGTCTGTTCCTCGCAGCTGCCGGAGCGGTTGCACTCATCTCCGGATTGCCGAATCGTGCTTTGGCACAGACACCTCCAGATATCCTGATCGTTGGCCAGATTGCCGAACCAAAATCGCTTGACCCGGCAGCGGTCACGGCGGTTAATGATTTCCGCATTCTTGTGAATGTTTTCGAAGGCTTGACCCGCTACAAGTCGGGCACGCTGGAGGTCGAGCCGGCGCTCGCTACGAGTTGGGAAATCAGCGAGGATGGAACCGAATATACATTCACGCTGCGTGAAGGCGTGAGCTTCCACGATGGCACGCCCTTCAACGCCGAGGCTGCAAAATTCAATTTCGACCGGATGCTGGACGAGAATCACCCTTTCCACGACACCGGGCCCTTCCCGCTGAGCTTCTTTTTCGGCGCAGTGGAAACGACTGAAGTTGTCGATGACATGACGGTAAAGTTCACATTGAATGCGCCTTATGCGCCATTCCTGTCGAACTTGGCTTATCCCACTGGCCTGATGGTCTCGCCTGCCGCCATCGAGGAGTATGGCAAGGAGGTGGGTCGCAACCCGGTTGGAACCGGCCCATTCAAGTTTGCTGAATGGCGCTCGAACGAGGCGGTGGTGGTTGAACGCAATGATGCCTATTGGGGCAAAGCTGCTGGCACCGAGGCCGTGGTTTTTCGTCCGATCACCGATGCAAACACCCGTGTGGCAGAGATGCTCGCCGGTGGTATCGACATGATGGTCGAGGTTCCGCCCACCTCATTGGGACAGTTCCAGGGTGACGAATTCTCGATTGTTGAACAAGCCGGCCCACATGTCTGGTTCTTGATTTTGAACGCCAAGGAAGGCCCGTTCGCAGACAAGCGTGTGCGTCAAGCGGCCAACTATGCGATTAACAAGGAAGCGATCGTGAATGACATTCTGGAAGGCACTGCGACTGTCGCTGCCGGACCGACGCCACCCGCCTTTGCCTGGGCCTATAACGAAGCGCTCGATCCGTATCCATATGACCCCGAGAAGGCGAGGGCGCTGATCGCCGAAGCCGGGGCCGAAGGCGCAGAGCTGGCTTTTTATGTGACCGAAGGCGGTTCCGGCATGCTTGATCCGATCCCCATGGGAACGGCGATTCAGGCTGATCTTCAGGCCGTTGGTCTGAACGTGACGATTGAAACATATGAGTGGAACACCTTCCTTGGAGAGGTGAATCCAGGGTTGGAAGGCAAGGCAGACATGGCCGAAATGGCGTGGATGACCAACGATCCCGACACGCTGCCCTATCTTGCGCTACGCACCGAGGCATGGCCCGACAAGGGTGGGTTCAACTCTGGATATTATTCCAACACAAAGGTTGATGAATTGCTGGAAGCGGCACGTACTGCGACCGATCAGGACGAACGCGCGCGGCTTTACCGCGAGATGCAGACCATCGTGCAGGAAGATGCGCCTTGGGTCTTTGTTGCCAACTGGAAACAGAACGCTGTGACCAGCGACCGGGTCGAGAACTTCGGGCTTGAGCCTTCGTTCCTTTTGAATCTGCAAGGTGTCGTCAAGAACTGAAGCCACAAAGCCCCGGGCCGGAGCATCGGCTCGGGGATCAAAGCGAGCCGGGGGAAAATGGGCAGCTATATTCTGAAACGGCTGATTTCAGCGATCCCGGTGCTCTTCGGGATAACCATTATCGTCTTCCTGATCATGTCTCTTATCCCTGGCGATCCGGCCACGGCGATCCTTGGATCCTATGCGACGCCTGAAAACGTGGAAAAACTGAACCGCGATCTTGGCCTTGATAAGCCCATGGCCCAGCGATATTTAATCTGGCTGGGCAATATGCTGACCGGTGATTTTGGCCGCTCTTTTTCGCTCAACCGTCCGGTGCTGGACGAGATAATCGAGCGATTCAATGCTACGCTGATCCTCGCAGGAACCAGTTTTGTCCTGTGCTCGATCCTTGGCATTCTCGCGGGGGTCATCTCGGCGGCACGGCAGTACGGACTTGCCGACAAGGCGATCACTTTTGTGGTGCTGTTCGGCATTTCCGTTCCATCCTTCTTTCTGGGCATGATGATGATCCTGGCCTTCGCGGTGAACCTGCGATGGCTGCCGGTTTCGGGCATGTACGCAATCTATGGCGGTGGCGATCTGCCCGACCTTATCAACCACCTGATAATGCCCGCGCTTGCACTGGCCGCTGTGGCGACCGGCGTGATCGCGCGGCTTTCACGCTCGGCCATGTTGGAAGTTCTTCGACAGGACTATATCCGCACCGCACGCGCCAAAGGCGTGCCGGAAAGGCGCGTGATCATGGGCCATGCATTGCGGGTTGCGATGGTGTCTATCATTCCCGTTCTGGGCATCCAAGCGGGGTTTGTCCTGTCAGGCGCGGTCTATATCGAGATCGTCTTTCAGTGGCCCGGCGTTGGGCGGATGCTGGTCGATGCGATCCTGAAGCGCGACCTTCTGCTGGTGCAGGGGGGCGTGGTCTTTGTTGCGGCTTGCTATGTGCTTTTCAATATTGCCGTGGACGTGGCGCAAAGCCTTCTCGATCCGAGGATCAAGACATGAGCTCTTTTTTCAGGCTCCTGTTCCGCAACCATTTGGCAGCGATCGGCGCTGTCGTCATCGCGGCGATCCTTCTGCTGGTGCTCATCACGCCGCTTTTGCCACTGCATGATCCCGACGTGACCGCCACAGCTGATCGCTTCAAGCGGCCTTTTAGCGACGGCCATCTGTTGGGCACGGACCATCTGGGGCGTGACCTGCTCAGCCGCTTGCTCTACGGCACCCGTCTCAGCCTGGCGGTGGGCGTCGTTGCCGCTTTGATCGCCGCCTCCATTGGGTCGGCCATCGGGATCATCGCAGGCTATTTTGGCGGGCACGTGGATAATATCATCATGCGCGGCGTCGATATGCTGATGGCATTTCCCTATATCCTGCTGGCCTTGGCCATTGTAGCCGCCCTTGGCCCCGGCCTGTTAAATGCTCTGATTGCTGTTGCCGCCGTCAACATCCCATTTTTCGCACGCAATATCCGAGGCATCACAGTGGGTCTGGCAAGCCGCGAGTTCATTGACGCCGCAAGGCTGGCAGGCATGGGGCACACACGGATTATTCTGACCGAGCTTTTGCCGAATGTCCTTCCAGTCATCATTATCGCCATGTCCACAACCGTCGGCTGGATGATCCTTGAAACCGCAGGACTGTCCTTCCTTGGCCTCGGCTCTCAGCCGCCGCAGGCTGATCTAGGCTCGATGCTTGGCGAGGCACGCTCGGCAATGATCTCGCATCCGACTACGTCGATCGTGCCGGGGATCATGATCTTTCTGATCGTCATGTCGATCAACCTGCTGGGGGATGGGGTGCGCGATGCTCTGGATCCGCGCCTGCGTTCGGGTGCGTTGTCCCGCCCGCGCGCTACAACGTTGGTTGACCGGCAAGGAGATATTTCTGCGCCCACCGACGATCTGCTGGCCATTCAGGATCTGCATACCCAGTTTCATGTGGGCAGGCGCATCTATCGCGCTGTGGGTGGCGTATCGCTGGCGGTCAAACCCGGCGAATGCTTGGGCGTGATTGGTGAAAGCGGCTCGGGCAAATCCGTAACCGCGCTGTCGGCCATGGGGCTGGTTGCCTCGCCCCCTGGTGTGATCACCGGCGGCGCGGTGCGTTTCAAGGGAGAGGACCTGATCGGGGCACCCTACGAAACACTTCGCCAGAAACGCGGTGACCGGGTAGCCTACATCTTTCAGGATCCGTTATCGACTCTGCACCCGCTTTACCGGATCGGGCAGCAACTGGCCGAGGCAATCCAGTCACATCACCAAATCAGCAGGGCCGAGGCTCACAGCCGTGCGATACAGCTTTTGCAGGATGTGCGCATTCCAAACGCGGAAAGCCGCGTGGGTAATTACCCGCACGAGATGTCAGGCGGCATGCGCCAACGTGTCGGCATCGCCATGGCGTTGGCCAATGAACCTGACGTGATCATTGCCGACGAACCCACCACTGCGCTCGACGTGACTGTGCAGGCGCAGATATTGTCCTTGCTGGATGACCTGCGGCGCGACCGTGGGCTGGCCATCATCTTTATCACTCATGACTTTGGCGTGGTCGCGCAGCTTTGTGATCGAATCGCTGTCATGTATGCGGGCCGTATCGTCGAGGAAGGCCCGACGCGAGCGGTGCTTGATGCACCTGCCCACCCATATACCGGACGCCTGATTGCCTGCGTGCCGGAACTGGGCGGCGGACGGCGCGCACTTGCGGCCATTCCGGGCCTGCCTCCGGCGGTTGATGATTTGCCGGTCGGCTGTGCCTTTGCCCCACGCTGCGACAAGGCGCAGGACAAGTGCCGAACAGGCGAGGTCGCCCTTCAAGGTGCGGCCTCGCACGCCGTCCGCTGTCATTTCCCAGAGGAGGCCGTCTGATGCCAGCACTCAAGGTAGACAGTCTTGCAAAGACTTTTACGTTGCGAAAGCCGTTTTTCGGAGCCGCACGTCCGGGCGTGCGTGCGATCAGGCCAATGTCCTTTCAGGTGGAACCTGGCGAAACCCTTGGTGTTGTAGGAGAATCCGGCTGCGGAAAATCGACGCTGGCGCGAATGCTGGTAGGGTTGCTGGAACCTTCCGGGGGGAAAATCGAGATCGAAGGGAAGGCGCTCGATGCGGCTGATCCGGCTGAGTTCGGCAAACTGATCCAATATGTATTTCAGGACCCGAACAGCAGCCTCAACCCGCGCAAGACCATTCGGCAGGTCATGGAGGCCCCGCTGAAACAGCTCCACAAAATGCCCAAGCCAGACCGCAACAGGCGGATTAGCGAGATATTCGCCTCGGTCAATCTGCGCGACGAGTTCCTTGATCGGTATCCGCACGAGTTCTCGGGCGGGCAGGCGCAGCGGATCGGGATCGCGCGGGCGTTGGCGGCCAATCCGCAGATCATCATTCTGGATGAACCCGTCTCGGCTCTGGATGTCTCGGTTCAGGCGCAGGTGCTTAATCTGCTGGCGGACCTCAAGGCTGAGTTTGGCCTGACCTATCTGTTCATCACCCATGATCTGGCGGTGGTAGAGGCGGTCAGCGACCGGATTATCGTGCTCTACTTCGGGGCGGTGGTTGAGATTGGCAAAGCCGAGTACATCTTTGCAAACCCGCGTCATCCCTATACAAAACTGCTGGCGGACAGTGCGCCGGTTGTCGGGCGCCCGCTGAAAGCACCCGAGCAGAAGGGAGCCGAGCTTCCCGATCCGCTGAACCCGCCGCAAGGCTGTGCCTTTGCTGGTCGTTGCCCGCGCGCAACCGACCTGTGCCGGGTACGGGAACCAGAGCTGAAACCGATGGGAGAAGACCAACTTGCTGCCTGCCACCACCCGCTCGAAGGCTGAAGCCAAGCTCAGTCGGCCCGTTCAGGTCGCCGAGGCGATCAAGGATTGGGTCGTCGAGCAGCGATTACAGGCTGGTGATCGTCTGCCAGGAGAAACGGAACTGATCGAGCGGTTCAGCATGTCCAAGGGTACAATCCGCGAAGCCATGCGTATTCTTGAAGCGCAAGGCCTGATCAAGACCCGCACCGGTCCGGGCGGAGGCAGTTTCGTGCATGAGGTCAGCCGACAGCGCGCCAAGGCGCTACTGGGCAATTACTTCTACTTCAAGGACCTGACTATTGGGGATATCTATCAGCTGCGGCTGACGTTGGAGCCGGAATTGGCTGCCTCTCTTGCCGGCAAGCTGTCCGAAGAGATTCTTCGGGCACTGGAAGAGAACATTGCCGAATACTCGGAACCCGCGACGGACATTGATGAAGAGCGCACCCAACACGTCGCCTCGTTGCGGTTCCATACCATCCTTGCAGAGCAGGCCGAGAATCCATTGCTGGGCTTCGTCATTGATTTCATGGTTAACCTTCTGTCTGATCTGACGGTCTATCGCCGCCTTTATTCGCCGCCTAATGTTGAGCTTTGGCAACAGGGCCACGACCACCAGCAGGCGCTGGTCAAAGCGCTGCGCGATGGTGACCCGGACGCCGCCCGCGCCATCATGAGCGATCACATGGAAACCGCCTGGAAGCTCATGCGCCGACAGGAGGTGAAGATGCAAAACCGTTTCATTTCCGAGTGACCAAGCGGCTTACCTTCTGCGCGCGCCGAGCCGCGCAAAATGACGAGTTTCCGAAGCCGGGCGCGGTTGGATGGCTGCCGCGTTCAAAGCCTCAACACCACCTCGATAAGTCCAGTTGTGGTCAGTTATAGTGCCAGGGCGGCAAAAGTGATCGGCGAGAACGCTTTGCTTCCGGCTGCATGCTTGCCAAAGCACCGGGCATGACGCTAACAGATATCATGTATATCTATCTGCCCATCGCCGAAGTTTCCGTCAACGCCTTTCTGCTGCTTGGCCTCGGCGGCTTGGTCGGTGTGCTGTCGGGCATGTTCGGGGTCGGCGGCGGGTTCCTGATGACGCCGCTGCTATTCTTCATCGGCATCCCGCCCGCCGTCGCCGTGGCCACAGAAGCCAACCAGATTGTTGCCTCGTCCTTTTCCGGCGTGCTGGCGCATTTCCGGCGCAAGACGGTGGATCTCAGGATGGGGACGGTGCTGCTGATCGGTGGTCTCGCCGGGGCGGCGGTGGGTGTGGTGATCTTCAACTACCTCAAGAGCCAGGGCCAGGTCGATCTGCTGGTCAAGCTTTGTTATGTTGTCTTTCTCGGCGTCGTCGGCATGATGATGTTCATTGAAAGCCTGCGCGCGATCCGCAAATCCCGTGCCGGTGGCCCGCCCGCCAAACGCAAGAAGCACAGCTGGATCCACAAACTGCCCTTCAAGATGCGGTTTCGCACCTCGGGGCTGTACATCAGTGTGATCCCGCCGCTGGTGGTGGGTGTCGCGGTGGGTATCCTGGCGGCAATCATGGGCGTCGGTGGCGGGTTCATCATGGTGCCGGCAATGATCTATCTGCTGGGCGTGCCAACCAAGGTCGTTGTAGGCACGTCGCTTTTTCAGATCATCTTTGTTACGGCGTTCACGACGATGCTGCACGCCACCACCAACTTTACCGTCGATGTGGTCCTTGCGGTGCTGCTGCTGGTCGGGGGCGTCATCGGTGCGCAGATCGGCACGGTGATCGGTACGCGGATGAAGGGCGAACAACTGCGCATCCTTCTGGCGATGATGGTGCTGGTGGTCTGTTTCAAACTGGCGTTTGACCTGTTGATCCAGCCGTCCGAACTCTATTCCATCGGTGCGGGAGGGGAGCATTGATGCTGCGTCTTGCGCTGATCCTGCTGACGTTTGCCGCGCTGCCCGTGCAGGCTGGTGAGGATGTCGTGCTGGGGCTCAGCAGGGACGAGATCGAGATAAACACTACGTTTGACGGCTCTGAAATCCTGCTGTTCGGGGCGATTAAACGCGAAAGTGCAATACCCGAGGGCGAGCTTGGCGTGATCGTTGCCATCGCCGGACCTTCGCAATCGTTGAACGTGCGGCGCAAGGAACGGCGTTTCGGTATCTGGGTCAATGTGGACGCGGTCGAAGTGGATGTCGCGCCCAGCTTCTACGCTGTCGCCACCAGCGGGCCGTGGTCGGAGGTCCTGTCCGAAGTCGAGGATCTGCGCCACAAGATTTCGATCCCGCGCGCAATCCGGTCCGTGGGCGCGCCGAGCACGATCAAGGATGCACAGAGCTTTACCGATGCGGTGATCCGCATCCGCACCGCGAGCCGCGCCTACAAGGTCGATGAAGGCGCGGTCGAACTGCGCGAGGACACGCTGTTTCAGACATCCGTGCGGTTGCCGGCGAACCTGACCGAAGGCGACTATGCTACCCGGATTTTCCTGACCCGCGGAGGCAATGTCGTGTCACAATACCAGACGGTGATTGACGTGCGGAAGGTAGGAATGGAGCGCTGGCTATTTTCGCTGTCACGCGAACAGCCGATACTCTACGGCCTGATGTCGCTGGCGATTGCGATCGCGGCAGGCTGGGGTGCGTCGGCGGCCTTTCGGATGCTGCGGCAAGGCTGAGTGGCGGGAAAGCGGTCGTGCAATAGCGACGCGGCGCGGGCTGCGGGCCGGGGCCTCCGGCGGGGATATTTCCGGCAAGAAGAAGATATATGCCGGGCTCAACCGCGGCCGATATAGGGCATCTTGGTCGCCATCACGGTCATGAACTGCACGTTGGCAGAGAGCGGCATTTGCGCCATGTGCAGCACGGATCGGGCGGCATCTGCCACCTCCATCATCGGCATCAATGGCGCGCCCGGGTCGGCAGCCTGCGCGTGTGCGTTCAGGTCGTCCACCAACTCTGTTCTTGCGTTGCCGATGTCGATCTGCCCGCAGGCGATGTCGAAGGGCCGCCCGTCCAGAGACAAGGCGCGCGTCATGCCGGTGATTGCGTGTTTGCTGGTGGTGTAGCAGATCGAACCGGGGCGCGGATTATGCGCCGAAAGTGATCCGTTGTTGATGATGCGTCCGCCCTGCGGAGTCTGCGCGCGCATCTGGGCAAAGGCCAGCTGTGCCGCGATGAACATGCCACGGATGTTGATCGTCATCACCTCGTCGAAACCGGCGAGCGGCACTTTGTCAATCGGGCCGGAGGGACCGAATATGCCTGCGTTGTTGAATAATGCATCCAGCCGCCCGGCGGTTTGCAGGAAATCGGCAAAGGTCTCTTTCATCATGTCCGGATCGGTCACGTCGCAGGGTAGGGGGATAGCGCGCGCATTGCCTTGTGCGATTTCGTGCAGACGGTCGGCGCGGCGCGCGATCAGACCCACGCGCCATCCGGCCTTGAGGAAAACCTCTGCCGTGCAGCGGCCTATGCCGGAACTGGCCCCGGTGATCAGGATGGATTTCACGGGGCTGTCTCTGCTTCGAGGGTGAGGGGCACGGGGGCAGTGCGCAGATCGTCGACGCGCAGGGGATACTCGGGTTTCGACAGCCGGTTGCGGACCACCCAGCACAGCCGTTCCTGCGCGCGGGTGATGGCGACATAGGCAAGGCGTTTCCACAACGGCTGACCGGCCTCGACCCGGCCCATGCGGGCGGCGACAAAGAGATCGGGGGCAAAGACCTGCACCGTTTCCCACTGGCTGCCCTGCGCCTTGTGGATCGTCACCGCCGCCCCGTGCAGGAACGTGGCGCCCATGTTTGCGGCAAAGGGGATGAACGGCTCTTCCTCGTCGGGCTTTTCGATCTTCACGATGCTGGCGGCGCTCATCTGCGGGTCTTCGGCCCCCATCACATGCAACCGCGAAAATCCCGGTTTGCGACCGGGGCCGAGATAGATCACCTGAGCGCCCTTGATCAGCCCGCGTGCCTCCAGATCGAGCCGTTTCTTGCGATGCTTGAGCGGCAGTTCGATCCCGTCGCAGATCAGCGGCTCGCCCTCCAGCAGCGCCGTGTCGGGCGCGCCGTGGACGGCGCGAAAGGCGGTAATAAGGCGAATGCGCGTGGCGTTGCGCCAAACCAGAACCGGGCTGCGCGCCATCAGATCGACCTCGACCCGTTCGGCCCATTTGACGCGGTCGTCTGTCTGGGCCTTCTCCTGGATCATGCGTTCGAAATCGGCAAACTCCAGCGCCGGGTCGGCCAGCGCGTGCGCCAGATCGAGGATCGGATTATCCGCGTCCTGGCGGTGGATGCGGTGCAGTACCAGTTTGGCCGGGGTGGGCAGCGTGTCGAACACCATCGCGCCCGACTGGTTCACCGGGGCCAGCTGCGCCGGATCGCCAAACAGAAAGAGCGTCGGGAATATCTCTTTGAGGTCATCCATCTGGCGCGCGTCCAGCATGCTGGCCTCATCAACAAACCCGATATCCAGAGGCTCTTCGCGGCGTTTCCAGCCGGTGATGAAATCGCTGCCACGCAGGCCGGCAGCGGCCAGCGCGCCGGGAATGGACTTGTTGGTTTGATAGAACGCATGCGCCCGGTCGAGCGCCAGTTCGGTCAACCCTTCGACCTCTGGCCGCTCGCCATTACCGGCCAGCCATTCGGCGATTTTTTCGTATTCGGGATCGTAGACCGGCGTGTAGAGGATGCGGTGGATCGTGGTCGCGGGCACGCCCTGCATGCGCAGCACGCTGGCGGCTTTGTTGGTGGGCGCGAGGATCGCCAGCGAGCGCTTGTCGCGGCGCTTGCGGCTCTCGTAATCGCCCGAGACGATATCGACACCGGCATCTTGCATCGCGCGATAAAGCGCAGCCAGAAGCAGCGTCTTGCCCGATCCGGCCTTGCCGATGACCGCCATCACGCTTTCCGTGGCTTTGCGCGGGGGCAAGAGGGTGCCGTTTTCCAGGTCGACGCCTGCGCCGCGCAGGGCCTCTACGATGCGATCATGGGCTTCTGCCTGATCTTCGGAATATGTGAGCGCGGTTTGGGTCATGGGCCGACACTACAGGGGCGTTTTACGAGGGACCAGAGGAAGTGGGCGGTAAACGTGGAGAGAAATGCGACATGCGCTGCGCGGGGCAAGTGTTCGCAACTCCGTGTTCAGATCGTCTGGTCGTATGCGCCCACCGATGGCTCGGTGCGGATCACCGCGTCGATATCGGCAAAGATTGCCCGCATCTCGGCCTCGCTGTCACTGCTCTCGCAGACCACCACCAGATTGGGTGTATTGCTTGAGGCCCGCACCAGACCCCAACTGCCGTTGTCGAGGATGACGCGCGCACCGTTCACCGTGACGACCTGCGCGATCTTGCGGCCCGCCAGCGTCTCGCCCGCCTCATGCTTGGCCACCAGCCTGGCGACCAGCCGCTCCAACACCTGATATTTCTCGGTATCCGCGCACCACGGCGACATCGTGGGGGTGGCGTAGGTGACGGGCAAGGCGCGACGCAGGTCGGACATGGACTTGTCGGGGTTGCGATCCATCAGCTTGCAGATTTCCACCGCCACGCGCATCCCGCAGTCATAGCCGCGCCCCACAGGCTCGGCGAGGAAGTAGTGGCCGGACTTTTCGAACCCCGCCAGCGCGCCGATCTCCTTGACGCGGCGCTTCATGTGGCTGTGGCCGGTTTTCCAGTAATCCGCCCTGGCGCCGTTGGCCAGCAGCACGGGATCGGATGCAAACAGCCCGGTGGATTTCACATCCGCGACAAAGGTGCTGCCGGGATAGAGACGCGAAAAGTCGCGGGCCATGATCACGCCGACCTTGTCGGCAAAGATCTCTTGGCCCTCATCATCCACCACGCCGCAGCGGTCGCCGTCGCCGTCAAAGCCGAGGGCGAAGTCTGCGCCTGAGGCTTTGACCGACGCGGACATGTCGTGCAGCATTTCCATCGCTTCGGGGTTCGGATTGTAATGCGGGAACGTGTAGTCGAGCTGATTATGGGACGGCACGACCTCGACGCCCATCCGTTCGAACAATTCGGACGCAAAAGCGCTGGCGGTGCCGTTGCCGGTGGCGCAGACGACCTTGAGCTTGCGGGTCATTTTGAAGTCGCCGATGAGGTCGTCAAGATAGGCCTCGCGCACGCCATCCACGAATTCGTAGGCTCCGCCGGGATGCGCCTGCCCGCGTCCCTCCAGTACGATATCACGTAGTTCGTTCATCTCGTCCGGGCCGTGGGTCAGCGGGCGCTCAAACCCCATCTTGACCCCGGTCCAGCCGTTGGGGTTGTGCGAGGCTGTGACCATCGCCACGGCGGGCGCATCCAGGTGAAACTGCGAGAAATAGGCCATCGGCGACAGGGCCGGGCCAATATCCTTGACGTGGATACCCGCCTGCATCAGCCCGAGCATCAGCGCGTTCTTGATGCTGAGAGAATATTCGCGGTAGTCGTTGCCGACGGCGATCACCGGCTCGATTCCCCGATTGCGCATCTGCGTACCAAGCCCGAGACCCAGCGCGGTGATACCCGGCAGGTTGATCGCCTCGGGGTATTGCCAGCGGGCGTCATATTCGCGGAAACCGGTGGGTGCGATCATCGGGTCGCGCAGGAATTCCCATGTGTTTGGGGTGACGATCGGGGCAGGTTTGATCACTGGCGCGTCCTTATTTCTCTAGCGTGATGGGGTCGGATTTGGCCAGCCTGTCGAACGTCATCAGCGAGGTAATCAGCGCGCCCATCCGATCCAGTGGGATCATGTTCGGCCCGTCCGAAGGCGCGGTATCGGGCGCTTCGTGCGTCTCGATAAAGACGGCGGCAATGCCGAGCGATACCGCCGCACGTGCCATCACGGGTGCGAACTCACGCTGTCCGCCGCTGCTGCCGCCCATGCCGCCGGGTTGCTGCACGGAATGGGTCGCGTCCATGACCACCGGATAGCCGGTCTGCACCATTTGCGGCAGCGACCGCATGTCGGCCACCAGCGTGTTATAGCCAAACGATGTGCCGCGCTCTGTCAGCATGATCCGGCGGTTGCCGGTGCTTTCGATCTTGGACACGACATTGGGCATGTCCCAGGGGGCGAGGAACTGTCCCTTTTTGACGTTGATGACTGCCCCCGTTTCACCAGCTGCAATCAGCAGGTCGGTCTGGCGGCAGAGGAAGGCCGGGATTTGCAGCACGTCGCAGACCTCGGCCACGGGGGCGCATTGATCGGGCAGGTGGACATCCGTGAGCACCGGGACGTCCAGCGCATCCCTGACCGCCTGCATGACGGTCAGCCCCTCGTCCACGCCCAGCCCGCGCTTGCCGGTCAGTGAGGTGCGGTTGGCCTTGTCGAAGGACCCCTTGAAGATGAACTGTGCTCCTGCCTCGCGGCAGACCTGCTGCATCACACCTGCGATCATCTGCGCATGATCCACAGATTCCAGCTGGCATGGCCCGGCGATGACGGTCAGCGGTTGATCGTTTCCGACGCGGAGGCCGCGAAAATCTACAGTGGTCATATCAGGACGATACCTGTTCTCTGAGGATGGATGCGGTGAGCGAGATCATCAGGTAGATACCGGCGAAGATCAAGAATGCAAGGATCGTGTTCTCGAACGCGCGCGGATAGGACGCATCCTGCGACGCTACGGGCCGGACGCTGACGGTCAGGTAACGCACCTGCTTGTTCGCCTGAATCTCGGACTGCCGCTTGTTTTCAAGCGCCGATTGCAACACCAGGTCGGCGGTGGCCAGATCGGCCTGGGCCATCTGAATGTCGGCTGTCTGCGACGCCAGGGACGAATGACCGCCCGTCGCCTGGGTTAGTCGCGCTCGCTGCTTTTCCAGCTCTGTCTGCAACACTGCGACTTCGCCGGTCAGTGCCTGCACCTTGGCGCGATTGGGGCGCGAGTTGCCCAGTTGGGTATTCAACGCAAGTTGCTTTTCCTGCAACTGCAATTCGACATTACCGATCAGCTGCCGGATGTTGCCTATCTCGCCTTCGGGGTCGAGCACGCTGCCCTCTTGCAACGTGACCATCCTCTCCTGAGCTGCGCGGCGCTCGGCCTTGGCTTGATCCAGGCTTTCGATGGCGGTGCGGACCGCGTCCTGTCGCTTGCGCTGGCTGAGCTCATCGACACGATTTTCGGCATAGGCGATCAGTTTCTCGGAAAAGGCGGCGCTGATCTGGGGGTCGGCGGTGGCCACCTCCATGCGCAGCACGCCTTCGGTCGGATCATAGCCGATCTTCACGAACTTCTTGTAGACCTTGTATGCCTTTTCGTTGCTGGCGTCCGGGCTGAGGCGTTGTATGGGGTCGATCCAGGGCTGGCTGAAATGATCACGAAAGTGGACATCCGCATCAAGCCGCAGCATCGCGTCCTTTGACAGCAGATAGGATTGCGTGGCGATCGCGTCCTGGCCGGTGGCGAACTGGCTGGGCAAAAGGCCACCAAGGCCCCCGCCACCCCCGCCGCCGCCGTCGGCGGACAGGATGAGAAACTCGGACTTGGTCGAATACATCGGGGTGGCGATGACGTAATAGTAATACCCCGCCACCAGCGTCGGCAGCAGCACAAAGGCCATCAGCCGCGACACCAGCAGCATCAGCTTGCGACGCCGCCGTTTGCCGATATCGCGCTGGATGCGCATGATTTCTTCGTTGCGGCGTTCTGCCGGGTTCAGTTCGGTCGAGGGCATGGTTTGCGTGCCCGTGGGCACCGTCTGTGGCAACTGCACCTTGGCGGGGGGGGCTACCTCCCGGCTCTCGGTTTGTTTCGGGGTTTTGTCGGCGACGACCAGTTCCAGGATATTGGCGCGCTGAAAGGGGTCGATGCCCTTGGCGCGCAACAGGCGCACCGCGTCAAAATCGGATGTCGGTGCCAGCCCGTGTTTCTGCGCTACGCGCCGCGCCATGCGCAGCTGGCGGCCGGTCAGCCCCTCCTGGCGTATTTCGCCGATACTCTGGCCGGTACTGACCTCGGCCGACGAACTGACTTCACCCGCGTGCGCCTGCGATCCGGTCGACGGGTCGTCCTGCTGCGTCACCTCGTGGGGCTGCGGATAGGCCTCTCGTGGTTGCGTTGCAGTTGGCGACCGCTTGATGCGAAATTTTCTAGCCTTGGGTTTCGTAGTCATAGAGCTGCTTTGCCTCTTCCAAGGTATCAAACATGTATAGCTGTCCGCCCATCAAAACGGCAGCGGAGGTCGCAAATTTTTCCAATGTCTTGGCCTGGTGCGATACGATCACGACCGTGGTCGTCCGTAGGCGGTCTTTCAGAATTTCGCCAGCCTTGCGGTTGAACTCCACATCGGTGGAGTTGGGCATGCCCTCGTCGATCAGGTAAATATCAAAATCGAGCGCCAGCATCAGCGAAAAAGTAAAGCGCGCCTTCATGCCCGAGCTGTAGGTGCCTAGCGGTTGGTCAAAATATTCACCCAGATTGCACATCCAGCGGCAGAACGCCTCGACATAATCGGGGTCTAGCCCGTAGAGCCGCGCGATGTAGCGGCTGTTTTCCATCGCCGAGATCCTGCCGATCACGCCGCCCATGAATCCCAACGGGAAGCTGATGCGACAGTTGCGCCGGATATCGCCTTCGTCAGGCTTTTCCAGCCCCGCCATCATGTTGATCAGGGTCGTCTTGCCGGTGCCGTTGGGCGCGAGGATGCCCATGCTGCGGCCAAGCTCTACCCGGAAGGAGACCTGATCGAGGATCACCTTGCGCTGCGTGCCCGTCCAGAAGGACTTGCTGACATTCTCAAATTCGAGCATCCGTTGCTCCGCCTGCTGATCTTGCCCTCTTCTTACCGGGGCTTTGTTGACGTGGCTATTACCACGTTCTGCCACTGTATGGCGGTTCAGCGATTGTTTATACAGAATAACAAGGCAAAATTATGCTCCGAACGGAAAAAACCGGCGCACTGACGCCGGTTTTCGGGGTGGGGATGACGAATGGCGCGCAAAACGGTTACGGTGCGGCGCGCACGCCGGTCAGGCAATGGCCTGCCAGGCCATCCCGGCAAGAACGGCACCAACATACGCGAAAGCCAGATAGGCGACAAACACCCGCGGTTTGACCAGCGCCCAGACAGCGATGGCAGCCGGGATGCAACTGACCCCGCCCGCGATGACAAAGCTCATCGCGGCTCCGTTGCTCATCCCCTGCGCCAGCAATGCATCGATCAACGGCACGGCAGCATAACCGTTGAGGTAGGCGGGTGCGCCCACCAATGCGCCGAGGATGATCGGCCCGATACCGGAGCCGCCCAACACCCCTGCCACCATGTCAGCGGGCACGTATTCCAGCATGAGCGCTTCGACCACATAAGCCAGCGTCAGCCACTTCAGCAGGAATACCGCGTTTTCCATTCCTGTCGCGCGGAATGTCTCGCGGCGGTCGGATTGCGTCCAGAAGCGCCAGACAGGTGCGCCTTCATAGGGTTTCTTCGGGCCGCAGCAGCCGCCGACCTGCGGTCTTTCCCGCAGCGGATCGGCAAACAGGATGCTGCGGGTGGCCAGCATGGTGGCATAGCCACCAAACATACCGATACCGACTGCCGCCACGGCCTTGGCCACCGCGAAATCCCAGCCGAGCGTGCCGCTGGTGATGGCGAACATCGCCGGATCCATCAGCGGCGAGGCCAGCCAGAACGCCATGACAGCCCCCAGCGGCGCACCGAGCGCCAGCATCGCGGCGATGAACGGGATCACTTCGCAGCTACAGAACGGGGCCAGGCCGCCAATCGCTGCGGCCATGGCGATCATACGCACCTGGTTGCCTTCAAACACCTTGGCCACCAGCCGTTCGGCCCCGGTCGCCTTGAGGTAGGCCACCGCAAAGACCGCAAAGGCAATGAACGGTGCGGTGTGCAGCAATGCATTGGCGGCAAACGTCACCGTCGGCCAGGCTTGTGGCGGGTCCAGCGCCGCGACCGCAGCGAGGATCAGCGCCACTACGATCCAGACCTTGCCGATCCGCGACCAGATCGAGGCGCGCGGGGATGGGGATGTGATGTTAGACATGATCGTGACCTCGGTGTGGTTCAGGAGCATCCGCGCAGCATTCGCGCAGCAGGAAATCGGACAGGTGGCGTAGCTCGTCATAGGCGACGGCGGCGCAGATGATGCTGCGCCCTTTTCTCTCTTGCGCGACAAGCCCCGCCTGAGAGAGGATTTTCATATGATGGGTCAGCGTCGATCCGGTCACGCCGGTCCGTGCGCCCAGTTTGCCGATGCTCAGCCCGTCCGGGCCAGCACGGACCAGCGCATTGAGTACCATCAGCCGTTGTTCGCTGCCGAGCGCCGCAAAAGTCGAGGCCGCACGCGTCAGTTCGGAGGGGTGGAGGTCTATTGTTTTCATATTTCTAGAAATATAGAAGATCCCTGAGTGCCGCAACTGTTATTTCTAATTTTATAGAAATGATTTGCCGACCTGCTGTCGCTTCTATGTGACCAGGCGGGCGAATTGCGGCATGCTCATGTCGAAGATGCACAAGCTGTCCTTTGCATCGCCAGATATTCCTGACCGTAGTCGCGGCATTGGTTTGTCAGCACGGACCCACAAGGGCATATTGCCGAGGATCGGCGCCAACGTCGGTGGCAGCTATGCGATGCGCTACGGCATGAGGCGGTACACCTTCGGGGCACAGAATTTGTGTAAAGCGGCTGAACGACAAGTAATACTTGCCAGTTCAGAGCTTTTCTTGGTTTACGCCGACACGCCTGAGCGGCAGCATCAAGACAAGCGGTGAGGGCGTGCGGGCGAATCCCGGCAGCTCTCGGCCGCGCCTTTTGTAAGTGATCTGATCCAGGCTGCCATCTGCTCGGTGGTTGCCGTGGGTCCGGGGAAAAGCAGCAATGATTCGTAACGGTGGGCAACTTCTGGTCGAAAGCCTGGTCGCGCTTGGTGCAAGGAAGGCCTTTGGCGTTCCCGGTGAAAGCTATCTTGCTGTGCTCGATGCACTGTACGACACGACGGGTGCGCTGGATTTCATCATGTGCCGGAACGAGGGCGGAGCCGGTTTCATGGCGGCTGCTTATGGCAAGCTGACGGGCACGCCGGGTATCTGCATGGTCACGCGCGGCCCCGGTGTGACGAACGCGTCGATCGGTATTCATACCGCAATGCAGGACAGCGCCCCGATGATTGTCTTCGTGGGACAGGTCGGCACGGACATGAAGGGTCGTGAGGCGTTTCAGGAAATCGATTACAAGGCGGTGTTCGGCACGATGGCGAAATGGGTCGTCGAAATCGACGATGTAGACCGCCTGCCCGAGATCCTTTCGCGCGCATGGACACGGGCGGTGACGGGTCGACCGGGGCCGGTCGTGGTCGCGCTGCCCGAGGACATGCTGACCTCGACGACAGACGCCGCCCCACTCGGCGGCGCGCTCGACATTCCCGAAGCGGCACCCGCCCCGGCGACGATGGCCCGGATGCGCGAATTGCTGGCGGGTGCGAAACGGCCACTGATGCTGATTGCAGGCTGCAATTGGCGGGACGGCAGCAGCGCCAAACTTCAGGCGTTTGCCGAGGCGTCTGATATCCCGGTCGCTGCGATTTTTCGCTATCAGGATCAGTTCGACAATCATTCTCCGGTGTTCATCGGTGAAATGGGCGTCGGGATGATGCCGCAGATCCGCGACATGGTGCGCGAGGCGGATGTGATCCTGGCGGTGAACAACCGTTTTGGCGAGATGTCTACCGATGGCTACACCCTGCTAGACTGCCCCGAGCCGAAACAGACCGTGATCCATGTGCACGGCTCCGATCTGGAAATCGGCAAGGTCTACCGCCCGGCGCTGGGTATCCATGCCGGACCGAACGCATTTGCCGACGCGCTGTCGGGGATCACGCCGGTCAAGGGCGACCGGGCGGCATGGCGCAAGAAAGCCCGCGAGGCATACGAGGCGGGGTTCGCCCTGCCCGACCTGCCGTCGCCTGTCGATATGGCCAAGGTCTGCGCAATCATGCGCGACAAGCTGCCAGAAGATTTCATCCTCACCAATGGCGCCGGCAATTTTACCGTATGGCCGGGGAAGTTCTTTAAATACGGACCCAAGGCGCGGCTTCTTGCGCCGCAATCGGGGGCGATGGGCTATGGCTTGCCCGCTGCCGTCGCGGCCAAGGTCGCGGCCCCTGAGCGCACGGTCGTCTGCTTTGCCGGGGACGGCGATTTCCAGATGAACTGTCAGGAACTCGCCACTGCGCTGCAGGCCGGGGCGCAGCCCATTGTTCTGGTGCTCAACAACGGTATCTACGGCACCATCCGCGCGCATCAGGAGCGGAACTATCCCACACGGGTTTCCGGCACGACCATGACGGCAAACCCTGATTTCGTCACACTTGGCGCGGCCTATGGGTTTCATGCGGAGCGGGTTGAGACCACGGCCGATTTCGCGGCTGCCTTTGATCGCGCACTTGATTCCAGAACCGGCGCATTGCTGGAACTCAACATATCAGCCGAGGCGTTGACACCGCGCCAGACGCTTACTCAGATGCGCGACGGCGCGCTTGCAAGAAGGACACAGGCATGAAGACCGGGGATGACATCCGCCTGGGCGCGGATATCGGCGGCACGTTCACCGATATCGCGCTCGACCTGCGCGGCACGCTTTACTCTGCCAAGGTGCTGACCACCTACATGGCGCCCGAACAGGCCATTCTTGACGGGATCGCCATCGTGACAGAGCAGGCGGGGATTGACGTCTCTGAAATCGGCATGATCATTCATGGCACGACGCTGGCAACCAACGCGCTGATCGAGCGACGCGGCGCGCGCACCGCGCTGATCACCACCGAAGGGTTCCGCGACGTGATCGAGATGCGGACCGAGAACCGCTTTGATCAGTATGATCTGAACATGCAGCTGCCTGTGCCGCTGATCCCGCGCGAGGACCGCTTTGCGGTCAAGGGCCGGATGAGCGCGCAGGGCGAAGAGCTTCAACCGCTGGACGAGGCAGGGTTGGAGGCGATCGCAAAGCAGATCAGCGAGCAGGGCTACGAGTCCATCGCCATCGGCTTCATTCATTCCTACATGAACGACGCACACGAGAAACGTGCACGCGACATTCTGGCAAAACACCTCGATCTGCCAGTTTCGATCTCTGCCGAGGTATCGCCGCAGATGCGCGAATTCGAGCGGTTCAACACCGTCTGTGCCAACGCCTATGTGCGCCCGCAAATGGCCGATTATCTGGGCCGCCTGCAACTGCGCCTCAAGGACATGGGCGCGACATGCCCGGTTTTCATGATCCATTCGGGTGGTGGCCTCATCTCTGTCGAGACGGCGGCGGAGTTTCCCGTGCGACTGATCGAATCCGGCCCGGCGGGCGGTGCGATCTTTGCCGCCGACATTGCGCGGCGGTTCGACATGGAGCGGGTGGTGTCCTACGATATGGGCGGAACCACCGCCAAGGTCTGCCTGATCGAAGCGTTCCAGCCACAGACCGCGCGCAGCTTTGAGGTGGCGCGCAGCTCGGGGTTTGCCAAAGGGTCGGGCATGCCGATCTCGATCCCGGTGATCGAGATGATCGAAATCGGCGCAGGCGGCGGCTCTATCGCCTCGGTCGATGCCATGAGCCGGATTCAGGCGGGACCAGAATCAGCGGGGTCCGAACCGGGGCCGGCCTGTTACGGCAAAGGCGGCACACGCCCGGCCATCACCGACGCTGACCTGCTGCTGGGCAAGCTTGATCCCGATAATTTCGCCGGCGGCAAGATCCGGCTTGATGCCGGGGCCGCAGCAGCGGCGATGGAGCTTCATGTGGGCGTCAAGCTGGGCCTTGATGCGCAGGCTGCGGCCTTTGGTGTCTGCGATGTGGTGGACGAGAACATGGCGAATGCCGCGCGTGTGCATGCGGTCGAGAACGGCAAGAACATCAGCGACAACACGATGATCGCCTTTGGTGGCGCGGCCCCCCTCCACGCCGCCCGCCTGTGCGAAAAGCTGGGCGTAACGCGGTGCCTGATCCCGCAGAGCGCGGGTGTCGGCTCGGCCATCGGATTTCTCAAGGCGCCCTTTGGATACGAGGCGGTCGCGTCGCAGATCCAGAATCTTGCGGGATTCGATGCGGGCGGGCTGAACGTGTTGCTGAGTGATCTCAGGGCGACTGCCGAAGGCTTTGTGCGGGCGGGCACAGATGGCGAAATCCTGTGCGACATCACGGCGTTCATGCGCTATGCGGGGCAGGGCTGGGAAATCCCGGTGGCGCTGCCTGTTCGCGACTTTACCGCCGCTGATGAGGCGATGATCGAAGACGCCTTCAAATCCCGGTATGCTGAATTCTTTGGCCGCGCGGTCGAGGGGCCGGAGATCGAATTCGTCACCTTCTCGGTCAAGGCTTACGATCAGCGCCCCGAGGGCGAACGCCATGCCATCAATGAGGTCGGCACGGCGATCACGACGACGCAGACGCGCGCCGTGTTCGACCCGGCAGAGGGGCAGGAGAGGGATACGGCCATCGTGGCGCGCGACACGCTCCGCCCCGGAAACCGCGTGGCGGGTCCGGCAGTGATCGTCGAGGACGAGACATCGACAGTCGTGACGTCGCCTTTTGATGTGATCGTCCAGACGGACGGCTCGCTATTGCTTGTGCGCAGGGGATTGAACTGATGAACCAGATTGAAGAAATCCGCATGCAGGTAATGTGGAATCGCCTGATATCGGTGGTCGAGGAACAGGCGATGACGCTGCTGCGGACCGCCTTTTCGACCTCTGTGCGCGAGGCTGGCGACCTGTCGGCGGGGGTCTATAACGCCAGGGGCGAGATGCTCGCGCAGGCGGTGACCGGGACGCCGGGCCATGTGAACACCATGGCCGAGGCACTACAGCACTTTATCAACGAGATCCCGCGTGAAGAAATGTATCCGGGCGATACCTATGTGACCAACGATCCGTGGAAGGGCACCGGTCACCTGCATGACATCACCATGGTCTCGCCGTCGTTCAATGGTGATGAGCTGATCGGGTTTTTCGCCTGCACGGCGCATGTGGTGGACGTGGGGGGGCGTGGCTTTGGCGCGGACGGCAAATCGGTCTATGAGGAAGGCATCCAGATCCCGGTGATGAAATTTGCCGAACGCGGCGAGGTCAACAAGCATCTGCTCAAGCTCCTGCGCGCCAACGTGCGCGAAGCCAATCAGGTGATCGGCGATTTCTACTCGCTCGCGGCATGCAACGATGTCGGCCACAAGCGCCTGATCGAGATGCTAAGGGAAGTCGACCTGCCGAACCTCGAAAAGCTGGGCCAGTTCATTCTGTCGCGCACTCACAAGGCCATGATGGAGCGCATTGCCGACCTGCCCAAGGGCGCGTGGTCAAACGATATGATGACCGACGGCTATGACGATCAGATCCGGCTGGTGGCCGAGGTTGCCATCGCCGATGACGGCGTCACCGTCGATCTGACCGGAACCGCCCCGATGAGCCGCTGGGGCATCAACGTGCCGCTGATCTATACCAAGGCGTATGCGTGTTATGCACTGAAATGCGTCGTCGCGCCGGACATCCCCAACAACGCCGCGTCGCTCGCGGTGTTTCATGTGACGTCGCCGACCAATATCCTCAACGCCGCGCGCCCCGCGCCGGTCTCGGTGCGGCATGTGCTGGGACATATGGTGCCAGACCTCATTCTGGGCGCGCTGGCCAAGGCGCTGCCGGGGCAAGTTCTGGCCGAAGGTGCCGCGGCGCTGTGGAACGTGCATATCTCGGTACGTCCAGAGGCGGGCAAGGACGGGCGTCGTGCCGAAGTGTTGATGTTCAACTCGGGCGGGATGGGTGCGCGGCCTACGCTCGACGGTCTGTCGGCCACGGCGTTCCCCTCCGGCGTCCACACGATGCCGATCGAGGCCACCGAACACACCGGCCCTATCGTGGTATGGCGCAAGGAGCTGCGCCCGGATTCGGGTGGCGACGGCAAGTATCGCGGTGGCCTCGGTCAGGTGATCGAGATCGCGCCGGCCGAGGGGCACGAGTTCGAATTCTCCGCGATGTTCGACCGGGTCACAGCCGCCCCGCGCGGCCGTGATGGTGGACGCGATGGCGCGTTGGGTTCGGTGATGCTGGACGATGGCACGGTGATGAAACCCAAGGGCTGGCAGTTCGTGCCTGCCGGGCGGCGGCTGGTCCTCAAGGCCCCCGGCGGAGGTGGTTTCGGGGATCCTGCGAAACGATCCGAGGACGCAAGGGCCGAAGACCGGGTCAGGGGTTATGTGACGGAGTCAGATAAATGAGCTTGATTGCATCGCGGCTCAGCGCGGTGAAACCGTCGGCCTCTATGGCCGTGTCGCAGGCGGCCAGGGAACTGGCCGCCACCGGCGTCGATGTGATCGATCTCGGGCTGGGAGAGCCGGATTTTGCGGCACCCGATCATGTCACCGAGGCGGCGTTCAACGCGGCCAAAGCCGGGCGGATGCTCTACACCGCTTCGCTTGGTGCCCCCGATTGCCGCAAGGCGGTCGCCGCGAAGTTCGCGCGCGAAAACGGACTGGATTATGCGATCGACGAAATCGCGGTCGCCAACGGAGCCAAGCAGATCATTTTCAACGCGCTCATGACCACGGTGAATGACGGCGATGAACTGGTCCTGCCGGCCCCCTATTTTGTGTCCTACCCGGAGATGGCCAAGCTCTTTGGCGGTGTCCCGGTCACCCCGGCCTGTCCTGCTGAGACCGGCTTTCGTCTGACACCCGAAGTGCTGGAGGCCGCGCTGACCGAACGGACCCGGTGGCTCTTTTTGAACATGCCGGGCAACCCTTCGGGCGCGGTTTATTCTCAGGCGCAACTGAGGGCGCTGGGGGCCGTTCTGGCGAAATACCCCGATGTTCTGATCCTGTCGGATGAGATATATGAACACATCGTGTTCGACGGGCGCGAATTCATCTCTTTCGCCAAGGCCTGCCCCGAGTTGCGCGAACGCATCCTGACCGTCAACGGCGTCTCGAAAGCCTACGCAATGACCGGCTGGCGTGTTGGCTATGGGGCGGGGCCGAAATGGCTGATCAAGGGCATGGGCACGGTCCAGAGCCAGTCCTGCACATCTGTGTCTGCCGTGGCCCAGCATGCGACGGTTGCCGCGTTGGACGGGCCACAAGAGGTGGTCACGCGCTTTCGCGAGGCGTTCGAGCAGCGGCGCGATCTCGTGGTGGCGGGCATCGCGGGGATCGACGGGCTGACCCTCGATCCTCCCGAGGGCGCGTTCTATGCCTATATCGGCTGTGCCGTGCTGATCGGCAAAGTGACCCCGGCGGGCCACAGGATCGACACGGATGTCGATTTCGCGCAGTACCTTCTGGACGCAGGTCATGTTGCTGCCGTGCCGGGGACGGCCTACGGGCTATCACCGTTTTTTCGCATCTCGACGGCGACATCCAAAGAGGTACTTTCAGAGGCGGTATCGCGGATCGCGCGTGCTGTCGCATCCTTAACAGATTGAGATCGGAGAAAAACCTTGGGCAAACGATACAAGAAAATCCTCATCACAGGGGCCGCAGGGCGTCTCGGTTCCCAATTGCGGCGCGGTCTGGCGCCTTTGGCCGATACGCTACGGCTGGCCGATATGGACGAGATCAAGGACCTTCAGTCGAACGAAGAGGCCTGCATCTTTGATCTGGCCGACGAGGCGGCGACCATTGCCGCCACCGAGGGCTGTGATGCCATCGTCCATATGGGCGGTGCACCGCACGAGCGACCCTGGCAGGAAGTGCTCGACAGCAACATCCGCGGCTCTTACCACATCTATGAAGGCGCGCGGAAACACGGGGTAAAGCGGGTTGTCTACGCCTCGTCCGTACACGCCATCGGCTATCACAAGATAGGCGACCACATCCCCTGCGACGTCCGCCCGCGTCCCGATAGCCTCTATGGTGTGTCCAAGTGCTTTGTTGAATCCCTCGCCAGTCTCTATTGGGACAAGTTCGGCATCGAGAGCGCATGCGTCCGGATCTTTTCGTCCTTTCCCGAACCTGCGGATCGCCGGATGCTGTGGTCGTGGCTGTCGTTCGATGATTGTTGCCGCCTCTTCAGTGCCTGCTTGACGGCACCGCATGTGGGCAGCACGATCACCGTGGGCATGTCGGACAACAAGGTGAAGCCGGTCGACATGACTAATGCCGGGCATCTGGGATACGCGCCGCAGGACAGCAGCGAATCCTACCGCGAGGCGATGGAAGCAAAGACCGACGTGCCCGACCCGCGGGCGGCCTCGACCCAGCACATCGGCGGTTGGTTCGTGGATCTAGGCCATCCTGACGATGAGGATCAGAAGTGAACGCCAGCTACGACGTAGTGATTGTCGGTGGGGCTGTGATCGGCTCTGCCGTCGCATACTACCTCACCGCAAATCCCGACTTTAACGGCTCTGTGCTCCTGGTCGAACGTGATCCGACCTATGCCAAGGCCTCGACGGCGCTATCGTCGTCGGGCATCCGCACGCAATTCTCCAATCCGGTCAACGTGAAGGTCAGCCAGTACGGCTATCAGGTGATCCGCGATTTCGGCGAGATGATGGAAGTGGAGGGCGACAGGCCGGACCTCAACTTTCATCCCGGCGGGTATCTGTTTCTGGCCGCGACAGAGTCGCAGGCACGGACCCTGACCGAAAACCATGCGGTTCAGATCGCCTGTGGTGCAGATGTCGAACTGCTGTCGCGTGACAAGCTGGCGGAGTATTTTCCGCATCTGCGGGTCGATGACATCGCATTGGCCTCTTATGGCCATTCGGGCGAGGGATGGTTCAACAACACCGGAATGATGTACGGTTTCAGGGCCAAGGCTCGCGCTCAGGGTGCCACATTCGTCAAGGATGACGTCATCGGCATCGGTCGGGAGGGGGACAGAGTCACGACCGTCACACTGGCCTCCGGCACACAGGTCAATGCGGGCCATGTCGTCAATGCCTCGGGCCCGCGAGCGGCGCTGACCGCGCGCATGGCGGGGCTTGATATCCCGGTTGAGCCGCGCAAGCGGACAACTTTCGTCTTTGACTGCGCCCGGACGCCGGAAGGGACGGCCAGTATCAACGGTGGTCGTTTGCCACTGATGATCGACCCCTCGGGCCTGTACTGTCGCCCCGAGGGCAAGTTCTTTCTCACCGGATGTCCGCCTGTCGATGATACGGTCGTTGACTGGGACGATTTCGAACCGCGCTATTCCGAATTCGAGGAAATCATCTGGCCGACGCTGGCCGAACGCTCGCAGAGTTTCGAAGCGGTCAAGGTGATCAATCAGTGGGCGGGGCAATATGCCTACAACACGCTTGATCACAACATGGTCGTCGGGCGGCATCCGCAGGTGGCCAACTTTGTCTTTGCCAACGGCTTTACCGGTCACGGGCTGCAACAAGGCCCGGCGGCGGGCAGGGGGGTGTCAGAATTGATCATCCATGGCGGTTTCCGCACGCTGGACCTTTCGGAAGTCGGGTATGAGCGTATAGTCGAAAACAGACCTTTCCTGGAAAAGGCCGTGATCTGATACGGTAGTGTCCCCGCGGCCAGCTTTGCGGGGACACTACCGCCCAGGGCAAACACGATCCCGGGGTTGCCTGCGGCCTGGAGACCGAACATGCAGGACGCTTCACTCAGGATGATACCGCTCAACGCATTGCGCGTGTTCTGTGTGGTCGCCCGCAAGGGCAGCTTTCGGGCGGCAGCGGACGAGTTGCGAGTGTCACCGCAGGCGGTGAGCCAACAGATCAAACTGCTCGAAGATATCCTCGGGGTCTCTTTGTTCGAGCGCAAGGGGCGCGTGATTGAGCCGACCGAGCGGGCGATCGTGCTGTCGCATTTCGTGCAGGCCGGGTTTGACGAATTTGCCGAAGGTGTGCGGCGGATTTCCACCGCCGCCTATCGCAACCGCATCAACATCAATGTCAGCCCCTATTTCGCCACCCGGTATCTGATGGCGCGGCTGGACCGGTTTCGTGATCTGCTGCCGGGGGCCGATCTGCGGCTGACCACGATGATCGAATTGCCGGACTTTACTGCCGACGAAGTGGATGTTTCGATCCAGTGGGGATTTGGTGCCTGGAAGGATCACGAGGTCACGCTGCTGGTGCGCGACCCCAAGATCATCTGCTGTTCTCCCGCGCTTGCCCAAAAGATCAAGACACCCGAAGATCTGAGCAGGCTTACATTACTGCATCCGGTGCTGGCGCGGACCCTCTGGACCCGCGTTCTGTACCACCTTGGACAGACGGCCTGTGATCCTGCGGGGGAGTTCGAGCTTCAGGATGCCGCGACCATGCGCCGGGGTGCTATCAGTGGTCTGGGGATCGGGCTGGTGTCGGAAATAGATTCGCAGGAAGATCTGGCATCCGGCCGTCTGGTTGCCCCTTTGGGTGTCGATGCCCTGAAGACCATGAATGAAGCGGATATTCCGGGCTTTTATCTGGTCCTGCCAAAATCCCACCGGCGGATAGAGGCCGTGGCCACCTTCTGTGATTGGATCACGCAAGAGAGTTGGGATGTACCTCTGGACCTGCCGCCTGTCAGCCTGCCATGAGGTTCGATAGGTCGGAACCAAAATCGGCGCGCGGGGCTGCAGTCCGGATGTTCAGGCCAGAGCTTGTGCCACCGCCCGCCGCAGGTTAGGCAGAAGGTCCGTCTCGAACCACGGATTACGCTTCAGCCACGCGGTGTTGCGCCATGACGGATGCGGCAAGGCAAAGGTGGCGGGCGCAAGATCGCGCCAACCGGCGACTACTTGTGTCATTGGTTTCGAGGTGCCGAGGTGCCGCTTGATGGCGTAGCCGCCAACAACCAGCCTCAGCCGGACCTCGCCGATCTCGTCCAGGGCGCGGTCATGCCATGTTTCCCAGCATATCGGCGGCGGGGGCAGGTCAGAGCCCTTGGCGTCGTAACCCGGCCAGCAGAAGGCGGTCGGCAGGATGCTGACGAGCGCCTGATCGTAAAACGTATCTGAATCGATACCCATCCAATCGCGCAGCCGATCTCCTGATCTGTCGTGGAATGGCCACCCGGTTTCATGCACCCGCCGCCCCGGTGCCTGGCCCGCGATCAAAATGCGGGTCTGCGGCTGAAACCAGACAACCGGTCGGGGGCTGTGACGGGTCGCCGTCGCTGCAAAGCGTTCCCGGCAAAGCATGCAGCTACGGATTTCGTCGACAAGGGGTGTTGGCCGGAGAGGCTTCATGGTCAGGGTGTCGTTTGTTCTATGGCCCATCATACCTCTGGCGGGACGGCTTCGGCAATCACCAACGAAGATGCCGAGGGCAGCGAGGGCGCAAAATCGTCCCGACAAAGGCCGGTTACCGTGAAGAAACCGTATGTTTTCGCGGTAGAGCCAATTCCAATGGGGCGCGATACTCTGATACGGTCACGCTGGCGCAGGGGCGCAATGGAAGGTGAGGCAAAATGGACCAAACATCGCTCGATATGGCGCACGCCGCGATGCAGGAAGCCCCCGAGGCGGCGGCGCCTCGCATGGCTTTCTACCAGACCCTCGCCGATACCGAGCTATACCTGCTGCTGGAGACCGAGGTCGAGGCAGGTGGAGGCGAGATCACGCCGCAGCTCTATTCCGTCGAGGGGTGTCAGTACGCGCTGGCCTTTGATGATGCCACCCGCCTTGCGAATTTCGCCGAAGCTGCGGCACCCTACGCGGCCCTGCCCGGTCGCGTGCTGGCGCAGATGTTGGGCGCGCAGTCGATCGGCGTCGGCGTCAATCTGGGCGTGGCGCCTTCGTCGATCCTGATCCCCCCCGAGGCGGTGCGCTGGCTGGTCGAGACGCTGGCGCGTCCCGCTCCTGCCCGGACCGAAATGCGGGCCGAGGCGCTGGAGCCGCCGGGGGATGTGCCCGAGCCGCTGCTGATGGCGCTTGATGCCAAGCTGGCGCGCGCAGGCGGGTTGGCGCATTCGGCCTATCTCGTGGGCTTGCGCTATGCCGACGGGGGGGCAGGCCATCTGCTGGCTTTTGTGGATGCCGTGCCCGACGCAGAGGATGCGCTGGCGCGGTCCATCTCCGAGGCGCTCGTCTTTTCGGGCGTCGAGGCGGGCGCGCTCGATGTGGCGTTCATAGCCGCCGATGATCCGGTGGCCGCCAGGCTGGCCCGGGTGGGGCTGCGGTTCGACCTGCCTGAGCCACCACAGGTGCCCGAGCAGGCCGCGCCTGCCGCGCCGGGCATGGATCCGGACCGGCCGCCGATCCTGAAATAGCCGTCTCTTTCGCTCTTGCGGGCGTCTTGGCCGGGTCCGGTCAGTACCCGGCTCTGCGGTCCACGAGATGCATAAATGGCTCGCCTGCCTCCCCGCGGCGGACGTTCTCGGCGATTACGCGAGAGGCCGTGCGGGGGCGCGTTTCGGACGCAATATGCGGGGTCACGGTTACCTGCGGGTGCCCCCAGTAGGGATGATCCGTCGGCAGCGGCTCGATGCGGAATACATCGAGCGTGGCATGGCCGATCTGCCCGCTGTCCAGCGCCGCCAGTAATGTGTCGTCGTTGATCAGCGGCCCGCGTCCGGGATTCAGGATCACCGCGCCGCGCGGCATGAGCGCGAGGGTTTCGGCATTCAGCAGGTTTTCCGTCTCTGACGTCAACGGCAGCAGCAACACGACGATCTCGGCAGTGCCGAGCGCCTGGCGCAGGCCGTCCATACCGTGCAGGCAGGTCACGCCCTCGACGGATTTCTCCGACCGGCTCCAGCCGGTCACCGGAAAGCCGATCTGCGCCAGCGTCTGTGCGCAGGCCGTCCCCAGCGCACCGAGACCCAGTACCGTCACGGGCCGGTCAGACGCCAGTGGCGGGGCCACGTCGCGCCAGATACCGTCCTGCCCGTGCAGATGCGTGTCGATCCCCAGATGATGGCGCAGCGTGTGGCCTGTCACCCATTCGACCATGCCCTGGGTCAGCCCGTCGTCGACCATCCGCGCCAGCGGCTGGGTGAGGGTCTGGTTGCCCACCACATCCTCGACCCCGGCCCAGAGGTTCAGCACCGCCTTGGTGCGCGTGTAGGGTGCGAAATCCTGCACCGCGCCGTTAGGGGCGTAGATGATGTAATCGACCGCTTCCGGGGCGATGTCAGTGGCCAGATGCGCCTTGACCCCGACCTCGGCGAGAGCGGTACGCAAGGGGGTTTCGTAGATGCGCCAGCGGTCAGGCTTGGCGGCAAACAGGATATTGACGGACATAAACGACTACCTTGGTCTGTGGACATGTGCGCTTTGGACCATGCCAAAGCCGAGAAGCAGGATCAGCATAGCGGAGCCACCGTAGCTGACCAGTGGCAAGGGCACGCCGACGACCGGAGCGAGGCCCATGACCATCGACATGTTGACCGCAAAGAAGAGAAAGAAGGTCGCGGCGATCCCGAAGGTCAACAGCGCCGAGAACCGATCGCGATTGGCCAGCGCCGAGGCAATGCAGAAAACGATGATCAGTGCATAGAGGCCAAGCAGAGAGATCGCCCCGATGAACCCGAATTCCTCGGCCAGCGTGGTAAAGATGAAATCGGTGTGTTTCTCGGGCAGGAAATTCAGCCGCGATTGTGTGCCCTGCATAAAGCCCCGCCCCGTCCAGCCGCCGGAGCCGAGCGCGATCTTGGACTGGGTGATGTGATAGCCCGCGCCCAGCGGGTCGCTGGACGGGTCGAGAAATGTGTCGATCCGGCGAAACTGGTAATCGGCTAGCAATTGCCAGTCGGTGCCGCGACTCTTGATCGCTGCCGTCACCAGCCCGATGCCTGCTGCCGTCACACCGGCAAAATAGGCCCAGTGCACACCGGCCAGGAACATCATGATCCCGCCCGCCGCGATCAGCAGGATTGCGGTCCCGAGGTCGGGCTGCTTGAGCACCAGATAGACCGGCACCATGATCAGGAGGACGGGAAAAATCACCCAGACGAGGCGGGATGTACGCCCCAGGGGCAGCCAGTCGTAATAGGCCGCCAGCAGCATCACCAGCGTGATCTTCATCATCTCCGAAGGTTGCAGGCGCATGAATCCCAGGTCGATCCACCGTTGCGCGCCCATGCCCACGCTGCCGAAAAGCTCTACCGCCACAAGCAGCACCAGCGACACGGCATAGGCCACCACCGAGATGTTGCGCCAGAACCAGATCGGCACCATCGCGACGACCATCATCAGGCTGAATCCGAGGGCAAAGCGCTTCATCTGGACTTCGGACCAGGGCGTATAGGAGCCGCCCGCGACGGAATAGAGCATCAGGAACCCGATGCAGGAAACCGCCGTGAGCAGTACCGCGAGCGGCCAGTTGACATAGAGGATCTTGCGCGGGCCGGTCGGGACGGATTTTACCGTATATTCAAGATAGCTCATGCCCGGTCCTTGTCCATTTCGGCCCGGCTCAGCTGATCCTCGCGCAGCTTTTTCTGCTGGGTCCGGATACGCCCGCGGTCCTTGCTTGGATAGGCTTCGAGCGGCGGATCGTCACCATAGAGCGCCTGCAGCGTGATGTCACGGGCAATGGGGGCCGCGACCGTGGACCCGCCGCCGCCATGTTCGACCACAACCGAAACGGCGATTTTTGGCGCGTCGAACGGGGCGAAATTGACAAAGAGGGCGTGATCACGCCGTTCCCACGGCAGATCCTGGTTACGTACCACGCCTGAGGCGCGTTCGGCGGAGGTGATGTTGCGGACCTGGCTGGTGCCGGTCTTGCCGGCCATGCGAAAGGCGTCTTTGATGATCCGGCTGCCATAGGCTGTGCCGCGCCGGTTGTTGGACACCTCGAACATCGCACGGCGTATCTGGCGCAGGTTGTTCTCGTTCAGGCCCAGGGACTCGCCGCGTCCGGTGGGCGTCTCGATTCCGTCGATGGATTTGATCAGCCGCGGCTCCACTTGCCGACCCGTCGCGATCCGCGCGGTCATGATCGCCAGTTGCAGCGGTGACGCTAGCGTAAAACCCTGGCCGATGGACGCGTTCACGCTGTCGCCGATCACCCATTCCTGCCCGCGCGCGCCGCGCTTCCAATTCTTGGTTGGCATCAGGCCCTTGGCCACGCTGGTCATGGGCAGATCATGCTGCACCCCGAGCCCGAGGCGATTGGCCATTGCTGTGATCTTCTCGATCCCGGTCCGCAGTGCCATTTCGTAAAAATAGACATCGCAGCTCTCGCGCAGCGAGCGTTGCAGATCGACATTGCCGTGCCCGGCGCGCCGCCAGCAGTGGAACTTGCGACCGCTTACTTCCAGATGGCCGGGGCAGTATACAGTGTCGTCGGGCTGCGCCTGACCGTCCTCCATCGCCGCCAGCGCCGTCACCATCTTGAAGGTCGAGCCGGGCGGATAGACGCCCTGTACCGCCTTGTTCGGCAGGGGACGAAACTTGTTGTCCAGAAGCGCCTGGTAATCTGCGACCGAAATCCCCCGCACAAAGAGGTTCGAATCGAATCCCGGCGCCGAGACACTGGCCAGGATATCGCCGGTCTCGCAATCGATCACCACCGCCGCCGCGCTCTCGCCCGAGAGGCGCGCATTGATATAAGATTGCAGGGCGCTGTCTGTGGTGATCTGGATATCCTTGCCCGGCTCGCCCTCGCGGCGGCTCAGTTCGCGCATGACGCGGCCCGCGGCGTTCTGCTCGACCCGTTTTGTGCCGGCCTTGCCGCGCAGCATGTCCTCACGCTGTTTCTCCAGCCCGACCTTGCCGATCTGGAAGCGCGGAATCAGCAGCAGTTGGTCGGGCGCGTCTATCTTTTCCAGGTCATAGTCGCTGACCGGGCCGACATAGCCCACCAGATGCGCATATTCGTCACGCATCGGGTAGCGACGCGACAGTCCCACCTCGGGGCGCACGCCGGGCAGGGCTGGGGCATTGACGGCGACGCGGCTCAGCGCCTCCCAGCTGACGCGGTCGGCAATGGTGGCAGGATGCAGGGATGAGCGGCGCATTTCCTCGCGCGCGCGGTTCAATTCGTCGGGGTCCAGTTCGATCAGTTGCGACAGGCGGGCGATCACCGCATCCACATCGCCGGCCTCTTCGCGCTCCATCATGATCCGGTAGGAGGGGACATTCGCGGCCACGACCAGGCCATTGCGGTCAAAGATCTCGCCGCGGGCGGGCGGGATCAGGCGAATCTTGATCCGGTTCTCGTCGGCCAGAAGGCGGAATTGATCGGCTTCCTCGATCTGTAGATGGCGCATCCGCCAGCCGAGCAGCCCCAGAAATCCGACCTGCCCCGCCCCGAGAATCAGGCCTCGGCGGTTGATCCGCTTGTGGCTGAGGATGGATTCGCGTCCCGGACGTCTCATGCGCGTTGCCTCATTCTGAACGGCGCACCCGGTTTGATCTTGCGCACGCCCAGCAGCAGGGTGGAGGCCAGCACAACCAGCGGATAGACTAGGATCGTACCGATCACCTGCATCAGACTCAGGCCCAGCGGCGCCTGATCCACCAGCAGGACAGCCAGTATCAGACGTTCCGACAGGGTCAGAGCCACAAGGACAATACTCACGGTCAGCCATTCAGGACCAAAGCCCAGGTCGCGCAATCCCCCGGCGCGCGCCTTCAGCGCCTGAGTGCCCATCAACACCAATGCAGCCCACAGCCCCGGCGGGCGCTGAAACAGCAAATCCGTAAGCAGGACCATCGCGGCAATCAGCAGCGCTGGCGCAAACTCGGGCCGCCGCAATACCCACACGCAGCTGAGGGCCAGTATCAGGTCCGGCCCCGCCCAGCCCCGTGGCACCGTATCGAGCGGCAGCAGGCGCCAGAAAATCACCATCAGGCAGAGCGCAACAAAGAGCGCGCGCATCGACCATAGCCGGGCTTGTGTCAGTTCAGCCATTACTGCTCTCCACGTCGGCTGATTCGGGCGGCATTTCGCTGCCCGGCAGGGTGGCCGGGGCAATCATGTCACCGGGGGTTTCGATCCGCTGGCTGCCGTGATCGCGCAGTACCCGCAGGAATTCGAGCCGCTCGTAATCGGCCGCCAGGCGCAGCCGTCTGCGCCCGCCGGGGTCTTCGGCGATGCTGCCCACCAGCAGTCCCGCCGGAAAGACCCCGCCATCGCCCGATGTGATCACCCTGTCACCGGGACGTATCTGGCCTGCATCTTCGAGAAAGTCGATCAGCGGCGCGGCGGAGTTGTCACCCATCACCAGCGCGACCTGCCCGGATGGCTGCACGATGACCGGGATTCGGCTGGAGGTATCTGTCAGCAGCAGCACGCGCGACGTGTTTTGCCCGACACCCGAGATACGCCCGACCAGCCCCAGCCCGTCCATCGCGGCCCAGCCATCGACGATGCCATCCCGTGCGCCCACATTCAGCACCACAGATTGCCGGAAGGGCGATCCGCTATCGGCGCTGACGACACCCGTCACGAAGGTCAGACGCGGATCGAGCCGCACATTGTTGAGGTCAAGCAGGCGGGCATTTTCCTGCTCCAATTGCAGCGCGGCCTCTTTCCATGCCTTCATTTGCTGCAATTCGCGGCGCAATTCCTGATTCTGCTTGTAGATGCGGTCGTAGCTCTGAAAGTCACGCACGACGTTCACGAACGCGGTGACAGGGGCCATCATCCAGTCGAAATTCGGCACGACTGTGTCCACCACCTGTGCGCGAAACCGTTCGACTCGCGGGCTGTCGATCCGCCACAGCAGAAAGAGACCCAGCAGACACACCAGCAAAAGCCCCGTCAACAGCCGTTTCAGAGGGCCGGTGAAATTGTCGCTTTGGGTCCTGTCCTTGGCCAACCGGCACCTCTTGGGTCAGGGGTGGTGGCGGTTTAGTCCATCGTGCCACAAATAGCACAAAGTGCCGCCGGTCCAGAATTTTTGAGCGCGACCTTCAGGCGCCCGCAAAGGCGGGCATCCAAGCCGTCTCAGCTGTCGTAGTCAATGGCGTGGCGCAGCTGTTTTTCGAACTCCAGCGCCTTGCCAGTACCGAGAGCCACGCAATTCAGGCTCTCATCGGCGATCGACACCGCAAGGCCGGTCTGCTCGCGCAGCGCCAGGTCGAGATCCCCCAGCAGCGCACCGCCACCGGTCAGCATAACGCCGCGATCGACGATGTCAGCGGCCAGGTCGGGCGGTGTCGCCTCCAGTGCGGTCATCACTGCTTCGCAGATCTGCTGGACCGGTTCGGCCAGCGCTTCGGCGATCTGCGCCTGGCTGATTTCGATTTCCTTTGGAACCCCGTTGAGCAGGTCGCGCCCGCGAATCTTCATCGAACTGCCGCGCCCGTCATCGGGCATGCGGGCGGTGCCGATGGATGTCTTGATCCGCTCGGCGGTCGAATCGCCCACCAGAAGGTTCTGTTGGCGGCGCAGATAGCTGATGATCGCCTCATCCATCCGGTCGCCCCCCACCCGGACCGAGCGCGCATAGACGATATCGCCCAGGCTGAGCACGGCAACTTCGGTAGTTCCTCCGCCGATATCCACCACCATGTTGCCGGTGGGATCGGTGATCGGCATGCCAGCCCCGATGGCGGCGGCGATCGGTTCGGCGATCAGCCCGGCCCGGCGCGCGCCGGCGCTCAGCACCGAGGTGCGGATGGCGCGCTTTTCGACAGGTGTCGCGCCGTGGGGCACGCAGACGATGATCTTGGGCTTGGAGAATGTGGAGCGTTTGTGCACCTTGCGGATGAAATGCTTGATCATCGCCTCGGCGGCTTCGAAGTCGGCAATCACCCCTTCGCGCATCGGGCGGATCGCCTCGATGCTGCCGGGGGTGCGGCCCAGCATCAGCTTGGCGTCTTCGCCGACAGCAAGTACCTTCTTGACGCCGTCCTTGACGTGGTAGGCGACAACCGAAGGCTCACTCAGGATCACGCCGCGTCCTTTGACATAGACCAGCGTATTCGCTGTTCCGAGGTCGATGGCCATATCGGATGTGAAGAGGCCGGGAATTCTGCTCAATATCGACATGATGCCGGAATCCTGTGGTGAAACGCACTTTGGGCTCGCAACTTTGAGGCCCGAACCAGATGACCTTATAGAGTGGGCACCGGGACGGTGAAAGGGGTCGTTTCGGGATTGTAAGCGTCATGCCGCCGGTACGTCGACCCCGTTGAGTCGCCGCGTTGCCCACTTTAGGCTGCGAAGGCAACGCAAGAGGTGCAAATGTTCATTGTCATCGGCCTTATCCTAGCCTTCGTACTGGTGCTGGTCTTTTCCAATCGGCGCACGCGCAATTGTCGCTGGCGCGAGAACCGCACGCAGGATGTGGGGCGCGCGCGGTGCTATCGGTGCATGGCTTGTGGGGCAGAGGCCTTTACAACCAGCGGCAAACCGCCTTTGGATTGCCAGAGTAAATCCCCTGATCTGTGAGAGCCTCATGACCGAACCCGCCCCCGCCCCCGAACCTGATGACGCAGCCGCCCGCCGCGCCGTAGTGCCGGTGATCTGCTATCCCAACGAAACGCTGCCGGTGCCCGATCTGGCGCTCTGTGCGCGGGCAAGGGCGGGCGCGGTCAAGGTCGACGAAGTGACCGTGCCCCCGCGCGAGGCGGCTTGTTTTCGCGTGGCGGCGGGGCAGTTCTTTCGCATCACGTCTGTTGAGGGTCCGCAGGTCGGTGACCTGAACCTGTGGAACGCGAATGATCTGAGCGAACGGTTCTATTCCGGCAAGTCGCGTGCGTTGCATGGCACGCACCTGACAAAGGGCGAGCGGATGTGGTCCAGCTTTCCGCATCTGCGCCCGATGGCGACGATCACGGGCGATACGCTGGAATGGTACGGGATGGATGCGTTCGGCGGCTCGGTGCATGATGTGATCGGCACGCGCTGCGACCCCTATACCGGCAATCTGCTGTCTGGCGCCCAGTATCACCATTGCTGTCATTCGAACCTGACGCGCGCCCTGGCGGATGAAACGGGGATGACCCTGCGCGAGGCCGAAAACCACGTGCATGACGTGCTGAATGTATTCATGTGCACCGGGTTCACCCGCGACACCGGGCAGTATTTCATGAAGGCCAGCCCGGTGCGCCCCGGCGACCACATCGAGTTTTTTGCCGAGATCGACCTGCTGGGCGCGCTCAGCGCCTGCCCGGGCGGCGATTGCTCGTCCGAGCATACCAGCGATCTGGCGCCTTGCCATCCGCTGCTGGTCGAGGTGTTCGCGCCGCAAGAGGGTACGCTTGCGGGTTGGGAAAGCCCGCTGCCCAACGGCTATGACCGCAGCCACGGGCGCGGGTCATGATTCGCTATACGCCCGGCTGTGATGTCGGCGCGCTTGTGGAATGGGCGCTCGATAATCCGGCGAGCGATTACGTCATCCAACGGGGCGCGCCCCGCACCTATGGCCGCCTTGATACGGGCGGGCCGGGGCATCCTACCCGGTTCGGCATCTGGCGCTGCACTGTGGGCGCGTTCGAGTGCACCGAGCAGGGCGACGAACTGATGACCATCCTCGCCGGGTGCTGCCGCCTGACGGATCATGCGACCGGCGAGGTGCGGGATCTGGCGGTGGGTGACAGCCTGTACGTGCGCGACGGCAGCCGCGTGACGTGGGACGTGTCCGAGGAGGTGACAAAGGTGTTTCTCGGGTGGAAGGAGGGAGGGTACTAGGGGCACGGGGGCCAAGTGAGCTAGGTGGAAGGCTGAATACGCAGCCGTGGTGATTTTGACGCACGATACCAGGCAGCGGCTATGCCGACGAAGTGAGCTTTCGCTGCGTCTGCGCCCATGATTGCGTCTGAAGACCTGCGTTCAACGAACGGTGGTTTTGGGAGGGCTGGCCGAAGATTGTAATAGGGCAGCAGGCAAACGTCATTCGTAATAGTTGGATACTTCGATTAGGTTTGCATCAGGATCTCGCAAGTAGATCGAACGAATTTTTCCATCAGCTCCTGTACGGTCGATAGGTCCCTCCTCGATCATTATACCTTTGAAATGGAGCTCTGAAATAACATCTTCCAAGGCAGTCTCAGCGATTAAGCATAAGTCGGCGGAACCTGGAGTCGGACGTAGTGCCTTAGGTTCAAACTCTTTACCCGCTTGATGTAAATTGAACTTTTGACTCCCAAATTTCAAAGCCTTTCTATCGGCGCCAAAACTCACAACCTCAAACCCAAAGTTTTTGCTATAGAAGTCGCAAGTACGGTCGATATTAGCTACGGTTAAGACCAGATGATCTAAGCGATTGATTGAAATCATGTGGGGGTTCCATTTGGCATGAACTTTAAGGTTAAGCTACTTAGTGCTGTGCCCTAGGTCCAGTGCAATGGATATTCCAGACCATCCCAAACCCCTCGTTCCTGGAAGGTGTACAAGGGGCCTCGCTTAACATCGCCAAAAACCCCGTTTAAAACCCAAGCCGTTGTTGAAGGGTTGTGGCTCTTTCGAGATAGCAGTCTTTCGTGGCGTTGCAGAATTTCGGTAACTTGGGCTCCAGGCGGACACTCGTCCACAAAAAAAAGGGCCCCGGATCGTTCCGAGGCCCTTCTTCGTGTGTGTCACGCCAATGCTTAGTGCGTCGGCTGCTTGTCCCATTCTTCCTGCTTGGGCAGGATTTCGAACGTATGCTCGGGCGGTGGCGACGATACCGTCCATTCCAGCGTGTCGGCGTATTCGTTCCAGTAGTTGTTCTCGGTCACCTTGGCCCCGCGGAACAGCGTGTAGAACACGACGCCAAAGAAGAACACGAAGCTGGCAAAGCTCATGAACGCGCCTACGGACGACCACCAGTTCCACGTGGCGAATGCCTCGGGGTAGTCGATATAGCGGCGCGGCATGCCCTGACGGCCCAGGAAGTGCTGCGGGAAGAACGTCAGGTTCGCGCCGATGAACATCACCCAGAAGTGCAGCTTGCCTGCCCATTCGGGATACTGACGCCCCGTGATCTTGCCGAAGTAGAAGTAGATGCCGGCAAAGATCGCGAAGATCGCCCCGAGGCTCATCACATAGTGGAAGTGCGCCACGACGTAATAGGTATCGTGATAGGCCCGGTCGAGACCGGCCTGCGCCAGCACGACACCGGTCACACCACCTACCGTGAACAGGAACAGGAACCCGAACGCCCAGAGCATCGGTGTCTTGAACTCGATCGAGCCACTCCACATCGTCGCGATCCAGCTGAACACCTTCACGCCCGTCGGAACCGCGATGACCATTGTCGCCAGCATGAAGTAACTCTGCTGCGTCAGCGAAAGGCCCACAGTATACATGTGGTGCGCCCAGACGATGAAGCCGAGTGCGCCGATGGCGATCAGCGCCCACACCATCGGCAGGTAGCCAAAGATCGGCTTGCGGCTGAAGGTGGCGACGACATGGCTGATGATGCCAAAGCCGGGCATGATGATGATATAGACCTCGGGGTGGCCAAAGAACCACAGGATGTGCTGATAGAGGATCGGATCGCCCCCACCCGCCGGATCAAAGAAGGTCGTGCCAAAGTTGCGGTCCGTGAGCAACATGGTGATCGCGCCCGCCAGAACCGGCAGCGCCAGAAGGATCATCCAGGCTGTGACAAAAATCGACCACGAAAACAGCGGCACCTTGAACAGGGTCATGCCCGGTGCGCGCATGTTCAGGAATGTTGTGATCATGTTGATCGAGCCGAGGATCGAGCTTGCGCCCGACAGGTGCACGGCGAAGATCGCCAGATCCATCGAAATGCCTGCCTCGGTGGTTGAGAGCGGCGGGTAGAGCACCCAGCCCACACCGGATCCGAGCTGCCCGTTTCCGCCCGGAGCCAGCAGCGAGGCCACCCCCAGTGACGTGCCCGCAACATAGAGCCAGAAGCTCAGGTTGTTCATCCGCGGAAACGCCATGTCCGGCGCACCGATCTGCAATGGCATGAGGAAGTTACCGAAACCGCCAAAGAGTGCGGGGATCACGACAAAGAACATCATCAGGACGCCATGATAGGTGATCATCACGTTCCACAAATGCCCGTTTGGCGTACATTCGCCTGCAGCAGCCGCGGTGAACCGCGCGCCTTCGAGGCACATGTACTGGACGCCCGGCTCCATAAGTTCCATCCGCATGTAAACGGTGAACAGAACCGAAATCAGCCCGACGAATGCCGAGGTGACAAGATAAAGGATACCGATATCCTTGTGGTTCGTGGACATGAACCAGCGCGTAAAGAAGCCGCGCTTGTCTTGGTGATCATGGCCATGAATAGCTGCATCTGCCATTGGGTGCCTCCTAAGTGGTCTCTTGCCAGGTAGATTGCGCGCGACAGTGCGCACCATGGCTCCCGACGGGTTTTAGTCCGCCACGACGGTGCGGGCAATGTCAGAGTCGGGTCCCGGGCAATAAATTTTGCAGTAGTCCACTTGAAATATGTGAAAAACCCCTTGTGCACCGCCCAGGCGGCGGTGGGCGCGCTGCGTTGTGGATGGTCGTCTGCTGGGCGCTGGCCGACAACCAGCTGTTGAGAAGTCCCTGGCCACGGTCAAAGCGGGCGTCACCGTGGCAGGGAACCGCCGCGTGGTTCCATCGCGTTGACGGTCCACGTGGTGTCAGGATCGGAGCCGAACACGTCACCGAATGTCTGCCCCAGCGCCACATCCACATCCGCCATCGTGACCGGCAGGCCCAGATCGACGAGGCTGGTCACACCGTGGTCGGTGATCCCGCACGGCACGATGCCGCTGAAATGCTCCAGATCCGGCTCGACATTGATGGAAATGCCGTGGAAGCTGACCCATTTACGCAGCCGGATGCCAATAGCCGCGATCTTGTCCTCGGCCACGCCACCTGCTGCTGTGCGCGGCTTTTCGGGGCGTTCGACCCAGACACCGACGCGGCCCTCGCGGATTTTGCCGTGCACATTGAACTGCTCCAGCGTGGCGATGACCCACGCCTCCAATTGCTGGACAAAGGCGCGCACGTCACGGCCGCGCCGCCCGACATCGAGCATGACATAGACGACCCGCTGGCCGGGGCCGTGATAGGTGTACTGCCCGCCGCGCCGGGCTTCGTGCACCGGAAAACGGTCCGGATCGGTCAGGTCGTCGGGCCGCGCGGACGTTCCCGCAGTGTAAAGCGGCGGATGCTCCAACAGCCAGATCGCCTCGGGGGCCGCGCCAGTAGCGATCCGTCCGGCCCGCTCTTCCATCGCGGCAATAGCAGGCAGATAGGGCATCAGCCCTTCAGAGCGGTGCCATTCAATGCCGCTATCATCAATCTTGAATGGTAATGTGAGGGGCAAGGCTCGACTCTGTGCGGATATAGGGCAAACTTGTGTTATGCTCGAAGAAATGATGTGCTGCACCTGTAATTAAAGGAGAGGAAAGATGTTTACAAAGAAATTTGTCATAAGCACCGTAGCGGCAAGCATGGTTGCGATGCCCGGCACGCCGGCGGTAGCGGATCTTGCCGATGGTCTGGTGGGCGGTCTCGTCGGCGGTGCGGTGAGCGGAGTCATCGTGAACGAAAGCGCCAAGGCGCGTGAGCGTAGGCGGACGACGAGGACGCCGCGCAAGACCTATCGCGCCCCGATCAATTCGGTTACACGCCAGCAGGTGCGAGAAGAGCAGAGCTCGCTCAACTACTTTGGTTTTCCGGCAGGCACGCCGGACGGGGTGCGCGGGCGCAATACGCGCAATGCCACTTCTCAGTTTCAGGCGCATATGGGCTACCCGGCGACCGGGCACCTGGCCGATTACGAGCGCCAGTTCCTGATCAGCTCCTATTACCGTGCGCAAAGCAGTGGCGCGGCCACCGCGCAGTTGATCGCGCAGCGCGGACAGGGCGCGCGCGGGTTGCTGCACGCTTATCGCGACGAGGTGGTAGGGGCGCCCCAGACCTATGCCGCGGCGCCAGCTCCGGCCTCGGCGGACCAGTCACCGGTCATGGCGGCGACACCAGAAGACGCACAGGTGCCGCAACCCAAGGCCGGGCTGGCAGCCCTGCCTAATCTGATGGCTTCGGGCGGGGGCGGTCCATCGCTTGCCTCACATTGCAATCAGATCAGCCTGCTGACCAATTCCAACGGTGGCTTTGTGACCGAGGCATCACTGACTGACGCACGTTTTGCGCTGAACGAACAATTCTGCCTTGCGCGGACCTATGCGATAGCCGAGGGCGAGACCATGTCGGCGAACCTCAAGGAAGTGAGCTCTGCGCAACTGGAGGAGCAGTGCCGTGCCTTTGGCCCGGCGATGCGCGATTATGTGGCGGCCCTGTCGCTCAACGCCAAGGATGAGGTCGTGGATGAAGTGCGCGACTTTGTGCTTGAATCAGGGCAATCGCCCGCGCAACTGGCGGGTACGGCCAAGATCTGTTTGTCGGTCGGATACCGGATCGACAACATGGATGTGGCACTTGGCTCTGCCCTGTTGCTGACAGCGATGGGTGAAGAGGTCTATGGCGAATTGATGGGCCATCACCTGAACGAGGGTTTTGGCACGACGCGACGTCCAGACTTGGCGCTGGCGTGGTATCAAGGTTCGGTCGAGGCGGTCGAGCGGGGCGCAGAGCCGGTCTTTGCCCCCGGAGACACAGAGCGCACAAGCCTTATTCGCAAGGCAGCGTTCCGCTCTCAGGGCGCGGATGCCACGGATGGCTCGGCAACCGTCCAGCCTGCGGCGACCCTGCCGACCTTCGAACTGGAATGAGCCGGAGGCTTTTGGCGTGAAATACCGAAGGGGCAATGTATTTTGCCCCTTCACAAGCCCGGCCAGTTTGCCTATACGGCGCGGACCTGCCTGATCTCGTGCGGTCGTGGCGGAATGGTAGACGCGCAGCGTTGAGGTCGCTGTGGGGTAACACCCGTGAGAGTTCGAGTCTCTCCGACCGCACCATTTTACTTAAAAAATCCTTTTGTGTCCGAGCGTTAACAGATGCTTGGAGGCTATATTGGCACACAAATCGAAACACATTGTTCAGCGTGGCTGTTCCTACTACTACAATCGCAGGGTTCCCGAACAGGTGGCTGATGCCTTCGGCATGCGGGTTGTTCGCTGCAATTTGGGTAGGGACCCTGAACAGGTTGCGAGCCTGAGTTTGGCGCTGACCGCCAGACTGAATGAGCTATGGGCGGCTGAACGAGTTGTCCCGCTGGACTTGGGAAAATTGCTACAATCCCTAACGCCCAGCGCCTTCGACCTGCTGAGTTGTCTGGACCTCTACTTGGCTGGCAAAGACATAGATGAGAGGCCCGTGAAGCTGGCTGTGGCTTCTTTGGTTCAGATCGCGGGTAACAGAAACGTATCAACCTACACCAGAGGGGATGCCCGTTCGCTGGTGGTCAGCCTCTTGGAGAAGGGCAACAAGACCGCAACGGTAAGGCGACGAATCCAATCCCTACATGCTGTTCTTGAATTTGGCTTTCTGGAACAGGATTTGGACAAGAGAAACCCCTTTGCACGACTGCCCATCAATGGTGAGAACAGGGATGCCAAGAAGCGAGGGGTATTCAGTCAGAATCAGTTGTCCGATCTATACGCGGCCTGCCTGGCAACCGAACGGGACACCCGCCTGATCCTACCCATACTCGGAGAAACTGGAGCCAGGTTGGCTGAGATTGTCGGGTTGCGCTGGGCGGACATATCGCCTGATCATTGTGTTGCCCGAATTGTTCCACACGAACTGAGGCGATTGAAAACCAAAGGGTCGGAAAGAGAAATTCCCATAGTCGGGGCTGCCCATGACGCCTTGAAGCGTCTATTTTGCTGTAGGTCGGATGATGAGTACATCTTTCCAAGGTGGGTGAGGCCTTCCGGTGTGGTGGCGACCCATGCAAGCAACACGCTGAACAAGTATATCCGAAGCCGCTATGGAGACCTTACTTGCCATTGTTTCCGGCACACTTTGAGGGACAGGCTTCGGGACACGAACTGTTCACCCGAACTGATAGACCAGATAGGCGGTTGGAGTTCCAAACTAGGGATTGGTGCTGGCTATGGGCATGGTTACAGCCTTGACCGCCAGAGGGAAGCATTGGAGCGGGTGGCCATCGCCGCCGAATACGCCTGACAGGCTCTGAGAGGCCGTTTTAGGGGGCTTCTCGGCGCTGGGCGGAAAACCCCCCTAGCAAATACACGAGAAGCCCCTCAGAGCGGCTGTTTGACGCCTTTCTCCAAGGCTGAAAAAGGAGGGATAAAGGGGATTGCCAGATGGCCAACAAAACGCCTATTACTTTGACGTCGCTGACTATCTGAGTATGAAGGCAGAGTTTTCCTCCTCTATACCACCCCCACCTTCAGCCCATTTATTCTCTATTTATTCTTATTTATTCTATAAGAACAGGATCATCATCTATACCCCAATCATAGGAGGAAAAGCTAAACTTTGGTGGAGTGTTTGCTTTCAAGTATTTTGGGTTGGCAGGGGTTTCTTCTATTATCTCACCATCCTCTGTCAGGAAGGCAATATCTAGGTTGATGTAGGTTCCGAAATATTCAGCCATTTTATTTTGCAGGACGTTAATAACCGTTTCTTTGTCGGATTGCTTGCAGATTACCGAATCATGAACCGGATAGGCTGGAATATCCTGCCTCGCAAGGCTTTCAAGAGTTGAAACAATAAACTCAGATTCTACATACATCCAATTCACCCCTGATTTGTGAATGTCCCGTAAGAATGGTAGGGAGGCAAAGATGCCGTTCTTGTAGGTGTCTATTTTATCCTTTTTGTGTAGGTTGTGTTTGGCCCGGAATCCTCTCGGAAACTGGGATAGTCCTCGTTTGCTACTGACATGGGCGGATATAAGGTCCTTGGCCCATGCTCTCTTGGTTGGGTCCTCTTGCACGAAGTCGATGGTGCTGTAGGGATCAGGTCCAAGTCCCTCGTTCCCAAGAGTGGCATTGATGATGGATGGGTAGCTTGCTTTCAGGTCGATTTCGCACACATCCTCGCCGTCGATCCGTGAGCATAGACGATCATGCTCCGATTCTGTCTGCCAAGGGCCGTACAACCTCCCGCCTTGGTCAAGCCGACCATTGTTGAAGATGCGTCTGCACCATGCAAACTCCCTGCCATCCCAAAATTCTAGCGGATGCGCCAGAAGGCAAGCGTTGATCGTGCTGACCTGTTTCTCCAAGGGTTCGATCTCGGGCAGGAATCTTTTCCTCGGAAGCCGCTTTCCACCATTTCCAGTTTTTCCTGTCTCCCAAGTATCCTTGGCGCTACGCACAACCACACATTCGCCCAATCCATGATGCTCGAAGGTTAGCCAATATGGCACAATGTCAGGGGTCACCGCATACAACCTTGCCAGCTTGTCATACTTGGATGATTGCTGAACCTCTTGAAGGTAAATGCCCTCTAGCGCGCGCCTGACCATTCTCATAATATCGGCGTTATATGCTCCACCCGTATAGTGATCATTTTTGCCTACCCAAGATAGTAGGTGATTGCGACCACTGGCAATTCGAGTGGCAACCAAAAAGTCAGATAGCGCAAATCTCAACTTATCTATGCTGGATTTTCTTTGCGATTCATGCGAAAATCCAAGATCAGATAGAATATCATCAACGTATTGTGTTGTTTCCTTCCCCTTGGGCTTCCACGCTTGGGGCACTACCACGTCAGCTATAGGAAGTTCTCCAAAGCACTTTGTTTTCAATATTTTAGGTTGGTAGGTTTCGTCTTTCAAAACTCTTCCTTTCAAATAGATAAAAGCCCTCAGGAGGGCTGCACACCATAAGTGCATTGGTTAAGTTTTCATGGAGCTTGGCCGCAGAAAATGCGCCCATGCATTTGACACAAAAATTCCCGCTGTCCAGTTGGAGGCGGGGTGAGGCCTTTCGGCAATGTACTACTCTTGCGAGCGTTACATAGAAATGGGGGTTGCTCTCATTCTGGCAAGCCTCCTGCGAGGATTATATTGTAAGTATTTGTAGTTAAATGATAAAAAGTTAAACTCTCGTTGTGGTAGGTCATGCTATCAAGGGGGCGGACATTCTCCTGCGTGTGGCTGTCCGTTGCTTTCCCTCTTGCTCATATTTTGCAGGTCGCCCCTACGGTTCGCCTGTGGTCCAGCTAGTGCCACCCCCAGCCTCAAAAGCGAACATATGGCTAAACCTGGCTGGTTTCTTCGGTGGGGGCACCACATTGCAACTCCCTACGGTTACGGACACCCTACTCTCCAAATGCTATCTTTCGCCAGCTGGCGACCTCACAAGAGTATAAATTCCCCTTGCATTTGGGGGCGGATAGAATTGTCGGAGGACCGTTCGATGGGTGATCTGGATGGTTGCAAATTTCCCTCTTTATTTGGTGGAAGTTATTTCCACGTTCTCGATTCACATCATTATTAGGGCGCGCTTCGGTCGGTGTGCTGAAATAGGGGCATTCAATTCGGTTGCCATCTTCTGTCATTGGAAGCTTCCTGATGTTGCCGACTCCTCCGCCGGATTGTCGAGGGTAATTGCGGTGCCATATGCAATCATTCTGAACTTCTTGAGTTCTCCAACTCCGATTGTTGCGTTGTAGGTCTCAACGAATTTAATATCTATTCCTACAACTGCGTTCGCTCCTAACTCGTATGCTTGGTGTTTCAGGTCGTCGAGAAGTTCGCCTTTCGCTTTGGGCACTTTCACGTCCAGAGCGCATTCGACCGTTGACATTATGATGCCGTGCCTTGTTTTCACTGATTGGTTGAGCGTCACTTCTGTAGTTAGAACTATGGACTCGAGGGCTTCTTTCTTTTTCGCCTCTTCCAGTTTTTTCCTCTCAGTCTCGGACTTCCTGAATTTTTCTGCTTCTAACCTGCGTGCTTCGGCCAACTTTTGCCTTTCTGTTCTTTCGGTATCTTCGCAGGATGTGCACTTCCCAAAGAATGAAAGCTTCGACCCGCACTTTTCGCAGTTTGCCATATGTAAAATGTCCTTTGAATTCGTTTCTTTACGCTTTCACAGGTTTCAAAGCACTGCAAGCGTTATCCTGCCGGTCTCACCCCAGAGTCTGAGGGAGGCAGGCGCTGGCAACATCCGGCAACTTGCGGGTGCCGGTATCAGCTTGTCCGCTCTCTCAATTCAAACTCTCTGCGTCAATAGACCCTGATCCAGCGACACAATGAGAAACTGTCTCAAAACCCTATACATTCGATCCTATTGAGGCTATTCTCATAATATCCTTAGAATCATGTGAGAAAGAGACGGATATGTTGGTAGGTTATGCGAGAACTTCGACGCTGGAGCAGGATGCAGGGCTTGAGGCTCAGGTGCGGGACTTGAAGGCACTTGGCTGTGAGGAACTGTATCAAGAGCAGGTTTCATCTGTAGGTGAACGCCAGCAGTTGGATGCCGCTATCAGGTCGCTTAGGTCAGGTGACAAGTTGGTTGTCTGCAAGTTGGATCGTCTCGCAAGGTCTGTGCGTCACCTTGGGGAACTTTTGGAAGAGCTAGAGGCCAAGGGCGCTGGTGTGGTTATCCTGTCTATGGGCGGTCAGCAGGTTGACACTACTACAGCCACGGGACGAATGATGCTCAACGTCATGGCTTCTGTTGCACAGTTCGAGCGTGAGATGATGCTTGAACGCCAGAAGGAAGGCATTGCCAAGGCCAAGGCTGAAGGGAAGTACACAGGGCGCAAACCTACAGCCATGGCCAAGAGCGATGCTGCCCTGTCACTGCTCAAGTCCGGTATGAGCAAGGCCAAGATTTGTGAGCAACTGGGGATCAGCAGGGCCAGCCTGTACCGTATCCTTGGATCAGCTAAAGACCCTGTCTAAAAACGGTGGAACCTTCCAGATTCTTAGACTGGGGGCTTTCACTAGCCGCGCCACCTGCCCTGTTCCCTAGGAAAAAAACTCAGGGCATTGTTTCGGCTCAACAGCCGACTCAGAGTCCTCACAAACTTCTCAACCTAGGCAGAACTTACTGATTAAAAATCCCTGTCCTAGATTCGACTTTAGACTCTGTCATTGAGTACCTTTTCACTACGTTATTTCGGTCAAATAGGATAATGAGGCGCTTCTCTGTTCCTTTGGCCGTTCCACCGAACATTCCGACATATGGAATAAAGTTCTCAGCACCCGCTTGCATATTTGACAACGAGAATGTCCAAACCTCTTCAGCATTATCGTTAAAGGTAGTACTGATCGGTGCGCCAAAATTTTGTTGGACTTGCGCCTTTGTTGTCTTTCCTTCGGTAAGCTTCGCGCCAATCGATGCCTGTGTTTCGTCTTTTAGGGTTTGGTTTCCAGAAGAAGCGCAGCCTGCCAATGCAGTCATCCCGCAAATCATAATCGTGACCGCCGTAAATTTCATCATTTTTCTCATCTCATCGGTTGTTAATTCAGCCATCCAAACGAACAGCAGTCCCTGAAGCCACCAGCATCACCATACTCCCGGCGGCGCTGAGTTCAACATAGTCCAAATCCACGCCTACAACGGCATTGGCCCCAACAGCATGGGCTTCTTTTTTGAGTTCGTAAAGGGCAGTTCGCCTAGCGTCCCGCATGGTCTTCTGCACAGCCTCAGAGCGCCCGCCTATCACATCCCGAACCCCCGCGAACAAATCCTTGAAGATGTTCATACCAAAGGCGCACTCAGCAGTGACAATCTCGATTCGCTCTGTGATGGGTAGGTTCGGGGCTGTTTCGGTTGTTAGGAGTATGGCTTCTATCGCAGCATCACGTTCGAAACGCTGTTGTAGTTCTCGCTGAACCTCAGGGCTGCTATCTTCTACCATTTCTAGGTATCTGCACTGGGTGCAGAGGCCACCAATGCCCCCTTCGAGAAAGCCGAATTTCTTCCCGCACTTTGAGCAATTTGCCATCGAACGCTCCTTTTCGGCGCAAGCTGTCATGGAAATCGGGAACTGGCAACCGCTTCAGTCGCTATCTCAAGTTGGCACACATTTTGGCACACATTGGCACACATCTTGCCATTTCCAGCCTAACACTGCTAATAGGGAAGTGGACGCAATGGGATGATGGTAGACGCCGCAAAGGCATGAGAAATCTATGATTTTTAATGACTTGAAGGTGAAACGCGATAGCGTATCGCCTAAGCGTTGAGGTCGCTGTGGGGTAACACCCGTGAGAGTTCGAGTCTCTCCGACCGCACCAAATTACATGTGTAATATCCTGAAGTTATTGGCGATAGTCTTTCACACATCGCCTTTGCCCCCACTCCTGCACCCCCGAGGTCGTCACCAAAGGCGGCGGCGGCATCTTTCCCGCCCTCTACCAGTTCCGGGTTGTGTTCTTGTGAATCGACAGCATGTGTGCGACAGCCCCGCCTGCTCATGCTCGGAAAATCGCTGATTGATACATTTCAGTGTACAGGGGCGGTTTGAATTGCCAGTGCAAAGCCCTAGACTCATCCGCTACGACAAAGGGCAGTGACACCGGTGATCCGACCTGGCATTCAAGCGCCGATCACCCATAGACAAAGATGCGGAGCAGGACCGAAAAGTGGCCGAACGACGCCGAAAAGCATGCCGAGAAGCTCTGCGTGTCCTGCTGTTCTTGGCGGGGCCCATAAGTGTGCCGTCAGGCGTTCTGGCGCTGGAGGTGCAGATATCCACCCCCGGTGAAAATCCTGCACTGAACGAGACACTGGGCGCCGCGTCGCTGCTGATGGCGTTGCAGGCGCGCAAGGATCCGGCGACGCAGGATGTGGTGGCGACCGCGCGGGCAGACTATCAGCGGTTGCTGACGGCGCTTTACGAGCAGGCGTATTATGCCCCGGTGATCAACATTACGCTCGACGGTCGCGAGGCGGCGGGATTGTCGCCGGTCGCACAATTGGGCGAGGTGAGGCGCGCGGTTATCCGGGTCCAGCCCGGCCCGCTCTTTCGCTTTGGCGATCTGCGCATTGCACCCCTGGCACCCCGCACGCAGTTGCCCCAGGGATTTGTCTCTGGTCAGGTGGCCGAAGTCGACGTGCTGAGAGACACCGCCGAGGCAGGGGTGGACAGATGGCGGGCCACCGGGCACGCCAAGGCTGCGGTAGGTGCGCAGCAGATCAGCGCGCTCCACGATCGCGCGCGCATCGACGCCGCGATCACACTGGCCCCCGGCCCACTGTTGCGCTTTGGTGATCTGTTGGTCACCGGAAACGAGGACGTGCGCACCAAGCGGATCAAGGAAATCGCGGGTCTGCCGAAAGGCGAGATTTATTCACCCGAGACACTGGATCGTGCCACCGAACGGTTGCGGCGCAGCGGGGCATTCAATGTCGTGACCCTGAGCGAGGCCGATGAGGTCGGGCCGGACGATACGCTCGATATCACCGCGCAGATCACCGAGGCGCCGCCGCGCCGGTTCAGCTTTGGCGCGGAGTTGTCTTCGCTCGAAGGGTTGGGCCTGTCCGCGATGTGGATGCATCGCAACCTCTTTGGCGGGGCAGAGCGGCTGCGAGTGGATGGCGAAATCGGCGGACTCGGTGGCGACAGCGGCGGGATAGATTACCGTCTGGGCGCGCGGTTCGAGCGGCCTGCGACGTTCCAGTCGGACATGGATTTCTACCTGGATTTCGAGTTCGAGGAACTGGACGAGCCTGCATTCAGCGCGACCACCTTCGCACTGGAGAGCGGGATCGTGCATTACGCCTCTGAACACCGCGAGTTTTCCTACGGGTTGGGCTATCGGGTCTCGGAAACCGTGGATGCCTTCGGTACGGGGTCCTACTCGATCTTTACGTTACCGCTGAGCGCCCGGTACGACTATCGCAACGACAAACTCAACGCGACGTCGGGTTACTTCGCCGAGGCCAGTGTCATGCCGTTCGTCGATCTTTACGGCACCAAGGACGGGGTCCGCAGCAAGCTCGACCTGCGCGGCTACTACAGTGTCGGGCCCGAAGAGCGGCTGACTTTTGCGGTGCGCGGTCAGATGGGATCGCTGATTGGCCCCAATCTGGCCGAGGCACCTGCCGATTTCCTCTATTACTCGGGCGGTGGCGGCACGGTGCGCGGGCAGGGCTATCAGTCACTGGGTGTCGATCTGGGCGGCGGCAACATGACCGGCGGCCGGTCGTTCCTGGGGCTTTCGGGCGAATTGCGGGTCAAGACCACCGAAAAGATCAGCCTCGTTGGATTCTATGATACCGGCTATATCGGTTCCGAAGGGTTCCCCGATGGCAGTTCCGGCAAATGGCACAGCGGCGCCGGTGTCGGTGTGCGCTATGACACCGGGATCGGGCCTGTGCGTCTGGATGTGGCGGTGCCCATGGACGGGCCGGGCAGCAATTCGGGCTTTGAAGTCTACATCGGTATAGGGCAGGCGTTTTGACCTGGCTGCGCCTCATACTGGTCGCGCTGGCCCTCTGCCTGCCCGGTGCCGTGTTGGCGCAGGATGGCGCTGATGACAAAGGCTATCTGACCCGCCTGCTACAGGACAGTCTGGGCGGCGAGGGACGCGTGGTCGACATCACCGGGTTTCGCGGCGCGCTAAGCAGCGAGGCGACAATCGACAAGGTTACCGTGGCGGACGAGGCCGGTATCTGGTTGACGATGACCGACCTCACGCTGCAGTGGACCCGTTCGGCGCTGTTGCGCGGTGAATTCGACGTGCAGACCCTGAGTGCGAAAAAGATCACGCTGACCCGCGCGCCCAAGGAAAAGGACGATGGCCTGCCCAGCCCCGAGGCACAGCCGTTTTCGCTGCCCGAGCTTCCGGTGTCGATCAAGCTCGATACGCTCAAGGTGGACGAGATCACGATCGGTGCGCCACTGCTGGGCGAGGAACTGCGCCTGTCGCTCAAGGCGTCAGCGGCGCTGGCGGGAGGCGATGCGTCGGTGGACCTGTCAGCCCGCAGGCTTGATGACAAGCGCGGCACCTTTGACATCAAGGCAAGCTTCGTGGAGGTCAGCCAGATGCTGGACCTTGATCTGGCGCTGAGTGATGCAGCGGATGGGGTCGTGGTACGCTTGCTCGATCTGCCGGGAAAACCCAGTGTCGATATGACCATTCAGGGCAACGGGCCGCTGGATGACTTCACCTCCGACATCGTGCTGAAGACCGACGGCCAGACGCGTCTGGCAGGTCAGGTCTCACTGGGCGCGGCCAAGGCTCGGGCAGGCGGCGACGACCCCGCGCGGCGATTCACCGCCGATCTGGGCGGTGATGTTACTGCGTTATTTGCGCCGAAATACCGCCCGTTCTTTGGCGATGACGTCGCATTGCGCGTGGCCGGACTGCGCGAGCCGGACGGCGCCCTGACGCTGAGCGACTTGCGGCTGACGGCGCAAGAAGTGACGCTGACCGGCGGGCTTGCTCTTAATGCCGAGCAATGGCCGACGCAGATCGCGCTGGAGGTCGAGATGGGCGGGCGCGGCGCCACCATGCTGCCAATTCCCGGTCCGCCGACCAAGGTGGGCCGCGCCGCGCTGAACATCAGCTATGCCGCCGATCAGTCCAATGAGTGGACGGCCCGTTTTGACATCACCGAGATGGAGCGCGCGGGCGTCGGCATCGGCACGCTGCAATTGTCGGCAGGTGGTGTGCTGGAGGGCGACGTGGGCGCGCTGGGCCGCGTGACCGCCGATGTGCGTTTCGCCGCCGAAGAATTGTCGTTGGCCGATCCCGCATTGGCCGAGGTCGTGGGGCGCGACGTGGCGGGTGCGTTCCGCATGGCCTACCTTGAGGGCGAGCCGCTGAAGCTGAGCGATCTCGATCTGCGCAGCGCGTCCGCACAACTGACCGGCGCGGCAGAGGTCGATGCGCTGCAAAGCGGGTTCAAGACCGATCTTGAGGCGGAACTCATCACCCGTGACCTGTCCAAATTCTCGCGCCTCGCCAACCGGCCACTGAGCGGCGCGGCGAAACTCGGGCTAAACGGCACTGTGGCGCTGGGCGGGCAGTTCGACCTGACCGTGAAGGGCACAGCAACCGATCTGGGGCTGGATCAGGCACAGGCCGACACCCTGCTGCGTGGCAAGACCGAGTTGAACATCACGGCCCGGCGCGGGGCACAAGGCATCGTGCTGGAACGCGCCGAGATCGCCAACGACCAACTGACGCTTACGGCGAATGGCCGGTTCGCCACCGACAATTCCGAGGCATCCTATGCGCTGCGCCTTGCGGAATTCAGCAAGATCGAGCCACGCCTGCCCGGCCCGCTAACGGTGCATGGTAACGCGGTTCAGGATGCTGTCGGCTGGCGCGTCGATCTGACAGCAGCCGGGCCGCTTGATGCGCGCGCCAAGATCGCAGGGCTGGTGACCGGCCCCGATGCGCGCATCCGGTTCGATGCTGGCCTGCCGGATATCAGCCCGCTTGTCGCGGGTCATTCTGGCGCGGTGGCGCTGAACGGCACGCTGGCGCAATCACCCGAGGGTTGGCTGGTCGACACCGATCTCAGCGGCCTCTACGGGCTGACGGCCGAGGTTGAGGGGCGTGTGACCGGCAAGGGGGCGAATGTCCGCTATGATGCGCGGCTGCCGGACGTGCGCCCGCTGGTGCCCGGCTATTCCGGTCCGCTGGCGATGACCGGTACGCTGGCAGAGACCCCCGAGGGCTGGCTGATCGACACCGATCTTAGCGGCCCCTACGGGTTGACTGCCGATGTCGAAGGCACGCTGACGGGCGCGGCGCCCGCGTTCCGCTATGTCGCGCGCCTGCCCGATATCCGCCCCTTCGTGCCGGAGATTGCCGGCGCGCTCACGCTAGACGGCACTGCACAGCAGGCCGGGGACGTCTGGCAAATCAACACCGCGCTGACCGGGCCGGGCGGCACCAATGCCAATGTCGCGGGCACCATTGCCAGTGGCAACCGAATGAACCTGACCGCGCGGGGATCGGTGCCTCTGGGCCTGAGCGAGCCATTCCTGCGTCCGCGCAGCCTGCAGGGGCAGGCAAGCTTTGATCTGTCGCTCAATGGTGCGCCCGGTCTTGATGCGCTGTCCGGCACGATCAGCACCAGCGGCGCACGCATTTCCGCGCCGATATATTTGATCGCGCTGACCGGGGTCGACGCACGCGCCGAGATCACCGGTGGGCGCGCTGACCTGTCGCTCAGTGCCAACGTCTCGAACGGAGGTCGCCTTTCTATCAATGGCCCGGTGCAGTTGACCGGCGCGATGTCCGCCGACCTGCGCGCGTCGCTGGCCGATGTGGTCGTGACCGACTCGCTGATCTATCACACGCGGGTGTCTGGCACTTTGGGCGTCAACGGCCCGCTTCAGGGGGGCGCGCGCATCGCCGGGCAATTGAGCCTGGGCAAGACCAGTATCAGCATCCCCTCGACCGGGATCACAAGCTTTGGCTCTCTGCCGCCAATCACGCATGTCAACGCGCCTGCCGCCGTGCGCGCGACGCAGGAGCGCGCCGGTATCGGTCCGGGTTCGGGCGATGAGGCTGATAGCCTGGGGCGGGCCTATCCGCTGGATGTGACGATCTCTGCCCCATCGCGCATCTTTGTGCGCGGGCGCGGAATCGATGCGGAACTGGGCGGCGAACTGCGCCTGACCGGCACCACCTCCGATATCATCTCGGCGGGGCGTTTCGATCTGGTGCGTGGGCGGCTCGATGTTCTGGAAAAGCGCTTCGATCTGGATGAAGGCCGCGTGCTGCTGCAAGGGGATTTCGATCCTTATCTGCGGTTCGTTGCCCGGACCGATACCGGCAACGGCACCGCCAGCGTGACCATCGAAGGTCCGGCATCCTCCCCCGAGGTCAGTTTCAGCTCGGTGCCCGACGCGCCGCAAGATGAGGTGCTGTCGCAGATTTTCTTCCGCCGTGGTCTGACCGAGCTTTCGCCGTTGCAGGCCGCACAGCTGGCCAGCGCGGTCGCGACGCTCGCGGGCAAGGGCGGCGAGGGTGTCGTCAGCCGCTTGCGGCGCACGATCGGGCTGGATGATCTCGACATCACATCGGACGAAGAGGGCAATACCGGCCTGCGGGCGGGCAAATACATCTCGGACAATGTGTATACCGATGTCACTACCTCCAGTGGTGGCGGTGGCGCGATTTCGCTTAATATCGATCTCAGTAAATCCGTGACCGCGCGTGGCTCTGTGGACAGCGAGAATGAAAGCAAGCTGGGTATCTTTTTCGAGAAGGATTACTGACCCCGGTCCGGGCATTTATGGCCCAGCGGCGCTGCGCGTGGCATGCTGAACCAAAAAAAGTGGAGATGCGCCCATGAAGATCGCTCTGCTGCAATGTCCGCCGCCCACCGCCGACGCGGCTGCCGGGCTGGACCGGATCGACCGGGCCGCCCGAGAGGCCGGCGCGCGTGGCGCGGCGCTGCTGGTCACGCCCGAGATGGCCGTGACGGGCTACGCCATCGGGGTTGATGCGGTGCAAGATCTGGCAGAGCCTGCGGACGGGGCCTATCATCGGACCATTGCCGACATGTGCCGGGCGTATGATATCGCCATCGCCTATGGCTACCCAGAGCATGACGCGGGCGGTGTGGTCTACAACAGCGCCCAGTTGGTGGATGCCTCCGGGCAAACGCGGATCAACTACCGCAAAACGCATCTTTTCGGCGACGTGGACCGCGCGCAATTCGCGCCCGGCGCGGCGCTGTCGCCGGTGGTCCCGCTGGGCGACCTGCGGGTGGCGCTGGCCATCTGCTACGACATCGAATTCCCTGAACTGGTCCGCGCCCATGCGTTGGCCGGTGCCGATCTGGTGATCGCGCCCACGGCCAATATGGTGCCGTTTGACAGCATCTGCACCCGGATCGTTCCGGCCCGCGCCGAAGAGAACGGCATCGGCATGGTCTACGCAAATTACGTGGGCACCGAGGGCGATTATACCTATTGCGGCACATCGTGCATCGTGGATGCGGGTGGCCACGATCTGGCGCGCGCAGGCGCGACGGATGCGGCATTGCTCATCGGTGAGTTCACCGGCAGGCGCGCGCCAGAAGGTGCGCATCTGGCGGATAGACGCCCGGATCTATACGCCGCGCTGATGGTCCCCAACTCGCGAGAGAGACATGACTGACGCGCCCATCACCGCCTTTGGCCCGGATTTCACATTCGCCTTTGACGACTGGCTCACCCATCCCGACGGGCTGGGCCAGATCCCTGCAGACCAGCACGGGCAAGAGGTCGCGGTGATCGGCGCGGGTATGGCCGGGGTGGTGACCGCCTATGAACTGATGAAGCTGGGGCTGAAGCCGGTCATCTACGAATCCGGCAAGTTCGGTGGCCGTCTGCGATCGGAGGTGTTCGAAGGCACCCAGGACGTGATTGCGGAACTCGGCGGCATGCGCTTTCCGGCCTCCTCGACGGGCTTCTATCACTACGTTGACAAGCTGGGCATCGAATCGCGCCCCTTTCCGAACCCTCTGAGTGCGGCGGCAGGATCGACGGTGATCGATCTGGAGGGCAAGACGCTCTATGCCGAGAGACTGGATGATCTGCCGACACTTTTTCGCGAAGTGGCGGACGCCTACGATCAGGCATTGGAGGATGGCGCGCGGTTCACCGATCTTCAGGCGGCGATCCGGCGGCGCGATGCGCGGGCGGTCAAGGATATATGGAACCCGATCGTCAAAGGCTGGGACGAGCGCAGTTTCTACGATTTCGTCGCACAGTCAGACGCGTTCAAAAGGCTCAGCTTTCGGCATCGCGAAGTATTCGGTCAGGTCGGGTTCGGCACCGGTGGCTGGGACAGCGATTTTCCGAACTCGATGCTGGAAATCCTGCGAGTGAACGCGCTGGGTCTGGACGACGATCAGCGCTACATGGTCGGCGGCGTGGAGGGCGTGCCGCGCGGGCTGTGGTCGCATGCGCCGGAACGGATCGTGCATTGGCCGCGCGGCACGACGCTGGAGAAACTCCATAGCGGTGCGCCGCTGCCAGGAGTGATCCGCATCCACCGCGACGGGACAGGTGATTTTGAGGTCACGGACAGGTGGAAGCGGACCAAACGCTTTGGTGCGGTCGTCGCCACCTGTCAGAGCTGGCTGCTGACCACCGCGATGGACGTGGACGAACGCCTGCTGAGCCAGGGCATGTGGATGGCGTTGGACCGCACGCGGTACATGCAATCGTCCAAGACCTTTGTGATGGTGGACCGCCCATTCTGGCGTGACCGCGATCCGCAGACGGGGCGCGAAACGATGAGTGTCACGCTGACCGACCGGATGACGCGCGGCACATACCTGTTCGAGAACGGCCCCGATCAGCCGGCCGTGATCTGCCTGACCTATTCGTGGATGTCCGACGCGTTGAAAATGGCGCCCCTGCCCGTGGAGCAGCGTGTCGATCTGGCGCTCGCGGCGCTGTCAAAAATCTATCCGGGTGTGGACATCAGCAAGCATATCATCGGCAATCCGATCACCGTCAGCTGGGAGAACGACCCGAACTTCCTCGGCGCCTTCAAGGGCGCGTTGCCGGGCCACTATCGCTATAATCACCGGATGTACGGCCAGTTCATGCAAGCCGACATGCTGCCCGAGCAGCGTGGCCTCTTTCTCGCCGGGGACGGGATCAGCTGGACCCCGGCCTGGGTCGAGGGCGCGGTGCAGACGGCACTTAATGCGGTCTGGGGTGTGATGCGTCATTACGGAGGGCAGTCCCATGCGGGCAATCCTGGCCCGGGTGACGCTTATCCACAGATGGGGCCGATCGACCTGGGCAATTGAGGTATCGCAAGAAGGGCGTGCAACACACTCAGGTCATTAGATTTTTCATTTGCGATTCGGCAGACTGTCGGGCTATGTGACTCAGGGTTGTCTGTGCTTGGAGAAAATCGCCTGTGTCTGCGCTGCTGCGACTGCTTGCCATTCTGGCCCTGAGCGCGCTTGTGTCCGCGTGCAGCCTGCCGCGCGGTGCTGCCTTGCAATCCGAGATACTGACCGAACAGGATGCGCCCGACCCCACGTTTGCCGTAGTGCCTGTCACCCGCGCAGGGATGGTACAGATCGCGACATGGCCGGTGACCGGCTGGGCAGGCGGATACAACTGGCTCAAGGCCGGGCGCGGCCTGGATTCAACGATCATCCGCACCGGCGACCTGCTTGATATCCATGTCTGGGACGCGGACGAGAATTCGCTGCTGATCGGTGCGGGTGGCCGCAACACGGCACTGCCGAAGATGACCGTTTCGGGCAACGGCGAGATATTCATGCCCTATGTGGGAAAGGTTCTGGTACGTGGTCTGACGCCCGATCAGGCACGTGACCGGATACAAAAGGCGTTGACCGGAATTTCGGCCTCGGCGCAGGTGCAGTTGAACGTGACGTCGGGACGCAACAACGCGGTCGATCTGGTCAGTGGCGTCGGCGCCCCCGGTCGCTATACGCTGGAGAACCGCGATACCGGCATTCTCAGCGTGCTGGCGCAGGGCGGCGGGATCGACAGCGATCTGCGGCATCCGCTGGTGCGGCTCATCCGGGGGGCTCACACCTATGAAATCCGCGCCGAACGGCTGCTGGCCAGTGCGTCTGCCAATGCGCTGCTGCGCGGCGGCGACCAGATCGCGGTGGTCGAGGACACCCGCAGCTTTAACGCGCTAGGGGCTGCCGGCAGCGAGCGGGTGATTTACTTTGAAAAGGACCGGATGAGCGCGATGGAGGCGCTGTCAGAGATGGGCGGTCTGGCCGATACCCGCGCCGATCCCAAGGGTGTTCTGGTGCTGCGCGATTATCACGCCAAGCAGGTCGCGGACGGCATCCACGGACCCACACGACAGCAGGTGGTCTTTACCATCGACCTGACCAGCGCCGATGGCCTTTTTGCCGCACGGCAGTTCCAGATACATCCCGGCGATACGATTGTTGCCACCGAATCGCCTGTCACCAACGTGCGGACGATCCTCGGGCTGATCGGTAGCGCTGTGGGCGTCACTCGGGGGGTGGATAACTGGTAGCCTTGGCACCCGTGCGTCGCGCGCTTACAGCGCGGTCAGTGTCGCGCTCATTGATGTGACACCGTCTGATCGCTCGATGCGGCCCTCGCGCCGATGCCCCGGATCACCCGGCAGGTAACGCACCGGCGTCGTCACGAACACCGGGGCCTGCGCCCGAAAGGTGTAGCGGCACGGAGAGACGCCATCATGCATCTGCATGCAAAGCTCGGTCGCCATCAGCGGCCCGTGCACGACGAGGTCGGGATAACCCTCTTCATTCCGGCAAAAATCGTGGTCCCAGTGGATACGGTGCCCGTTATGGGTGACGGCGGAATAGAAAAACAGTTGGCCTTCGGAGTGCAGGCGATAGCCCTCGGGCACCGGGTCGCCCGGCCCGCGCAGGCCGGGGTCCGGTGCGCCGCGATCCCGGTAGACGACGGTCTGTGCCTCTTCAATGGCCAGCGTGCCGTCCTGGGTGATCTCATGGGCGAGCGTGACAAAGCACATCGCGCCCGATCTGCCCTCCTTGAACGCGACATCGGCCACGGTAACGCGACGTTCGGCGGGCACGCCCAACCGCAGGGGCACGTGCACGGTGACGTCACCCGCCGCCCACATCCGGCGCGGAAAGGGCGCGGCGGGCAGGAAGCGCCCGGTTTGCTCGTGCAGGTCACGGCCCTGATGGGCCTCGGGGATTCCGGTGTTGAAGTATATCCAGTGCCAGGTTGGCGGTAGTGCCGCCTCTGGCATGTCGCGGCCTAGCAGAACTGCCAGCTTCGCGGCTGCTTCGGGGGCGATGCTGTCGGTCACGGTGCGGGTCCGGCCAATGCTGGCCTCGCATTCCACGCGCAATGCATCTGTCAGTCTTCCTGTTTCGGCAGTCATCGCGGCGGCTCCTGTTTCTGTTCCGGGTATTCTAACGCCGGTGCGGCCCGCAAGGCCAATAGTCACCACTGGGAGGGGCGATAGCGTCTGCCTATTCCGGCTGAGGCAATTCTGCCTGCCAGAAGCCGCGCGTGACCAGATCGCCCACCACCTTCCGGCAGCAATCCTCGGTTGCGCGTGTCGCCGCGGTGATCCGGGTGGCGGCAGAGCGCACCAGATAAAGCTTGCGACTGAGGCGCGGGTTCTGGATCGGGCTGCCGATCAGCTTGCCTTCATGGACCATCTCGAACACTGCGGCGGGCGAAATGACTGTATAGGCGCTGCCGCGTGCGACCAGAGACAGGATTTGCGGCAGCGAATCCATCTCGATGGCAACGGACAGCTCGGAACGCTCACCGCGCGCCGCCCGGTCAATGAAGGTGCGCAGCCCGTGGCGGTTGGAGGGCAGCACGAGGTCCTGCGCGATTACGTCGCCCAGATCGACCGGCGCGCCCGGAGGGGTCCTGAAGGGCCAATCATCGGGGGCGGAATAGCCCCAGAGTTCTTCGGTCAGCAACAACTCGGAGACGCAGTCACCCAGACCGGTATTGTTATAGAGAATCGCCAGATCAATCTCGCCGCTCATCACCCATTCGCGCAGGTGCCCGCTCATTCCCTCTGTGGCGCAGAACTGGATTTCGGGCAGTTCCACGCGCAGGGTCTCGGCCATCGGGATCGACAGCGCCATCGAGATTGAGGGCGGCATCCCGAACGTGACGCGCCCGGCGGGCCGCAAGCCGACATTGGTCACGTCGGCCCTGGCATCCTCCAGCAGGTTTTCGATCCGGCAGGCGTATTGGTATAGTCGCTCGCCGGCCTCGGTCACAGATATCCCACGGGCCGAGCGCATCAGCAGCTCGACCCCCAGCGACGCCTCCAGGTTGCGCACCAGTTGCGACAGCGACGGCTGGGCTATCCCGAGGTTGCGCGCGGCCGCACTCATCGAGCCGTGCTCGACGATCTTGCGAAAATGTTTTAGCTGCCGGGAGTCCATGCCTGCGCCCTCCGGGTGCGCTGTTTGCGGTATCCATATAGGATGAACCTATCGGGCGGAGATAAACAAGGTATTTGCCGACAATACACTGGACGGTCATTGTGACCGGATCGGGAACGGAAAGGATGAACATGCAGGACCTCAAAGGGCTGACAGTTGTCTCTGTAGAACACGCGGTCGCCGCGCCATTTGCCTCCTCCAAGCTCGCGGATGCGGGGGCGCGGGTGATCAAGGTCGAGCGCCCCGAGGGTGATTTTGCCCGCGGTTACGATTCGCTCGTTGCCGGGCAAAGCTCTTATTTCGTGTGGTTGAACGGGGGCAAGGAATCCATCGCGCTCGATCTCAAGTCCGAAGGTGACAAGGCCGTTCTGCGCCGGATCGTTGCCAAGGCGGATATCTTGATCCAGAATCTCGGGCCGGGCGTGATGCAGCGTCTCGGTTTTGGGGCCGACGACCTGTGCGCCGAGTTTCCCGCGCTTATCTGCTGTTCGATTTCGGGCTACGGCAGCCAAGGACCGCGCGCCCGGCAAAAGGCGTATGATCTGCTCATCCAGGCCGAAAGCGGATTATCAGGGATCACCGGCACGCCGGAAGGTCCGGCGCGTGTCGGCGTGTCGGTCGTGGATATCACTGCCGGAATGACCGCCTATGCCGCCATTCTGGAGGCGCTCATCGGGCGCAGCGTGACCGGGCGGGGTCGACATATCGAAGTGTCGATGTATCAAGCGATGGCCGAATGGCTGAACGTGCCCTACCTGCAGCACCGCTATGGCGGCAAGACCCCCGCACGGCAGGGGCTGATGCATCCGACAATCGCGCCTTATGGCCTGTTTGTCTGCGGCGATGGTCAGGAACTGCTGATTGCGATCCAGAATGACCGGGAATGGGCGGCGCTGACGCAGGTTTTCGGCATGCCGGATCATGCGGCCGCCGACGGGTTCGCCACCAATGACGACCGCGTAGCCAATCGCCCGGCGGTGGATGCGCTGGTCCAGAGCCTGCTGGGCCGTCAGAGCCGCGAAGAAACGGTGGCACTGCTTGATGCCGCGCGCATCGCCTACGGGCGGCTGTCGAACATGCAGGATGTGGTGGAGCACCCGCAGAGCCGCTTTGCCGATGTGCCGCTGGCGGGCGGACCGGTGGCGCTGCTTGCGTCGGGTGCGACGGTGACGTCAGGGGAGCGCAAGACCTACGGCCCGGTGCCGTCACTAGATCAGCACGGCGCCGCAATCCGGCGCGAATTCGGCTGATCGCACGGACGGGGCCAAAGCGTTTCGCCTTTACCTGATGTTTCAGGTTAACGGCGAAATTCTTTAGTGTGCCTCGGCCCAGTTGGCACCCTGTCCGGCGTCCACAATCAACGGAACATCAAGCCGCACGGCAGGGTCCGCAGCCCCCTGCATCACGGCGCGGGCGGCGGCGATCACGTCGTCCACCGCGTCATTGTCGACCTCGAACAGCAGTTCGTCATGCACCTGTAGCAACATCCGGCACGGCAGCCCTTTGATCGCGGCGGGCATGCGGATCATCGCGCGCCGGATCACATCCGCCGCGGTGCCCTGGATCGGCGCGTTGATCGCGGCGCGTTTGGCGAAACCTGCGCGCGGCCCTTTGGCGCCGATCTCGGGGGTGTGTATCTTGCGCCCGAACAGCGTCTGCACATGCCCGTGTTCCTTGGCGAATTCCACGGTGGCGTCCATGTAGGTGCGGATGCCGGGGAAGCGTTCGAAATAGCGATCAATGAACCCCTGCGCCTCGGCGCGGGGGATGCGCAGATTACGCGCCAGACCAAAGCCGGAGATGCCGTAGATCACACCGAAATTGATCGCCTTGGCGCGGCGGCGGATGTCGGGCGTCATTTCGTCGATCGGCACATCGAACATTTCGCTTGCTGTCATCGCGTGGATGTCCAGCCCCTCGTGGAAGGCTTCCTTGAGGGCTGCGATATCGGCCACATGCGCCAGAATGCGCAGCTCGATTTGACTGTAGTCGAGGCTGACCAGCGTGCGCCCCTCCGGCGCGATGAACGCTGTGCGGATGCGGCGGCCTTCTTCGGTGCGCACGGGAATATTCTGCAGGTTCGGATCGGTCGAGGCCAGTCGGCCGGTGTTGGCGCCAGTCTGGACGTAGGACGTATGAACGCGCCCGGTATCGGGGTCGATATGATCCTGCAGCGCGTCGGTATAGGTCGATTTCAGCTTGCTCAGTTGCCGCCAGTCCAGCACCCGCGCGGGCAGTTCGTGCTCGGTCGCGAGGTCTTCGAGCACATCCGCGCCGGTGGCATAGGCGCCGGTCTTGCCTTTCTTGCCACCTTCCAGCGCCATTTCATCAAACAGGATTTCGCCCAGTTGCTTGGGTGAGCCTACGTTAAAGCTGCGCCCGGCCAGTTCGTGTATCTCGGCCTCCAGCCCTGCCATCTTCTGGGCAAAGGCATTGGACATCCGGCTAAGCACGTCGCGGTCCACCAGTATCCCGTGCAGTTCCATCTGTGCCAGCACCGGCACCAGAGGCCGTTCCAGCATCTCATAGACTGTTGTGACCTGTTCGCGGTGCAGTTGCGGTTTGAACGTATGCCACAGGCGCAGGGTGATATCGGCATCTTCGGCGCCATATTTCACCGCATCCTCCACCGGAACACGGTCAAAGGTGATTGCGGATTTGCCGGTGCCCAGCAGCGATTTGATCGGGATGGTCGTATGGCCGAGATAGCGTTCGGCAAGGGGATCCATGCCGTGATTATGTACGCCTGCGTTAAGCGCGTAGGACATCAACATCGTATCGTCGATAGGGCCAATAGTAATACCGAGCTGCGCAAATATCTTGGCGTCGTATTTCATGTTCTGACCGATCTTGAGGATGCTGGCATCCTCAAGAACCGGCTTCAGCGCCTTCAGCACCGTATCCAGATCAAGCTGGCCATCCGCCAGCTTGTCCGAGCCAAAGAGGTCGTCCACCTCGCCGTCCTTATGCGCAAGCGGAATGTAACAGGCCTGCCCCGGAACAACGGCAAGGCTTATGCCCACCAGTTCGGCCTGCATCTCGTTCAGCGAGGTCGTCTCGGTATCGACGGCCACATAGCCGCGCGCGGTGATCCGGTCGACCCAGACCTGAAGCGCGGCCATGTCGGCCACTTTTTCATAGGATGCAGCATCAATCGCGGGCCATTCGGGGGCCGCCTCCTCCGTCCCTTGCGGAGCGTTATCGGCAATTACCGGCGGCTCCACGCTCATCGCTGCGGCGATGCGCTTGGCCAGCGTGCGAAACTCCATTTCGGCCAGAAAACCCAGCAGATCTTCGGGAATGGGGTCGCGTACATCCAGATCATCCAGCCCGAAATCTAGCGGCGTGTCGCAATCGAGTTGCACCAGCTGGCGCGACAGTCTGATCTGGTCGGCCTTTTCGATCAAGGTCTCGCGGCGCTTGGGCTGCTTGATCTCGCCCGCGCGGGCCAGCAGCGTGTCGAGATCGCCGTATTCGTTGATGAGCAATGCGGCGGTCTTGATCCCGATCCCCGGCGCCCCCGGTACGTTATCCACCGAATCGCCTGCCAGCGCCTGCACGTCCACCACGCGGTCGGGGCCGACGCCGAATTTCTCCTCGACGCCCTCGACGTCGATCCGCTTGTTCTTCATCGCGTCGAGCATTTCAACACCGCCGCCGACAAGCTGCATCATGTCCTTGTCCGAACTGATGATCGTCACGCGCCCGCCTGCATCCCGCGCCTGTATGGCCAGCGTGGCGATGATATCGTCCGCCTCATAGCCCTCGATCTCCTTGCAGGCGATGTTGAACGCTTCTGTGGCGCGCCGGGTCAGCGGGATCTGCGGGCGCAGGTCCTCGGGCATCGCTTCGCGGGTGGCCTTGTATTCGGGATAGAGGTCATTGCGGAACGTGTGGCTGCCCTTGTCAAAGATCACTGCCACATGCGTCGGTGCGTCGGGGCCTGCATTATCGTCAATATAGCGTTGCAGCATGTTGCAGAATCCACTGACAGCCCCGATGGGCAGCCCGTCGGATTTGCGCGTCAGCGGCGGCAGCGCGTGATAGGCGCGAAAGATGAAGGCCGAGCCGTCGATCAGATGCAGGTGGCATCCCTTGCCGAATTGCGTGGTCATGCGCGCGCGCCTCCTCGAATGGGTGAACATGATATGGCACGGCGCGGCACAGCTCGCCACCGGTTTGCGCGCCCGGTCCGGTCTGACGGGGCAGGCCACGATGCCAGTCAGGAAAAATCCCGGCTTCTGCTTTGGTCAAACACTCAAGCCGGCCCGCGTCATCACGGCGCAGAAGATCAACAGTTTCAGACCTTGTCCCTGAAATCCTCATGGATAATCTTGCAGTCGCAATAGGGGCATTCGACCCAGCCCAGTTCGTCCGGAATTCGCAACCAGACGCGAGGATGGCCCAATGCACCTTCGCCGCCGTCGCAGGCGACACGGTATTGGTCCGCGATCCGTATTTCAGGGGCCTGTGTCACCATCGGGGCGTTTCCTTTTGCCGTCACTTCACCTAGGTCCAGTTATGAGCGATCCCAAAGGCAGGGGCAAGAGGACCATGAGTGAGAACGCCATCCAGATCCGCGGTCTGCGCAAGACCTATTCCGGACGCCGCGGCGTGCCGGGCAAAGAGGCGCTGGGAGACGTCGATCTGGATATTCCGGCAGGCTCCGTCTTTGGCCTGCTGGGCCCGAATGGCGCGGGCAAATCGACGCTGATCAACATCCTTGCCGGGCTGGTGATCAAATCGGCGGGAAAGGTGACGATCTGGGGGTTCGATCAGGACGTGAATCCGCGTCAGAGCCGGGCCGCCATCGGGGTCATGCCGCAAGAGCTTAACCTTGATCCGTTCTTTACGCCGCGCGGTGCGCTGGAGGTGCAGGCGGGTCTATATGGCGTGCCCGGGTCGCAGCGGCGCAGCGACGAGATTCTGAAACTGATCGGGCTGGAGGACAAGGCGCAGGCCTATGCGCGCACCCTGTCGGGCGGCATGCGCCGGCGGCTGCTGCTGGGTAAGGCGCTGGTGCACAGACCGCATGTGCTGGTGCTTGATGAGCCGACAGCGGGGGTGGATATCGAACTGCGCCAGATGCTGTGGGAGAATATCCGCCGCCTCAACGCCGAGGGGATGACGATCATCCTGACCACGCATTACCTCGAAGAAGCCGAAGAGATGTGCGACCAGATCGCGATCATTAACCATGGCCAGGTGGTGGCGCGTGACAGCACTGCGAATCTGCTGGCGCGCCTCGATGCGCGCAAGATGATCATCGCGCCCGAATCGCCTGTAGTCACCCTGCCCGCCGCGCCGGGCATCGAGGTGGCGGTGCGGACCGACGGCACGCTGGCGCTGACCTATCACTCGGCTCAGACGGGTGCCGAGGCGGTGCTGTCCGCCGTGCGAGATGCGGGCATCCGCATCCGCGACGTGCGCACCGAGCAGGCCGATCTGCAGGATGTCTTTCTGGAGCTGACGCGCAGCCGCTGAACACGCGCAGCAACGAGGGCAGAGTGCCTGGGCTTCATGAAAAGGGTCAGCAACAGGATCTGCGCCCCAGCGCTGCGGAATCAGAAACGCCGGGCTTGCACTGCCCGGCGTTTCGCGTTCCGAGGCAAAGTTTTACGAGCTGCGCGGAATCATCCGCCCCATGTGCCGCCCGCCCAGGATATGCACATGCATATGCGGTACGTCCTGCACGCCGTTCTCGCCTGAATTGGCAACCATCCGGTAACCGCCCTGACCGTCTCCGGGCACCACCTGCTTGATCCGGCACACTTCGGCAATTGCGCGGTTGAAATCGACGATTTCGGCATCCGATGCATCTGCCGCGAAGTGATCAAAGCAGACATAGGCGCCTTTCGGGATCACCAGCGTATGTACTGGCGCCTCGGGCGCGATATCCTCGAAGGCCAGCGTATGTTCGGTCTCCAGCACGGTTGTGTTGGGGATCTCGCCACGCAGGATTTTGGCAAAGATATTCTGGTCGTCATAGTCGTAGGGCATGGGTATCCTCAAGCGTTTGGCGAAAAATCTGAACTGCGGCAGTTTGCGGTACGCCGCGTAACACACAAGCGTTTCATGCGCCTGTTGTCAAATTCATGAATCGGGTTTGGCGGGTCTTGCATCAGTCGGCAAACAGACGGTCGGATCTTGCGATCTCGCGCGCCTTGTCATGACTGATATCGAGGAATTTCGAAATCGGCCCGGCGTTTTCCTCCGGGTCATGGGCCTCATTGACGACATAGTGATGCTCGAACTCGGCATCGCGTATCTTGTCGCTCTCGAAGGTCATGTCGCCCCGGATCGTGGGCAGTAGCCGCTCCAGCGTCTCGGCGCTGGTCTGCTCACCGGCGAGGCCGACGCGCATGGCGTGGCCGACCAGGTAGTCGTCCGTAAACACGCACTGGACTTCCAGCATCCGGGTGGTGGACCGGTCGCTTGCGAAATCCTGCAACAGGTCGAGCGCGCTGGGGTCCATGCAGACGATCAGCTGATCGGTCTCGTAATAGTCGAAAAGCATGCGCATCAGCGCCCGGCGGTGGCGCGTGCGCTTGCTCAGGCTGGACTGAATGCCTCCCAGATCGGGCAGGTCGGTATGCTCTTCGTTAAACAGATATTCGATCGCGGGTACATTGGTGACCTGGCGCATCTGTTCCAGCATGCGCTTGGCCACGTGCCATTTCTTGCAGATCACGATCATCAGCTCGCGCTGGCGCCCCAGCGTGCTTTCCGTCTCCCAGAACCGGCTGCCAAAGCGGCGCCCCATACGGCCGCGTTCGGTCAGGAACTTGAAGAGGCTGCGGCCTTCATTCGATATCTTGAACTCGACTTCGTCGTTCGAATAGAGCGCGGCCAGCCGCTGCTTCAGATCGATTGCCTCAGAGCTGATCTTGCGCGCAAACAAGAAGTCCTGTCCCAGCAACAGATCGTAGTGATCATTGTAGAAGGTTTGCGGCATCCCGTAATCAGTGAACATCAGAAAGGTCAGCGTGCGCGACTTGATCTCGGTGTCGGGCACCAGATGGCGCACGAGAGTCTGAAAGAACGTCTCGTCCGGGATCCATGTGGTGCGAAAGAACCGTATCACATCGGGTCGCTTGCGGGTGAATTCCAGGATCCATTCTACCGTGCGGCGGCGCAGACACCACCACTGGCTGCCGATCTGCACCTGGATATCACGCGGAATGGCACGTTTCAGGCCCAGCCGCTGCTGCAGGGCAAGCGACGTGTCAAAGAGCCACTTGTGCTTGCGCTCGTTGAACCAGTGGCGATAGATCAGCCGCTCTTCCTTCATCCCGGTCTTGATCCAGTCGCTGTCGAAATAATCGAAACTCTCGATATAATCGACATCCTCGGCGTCGAGGAAATCATGTGCATAGCGGGCCGATTTGATCGCGGCGCAATCGCCTGACAGCATGTAGAAATGCGTGGCCCTCGGAAACGCCTGCACAGCGGCCTCTACCGCCAGCAGGGTCGCCTGTACCAGGCTCCATTCCCCCCAGCCGCACTTGATCCGCTTGCGGGCGAAGGTGACGTTGGGATTGTCCGCCAGCGCTGCCTTGATCTGCAGGAAATCCTCGGGCTTCGCCCGCCCATCAAAATGGATCGCGATGTAATCGCCGGCGGCGGTCAGCATCTCGGCCTGGCCGATGATTGCCTCGGGGCCTTTGTGACACAGAAGGATGTAGGCGATTTTTGCCATGCAGGAAACAGACTAGCCTTTGTGAGCGTGATTGTTTACAGTAATAGTCGTGATGGAGCGTTGAATAAACAGGATTTCCTTGGTTTTTTAACGCGAAGATGATCAACAGCCCCTAAAGCGGTTTGCATTTGATCTGTGTTGCAGATTTGATGCAAAGTGCCACAACCCGGAAGGGGAGTGAGCCTTTGCGTTTTTCCTGACATATGAGAAACGCAAAAGGCTTTAAAGCAGGGCATTTGAGGTTTGGAGAGGCGGGAATGGGTTTTCCGGGTACATGGATGACCGAGAGCGAAAGCGCGGTATACCGCGTGGTGCCCAAATGCGCGTGCTCGACCATTGGTCAGATCCTGTATTATTCCGATCATGGCGAATTTTTCGACGGCGACATCCACGATGCCAAGGCAGGTTTGCACAAATGGGCGCTGGATGACAGTCAGCCACTGATCGCTGCAAATGTGACATCACACAGCTCGTATGCATTCACCTGCGTGCGCAACCCCTATACGCGCATCCTCAGTTCGTTCTTCGACAAGATTTGCGGCATTCAGCGCAATGGCAAGCGCTACCGCGGCAAACTGGTCCCGCTATTGGTGCAGAAATACGGGGTCGAAGTGGGTGGCGAGGACGGCAAGGAAGAGTTTGACCAGATCGCCAGCTTCCGCCGCTTCCTGCTGTTCGCGCGCGACACCATCCGCTGGCGCCGCCCGATGGAGCCCGATATTCACTGGTCCGCACAGGCGGGTCATGTCAGCACCTTCATCGTGAATGGCGGCACCTACGACCGGATTTTCTGGACCGAAGCGTTCAACGAAGGCATGCAGGATGTGCTGAACGCAATCAAGACGCCCCAGCCCGTCGATCTGGCCAGCATCCCCCGCTTCAACGAGAGCGAAGGGCACGGGCCGAAACGTGCCCACCCGGTCGAGGACTATTTCGACGACCTCGCGATGCATCTGGTCTATGAAATTTACAAGCGCGATTTCGAGCTTTTCAAATACGACGCCGCCGACCCGTCGAACAAGATGCCCATCGGCGAGATTGATCTGGACGAAGTCCACGCCAAGCTGGGTGAGTAGGGGCTGAACCGCCCGGCGTGTCGCGCGAGACAAAACCCGCGGCAAAGCCGGTTGATGCAGGACAGGGTGAGAAACCGCATGCCGCAACCTAAGGCGTTCCGCGAAAAGCTGTGATTCAGGTTTTTTGCGGAATGCTTTAGGGCCACGTGCCCACCATTCCTTTCACTATTCCCCAAATACTCTCGCCGAAGGCGTCCTCCCGACACCCCACACGCCTCGGCGCGAACTGGTCATTTCGCAGGCCGTCACGAGGACGGCCCGCAAGGGCCGGACGAGCGCCGAGTCAGACCAGCCCTTCAGCGGCAAAGAGTGTCCCGACATCTGCCTCGGGGCGCGCGCCGTAATGGCCGATCACTTCCGCCGCGGCGATGCAGCCCATGCGCCCCGCCACATCAAGGCTCTGCCCCGTCGTCAACCCAAAGAGAAACCCTGCAGCAAACTGGTCGCCGGCGCCGGTTGTATCCACCGGCGTGACCGCGTCCACCGGCACTGTCACCATCTCGTCTCCCCGGACGATCACCACGTCCTGCCCCGAACGGGTGCAGACCACCAGCCCGCTCTCGGCTGCGGCCTGTTCCAGCGCGGCACCCAGATCGGCACCCTGATAGAGCGATTGCCACTCGTGCTCGTTGCCGATCACGTAATCCAGTTCGCGCAGCAATGTGCGGAAATCGTCCCGGTGCCGGTCCACGCAGAACGGGTCGCTCAGCGAAATCCCCGCCATGCCGCCACCCGCGCGGCAGGCTCGTGCGGCCTCGGCAAAGGCCGCCTTGCCCTTGGGCTTGTCATAGAGGTAGCCCTCAAGAAACAGCAGGCCCGCGCTGCCCGCCACATCGTCCGGCACGTCTTCGGGACCCAACTCGGTCGAGATGCCCAGATAGGTGTTCATCGACCGCTCGCCATCCGGCGAGACAAAGATCATCGAGCGCGACGTAGGCAGATCGCCCCCCGCCACGGGCGTATTGACAAAATCGCAGCCCACATCCGCCATGCCCTTGGCATAGAACTGCCCCAGTGCATCATCGCAAACTCGCCCGATGAACCCGGTGCTCAGGCCCAGCGCCCCCAGCCCGGCAATGGTGTTGGCCACTGATCCGCCCGCCATCTGGCGGCGGTTTTCCATCGCATCGTACAAGGCTTCACCGCGTTCCTGCTCGATCAGCTGCATGATGCCTTTCTCGATCCCCATCCGGCTCAGAAATGCATCGTCGCTTTGGCAGATCACATCGACAACCGCGTTGCCGATGCCCACAGCCTGGTATTTGCTCATAGGTTCTTATCCTCATAATCACAGAGATCGCGGATCAGGCATGATCCGCACATTGGTTTGCGCGCCTTGCAGTGATACCGCCCGTGCAGGATCAGCCAGTGATGCGCGTGGTGCTGGAAATCCGCCGGTATGTGATCCTCGATAGCGCGCTCCACGGCCACCACGTCCTTGCCCGGGCAGATGCCTGTCCGGTTGCCGACGCGAAAGATGTGTGTGTCGACCGCCTGCGCGGGAATGCCCCACCACATGTTCAGCACCACATTGGCGGTCTTGCGCCCCACGCCGGGCAGCGATTGCAGCGCTGCGCGACTGTTCGGCACCTCGCCGCCATATTTGTCCACCAGAATCTGGCTCAGCTTGATCACGTTCTTCGCCTTCTGGCGAAACAGGCCGATGGTCTTGATATGCTCGGTCACGCCCTCGATGCCGAGATCGAGCATCTTTTGCGGCGTGTCGGCGATGGCAAAGAGACCCCGAGTGGCCTTGTTCACACCAGCGTCGGTCGCTTGTGCGCTGAGGGCCACAGCCACCACCAGCGTATAGACATTCACATGTTCCAGCTCGCCTTTCGGCTCTGGCTCGGCCGCTTGGAAACGCTCGAAAATGGCGCGGATGGTATGGTAGTCTAGTTGCTTGATCATGCACGCTCCTATGCCCGGTAAAACGCATTTGCGCAACATTCGGGTCGCATGGCTGACACTACAGGACTAGTTTGAAGCTCAGGCACCAGAGGACTGCGAGACATGAACATTCAGACCGATCAAGATTATCACTACCACGTCATGCGTCGCGCGATCGACCTCATCGACGCAGGTGGCACCGACATGACCCTTGATCAGCTCGCGGGCTCCATGGGCATGAGCTCCGCCCATTTCCAGCGCCTGTTTTCCGCCTGGGTGGGCGTGTCGCCCAAGCGCTACCAGCAATACCTGACGCTGGGCCATGCCAAGACCCTGCTGGAGGACCGTTTCACGACGCTGGAGGCAGCGGGCGCGGCAGGGTTGTCGGGAACGGGCCGCCTGCACGATCTTTTCCTGCGGTGGGAGGCGATGAGCCCCGGCGAATTCGCCCGCAAGGGTGACGGTCTGACGATCTGTTGGGGCTGGTTCGACAGCCCGTTCGGGCCAAGTCTGGTGATGGGGACGGAGCGCGGCATCTGCGGCATCGGCTTTGCCGCCGAGGCAGGAGCCGACGCAACCATGCAGGACCTCATGGGGCGCTGGCCCAGGGCTGCATTCGTCGAAGACGAGGCAATGCTGCACCCCTGGGTGCTGGCTGCTTACGGCGCGGATACGGCCCGGCCTGCGCCGCTCTACCTGATCGGCGCACCGTTCCAGATCAAGGTGTGGGAGGCGCTGCTGCAGATACCCTCCGGCCACGTCACCAGCTATTCCGAGATCGCAGGCGCCATCGGCAAACCGCGCGCGGTGCGCGCCGTGGGCACGGCTGTAGGGCGCAACCCGATCAGCCTGCTCATCCCCTGCCACCGGGCGCTGCGCAAATCCGGCGAGCTTGGCGGCTATCATTGGGGGTTGCCGGTGAAGCGGTCCATCCTGGCATGGGAAAGCGCGCGAGCGGACGCGTGAACGGAATTTTTATAGGTTCGGTTTCGGAAGATACCGATTTCCCCCGGCAGGTTCTGCGCAGGGAAAACACCGCGCTGCGCTCGGCTGTGCCCGCCGACTTTACCGTAGTGTCACGGCACCCTTGAGCCTGTTGGTCGCGGCGCCATTGACCTGATTGACCTTCGACGTGAACGTACCGCCACCCGACGCCTGTAGCCACAGGCCCATGCCCCTGTTTACGGTCCAGTAACCGGTCAGCTCGCTCTCGGGCATGGTTCGCCGCGCCACCCACCCCAGCAGCACCCGGTCGCCCTCCAGCCCGTCCAGAACACACACGCCGTTGCCCTCGGCCGCGCCATCACGCATTTCGACTACGCCGAAACACTCTCCGGACATTTGGTTCATCGGATGAGTCTTGTCGTCCATTTCGAATTTTGAGTAATGGACGCGCGTGTCGAGAATATTGTGATCGGGACCGAATTTGATCCATTCCGATGTCGACTGCCCGGAGGCGACACCATCACTATTGAACACTTCGGCATGCCCCTGCGTCGCTGCGATTACGGCAAATGCAGCAATTGCCAGTCCTTTTATCATAGCTATCCCCCCAGTTTTCAAATCTTTGCTTGTCCAGTTGGCCGAGCGTAGGGGTGTCAAGCCTGTATTGCAATAAATCCGCTGCCGACCAGGGTCTGCCGCTCCGCCGTGCCAACCTGTCTGAAAGCATCCTGCGACGCTGAAATTTGCGCGAAATGCCGCCGAATTCCGCTGTATTGCACCTTGGGCAAACGCGGATCTACGCCTATAGTCGGCCAACCCGGTCCAACCTGAACAACAAAGAGGCAAACCCATGATCCGAGCAACCAAACCCATCCTTTTTCTCGCGGCATCCTCGCTGGCGCTGGTCAGCGCCTGCACCCAGCCGGCCCATCTGCAGGGTAGCGGCACCGACCCCAACCAAAAGACGAAACAGGGCGCGCTCATCGGCGGCGTGCTCGGGGCGCTCACCGGTGCGGCGGCCAGCGACAAGAGGGGCAAGGGGGCTGTGATCGGCGGGGCCATCGGCGCGCTGGGCGGTGCTGCCATCGGCAACGCATTGGACAAGCAGGAGGCGGAGTTGCGCCGTGATCTGGAAAGCGACCGGGTCAAGGTCACCAATACCGGCGACCGGCTGATCGTGACGCTGCCGCAAGACATCCTCTTTGCCGTGGACAGCGCGCGGGTCAATTCCAGCCTGCGCGGCGATCTGCTGACTGTGTCGAACAGCCTGCAATCCTATCCTGACACGACGGTGCAGGTGGTGGGCCACACCGACAACACCGGCGAGGCGGCGTATAATCAAGGCCTGTCCGAGCGCCGCGCCAATGCAGTGGCCGACGTGCTGATGGATGGCGGCGTCGGGTTTGGCCGCATCCAGACCTTTGGCCGTGGCGAGGATCAGCCCATCTCATCGAACCTGACGCCCGAGGGCCGTGCCCAGAACCGCCGGGTCGAGATCGTGATCCTGCCGACCAGCTGATTAGCCGGTTCGCGCTGAGTTTCAGAAAGGCCCCGACAAACGCTCGGGGCCTTTTCTTATGCCCGCCAGTGACCGTTTTGCAGCAGCCAGGTTTCACCAATTCCACAGCGGATCACTATGGCTGTGCAAGAAGCCCGCGGTGCTGAATGCCGCGCCGCGCGCGCCTCACTGTCCGACTTTCATTGACGGCCCGTCGCCTTCACGCTACCCGATTGCCCGAACTCAATGACCACAAGAGGACCGCACCCCATGACCACGCACTCGCTTCTCATTCTGCCCGGTGACGGGATCGGCCCCGAAGTGATGACCGAGGTCCGCAAGATCATCGACTGGTTTGGCGCCAAGCGTGACTTGCCCTTTGACGTGTCCGAGGATCTGGTGGGCGGCTGCGCCTATGATAAACACGGCACCCCCTTGCACGACGATACGATGGCGAAGGCACAAGAGGTGGACGCGGTGCTGTTGGGGGCCGTCGGCGGGCCGAAATACGACGATCTGGATTTCTCGGTAAAGCCCGAGCGCGGCCTGTTGCGCCTGCGCAAGGAAATGGACCTCTTTGCCAACCTGCGCCCGGCGCAATGCTTTGACGCACTGGCGGATTTCTCCAGCCTCAAGAAGGACATCGTTTCGGGCCTCGACATCATGATCGTCCGGGAACTGACGTCAGGGATCTATTTCGGCGAGCCGCGCGGCATCTTCAAAGAAGGCAACGAGCGCGTCGGCATCAACACCCAGCGCTATACCGAGAGCGAGATCGACCGCGTCGCCCGCGCCGCGTTCGAGCTGGCCCGCCGCCGGGGCAACAAGGTATGCTCGATGGAGAAGGCCAACGTGATGGAGAGCGGCATCCTCTGGCGCGAGGTGGTCAACCGCGTCCACCAAGAGAGCTATGCCGATGTCGAGCTCAGCCACATGTACGCTGACAATGGTGCCATGCAGCTGGTGCGTGCGCCCAAGCAGTTCGATGTGATCGTGACGGACAACCTGTTTGGCGACATCCTGTCGGATTGCGCGGCAATGCTGACCGGCAGTCTTGGCATGCTGCCCTCGGCCAGCCTCGGCGCACCGATGGCCAATGGCCGCCCCAAGGCGCTCTATGAGCCGGTGCACGGCTCGGCCCCTGATATCGCGGATCAGGCCAAGGCGAACCCGATTGCCTGCATCCTCAGCTTTGCCATGGCGCTGCGCTATTCCTTTGATCAGGGCGATGAAGCGGCCCGGCTGGAGCAGGCTGTCGAGTCGGTACTGGCAAGCGGCGCACGCACCGCCGACCTGATGGGACCGGAAGGGGGCACGCCGGTCTCGACCAGTGATATGGGTGATGCGGTCCTGCGGGCGCTCGACGCCAGCCTTTAGGGGCTGGCCAAGACGCTTTAGCCCCGCCAAGGTGATCATCGCCGGGATCAGGGGTTCTCGGATATTTCGTTTTGCCAACAAGAAGTGCCCGGCGAATGATGTCGCAAAATCACAGCGTCGCCCGCCCGGCCGGTGATCGGTTTTGTGCCGAGACGTCTTGCATGTGGTGCGGATAGTCAGTAATTGCGCGTCACGGTCGGGCTGTAGCGCAGCCTGGTAGCGCACCTGCTTCGGGAGCAGGGGGTCGGAGGTTCGAATCCTCTCAGCCCGACCAGTTTTTCCATATCGTGCGCGGCGTGCTGGCACGTGACCATGCCCACATGTTCCCGCCGAAACGGTCGTTGTCGGGGATGGCATGCAGCGGATCAAGGAAAGATCGTCGCGACGCATCCAGATCGAATTCCCGGAACTGCGCAAGCGCTATTGGCGCAGAGGGTTCTGGACAAAGTGACTGACGATATCGCCCTGCACAACCCGAGGTTACATTCCTCCAAATGTCGCGTCCGGCATCAGCCAGAATTCATTCACTTGGTTCGGAACGGGGAAATGCGCAGTTGCGCAGGGGGGCGAAATCATGGATTTTGCACCCCTGTCAAAGAATTAAGAGTCCCGAAAAGGAAAATAGCATGCGGGCCTATTTCACTCAGATCAAACGACGCAGGCTTTTAAAGCGCCGTGAGCGACTTGCGAATGCAAACGCAGAGAAGCTTATCGCGAATTTAACCAGCCATAACCGTGCGGAAATCTTATCTGTATTGGAGAGGTTCAGACCTGACCAGAGCGGACATGATCTGATCCGTGTCGGTCCCGAACTTGATGGTGGATACTTGCTGCCAGATGATCTGGCAGGCATCAAGGCACTCTATTCGCCCGGAGTTTCAGATACACTTGGTTTTGATCTGGAGATAGCAAATCGAGGCGTCCCCTGTTTTCTTGCGGACGGCACTGTCAATGAACCGGCCAACATGCATAAAGCTATGACGTTCGAAAAGATGATGATCGGTGACGGGCCGACTGCGTCTTTCATGACGTTGGAAAGTTGGGTAAGACGTACCGCACCGCCCCAGGGAGACCTGATGTTGCAAATGGACATTGAAGGTGCGGAATACGATGTTTTGTTGGACACGCCGTCAAGTTTGCTCGATCGTTTCCGAATTATCGTGGTGGAATTGCACAGTATCGACGGCTATTTGCTGGATGAGCGGCGTAGTGTGCTTGGGCGCTTTATGGATCATTTGCTGAAAAATCATATGATCTGCCATGTGCATCCCAACAATGTTCTATTGCCAGTGAACATCTTGGGGCGCATGGTGCCGCCGATTGTTGAGCTTACGCTTTTGCGAAAAGACCGAGTGGTAAACGGAGTGCATGATGAGGCGCTCTATCCGCACCCCTTGGATGGGCCAAATATTTCGGAAACCCCGGCCATAAATACCCCGCCATTTTGGCGTGAATTGTAATGCGTTCGGCTTCGGCTCTCTCACCTTCAGCGGCTGAGGCCCATACCCCGGTATATCCGCCCAAAAGCGTTTGAGTGCGGCGCATAACCATGGCAGAATACGAGGGGAGGCATTCCACTCTTGGGTGTCAATTTAGGAGGTCAAACAGTTGCAACGCATTCCTCTCGTGACATCTCTTCCGCCGTTTTTCTCGCGATTGGATGACGCCGGAAATGACATGGGTGACGCATGGCTAACGGCTTGTACGCAGTCATGGCTGGACGAAGGCTTTGCCCCCATCACGGTCAATTCGGCCGCCGAAACCATGATTGAGTTTGATCTGCTTTCGTGTTTTGAGCAGTTGAAAACAGCGAAAGACGGGTTTGATAGATTTGGCAAGCGTTATGTTTCCCTGAGCGATATGATCGGACCGGTTGCACAGCAGGCCGAAGGGCCGATTGCGATTATAAACTCAGATATCGCGCTGGAATTGACACATGAAGCGCGACAGCGCATCCAAAATCTTCAGCCCGGCACGTGCATTGTCTGTAATAGGATCGATATTGATACGATCACTTGTGAGGGTGAAGAAATTTACCCGTATGGCTATGATTTTTTTGTTTTCCACGCCTCAGATCTGAAGAAGATACCTGAAAACGGGATGTATTTCGGCCTGCCTTGGTGGGATCATTTTCTACCGATCAGCGTGTTATCTCAGGGGGTTACGCGTCTGACCTCCGAAGGTATAAAAGCCTACCACCTGAATCATGAGGGGCGCTGGAAGCGCCACCTTTGGCGCACATTGGGTTATCAATTTATAAGTGATGTTCGCGTATTGAGGGAGGGAGCTGATCCCGCTTACCTGTCAAGTTTAACCGCAGCGATTCAGCAACCGAAAGAGCGAAAAGGCGGCGTCCTTTCCCATTTGATAGGTCAGGCAGTTGGGAGGCCGAATTTTTATGCTGTGTCCTACTTGAACAACGATTATATAGACGGAGCTTTTACAGAAGCGACTATTCCATGATGCTGTGGGGGAACTGCACACAAGGATTCGTCGGGGTGTTTTCCGATACCCCACTTCAACGGTTAAGTTTCCAAGAATGGCTTTGATGATCAAAACTTATTATGCGTTTTGCCGATTTGCTCGGATATATGCGCTTCTCCAGCTGCCTTAGAATTAATGCTCTGAACCTTTCAGTTAACTTTGGGTGCCGACGAATTGATCGCAGCTCTTTTCTGTATGCACCGCGGATGGCCTGAGAGAGCTGCCCTGGTTCGCTTGTAAAGCTTCCCAAGTGAGCGTTGACAACATATAATTCGTGGTGCTGGGAAAGGCACCGCCACAGATAGTAGTCGCCTGCCAACTTCATGGTCTTTAGTCTTTCCAAGTCAAAGTGCTGGGTGAGATCTGAACGCCAGAACGTGCTTTCCTGCTGTATCGCAGCCAGGCGTGTCCCATACATGCCGCAATCAATCAGATTTCGATGGAAGGGCCGGGGGAGCTTTGAATTGGTGATATGCAGATCAGCGTTTCTTTCCACCGCGCGCCCAGTAAGCCATGCAGCCTCAGGGTAGGTCTGAAACACATGAGAGACAATTTCGAAGGCTGATTTATCGAATAATTCCCCTGCGCTTAGGTAGCACGTAACATCATGCGTCGTATCGTCGAGCCCCTTTGCAAGCGCGTCATATATGCTCTGGTCTGGTTCGCTGATAATCTTGATTCGCGGGTCATTGAACGAGCGCGCTCTTTCAACCGTGTCATCAGTCGATGCGCCATCCACCAGGATGCACTTCACTGTGTCCTCGCTCGCTATCACACTGCTTTGTGACAGGATGCTGGAGAGAGTACGTTCGATTTTTTCGCCACCGTTGTAGACGGGCAAAACGACGTTGAAATTCATCCTTAACTGCCTTTCCAGAACGTGTGCTTGCTATGATAACTGTATAGCCGGATGAGCGGTATTCATTCCGCAATCAGTTAACTCAGGCAAATATTAGGTTTGTTATTTTCGTAGGCGGCTACCAGTAACGCTTAATGCCCTTATGTCTTGGCCTCAACCCTAGCGGCAAAAAGCGTTGCTACCTCAGGCCGCATGCAGTGATTCTACTATCCCCAAATGGCCAACCAGTAACGCGACACGTTGACTGGACGTTCCCTGACATCGTCCTTGTGGCACGCGAGGTGCGGGGCGAAATCGTCGCGATTGAAAGTACCCCGCGATCGCGATATTGAGAGGCCATGAAGAGACCGGCCCTCCAGTTTGTGTTGCGCTGCCTCACCGTCGCGGCGATTTGCGTCGGGCTGGCGGCCACCGGCTTTGCGCATCGCGGCTATGCGGCGCCGCGTAATGCGGCTCTGGTGGAACATCTGGCTGCTGGTGGAATGCTTGCCGATATTTGCGGCAATCTCGGCGAGGGAGAGGCCGCTTTGGCGCAGGGCTGTGAGGCTTGTCGTCTGGTCGGTGCTGCAGTCGTGCCCGAAACCTGTGTTGTCCTGCGCTCGCTGTGCATTCGGCCTGCCGTTGGTCGGATCGGTGTCCAGTGCGTCTGGGCGCCGCCCGCGCGGCTTGATCTTGCGCGGCTGACGCGCGCGCCTCCGCACGCCTGAGTTCTGCAAGCCTATCCTTTCCCATTCCGGCCAGCTTGATCTGGCCCAGTTTTCACGGAGTTTCCTGATGAAACGTTATACCTTCGCGGCCCTCGCGGCCTTCACCCTTGCCTGCAATCCGGCCAACGCCCATGATTTCACGGCAGGCGACCTTGTCATCAATCATCCGATGGCGTTCGAGACCACTAAAACGGCGATGACGGGTGGCGGCTACCTGTCCATCACCAACAACGGCACCACCCCTGACCGGCTGCTCGGGGTGCGCGCGGATTTTCCCAAGGTCGAATTGCACACGACCGAAGAAAAGGACGGCGTTGCCAAGATGATGCATGTCGAGGCGATCGACATACTGCCGGGCGAAACCGTGACCTTTGCGCCGGGCGGCCTGCACGTGATGTTCATGGGGCTGAACGGTGATCCTTTTGAGGTCGGGGAAACGATCCCTGCGACCCTCATCTTTGAAGAGGCGGGCGAGGCCGAAATCGTGTTTAATGTCGAAAAGCGCACAGGTCATGGCATGGACCATTCGGATCACGGCGCGGCACACTGACCAGCCCCCGGGTCAGGCCCCCTTTTCAGGGCCTGCGAGACATGATCAGCTGCCAGCGTTCGCGCTGGCAGCTTTCTTGTGCGTCATGCTGGCCTTGCCGAAGCGGCCCGCAGGCGTCCGGCACGGACACGCGCCGGGACCATCCAGCCCGATATTGCACCCGGTCCGAGGCCAGCCGTCGCTTGCCGTACACAAAAACGACATGCGCTGGAACCAATTCCCACCTGTGCAGTTACACTGCGACAATCAAGGAAAGGGATCCCCAATGCGCAACATCATTTACCTCGTCGGCCTCGTCGTGATCATCGTGGCCATCGTTCAGTTTGTCCTGTGACGACCTAAAGCGTTCCGCCTTAAACCTGAGGCACTCAGTTAAGGTGGAACGCATGCAACGATCAAATCTATTGCTGCGTACCACGAAAAGCTGTGGTTCAGGTTTTTTTGTGGAATGCTTTAATCGCAAGCTTCTCCGGGCAGCTCCGTTTCCAGGAACTTCTCGAACGCGTCGAGGTTCACCGGTTCGAACTGGCCAAAGCTCTGCATCCAGACCGACGCACATTTCAGTGCGCCGGGCTCTAGCTTGCACCATTTTACCCGGCCGCGTCGCTCCTGAGAGATCAGGCCGGCGCGGCTGAGAATGTTGAGGTGTTTGGAAATTGCCGCGAGGCTCATCGCGAACGGCTCCGCCACGTCGGTCACGGCCATGTCATCCTCCAGCAGCAATGCGAGGATCGCGCGGCGCGTGGGGTCCGCAAGGGCAGAGAAAGCGAGGTCGAGCGGGTCAGTCATGACTTGCCCTAGCGCCTTGCGGGGTTACCCGTCAACTGCGCCAACAGCCGGGGGTGATGCAGCAAATATCTGCCTGAGACAGATCTGCTAAAATGTTCCGCGAAAAACCTGAGCCACAGCTTTCGCGGAACGCTTTAGTCACCGCGTCGCGTAGCGGGTGACGCTTGCGCCGGTCTTGCCGGTCTTGGTGGTGCGGGTGATGCAGGCAGGACAGTAAACCAGATGGTTGAATATGCCAAAACGGACTACCCGGCCGATCAGGGGGCTGAAACAGCGGCAGGCGTGGATTCTTTGATTTAGAATCTTTAGATAAATCAATAACTTATGTATTTTTCTGGGCGGCAGGCAGTGTGCTTGACTCGCGCGCTGCCCGCGCATAGCACTGTGCCGAACGTTCCGTAGGAGGTTTTGCGCGTGACTGACCCCGATCAGGCCGAGCGGCTGAAGGCGCTGGAGGCAAAGATCGCGGCGTTGAAAGGCCCGAAGCAGACCAAGAAGCATACGGACGAACACTATTCGCAGGCACATCTGGCCTGGCGCATGGTGATTGAATTGGTGGTCGGTCTGTTGATCGGTTTCGGCATGGGGTACGGGCTGGACAGCCTGTTCGGGACACTCCCGATCTTCCTCGTGATTTTTACATTGCTGGGGCTCGCGGCCGGCATCAAGGTGATGATGCGCAGCGCGGCAGAGATCCAGCAGACCCAGGTGGCCAAAGCGGCCGAAGACAAGCTGCCGGATGAAACCGGTGGAGACGAGAGGGCAAGAGATGGCGACTGAAACCCAAGATACCGCGGCGCAAGGCATGGAACTGGTCTTTCACCCGATGGATCAGTTTATCGTCAAGCCTCTCTTTGGAGACGGGCCTGTGGGCATGTTCACAGTCACCAACGTGACGTTGTGGATGGCGCTGGCGGTGCTGGCGACGATCGGCCTGCTGGTACTGGGCACCTCGGGCCGCTCGACGATCCCGACGCGGATACAGTCGATCGCCGAGTTGTTCTACGGGTTTGTCCGCAAGATGGTCGAGGATGTGGCAGGCAAGGATGCGCTGCCGTATTTCCCTTACATCATGACACTGTTTGTCTTTATCGTATTCTCGAACGTTCTGGGGCTACTGCCCGGTGCGTTCACCACCACCAGCCATATTGCCGTGACGGCAGTGCTGGCGATGGCGGTCTTTCTGACCGTGACACTGATGGGGTTCATCAAGCACGGGCTCGGCTTTCTGGGCGTGTTCTGGATCAGTGCGGCACCGTTGCCGCTGCGGCCCATCCTGGCAATGATCGAGGTGATTTCCTACTTCGTGCGCCCGGTAAGCCACTCCATTCGTCTGGCGGGCAACATGATGGCGGGTCACGCGGTGATCAAGGTGTTCGCGGCCTTCGCCCCGATGATCCTGATCGGCTGGATTGGCGTTCTGGTCACGCCGCTGAGCATCATCGCAATCACGGCGATCTACGCGCTGGAGGTGCTGGTGGCGTTCATCCAGGCCTATGTCTTTGCCATCCTGACCTGTGTGTATCTGAAGGATGCGTTGCATCCGCACCATTGAGGACGCGCCGGGCTGAAGCCCGGCTATGAAACAACCGCGGACCTGTCCGCATACGAACAATCAAAAAGAACCAATTCCATCGTAAGGAGAAATCAAATGGAAGGTGACGTCGTACAAATGGGGGCATACATCGGTGCTGGTCTGGCCTGTACGGGCATGGGCGGAGCTGCTGTAGGTGTGGGCCACGTTGTGGGCAATTTCCTGTCGGGTGCACTGCGCAACCCGTCGGCAGCTGGCGGCCAGACGGCTACCATGTTCATCGGTATCGCATTCTCCGAAGCGCTGGGGATCTTCTCGTTCCTCGTGGCACTTCTGCTGATGTTTGCCGTCTAAACCTTTGGGCACCTGATCCTTACGGGCCGGGCAGGGGTGATGACGCCCCTGCCTGGTGCAACCGGACCGTTTCCCTCAGGAGGACGACGACATGGCGACCGAAACCACAGCTGCTGCCGAAGGGCATGTAAGCCCCCTAGGTCTCGAAGAGGCCGGCAAGTGCGTGGACAGCCACGGCGGTGCCATCGGCATGCCGCAGCTTTGCCCCGAATGGATGGGCAACCAGATCTTCTGGCTTGCGGTCACGCTTGTCGTGATCTTCTTTGTGCTGTCGCGCGTGGCACTGCCCCGCATCGCTGCTATTCTGGCAGAGCGTCAGGGCACGATCACGAATGACATCGCTGCCGCCGAGGACCTCAAGGTCAAGGCAGTGGAGGCCGAGAGCGCCTATAACAAGGCACTGGCCGACGCGCGGGCTGACGCGCAGAGAATCATCGCCGAGACCAAGGTCGGTATCAAAGCCGAGCTTGACGACGCGTTGGCCAAGGCTGACGCTGAAATCTCGGCCCGGACTGCGGAAGGTGAAAAGAAAATCGCCGAAATCCGTGCCGGAGCGCTGGAAAGCGTCGAAGACGTGGCCAAGGACACAGCGCAGGCCATCGTGGCCGCAATGGGCGGCAAGGCCGATGCCAAAACCGTCAATGCGGCCGTGGCGTCGCGAGTGAAAGGGTAACAACATGCGCAAATTAGCCATTCTCGCTGCCCTGACATCCGCCAGCCCGGCCTTTGCGGCCGGTGGGCCATTCTTTTCGCTGACGAACACGAACTTCGTGGTCGCCATCTCGTTCATCCTCTTTGTTGCGGTCCTGCTCTACGTCAAGGTGCCGACGCTTCTGAGCGGGTTGCTGGACAAGCGCGCCGACACCATCAAGTCCGAGCTGGAAGAAGCCCGGGCCCTGCGCGAAGAGGCACAAACCCTGCTGGCCAGCTACGAGCGCAAGCAGAAAGAGGTGCAGGAGCAGGCGGATCGTATCGTCGAACACGCCAGATCCGAAGCGGCGGCTGCGGCAGAACAGGCCAAGGAAGATCTGAAAAAATCGATCGCTCGCCGTCTGCAGGCCGCCGATGATCAGATCGCCTCTGCCGAAGCAGGCGCGATCCGTGAAGTGCGTGACCGCGCTGTGACCATCGCAATCGCTGCTGCCCGCGAGGTGATCGCCAAGAAGATGACCGCCGCCGACGGTAACAAGCTGATTGACGAAGCCATCCAGACGGTCGACGCCAAGCTGCACTGAGCGGGTCGACCGCCGGAAATACAAAAACCCGCGCCCTGACCGGCGCGGGTTTTTTCGTGCCGCTTTGCCAAATCACGACAAGGCGGGGTCCGGTTACCCGTGAAAATGAAAGGGGGCCGTTGAACCGGCCCCTCAGTCACTCCTGCCGCGATGTTCCGGTGCTGGTTCTGCCTGTGTTGTCCCTCGTCTCTGTTCAGTGCGCGGGCATGATTTGCCGCTGCGCAAACGTAAATTCGTCGGTGTCGCCCCAATCCCCAGTCTCATCACTGCACAGTCCCCTCGCGCCAAGGGCGTGTAACGTTAGATTGTCAACCGTGCGTGGTCTTCTTGTGGGCCGAATATAGGATAAATTTCCTGAAAACGTCAATATAAAGTAGGGCGCCACAAGCTCTAGAGGCGTTATTCCGGGGCGTTTTGGAAAAAATCCGAATCGTTTCCGCCAGTTGCCCCGAAAATATTTTTTCGTGGTGTTCAGCCGTTTTCGCGCAGAACGTGCCCTGCCAGGTAGAGCGATCCGCAAATCAGCACACGTGCATGCGGCTCTGCCGAGATGATCGCAGCCAGCGCAGCCTTGACCGAAGGGGCGGTGCTGGTGGCCAGTCCGGCCTGTCGTGCGGCCTCTGCCGTGGCTTCGGCGGGCAGAGTGTTCGCCTCGCCGGGGATCGTGACGGCGGTCAGGCTGGCGGCCTGCGCTGCCAGCGGGCGCAGGTAACCGCCGATATCCTTGGTGTTGAGCATCCCGCAGATCAGATGCGTGGGCCGTTTCGGCAGGCTGGCCAGATGCCGCCCAAGCGCTACGCCTGCCGCCGCGTTATGTCCGCCATCAAGCCACAGTTCGGCCTTGGGGGCGGCCTCGGCCAACCGGCCGTGGCGCAGATGCTGCATGCGCGCGGGCCAATACGCCTGCGTGACAGACGCGATATGGGCCGCATCACCCATGTCCAGATACCGCAAGGCAGCCAGCGCCGCGCCCGCATTCTCGATCTGATGTGCACCGGGCAGGTTGGGCAATGGCAGATCCAGAAGGCCGGTCTCGTCGTGGTAGACCAGCCGACCGTTTTCTGCGTAGGCGTGCCAGTGCTGGCCATGCGCGATCAGGGGCGCGCGCAGGCGGGCGGCGGCCGCTTCGATCACCTCCATCGCCTCGTCCGGTTGTGGGCCGACGATGCAGGGCACGTCGCGCTTGATGATACCCGCCTTCTCACCCGCAATCGCGGCCAACGTGTTGCCAAGATATTGTTCGTGGTCGATCGAGACCGGCGTGATGATCGTCAGCGCGGGCTGGGCTATGACATTGGTGGCATCCAGTCGCCCGCCCAGCCCGACCTCCAGCAGCGTATAATCGGCAGGGGTCCGGGACATTGCCAGCAGGGCGGCACAGGTTGTGATCTCGAAATACGTGATGCTGTCCGGGCCGTTCGCGCGGTAGCATTCATCCAGCACATCGGTCAGCGCGTCCTCGGTGATCAGGTGTCCGGCAATGCGGATGCGTTCATGGAAACGTGCCAGATGCGGCGAGGTATAGGCATGCACGCTCTTGTCCGCCCCCTCCAGCCCGGCACACAGCATCGCCTGGGTGCTGCCCTTGCCGTTGGTGCCGGCGATATGGATGACCGGCGGCAGTGCTTCTTGCGGGTTGCCCAAAGCCTCAAGCAGCCGCCAGACGCGGTCCAGTGTCAGGTCGATGATCTTGGGGTGCAGCGCCATCATCCGTTGCAGGATGACGTCTGATCCTGTTGCACTCATGTCTTGGGGGCGGCCTTTGCAGCGGCAGGCGCGGTTTCACTGGCAGGTTTACTTGTCGTTTCTTCCGGCGAGGGGGGCGGCAGATCGCCCGCAATGGCCGGCGACAGGTTCAGCAGCATGCGGGTTATGCTGATCAGTTCGTCACGCATCTGGGGGCGCGGGGTCACGCGGTCAAGCATGCCGTGGTCCAGCAGATATTCGGCCCGCTGAAAGCCTTCTGGCAGCTTCTCGCGGATCGTCTGTTCGATCACGCGTGGCCCGGCAAAGCAGATGAGCGCGCCGGGTTCCGCGATCTGCACATCGCCCAGCATCGCGTAGGACGCGGTCACGCCCCCGGTCGTGGGGTGCGTCAGCACGACAATATAGGGCAGGCCCGCCTCCTTGAGCATCTGCACGGCGACGGTGGTGCGTGGCATCTGCATCAGCGACAGGATGCCTTCTTGCATGCGCGCGCCGCCTGCGGCGGAGAACAGGATCAGCGGGCGTTTCAGTTTGACCGCCTGTTGGGCTGCGGCAATGATCGCACTGCCTACATACATCCCCATCGACCCGGCCATAAAGGAAAAGTCCTGCGCCGCCGCGACGATGGGGGTGCGCCCGATCTCGCCGGTGGCGACCAGCATCGCCTCCTTCTCGCCCGTCGCCCTTTGCGCGGCCTTCATCCGCTCGGGATAGCGTTTCTGATCGCGGAAGTGCAGCGGATCGGCGGCGGGCGCAGGCACGTCGATCTCGGCGAACACACCGCCATCAAAGAGCGCCTTGAACCGGTCGCGCGGAGCGATGTTCATGTGGTGGTCGCAACTGGTGCAGACGTTGTGATTCTGCGTCAGTTCGCGGTGAAACAGCATGGTGCCGCATTCTTCGCACTTGGTCCAAAGGTTTTCGGGCATCTCGCGGCGCGAAAAGATCGAGTTGATGCGCGGACGCATATAGTTGGTGATCCAGTTCATATCAGATCGGTCCCTTGGCAATGCGATTTGCCTTGAAATAGGACGGTGGGCAGGAAATTGCAATCAGGCGCGCAGTGCCACCCGCGCCGCCAGCCAACTGCACAGCAACACCATCAGATCGACGGGCATCCATGTGCGGATGATCCCGGCATCGGCCACCCCGAACGGATATGTATAGAGTGCGAGACCGTCGAACGCGCCTTCGGGGGCCACAATCAGGAGCGCGCCTATATTGTTGACCAGATGCAGCGCGATGGCAGGGCCAAGTGTGCCGCTGCGGGCAGTTAGATCAGCAGCGGCCAGGCCGAACAGTCCGGCCCAGACCACGACCAGCCAGGCATTATCCCCCATCTGGTCGGGGGCGTAATGCAGCATAGCAAAAGCCGCCGAGGGCAGGCCCATCCAGAGCGCAGGATGGGAAAAACGCGCGGCAAGCTGGCTTTGCAGATAGCCACGAAAGACGATCTCTTCGGCGCCGACCTGAATCGTGACGCCGATCAGCGCCGGGATGAGAAACGCCAGCCATGTATCCCATTCCAGATGCGGCACCGGTGTCAGGTTCTCTGGTGCGGGCAGCGCAATCACGAGCGCGGTCAGCAGCGCCAGCGCGGCCAGAACCCGCCCGAATTGGCGTAACGCCGGCGCGCGCGGCCCAAAGAGGCCGCGCAGCTCGCGGGTGTGGAGCAGCAGGAGGGTCGCCCAGAGCGCGACAATCAGCAGCGCAAAAATATAGAGATTTGCCAATATGCCCCAAGGGGTGCTGGCGTCCTCGATCCCGCGCCCGTCATGGCCCCAGGCAGCGACGGGCAGATAGGCGCGGCAGAGCGCGGTATAGGCCATCGACATGACCAGAAAGAGGGCCGACATCAGGGTAATGCCCGCGCCGAGGCGCCACAGCTCCTGGCTGCCACGGGCGGGGGCGATCAGATGCTGATGGGGCTCGTACCTCATGGCGCCACGCTAGTGTCGGCGGGGAGGGGGTGCAATCGCTGACGGCGGGCCAAACCCTTGCCCGTGCTTGCACGCTGCGCGCCGCTCGCCTATGCCAATGTAAACACAGCACCATGAGGCCAACCCATGACCAAGTTCGACAAATCCAAACTGCCCAGCCGCTATGTGACCGAAGGCCCATCCAAGGCGCCGCATCGCTCTTACATGTACGCGATGGGCGTCACCGAGGAAGAGATCCATCAGCCGCTGGTCGGTGTCGCGACCTGCTGGAATGAGGCGGCACCGTGCAACATCGCGCTTTCGCGTCAGGCGCAGGCGGTCAAGACCGGCGTGAGCTGTGGCAACGGCACGCCGCGCGAATTCACCACCATCACTGTCACGGATGGTATCGCGATGGGGCACGAGGGCATGCGCAGCTCGCTTGCCAGCCGCGAGGCGATTGCCGATTCGGTCGAACTGACCATGCGGGGGCATTCCTATGATGCGCTTGTCGGACTGGCGGGCTGTGACAAGTCGCTGCCGGGGATGATGATGGCTATGGTGCGGCTCAATACGCCGTCGGTCTTTATCTACGGTGGCTCGATCCTGCCGGGCAAGGCCCCGCAGGTCGAGGAAATCCCCGAGGATTTCCGCAGCCGAGACCTGACCGTGCAGGATATGTTCGAGGCTGTCGGCCGTCACCAGAACGGCACCATGTCCGACAAGGCGCTGGATATGCTGGAGCGTGTGGCCTGCCCCAGTTCGGGTGCATGTGGTGGTCAGTTCACCGCCAACACCATGGCGTGTGTTTCTGAGGCGATCGGCCTGGCGCTGATGAACAGCTCTGGCATGCCGGCCCCCTATGAGAGCCGCGATCAATATGGCGAGGCGTCGGGCCGGGCTGTCATGAACCTGTTGGAAAAGAACATTCGTGCGCGCGATGTGGTCACACTAAAGAGCCTGCAAAACGCGGCGCGCGTCGTGGCCTGCACCGGTGGCTCCACCAATGCCGGGCTGCACCTGCCCGCGATCGCCCATGAGGCGGGCATTGATTTCTTCCTCGATGATGTATGCGAGATTTTCCGCGACACGCCCTATTTCGTGGATCTGAAACCCGGCGGTGCCCATGTCGCCAAGGACCTCTATGACGTGGGTGGTATTCCCGTGGTGATGAAGGAACTGCGCAAGGCCGGTCTCATCCACGAGGATTGCATGACCGCGAGTGGGCGCAGTATCGGCGAGGAACTGGACATGATCCAGCGCGAGGCCGACGGCAAGGTAATCTATCCCATCGACGCACCACTGACCAAGACCGGCGGTGTTGTCGGCCTCAAGGGCAATCTGGCCCCTGAGGGCGCGATCGTGAAGGTTGCAGGCATTCCATCGCAGAATCAGGTATTTACCGGCCCGGCGCGGGTGTTCGAATGCGAGGAGGAGGCCTTTGAGGCGGTGCAAAAGCGCGGCTATGAGGAAGGCGAGGTGATCGTCATTCGCAACGAAGGCCCGGCAGGCGGCCCCGGCATGCGCGAGATGCTGGCCACCACGGCGGCCCTCAGCGGTCAGGGCATGGGCAAGAAGGTCGCGCTGATCACCGATGGGCGGTTTTCCGGTGCAACGCGGGGCTTCTGCGTGGGTCATGTTGGCCCCGAGGCCGCGTATTGCGGCCCCATCGCGCTGCTGCGCAATGGCGATATAATCACCATCAACGCGATCACCGGCGAGCTTAGCGTCGATCTGAGCGACGAGGAACTGGCAACGCGCAAAGAAGCCTGGTCCGGCCCGCGCGAGACACTCTACGCTTCGGGGGCGCTGTGGAAATACGCGCAACTGGTAGGTGCAACCTACAAAGGCGCGGTGACCCATCCGGGTGCCGAAGCGGAGCGTCATGTCTATATGGATATCTAGCGCGCGCGCCCTTCGACGCGGCCCCTTGCGGGGGCTGCGTCCGGTGCTGATGCTGGCGGCGATCCTGCCGCTGTCGGCCTGTCTCGAAGGCGCGGGACCGGGTGCGATAGGTTTTGGCGCGTCTCAGGTAAACAAGGATGCACCGCTGAGCCGCGTCGGGTTCTTTCGCGGCGCTGTCGTGGTCGAGGGGCCGCAGGGGTATTGCATTGATAGCAAATCGGTGCGCCGCCGCGCCGCCAGCAGCTTTGCCTTGCTGACCTCCTGCGCGACTCTGACCGGCAATGCGTCGCAAGCCGTGGCGCCGGCGGTGATCACGGTGTCGATCCTGCCCGCTGATCCAGGTGTCGTGCAGCCAGGCGCGGCCGAGATGAGCGCCGGCCTGGCCCCGACCCGCGCATTGGAAGAGATCGACGGCGACGGCATTGCGCTGGTGCAACTGGCGCAGGGTGGCGATGCGGGCATTCCCGGCGGCGATGCGCGCTATTGGCGGGCGAGCATGGTTATCAATGGGCACCTGATCGGGCTGGCGGCCTATGGCCAGGCGGGCAGTGCCGTCGCCGGGCACCAGGGCAAGAACCTGCTGATCGACATGGCCGAAAACATGCGTGAGGCCAGCCCGTCACGCCAGCCCAAAGCGCTGCCCGCGTCCACGCGGACCCCGGACCCGGCGACGTCTGCCGGGGCGACGACGACGGGCACTGTGCGGGTGGATCATGATTCCGCTGCGCCAGAGGCGGCCGATCGGGCCGGATCGCAGCCGATATTGTCCGGATTGTTTCGAAAACGCAGTTAATCTTCTGGAAGGAACCGGCAAGTCAGGATAAAACCGGGCCAGACTTCACAGGGGCGGCAACATGCAGATGCGAAGTGCATTGGGGGACTGGATCGTACATCGGCGCGCTGTGCGCCACTGGGCCAGAGCCGCCCGCCATGCGCCGGACATGTCCCTGAGAGATCTGCGCCGTGAGCGATCGAACGCGCGCAAGCTGCTCCATTCCCTGAATGAAATGATGGCTGTTGCAGAGAATCGGCTGGCACTGCCGATGATCGGCAGTCATGCGTTCCCGAAACCGCACGGCACCGACTGGGCCTGGCGGCCGTCCCTGTGGTGCATGCCGCTTGCCAGTCCGGGCATGTCATCGGCCAAGAGCAAGTCAAAGCTGGGCGATGAACTGGTATTATTTCACGATTGTGCATATTCCGAGCTGACACTGCGGCAGGTGCGCAACGAGCACGAGGCCGATCTGGCCCCCTACGGGCTGCGCATGGACGTGTTCAATTTTGACGGCTCGTTCCTGTCGGTGGTGCTTGATTTGCCGCATGGCGCGATAGACGGGCTGAAGAAAAACCACCTGATCCGGCTCAACACCATCGTCGAGATGGAAAAGTCGCTGGAAATCTTTGCCCGGCTCAACATCAAGCATGGCCCCAACACCGAACAGATCGTGCGGGAACTGCCGTTGCATGAGGACGATATCGTGGTGGAGTTCGACCTGGCCTATTCCAACCTCAACGAGAAGCGAATCGAGCGCGCCTGGGTCGATCTGATCTTTGAGAACCCGCAAATGAGCCAGGTTACGCTGCGCGACGTGACGCTGAGCCGCCGCCCGCGGGCCGATTTCTGAGGATGCAGACATGAGCGAATTCACCCTGACCAAAACCCGGCTCTTTGAAGGCGTGTGGGAGGGCGTTCTGACCCATGAGGAGGACCGCAAGGCCCGGCCCGGGGTCGCCGTCACCCTGCTGGGCGAGGCGGTGGACGGGGTCGCGGTGATCGAGAACGAGAGCGCCGGGCACTGGGTGCTGCGGGTGCCGATCCCGGCGCATATGATCGCTGACGGCGTGCAGACCTTTTTGATCCGTGACACGGCGACCGATACGGTGCTGGGTAGTTTCTCGCTTATCGCCGGAGAGGCGCTGGCCTATGACATCCGCGCCGAGGTGACATTGCTGCGCGAGGAACTGGATATGCTCAAACGCGCATTCCGGCGGCATTGCCTGGAGACGATGTAGGGGTAGCAGTCTGCTCTGCGGGACAAGAACACCGTTTGCCGTCTCTGGTATGAATATCGGATTCTGGGGGGCTAAAGCGTTCGGTCTTAAACCCGAGGCACTCAGTTAAGGCGGAACGCTTAGGACCCGACGCAATAGGCCGCGCCGCCGTAAAGGGGTGGCGCGTTTCGCGGGCAATTCCCACGCGACTTATGTCGGGGAGGCGCGGCCACAGGGCCACTGTCACGACCAATTTTCTTGTCGGCACAGGAATTGATCCAGGCGGCATCTTCAGCACTTACGTTGTGATCAGGAAGGATGCGAAAGACGCTGTCACCTCCCCAAGGGTATGCAACGTAGCTCACTTGCATCTTTGCCCATCCAGGTGAGCCAAGTTCGTATTTGCAGTCAACTATGGCCCTATGCTGTTCGGCAGCAGAGTAGTAGCCCTTCTGTTTGGGGAGATCCCCATTTGGTAAACCCTCGGCGTGGGCCATCTGCATTGAGAGGAGCGCGGCGCAGGCTGAAGTTACGGCTTTGGCTACGTAATGCATATGAATTTCCTATGCTGGACAGCGATCTTGTTGCTCGGGGCCACCTTCGTTTCCGGAGGCAGCGGACATCTCCAAGTCGAAACTATATCGACGCCAACAGTTAAAAAGAAGGCCATTTAGCGAAAAAAGTGAGTCCCAACGCGTTTCGGGTTCAGGTTGAGACATGACCCGAACCTGAAATGCTCGGCATAAGGTTGGATTGTGGGCGTTTCTGAAAGGCCTGTGATTCAGGTTAAAGGCGAAACGCCTTGGGTTGGGTATGCCCCGATGAATACCCCTGACAACAGTCCCAAGAGCAGTCCAATATCGCCCCTCTCATCGAAGCAGAAAGGCTGCTTTCGGCTCAGCTGTCCTTGGGCAGGTGGACGATTGTCGGCTCGGTTTCCGGTGCCAGTTCCTCGAAGTCAAAGTTATCCAGCCGCCGCGCCCGCCGCCCTGCCTTGTCGGACGAAATCTTGATATCGGCGATATCCTTGGATGCCTGTCCGAAATGCCGATCGAGGTTCTCGACCCGGTTGCCGAGGCGTTCGACGTCGGCAAAGAGTAACCCCAGTTCGCGCCGGATCGCGCCGGCCTGTTCGCGCATGCGGGCGTCCTTCAGTATTGCGCGCATGGTGTTGAGCGTGGCCATGCAGGTGGTGGGCGAGACGATCCAGACCCGCGCGGCGAACCCTTCACGCACCAGTTCGGGAAAGTTCGCGTGCAACTCGGCGTAGACCGCCTCGGACGGCAGGAACATCAGCGCGCCATCGGCCGTTTCGCCGTCGAGGATGTATTTGTCCGAGATGTCCCTGATATGCTTCTTGACCGATGCGCGCAGGAACCTTGCGGCCTCGTTGACCTCCCAATCATTACCTGCGCGGCGCAGCGACTCGTAGGCTTCCAGCGGGAATTTGCTGTCGATGCAGATGGGGCCGGGGGGATTGGGCAGGTGGATCAGGCAATCGGCGCGTTTGCCGTTCGAGAGCGTGTGTTGCAGCGAATAGCTGTCTTTTGGCAGGGCCTTGAGCACGATATCGTGCAGCTGGATCTCGCCGAATGCGCCGCGCGTCTGCTTGTTGCTGAGAATGTCCTGCAGCGTCAGTACGTCGCCTGACAGCTTGGTGATGTTCGCCTGAGCCTTGTCGATGGTCTGCAGGCGTTGTTGCAGATCGCCCAGGGATTGCGCGGTGCGGCGGGCGGCGCCGCTGAGGTTCTCGTTCATCCGTTCGCTGACCGCCGCGAGGCGCTGTTCCATCAGTTGCAGCATGTTGGTCTGCGCCGCCGATTGCGCCTCGGCCACATGGGTGAGGCCGCCTGCCAGCTGATGCTGTCCATCGCTCAGCCCCTGTACGCGATTCTGCATCTGGGTGATCTGCTGTGCCAGAGGCGCGGACACCCGAGCCGAGAGCGCGGCGGCGCGTGCCGCCATGACCAGCAGGATCAGGATCAGCGCAAGGATCACCGCCCCGGCGAGCACGGCGATGACAAGCGGATCGTTCAGGGTATATTGACTGTCGCCGATCTGGATCATGTGCGTCCGAACAGTTTCTCGATGTCGCTGAGGGCAAGGCTGACATAGGTGGGGCGGCCATGGTTGCACTGGCCGGAATGCGGCGTCGCCTCCATCTCGCGCAGGAGCGCGTTCATCTCGTCGGCCTGCATGCGGCGGCCCGAGCGGATCGAGCCGTGACAGGCGACGCGGCTGAGAATGGCGTCAATGCGCGCACCCAGGGTGTCGCTGTCGTTCTGATCGGCCAGCTCATCAAGGATATCGAGGATCAGCGCGCGCGCATCGACAGCGCCGAGAATGGCGGGCGTTTCGCGCACCGCGATTGCGCCACCGCCGAACGGCTCGATCCCGAGGCCGAAACTGGCGAGATCATCGGCGACAGCCATGAGTGTTGCGCAGTCGGCGTCTGAGAGATCGACGATTTCTGGGATCAGCAGGGCCTGGGCCGCGACGCCGTTTTCTGCGCGCTGACGTTTGAGGCGTTCGTAAACCAGCCGTTCGTGGGCGGCATGCTGATCGACGATGACCATGCCGTTTTCGGTCTGGGCGATGATATAGTTTTCGTGCAGCTGCGCGCGTGCAGCCCCCAGCGGACAGGATTGCGGCGCCACCTCTGGCGCGGTCTCGTCCGTCTCTTGCGGGGCGTCCTCGACGCGGGCGCTGTAGCCCGATTGCATCTCGGCAAAACCCGGCGTGGGGGTGGGGCGCAGCATGGGGGCGTGGCCCGCGCGGTCCATCTGGTAGACGCGCGCGCCGACAGGCTCGGGCTGGAACGCGCCCAGTGTCGCGCCCGCGACAGTGCTGGAGGCGCGGTGGCCCTGTTCGGCCAGCGCGTGGCGCAGACCCGACACGATCAGCCCGCGCGCGGTGCCCGGATCGCGAAAGCGCACCTCGGATTTTGCGGGATGCACATTGACGTCCACCAGCGCCCCGTCGCATTCGATAAAGAGTGCTGCGGCCGGGTGACGGTCGCGGCTCATGAGGTCGCGGTAGGCGGCGCGCAGTGCACCTGTCAGCATCTTGTCGCGCACCGGGCGACCGTTAACAAACAGGTACTGCGCCAGTGCAGAGCCGCGCGAATATGTGGGCAGCGCAGCATAGCCGGTCATGGTCAGCCCGTCGCGTTCAGCGTTGATCGCGATCGCGTTGTCGGTGAATTCGCGCCCCAGGATACGGGTCAGGCGCTGGCTCATGGCGCCCATAAGGTCGCCGGTTTCGGGATCGGCGCGAAAGCTGGTGCGCCCGGCGCCGCCGCCCGAGACATCGCGCAGGGTAAAGCCGATCTGCGGCTCGGCCATTGCCAGGCGTTTGACCGTGTCGGTGATGGCCTGCGCCTCGGCCCGGTCGGTGCGCATGAATTTGAGCCGTGCAGGCGTGGCATAGAAGAGATCGCGCAGCGTGACCACGGTGCCGCCATTCAGGGCGGCAGGTCTGACCGCGCCGGGTATGCCACCGGCGACGGTCATTTCCGCCGCATCCGCGCCTGCGCTGCGAGACGCGATGGTGAGCCGACCTACCGCGCCGAGTGATGGCAGCGCCTCGCCGCGAAATCCGAAAGTGTGGATGTTCAGCAGGTCGTTGCCGTCAATTTTGGACGTGGCGTGCCGGGCGAGGGCCAGCGGCAGATCGTCGGGTGTGATACCGCCCCCATCATCGGTCACGCGGATCAGGGTCTTGCCGCCGTCGGCATAGGCGATTTCGATCCGGCGCGCGCCTGCGTCGATGGCGTTCTCTACCAGTTCCTTGACCGCGGAGGCGGGACGCTCCACCACCTCGCCCGCCGCGATTCGGTTGATCGCGGACTCATCCAACTGGCGGATTTGCGGGCGGGTATCGTGGATATGGGGTATCGTTCGGGACATGCCACAAGACTTAGCACAAGGGGCTGCGATTCTGCCAGTCGCAACCGACATCCGAAGGGGCTGGAAAGATTGCGCCCGGACCGTTTGCGAGCCGCCAGCGAGGAGCAAACGGAGACGCGAAGAAAACCATTAACGGGGTTCGGATGTTTACCCGCGAAAACCCTTCAGACGGGCCCGGATCGCCGCGTGTACCGGGTCTCTGCCGTATGGAGCATGTCGGCGTGACAATACCGGTGGCAAGCGCGGCATTGTGCGGATGCAGAAGAGTCGGGCGTCGTCGTTTCATCAGGGGTCAGATGTAGAAATGGCGGGTGTTGACGCCGTCAGGAGATCAAGGATCGGGGATGAACGGCAGGTTGCCCGAAAATTACGCAGCCGGAAAAACGATTTGCAGGCTTGTGGAGGCTCTACATTTGCGGCGCAGTTCAGTATCATGACGCAAAATCACGGCTTCGGGCAGAGCTGAGCAGGGCTGACATGGCAAATACAGGACGCAGAAAGCCGCCGCTGGTGGCCGACAGGCGCAAATCGAAAACCAGACCCAAGGCCAAACCAAAGGCCAAGCCGCGCCGTCGTGCAACGCGGTCCAGATCCGCGCGCCGTGGCGGGCCGATCCGTCGTGCAGTGGGCGGTCTGTTGCGTTGGGTGTGGCGGATTGTCTGGGGGATTGGCTGGCGCATCGGTTTGGTGGCAGGACTGATCGTCGGGCTGGCGACGGGGTATGTCTACGTTACGCTACCGGATGTGGCGCAGCTTCTGGATGGGCGCGCGCGCGGCTCGGTCACGCTGCTGGATCGCAATGGCGACGTGTTCGCCTGGCGTGGTGACCAGTTCGGCGGGGTGGTGACGGCCCAGAGTGTTTCGAGGCATCTGCGCAACGCAGTCCTGGCGACAGAGGACAAGCGGTTCTATCTGCATCCGGGCATCGACCCGATCGGCATCGCCAGCGCGGTGCGCATCAACCTCAGCGAAGGCCGCGGCCCGCTGAGCGGGCATGGTGGATCGACCATCACCCAGCAGACGGCCAAGCTGCTCTGCCTCGGGGTCGAATATCGTGCGGAAGACTGGAAGAGCGAAGCGGACTACGTGCGCGATTGCCGCCAGACATCGCTGTGGCGCAAGGCCAAGGAAGCGATCTATGCGCTGGCGATGGAGGCGAAATACACCAAGGATGAAATCCTGTCGATCTACCTTAACCGTGCCTATCTGGGCGGTGGCGCCTATGGTGCAGAGGCGGCGGCGCAGCGCTATTTCGGTAAACCGGCCGCCAACCTGAGTGCGGCAGAGGGTGCGATGCTGGCGGGGCTTCTGACCGCGCCTTCGACGCTGGCGCCGACCAGCAATATCGAGCGTTCGCAGAACCGCGCTTCGGTCGTGGTACGGCTGATGCAGGACCAAGGATATCTGAGTACCGCCGAGGCACGCGCGGCGCTGGATACCCCGGCAGAGCTGTCCGAGGCGGCCGAAGCGCAGGCCGGTGGTTATTTTGCCGACTGGGTGATGGCGTCAGGCCCCGAGTTCTTTACCCGCGACACGACCGAGGACGTGATCATCCGGACCACGCTCGACCAGCGCATCCAGACTGCCGCCGAAGACGCGATGCAGTTCATCTTTGAGGAGAAGGTGCGCGAGGGGTCCAAGGCGCAGGCGGCGATTGTCGTGATGTCCGCCGATGGCGCGGTGCGCGGCATGGTGGGCGGACGAGAGACCAAGGTGACCGGGGCCTTCAACCGTGCGACGCAAGCCCGGCGGCAGACCGGTTCGGCGTTCAAGCCGTTTGTCTACGCCACGGCGCTGGAGCTGGGGTATTCCAGTCAGGCGACGGTAACGGACGAGGCCTATTGCATCGACATCCCCGGCTCTGGCCGCTGGTGCCCCAGCAACTATGATAACAAGTATCACGGTCGCGTAACGCTGACCGAAGCGTTGAAGAATTCATTCAACATCCCGGCGGTCAAGGTGTCCGAGAGCGTCGGCCGCGACCTGGTGCGCCGGGTCGCCAGCGAGTTCGGCATCCAGAGCGACCTGGCCGCAGGCCCGGCGCTGGCACTGGGCGCATCAGAAAGCACGCTGCTGGAGATGTCGGGCGCCTATGCGGGCATCCTCAACGGTGGCTCTTCGGTCACACCCTACGGCCTTGTTGATCTGCGTCTGCTGGGGCAGGACGAGCCGCTGATGGGCACCGGCGGCGGTATTGGCGAAAGAGTGATCCGCGAGGAGGCCGCGCAAGAACTGATCTATATGATGCACCAGGTGATCACATCCGGAACCGGCCGCCGTGCCAATCTTCCCGACCGCGAGGCGGCAGGCAAGAGCGGCACGACGCAAGCCGCGCGCGACGCGTGGTTCCTGGGCTTTACCGCCGATTACGTGACGGGCGTCTGGATGGGGTATGACGACAACACGCCCCTGACCGGGGTGACGGGCGGCGGGCTGCCTGCGGAAATCTGGCACGAGACGATGGTGCGGGTGGACAAGGGCGTGCCGGTGCGCCCGCTGCCGATGTTGCGCGTCCGCGAACGCCCCGCCGAACCCCTGCAACCCGAGACGAACGGGCGGCCACAGCGCCAGCCGACGCAGACACCGGGCCACGAGCGCAGGAAACCGATCGAGAATATCCTGCGAAAGTTGCTGGGCGGCGGCTGATTTGCTGTGGTTTAGGTGAAGGCGTTTCGCCTTGTTTGCGGAAACAGAAGCAAGGCGAAACGCAGTATGGCCTGTCAATGTTGCGGGCGGCGTTTGACCGGCCTTAACCTGCGGTTTTGAGATCCGCGATCAACGCGTCGATATTGCCCTTGCGGCGGTCCAGCATGGAGCCGATCTCGGTGCGCTCGCTCAGGCGCATGCTGATGCCTTCGATAACCATGTCAAAGAAGAGATCCTTGCCGGATCGGTCCGAGACCAGAAAGCTTACCTCGAATGGCGCTTCGCCGCGCAGGTAGACGGTCGAGCGGACCTCTTGCCAGGATTTGACCTGGCGCACACCCTTGACCTCGATCTTGCCGCCGGCGAACTCGTTGAACCGTTTGCCGTACTTGCGCGCCACATAGCCGCGGAACGCGTCGGTAAAGGCGCGCATCTGTGCGGCGCTGGCGCGTCTGGAATCGGCGCCGAGGGTTGATCGGGCGATGATGTTGACATCAGCGTATTTGCGGAAAATTTTCTCGAAATCACGGATCATCGCCGAGAGCGGCTTGCCCGACGCGATCACGCGGTTGATGTCGCTCACCACCTGATCGATCAGGGCCTTGGCGCGGGCCTCTGTGAGCGCCAAGGCGCCGGTTGCGGGCAGGGCTGCGATCAGTGCTGTGGCAAGCCCGGTCTTGAGGGCTGTACGTCGGGGCATGTCATTCGTCATAGGGATCTCCATACGGATCATTCAGGCCGACAGGGCCGGTATCATAGGGATCAAGATAATTGTCACTGCGGCTTTTCCCAACCTTGAATCTGCGGTTTTGCAGATAGAGCGAGCGGGAAGCCGCGTAGCTGTCGGCGCTGTCGTAGAGGATCGAATCGATCATGTCGCTGTAACGCCCGCGCGCGCTGAGCCGGGACGAGACCGAGGCAGCAGTGCCGTAATAGGATTCGGGCGTGCCGACCAGATAGGTGAGGGGATTGCTGAAGATATCCACTGCCCTGCCCACGGTGTCGCGTGTCGTCGCGGGGCCCACGACCGGCAATTCCAGGTAGGGTCCTTCGTTCACGCCCCAGACATAGAGTGTCTGGCCGAAATCGGCACCGGACCCGGCCGGCATGTTCAGATCGGTGGCGACGTCAAAGAGCCCACCGAGCCCGATCGTGGTGTTGACCAAAAAGCGGTAGAAGTCCTCGGTCGCCGCCTTGCCGTTACCCTGCAGCACGCTGTTCGCAATGGCGGCGGGTATCGAAAGGTTGCTGGAGAAATTGCCAATTACCGTTTCAATGTCATCGGGGATTGCCTGACTATAGCCCTTGCCGGCCGGGCGAAAAACGCTCCGGTCGAGGCTACGGTTGAAGTCGTGCATGCGGCGGTTCTCTGCCTCGTAGGGGTCGAACGGTACGTCACGCGTCACTGCGGGATCAGGCTGGGCGCAGCCGGTTACCAATGCCACGGCGACGCCGAGAAGGGTCAGCCGGGCGGTTCGCAGCCTGCGAGTCACGGTTGAAGCATTCAAAAGGTTAAATCCCGGCCAGTTTTTGCAGCGCATTATTCGATCCGTTACCTAACCCGATCCATGATCAGGAAAACAGACCGCAGATCGTGTCACCCCAACCCGTGGCAGAAAAGAGACGCCGAAAGGAGGCCGGGCTGTCACGATCTGCGACGCGAAGTACAGATTTATGAGGCACCATGCAAGCATTGTACGCATCACGAGGCCCTGAACGAGACCGTGACCGGGGGCGCACATCCACCGGTGCTGCTGCACGTCAGCCACACTCAGCTGGCTGAGGTCGATATCCGCACCGGCGATCACGCGCCGCTGGCGTATCTGTTGAAACCGCTGGGTGATTGACGCCAGATTGCCATTTTCATTCCGGATCGCGAAGGGTAGCGTCCGTATCAAACGCAAGCCCCTTCGGAGGATATTGGAATGAGCAAGTTCGAGGAAAGACTGGCCGCGCTCGGCGTCACCCTGCCCGATGCGCCGGCCCCTGCCGCCAACTATGTGCCTTATGTGCAGGTCGGCGACATTCTCTATGTGTCGGGGCAGTTGTCCAAGGATGACAGCGGCCTGCTGATCGGCAAGCTGGGCGATACCATGGATACGGCAGCGGGTGCCGCTGCGGCGCGCGCCTGCGCGATCAACCTGCTGGCACAGGTCAAGGCAGCCTGCGGCGGCGATCTGGATCGTCTGGTCCGGGTGGTCAAGCTGGGCGGCTTCGTGAACTCCACACCTGATTTTACCGACCAGCCTACGGTGATCAACGGCGCTTCGGACCTCATCGGCGAGGCGCTGGGCGACGCGGGTCAGCACGCACGCGCGGCTGTCTCAGCGGCGGCGTTGCCGCTGGGCGTCGCGGTCGAGATCGAAGGCATCTTTCAGATCAAATGACCGCGTTGCCACAAGTGTTTCGCGATGTGCCGATGGCGCATCGCGCCTTGCATGACGTTGGCGCGGGCCGCCCGGAAAATTCGCGCGTGGCGATCCACGCGGCGATTGCGGCAGGCTATGGCATCGAGATGGACCTGCAACTGTCGCGCGACGGACAGGCGGTGGTGTTTCACGATTATGATCTGGCGCGCCTCACCGGTGCTACGGGCACCGTGCAGCAGGCCAGCGCTGCCACGCTGGCGGCCACGCCGCTGACCGGCGGCGATGAGGGTATACCGACATTCGCGGAGGTGCTGACGCTGGTCGCGGGCCGCGCGCCGCTGCTGGTCGAACTGAAGGATCAGCACGGCGAGATGGGCGTCTCGGACGGGCGGCTGGAGGCGGCGGTGGCACGGGATATTGCGGGCTATGCAGGGCCGCTGGCGCTGATGTCGTTCAACCCGCATTCGGTGATCGCGCTGGCCGAACTCTGCCCGGAGGTGCCGCGCGGGATCGTGACCAGCGCCTATGCCGCGCAAGACTGGCCGGAGCTGCCGGATGATCGGCTCCGCGCGCGGCTGCGGGGAATCCCGGATTTCGATGCGGCGGGGGCGGCGTTCATCAGTCATGAGGTCGCGGATCTGCACCGCCCGCGCGTGGCCGAGATCAAGGCAGGTGGAGCGGCCATCCTGTGCTGGACCGTGCGCAATGCCGCACAGGAAGCGGAGGCGCGGCGCATCGCCCACAATATCACGTTCGAGGGATATCTGGCCGCAATCCCGGCTTGAACCTGCGCCAACGCGCCACAGATTGAGAATGGCAAGAGGCAAGGGCGCCATGACCGAAACCGAACTGATTATCGAGACCCATGACAGTCTGGCGCAGATCTCCGTGCGCGACTGGGACGGCTGCGCCTGCCCGGAGGCTTTGACCGGGGGCCGTGCGATTGACCCCTTTACCACGCACCGGTTCCTGCTGGCTCTGGAACAGAGCGGCTCGGTCGGGCCGGGCACCGGATGGCAGGCGCAATACATGACGGTGCGTAAAGGCGGACAGGTCATCGCCTGCGCGCCGCTCTATGCCAAGTCACACAGTCAGGGCGAATATATATTCGATCACAATTGGGCACATGCCTATGAGAGCGCAGGCGGGCGCTACTATCCCAAACTGCAGATCGCTGTGCCCTTTACCCCGGTCACCGGGCGGCGGTTCCTGACCCGGCCCGGGTTCGAAGACGTGGGCCGCGCGGCGCTGGTGCAGGGCGCTGTGCAGATGGCGGAACGGCATCGCCTGTCATCGCTGCATGTCACTTTCTGCACCGCAGACGAGGCGGCAGCGGGTGCCGGGGCGGGCCTGATGCCGCGCCGCAGTCAGCAGTTTCACTGGGTGAATGCAGATTATAAGGATTTTGACGGATTTCTGGCGCAGCTGAACGCGCGCAAGCGCAAGAACATCCGCAAGGAACGCCGGACCGCGCAGGATTTCGGTGGTGAGATCGTGGCGCTGACGGGCGACGCGATCAAGCCGGAACATTGGGATGCATTCTGGCAGTTCTACCAGGATACTGGTGCACGCAAGTGGGGCACGCCCTACCTGACGCGGGCGTTTTTCGACATCGCACAGGATACGCTGCGCGATGATATCCTGTTGGTGCTGGCGCTGCGGGGCGGGCGCGCGGTGGCGGGTGCGATGAACGTGATCGGGGCGCAGGCGCTCTTTGGCCGGTACTGGGGCTGTATCGAGGATCATCCCTGCCTGCATTTCGAACTGTGTTATTATCGGGCCATCGACTATGCTATTGTTCATGGTCTGGCCCGCGTCGAGGCCGGCGCGCAGGGTGAGCACAAGCTGGCGCGCGGCTATCTGCCGGTCACCACACATTCGCTGCATTGGCTGGCCGATCCGGGCTTTGCCGAGGCGGTGGCGCACTATCTGGAGGCCGAAAAGGATGCGGTGGATCAGGAGATCGATATCCTGACCGCCTATGGCCCGTTCCGTAAGATCAAGGTGGAGGACAACCTGTGACCGAGAAATTGAGCGATACCGCACGCGCCACGATGCTGGCACCGCTGCTGGAGAGTGGCTGGGCGATGGTGGAGGGGCGCGATGCGATCTGCAAGGGCTACAAGTTCGCGGATTTCGCCGACGCGTTCGGGTTCATGACCCGCACGGCGATCTGGGCCGAGAAGTGGAACCATCATCCCGAGTGGTTCAACGTCTATAACCGGGTCGAGGTTACGCTGAGCACCCATGACGTGGGCGGGCTGAGTGCGCTCGACGCCAAGCTGGCGCGCAAGATGGACACGCTCGCCGGGTAGTGGGGTGAGAGGGGGGCGTTGCCCCCCGCGCCGGATTTCAGAGAAATCCAACGCTGCCCCCAGGATATTTACGGCAAGAAGAAACAAGGGCGGGGGACGCCCGGTATGCTACCTTAGAGGGATGCGAGCAGTGCCTCGCCGCCAGAGACGTCGCAGACGCCGGGATTTTCTTCGGCTTGCAGCACGGTCACGGTGCCGTCTTCGACGACCATCGCATAGCGTTTGGATCGGTTGATGAGGCCTGCGGGCGGGGCCGAAAATTCCAGCCCGAGTGTCTTGGTAAAGGTTGCCTCGGGATCGCCGAGCATGGTGATGCCTGCGTCCGTGGCGCCGGTGGCTTCGCCCCAGTTCTTCATCACGAAGGGGTCATTGACGCTGATGCAGATGATTTCATCCACGCCCTTGGCGTCAAAGTCGGTCTTGGTACGCACAAAGCTGGGCACATGCGAAGAGTGGCAGGTCGGGGTGAAGGCCCCCGGCACGGCAAAGATCACCACCTTGCGTCCGGCCAGTTTGTCGGCCAGATCGACCGGTGCCGGGCCGTCTGCGCCCATTGCCAGGAGGGTGGAGGCCGGAAGCTTGTCGCCTTTGGTGATGGTCATTGTCGTATCCTGTCTGTCAATTGCGGTTAGCGTTGCTTTAGATATAGGATTTATGCAGCAGATGTTAACTCTTTAAATCAGCAGGAGGGCGGGATGACCAATGTCGTTGTGATCGGGGCCGGGCAGGCAGGGTCGTCACTGGTGGCGAAGCTGCGCAATACGGGCTTTGACGGGCAGATCACACTCATCGGCAAAGAGGCCGCCCCGCCCTATCAGCGCCCGCCCCTGTCCAAGAAATACCTGCTGGGCGAGATGGCATTGGAGCGGCTTTATCTGCGGCCCGAGAGCTTTTATGCCGAGAACGGGATTGACCTGCATCTGGGCCAGGAGGTGACAGCGATCGACCGCGCGGGTCAGGCTGTCACAGTGGGCGACCGGCACCTGCCCTACGATCATCTGGTGCTGACGACCGGCTCGGTGCCGCGGCGCCTGCCCGCTGCGGTGGGTGGCGATCTGGATGGCGTGTTCGTGGTGCGCGACCTCGCGGACGTGGATGCAATGGCACCGCGTTTCATGCCCGCGAAACATGTGCTGATCGTCGGCGGCGGCTATATTGGGCTGGAGGCGGCGGCGGTGGCGGCCAGCAAGGGTCTGAAGGTCACTCTGGTCGAGATGGCGGACCGCATCCTGCAACGGGTCGCAGCCCCCGAGACGTCGGATTACTTTCGCGCGCTGCACATCGTGCACGGTGTCGATATCCGCGAGGGGCTGGGACTGGAGACGTTGCTGGGCGAGGGCAGCGTGACCGGTGCCCGGCTGAGCGATGGCACCGAGTTGGCAGTGGATTTCGTCATCGTCGGCGTCGGCATCACGCCCGCCACGACGTTGGCCGAAATGTCCGGCCTGATGATCGAGAACGGCATCAAGGTGAACGCGCTGGGTCAGACCAGCGATCCGGTAATCTGGGCCGCGGGCGATTGCGCCTCTTTCCCGTATAATGGTGGACGTATCCGGCTGGAAAGCGTGCCCAATGCCATCGACATGGCCGAATGTGTCGCCGAGAACATCATGGGGGCGGAAAGGACTTATGTGCCGCAGCCCTGGTTCTGGTCGGATCAGTATGATGTCAAGCTGCAGATTGCGGGCCTCAATACTGGCTATGACCGGATCGTGACCCGGCCGGGGGATGCCGAAGGGGCGACCTCGTTCTGGTACTACAAGGGCGCACAGCTGCTGGCGGTGGACGCGATGAACGAGCCGCGCGCCTACATGGTCGGCAAGCGCCTGATCGAAGCGGGCAAATCGCCCGATCCCGAGGCGGTGGCCGATACCGCAACGGATCTGAAGACGCTGCTGCGCGGGTGAGGATCATCGGCGGCGCGTTTCGCGGGCGGCGGCTCGCCTCGGTCGGCAAGGGGGACGCGGCTGCGCAGCTGCGCCCGACGGCGGACCGGGTGCGCGAGAGCCTCTTTAATGTGCTGGGCAATGCCCATGACGCGCCGCAGTCGGGCGCGCGGGTGCTGGACCTATTTGCAGGCACGGGGGCGCTGGGGCTGGAGGCGTTGTCGCGCGGCGCGGCACATGTCACCTTTGTCGAGAGCGGACGCAAGGCGCTGGGCCTGCTGGACCAGAACATTGCGCTGTGCCGGGCGGAGGCTGACTGCCGGGTGCTGCGCCGCGATGCGCGGCGAATCGGTGTGGTGGATGCCGCGCCTTTTGATCTGATCTTTCTCGATCCGCCCTATGGGCGCGGTCTGGGCGAGCAGACGCTGGAAGCGGCATTGCGCGGCGGCTGGCTGGCCCCCGGCGCGCTGGTGGTCTGGGAGGAAGGCGCGGCACTTGCACCGCCCGCTGGCCTGTCGCAGGTTGATCAGCGCCGCTATGGCGATACGGTGATCACGCTTCTGGAGCACATCGGCGACGGTGTCGTCACTTGATGGTGCGCCCGTTCTGGACGGTAAACTTCTGACGCGCATTGCCATAGGCCCAGGCCAGTCCATCGGCGGTGCGCACGATGCTGTAGCTGGTCCAGCCGGTATGTTCCCACCAGCTCTGATATTCGTCATTTGCCTGATTAACCCGCCACTTGCCCTGTTCGGGGCTGCCGCCTTCGGGGAGGTAGATCGTCATGCCATCAGGCGCAAAATAGGATTTGTAGGGCGCGCCATCCCAGTCGCCGACGATGGTGTTACCGGTCAGAAGCGCGGTGATCTCTGGCGCGGTCAGGCGTATCTCCTGGGCATGGGCGATGCCGGGCGCAAGCAGCAGCGCGGCGGCAGCGGCGACAAGATAGGAGCGGCGAGTGATCAAATGCTTGCCCTCTGGCTATGTGCGGCGGGTGGTTGGCGTCCGTCAGACTGATGAATGATATATAGGAACGCGCCGGGTAAATTTAAACCGACCCGTGGACCGGCGGGGCGATCAGCAGGGCGCGAAAGTCGTTTACGTTGGTCAACGTCGGGCCGGTGACGACCTGCCCGCCGATCTGCCCAAAGAAGCGATGCGCATCATTGTCGGCCAGTGCCTGCGCCGGATCAAGCCCCGCAGCCGCGGCGCGGGCCAGTGTTTCGGGACCGATCAGGGCGCCTGCCACCTCGGCGGCCCCATCGACGCCGTCGGTATCGCAGGCGATGGCGTCGATGCCCGGTGCGCCATTCAGCGCAATCGCCAGCGCCAGCGCGTATTCCGCGTTCGGCCCGCCGATGCCGTCGCCGCGCCGCGTGACCGTCAGTTCGCCCCCTGACAGCAACAGCAGAGGGTGTGCGCCCGGAACCAGCGCCGCCTGCCGTTCCAGCGCGGCGGCAGCATGGGCGCAGGCCACGTCGCGCGCCTCGCCTTCGAGTGCCGCGCCGAGGATCTGCACGTCGATGCCCGCTGCGTTTGCCAGCCGGGCGGCGGCGGCCAACGATTGCGCGGGTGCCGCATAAATCATGTTCTTGACGCGGGAGAGGCGCGCATCGTCCGGGGGCAGCGGCGCTCCACCCGCGCGCAGATAGGCGTCTATCGAGGCGGGCGGCGTGACGCTCCAGCGCGTCAATGCGGCCAGCGCCTGCGCGGCGTCGCCGGTATCGCCCACTGTCGGCCCGCTGGCGATGTCGCCGGGATCATCGCCGGGCACGTCCGAGATCATCAGTGCCAGCATGCGTGCGGGATATGCGGCGGCGGCCAGCTTGCCGCCCTTGACCGCCGATATCTGTTTACGGATACCGTTGATCACGCTGATCGGGGCACCGCTGGCCAGCAGCGCATCGGTCAGAGCCTGCTTCTCGGCCAGCGTGATCCCCTTGGCCGGTGCGGTCAGCAGGGCAGAGCCGCCGCCAGAGATGAGTGCCAGCACGAAATCATTCTCGCCCAGCCCCTCCAACAGGTCCAGCATGCGACGCGTGGCCTGCAGGCCGGCCGCGTCGGGCACAGGATGCGCGGCCTGGGCGATCTGGATGCCTGCGCAGGGCCGGGCATAGCCGTAGCGGGTGATCACCAGCCCCTCGCACGGGCCCCATTCAGCCTCGACCGCCTCGGCCATCCGCGCCGAGGCCTTGCCCGCGCCGACCACCACAAGCCGCCCGCCGGGCCTGGATGGGAGGGCGGTGGCAAGGCTGCGCATCGGGTCGGCCACTTCGACCGCGCGATCAAAGAGTGAGCGAAGCAGGGTAGCAGGATCGGGCATGATGGTTCTTTCGGTACATTCGGACGCGATGGTAGCGCCCACCCGTCGGGCGTAACAGTGGATTTGCACGGGCTTTGTGAAGCTGCAGCCCAACTTGACAACCAACGCCCCCCGCGCGACAGACGCAGATATGATCGCAAGCTTTCTTCTGGTCGCTCTGGGCGGCGCCATCGGGGCCATGTTGCGCTTTGGCACCGGGCTGATGGTGGGGCGCGTGACAGGGCATGGCTTTCCTTTGGCGACACTGATGGTGAACATATCAGGCTCGTTCCTGATGGGGCTGTTTGTGGTCTGGTCCTTGCATCGCGGCGCGGGGCATTTGAACCCGCTGGTGATGACCGGACTTCTAGGGGGATTTACCACGTTTTCGGCGTTCTCGCTTGACGCGCTCACCTTGTTCGAGCGCGGTCAGCCACTGGCGGCGGCGGGGTATGTGGCGGTGTCGGTGACAGCGTCGATTGCGGCATTGACGCTTGGGGTAATGATGGCACGAGGAATATGGGCATGAGACGGGTGCAAAAGATCCGGATCGGAGAAGATGACGGCGATCAGCGGTTTGACCGCTGGCTGCGTGCGCAATTCCCGCATCTGAGCCATGGGCGAATCGAAAAACTGTGTCGAAAGGGCGAGTTCCGCGTTGATGGCAAGCGCGTGAAACCGGCAACACGTCTGGAGGTAGGTCAGCTCGTGCGGGTCCCGCCCCTGCCGGATGAGGCCGAGACCCAGGCCCAGAGCCGCGCGCAGGTGTCGGATGCCGATGCCAAGATGATCCGCGCCTGCGTCATCTACCGCGACGATCATGTGATCGCGCTGAACAAGCCCCCCGGCCTGCCGGTGCAGGGCGGATCAAAGCAGACGCGCCATGTCGATGGCCTGTCCGAGGCGCTGCGCTTTGGTCTTGAGGAAAAACCGCGCCTCGTGCACCGGCTGGACAAGGACACCTCGGGTGTTCTGGTGCTGGCGCGCACTCGCGAGGCGGCCAGGGGGCTGACGGCGGCCTTTCGCCACCGCGCCACGCGCAAGATCTACTGGGCAGCGGTCGCCGGTGTGCCGAACCCGCGTATGGGCACCGTAAAATACGGGCTGGTCAAGGCACCCGGACACGGGGCCAAGGGCGAGGGCGAAAAGATGCATTGCCTGCATCCGCGCGAAGTGGACGCGACGCCCGGCGCGAAACACGCCACCACCGATTACGCAGTGCTGGAGGCGGCAGGCAGCCGTACCGCCTGGGTGGCGCTGGTGCCGATCACCGGGCGCACCCATCAGTTGCGCGCGCATATGGCCGAACTGGGACACCCCATTGTCGGCGACGGCAAATATGGCGGGTCGGGTCAGGAGAATCTCGGCGATGGCTGGGGTGCGCAACTGGGTGGCGACGTGTCGAAAAAGCTGCATTTGCACGCGCGCAGCCTGATCATCGAGCATCCCGCAACAAAGAACGTGCTGCACCTCACGGCGCCGATGCCCGCGCACATGGCGCATACATGGGAGCTGTTCCAGTGGTCCGCCAAGGATGTTCCGATCGATCCGTTTGACGAGGAAGAGCTGTGAGCCGTCCCTTGCGTCTGGTGATTTTCGATGTGGATGGTACGCTGGTGGACAGCCAGAGCGACATCATCGCTGCCATGACCCATGCCTTTGACGGTATGGGCGAGCCGGTCCCGGCAAGCACTGATATTCTGAATATCGTCGGTCTGTCGCTCGACGTGGCAATGGGGCGGCTGGCACCTGATCTGCCTGTGGATGCCCATGTGCGACTGGTGGAGGGATACAAGAACGCTTATATGGCGCTGCGCATCACCACGGGTGCGGCGCAATCCTCGCCGCTTTACCCCGGTGCGCAGGCGGCTCTTGAGGCGCTGCATGCGGATCCCGAAACGCTGCTGGGCGTGGCGACGGGCAAGTCGCGCCGGGGGCTGGACAAGCTGCTGGAGGGGCACAATCTGACGGGTATGTTTATTACACAGCAGGTGGCCGATTTTCATCCCTCGAAACCGCATCCGGCGATGATCGCGGCGGCGCTGGCAGAAACCGGCGTCGATTCACGTGCCGCCGTGATGATTGGTGACACGAGCTATGATATGGAAATGGCGAAATCCGCAGGCGTTGCCGCCATCGGAGTCAGCTGGGGGTATCATCCGACCTCTGCACTTGGCGCTGCAGACGTGGTGATAGACCGTTTCGCCGATCTGCCGGATGCGCTGGAGACGTTGTTGGAGACCACAACATGAGCGAATGGAAGGCCAAGCGGTTCTGGACCCGGGCGAAAGCGACAGAAGAGCCGGGCGGCCACGGTGTGGCGCTCGATGCGCGGCCGGTCAATACGCCGGGCAAGACGCGGCTGATCGTGCCGACCCGCGCCATGGCCGAGGCCATCGCTGCGGAATGGGACGCACAGGGCGCGGAGATCAACCCGAACACGATGCCGATCACCCGATCGGCCAATTCCGCGCTGGAGAAGGTCAACCATCAGCATGGTGCCGTGGCGGAGATGATCGCAGACTATGGCGACAGCGATCTGCTGTGCTATCGCGCCGTCTCACCGGTGGAACTGGTGGCGCGACAGGCGGCGGCGTGGGATCCGTTGCTGGATTGGGCCGAATCGGCCCTTGGGGTGCGCCTTGGGGTGCATGCAGGCGTGATGCACCACCCACAAGATGGGGCAGCACTGGAAAAACTGCGCGCCGAGGTGCACGCGCAAGATAATTTCGCCCTGACAGCGCTGCATGATCTGGTCAGCCTCTCGGGTTCTCTGGTGATCGGGCTGGCCGCGATCCGGGATGCACAACCGATTGATAACCTCTGGAAAACTTCGCGTATTGATGAGGACTGGCAGGCCGAGATCTGGGGCGAGGACGAAGAGGCGACCGCGCTGGCGATGCACAAGGCTGAGGCATTTTTACATGCCAAACGGTTTTTTGATCTGAGCCGGGCTGCAGACGAAGCGCATCCACTATCCTGAATCAATGGTCAGTCCGCAGGTGGAATCAGCATTTTTCACGCTGCGGCTCTTGACCTTTGAGAATGATTGCAGCCACACTTAGCACCGCTGAGGGGGTCCATCCCTCTTACGTTTCATTCCGGTCTCGACCTGTGAGGCCGTGTAAACCACCCCCTCTCAAAGGGTGGATAATCAGGAAGAGGTAAACATGAAAAAATCCGTATTTCTTGGCGCTTTGACAGTTGCCGGTCTTGCTGCTGGCGCTGCCGCGGCAGGGACGCTGGACGATGTCAAAGCCCGGGGCACGCTGAATTGCGGTGTAACCACCGGTCTGGTGGGCTTTGCCGCACCCGATGCCAATGGCGTCTGGCAGGGTTTCGACGTTGGTGTCTGCCGCGCAGTTGCTGCGGCGGTTCTGGGCGATGCGAACGCTGTCGAATTTGTCCCCACCACAGGCAAGACACGCTTTACCGCGCTGGCCTCTGGCGAGATCGACATGCTGGCGCGCAACACCACATGGACCTTCAGCCGCGACGTCGATCTGAAGTTCGAATTCATCGGCACCAACTACTACGATGGTCAGGGCTTCATGGTGCCCAAGGCGCTGGGCGTAAGCTCCGCCAAGGAGCTGGACGGCGCGACCGTCTGCATCCAGACGGGCACTACGACAGAGCTGAACCTGGCGGATTTCTTTCGCAAGAACAACATCAGCTACGAGCCGGTTCCGATTGAAACCAGCGCCGAGGGTCAGCAACAGTACCTGGCCGGTGCATGCGATACCTATACCACCGACGCATCTGGCCTGGCCTCGCTGCGTGCCGCGTTCGAGAAACCCGGTGATCACGTGATCCTGCCCGAAATCATTTCGAAAGAGCCGCTCGGCCCACTCGTGCGTCACGGCGACAACGAATGGGGTGACACGGTGCGCTGGACGCTGAATGCGCTGATCGCCGCCGAAGAGATGGGCATCACCAGTGCCAATGTCACCGAGATGTCGGCAAAGGCTGGCGACAGCCCCGAAGTGAACCGCCTGCTGGGCACCGAGGGTAACCTGGGTGAGATGCTGGGCCTCGACGCTGACTGGGCTACGAAGGCCATCATGGCCGGTGGCAACTACGGTGAAATCTTTGAGAAGAACATCGGCGAGAACACCCCGATTGGTCTGGCGCGCGGCCTGAACGCGCAGTGGACCGATGGTGGCCTGCTCTACTCGCCTCCCTTCCGCTAAGAACGACACCTAAAAGAAGGGCGCGGCATAGTCCGCGCCCTTCGCGCTTTAGACTAAGAGAAATCCAGGCTCAGGGCATTTGACCCAAAATAAAAACGGGCCGGAAAACGGGGATACAACCACATGACCGTACTCACCGACCCTCCCAAGGAGTCGTTCCGTCTGTCGATGCTGATCAACGACAAGCGGTACCGGTCGCTGACGTTTCAGGCGATTGCGCTTATCCTGCTGATCATGGCCATTTCCTATCTGGCCTCGAACCTGATGGCGAACCTTGCTGCGGCGGGTCTGAACATCAGCTATGACTTCCTCGGCGATCCAGCCGGGTATGACATCAACCAGACGCTGATCTCTTACAACAGCCAGTCGCCCCACCTTCAGGCGGCCTGGGTCGGAATCATCAATACCTTGCTTGTTGCCGTCCTCGGCTGCGTCACTGCGACCATTCTGGGGGTGTTCGCGGGCGTGCTGCGCCTGTCCAACAACTGGCTCGTGCGCAAGCTGATGTCCGGTTACGTCGAGATTTTCCGCAACATTCCGGTGCTGATCTGGATCCTGATCTTTTATGGGGTCATCACCGTCTCGCTTCCGGGCGCACGCATCTATCTGGGGGAAGATCCGGAACGCGCCCTGACCCTGGGCATGTTCGCCTTTACCAACCGCGGCATCTATGTGCCGGCACCTTTGTGGGGCCCCGGATCAATGATCGTTGTGGGTACGTTCATCGCGTCCATCGTGGCCGTGTTCGCCTACCGGTCCTATGCCAAGAAGCTGCTGTTCGACACCGGCAGGCTGCTGCCGACGGGGTGGCCGTCGCTGCTGATCCTTGTGGTGCCGACGATCCTGGCATTCTTCGTGATGGGCCAGCCTATCGGGCTCGATATGCCTGATCCGCTCGCCAACAGGTTCAACCTGCGCGGCGGCATCCAGATCGGCGCGCCGCTGATCGCGCTATGGCTTGCCTTGTCCGTCTATACCGGTGCCTTCATCGCCGAGAACGTCCGCGCCGGTATCCTTGCCGTCAGCAAGGGCCAGACAGAGGCCGCGGCCGCGCTGGGTCTGCGCCCGGGACGGATCATGAACCTGGTGGTGCTGCCGCAGGCGCTGCGGGTGATCATCCCGCCACTGATCTCGCAATATCTGAACATTACCAAGAACTCTTCGCTCGCCATCGCGGTAGGTTATGCGGACATCACGGCGACACTGGGCGGCATCACGCTGAACCAGACGGGCCGCGCGATCGAATGCGTGCTTCTGCTGATGCTGTTCTATCTGATCATCTCGCTGAGCATTTCGGCAGTGATGAACGTCTATAACAACGCCATGCAACTGAAGGAGCGCTGAGCAATGTCAGAAGCACACGCACATTCCGTCGCCTTCGTTCGTGAATCGGCGCTCCCGCCCGCCCCGCCACCCGTGACAGAGGCCGGCGTGATCGGCTGGATGCGGCAGAACCTGTTCGCGACCTGGGCCAATGCCCTGCTGACCATAGCGGCGATCTATTTCATCTACCTGTTGCTCACCGCGACCCTGCCGTGGATATTGGGCGGCATATGGGCGGCTGACAGCCTCGCGGAATGTCGCGATATTCTGGAAGGACGCAGTGCTGCGTGCTTCGCGGTCCTGGCGGAGCGGTGGAACCAGCTACTCTTTGGGTTCAAATATCCCGACGAGTATTACTGGCGCCCGGGTATCGCCTTTATCCTGCTGTTTGTCGCCGCCGCGCCGGTGCTGTTCTTTGATCTGCCGCGCAAGCTATTGATTTTCACCGCAATCTATCCGTTTCTGGCCTATTGGCTGATCTGGGGCGGCACGATCTGGAGCCCGGCCTTTGCCGCGCTCGGCTTTGTTGCGGGTTACGTGATCTTCGACGTCTACGGCAAGCACAACTTCGCCGCGGGTTTCTTCGGCGGGATCGTAGCGGCGCTGGTGGTGTGGTGGTTGTCTGGCTATTTGATGAGCGCTGAAGGCAGCACTCTTTTTTCCGGTCCGGGGCTAATTGCGAACGCCTTAGGAGCGGCGGCAGCACTCGTTGCTTATTTGTTGTTGAGAAAAAACACTGAGCCAATAATAGCCGTTGGTTCCGCCCTATTACTATTCGTCGTTTGGTGGGCAGTAATCGCGCCAGCATTAATGTTTCGAATTGCGTTACTTTTAGGAATTGCGATTGCGGATGGTGGCGCGAGTGCAATCACTCTGAGTGACATTGGTGTACTGGAGCCGGTGCAATCGCGTGACATGGGCGGCTTCATGTTGAACATGATCCTCGGGGTGGTTTGCGTGTCGTTGTCGCTGCCTCTGGGGATTGCGCTGGCGATGGGGCGGCAATCGTCGATGCCTCTGATCAGGTGGATCAGCGTCGTGTTCATCGAGTTCATCCGCGGTGTGCCACTGATCACGCTGCTTTTCGTGGCGAACGTGGTTCTGGCCTACTTCCTGCCGCCGGGCACCACGTTTGACTTGATCCTGCGGGTGATCATCATGATCACCATGTTCGCCTCGGCCTATATCGCCGAGGTGATCCGGGGTGGCCTGGCCGCCCTGCCCAAGGGACAGTACGAGGCGGCCAATTCACTGGGGCTCGATTATGCGCAGGCGATGCGGCTGATCATTCTGCCCCAGGCGCTCAAGATCTCGATCCCCGGAATCGTGAACGTGTCGGTGGGCCTGTTCAAGGATACGACGCTGGTTTCGATCATCACGATGTTCGACCTTGTCGGCATGATCCGTGGCCCGATCCTGGCCTCTACGGACTGGAATGGCGTGTACTGGGAACTGTTCAGCTTTGCTGCAGTCCTGTTTTTCATCACGTGCTACGGTATTTCCCAATATTCGCAGTGGCTTGAGCGTCGTCTTGCCACCGATCACCGTTAAAGGAGGTCAGAGATATGACTGTAATTGCAAAAAAACTGAAGGTGTCGGACGAGGTTGCAATCTCGATCCAGAACATGAACAAATGGTATGGCAGCTTTCATGTGCTGCGCGACATTGATCTGACCGTCTACCGGGGCGAGCGTATCGTTATCTGCGGGCCGTCGGGGTCCGGTAAATCGACCCTCATCCGCTGCGTGAACGCGCTGGAAGAGCACCAGAAAGGCAGGATCGAAGTCGATGGCACTGTGCTGTCGTCGGACCTCAAGAACATCGACAAGATCCGCTCGGAGGTCGGCATGTGCTTTCAGCACTTCAACCTCTTTCCGCATCTGACCATTCTGGAAAACTGCACGCTGGCCCCGATCTGGGTGCGCAAGACCCCCAAGAAGGAAGCCGAGGAAACGGCGATGCATTTCCTGAAAAAGGTGAAGATTCCCGAACAGGCCGACAAATATCCCGGCCAGTTGTCGGGTGGCCAGCAACAACGTGTGGCCATCGCCCGCTCGCTGTGCATGCGCCCGCACATCATGCTGTTTGACGAGCCGACATCGGCGCTCGACCCCGAGATGATCAAAGAGGTTCTCGACACCATGATCGAGCTGGCCGAAGAGGGCATGACCATGATCTGCGTCACCCACGAGATGGGTTTTGCCCGTCAGGTCGCAAACCGCGTGATCTTTATGGATGAGGGCCAGATCGTGGAGCAGAACGAGCCGGAGGAGTTTTTCAACAACCCGCAATCCGATCGCACGCAACTGTTCCTCAGCCAGATTCTGGGGCACTGAAACCGGCGCAGGGTGGGCGCAACCCCACCCTGCGTTATTGGGTCCACTCACGTGGCGTGACGAAATCGACCACGCTGCCTGACCCGAACGTAAAATCCCCCCAATCCGAAATCGGAAAATCCGCCACGTACCCCGCTTTGCGCAGCCAGACACCCAGGCTGCGACCGCGCGCGTTCAAGGGCCGCGCGTGATCGTTCCGGGCGGGGCTGTCCCAGCCGGATTTGGCGTGGTGCATCAGGATCAAACGCAAGGCGCCTATGGGTGAAAGCTCTGCATGTGCAGCGCTGATTGCGCCGGGTCACGATCGAAACGCTGGCTGACAGGACAGGCGCGGCGCGCGAGGCAGCCGCTGGTCATGCAGTCCTGGCCCGCGTCCGTATCCAGGTAGCCGTGACAGGCAGCCACATCATAGCCGGTTTCGGCGCTCAGCGCATCCACGGGGCAGGCGGTCATACAGGGTTTGTCCGCGCAGATCGCACAGGGCGACGCGGCAGGCGGTGCCGGTAGTGCGATCTGCCCGGGCCAGCGCAGCGCGCCGCGATAGGACACCATCAGCCCGGCCTCGTCATGCACCAGCATGCCCGCCGGGCTCTGCCAGGCGCGGCCGGTTTGCATCGCCCATTTCAGGAACGGCTGGTAGGGTGGTCCGCCAAAGGGAAAAATCGCCTCGGCCCCGAGGGTGGCTGCCATCGCGCCAATGACCCGCGTTGACCAGCGATCCACCGGATCGGGTGCCCCATCGTGCATCTCATGGCTGGTGCGGAAATGACCCCAGAAGCCACGCCCCGGCCCAAGCAGCATCAGCGTGCCGCCGTCTTCGTACAGCCCACCCATGACGCTAAGCCGGTGGTGGGCGGCAGCGGCACAGACCAGATCATAGGTCAATTCTTGTGAAACGGCAGCCATAGGCTCGCCCCCGGTCTTGACGGACGTTCATCCTGCCCTACAGGCCGATGGCCAGCAATTGCTGGCCAAGGACGCGAGGAAGGTGCAGAGCCTGATGATCGCTTCTTGTTGTATGGGCCGAGAGTAGGGCGTGGACCGGAATATGCAATGATACTCTGTCACGTTTTGATCACGTTGGGCTGGTTTTCGGGCAATGCCCCCTGGCCTGATCTGGCCTTAGCCTTTGCGAATGATCGACCCGGCACCATGTTCGGTAAACAGTTCCAGCAGTGGCGCGTTGGGCGCACGCCCATCGAGGATGACAACCGCGCGCACCCCGCCTTCGATCGCGGCCAGCGCGGTTTCGGTCTTGGGGATCATGCCGCCCGCGATCGTGCCATCTGCGGTCATCTGACGTATCTGGTCTGCGGTCAGGTCTGTCACCACGACACCGGCAGCGTCGCGCACCCCGTCCACATCCGTCAGCAGCAGCAGCCGGTCGGCCTTGAGCGCTGCGGCGATGGCGCCTGCCATCGTGTCGCCATTGATGTTGAACGTCTCGCCATTCGCGCCGGCCCCGAGCGGGGCGATCACCGGGATCGCGTCATCGCGAAAGAGCGTATGCAGAATGCCCGTGTCTATCGTGCTGGGCACACCGACGAACCCCAGCGCAGGGTCGGCAGGCTCGCACATCATCAGATTCGCATCCTTGCCCGACAGGCCGACGGCGCGGCCCCCCTGGGCATTTATCGCCTGCACGATCCGCTTGTTCACGCGCCCCGACAGGACCATTTCGACGACTTCCATCGTGGCCGCATCGGTCACACGCTTGCCGTTCACGAATTCGGACTTGATGTCGAGCTTGGTCAGCATCTCGTTGATCATTGGGCCGCCGCCATGCACGATCACCGGATTCACCCCGACCTGGCGCATCAGCACAATGTCGCGGGCAAAGGTCTCCATCGCGTCGTCGTCGCCCATCGCATGGCCGCCGAACTTGATCACGACGATGGCGCCGTCATAGCGTTGCAGGTAGGGCAGCGCCTCTGACAGCGTGCGGGCGGTGGCGATCCAGTCGCGGTTCATGTCACGTTTCTTCATCCTGAGGTCCCTTATACCCCAAGGTTATCCCCTTCGAGGCCGCAGCACGCAAGGGCGCTATTCGAGCGTGGCGATAATACTGCGCAAGACGCTGATCCCTTCGCCCTTCTCGCTGGAAGTAAGGACGATCTCGGGGAAGGCAGCGGGGTGTTTGGCCAGAGCGCCGCGCACCTGGGCCAGAACCTGATCGCGCTCCTTTTCCTTGATCTTGTCGGCCTTGGTCAGCACGCATTGAAAGGTCACGGCGGCGCTGTCCAGCAGGCCCATGATCTCTTCGTCCACCGACTTGACCCCGTGACGGGCGTCGATCAGCACAAAGGCGCGGCGCAGGTTCTGACGCCCGGCGAGATAGCTCTTGAGCAGGCGCTGCCATTTCTGGACCACCTCGACCGGGGCGTTTGCATAGCCATAGCCGGGCAGGTCCACGAGGTAGTGCTTGTCACCGCCAAGCGTGAAAAAGTTGATCTCCTGCGTGCGTCCCGGCGTGTTCGATGCGCGCGCCAGCCCCTTGCGGCCGGTCAGCGCGTTGATCAGCGACGATTTGCCGACGTTCGAGCGCCCGGCAAAGCACACTTCTATCCGGTCGCCCGGCGGCAGGCCCGACATGGCAACCACGCCCTTGAGGAATTCGGTCTGCCCGGCAAAGAGTAACCGGCCACGCTCGGCGCTGAATTCGTCAGCGGCCTGAGCGATGGGAAAGGGCAGGGCGGTCATAGAATCTCGATTTCGTCTCCGACACGGATCGTGCCAGAAGTCTTGACCACCGTGTAGACACCACAATCCTGGTGACCGAAATGTGCGTTCAGCGCCGTGAGCGTGTCACCGTCGAATTCACCGGTTTCAGGATTCGCCGTGATGGAACGACAGCGGCGTATCGGGTCGCGCACCTCGAATTCGACGTCGCCGATGCGCAGTGTCTTGCCCAGCCAGCCGCGCTCTTCCCACGGGGCGAAACCGTCAACATGGATGTTGCAGCGCCAGCGATCGGGTGACAGGGCCTGTCCCATATGCATCCCGATATCGGTACCGGTCGCCAGATTGACGATGCTCACGGATGGGTAATCGGTGTCGGTCATCGCAACATCCGGCACGCGGATGATGTTCACCGATTGCGAGCGATCCTCGGGCATCAACGGTTTCACCCAATCAAGGAACGCTTGCACATCCTTGTCCGGGTCAAAGGTGATATCCGGGCGATCGGGGTGGCGCAGCGTCACCGTGCCCGCGTCCATGTCGGATTTCGTCGTGATCGCCATCAATGCGAGCACCTTGTCGGCCTGGGTGAAATTCGCGCTTTTTGCCCAGGATGTCCCGTCGGCATGCGCCCCCTCATGCGTGACCGCCCAGCGGCGATCCCACGGCAGCGCACTGCCTGCGGTCAGCTCGACGCTTTGCAGGGACTCTCGGCCGTGGCCCTTGATCGGGTGGCGCCAGAGGGCGACAATGCTAGGCATCTACTTGTCTCCCGTTTTTTTGCTGTCAGGCTTCTTTGCATCGGCTTTCGGCTCGTGTGCCGCGCTCTTGCGGAAGCTTTCCTTGATGTTGCCGAACACGTCCGGTTTATAGCCTTGGCTGCGCATGATCGCATATTGCTGCATGAAGGTGATCGTGTTGTTGGCGATCCAGTAGAGCACCAGCCCGCTGGCAAAGCTGCCCAGCATGAACATGAACACCCATGGCATCCAGGCAAAGATCATCTTTTGCGTGGGATCGGTGGGCGACGGGTTCAGCTTTTGCTGAAGCCACATCGAGATCCCAAGGAGCAGCGGCATGATCCCGATAAAGATCAGCGCCAGGATCGAACCGGGCTCGGGCGCGGCCCAGGGGAATAGCCCCCAGAGGTTAAAGAGCGAAGACGGATCGGGTGCGCTGAGGTCCTGAATCCAGCCGATCCACGGCGCATGACGCAATTCCAGCGTGACAAAGATCACCTTGTAGAGCGAGAAGAAGATCGGGATCTGCAACAGGATCGGCAGGCAGCCCGAGGCCGGGTTCACCTTTTCCTTCTTGTAGAGCTCCATCACCGCCTTTTGCATCGCCTGCTTGTCGTCGCCGGAGCGTTCCTTGATCTTCTCCATCTCCGGCTGCAGTTCCTTCATCCGCGCCATCGAGACGTAGGATTTATACGCCAGTGGCAGCAGGACCGCCTTGATCAGCAGGGTGAGCGCGATGATCGACCAGCCCATGTTGCCGATCAGCTGGTTGAGGTAGTGCAGCACCGCAAAGATCGGCTTGGTCAGGAAGAAGAACCAGCCCCAGTCGATGGAATCCAGAAAACCTTCGACATTATCGTCGTTCTCGTAGGCGCGGATCGTGTCCCATTCCTTGGCTCCCGCAAAGAGGCGGGTATCGGCGGTTGCCGTCGCACCGGGTGCCAGCGTGACCGTGGGTTGCTTGACTGTCGTCTGATAGATGCCGCGGCGTGAATCCTGAAACGTGCTGAGCGTGAATGGCGCGCCGGGCTGCGGGATGAGCGTGGCCATCCAGAAGTGATCGGTGAACCCGGTCCAGCCATTTGCCTCGACCGCAATCGTCTTGTGTTCGCCGGCAGATTCGAAGTCGTCGTAATCGGTCTCGGTCAGTTGGCCATCCACCATCTGGATGGCGCCTTCATGCAGGATGAAGAAATTCTTGATGTCGGGCGGAATGCCGTGCCGCGCGAGGATGCCGTAAGGCGCGAGCGTCGCGGGCGCGTCGCTGGTGTTTTCGACGGATTGGGTGACGGAGAACATGAAATCGACATCTACCGAAATCTGACGCCGGAACGTGAGGCCCTCGCTATTATCCCAGGCCAGCATGATCGGGGTGTCGGGCGTCAGCGGCCCGGTGCCCTCTTGCGTCCAGAGCGTATTGGCGCCCGGCACCTTGTCCTGCGCGAGGCCCTGACCGGGTGCCCAGCCGAAGAGTGCGTAATAGGGATTGATGTCGCCGATCGGCGCCAGCAGAGATACGATATCCGAGCCGGGTTCGATCGTTTCGTGATAGTTTTTCAGTGACAGATCGTCGATCCGCCCGCCCTGCAGCGAGATGCTGCCCTTGACGCTGGGGGTGTCGATGGCGACCCGGGGCGCATCAGTGGGTTTTGGCGCGGTTTCGGGCGCGGGGGTGTCCCCGGTGCCGCCTGTCACGGCAGGCGCAGACGCGACGCCCGGTGTGGCAGCCGTGGGGGCGGTCAGCGTGTCACCCTCGGTGATCTGGGTGGCCGGATCGGCCGACTCAGGCTCTGCCGGCGGGAACAGCACGAACCAGACCAGGATCACCAGGAAGCTGAGCGCGGTTGCGAGGATGAGGTTCTTATTCTGATCGTCCATACCGGGCGGCCACTTTATCTGTTTCTGGGTCCGGAGCGTTCAACGACGTGTGCACCCAAAGGTCAAGCGGATTCCCCGGATTGCGCTCGATACACGCGGATTTCTTGAGGAAACGCAGTGGCGAGCTCAGCCGATTTGCGTGCCGACCCTGAGCGGCTCATCGAGTTTTCCCAGATGGGCGCGTATCCAGTCCCCGGTCTGGTCGAACGGCATGGGGCGACCAATGCCGAAGCCCTGCACGTGGCCGCAGCCCAATTGCGCGAGCATGGCGTGCTCTCCGGCGGTCTCGACACCTTCGGCCAGCGTGTCGAGGCCCAACCGTTCGGCCATCAGCAGGATGGCCGAAACCATGCGCTGCTGTTCGGGGTCGCGGTCGACCTTCATCACGAAAGACCGGTCGATCTTGAGACGTTGCACGTCGAACCGCCGGAGCGACGAGATCGAGGCATGGCCGGTTCCGAAATCATCGAGGTCGATCTGGCACCCCAGCTTTGACAACCCGCTGATGTTGCGCACGACGGTGTCATCGGGCGAGGTGGCCATCACGGTTTCCAGTATCTCGATACCGAGGCGTTCCGGGGCGAGTTCGAACCGGTCCAGTTCCCACTCGATCTTTTGCAGCAGAAGCGGGTTGCGCAGCTCCTCGGGTGCGAAATTCACGCCGATGCGTGGCACATCAAGCCCACCGGCATCCCATGACTTGAGCGCGCTGAGCGCCCCATAGAGCATCACCTCGCCCAGCCGTTCCATCCGGCTGGCCTGTTCCAGTACGGGCAGGAATTCGGCGGGCGACATGATGCCGCGTTCGGGATGGGTCCAGCGTGCGAGCGCCTCGAACCCGGTGACCCGTCCGGTATCGGTGGAAATCTGCGGCTGAAACCACGGGCCGATCTGTCCGTTGTCCAGTGCCTCGGACGCTTCGGTCGACAGACCTGTATTGCCAAGGATCTTCGGCGCGTGCATTTCCTGACTGTAGGCGCGCATCGCCGAGGGGCCGTGCCGTAACGCCTCGGCCAGTGCGGTTTCGGCGGCGTCCAGCAGTGCACTGCCGGTCTTGTGCCGCAGATTGACGTTGAGCGACAGACCGACCGAGGCGCTATTATAGACTGCCGTGCCATCCACGGCGACAGGTTCCTCAAGCGCATCCTGAAGCCTGCTGGCCAGATGCAGCGCATCACCGAGATCAAGCTGTCGCACCGGCGCGATCGAGACTGCAAAGAGCGCATCATTCAGCCGACACACCTGATCGCGCCCGCGCAGGGCCGATTTCAGCCGCGCCAGCAATGTCTCGATCATCGCTTCGGTCGTGTTCGTGCCATAGCGTTCGGGCAGGTCGGTATGATCGTCGATCTGCAACAGCATGCAGGCGGTCCGGCGCGAAGAACTGGCCGCCCGCCGCATCCGATGATCGAGCACCGTCTCGAACCCGTCACGGTCCGCCACTTCATCCTCGACGCGGCGTGCGCTGTTCCGCGGGGCTGACCAGACACCGGCGAAGACCAGGCAGACCGGATAGCCGAGCGCGAGCATGATCAGCATTTCCTCGCCACCCAGCCAGAATCCCCCCAGCACCAATGCAGGCAGAAAGGCCAGCGCGCAGGGACCCAGTAGCCGGTGACGCAAAGACTGTCGCAGCCCGGCCAGATACGGGATAAGGCGCGTGTTCATAAAGCAAATCCCCTCAGATCGCCTTTTGAGGCTAGCCACGGGGTCTCAACACACGCTTAACGCAAGTCGGGCACGTCCTCGGATTTTGCATCGAATTTTACGGGTTGCAGCGCCAGACCTGCGAAATCGAACAGCGCGGGGTCCAGCAGGTGCGACGGTCGCGCGTTGGTCAGTGCGCGGAACATCACCTGCCTGCGCCCCGGGCTGCGCGCCTCCCAGCCATCGAGGATCTGCTTGACCTGCTGACGTTGCAGCCCGTCCTGACTGCCGCACAGATCGCACGGAATGATGGGGTATTTCATACCCTTGCTGAATTTCTCGCAGTCGGCCTCGGCGACATGGGCAAGGGGCCGAAAGACAAAGAGATCGCCCTCTTCGTTCACCAGCTTTGGCGGCATTGTGGCCAGCCGTCCGCCGTGAAAGAGGTTCATGAAGAAGGTTTCCAGAATGTCGTCGCGGTGATGGCCCAGCACGACGGCGCTACAGCCCTCTTCGCGCGCGATGCGGTAAAGATTGCCGCGCCGCAGCCGCGAGCAGAGCGCGCAGAAGGTACGACCCTGCGGCACCTTGTCCATGACGATCGAATAGGTGTCCTGATACTCGATCCGGTGCGGCACCTGCATCCGTTCCAGAAACTCGGGTAGTACCGTCGCCGGAAAGCCGGGCTGTCCCTGATCAAGGTTGCACGCCAGCAGGTCCACGGGCAGCAGGCCGCGCCACTTCAATTCGTAGAGCACCGCCAGCAGGGTATAGCTGTCCTTGCCGCCCGACAGGCATACCAGCCATTTGTCGCGGGCACCGTCGGCATCCCGCGCGGTGGCCGAGACCATGCCATACTGCTCCACCGCCTCGCGCGTCTGGCGCAGGATGCGTTTGCGCAGCTTTTTGAACTCGGTCGTGCGGGGCGCACCGTGAAATAGCGGGTGAATGTCGTCTGCATCATCAAGCATAGGCAGGCTTTAGGGCTTTCCACGGTGCCGGGCAAGGGGTGCGTTTTCAGCCTTTGGCCCGCTTCCGCGAGCAGCCCAGAGCCGCCAGCGGCCAGCAGCAACGCGCCGTTCAAGGTGTTGGAGGGCGCGGTATAAGCCGCCTTGCCGCCATCGGTGCCCATGTCCGTCAGGTGCGTCTTGCGGTGTTGCGCGAGTGGGCTCCGGGATCAGTCCGGCACGTTGTCCACGCCCGACCCACCCCAGGGGTTGCAGCGCAGAATGCGGCGCGCGGCAAGCCAGCCGCCCTTGATCCCGCCGTGACGCTTCAGCGCCTCCAGCGCGTAGGCACTGCATGTGGGGTGAAACCGGCAGCCATGCCCGACCCACGGGCTGAGCAGCAGGCGGTAGGCGCGCACCGGCAGCGACAGGGCAAAGGCGAACGGCGTCATTTCTGCACCTGTGCGTGCAATTTGCGCAGCGCATACTCCAGATCGCCCTTGAGCCGCTCGAAGGGACGGGCCGCCGTGGCTTCGGCGCGACCGATCAGCACATAGTCCCAGCCGGGCAGCCCGGCATCCGACAGGACGGCGCGTGCCACTTCGCGCAGCCGCCGCTTGGCGCGGTTGCGGGCGACGGCATTGCCAACTTTCTTGGAGCAGGTGAATCCGATGCGGACCAGATCGCTGCCGTCGTCGCGGCGGCGGGCCTGCACCATCATTCCGGCGGTACCGCAACGATGTGCGCGGGCAGCGGCCAGAAAATCGCTACGCTTGCGCATAATCTGCGGTTGGGTGACATCCGGGCGCAACGAAACCGCCGGAGGCATGGTCCCGGCATCGCTGACGGGGGCCTCCGGCGGTGTCAATTCGTGCAATCCTGCTGGGCGCTTACGCGCTCAGCGACTTGCGGCCGCGTGCCCGACGCGCGTTCAGGATCTTGCGGCCCGCCTTGGTGGCCATGCGGGCGCGAAAACCGTGGCGGTGCTTGCGTACCAGGTTCGAGGGTTGAAAGGTGCGTTTCATCGCTCCATCTCCGACTTTTGTTCAGGCGGCAGGCGCGGGAATAGGAATCGCGCAGGGCCGGTGTGTATCCGAAGCCCGGTCTATAGAGGGCCGTTTTGATCAAGTCAAACCCGCGCGAGACGATTTGCAACAAAAATCATGTGGCATCAGGATTGCGATGTTACAAAATGAGCGTGTGCGGGGCTGCGATCCGGCTGAACCTTCACCGTCGATCAAGCGCGCGTGATATAGGTATCTATTTTCCGTCGTGCCCGTCATCTAGGGATCAATGTCATTGCTCGGAAAGACCCCCGTCGGTATGGATCAGGCCAGACCCGAAACCAGAAACAAGCTGCTGCGGTATGCCCCGCTGACGGCGATTCTCATCGTCGCCGTGATCGGCACGTTCACGTTGCGCGACCACCTCAGTTTCGAGACACTGCGCGAAAACCGCGAGGCGCTGCTGGCGTTCCGCGATGCGCATTACATCCTTATGTCTGCGGCATTCATCGCGCTCTATTTCGTGGTCGTCGTGTTTTCGCTGCCCGGCGCAGGTGTATCATCTGTCACCGGCGGGTTCCTCTTTGGGCTGGCGTTGGGCACGACATTTAACGTGCTCGCGGCGTCGCTGGGCGCGTTTGCCATCTTTCTGGCGGCACGCGCAGGACTGGGCCGAGCGCTGACAGCCAAGATGGCAGCCTCCGAGGGCGCCCTGAAGAAGCTCAACAAGAGGCTGCGCGAAAACGAAATCAGCGTGCTCTTTCTTTTGCGGCTTGTGCCGGCGGTGCCATTTTTTGTGGCCAATCTGCTGCCCGCGCTGGTTGGTGTGAAATTCCGTAATTTCGCGATGACCACCGTGCTGGGCATCATCCCCGGTGCGCTGGTCTTTACCTGGATCGGTGTCGGTCTGGGCGAAGTGTTCGATCGCGGCGAAAACCCCGATCTGAGCCTGCTGTGGGAGCCGCAGATCATCGGCCCGATCCTGGGCCTCAGCGCGCTGGCGGCGCTGCCCATCGTCCTCAGGGCTGTCCGTAGCAGGAAAGGCTTCTGACCCATGACCAGGCTGAAAACAGATATCCTCGTGATCGGGGCCGGTTCCGGCGGTCTGTCGGTCGCGGCGGGTGCGGCCCAGATGGGGGCCAAGGTCATCCTGCTGGAAGGTCACAAGATGGGCGGCGATTGCCTGAATTACGGCTGCGTGCCGTCCAAGGCGCTGATTGCGTCGGGCAAGGCGGCGTATGCGCAGGCCAACGCCAGCGCGTTCGGCGTGGCGGACGTGGTGCCGCAGATCGACTATGCCGCCGCCAAGGACCATGTGGCGGGGGTGATCGACACAATCGCACCGATGGACAGCCAGGAGCGTTTCGAGGGCCTTGGTGTGCATGTGATCCGTGAATACGGCGCGTTCATCTCACCGACCGAGGTACAGGCAGGCGATGCCGTCATCACCGCGCGGCGCATTGTGATTGCCACCGGGTCGTCCCCGCTGGTGCCGCCGATTCCGGGGCTGGATACCGTGCCCTACGAGACCAACGAGACGCTTGTCCAGTTGCGCGAGCGGCCCGAACATCTGCTGATCATCGGCGGCGGACCCATTGGCATGGAAATGGCGCAGGCGCATATCCGGCTGGGATGCCGCGTCACGGTTATCGAAGGCGACAAGGCGCTGGGCAAGGATGATCCCGAAACCGCCGCCATCGTGCTGGACCGGCTGCGCGGCGAGGGGATCGAGATCGCGGAAGACGCGCTGGCAGCCGAAATCCGCGGCAAACCCGGTGCAATGGAAATCGAGACCAAGGATGGCCGCGTCTTCAAGGGCTCGCATCTGCTGATGGCGGTGGGACGCAAGGCCAACACCGAACGCCTGAACCTTGATGCCGCCGGGATCGAGACGACCAAACAGGGGATCAAGGTGGACGACCGCCTGAAGACCACCAATGGCCGCGTCTATGCCATCGGCGACGTGGCGGGCGGCATGATGTTCACCCATGTGGCAGGGTATCACGCCGGGGTCATCATCCGCTCCGCGCTCTTTGCACTGCTTTCAAGGCAGCGCACGAATCACATCCCATGGGCTACCTACACCGATCCCGAACTGGCGCAGGTGGGTCTGACCGAAGCGCAGGCACGCGCCGCGCATGGTGACAGGCTGGAAGTCGTGCGGTTCGAATACGCCCATAACGACCGCGCAATTGCCGAGCGCAAGACCACGGGGCTGATCAAGCTCATGGTGGTCAGGGGCCGTCCGGTCGGCGCCTCCATCGCGGGTGCGCAGGCGGGCGAACTGATAAACCTCTGGGCATTGGTGCTGGCCAACAAGATGAAGATGAAACACGTGGCCGCCATGGTCGCGCCCTACCCGACAATCGGCGAGATCAACAAACGGGCGGCGGGGGCCTATTTCTCGCCCCGGCTCTTTGATAGTCTTGTGGTCAAGCGGGTGGTGGGCCTGGTCCAGCGCTGGCTACCCTGAGCAGGAGGCGCGAGGGCTGGGGAGATGAACACACTTTCAGGCCGTTTCCTGATCCTGACCGCCGTTTTCGTGATGCTGGCCGAGGTGCTCATCTTTGTGCCGTCTGTCGCGCGCTTTCGCGAAGACTTTTTGCAGTCACGGCTGGAACGGTCGCAGATTGCATCATTGTCGCTACTGGCCAGCGAAGAAATCAGCAAGGATCTGGAGGAGGAACTGCTGAGTAACGCCGGCGTTTACAACGTCGTTCTGCGGCGCGACGAGGCGCGGCAACTGATGCTGACCTCGCCCATGCCCGCACCGATCTCGGCCACCTATGACCTGCGCGATCCATCGGCACTGATCCTGATCCGCGATGCGATGTTGCGGCTGGCAGACCCGGAGCCGCGCGTGATCCGGGTGATCGGCGCGCCGGTCCGCATGGCGGGGCTGTTGATTGAAATCACGATGGAGACCGGCACGCTGCGCACGGCGATGATCGACTACGGGCTACGGGTCTTGCTGTTGTCGGCGGTGATCTCGGTCATCACCGCGTTCCTTCTGTTTCTCGCGGTGCGCGGGTTTCTGGTGAAACCGATCAAGCGGGTGGTCGGCTCCATGAAGGCCTACGCGCTGGCCCCCGAGGATGCGCGCGGCTTTATCGAGCCGACCGCCAGCATCCGTGAACTGCGCGAGGCCGAAGAGACGTTGCAACTGCTCCAGACCCAGCTGACCGGCGCGCTCAAGCAAAAGGAACGTCTGGCGCAGCTCGGCAGTGCGGTGGCCAAGGTCAGTCATGACCTGCGCAATATCCTGACCTCGGCGCAGCTCTTTACCGATCGCATTGAGATGTCCGAGGACCCGGCGGTGAAACGCATGGCGCCCAAGCTGGTGAATTCAATCACCCGCGCCGTGCATCTGTGCGAATCGACGCTGGCCTATGGCAAGGCCAAGGAACCAGCACCAACGCTGGGTCGCTTCAAGTTGCAGGATATCCTGAGCGATGTGATCGACAGCGAACGGCTGTCGGCCAGCGGCAGCGATATCAGCTTTGCCGAGGACATCCCGGCCAGCCTGACGGTGCGGGCCGATCCCGAACAGCTCTACCGTGTGCTGGCCAATCTGGTGCGCAATGCGCGCCAGGCGATCGTGGCCAGCGGCTGCCCGGGTGAAATCAGCGTCGCCGCAGAGGAAACGGCAGATGCCTGGATCATCCGGATCAGCGACACCGGCCCCGGCCTGCCGCCCAAGGCAAAGGAGCATCTCTTTGTCGCCTTTCAGGGCGGGGTCAGCAAAGGCGGCACCGGTCTGGGCCTGACCATTTCAGCCGAGCTGGTGCGCGGTCACGGTGGCGATCTGGTGCTGGAACATACCGGCGTGGGTGGCACGTCTTTTGTGATCACCCTGCCGAAGGGTGACATCAGCTGACCGGCGTCATTTTCTGCCCATTCCCCCTTGCCAACCGTCACGTCAGCGGCTAGATGCAGCCCCAGTGGACCGATAGCTCAGCTGGATAGAGTACTTGACTACGAATCAAGGGGTCGGGGGTTCGAATCCTCCTCGGTCCGCCACTTCTCACTGCATAAGTCCTTTGTTCATATAGGATTTCTCTCTCGTGGAGAGGCGATGCCACCATACATGCCACCAAAGATATTGCGTTAGAGTGCCACTGATTGCCACGACATGAAGCTTCGCATTCCTGACGTGCGAGCGAGCGGTAAGTCTCGGTGTTGCGAAATTGATACGGTCAGCCAGCAATTGAGCTGAGTGAGACAGCCCCCGAGATCGGTTGCTATAGGATCGGTGCTGGGCAGGCTGAGATTTATCAAGCTTGGATCAGCGTTCTGAACATTGATCTAGGTGTGCTCGCCCACACTTGCGCGCAAACTGGCCCCTCGGCCCAAGCTGGAAGATATCGTCCCCCATTTGCTGCTCAACCGTCCGGGCGACCAGTTCGTCCCCACATGGACCAACTGGTTTCGCGCTGCCGGTCATGAAGGCTTCATAGAGGGTCAGGGAACCTACTTCTATAACACGCATATGGCGCTTCAGGCTGCAGAGTCAGGCCAGGGAATCGCCCTTGCACGAAGCTCTCTGGTTCATGCGGAAATCAAGGAAGGCAGCCTGGTGAGAATCTCGAACATTTGCCCGCCGTCTCCGGTGAACAATTACCTGGTCGGACCCGAGAGATGCCAGTATCTGCCCAGAGCTCGCGCTTTCATTGATTGGGCAACCACGGAAGCCGTGATCGCGCAGAAGGAGTATGATCATGAGATCACTCGTGATTGTAGCACAATCTGTGACATCGAATGCTGAACGACAGAATTGCCCAGACGTATCCTCCATGTTCTTCGAACGTTTTTCAATCCATGTCGGCGCGCCTGTATACGCGCTCCCCGTCACTTTCGAACATTAGCGCGAGCGTCATTCTTACCAACTCGCGAGGATAGATCGTCCGCTCTACCGCCCAGTCGCGCAAGCTAGAGTGCAGATCATGGGACATAGCTGGGCGGTGAGATCTGGGAACAAGAAAGCCATGGCGATCAAGACCATGCCTTCGATCCGAAAGCCAGCGCAACACCATAGTCCCCGGGGTAGGAATGGCTGAACTTCCCGGGAGCCACCGAAGCTCATGTCCTGCTAAATAGCGAAGTCCTGGGTTTTCCAGCGAGATGCGCTGGGGAACCATTCTGGCGCGACCATATCCTGGCGTCGAAACCTCCCGTTGACGCACTTCTCTTCGCGCTGCGCTGGCGGCTATTTTAACTGGTTGCCGCGATCGGTAAACACGAAGATTTGGGTTAATCCCGCATCTCGGCCACTCTATTGCAATCGTTCGGTTCGAATGGCTACGTGGAGTCCACGTCCAGCGCGTTCGCGATTTTTCGGGTGTCACAAGAACGCAATGTGTCCTGCGTTCTCGGTCTTAGCGACATCGGCGCGATCGGTATGCGCAAATCTCACGAGTCCCTCTAGGTTGATCTCTCACGCAAGGCGAAACCCGGATGTTGCGGACCCGGTCACCGAGAGCCCTTCCTCTCGATAGAGCCGATACAGCTTCTTGTGGTTCATGATCATACCCTTGCGTTCGAGCAAG
>CANNCP010000010.1 GCA_947503145.1 uncultured Roseovarius sp.
TGTTAACGTGGCAGGTGGGTCAATTTTACTCGCTCATAACCCACCTAAGTGGGTCAATTTTGCATGCCGATTCACACGCAAGGCGCACTCTTTTATGAGTTCTCCATCGACGATCATGTGCCTCAAGATCACCTGCTGCGGTCGATTGACCGTTTCGTAGACCTGAGCAGCATCCGCAAACATCTGTCGGGATTTTACAGCCACACAGGCCGCCCATCTATCGATCCAGAGTTGCTGATCCGCATGCTGCTGGTTGGATATTGTCTTGGCATCCGCTCGGAACGCAGGCTCTGCGAGGAGGTTCATCTCAACCTCGCCTACCGTTGGTTCTGTCGCCTGGATCTTGCGGATCCTGTGCCGAACCATTCGACCTTTTCGAAAAACCGGCACGGCCGTTTCCGCGATAGCGACCTGCTGCGTCACTTGTTTGAAACGACTGTGGCGCGTTGCATTGCAGACGGTCTCGTCAGCGGTCAGCGCTTTGCGGCAGATGCCAGTTTGATCGAGGCGGACGCGAACAAACAGAATTCGACGCCAAAGGAAGATTGGGACACATCAGCAATTTCGCCACAGGATGCTCCGCGTGCGGTGCGTGAGTATCTCGACGTTCTTGATGATGCAGCCTTCGGCGCAGCGTCCGAGGTGGAACCCAAGTTCACATCCCATTCCGATCCCGCGAGCCAGTGGACCGCGGCCCGCAAAGGCCCTGCGTTCTTTGCCTATTCCACCAATTACCTAATCGACACTGATCACAGCGTGATCGTCGACGTGGAGGCCACGCGGTCAATCCGACAGGCAGAGGTAGGGTCCGTGCGCACGATGCTGGACAGGGTCAAAGACACATTTGATCTGCACCCCGAGCGGATAATCGCGGATACTGCTTATGGCTCGGGCCCAATGCTGGGTTGGCTGGTGGATCGCAAGATCGCGCCGCACATCCCGGTGATTGATAAAGCGGGCCGCACGGACGGGACCTGGAGCCGCGCAGACTTCGAATGGGACGCCGCGAACGACCAATACATCTGTCCTGAAGGCGAAGCGCTCAAACAATTCCGCCGCAACTATTCTGACCCTAAAAGAGGCCCGGACGGCAAAGGCGTCGCCAAATATCGCGCCTTGAAACTAACGTGCCAAGCCTGCCCATCAAAAGCAAGATGCTGCCCAAACGCCGACTTCCGTTCCATCACCCGCGAAGAGCACGAAGACGCCCGTCAAGTGGCACGCGATATTGCCAAGACCAAACAATATGTGATCTCGATGCGGCTCAGAAAGAAGGTGGAAATGCTCTTCGCCCATCTCAAACGCATTCTCGGGTTGGGACGGCTCCGACTACGCGGCCCATGTGGGGCAAATGACGAATTCCTCCTCGCCGCAACTGCCCAAAACCTCCGCAAATTAGCCAAGATCTTTCCTGCACCGCAGCAAACGTGCAAAGCCTGATAGAAAAGGCGCTCGCGCGCAATTCAAGACGCGACTTTCTGCGCCAGCAACACGGTGTTTTTCAACAGAATCGGCAGGAAGCGGTCATTCGCTGCGGGTGCGAGAACGCGGCCGTCGACAGCCTGTGCTCTTAGCCGAACCACCATCACAAGGCTTGCTGCAACCACTCACGCTCGAACTCCGTTAGCGCTGTCTTCGGGCTACGGATGGCTTCGTACAAGCGGTTCCTCAAGCTTGTCTTGGTGTCACCGTCAACGTAGAACGCCTGCGAAATCTGAATTGGCACCCCTTCCTCGTCCAACTCCTTGAGAATTTCCGGCTGAAACCAGCTTCCAATGCCGCCAAGAAACAAACTGTAGTCGGCTTGAGGCGAGGACTGGCGGACAAATAGCTCTACCAAAGCAAAGTTCTGAGGCAAACCATACTCGCAAGCCCGCAAAAATTTAAATATATTGTCTCGATTTTCCGGTTGGCCCTTGTAGCTCTGATCTTGGTCCAGAAGGAAACCTTTTATGCTTGCTGCCTTTCGAAGTCTGTCGATAAGTGTAGCAAGTTGTTTGGTATTGAACGCTCCAAAGGAGCCGACCTTCTGTTGAGAACAGAATACATCACAGACTTCGAGAGTCTCGGGCCATCTTGGCCAGTTTGCCCAAATCAATCTGTCGCTATTTTCAAGGGAGCGGATTACCTGCTCTTTAATCGCGATGGCAGTTTCCAACCCGATTGAAGACGCCAGTTTGAGATCGTCGCCCTCAAGACCCAACCGATCCCGGTAGTAACGAAAGCGATCATCTGACCGTTTTGACCTATCCGGTTTGTCGATATGCACGATGTACTCGTCGGGTAGCTCGTCATCCTCAGAAAACAGTGTTGGGCTGACTTCCAGTTCGGTGTGCTCAGGGATATCGTTGAAGACCATAACTTGGCCTACGTGATGTTGTCCCAGCCGCCCAGCGCGCCCTTTGATATTTGAGTAGGTGAAGAAGTCGTATGGGTCCCAGTTTATCTTTTTGTCATATATCATGACGGTCTTTGCCGCCGTGTTGACACCCTCTATGAGCGTTGACGTGCAAAGCAGTACGGGCAGCTTACCTTGATTGAAAAGGCGAACCATTTGCGCGGCAATTGCTCGCGGAATGCGGCCATGATGAACACCAAATCCATAGTAGACCGCCAAAGACAGAAAATTGTTTCGCCCAATATTGTTTTTCAACCAAACAGCGAAGTCGCTCGTATCTTCTGCCACGGCGATCTTTTCAGAAAGTTCGATTGCGAGTTTGTTGGCCCGGCCCGGCGACGAAATGAAGACAAGCGCAGGCCAGTTTCTATCCTCGCCAATTTCTTCAATCAGACGTTCACGCTTATCCGATACACCTTGGAGGTCCAAAGTCTCCACCGCGACGGTGGAAAACCGAGTCCGCAGAAACTCAAAGTTCCACCGGGAATCTGGTGCGACAGATATTTTGTCGATGTTGGGGCCAAGAAAGAAGAACTGTTTGGATCGCTTGAGCAAATGGTAGACCGCAGCGTTAAGTGTGATGCTTCGCTCGTCACGTCTGTCGGGGTCAAGTTTGTAAAACTCGTCAACAACAGTGAGGTCCAACTCCCCCAAATCTTCGCGGTATATCAGTCGTTCTTGGGTGCCTAAGAAAATGGTTGGTTCATCCGTCGATGTTTCGCTCTGATGCATCACCAGCTTGAACTTTTCCGAAAAGCGGTCCCGAAAACGCCTTCTGAATTCATCGAGTAGCGCAATCGTTGGAAGTACAACCGCCACGCGACGATAGCGTTCCGTCGAGAGTAGAGCGTCGATCAGCAGGCTCTTTCCAAAACTGGTTGGTGCGCTCAAGATAAGATTTCGTCCCGCAAGGAGCGCATCCAGAGCTTTGATCTGTTCACGGTGAAACGTTACGCCTCCCAGTTCAGGAGCAGTTACAGCCTCAGCGACAAGCGCGTCTGTCTCGTCTGCAAACTCAGTTTCGATATAGTTCCACAGGCCCGTAGACCGGGCCAAAGAGCTTACGAGAGGCCGAAAGTTTAAAAGTTCTTCGTGGTGTGTGTCCAAGAGATCGGCAAGTCTGGGCACAACCTCAAGCAAGCTTGGGTCATCGACGTCGGTTGATTGAATGGCGAACGACGCGGCTTGCAGCACTCGAAAGGTTTCGCGCTTCAAATCGGAACCAGTTAGCGCATTCAGATCATTCCAGTTGATATCCAGAACAGGCATTTCTTACACCTTAAACAATTTGAATTCCTTTCAGGCGGTCATCGAAGGCTTTGTTGAGCGCATCTTTGTCGCCCAACGGGACGTAAATGAGTTTGAGTCTTATTTTTCCAGTCAGCCCTGACGCCTTCAATTTCACCCACAAGGCATTCATCTCGTCGGCCACCTCAGCGTTGTAGTCATCGTTTGCCGAAACGTGGTTTGAAGCCGCATCGCTGTTAGCGGCGATCAGAACGGGAAAAACCGCACTCGCAATAAGCTCGTCTATAGAAGCTTCCGCAGATAGGAGTTCCTTGATCTTCGCGCTGTGCGGTATGTCATTGGATACCTGTGGTCCAAGCAGCAACTTTTCGTTCTTGAGAAATCCCGCCGTAATATGGCTTTTGATGGATGCGATTGCATCCTTGATAGCGTCGTTCCGGTTCTTGAAGAACTTCGCTTCACCCAACCAAAGCTCTATATTGTCGTCGCTGACGTACCGGACATGAACCAAGTCAAATGCCTTTACCGGATCGTTTGATGCGCTCAGGTAGTTCACCCTTGCAGCGACAGGTATGGTGTTGAAATAAGTTCGGCAAACAGCATGCGCTGCGATCTCACCTACCTCGCCACGCCTTTCATATTTTTCACTGGTATAGACTCTGGAAGCCGCCTGCTTGAGGCGAACAAATGTGTTGGTATGATTTGTGTCGCGAAGTTCGTCAGATTTTAGAGCGTAGTCGATTATCCATTCTATTAGATTGTCAGCGAGACCAGAACACCGCCACTCGGACAGTTCGAAGCCTGCGCAATAGCTCTCCGAACTTTCGTTGGAGTCGGTAACACGGGATAGAATGCAGTTGGGGGCGAGCTCGTAAGGGTTTGACATTTAATATGCTGCTCTTGGTATTTTGGTTTCACCTTGCCCTAAAACCTTTGACGCGGCAACTCGCAAAGGTTGTGTATCCAGCTGTGCTGCACCCGTTTTCATGGTTTTGAAAGCCGGGATCAGACTGCTCAGAAGAACGATATCTGCCCCATCGCTTAGCAAACGCCTTTGCTGTTGTGGTTAAAGGCCAAAATGGCAGTTTCGTGAGTGTTGCGATGCAGCATCCGAGCATACCATGAATGTCCTGTGTGGATGGCTCCTGCATTGCAAGCGTTTTTTGTGGTTGCGATGGTCTGTCAGTACAGTCGTGTGTCCGGCCTGTTTGCGTGGCGATTGCCACTGGCCCTGATGAGTTCCGCAAGCAAGGTTCCTATCGGCTCAACGACCTCTGAGGGCCGCGACATTCGTCGGAGTGTCCTTGCTCTTGGTTGACTTCGTTTCGCATCATCACATCAAGCGTCTTGCATCTCTTGGCAGGATCAGGCGATCGGCTGCCGGTATTCTTCTCGTTTGTTCAGTAGTGCCCAGATGATCCGGGCCGATTTGTTGGCCATGGCGACGGTGGCAAGCCGGAATGGTTTCTCGGCAAGCATCTTTGCGGTCCAGGTGTCGGCCTTTTCAGGCTTGTTCCTGGCCATCAACGCCCGGGACGTCATACCAATGATCAGCAGCTTTCGGATGTATGTAATCGAAAACACCGGCGCGGATACATTTGGGTATCCACTCTGCGATAGCCATCATTCACGACACGAAGCAATACGGGCTTTCGCGCGGATCGAAGCCGCCTTGCGAAGGTGGCGATCAGCGTAAACTTACAACCATATTTCAATTAGTCCGTCCTGAACAACTCGCATCCATCTGATTTATCACGCAAACGCGGTGATTTCGTTGGTTATAAGTTGCAAGGTTTTGTATTCTGGCAATAGAAACCCTGCAATTTCGAGCCCTGATATGAAGCCGAGAAAGCCGCCTCCGGAGCAAGATGACCTCCTACGCTCCCGATTGGTCGAGATGATCGACATGCGCCACGAACTGGTGAAGCTCGCTGAACTGATTGACTGGGAAACCTTCGATCGCGAATGGGTCGGGTTCTTTCCGTCTCACACTGGCAGACCGGCGACACCGCCCCGTCTGGTTGCTGGCCTCCTTTATCTTCAGCATGCCTTCGGTCTGTCAGATGAGGCCGTTGTGGCCCGATGGGCAGAGAACCCTTACTGGCAGCACTTCTGCGGCGAGACGTTCTTTCAGCACCGTCTGCCGATCGACGCCTCATCGATGACCCGTTGGCGCAACCGGATCGGCGAGGAAGGCGTGGAGTGGCTGCTGACCGAGACGATCGAGGTCGGGAAACGCGCCGGTGCGGTGAAGGGCAACGATCTCAAGCGGGTGACCATCGATACCACGGTGATGGAAAAGAATATCGCCCATCCGACGGACGCCCGGCTGTATGAAACGGCGCGGCGCAAGCTGGTCGGGCTGGCCCGCGAAGCCGGGATTGGCCTGCGGCAGAATTACAATCGCCTCGCCCCTCGGCTGGCCGGTCAGGTCGGCCGTTACGCTCATGCGAGGCAGTTCAAGCGGATGCGCAAGGCGTTGCGTCGTCTCAAGGGCTACACCGGGCGCGTTCTGTGCGACTTTGAGCGGCAACTCGATCAGGTTCCGGAGGGCGCGTTGAGGACGCGTATTCTGGAGATGGTCGCATTGGTGAACCGGTTGCTGGCGCAGAAGCCAAAGGACCGCAAGAAGCTTTACAGCCTGCATGAACCGGCGGTGGACTGCATCTCCAAAGGCAAGGCGCATAAACGCTACGAGTTCGGCACCAAGGTCAGCGTGGTCACGACCAACAGAGGAGGCTTCGTGGTCGGGATGCGGGCACTTCCCGGCAATCCCTACGACGGTCACACGTTGGCCGAAGCGCTGGAGCAGGTTGAGATCCTGACCGACCAGAGACCAGAAATGGCCTTCGTCGACCGTGGCTATCGCGGGCATGGCGTCGAAACCATGAAGGTCTTCATCAGCGGTGCGCGGCGCGGTGTCACCAGGACCATCGCGAAACTGCTGCGCCGACGCAGCGCTATCGAGCCGATGATCGGCCACATGAAGAGCGATGGCCGCCTGACAAGAAGCCCACTGAAAGGGACAGCCGGAGACGCCCTCTTCGCTGTCCTCTGCGGTTGCGGTCACAACATCCGCATGATCCTCAGGCACCTGAGGGCTGTTATTTGTCTGCTGATCTGGCTGATAACCAGACTCTGTCAGGTCATCGCCGTGCAAATAGCACCTGCCAGACCAAGACAGAGCGCCAGACTGGCCGCCTGAGACCATTGTTCAGGACGAACCAATTAGAGGGCGGCGCGAGCCGCCCTTTTTTCATGCCTAACGTTTCTCGACCTGGCGACCGGTCCGACTTTGCGCTTCAACGTCACAGAGAGAACTCCGAACCCTGGCGGTGCAACCCTACCTGCGAAGGAGCGCACGACTGGCAGTGATCGTTTATGTATAGCCCACATTTGCCTCAATCGGGCGATTCCTAACGCGACAATCTTAATAGATCGCGGTTAGCGCAAAAAATCTCGAAATTCGTTTTGACCGCCCGGTTCACGGAACCATTTCTCTCGGGACAGATTCGAACCCTGCGACCATGGGTGCAGGCCTCAAAAACGCGAAAACCGAGCGATGCCGCCCGGTGGTCACGTTATGCTTCCAAGAATGGCCAAAATACCGCCCAAAAAGGACAATTAGTCCTTTCAGATACAGTCATAGCCAAAATTAGCTTGTCGACACCCCACTTTGAAGACAAGCGATAGAGGCAAGTTATGCACCCTTGCCAAGGGGTTCCAAAATTGACCCGCTGAATGCTCATCCCTCGATTACACCGCTGGTTTGTTTATCTTGCTCAGTTCCCACGTTTGGGATGACGCAAACTTATGCGCAAATCGCGCAAACCTTTGGGCATCGCGCACGATTACACGCAATCCTACAAATCCCTAGAAATCGAGGTTCTCCACGTTCAGCGCGTTCTTCTGAATAAACTCGCGGCGTGGTTCCACCACGTCGCCCATCAGCTTGGTAAAGAGGTCATCGGCCTCGGCCACGTCGTCGATCTCGACCCGCAGCAATGTGCGCGCATCCGGGTCCAGCGTGGTTTCCCAAAGCTGGCTCGGGTTCATCTCGCCCAGCCCCTTGTAGCGCTGCAGTGCCAGACCCTTTTCGCCTTCCTTGAGGATGGCGTCCAACAGGTCCAGAGGGCCGAAAATACTCTGGTTGCGATCCTTGCGCGCCAGCGTCGCGGGCTGCCTGTAGACCTCGCGCAGCGCGCCTGTCAACTGGCCCAGCCTGCGCGCCTCGCCTGAGCGCAGCACAGGGCCGTCCAGCTGCCGCACCTCTTCGACACCGCGCACGGTGCGGGCCAGCCGCAGGCCCTTGTCCTGGGTCGGGCGCCCCTGCCAGCCGCGTTCGTATTCGGGCGCGATGAGGTCCAGACGCTCTGCCACCGCGTCGGCCACCCCTTGCAGATCGGCATCAATTCGCCCCTCCAGGAAGGTCTCTGCAATCGCCACCTGCTCCAGAATGTGGCGCGGGTAATGTGTTGGAAACGTTTCCAGAATCCGCCTGGCCAGCCGGGCTTCCTCGACGACGCGCACCAGATCGGTGCCGGTGATCTCTTCGCCGGACCCAAGCCGCAGTATAGCGTCCTCGGTGCCTTGGGAGATCAGATAGTCCTGCATCTCTGCCTCGTCCTTGAGGTAGACTTCCGAGCGGCCGCGCGCCACCTTGTAGAGTGGCGGCTGCGCGATATAGAGGTGCCCGTTCTCGATCAGTGCGGGCATCTGCCGGTAAAAGAAGGTCAGCAGCAGGGTACGGATATGCGCACCGTCCACGTCGGCATCGGTCATGATGACGATCTTGTGGTAGCGCAGCTTGGAGATATCGAACTCGTCCCGTCCGATCCCCGTGCCGAGCGCCATCACCATATTACCGATCTCCTGACTGCCCAGCATCCGGTCGAACCGGGCCCGCTCCACGTTCAGGATCTTACCCTTGAGCGACAGGATCGCCTGCGTCTTGCGGTCCCGGCCGGTCTGTGCCGACCCGCCGGCACTATCGCCCTCGACGAGGAAAATCTCGGTATTTACCGGGTCCTTGTCAGAGCAATCCTTCAGCTTGCTGGAAAGGAAATTCATGTCCATCGGGTTCTTGCGACGTGTGAGGTCGCGGGCCTTGCGTGCCGCCTCGCGCGCCAGCGCCGCCTCGACGATCTTGCCGACGATGATCTTTGCTTCGTTCGGGTTCTCCTCGAACCATTCGGCCAGCTTTTCGTTTACCAGCCCCTCGACTGCGGGCCGCACTTCGGAGCTGACCAGCTTGTCCTTGGTCTGGCTGGAGAATTTAGGGTCGGGCACCTTGACGCTGAGCACACAGGTGAGCCCCTCGCGGGCGTCGTCGCCGGTAAAGCTGATCTTTTCCTTCTTGGCGATGCCGCTGGACTGCGCATAGTTGTTGATCGTGCGCGTCAGTGCCCCGCGAAAGCCCGCCAAATGCGAACCGCCATCGCGCTGCGGGATGTTGTTGGTAAAAGGCAGCACCGTTTCGTGATAGCTATCGTTCCACCACATCGCGACTTCGACGATGATATCGTCCCGCTCGCCGGTGATAAAGATCGGATCGGGCAGCATCGCGGCCTTGTGTCGGTCGAGATACTTGACGAACTCCTTGACGCCGCCATCGTAGTGCAGATCGCTCTCCAGCGGCTCTTCGGGGCGTTCGTCGCGTAACAGGATACGCACGCCCGAGTTCAGGAACGCGAGTTCGCGCAGCCGTTTCTCCAACGTCTCGAAAACATAATTCAGGTTCGAGAACGTGCTGGTTGAGGCGAGAAAGCGCACCTCGGTCCCCTTGCGCCCGTTCGCATCGCCGAGAACCTTCAGATGATCAGTGGTAAAACCACCCTCGAACCGCGCCAGGTGTTCCTTGCCATTGCGCCAGATGCGCAGCTCCAGCCAGTCGCTGAGCGCATTCACAACCGAAACGCCAACGCCGTGCAAACCGCCGGAGACCTTGTAGGAGTTGCTGTCGAACTTCCCGCCCGCGTGCAACTGGGTCATGATGACCTCGGCCGCCGAAACGCCCTCTTCCTCATGCAAATCGACCGGAATGCCGCGACCATTGTCGCTGACCGAAACCGAGCTGTCCTTGTGGATCGTGACCGTTACCCGGTCGGCATGCCCTGCCAGCGCCTCGTCGATTCCGTTATCCACGACCTCATACACCATATGGTGCAGGCCGCTGCCGTCATCGGTGTCACCGATATACATGCCGGGGCGTTTACGGACCGCCTCCAACCCTCTGAGAACCTTGATAGAATCAGCGCCATATTCTTCGGGCGCCGCTGCTGCCTCTGCCATGCGGAAATTCCTCGTATTTTCACGCTTTTATACGATTTGTGGGGGGGGATGTCACGCGGATACGCTATATTATGTTGGCGATCACTTTAACCCGATCCGCGACACGCCGTCCGCCTCCGTAACCTCAAAGTGCTGCGCCCGCGTACCCAGCTCTGAAAAAAGCTCGGCGCCAGTGCCCGTCATCCACGCCTGCGCCCCCAGTCCGCAAACCTCGTCATAGAGCGCAGCGCGGCGTCCGGCATCCAGATGGGCCGCGACCTCGTCCAGCAGCAGGATGGGTGGCGCGCCGAAATCCCGCATCAGCGCCCGCGCATTGGCCAGAATAAGCGAGACCAGCAACGCCTTCTGCTCGCCGGTCGAGCAATCCCTGGCGGGCACGCCCTTGGCTGCATAAACACCGTATAGATCCGCCCGGTGCGGCCCGATCAGCGTGCGCCCGGCCACCAGATCGCGAAACCGGCTCTCGGCCAGCGCCTCACGGTAGGCATCGGCACTGTGCGGCATCTCGCCCATCGTCGCGGTCAGCTCCAGTTCTGCCGCCGGAAAGACCGTTTCTGCCGCGGCCTGTGCCGCATGCAGCTCTGCCAGCGCGGTCCGGCGCCCCGCATCGATCTCTGCGCCGCGCTGCGCCATTTGCGCTTCCAGTGCGGAATACCAATGCGCGTCCCGCACCTGATCCTTCAGCAGACGGTTGCGCTCGCGCATCGCCTTGTCAAAGGCCAGCACCGCCTCGGCATGGCCGGGCAGAAAACTCATGGTGATCCGGTCCAGAAACCGCCGCCGCCCCTCTGCCCCCTCGATCCACAGCCGGTCCATGCTGGGCACCAGCCACAGCACCCGCGCGATGCGACCCAACGCCAGCTGAGCCGCCGCCTTGCCGTCAATGCGCAGTTGCCGTGCACCGGCTCCTTCAGACCAGATTTCAATCTCGTGAACCTGATGCAAGGAATGCAGGATGCCGGTCAGCTTCCAACCCAGCGCCTCGGGTCGCCGCGCCATGTCCTGTGCCGCCGCACGGCGCAGCCCGCGCCCCGGCGAGAAAAGCGACACAGCTTCGATCAGGTTTGTCTTGCCCGCCCCATTGGGTCCATGAATCGCGATGGGGCGGGCATCAACTTCCAGCCGCGCAGATTTATGAGAGCGGAAATGTGACAGGCCAAGCGAAGACAGATAGAGGCTAGTCACGCTCAATGCCTCGCACTCCGATCAGGAAATACGTCGGAAAACTCAGATTTCCCGTGCCGGAATTTGCAAAAACACCGCCCCGCGTCACACCCGCATCGGCATGACGACATAGACCGCGCTCTGATCATTGCCTTCGCGCATCAGCGTCGGGTCACCTGCGGAATTGAACAGGAACACCGCATTCTCGCGGTCCACCTGACTGGCGATCTCCAGCAGGTATTTGGCGTTGAACCCGATCTCCAGCCGCTCGTCGGCATACGCGACAACCAGCTCCTCTTCTGCCGCACCGCTATCGGGCGCGTTCACGCTCAGGACCAGCCGATCCTCATCCAGCGACAGCTTGACCGCGCGGCTGCGCTCGGAACTGACGGTCGCGACCCGGTCCACGGCCCGCGCGAACTCGGCGGCGTCCACTTCCATCTTGCGCGTGTTGCCCTGCGGGATGACGCGGGTGTAATCGGGGAACGTGCCATCGATCACCTTGGACGTCAGCGTTATGCCCGGTGTGGCAAAGCGCACTTTCGTCTCACTGACCGAAACGGCGATCGTCATGTCGTCGTCTTCCAGCAGCTTGCGCAACTCGCCCACGGTCTTGCGCGGGACGATCACGCCCGGCATGTCCCCCGCGCCCTCGGGCAGATCCGCATCTATGCGCGCCAGCCGGTGGCCGTCGGTGGCCACACAGCGCAGCACCTTGCCGCCATCGGCTTCGGCGACATGCATGTAGACGCCATTCAGGTAATACCGCGTCTCTTCTGTGGAAATCGCGAATTTCGACTTGTCGAACAGACGCCGCAGCACCGGTGCCTTGGCCGAAAAATTGCTGGCGTATTCCGATGACGCCATCACCGGGAAATCTTCCTTTGGCAGTGTCGCGAGGTTGAAGTTCGACCGCCCTGCCTCGACCGTCAGACGCCCGGCGGTGCCGTCGTCGGCCAGCGTGACCAGCGCGCCATCCGGCAGCTTGCGCACGATCTCGTGCAGCATCACCGCCGAGACGGTGGTCGATCCCGCGCGCTCTACCATCGCCGGCGCCTTGTCCACCACTTCGATATCCAGATCGGTCGCGCGGAACTGCACCGTGTCGCCTTCGGCCTCGATCAGGACGTTGGCGAGGATCGGGATTGTGTTGCGCCGCTCGACCACCGATTGCGCCTGAGACACCGCCTTGAGCAAGGTCGCCCGTTCAATGCTGAGTTTCATGGCCTTGCTCCCTGACTTGACCCGACGCCGCGCCGGGAACGGCACGTTAGCAACGTCCCCTACCGGCGCAAGCCTTTTCTGATAGTTTTCAGCCGGATTGTCAGGCTCGTCAAGTCAGCCAGCCAATCTATCCGGCGAGGACGCCCGAAAGGGCGGAAAAGCGACGCAGTTCAGGCTTCGAGCGTGCGACGCAACAATTCCAGATCTTCGGCGATCTGCGCATCGCGGGCGCGCAGCTCTTCGATGCGGCGGACACCGTGCATCACGGTCGTGTGGTCACGCCCTCCGAAACGGCGTCCGATATCGGGCAGGCTCCGGCTGGTCATCTGCTTGCACAGGTACATGGCCACCTGCCGCGGGCGCGCATATATCCGGGTCCGCTTGGGCCCCACGAGATCGCTCAGGCGGATGTTGTAATGATCCGACACCTGGCGCTGAATCTCTTCCACCGACAGTTGCCGCTCGGACGCGCGCAGCACGTCCGCCAGACAATCCTGTGTCAGATCCAGCGTGATCTCGTGCCCCACCAGCGAAGCAAAGGCAAAAAGCCGTGTCAGCGCGCCTTCAAGAACGCGCACATTCTTGCGGATCCGGTGCGCGAGAAATTCCAGAACCCCGTCAGCCATAACCAGATCGGGATACTGGCTGCGATAGAATTCGACCTTCGATTGCAGAATGCCGAGGCGCAATTCGTAATTGGTCGGGTGCAGGTCCACCACCAGGCCGCATTGCAGCCGCGACCTGATCCGCTCTTCCATCTTTTCGATCTCGCCCGGGGCGCGGTCCGCCGAGATGATGATCTGCTTGCCGCCATCGACCAGCGCGTTGAAGGTATGGAAAAACTCCTCCTGCGTGCTGTCCTTGCCGGCGATGAACTGCACGTCATCGACCATCAGAACGTCGACCGAGCGGAACATTTCCTTGAAATCCATCATCTTGCGGTCGCGCAGCGCCTGCACGAACCGGTACATGAACTGCTCGGCCGAGAGGTAAAGCACGGTCAGGTCAGGGTGATTGTGCTGCAGCTCCCACGCGATTGCATGCATCAGGTGCGTCTTGCCCAGGCCGACCCCACCATAGAGAAACAGCGGATTGAACGTGACCGGCCCGCCTTCGGCAACACGTTTGGCGGCAGCATGGGCCAGCTCGTTCGGCTTGCCGACAACGAAACTGTCAAAGGTGAATCTCGGGTCGAGCGGCGCTGCGGCGATCAGCGCCTCGCGCTCTGCCTGGCCTGCACCGATCCTGGGGGCGGCAGGCGCTGCGGGGCGCTGCGCGGCGGGGCGTTTGGCAGGCACATTGAACGCAATGCGGCGCACATCGGGCAAATCCGAGCGGATATGAAACAATATCTGCTCACCAAATTTCTGCGCGACATAGTTGCCGACGAAACTGGTCGGAACGTCAAGCGTCGCAACCCCATCCGCGACTCCCGACAATTCCAGAGGCTCGATCCAGTTTGTGTAGTTGCTCGATCCGACCGACTTTCGGAGGTCTTGCTTTACTCGTCCCCATTGATCTTGTTTCATTCGTTCCCGTCCCGCGAGCATCGCATCAGCATTTCCATACCCGGCGGGCCCGTACCCGATCCGGCCGAAGCAATCCCACATGACTTCGGACACAACATACCAACCCCCATGACCAAGACGGCCATAACGCCCAGGCCCGATAGCCGGGCCATTGTATAAATTTTGTGTCGTATACGGATGGCGGGAAATCCCCGAACCGCCTAATCCGCGACGAAAGTCATGCCGAACCGAGGCAAATATCGGCAGGGCAGGCGCCCTGCAAATTCGCTTTCAAGCGCCTATAAGGCAGCGCCAGATATGCGAACCGTCCCTTCCCCCAAGTGAATCGCTAAGGCAAACTAGCAACGGCTCCAGCACACCCGCAACTCATCTTCTCCCTTGACTCTGATTTTACATGAAAAGAATCTGAAGCGTTATTTTTATGCCTCAAATGAAAAAAGGCGCCGCATAAGCGACGCCTTGTGCGATCAACATGTTAGCCGATTCGTCAGCCGAGTGCCTTCACCCGGGCCGCCAGCCGCGAAACCTTGCGCGACGCGGTGTTCTTGTGAAGAACCCCTTTGGTGACACCGCGCATCAGCTCGGGCTGGGCGGCGCGCAGGGCAAGAGTGGCCGCGTCCTTGTCGCCCGAGGTGATCGCCTCTTCGACCTTGCGCAGGAAGGTCCGGATGCGCGAGCGGCGCGCCTTGTTGATTGCAAAACGGGCTTCGTTCTGGCGGGCGCGTTTTTTGGACTGTGATGTGTTGGCCATGTGAATCAGACCCTTTCTCAGTGTTCGGTCATTGTATGTCAGTTTGCATGCCACGATCCCGAACGGGCCCCCTCTTGGGGTGATGATTCTTGCCTGAGCGGGCATCACGCGCATGTATTGAAGCGTCAGATACGCCCGGCGTTTCGGAATTGCAAGCATTTCGCGGCAGACCTGCGTGCAGCCTCCTGGCGCGGTCTTGCAACAGCCCCGCAGGGGTCGCGGGCAAGATCGCCATGCGGGTTGGCGCGGGCGGTCTGATTCGACCGGTCAAGGCTATTTGTCGCGGAATTGCGCCTCGCGTTTTTCCATGAAGGCGGACATGCCTTCACTCTGGTCTTCTGTGGCAAAGAGTGACTGGAACATGCGCCGCTCGAACAGCAGCCCTTCGCGCAGCGTCGTTTCGTAGGACCGGTTCACCGATTCCTTGGCCGCCATGACGCTGATCATGGATTTCTCGGCGATCTTGGACGCGGCAGACATTGCCTCTTCGCGCAGCTTCTTGACCGGCACCACGCGACTCACGAGGCCTGCACGTTCGGCTTCCTCGGCATCCATGAAACGCCCCGTCAGGTTCATGTCCATCGACTTGGATTTGCCGACAAAGCGCGTCAGGCGTTGCGTGCCACCAAGACCCGCCATCACGCCCAGATTGATTTCGGGCTGGCCGAATTTCGCGCTCTCCGATGCGATGATGAAATCGCACATCATCGCCAATTCGCACCCGCCGCCCAGCGCATAGCCCGACACGGCGGCAATGATCGGCTTGCGGATGCGCGCGATCGCGTCCGCCTCGGGACCAAAGAGGTCGCCCATGAACACATCGACAAAGCCCTTGTCGCCCATCATCTTGATGTCGGCCCCGGCGGCGAATGCCTTTTCCGACCCGGTCAGAACGATGCAGCGTACCTTGTCATTGCCTTGCGCCTCTTCCAGCGCCGTCACCAATTCACCGAACATCTGATCGTTCAGCGCATTCATGGCATCGGGACGGTTCAGGGTAATCAGGGCAACGTGCTCTTCTACCTCGACAGTTATCGTCTCAAAGGCCATGAAATCTGCTTTCGCTTGTTTCTGTCAGGTCTCAAGGTTTACCACCCCGGCGCGGGCTTTCAACCTATCTTTGGCATTTGGGGCAGTAGAAGCTGGAGCGCCCGGCCTGAACGATTCGCCTGACGATTCCGGCGCAGCCCTCGCTGCGGCATGCCTGCCCCTCGCGGTCATAGACGTCAAAGTTGTGTTGAAAATACCCCAGTTCTCCATCGGCTTGGCGGAAATCGCGCAAGGACGAACCACCCGCCGTAATGGCATCGCGCAGCACATCGCGGATGACCGGCACCAGCGCGCCCACGCGCCGGGCACTGAGGGTCGCGGCCCTTCGTCGCGGCGAGATTCGCCCGCGAAAGAGCGCCTCGCACACATAGATATTGCCCAGACCCGCGACGATTCGCTGATCCAGCAGCGCCGATTTGATCGGGGTCTGCTTGGCTTTCAGCGCAGTGACCAGGTAATCCTCGTTGAAGCTGTTGCCCAGCGGCTCCGGCCCCAGTTTTGCCAGCAGCGCATGCCCCTCGCCCAGCGCTGTATCAAACAGGTCCATCGCCCCGAACCGACGGGGATCGTTAAAGGTGATTCGCGCGCCATTTTGCATATGCAGCACCACATGGTCATGCTTTTCCGGCGCCGGATGCTCGTGCACGAACTGCCCCGTTTTGCCAGAGGCAAACCTGGGGTTTGCCGGACCACCCGAAATCAGCATCCGGCCCGACATGCCCAGATGGATCAACAATGTCTCGCCCGAACTCAGGTCGGCCAAGATGTATTTGGACCGCCGCCGCAGCCCCAACACCCTCTGCCCGGCCAGCCGCGCGGCCATGTCGGTGGGAAACGGCCAGCGCAGATCGGGCCGGTTCACGTCTGCCCGGACGATCACATCGCCCTCCATCACCGGGACCAGACCGGCGCGGACGGTTTCAACCTCGGGCAATTCGGGCATGACAATCTCCGCTGCTGCAAAAGGGCCGCATTGTGTCCGCGCCCGAGCGCTCTATAACAAGGAGCTGAAAAGGCACAAGGCAAGCCCCATGACCGAGAAAACCACCCATTTCGGATTTCAGACCGTCCCCGAGCATGAAAAGGCCGGGCGCGTGCGCGGCGTGTTCGGCAGTGTGGCCAGCAAATACGACGTGATGAACGACGCCATGTCGATGGGCATTCACCGAATCTGGAAAGACGCGATGATGGATTGGCTGGCACCCCGCGCCGGGCAGCGTCTGCTGGATGTGGCGGGCGGCACCGGCGACATCGCGTTCCGGTTCCTCAAGCGCGCGGGCTCTGGCCACGCCACAGTTCTGGACCTGACCGAGCCGATGCTGATCGAAGGGCGCAAGCGCGCCGAGGCTGACCAGATGGCCGACAGCCTCGATTGGGTGGTGGGCGACGCGATGGCGCTGCCCTTTGCCGATAACAGCTTCGACGTCTATACGATCAGCTTCGGCATCCGCAATGTCACCCGCCCGCAAAAGGCGCTGAACGAGGCGTTTCGCGTGCTGAAACCCGGCGGGCGGCTGATGGTGCTGGAGTTCAGCCAGATCCCCAACGATCTGATGCAAAAGGTCTACGACCTCTACTCTTTCCACATCATCCCGCGTCTGGGGCAGGCGATCGCCGGGGATCGTGACAGCTATCAGTACCTCGTCGAATCGATCCGGCAATTCCCTGATCAGGACACCTTTCTGGGTATGGTGCGCACTGCGGGATTCGAGCAGGCCAAGTACCGCAACCTGAGCATGGGCATCGCCTGCCTGCACTCCGGCTGGAAGCTGTAGCACCATGCGAGGTCCGCACAATATCATCCGCCTGATCCGTACAGGTGCCACGCTGGAGCGCACAGGCGCGATGGGCGTGATCATGGACGCGATGGATGCGCCGCCGCTGGTACGCGGCACACTTCGCTTTCTTGCCTGGCCGTTCCAGTGGCTGGGCCTCAGGGGCGACCCGAACATGCCCCCCGCCACGCGGGCGCTGACCGCACTAGGCCCGGCCTATATCAAATTCGGTCAGATCCTCTCGACCCGGCCCGATCTGGTGGGCGAGGAACTGGCGACGCAGATGCGTGTGCTTCAGGACAGGCTGCCTCCTTTTGACATCGAGATCGCCAAGAAGAGCGTCGAATACGAACTGGGCCGACCGGTCGAGGCGATGTTCGACGACTTCAGCCCGCCGGTCGCCGCCGCCTCCATCGCGCAGGTGCACAAGGCCACGCTGCGCACGAACGGCGAGGCGGTCGCGATCAAGGTGCTGCGCCCCGGGATCGAGCGCGCCTTTCGCGTGGATATCGATGCGTTCTACTTTGCTGCCAACCTGATCGAATTCCTGTCGCCCGCCGCGCGCCGTTTACGGCCCACCGACGTGATCGCCCATTTCGAGGGCGTCGTGATGGGTGAACTCGACCTGCGGCTCGAAGCCTCCTCAGCCTCGGAATTTGCCGCCAACACCGTTGGGGATGCGGGCTTTCAACTGCCCGGCATACAGTGGGACCTGTGCAGCCGCCGGGTGATGACGATGGAATGGGCCGATGGCGCGCCCCTGGGCGACAATGCGGCCATTGATGCGGCAGGCCATGACCGCACACGCCTGGGCGACCGCGTGCTGCAACTCTTTCTCAGCCACGCGCTACGCGACGGATATTTCCACGCCGACATGCATCAGGGCAATCTCAAGGTGGCGCCAAACGGCAATATCATCGCCTATGATTTCGGCATCATGGGCCATATCGACGAATACACCCGCCGCGTCTATGCCGAGATCCTCTATGGGTTCATCAAACGTGATTACCGCCGTGTGGCCGAGGTGCATTTCGAGGCAGGCTATGTGCCTGCCGACCGTGATGTGGATGAATTCGCCCGCGCCCTGCGCGCCGTTGGCGAGCCGATCTTTGGCATGGATGCAAGCAGTATCAGCATGGGCAGCCTGCTCAGCTATCTCTTTGAGGTGACCGAACGCTTTGGCATGGAGACCCGGACAGAACTGATCCTGCTGCAACGAACAATGGTGGTGGTCGAGGGGGTCGCGCGCTCGCTCAATCCGAAGATCAACATCTGGCAGGTCGCCAAGCCGGTGGTCGAGGATTACATCCGCCAGAGCCTGGGCCCGCGCGCACTGGCCCAAAGCCTGGGACGTACGGCGATGGTTCTGTCACGGTTCGGCCCGCGCCTGCCACAACTGGTAGAATCCATGCTGATCCGCGCCTCGGCAACGCCACCAGAGCCACCGCGCCGTCGCCGCCGCGATCTGATCATGTGGGGGGCGGGAGGCGCCGTGCTGGGTGCGGCGGTTCTGGCCGCCGGTCTTGCGCTTTTCTGAGGCCCCGGCACAGGGACAGCGCGCGACAGCCGAAAGCCTACCAACAGTGTGCCGGATCAGGTGCTACCGCAAGGACAACCACAGGCAGGCTTTGCTTTTCAGGGTTCAGGGACCCTGCCCGGCTCATCCGCTCTCTGGTCGGCGCAGCGCGATGACCGAGGATACGGGCACGTCCTGCCCGCCTGCCATTACCAACATTGTGGTGCCACCGCTCAGCCGCGCCTCGACCACGCGCGATTGTGAAGAAACCGGTGTCGTCCCCAGATGCGCCTCACCCTCGAACGCATCGACGCTCAGGTGGTAAGTACCCGCAGGCAGGGCTTGGCCGGTCTCATCGGTTCCGTCCCAGATCACCGTGCCTCCACCCGGCGGTACCGAACGCTGCTGGACAATGCCGCCCGTCGTATCCCGCACCACCAATTGCGCCAGGTCCGTACCGGTAGCGGTCTCATACCGCAGGTCCACAGAAGATCCATCAAATGCGACCGGCATCTCGGCTCGGGCCATCATCCCCACCCAGCCTTGCAATTGCCCCAGGCCCAGCAGACCCATCTGCTCTGACAGCCCGCCCAGCAGATCATTGGTATGCACCTGCTGCTCCACCGAAGAGAACGCGGCCAGTTGCGAGGCGAAATCGGCCGAATCGACGGGGTTGAGCGGGTCCTGGTTCTCCATTTGAACGGTCAGCATCTTGAGGAAAGTCTCAAAATCCGAGCTGAGCGCGCTGGTCGCGGCCGCACTCTTTGCCTGCGACACGCCCGGACTGGCGGCGGTCTGGGTAGGGGTTATGTCCATCGGGCGGTCCTTCCTGTTGGGGTTCGAGGTGAGCGTGAGATACCCGGCTGGTATCGGGCACGTGGCATGCCGCAATGTCTCGCGGCACTTCAAAACGCATCATAGCCGGATATCAAGCCGGTCCGACGCCGCCATCAGCGACGGGCGGGCAGCAGACCCGTCCGGCTGTGATATCCCAGCATCCGGCGGGTCTTCGCCCGGCTGGGCATCGTCCGCATCGGGACGGGCCTGGCCGTCAGATTGACGGGTGAAATCAAAGGCCGTACCGCCATAGCCAATGTTGCGGAATTCCTGTGCCAGCAGGTCGATATGGCGGCGCATCAGATCCAGCGTCTCGCCCCGTTCTGCCGTGACCTGAACCGCCATCGTACCGTCGACAGCGCTCAGCGTCAGACGTACCCGGCCCAACTCGGCGGGGCTCAGCGTCAGGTCGATCGACCGCTCTCCGCCGCCGCGCGCCGCATCAGCGATCTGCACGGCGACCTGGTGTGCCATGCCCGGACGGTGCTGCGGCATTTGTGACAGCGCGCGCATCTCGCCCGGCACCGAGTGGGCCGCGCGCAGCTCGGACACCGACAGATCCGACGCCATGATACCGGACCTGTCGGCCGATTGATCCGCACCCAAGCCGTCGGCAGAGAGACGCGGCAACCCACCCGGCGCCGACGTGCCGGCACCTTCGGCGCGTCCGGGTTGCACATCCCAATTAGGGGTGCGCGCGGGCAATGCCGCGCCATCCAAAGAGGTTGCCTCAGGTGATGGCAAGCCGGTCTTCGCCCCCCCGACATCCGTGGATAACATCGCGGAATACGGCACGGTCATGCGCGGCGCGGCCGCATCCGCAGGACCACGCTGGGCGGAGCCTGGCGCGCGCGCCCCGGCGTCGGGTCCCTGCCCCGTCATTTCAGCAAGCCCTTCCATCGCGGCGGCGGGGAGTATCGGGGCATCTGGACTGGCCGCCAATGGCCGATTTCCCTGATCCGACGCCATGCCAACCCCGGGCGCAACACCGCCGCCCAGAGGCCGGTAGCCCGGCGCCAGATGGGCCGCACGATTCCCCCCAAGCACCGCCCTTCCCGTTGGCTCGGTTTCACCCGGAGACAGATGCGCCTTGCCCACGTCCGTCGCCATCGGCTTGTCCCGGCCAACGGTCATTTCCCCGTCTGCGCGCGCATTGTGATGTAAAACGCCCTCCGCTCTGGTCCCATGCGGCAATGCGGCGCTCTCGCGGGTTGTTTCCCGCGCAGAATTATCTGCAATCGCTGGTATAAATCCCGCCGCCACATCCCGGTCAGCGGTCACAGCTGTGTCAGGCATCGGTTCCGACAACCTGCTGTGTGACAGCAAGGGCGCGTCCGGGTTCAGCGGCACCGCGTCCGGATCGCCCTCCCTTTGCCCCGCCGTGCTGTGCGCGGCGTCGTCGGTGGCTTGTGCCCCACCATCTGCGGGTTCCGGTCCTTCTGTCGTCGTCTCTGCCGGGCGGGACGGCGCCGAATCACGGCCCTGCCCGGATTGACCGAAAACGGTATCAAAGCTCCGCCCCCTGCCACGCTCCGCCGTGGCGTGCGCGGGTGCGACATGTATCTTGTGCGTACCACCAGGCGCCTCTTGTGGGGGCGCATCGTTCATCATGATCAGGGCACTGGACATCGGGCTCTCCGAGATTTCTTCCTTGATGCGCCAACTATGACAAACGCTGGTTACTGCTTCTTTACCGATTTGCGCTCAAATACCGCTGAGTTCGTTCAATTCGAGGTATTCCCGTGACCGATTTTTCACCAATCCACACGCAGGCGACACCATATGCCCGGGTGATCACACCATTGAACGCCCGCGAAGCGGCCGAGGAGCTGGAGGCGACATTCCTGGCCGAAATGCTCAAATCCACCGGACTGGGCACGCAAAAGAACAGCTTTGGCGGCGGCATCGGCGAGGATCAGTTCGCATCATTCCAGCGCCAGGCGCTGGCCGAGGAAATGGTCCGAACCGGCGGCATCGGCCTTGCCGAGCATTTTTATCAAGCCCTATTGGAGAAAAATGATGACAGATGACACACTGCAAACGCTGATTGATCGGCTCGATACCTTGCTGGAGGAGGAGCGACGCCTACTGCTTGCCGGTGATCTGGACGCGATCGGCGACCTTCTGAGCCAGAAGGAACGGCTGATCGACGCACTGAATGCGACTGCGCCGGGGGCGCAGCCCGACCTCGGGCCGGTGCAGCGCAAGGTGGCGCGCAATCAGGCGCTGCTCGACGGGGCCCTGCAGGGGATTCGCAAGGTAGCCGCGCGCATGGCCGCCTTTCGCAAGATCCGGCGCACGCTGGAGACATATGACGAAAGCGGACGCAAGATGCTCCTGCAAGCCGATGTCGACCACAAGATGGAAAAGCGGGCCTGACCGGATTTGTCTCAAATGCTGGCCAGATAGCCGGGTGATATTAGCACCCTGTTAGCATCTCAAAACGCATCCTTCGTGAGCATCCCGACCGGATGGCGCAGCCCGCCCAAGGCGTCCGCTGCATATGTCAGAATGACAGGTTAGGCCACCCCCAGACCCGGGGGAGGAGCACGTAATTGGCGCAAAAGCGCCAGAAACCAAAGGATAATACTATGTCCAGCATTCTGACGAACAACAGCGCAATGGTTGCATTGCAGACCCTGAAATCAGTGAACCACAATCTGTCCAAGACGCAAGATATGATCTCGACCGGCAAGGAGATCGCCAAGGCCAAGGACAACTCGGCCATCTGGGCGATCTCCAAAGTGATGGAGTCTGATGTCAGCGGCTTCAAGGCGGTGTCAAAATCTCTCGCCTTGGGCGAGTCGACTGTGGCCGTGGCTTCGGCCGGCGCCGAGCAGATCACCGATATCCTCAAGGATATGAAAGAGCGGATCATTGCCGCCACCGGCGAAAATGTCGATCATGCCAAACTGACCGCCGAAATCACCGAGATGACGGCACAGGTCAACGGGATCATTGACGCGTCGCAATTCAACGGCGCGAACCTGCTCAAGACGGATGTCGATGGCAACGGCGCCACCAGCCTCACCGTCACCTCGTCCATCGACCGTAGCGGCGCGACTACCGTCACACGTGCCGACATCACCGTCGCGAGCGCCAATTTCGAGGCAAATCTCGATCTGAGCGACATCGATGTCTCCGATGCGAGCAACGCCCAATCCTCAATCGCACTGATCGAGGCGCATATCCAGACCGCCGTCAACGGCGCTGCCGCCCTCGGCGCATCTGCCAAGCGGCTGGGCGACCAGAGCCAGTTCGTCTCGAAACTGACCGATGCAATGAAATCCGGCATCGGCGCGCTGGTCGACACCGACATGGAAGAAGCATCGGCCCAGCTGCAGGCCCTTCAGGTCCAGCAGCAGTTGTCGACGCAATCGCTGTCGATCGCCAATCAGGCACCGCAGGCACTTCTGTCGCTGTTCCGCTGATAATCCTGTCAGGGGTGCCCGCGCGGCACCCCTGGTCTTCCACCCCAGGACCAAAACCTCCGGAAGGATTGAACCGTGAACGCGATTCGCCAGGCGCAGAACGCCTATGGACAGACCAACCACCCGATACGCACCTTGCGCGGCACGGAATACGAAACCGTCGCCCGCATCACCTACCGTCTGAAATCCGCCGCTACCAGCAAGCCTCTGGATATGACCAGACTGGCCAGCGCCGTGTATGACAACCAGAGCATGTGGGCGCTTTTCGCCACCGAGGTGGCCGACAACGCCAACCCGTTGCCTCAGGATTTGCGGGCGCGCATCTTTTACCTCGCCGAGTTCACTGCCGAGCACAGTCGCAAGGTGCTGGGCCGCGTGGCCAGCGCCGACGCGCTGATCGAGATCAACACCGCCATCATGCGCGGGCTGCGCGACGGGAGTGAAACGCCATGAGCGGCCTCGTCCTCAAACTTGGCCCCAGGGAACGCGTGCTGATCAACGGCGCGGTGATCGAGAATGGCGACAGGCGCTCACGCCTGTCCGTCGTTACTCCCGAGGCTAATATCCTGCGCCTGCGTGACGCGATCCGTCCCGAAGAGGCAACAACACCGGTGCGCCGCGTCTGCTATTCCGCGCAGTTGGTCCTGTCAGGCGATTTCCGCCCCGAAGAGGCGCGACTGCCGCTCCTGCGTCATATCGAAGAACTGAGCCAGGTCCTCGTCGATCCTGACAGCCGGGCGCATCTGGCGCTCGCCACGCAGGCGGTCCTGAACGATCAGTTCTATCAATGCCTCAAATCCCTGCGCGCACTCCTGCCCCGCGAAGAGCGTCTGCTGGCGCATCACCCATCATGAAACACTGCATAGAGCATAGCCCGAGGAGGAATACGTCATGAGCTATCAGCCGGTAGTTCCAATGGGTGGCCTGACGGGCTGGGCATTTCTGACACGGACAATGGACAGCCAGACTGCCGCTTTTGACAGCGGTGCGCGCATCAGCCGCGACACCGCCTATTTCGAGCAGGCTATCGCCGATGTCGAAACCGCCGAACAACTGGTGTCGGACCGGCGCCTGTTGCGCGTGGCCCTTGGCGCGTTCGGATTGCAGGATGATCTTGATAACAAATTCTTCATCCAGAAGATCCTGGAGGGCGGCACCCAATCCGACGACGCGCTGGCCAAGCGGCTGACCGACAGCCGTTACCGTGATTTCGCCGATGCGTTCGGCTTTGGCAATCCCGACGGGCGGCGCACTGCCCTTGAAGGCTTCGGATCAGAGATCACCGGGAAATTTCGGGACCGCCAGTTCGAGATCGCCGTCGGCGATCAGGACCAGAGCATGCGGCTGGCGATGACCGCAGAACGGACCTTGCCGGAAATCGCTGCCGGAGACAGCAGCGACAAGACAAAGTGGCTGCGCATCATGGGAGACCCGCCCTTGCGCCAGGTCTTTGAGCGGGCACTGGGATTACCGAAAAATTTCGGCCAGTTGGACCTTGACCGACAAGTCGATATCTTTACCGAACGCGCTGGCCGCCAGCTTGGTCTCGACAGTCTGGATCAACTGGCCGAAGCGGAGACCCGCGAGCGCATTATCGAGCGATATCTTCTGCGCGAGCAGATCAATGAATTCGCATCACAAAGCAGCGGCTCCATCGCGCTGACCCTGCTGCAATCGGGGTCGCAGTCCGGTGGCTTCTGACCGCTGTTCCTACAGCCGCATCGGGTAGACCGGCGCGGCAAGGCGGCACTAGCCATCTTCCCCGGTCGCCTTTCCGCGTAGATCACCAGCGCACGCCGTTCCGGGCAAGCAGGCGCACGCGGATTAGTCGCTACCATCCGGTCGGCCGGATCCCGCATCACCCGGACAGTTCCGGTCATTCCCCTGAGCCCGGCCCGGGGTGACCGGTCCTGCCTGCCCCGGATTACCCGGTCGGGGCTGTCCCCGCCCCGCCCCGGCGCGGCGCAGGATCAGTCCCAGACGGTCAAAGCTGTTCTGGCACGACAGCGCCTCCGGCTCGGCCAGAAAGGCGTCCAGCTCGGGCCAGGCGCGCACCCCGATATCAAGCTGCGGATCGGAACCTTCGGCATAGAGCCCGGCGCGCAGCATCGTCTCGGACCGGTCATAGGCCCCGAGCAACGTCCGCGCCTGCAAGATCAGCTCGTTCTCGGCCGCGCTCGCCGCCTCGGGCAGGCTGCGCGAGACCGACCGCAAAAGATCGATCGCAGGATAGCGCCCCCGCTCGGCAATGGCACGGTCCAGCACCACATGCCCGTCGAGCACGCCGCGCAGGATGTCTGCCACCGGCTCGTCCATATCCGAGGCGGCGACCAGCACGCTGAGGATCGCGGTGATTGTGCCCTGCCCGGCCGCCCCCGGTCCGGCCCGTTCGCACAGCGACATGATCGTGTGGGCAGTAGAGGCGGGAAAGCCGCGCAAGCTGGGCAATTCCCCGGCTGCCGTGGCAACCTCGCGATGTGCCTCCGCAAATCGGGTGACCGAATCGGCCAGGAGCAGCACGTCCCGCCCCTGATCGCGAAAATGCTCGGCCACGCTCATTGCCGTCCAGGCGCAGCGCCGCCGCACCAGCGGTGCGCAATCCGAGGTGGCGGCAACCACCACCGCGCGCGCCATGCCCTCGGGGCCAAGCACCCCCTCGATGAATTCGCGCAACTCGCGCCCGCGCTCGCCGATCAGGGCAAAGACCACCACGTCGGCCTGCATGTGCTTGCCCAGATGGCCCAGCAGGCGCGATTTGCCCACACCCGACCCGGCAAAGAGGCCAATGCGCTGGCCACGCACGATCGGCAACATGGTGTTGAACACCGCCATCCCGGTCTCCAGCCGAGTACCCAGCCGACCCCGCTGCGCAGGTGCAGGCGGGTCCGCGCACAGGGGGCGCGCTGCCACCCCACGCATCAGCGGCAACCCGTCAAGTGGCCGACCATAAGGATCGATCACGCGCCCGATCCAGTGATCGCCCGGTGCGATCTGCGCCGCGCCATGCAACTGCGCCGGATCACCCAGCGACACGCCCGCGGGTGCTTCGTCGGGCAACATCGTCACGCCGTCCGGCGCCAGCTGCACCACCTCGCCCCATAGTGCACCGCCGGTCCCGCGCATCACGCACAGTCGATCACCCAGCCGTGCCGCGCGGGCGAGGCCGCTGATCCCCAGCACCACGCCCGACACGAATGTAACGCGCCCGATGACCCGGGCCGCGCGCAGATCGGATATCTCGGCCCCGAGGCAGGCCAGTCCAGCACCATTCATCGAACTCTCCATATATCCTTCGAAAACAATTTCTAAAGGAATCAGGGTTAAGCCTTGGTTGAAACTGATCGAGGACAACGACCCGATGTTCGAGAAACTGGAAATTTTCCGCATAGCCCATGCAATGGCGACCCATGCCGGGGCGCGGCAGGCCGTCGTTGCCCGCAACATGGCCAATGCCGACACGCCGGGCTACGCGGCCCGCGATATCACACCCTTCGCCAAGGCATATCACAGTGAAAGCAGCGGCTTTGCCTTGCGCGCCACACGCAGCTCCCATCTCGGAGGTTCGCCACGAGGAGGACACTACGAATCATTCGAAACAACGACCGAAGGGAATGACCCAAACGGCAATTCCGTCTCGCTGGAGCGCGAGATGCTGCACGCCGTCGAGGTCAAGCGCCAGCATGACCGCGCCCTCGCCATTTACCGATCCAGCATGACGATCCTGCGCGCCGCAGCAGGCCGCCGCTGAACACCGGTGAAGAAAGGACAATCTCATGAGTGAATTTTCAGACGCCCTGTCGCTCTCGACCAGCGGATTGCGCGCCCAGACCCAGCGGCTGCGCCATGTGGCCGAGAACATCGCCAACACCGACACGCCCGGCTATCGGCGCAAGACGATCTCGTTCGAAACTGCAATGACCGGTGACACCCCGGGCCTGGTCGAGACCGGACGCGTGCGGCTGGATCGCAGTGAGCTGGAACAGATTTTCGACCCCGGTCACCCGATGGCCGATGAAACTGGTCACTATGACGGCTCGAATGTCGGCCTGGTGATCGAAATCGCTGACGCGCGTGAGGCGCAGCGCAGCTACGAGGCGAACCTCAAGATGTTCGATCAGACACGACAGATGTCGTCCAGCCTGATGGACCTGCTTCGCCGATAACCCAATCCAGAAAGGGAATTCCAGAATGGACATCCAAGGCCTGAATGCCGCCCAGAGATATACAGCCTCTCGCCCCGCCACCCAGCCCGATCCGGCCCCCGGTGGGGCCGGCGAAACGGCATTGAACCTCGCCCGTGATTTTGCCGCCACCCTGCAGGATACCGAAGCCACCGCCAAGGCCGCGATGACGGGTCAGGCCGACCCGCACGCGTTGGTTCAGGCGTTGGCGCAGACCGAACTGGCGGTCGAGACGGCGGTGACGGTGCGTGATCGTGTCGTCGAAGCCTATCAGGAAATCCTGCGCATGCCGGTCTGAGCCATGCACAGCGAAGTCATCTTTTTCGACACGATGCGCCAGGCGCTGTGGGTGGCGGTGATCATCTCGGTCCCGATCCTCGCCTGTGCGCTGCTGGCCGGTCTGACGGTGGGCCTCTTTCAGGCGCTCACGTCGATCCAGGAAATGACCCTGACATTCGTGCCCAAACTGGTGGCGATCGCCGCCGTGTTCTGGGTCTCGATGGGGTTCATGACCCAGACGCTGGTGTCGTTCTTTCAAGACCGCCTGATACCGCTGATCATCGGAGGATGAAATGGACAACATAGGCTACACGACGCTGACCCGGCAGTCGGGGCTGTTGCGCGAAATGCAGATCGTGGCGAACAACATCGCCAACGCCGCCACCAGCGGTTTCCGGCAAGAGGGGCTGGTGTTCTCTGAACATGTGATCCGGATGGAGAACGGGCCGTCGCTGTCCATGGCCTCGGCATCGGTGCGTCATACCTCGATGTTGCAGGGCGCGCTCACCCAGACCGGCGGAACGCTCGATTTTGCCATCGAAGGTGACGGGTTCTTTCTGATCGAGACGCCGCAGGGCGAACGGCTGACCCGCGCTGGCAGCTTTGCGCTGTCGGCAGAAGGTGATCTGGTCACCAATGATGGTTTCCGCGTGCTTGATACGGGCGGTGCACCGGTTTTCGTGCCGCCCGATGCCTCCGACCTGAGCGTTGCCGCCGATGGCACGGTCAGCGCGGACGGCGCACCTCTGACACAGATTGGGCTGGTGATGCCCAGCGACATGATCGGCCTGATCCGCGAGGACGGCGTGATGTTCCGTTCGGAAAACGGGATAGAGCCCGCCGCCGAGGGCCGCATCCTGCAAGGTTATCTGGAAGGTGCGAATGTCGATCCGGTGAGCCAGATCGCCCGGATGATCGAAGTGCAGCGCGCCTACGAGATGGGCCAGAGCTTTCTCGATGCCGAGAACCAGCGCCTGCGCACTGCCCTGCAAACCTTTATTCCTTCCAGATAGGAGCCTGATATGCGTGCCCTGAAAATCGCCGCCACCGGAATGGCGGCCCAGCAGATGCGGGTCGAGACGATCGCGAACAACCTCGCGAACATGTCCACCACTGGCTACAATACCCGCCGTGCCGAATTCGCCGACCTGCACTATCAACAAATGATGCGCCCCGGCACGGTGAACGCCGCCGATGGCACGGTGTTGCCCACCGGCGTGCAGCTGGGCCTCGGCGTGCGCGCCGCCGCCGTCTCGGTGCACCTGGAGCAAGGCTCGCTGTCTGAAACCGGCGGCGATCTGGATATCGCCATCGAAGGCAATGGGTATCTTGAGATCACGCTGCCTTCGGGCCAGCCCGCCTATACTCGCGACGGCGCGCTCAATCGCTCGGCCGAAGGAATGATCGTGAATTCCGACGGATTCGCCGTCGCCCCCGAGATCGTGATCCCCGAGGATGCCCGCGCGATCTCGATCAACGGCGCGGGCGAGGTCTATGCCTATTTTCAGGACAATGCCGAAGCGCAACAGCTGGGCCAGTTCAACATGGTCGGCTTCACCAATTCCAAGGGGCTGGAGGCGCGCGGCAGCAACCTCTTTACCGAGACCGAAGCCTCGGGTCCGCCGATCACCACCACGCCGGGGCAGGACGGGCTGGGCACGCTGCGGCAGGGATATCTGGAGGACAGCTCGGTCGATCCGGTGCGCGAGGTAACCGAACTGATCGAGGCGCAGCGCGGTTACGAGTTGAACTCCAAGGTGATCTCTGCCGCCGACCAGATGCTTGGTGCCACGACGCAGGTGCGCTGATGCGCATACTGCTCACCCTTTACCTGCTCGCCGCCGCGCCTGCCTGCGCCGATACTATCGTCGCCGCCCGCACGATCCGTGCGCAGGCCCTGATCACCGCGCAGGATATCGCGATCAAGGACGTCGATGTCGTCGGCGCGATCGCCGATGCCACCGCCGTCATCGGGCAAGAAGCACGCGTGGCACTCTATCCGGGCCGCCCGATCCGACCCGGCGATGTCGGCCCGCCGGCGCTGGTGGAGCGTAACCAGATCATCGTCCTGATCTTCGACGAAAGCGGGATAAGCATCGCCACCGAAGGACGCTCGCTGTCGCGCGCGGGCCCCGGCGAGAGCGTCCGCGCGATGAACCTTGCCTCGCGCATCACCGTGTCGGGCCGCGTCATGCCCGACGGGCGCGTCCGCGTTACCGATTGAGGGAAATTACGCCATGATCCGTCCTGCCTGCTGCCTCTGCCTCATCCTATCGCTCGCCGCTTGCGAACGTGCGGGCCATATCGGCAAGGCCCCAGACTTTACATCCATTTCCGACGGCCCCGAACACGCCGCAATGTTCGGCGTCGATCTGCCTGCCACCACCGAGCGGCGGCGCAAGGTCGACGAGGCGTCGCTCTGGGCGGCTGGCAGACAGTCGCTGCTGGGCGACCGTCGCGCAATACAGCGCGGCGACATCCTGACCGTCGTGATCGAGATCGACGACGAGGCCGAAATATCGAACTCCACATCGCGCTCGCGCAGCGGCTCCGAGAGCATGGGCGTGCCGCAACTCCTTGGTATTCCGCAGAGGATCGACCCCAAGCTGCCCGAAGGGGCCAGCATGGCCGATGCCGTCTCGCTCAAGTCATCGGGCCACTCCGGTGGCGACGGCTCTGTCAGTCGTCGCGAGGAGCTGACCCTGCGCGTCGCAGCGACGATCATGCAGGTGCTGCCCAACGGGGTGCTGTCAATCCAGGGCAGCCAGGAGGTGCGGGTGAATTTCGAGATCCGCGAACTGCTGGTCACCGGCTACGTGCGCCCTGCGGACATCTCGCGCCAGAACGAAATCACCTATGACAAGATCGCCTCGGCGCGCATTTCCTATGGTGGGCGCGGCCAGATCACCGATGTGCAGCAGCCGCGGATCGGTCAGCAGGTGCTTGACGCCATTCTACCATTCTGAAGGGACAAGGAACCGATGATGAAGAAACTGCTCCCGATGATCCTGTTACTGATCGGCACCGGCGGCGGTGTCGGCGCGGGCCTGGCGCTACGCCCTGCAAAGGCACCGATGGCCGACGGGCACGAGGCCCCGGCCAAACACAACCATGCCAGGGAAGCAGCTGGGGACGATGCCCACCGTCATGATCCTCAAAGCATCCGGAATGGCACCGCGTTCATCAGGATGAACAAACAGTTTGTCGTGCCGATCGTCACCCGTGAAAGGGTGGCGGCATTGGTGGTCATGTCGCTCAGTATCGAATTGACAAAAAGCCAGTCCGAAGCCGTGTATCAGCGCGAGCCGAAGCTGCGCGACCAGTTTCTGCAAGTGCTCTTTGATCATGCCAACATGGGCGGATTCGAGGGCGAATTCACCAACACCAGAAAGCTAGACACTCTCCGCTCGGCCTTGCTCGAAGTGGCGCAGCATGTGGTTGGCCCCGAGGTCATCGGCGTGCTGATTACCGATATCGCACGTCAGGATATATGATCATCTGGGCTTCCTGCGTCGCCGCATGCCGTGCCGCGCGCACCTTGCGCTGCGCGACGCGTTCGTCATTGATCAGCTGATCCATCGCCACACTGCGGCCAAAGGCGCGGCGCAGGCCTGCCATGTGACCTGCCTTGGCCACCAGCACCTGCGCGAGTTCAGTGTTGAGCCGTGCCCGTGTCCGTCCCACCCATCCCTGCCAGACGATATCCGCACCTAGCGCGCGGGGGGCTGCCAGCTCGGCGGCGGGCAATGCCAGATTATTGCGCTGGTGGCGGTCCAAATCGCCCAAGGCACGCCGTAGCTGTGCCTCTCGTTGCAGGATATCGCGCAGCCTGGCCTGTTCTGCCGCCAGCAAGGCGTCGGTGATCCGCCCCAGCCGTGGCAGGCCCCGGTCCATCATGGCCGCGCCCCCGCACGGCGGCGCATCGCCTCGGCAAACCGGATCGCGGCCGCGACGGCGCGATAATGATCGGAGTCGATCTGCTGCCCGATCTCGGTCGTGGCATAGAGCGCCCGTGCAGTGGGCGGATCATGGCGTACCGGCACACCATGCGCCGCTGCCAGATCGCGGATCGCCAGCGCCATGTGATCTACCCCCTTGGCGACACATTCGGGGGCGGCGCCTGGCAAACGGCTCCATTTGAGGGCGACAGCATAATGCGTCGGGTTGACCACAATCACATCCGCCCCCGGCACATCCACCATCATCTGCTCGGATGCGATCTGCATGCTGCGTGCCCGACGTTCCTGCTTCATGTGCGGGTCACCCTCGTGATTCTTGTGCTCGTCGCGGACTTCGCGATGTGACATGCGGTTGCGGCGCAGATGATCGAAATGCTGCCAGAGGTAATCCACAGCGCCAAGCGACAGGGCGATGGCACAGACCACCGTCATGAATTCGATCATCGTCCGTGCCATCAGCGCACCGATGCCGCGCGGCTCGGCATGCAACGTGCCGCCCATTTCGGGCAGCCGCCAGCTGAGATAGACACCCAGAAGGGTTGAGTAGAGCACCAGCTTGGCAAAGCTCTTGGCAAACTCGAAGAGGCCAGATGCGCCGTATTTTTTCTTGGCGTTGGCGATTGGATCAAGGCGCGACATCTTCGGCTCTATTTTGCTCGGGGCAAAGACCAGACTGCGCTGCGCCAACACCGACAAAAGTGCCGCCCCCGCCGGCAGAGTGAACCACGCCAGAAGGCCCAGCGATATAGCGGCCATCAGACTGCCCACCGTTGCCGTCGCGGCCTCGCCGAAGATCAGCGGTGCCAGCCGGTCGGGCTGCTCGATCATCACCTGGAAAACATTGCCGATCTGCTGGACGGAATACGTCCCCCCCGCCAAACCGGCGAGGAGAAAACCGATATAACACGCCGCGGTGTTGAGGTCGGTCGAGCGGACAAGCTCGCCTTTCTTGCGCGCCTCGTCCAGCTTGTGCTGCGTCGGCTCGTGGGTCTTGGTGGTATCGTCCTGCGCACCTGCCATCAGCGCGTTCCGAATGGGTTTGCAATGAATCCCTCAAGCGCGCTCATCCACAGGCTGAGCATGGTAGGCGCGAGCAGAAACAACAGGAAAAGCCCGCCTGCCGTGATCACCGGCGCGCCGACAAAGACGACCATTAACTGCGGCATCGCCCGGTTGATGATCCCCAGCGTGAGGTTGTAGAGTACCGAAACGATGACAAACGGTGCCGCGAGGCTGAAGGCAAGCGCGAATGCCCCCGCCACCTGCATCACACCCCACTCCGACAGCGCCGCAGCCTCGGGCAGCGCGCCCACGGGGAACAACCCATAGGTCGCGATCACCATCGCGGCCACATGCACGTGAAAATCCATCAGCATCGCCAGCGCCAGCCCGCCCACCACCAGCAAATGCCCCATTGCGGGCATCGGCTCCATCCCCGCGCTGCCCAGAATCTGGCTGAGCGATGTGGCCTGCGCCGCCATCGATCCGGCGGTCTGCAACGCCATCAGAAAGAGCCGCAGACCGACCCCGATGGCCAGCCCGACAACCGTCTCGGTGATGGCAAGCCAGGAAAACTCTGCCGCAGTTGTCGGCAAGTGGCTGATTTCGGGTATCACGGCAGGGGCGACGATCACGGTAAACACCAATGCCAGTGCCAGCTTGATCCGGATCGGTACCGATTGCTCGCCAAACCCGGGGAAAAGCGACATGACCGGCCCGACCCGCAGGAAAACCACCGCATGCAGCCACAGGACCTCCTGGCTCAGCGCCATGAACGCGGCCAGCCCGCTCATGCCGTCCCACTCATGCCGCGATGACCCCCACCAGTGACGGGCGCGCCTCCAGCCCGATTTCCTCGAATGACAGCACCGGGTTGCTGATGCTCTTGGCCGACAGCACCGTGCGCAGGAACCGCCGCCGTGCGGTCGATGTGACAATCGCCGGAAATACGCCCTGATCGGCAGCGCGCGACACTTCGGTCCCGACGGCGGCGGTGAGCGCATTGAACAGCTCTGGCGGGAGCGCGACATCAAGCCCTCCACGATCCTGATCAACCTGGTAGGTAGTGAACGTATCCTCCCATTCCGGGGCCAGTTGAATGAGCGGCAGCGAGCCATCCTCGCGTTGCAGTCCCGCCACCAGCTGAAAGCCCAGCCGCTGGCGCACATGCTCGCAGATCGCCTCGGGCGCCTTGTGGATCTGCCGTGCCTCTGCCGTCGCCTCGATGATCAGCGGCAGATTGCGGATCGACACCTGCTCGGCCAGGAGCAGCCGCAGAACGGCGTGCAGCAGATCCGCAGGCACGCGGTCCGGGATCATCTCATCCAGGAGCTTGCGGTTGGCCTCGGCGCGCGCCGGATCGCTGAGGTTGACCATCTCGTCCAGCAACCGGCGCATCGCCTTCATCGTCAACAGGCGGCCCAGATTGCGCCGGATCACCTCCAGCAGATGCGTCGCGAGGATCTCGGTCGGGGCGACGAGCGTGGCACCGGCAAGGGCCGCGTCGTCCTGTCGGTCGGCGGCGATCCATTGCGCGGGCGCGCCGTAAACCGGCTCCTTGACCATCTCGCCCGCCGACATCCCGGCACTGTTGTCGGGATCGAGCAACAGGATGTGATCGCTGCGCAACACGGCGCGCCCCTGCTCGACCCCCTGAACACGGATCACGTAGCGCCCCGAGCCGAGCGAAGGATCGTCGGTCAACCGGATTTCCGGCAGGATCACCCCAAAATGCGTAGCCACATGAGTACGCATGTTGGATATCCGCACATCCAGCCCGGTGCCGGGATCAAGCACCAGATTGACCAGATCAGGGGCAAATTCCACATGGATATCGTCCAGTTCCAGTATGTCACCGAGCGATCTTTCAGACGCTGCATCACCTCCCTCGATCGTTGTCGTATCCGGTACGGGATCCACGCGCGCACGGTTGTGCAGCACCAGCGCCACGGCCCCCAGAGCGCTGCCGCCCAGAATGAACGGGACAAAAGGCAGACCGGGCACCAGTGCGAACAGCACCATCAGAACCGCCACCGTCGCCATCGCCGCCGGATGACGGCCCAGCTGCGCGGCCAATGCGATGTCAGTGGCACCCGTCGCCCCGCCGCGCGCCAGCAGCAATGCCGATGCGATAGAGATGATCACCGCCGGGATTTGCGTCACCAGCCCGTCGCCCACGGTGAGGATCGAATAGGTCTCAAACGCGGTGCCCAGCGGCATGTCATGGACAACCACGCCCATGATCAGCCCCATCAGCAGGTTCAGCAGCGTGATCAGCAGGCCCGCGACCGCATCGCCCTTGACGAATTTCGATGCCCCGTCGAGCGAGCCGAAAAACGTGGTTTCCAGCTGCTCGCGCTCGCGCCGCTCGCGTGCCTCCTGGTGGTTGATGGCACCGGCGGACATGTCGCTGTCGATCGCCAACTGCTTGCCCGGCATCCCGTCGAGGGCAAAGCGCGCGCTGACTTCGGCCATGCGCGCGGCCCCCTTGGTGATCACCATGAAATTGACGATCATCAGCACCCCGAACACGACGAGCCCCAGAAAGACGCTGCCACCCATGACAAAATTGGCGAACCCTTCGATCACCTCGCCCGCAGCACCGGTACCGGTATGCCCCTCGCCGATGATCAGCTTGGTTGATGAGATATTGAGCGACAGCCGCAGCATCAGCGATGCCAGCAGGATCGTCGGGAAGGCCGAGAAATCAAGCGGACGCTCGACAAAGAGCGTGACCGTGAAGATCAGGATCGCGAGGCCAAAGGACGCGGCCAGCCCGACGTCCAGAACCCAGGGCGGCATCGGCAGGATCATCATCACGATGATCGCCATCAGCGCCAGCGCCAGCAGCACGGTCGGCTGGAAGATATCCCCCAAGCGCGAACCCTTCATCGTTCAGGACCCGCCTGCCGTCAGGGCGACCAGCGCGGGCCGCGCCGTGCTGCCGAGCGGCACCAAAGACCCGAATCGTCCAGCCGTTCCTGCAGCCTGCAAGAGCGGATAGCTGTTCTGGCGCTCGGGCGGAGGGGGGGCGGCCACCATAACGCGGGCGGGAACAGGCCCGCCGACGGTCTTGCGGATACGGTCGAAGCGCGCGCCGTACCGATCGGCATATTTCGGCGTGCGCGAATGATAGGCCCTCGCAGCCTTGGACCAATCGCCAGTCTCGGTGAACAGCTGGCTGAGAAAGCGAGCGGCGTAGACGGCGTTTTGGGCCGGGTCGAACATGTCGGCGATCGAGCTGAACTGATCACCGTGCCATTTGTAATTGATCTGAAAACAGCCGACATCAAAGCTGCGCGCGCCGCGTTTGTGATACTTGAGAACGTAGGTGAGCGCCTCTGCCTCGGTCGCGAACCATTTGCCTGCACCCTCCATGTTCACTGTCCAGGGCCAGGGCTGCAGAACACCGCCGCGCGCGCGCCCTGTTTCGGTCCGAGTGATTGCCCGCAGCACCGATAGCGGGACGTTGGATTTGCGTGCAGCCTGTTGCGCGGCCTGATCGCAAATCTCGGCAGTGGATACGGGGACCCGATCAAGCCCGGTGCTGGCCGTCGCCGGACGGGCCAGGGTCATAATGACAAGCACCGCAACGGCCAGGATCAACATGGTGTACCACGCCATATCCGCGCCTGCGCCGCTGCCACGCGCTGCGCCGAACGGAACGCACATTGGCACTCTTGCCACCGGTTCTGCCGCGCCTCTCGCAGTCTGCAAGTTATGTCGCAAACTCTGCCCCTTTTCATCAGCACATTCTGTCGCTGTCGGGCCAAATTACTGTACGAGGGTTTAGATTCGGTAACTTTGCGCAGCTGATCAGCAGTGCCGTGCCCCCGTCAATCGACAGCCTCCCGGCTCACTGGTCGGGCCGTCAACAATCCGGAAACGGAGGCGCGCACCGCTTCGCTCGTTTCCAGCAATTTCCGGTTTTGAGTCAGATTGTTATCCGCCTCGGCCCCTTCCGGCGCGGCATCGGCCAGCTCGGCGAGCCGGGCAATATCCTCGTCTCCGAGGGCGGCCGCCTGATCCCAGTCTTCGGCCTGCATCGCCGCTAACCGTGCCGCTCCTGAGTCGCCATCCGCGATGAACAGCAGATGCGCCGCCCGGAACCCTCCTGCCATGCTCTGGGCCCTGGCGCGCAGCCGGTTCACACCCTCGCCGACCAGACCCAGAATATCCACCTGCGCCTGCCCGGGTCGATTCTGCGCCAAAGCAATCTCGGCCCGCAAGATCTGGCGGGCGCGCTGATCGGGCCCCACCGCGTCCGCGTGCACATATGCCCGCGCAACCTGCGGAAAACCAAGTGCCACCAGCCGTGCCGCCACGGCATTCCCAGCGCTACCGCCCAGGGTGTCCGCATCCTGCGCCTTCGCGTCCAGCGCATAGTGCAAAAAGGTCAAATCATCGGCATTCTTGGCCAATATGTTCATTACCGTGTCGCTCACATGCCGACGGTTGGCCTTGGGCAGGGCCGGAGCCAACCGAGCGCGGTCGGCAAATGCCTGATCGAATGCACCCGTTGCCGCACGCGCCTCGATATAGGCTCGGGCCAGATCGTGACCGATAGCTGTATCGCGATGTTCCTGCGCATAGGCCCCCGCGAGATCGGCCAGTTCGCGTGAAATTGCGCGCCCGCCACGGATTCGCGCATCTATCCGCCGCACGAGCGCCTCGGCAGAACTCTGGTTGTTTGCAGCGACCACATCCTCCAGCCCCCGTTCTGCGGATCCCGTCCTGCCATCGGCGAGGTCAACCTCGGCCCGCGCCAACCCCTGCGCGGGGGACGGCACATCGCCACCCCGTTCGAGAATGCGCAGGATGCGTTCTGCCATGCCGGGCTGATCCGCCGCGGTGAATTTCCGGGCCAACCTCGGGGCCAGGTGTTCCCTCAGATGAGTCGGCAGCTCATTCACCGTGCGCAGAATCGCATTCTCGGCGATCGGCGTATCTGACGGGAGGTCGGTATGGGCCAGCGCCGACCAGAAGGCGGCTGCCGAATCGCAACTCAGCTGCCCCGCGAGACGCGAATGCTCGGCATCGGAGCCATCCATCACGCGTGCCAGCGCGAGGGCGATCTTGGCGTCGTCACCCGTGGCCCCGGCGGCGCGCAAAACCTGCCCGGCCTCGGCACCAAAGCCGAAATGGAGATAAAGCCGCGCAAGATCAATCGCGGCTGCCTGCCCAATCTGATCGAATTCGCCGGTCAGACGCGCGCGGGCGGGGCCAATCTGATCAGCGAATCCCCCGGCTCTGCCCCAGGTCGCGACGGCAAGCGCAAGGTCAGGCAGGCAGATCACCCCCTGATGGGTCAGGGTGGATTCTGCCAGGTGGTCCAGGACATCACGATCAATCGACGTCTCCGCACGCAATTGCATCCCGGGCCGCACCACCGACTCTGCGCGTTTCGCGGCGACAGCCGGTTCGCTTTCCACCGTGTCGGCCTCAAGTGCCTGCCCGGGTGATGCATGTTGTCCCACAGCCTGCACCCCGGGATTCTCTCGCGCCGTCAACAGGCCCATCGACGCCGCTCTTGCCAGTTGCCGGGACAGTTGCTGGCGCGCGGGTCCCAGTCCGGCACCCGTTTCCACGCTGTCGGCCTGACCCGACGAAGGCGCGCCGTCTTGAGACAATTCATCATTGGCGTTGTCCGCAGGCAAAAGCGGTATCAGCGTCGCGGCAGTCAGCGTCGCGGCGGTCTGGGCCGTCGCGGCAGGGAGTTCAGGCCCTTCGCCGGATATCTGTGCGGCAGACTCCTTCGCGCCAGATGGCGCATCGCGCACGTCCACGACCAGCATCGCACGACCATGCCAGAAAACGTCGATTTCACAGGCGCACCCCACACCAATGCGCAGACCGTTACCGCCTTCTGCCGTTTCAAGTGCCGAAATCCGGTCGCCCTGCATCCGTTCAAAAACACTGTCGGTATCGAACGCCCAGCCCGATCCTGCGAGCCCCAGAACCCGCTCGCTCCCCCGTTTCGACAGGGTCCATTCGACACGGCGCGGCAGGTCCAGCACCAGACGCGAAAAACCGTCATGATCCCCGGACCGGACCATCACCGGCGCGGTCGTCTGTGCCGGGGCGATGGTGCCAAAAACCCACAGCATCGCCGAACAACCGAGCACCAACCAGAGCCGGACCATCATGCTGCCTCCTGCTTGACCGTTTTCAGCGCCTCCTCCAGTTCGGAAAAACTGGGCCTGCGATGTGACGGTGTGTTCTGGCGGCCGACCTCGATGCAGATGTTGGCGGCATGATTGTGCAGATTGGCCACCAGGACCTCGCGGATCAACTGGTAGAAATGCGCGTCCTCCTCAACCATCGCTCTCAGCTTGGCAGCGAAGGGACCGACCAGACCATAAGCCAGGAACACGCCCAGAAACGTGCCCACCAGCGCGCCGCCGATCATCTTGCCCAGGATCTCCGGTGGCTGGTCGATCGATGCCATCGTCTTGATCACCCCCAGAACGGCGGCGATGATCCCCAGCGCGGGCAGGCCATCGGCGACGGTCTGCAACGCATAGCTGGGCTGCAGCGCGTGATGCAGGTTGGCTTCCATCCGTTTTTCCAGCACGTCCTCCACCTGGCGCGGGTCGTCATAATTCATCGATGCGGACCGGATCGTGTCACTGATCAGGGCGATGGCCTCCTTGTCGGACAGGATCCTCGGGTACCTTCCGAATATCGCAGATTCCTGCGGTGCCTCGATATGTTCCTCGACCGCGACGGGGTTCTGCCGCCCCAGGCGAATGAGCTCGAACAGAAGGCAAAGCAGATCGCGGTAATCCTCCTGCTTCCATTTCGGCCCCCTGAAAATCTTGACGATATCCTTTGCCGTATGCTTTGCACCGGCGGCATCGGTACTCAGCATGAAGGCGCCCAGCGCCGCGCCGCCAATGATCATCATCTCGAACGGCAGCGCCGTCATGATGATGCCCAGCTTGCCGCCCGCTGCCAGATAGCCGCCAAAAACCATCGCAAAGATGATGACGATGCCGATGATTCCGATCATTGCGTCCTCCGCTCCAATGCGTTGCCGCAGCCTGACAGCCCGGCGTTAAAATTCCTTGACCGCAGGCTGACCAGAGCGTTTCGACTTATTGTTGGATCGCAACAATATGGCAAACGCGCGCAACCTGCTGATCGTGTGGACGTTTCGATAAGACTTGTGAGTCAGGTCAATCTCGAAACGCTTAATCCGTTGGCACGCCCGCGTTCCGCGCGGCCAGCACAACACTGAACCGATGCGCCGCACCGGGGCTGAGATTGGCCATGATTCCCCCTGCCGCCTCAGGCCGCATCCGGCCAAGGAACCCGGCGGCAAAATCGGCATTCATCTCCTCAAAGAGCGCCGCCGCGTTCTTTGGCTTCATGCTCTCATAGACCTTGGTGAGCCGTGCGATATCGCCCTCTGCCGCGTCATCGGCCAGTGCGATCGTTACCCGAAGCGCCTCTTCGGCTTCGATGAGCCGAGCAAGTTTGCGCGCCACTTCACGGTCGGCCAGCTTGAGCGCCTGCATCCGCTCCGCCATCGCCGTCTCCTGTGTCTCGATATGCGCCTCGCGTTCCTGGAATCGCTCCAGCATCAACTGCATGTCCGGAGCAGGCTCGCACGTCGCGCTGCCACCTTGTGCGCCACCCAGGGCCAAAACATCGACCGGTGCCTCGGACCGCGCCAGCACCTGGCCCGCGTCATGGCCCATGCGCAACATGGCGGAACCGACCAGCAGCCCGGCAATCACCACCAGCGCGCCGCGCCCGGCCCGTGTACGGCGTCCGCGTGCCTTTCTGCGTGGTCCGGCCATTACGCAGCCCCCGCGGTTTCATGTCTGCGAAAGACCGGATCCGGAGGTGACGCATCCGCTCGCGACTGACCATTGGCCGCTTCGGTCGCCGGCGGCGCGTCCTGGTCCGCCCCGGTGGGCGGCGGGTCCGGCAGATCATGCATTGATGCCACCATCAGTTCCAGCCGCCGCGCCACACCTTCAGCCCGGCCGGTCAGCGCCTCCAGCGATTCGGTCGACGCACGCGCAGTGCCTTGCGCCGCCTCCAGGGTTTTCGTCAGGTCATCGACCTGCGCCGAAAGGACCGCAACCGCGCCACCAACGCCGGTTTCCAAATCGTTGAACCGGCTCAGGCGGCGCGCAAGGATATAGCAATAAAGCCCAGCACCCAGTGCTCCGGCCACCAGCAGAATATCGGCAATCAGTTCCATCTTCGGTCCTCAGTTTAGTACAAATTCCATGATAAGCAGGTCATTCACACGTCCCGCGCCAGTCACGATCTGGATCCGGCGCAGCATCTGCGACCGCAACCGCACCAGCGCAGTGTTGTCGGCCAGATCGTCGGCCTCCAGCGCACGCAGGTAGCTGTTGAGCACATCGACGACCCGCGGCATCAGCGTCTCGACCTCACCGCGATACTTGCGCGCCACCTCAAGCTGCGCACGAAACCGCAGATGCGCGCCGGTCGCTCCGTCGCCCAACGAGATCACCAACGCCTCGATCGGAACATATTCGATATCAGGCATTTCCGTCGGCGTGCCGCCCCGCGCACTGGCCCTGTCTGCCGCGATGGCGGCGTGCGCAGCCGAATCAGGCGCCAGGATGTGGCCGGAATAGACCGCGTAGAACCCGCCACCGCCCCCCGCCAGCGCCAGCCCGACCCCCAGTACCAGCGGTAGTCTGGAGGATTTCGCGCGCGCCCCGGCGTCGTCTTGATCTTTATCGGCCATGATCCATCCTGTGTTTCAACCAGGTTCAATATAGCCTTGGATGCACTAACCGATTGTTAAGCCTGATCAGCGAAACATGACCTCACCGTCCGGCAGAACGCCGGACTCCTGTGGAGGCATGAATTTGCAGCAGATCACGCAGCTCTGGACCGCTCTGGACACCCGTAAACGGATCATCGTCACGCTCGCGAGCCTGGCCATATTCGCAGCGATTCTCGGCCTCGCGCGGATTGCCGCAACCTCCAGCATGTCATTGCTCTATTCCGGGCTGGAAAGCGGCCCGGCGGGCGAGGTTGTGCGCGCTTTGGAGCAGCGCGGCGTGGCTCACGAGGTCCGCGGCGCGGCGATCTTTGTCAAAGCAGGGCGCCGCGACGCCCTGCGCATGACATTGGCGAGCGAGGGTCTGCCAACCAATTCCAGCCAGGGGTACGAGCTGCTCGACGGTCTCTCTGGTTTCGGCACCACCTCGCAGATGTTCGACGCCGCCTACTGGCGCGCCAAGGAGGGCGAACTGGCCCGCACCATCGTCTCCAGCCCTGCCATCAGCACCGCGCGGGTGCACATCGCCAGTTCCGGGTCCAACCCGTTTCAGCGAGATGTTCGCGCATCGGCGTCGGTGATGGTGACCCCCACCACAGGCGAGATCCCCGCAAAACAAGCGCAGGCCTTGCGGTATCTCGTGGCCTCCGCCGTGCCCGACCTCACTGCCGAGGACGTGTCGGTGATCGACAGCAATGGCGGGCTGATCGGCCCCGCCGAAGAGGCCCCGGCGAATGTCGCAGATGATCGGACAGATGCGTTGCGGCTGCGGGTTGAACGGCTGCTTGCAGCGCGCGTGGGCCCGGGCAATGCCGTGGTCGAGGTCAGCGTCGACACAGTAAAAACCACTCAGTTGATCCGCGAACGCGTGATCGATCCCGAAAGCCGTGTGGCGATCAGCATCGACACCGAGGAACGCACCGATTCGTCGCAGGATCAGGGCGGCGGTGACGTGACCGTTGCCTCGAACCTGCCCGATGGCGACGCGGCCGGCGATGGCAACTCGCAAAGCGAAACCAGCGAATCGCGCGAACGGATCAATTACGAAATCAGCGAGACCGAGCGCGAAATTACCCAGGCACCCGGCGCAATCAAGCGGCTCAGCGTCGCAGTGCTGGTCAATGGCACAAGCAGTGTCGATGCGGGCGGCGCAACCCAGTTCGCGCCGCGTCCGGAGGATGAACTGAACGCCCTGCGCGAGCTTGTCGCATCGGCGGTCGGATTCGACGAGGAGCGCGGCGATGTGATCACCATCAAGACAATGCAGTTCGAGGCGGCCCCGATCACGGGCACGGCGGCCGGGCCGTCGCTCCTGACGTCGCTGGGCCTTGATCTCATGTCGATCATCCAGGCGGGCGTTCTGGGGTTGGTGGCGCTGGTCCTGGGGCTTTTCGTGGTGCGGCCCTTGCTGTCGCGGCCCATACCGGAGGGGTCCCCGATCCCGCTGGCTGCACCTTCCGAGGTTGCGGAATCTCCTGAGGTTGAACAGGCCCAAACGCCGAAGGCTGCCAGCAGCGACCTGACCCCGCTCAATGGCGAGATCGACGACAGCGATCTCGACGCGGACAGCCTGCCGGTCGTCTCGGGCTGGCCCGAAGGCCAGCAGGGGCGCACCCTGTCTTCCGGCGCAGAACCGGGTGAAGACGCGGTTGCACGGCTGCGCAACATGATCGGCGAACGGCAGGAGGAAACCGTAGAAATTCTGCGCAACTGGCTTGAAGGCGAGGAGGAGACCGTCTGATGTCGATTTCCCATATTCTCGACGATTTCGGCGTGCCGGATGACAAAGCCTCGACCTTGATCAGCGACGTATCGCTGGAGAACGAGCGCCTCATCGCCTTTGAAGCCGGTTACAAGGCCGGCTGGGACGACGCCACCAGGGCCCAGCAGGACGACCGCGCGCGGATCTCGGCCGATTTTGCCGCGAACCTGCATGACCTGTCCTTTACCTACCGCGAGGCGCAATCGGGTTTGTTGGCAGAGCTGAAGCCGCTCCTGACCGGAATGGTCGAAACGGTGTTGCCGCGCCTTGCGCATGCCAGCCTCGGCCCACGCGTGGTCGAGATGCTCCAGGACATGGCCAGGATCGCCAGCGACGCCCCGGCACAGATCGTGACCGCCCCCTCGAACGCCGAGGTGATGGAGACGCTGATCGAAAATCATCTCGACTTCCCGGTAACCGTCCGCAGCGAAGAAACGCTGGGCGACGGACAGGTTCACATCTCCTTTGGCGGCAGCGAGGCCCAGATCGATCTGGGTGCTGTTCTGGCAGAGATCGGCAGTGCCGTGACGGGATTTTTTGAGACACGCGCGACCCAAGACGCGCCCACCCATGACAAGAAAGAGAGCGCATGATGACCGATGACAGCCCCCCCCGCAGCCCCGAGAGCGGCCACCCTTTTTCGGGTGTACCGATCGAGATTACCATTTCGGTCGGCAAGGCGCGCCCGCTGATTGGCGAACTGCTCAAGATGGGCAGGGACGCGGTTCTGCCGCTCGACAAGCGTGTTGACGACCCGGTCGAGCTTTATGTCGGCGACCGACTCATCGCGCGCGGCGAACTCGAAGAGATCGAGAGTGATTCGCCCGGACAGCTGGCTGTACGACTGACAGAGGTTGCCGATCTTCAGGACGGGCTGTGATCATCCGGCGCACGGCCAGCCTTGGCGCAGCCTTGGTCCTGCTTGTCGCGGCGGGCCCGGCGTTTGCACAGGGCATCTCGATATCGCTCGGGGATGGCAGCGGTGGATCGCTCTCGGCGCAGACATTACAGCTGATCGCGCTCATCACCGTCCTCAGCCTGGCGCCGGGCCTGGCGATCATGATCACCTGCTTTCCCTTCATCGTGACGGTGCTGGGGATTCTGCGGCAGGGGATCGGCCTGCAGCAATCGCCGCCCAACATGCTGATCGTCAGCCTGGCGCTGTTCCTGACCTATTTCGTGATGGAGCCGGTCTTTACGCAGGCCTGGGCCACCGGGATCGACCCATTGCTGAAGGAAACGCTGCCCATTGAAGAGGCCGTCATCCGTACGCTGGAGCCGTTTCGCATCTTCATGGCTGGCAGGCTCGATCCTGACACCTTTTCGGCGATGGCCGCCCTGCGCCCCGATGCCGTCCAGATCACACCCGGCCCCGATGCACCGCTTTCGGTGCTGGTCCCCAGTTTTCTGCTGTCCGAGATTGCCCGCGCCTTTCAGATCGGCTTCCTCGTCTTCCTGCCTTTCCTGATCATTGATCTGGTCGTGGCGGCCATCCTGATGTCGATGGGCATGATGATGGTCCCGCCCGCGATTGTCTCGTTACCGTTCAAGCTGGCCTTTTTCGTGATTGCCGATGGCTGGGCCCTGATTGCAGGTAGTCTGGTGCGCGGGTATTTCTGACGCGACCGCCAGAACCGCATCCGGGACAGCGCGCTCATTCCGGGATCGGATGCAGACGACCTGCCGCAACGGGTAGAGTTTCTGGCCGCCGACGATGTTTCTTTCCAGCCCCACCGCCTGAGCAGGTTTCTTCGCCGCCCCCTCCAACCTCCCCACCTATACCGGACGATCCGGGTGGCCGCTCCTCGCCGCACCGCACCCCGGCTGCGGCGTCGGTACTACCAGGGATCCCTGAGCAATACCGTCAGACCTGCAACGGATGACAACCCCTCAATGCACCACGAATTCGGCATGCAGCGCGCCTGCCGCCTTGATGCTCTTGAGGATGTCGATCATGTCGCGCGGTGCGACGCCCAGAGCATTGAGGCCCGCGACCACCTCGGAGAGGGTCGTGCCCGGCGGCACCTCGGCCAGGCCTACGCCCGGCTCGTCCTCGATATCCACGTCCGTACGCGGCAGCACTACCGTCTCTCCCGGGGCAAAGGGGTTTGGCTGCACCACCACCGGTGCCTCGCGTACGCGCAGGGTCAATCCGCCCTGGCTGACCGCGATCCGGCTGATCCGCACATCCTGCCCCATCACGATCGTGCCTGAACGCTGATCGACGACGACACGCGCCTTGCGTTCGGGCTCGACCCGGATGTTTTCGATCTGCGCCAGCGCATGCGCAGGCGAGCGCAACTGCGTGCGCGCGATATCGAGCTGAACGGTGCCCGAATCCGTCATCACCGCGACATTACGCCCCAAACGGGCGTTGATCGCGACCTCGATCCGCGCCGCCGTCGTGAAATCCGGCTCACGCAAGGCCAGCCGCAGGCTGGTGAGGCTGCCGAGCTCAAAGCCAATCTCGCGCTCGACCCGCGCACCTGCCGGGATCACGCCGGCCGTGGGTACACCTTGCACCACACGCGCACCGTCCCCCCTTGCCGCGGCACCGCCCGCGATGATGGTGCCCTGTGCCACCGCGTATATCTGCCCGTCCGCCGCATTCAACGGTGTCATCACCAAGGTACCACCCAAAAGACTGTCGGCGTCGCCGATCGCCGAGACGGTCACGTCGATCTGCCCGCCTGCACGCGCAAAGGGCGGCAAGCTGCCCGTGACAAGGACCGCTGCCACGTTCTTGGGGCGGAATTGCTCGCCCGTCACATTGACACCCAGCCGTTCGAGGATATTGGTCATGATCTCTTCGGTGAAGGGCGCGTTACGCAGTCCGTCGCCGGTGCCATTCAGCCCCACCACCAGACCGTAACCTACCAGATCGTTGCCCCGCACACCGTCAAACTCGACCAGATCCTTGATGCGGATCTGGCTGGCCACTGCGGGAAAGGATACCAGGAACAGCAGGATGACGAAGCCGAAACGCAGGAAAATCATGACAGGAAGCTCGCCAGGTTGAGACGCGACGAGCGCGCAGTGATCGTGTAGAGCGTCTCTAGCTGAAACTGCACCTCTTCCAGCTCGCTCGCGGTGTCGTAAGGGTCCATCGCGACAAGCGAGTTTCGCGCAATTTCCAGCGCGCTCAGCTCGCTCGCGATACGGCTCTCGGATTGTGCGATGCGACTCTCGGCAAAGCCCAGATCGGCCTGGATACCCACCAACGCGTCGCTCTTTGTCAGCAGCCCCTCCCCGGCACTGCGCATCAGCGCATTGCGGGCAGTGCCGTCCAGGCCGAGCGACGCGTCGTCCGCAAGGGCGGCCATTACCGTATAGCGCAGTCCAGTGCGCAAAGCGGGATCGTCGGCCCGGATCGACAGCTGAACCGTCGCGCCGCCACCCAGCCGGAAAGGCGCGACATCATCGGTGCCTCCCTGATAAATGCCGGTCTCAAATCCGCCGCCGGGTCCGAAAAAGTCAACCAGCGCGGTCTCGACATCGGAGCTGCTGGTGGCGCCGGCCACGGCGATGCGCGCCGCATCCAGGAGCTCGCCCCCCGACAGGAGAGGCGCGGTCGACAGGTCGGTCCCGGCAAAGACCGGGCGCCCCGCCACGTTGATGTTCAGCGCGCCAATCATCGCCTCCAGCGCCCCGCGGGCCTGCACCGCAGCGCTGCCACGGGCGGTTGGACCGGTCGTGCTGCCCGCGATTACCGCGTTTGCGCCCAGATCAACAGCCTGCTCGTGCACGCTCTCCAGCGCGGTCTGCATCGCGCTCGCCGTCGCCGCAGCCTCACGCGCGGCAGAGCGGTAGCCGGTTTGCACCACCGATTGATGCTCGATATCGCTGAGCCATGCCATGTTGCCGCCGAGATGACGCACCAGATCAGCGCTGCGCCCGCTGGCCAGTTCCTGCGTCAGTTGCGACATACGCGTTTTCAGCGCAGTGTTTTGCCGCCGGGTGACAAATGTCTGGGCCAGATCGCCGATGGAAGGAAGGGTCATGTGTCATATCCTCAGAAGGGTTTGCATCATCTCGTCGAGCGTCTGGATCATGCGGGCATTGGCGCTGTAGGCCTGCTCGATCAGCAGCAAACGCTGGGTTTCGGCATCAGAATCCACCCCGCCCTCCAGCAGCCTCTCATGCATCTCCGAGGTGCTGGCGCGAGCAAAGCTGGTGGCTCCGTCGACGGTCAGTTGCTGTTGGCCGAGCCGCGAGACAAAGCTGCCGGCATGTACGGCAGCAGAACCTGCGCCACTGCCCAAATCGCCCGAACCGAGCACGCGGCGCGCCGACAGCGCTTCGGCCATGGCGTTGAGCAGACCCGCCTCGCCGGTGGGTCCCGGCACAGCCGCCCCGAAACCGTCGCGCAGGTGCCGCAGATCGCCGCCCTGTCCGGGATCCACCAACGCGTTCAGCTCGATCCGCCCGGCCAGCCCCAACTCATCCGCCACGGCAAAGACAGCCCCCGCATCGGTAAAGAGGCCCGGATCACCCACGCCCAGAGTCGCATCCACGCCGGGGTCCTGAAACCGCTCGATCAGGTCACGCGCGAGCGTATCGACCTGTGTCTGTGTGTCCACGGCCAGGGCGTCGCGCACCTCAAAGAGTGCCGACAACCTGCCACCACCGACCGGGCTGCGTGCTCCGGCTGGCGTGATCTGCTGCCCGTTCAGCACAAGGCCCGACAGCAACCCGTTGTCGAGGGTCATGTGCGGCACGATCACGTTGGTGCGGTCAAAGCTCAAGGTTGCCGGTCGTCCATCGAGCAGCACCGCACCACCGGGCGTCATCAACGCGACAATGCCGTTATCGCGCGGCACCTCGCGTACGGGAATGTAATCCGCAATCCGGTCGATCACGATCTGGCGGTGATCTTCGAGGCTGGCCGTGTCGAGCCCGCGCAGGCGCGACGATGAAATCTGGAGGTTGAGCTCCTGCGCCTGCTCAAGTGATGCATTCACCGTGCGCACGCCAAAGGCGATCTCGCCTTCTGCAGCCTGCCGACGCGACTGGATATCGTCCGAGACCGCCTCGAACGCCGCTGCCAGCTCGAACGCGCGCAGCGATACCGCTTGCAGGCGGTTCTGGGCATCAGGGCGCGAGGCGGCGGTGATCAGACTGGCCTCAAGCGCCGCAATCCTCGCACCGAGCGATCCGGCCTGATCAGGCGTACCGAGCGCCCCCCGCACCCCGGCGATGAAATCGGCGCGCGTCTCGGCGTGGGCCAGACCGCTCTGTGCCATGCGGCGATCACCCAGCAGACCGGCATCGACATGGCGGCTGATCCCAACGACGCGCACGCCGCCACCGGCGCCATACCGGTTCGGCGTCAACTCGATCTCACGCCGCCCGTAGCCTTCGGTATGCAGGTTGGCGAGGTTGTTCGAGACCACGTTGACCGCCCGCGCATTGGCGGTCAGTCCGCTCAGCGCATTGCTCAGGGCGCTGGAAATGCTCATGCCTTCGTCCTTTCGGTAAATGGGGCAGGCGAACGGTGCGCGCCTGTGGTTTCAGGCACGACCGAGCCCTAGCGTTTGATGTTCGTAGTTTCCTGAAGCATCTCATCCACGGTCTGGATCACCTTGGCATTCGACGAATAGGCGCGCTGGGTCTGGATCATGTCGGTCAACTCACCAGCCACATCGGTGGCGCTTTCCTCGCGGGCGAAGGACACGACACCGCCCGTCGGTCCGTCACCGGCATCCCAGAGAAAGAACCGTCCACTCTCGGGCGAGGGCAGGAAGGTCTGCTGATCAAGCGAGACCATGCCATTGAGGTTCGGCACATCAACCAGCGGCACCTGATAGACGATCCGTGTGATCCCGGTGTCGAAAGAGGCGTGCACGAACCCGTTCTCGTCGACCTCTGCCGAGATCATGTTGCCCACAGGCGTGCCGTCCTTGGTAATGGATAACGGTGCAAAGCTGTCGGAGAGCTGGGTCATGCCATCCGGAGCTCCGAGACGGCCGATATTTACCTCCATCGGGCCGCCCGCGACATTGACGATGACGCTGCCATTCGCCCCATCGTAGGCCCCGCCAACCCCACCGACCACCACGCTCAGCAATGTGCCGCCCGCTGTGCGCGAATCATCGAACTGCAACGTGTATTCGCCGATCAGTGCGTTGCCCTGCGCCGAATCCATCAGCGTCATGGTCCACTCATTGGAACTGCCTGCGCCCGGGATCGTCGGGGTGAACTCGATCCTGACGGTCTCGGGCTTGCCCAGATTGTCAAAATATTCCACCGACAGTCCCTCTGGCACACCATCAGCCGTTGCAGCAGTACCCGTCGCGGGCAGGTTCAGCCCCAGGTTCAGTTTCGTCGTCGGCTCTCCGATCATCTGGTTCAAGTTGATCTGCACCGGCTTCAGCCCATCGCTGGTGTCGCGCGGGAATTCCGGCACGGTGCCATCCGGGTTGGCAGGCCAGCCCAGCAGAACCAGGCCCGATTCGGTACGCAGGATACCGTTCGAATCAGTGCGAAACGATCCCGTCGTGGTCAGCAACATCTGGCTTTCGCCATTGCCAGCCTCAACCTCGGCAGCGCGGGCCACGGGCAGCATACCCCGCCCGCGCACCGCCAGATCGGTTGCGTTCGATGTTGTGGCCAACGATCCGCCCTGATCGATCAGGCGATGGGTTGAAGATCGCACTCCTCCGGCAGAATAACGGCCACTGCCGCCACCGATCACCATAGATTGAAAATCGGCCTCGACACGTTTGTAGCCGTAGGTGGCGGAGTTAGCGATGTTGTCGGAAATCGCCGCCAGACGGGTGGCATTCGCGCCCAGCGCGGCCACCCCGGCATTCAACGAAGATGAGAGTGTCATGAATACGCCTTTCTACTGCATCGACTGGTCTTGACCCTGAGGAATACGGCAGATGCGCTTAACAGCCCGCTAACAGATAAAATGCGTCCTACTCGGTGGTGGCCCTTCCCAGGCGTCAGATATCAGATCGCAAGAAAATCACCTCGATCCGGTCGTTCCGCACTGCCATCGGGTCCGGGGCCGCCAGTTCGCGATCGCCATGACCAGTGACCCGGTTCATGCGCGCAGGGGTCAGCCCGGCCGTTTCCAGCATTTGGCGCACCACATCGGCGCGCGCGGTCGTGACATCCCAGACAGGTTTCTCGCGCAGGACGATGGCCGGGGCCGCCATGTGCCCCTCGACCGCCACCGAATTGGACACCAGCCCGCCCAATTCCGCCAACAGCTCTGCGAGATCCTGCATGACCGGCATCGGCGTCGCATTGCCCGCCTCAAAGAGCGGTGCGCCATCCACCGAAAACAGTTCGACCACCAGCCCTTCATCGGTCACGCGGGTGATGATATGCCGTTGAAGCTTGCGCGATGCCCTGCTTTCACCGTTCGTGCCCTGCAGCAGCGTATCAAAGATTTTCTTGATCTCCTGCAGTTCCTCGGCGGCATTTCGATCGACACCGGTTTCGCCACGAGACCTGTTGGAATCCGCCGGGCGATGCCGAGTTGCTCCCGTGCCGTTCCTGGGCAGCACATCCTCGGAAAAAACGCTCTCTCCGCCGAAATCGCCATCGCCACCACCCGAGACATGGCTGATCGGGATCGTCGGGCTGAAGTAATCCGCCAGCCCCCTGCGTTGCTTTTCGGTTGTTGCGTTCAGCAGCCACATCAACAGGAAAAAAGCCATCATCGCCGTGACGAAATCCGCATACGCGACTTTCCACGCACCGCCATGATGCACGGCGCGCTTGATGACTTTCTTTCTCTTGATGATGATTGGCTGCGCATTGCTTTGCGCACTCATCTCCACCACCTTAATCTCACCCAGGGGTAGTGTTACAGTGCGCGCCTCAACGGAACATTAACGTTTCAATTTGTAGAGGCTTTGGTGGACAACCGCACCGTAGGCATCGGGGTCAAGCCTGAATTGCCCATGAGGCAATGCGCTTATCCCGCTGAGAAAACAGGTGTTTTAGACTTTTTTCAAGCGGAGTCCCTGAAGTAAAGTGCAGCGTCCGGCAAGGCCGAAACTCACCGAAACCCGGCCCGCCACATATTCGGGCGCGGTGTCCCCTACTGCCCCGCCAAGAGCCCCATCAGTGTCACGCCCGACACATAGCCGGTGATCGGCAGATCCCGGGTGTTTTGATACCAGCGCAGTGCATCGCGGGTCTGGGCGTCGAACTGGCCATCGACGGGACCGGGCTGCGCGCCGACCTGTTTCAGCCGCTGCTCGATCATCAGCCGCATCACGCGCGATGTCACCGCGTTCCGCTCTTCGGCGGCGGCCTGTGCAACGACTTCCTGCGGCGCTTCGGCGCCTTCCAGCTCGTTCAGGCGGGCGCGGGCGCGGCGCGCGAACTGGCCATCGGGGTATGTAGCCAGAAAGGCACGGTAGTGATCAGGCGTATCGCCCGCCTTGGCCGCCTGCCAGGCCTGCCGTTCGGCGCGCTCTGCCTCACTCTGGCGGGCTTCTTCGATCTGGTTCAGCTCTGTCCGGGCCTCTTCGGAAAACAGCCCTTGCGGATAGCGGTTGAGATAGGCGCGCAGCCCGTCCTCGTTGCCATCCTTGCCGACCTGCCGCCAATAGGCACGATCCCTGCGCTCTTGCAGCTTCTTCTCTTCTTGTGCCGCTGCGTCCAACGCCGCCTGTTTTTCACGCGCCTGTTCGCGCAGCCTGAAGAGCTGATTGCCCGTCAGATAGCTTGTCTCTTCAAAACCGGTGTCGCGCTGCCATGCGGCAATCGCGGCGCGGCTGCCGCGCCCCAACAGCCCGTCGATGCCGTGGCTGTAAAACCCAAGCAGTTTCAAATCACGCTGAATGTCCTTCCTGGCGGTAACGCTAAGGTTCAGCTTGCCCTCGGCCTCGCGCGCCAACCGCTCTGGCTCGCCTTGTAGAAAGGTGATGCGCTCTTCGGCAACCGCCCGGTTGGCCGCCTCGGGATAGGCCTTGAGATAGAGGCGATACCCCTCGACCGTGTCCACATCACGAATCGCCTGCCAATACCCGGCCTGCATCATCTGCGCGGCGTCCGCACCTTCGGTCTCGCCCATGAAACCCATGCTGGACGAGATGAACCCGGCCACCTCGACGCCGCCGGGGGCGGCCTTGTCGATATCGGCAAAGCTGGCATTGGGATCCAGCAATCCGTCTCGCAATACCCGCGCCAGCGCGCGTGCCTCGCCGGTTACATAGGTCACGCCGCCCACTGACGTGATCTCTCCCAATCCGGGGAACAGGCCGGTGCCCATCTTCGGGCTGTTGCCCCCGGGCACCAGCATGACGACGCCCCGGCCCGATCTTTCGGCCATGTCCGACAGCGCCGTGACCGACAGGCCGCTGGCACCGATGCTGATGCTGGACGCACCCACCGAATCGTTGGACAGTGCCCAACTGTCACGGGCGTTCTGCGCAAACGGGCCGTAGACGATGATCAGCAGACGGTCGATCTTGCCGGTCGCCAACAGTCCTTCGACCTCCTGCGCGGCAGCACGCATCGACGCGGCATCGCGGCGGCGTGGTTCGATCACACGAAATCCCGCCTCGTTCAGCTGGGTGGTAAAGGCAGTCGATGGCGTGTTGGCCTGGCTCTGCAAAAAAGGCAATTGCCCGCGGTCACCGTACACCAGCGCGACATTGTCCGCCGCCGCCATGCCCGCACATGTCAGCATCAGGGCGAGCGCGACCCAGACCTTCCCAAAGATCCGCATTGCACATCCTCTCTTCAGATCATCGTTCAATCGTAACTGCGTCGATCCTCTATCACTTTCCCATCATTGGGAAGCGCGCCTTTGGAAACAATTTCGATCCGGCCCTTCAGCTTGAGCGTATCCGCGACAGAGCGGCGGTAACGGGCCTCATCGCCGCCTTCCGCCTCGATCTGGACGGTCATCACATCCTTCTCGGCCTCGCGGCTGGCGATGACCCGGACGCGGCCAATCTCGGCGTGGCGCGACACCAGTTCAGCCACCTGCTCGGGGCGCACGAACATGCCTTTGATCTTGGTCGTCTGGTCGGCCCGGCCCATCCACCCCTTGATCCGGGTATTCGTTCTGCCACAAGAGCTTGTCCCATCAATCGCCGCGCTCAGGTCGCCCGTGGCAAATCGGATCAGCGGATAGTCCGGGTTGAGCGTGGTCACGACCACTTCGCCCACATCGCCGGGGGCAACAGGATCACCGGTGCCGGGTGTGACGATCTCGACCACCACGCCCTCATCCACGATCAGACCCTCCATCGCGTCGCTTTCATAGGCGATGTTTCCCAGATCCGCGGTGGCATAACATTCCCGGCACACGATACCTCTATCGGCATATTCCTGCCGCAAAGAGGGAAACAATGCGCCCCCCCCGACAGCCGCCCGGGTGATTTTCAGCGACAATCCCATCTCGTCCGCCTTGTCGAGGATGATTTTCAGATAGTCGGGCGTGCCGGCATAGGCGGTCACGCCGATATCATGCGCGGCCCGCGCCTGCAGTTCGGTCTGGCCGGTCCCCGCAGGTAACACGGCGGCCCCCACAGCGCGCGCGCCATTCTCGAAAATCATGCCCGCCGGCGTCAGGTGGTAGCCAAAGCAGTTCTGCACGATGTCGCCCTTGCCGATGCCGCAAGCCGCCAGAAACCGGCCCATGCGCCACCAGTCATGATCAGTGCCGCCCGGCTCGTAAATCGGCCCCGGAGACTGGAATACATGCGAAAACGCATACGGTGCCCGTGTCGTCAGTCCGCCAAAAGGCGCATGTGTCCCCTGCGCCCGGCCCAGATCGGATTTGCGCAGCACCGGCAGGCGCGCCAGATCCTGGATACGCGTGACACTGGCCGCGTCGATCCCGGCCAAATGATCGGCATAGCCCGGCAGCGCCTGCGCCCGCGCCACCTGTCGCGGCAGATCGCGCGCCAGCGCCTCGGCACGGGCTTTGGGGCTGCGCGTCTCCAACTCATCAAAATACTGCGACATGATACTTTCCTCTCACCCGCCGCGCACCTGCGACAGCCTGACCAATTGATCCAAACGTCCCTGAAACGCACAATTCGGTATTCCTTCGTAAGCAGCAGAAGCCTGATTGCGACCCGACATGCCTCTTGCCAGCGTGCTCGGCTAACTGAAGGTGATCCTCGGCAAGGCCCTCGACCTGATCGAAGAATTGCGCGTAGAGCTGCTCGAACATTGAACGCGCCCGCCTCATCCCTGCGCGGCTTTCGTCATCTGTACTGCTGTAGGTCATCCGGCCGGACTCAGCTCAGCCACCGCTTGCGGCGGCGATAGCTGCGCACATCACGAAAGGATTTGCGCCCTTCATCCGACATCCCGAGATAGAATTCCTTCACATCCGGATTCTCCCGCAGGCTCTGCGCCGGGCCATCCATCACCACGCGCCCCGATTCCAGGATATAGCCGTAATGGGCAAAGCGCAGCGCGACATTGGTATTCTGTTCCGCCAAAAGAAAGGTTGCGCCCTCCTTCTCGTTGAGCGATTTCACGATGTTGAAAATCTCTTCCACCAGTTGCGGGGCCAGCCCCATGCTCGGCTCGTCCAGAAGAATGGTCTCGGGGCGTGACATCAGCGCGCGGCCGATCGCCACCATCTGCTGTTCCCCGCCCGAGGTATAGCCCGCCTGACTACGGCGCCGCTCCTTGAGCCGCGGAAAATAGCTGTAAACCAGTTGCAGGTCGGCATCTATATCCCCACGCGACGCCTTGCGCGTGTAGGCCCCGGTCAGCAGGTTTTCCTCGACTGTCAGATGTTCAAAGCAATGACGCCCCTCCATCACCTGGATAACGCCCTTCTTGACCAGATCGGATGGCGCCAGGTCCTGAATACGCTCGCCGCGATAGCTGATGCTGCCCTTGGTCACCTCGCCGCGCTCCGACCGCAGCAGGTTCGAGATCGACTTGAGCGTGGTGGTCTTGCCCGCTCCGTTACCACCCAGCAGCGCGGTGATCCCGCCCTTGGGAACGTTGAGACTGACACCCTTGAGCACCAGAATGACGTGATTGTAGATCACCTCGATATTGTTGACCTCAAGGAGGTTTTCCTCAGTCGGCGCTGCATCCAGCATCTCGATTCCCTCCATGGCAGGGCCGCCACTTCAGACGTGAACCCCTGCTTTCATCGTTCCTGAAATACGCAAAAATCCCCCGGCCGCCGCGATTGCCGCGGCCGGGAAAGCGACGCTTACTTGCAGCGCTCTTCGATGTTGTTTTCCTTGGCGTAGGCTGCCGAGTCCTCGACAATCAACGCGTCGATCACGTCACGGTCGGATTCGATGTAGTCGGTGATCGCCACCCACTTCTTGTCCGTCGCATTCCACTGCTGAATCAGACCTTGCCCCGGCCCACCGTGGTTTTCACAGCTCACATGCACTTCGGGACCGAAACCGGGCATGCCGAGTTCAGCCATGCGCGCGGCAGTCACGTCCAGCGCCTCCATGCCGTCGCGCATCTGTGCGGCGTTGATCTCAGTGACACCATACATTTCCTGCGCCTTGAGCGCCGCTTCGGCGGCCAGCATCGCCGCATACATCCCGCGGTTATACTGTACCTGACCCAGCGAACTGCCGTCACCTGCGGCCTTGCCGGCATCGACGACGTATTTCTGAATGTCGTCAAAGATGGGATAATCCGTCCCCGTGCCGGTAAAGTTCGTGGACTTGTAGCCATCGGCAGCATCACCGGCGGGCAGCACGTCAGGCTCCGACCCCGACCACCAGACACCGATAAAGTGATCCATCGGGAAGCGGATATTTCCGGCCTCCTGGATAGCCACCTGGTTCATCACGCCCCAGCCCCAGAAGAATACATAATCGGGCTTTTCCCGGCGGATTTGCAGCCATTGTGATTTCTGCTCCTGACCGGGTGAATCGACGGGAATCAAGGTCAGCCCGTAACCGTGTTTCTTGGAAAGCTCCTCAAGCGTGCGGATGGGTTCCTTGCCATAGGCCGAATTGTGATAAAGCAGCACGATATTCTTGCCGCTCAGATCGCCGCCTTCCATGTCCAGCGCGTGCTTGACCATGATCGAGGCCGAATCCCAGTAGTTGCCCGGATAGTTGAATACCCACTCAAAGATCTTGCCATTCGCCGCCGAAGTGCGCCCATACCCCATCGTATGCATCGGAATGCCGTCTGCCGTCACTTTCGGGATCAGCTGGTAGGTGATGCCGGTCGAAAGTGGCTGATAGATCAGCGCGCCATCGCCCTTGGTCGCTTCATAACATTCCACACCTTTTTCAGTGTTATAGGCGGTTTCGCATTCTGGCACGCGGGTCATTTCACCGCCGATGCCGCCATCGCGCTCATTGAGCAGGGTAAAGTAATCTGCATATCCGTCTGCGAACGGGGTGCCGCCTGCCGCGAACGGCCCGGTCCGATAGCTGAGCGACGGAAAGACCAGCTCGGCCATCGCCGGAGCACCGGCCATGACCGCGCCCAGTACAAGCGTTACAAGTTTCAGTTTCATCGGTTGTATCCTCCCTTGGGTTTGTCCGATCTGCTTGTCGGGGCGACTTATCCTTTCGCCCCGGCCCTGCCCGTTAATGGGGAAAGGGCCATAATCTCAGTTTCTCCTTTGCCACGCGCCACAGCTGCGCCAGCCCGTGCGGCTCGGCCACCAGAAACGCGATGATCAACGCACCGACGATGACGAATTCCAGATGTGCCGCCAGGTCCGTGGGCCAGCCCAATCCGCCCACCAGCAGGTTTTTCAGCAGCACCGGCAGCAGTACCAGGAACGCGGCCCCCGCAAAGCTGCCAAAGATCGACCCCAGCCCGCCGATGATCACCATGAAGAGCACGAGGAATGATTTGGTGATGCCAAAGGCCTCGCCCACTTCTACTGCGCCCAGATAGACCGCAAAGAACAGCGCCCCCGCGATCCCGATGAAGAAGCTGCTGACCGCAAAGGCGCTCAGCTTGGCCTTGAGCGGGTCCACCCCGATGATCTCGGCGGCGATGTCCATGTCGCGGATCGCCATCCATTTGCGCCCGGCCATGCCCCGCGTCAGGTTACGCGCCAGGATCGCACTCAGCGTCAGGAAGACGAGGCAGACCATATAGGCCGCCCAGGGCGCGGTCTCGGCCCCTGTCACGGAAACGCCCAGAACCGTGCGCTCGGGTGCGCTGATCTGCCCGGAGGCCGAATAGTTGTAGAACCACGGCACCCGGTTGAAGATCCACACGAGGAAGAACTGCGCCGCCAGCGTCGCCACCGCCAGATAGAACCCCTTGATGCGCAGGCTGGGCAGGCCAAAGACCACGCCCACGGCCGCCGTGATGCCCCCTGCGAGGATCACGTGGATCAGGATCGACACTTCGGGAAACGACGTCATCAGCTTGTAACAGGCATAGGCCCCCACCGCCATGAAGCCGCCCGTGCCCAGGGATACCTGCCCGCAATAGCCGGTCAGGATGTTCAGCCCGATAGCCGCGATGGCGTAGATCAGGAACGGCAGAAAGACCGCATTGACCCAGTAATCGTTGATGATGAACGGCACCACAGCAAAGGCGATGAGCAGCACCACGTAATACCGATACCGGTCGAACTTGATCGGAAAGGTCTGGCTGTCCTCGGCATAGGAGGTCTTGAAATCGCCTGCTTCACGATAGAACATTGCTATCTCCCTTCCGGCCCGCCTGGACGCGATTTCGCTGGGTGGGCTTCAGCCCAACACAACCTCGTTCAAACTCGCTCAATGATCTTCTCCCCGAACAGTCCCTGCGGTCGGAACACCAGGAACAGCAGCGCCAGCACGTAGGCGAACCAGTTTTCGGTCGCGCCGCCGATCAACGGCCCGATGGAGAACTCGAACAGCTTCTCGCCCACGCCGATGATCAGCCCGCCGACGATGGCGCCGGGAATCGAGGTAAAGCCGCCCAGCATCAGCACCGGCAGCGCCTTGAGCGCAATCAGCGACAGCGAGAATTGAACGCCCGATTTGGTGCCCCAGACGATCCCCGCCACCAGCGCCACGAACCCCGCCAGCGACCAGACCATCACCCAGATGTAATTGAGCGAGATACCGACACTCAGCGCCGCCTGATGGTCGTCGGCCACGGCCCGCATCGCGCGGCCCTGCTTGGTGTATTGCGCAAAGATGATCAGCGAGGCCACCAGCAGTGCGGCAATCACGGTCGCCACGATATCCAGATTGTCGATGAAGAACCCGTAGTCGAAGACGCCGAAGGTAAACTCGTCAATCGCCTCGTTGATCCCCTGCGGCAGGCCCACGTCCAGCTTCTTGATATCCGCGCCCCACATGATGTCGCCCACACCTTCGAGGAAATAGGCAAGGCCGATGGTCGCCATGAACAGGATGATCGGCTCTTGACTGACCAGATGGCGGAACACGAAATAGTTCACCAGCCAGGCCAGCCCGATCATCACCACCATCGTCAGCAGGATCGCCAGCAATGCCGGAACGTGCCAGCCGAAATGGTGGATATCCGTCCCGAAGGCCGCGTTGATCAGGTGCGCAAATGGCACCTGTCCCTCCATGATTCCCACCAGCGTCAGCGCGGCAAAGAGCGCCATCACCCCCTGGGCATAGTTAAAGATACCCGATGCCTTGTAGATCAGCACGAAACCAAGCGCGACGAGGGCATAGAGCACCCCGGCCATCAGCCCGTTCAGAAAGACTTCCATCGCATAGACGAGTTGTTCAGGCATTGTGCGTCTCTCCCATCACGCTTGGGGCTGAACCCGGGGCCGCGTTCATCGCGAGGTCCCGGGTCAAGCCCGGGACGGGTGTCACTGAATCGCGCCCCGGACCCCGATCCGGGGCCTCTGCCGGCTGGCGCTCCCGGGTCAGGCCCGGCACAGGTCGGAACGGATCAGTCATGGGCCACCCCCAGATAGGCGTCGATTACATCCTGATTGCGCCGCACCTCGTCGGGCGTGCCATCACCGATCTTCTTGCCGTAATCCATCACCACGACCCGGTCGCTGAGGTCCATCACCACGCCCATGTCATGTTCAATCAGCGCAATCGTCGTGCCGAACTCGTCGTTCACATCGAGGATGAAACGGCTCATGTCCTCTTTTTCTTCGACGTTCATGCCTGCCATTGGTTCATCAAGCAGCAGGATAGACGGCTCTGCGGCCAGCGCGCGGGCCAGCTCGACCCGCTTTTTCAGCCCGTATGGCAGGCGGCTTACCGGCGTCTTGCGGATGTGCTGGATTTCCAGAAAATCGATCACCCTTTCAACAGCTTCTCGGTTTTCTGTCTCTTCGCGCTCGGCCTTGCCCTTCCAGATCGCCTGCGCGACCAGCCCAGCGCTCATCTGCCGGATGCGGCCTGTCATGACGTTGTCCAGCACGCTCATCCCCTCGAACAGTGCGATGTTCTGAAAGGTGCGCGCGATGCCCTGTTGCGCGACCTGATAGGGCTTCAACGAGGGGCGTTTTTCGCCCTTGTACCAGACCTCCCCGTCCTGCGGATTATAGAACCCGCTGATGACGTTCAGCATGGATGATTTGCCTGCACCATTGGGGCCGATGATCGCGCGGATCTCGCCCTCGCGGATGTCAAAGCTGATGTCCTGGATCGCCACCACCCCGCCGAAACGCAGGGTGATATTCTTCATCTCCATCACCACGGGGCCGATCGTACGGCCATCCTCGGTGGTGTAGGGTTCCGCGCTATCCAGCATGACGGCATCCTTCAAAATCTGCGCCAATACGGGATGACGGGCGGGGGATCGGCAAAGCCGAGAGGCGGCCGGTCATTCCGCTGCCACCCTTTGCGTCTCGACCGGCACGGCGGCGGCATCGACGATCTTCAGCGTCGCGCTGATGCTGCCCTTGCGGCCATCCTCGTAGGTCACTTCGGTCTTGGTGAAAATCTCGTCCGAGCCGTCGTAGAGCGCGGTCAGCAACTCTGCGAACTTCTCCGAGATCACGTTGCGTCGCACTTTGCGGGTGCGCGTCATCTCGCCATCGTCGGCATCCAGTTCCTTGTGCAGCACCAGAAAACGGTGGACCTGGCATCCGCCCAGCATCGGGTCGCCCGCGAGTGACCGGTTTACCGTCTCGACATGCTCGCGGATCGTTTCCAGCACCTGCGGGTGTCCGGCCAGTTCCTGATAGGAGGCATAGCCGATATTGTTGCGCTCGGCCCAGTTGCCCACCGCCGTCAGGTCGATGTTGATGAAGGCCGTGCATTCCTCGCGGCCATTGCCAAAGACGACTGCCTCCAGGATGTTAGGAAAGAATTTCAGCTTATTTTCAACATACTTGGGCGCATACAGCTCGCCGCCCGCCATCTTGCCCACATCCTTGGCCCGGTCGATGATGCGCAACTGGCCGGTTTCCTCGTCGAAATAACCGGCATCGCCCGTCGCCACCCAGCCATCGGGATCTTTGGTGCTCTTGGTGCTTTCCTCGTTCTTGTAATAATATTCGAACGTGCCGGGGCTGCGGTAGAACACCTCGCCACCCTCCGCGATGCGGATTTCGACGCCCGGCGCCGGGACGCCCACAGTATCGGCGCGCACTTCGCCGTCGGGTTGCAGCGTGATGAACACCGATGCTTCTGTCTGGCCGTAGAGCTGTTTCAGGTTGATCCCCAGCGAGCGGTAAAAGCTGAAAATCTCTGGCCCGATCGCCTCGCCCGCCGTGTACCCCACGCGCACCCGGCTGAGACCGAGCGTGTTCTTGAGCGGGCCGTAAACAAAGAGATTGCCGAGGCCATATTTCAGCCGGTCCATTGCGCTCACCGGCTTGCCGTCCAGGATGTCGCCGCCGACCTTGCGCGCATGCGCCATGTAGTGATCGAACAGCCGCTTCTTCATGCGGCCGGCATCCTCCATGCGGATCATCACGCTGGTCAGCTGCGTCTCGAACACGCGCGGCGGGGCAAAGTAGTAGGTCGGCCCGATCTCGCGCAGGTCGGTCTGCATCGTCTCTGCGCTCTCGGGGCAGTTCACACAGAACCCGCACCAATAGGCCTGGCCGATGGAAAAGATGAAATCACCCACCCAGGCCATTGGCAGATAGGCTAGCACTTCTTCGGTCAGGCGCAGATTGTCGAACTCGGACGAGGATTTGGACGCCTCGATGATATTGCGGTTGCTCAGCACCACGCCCTTGGGCTTGCCCGTCGTGCCCGAAGTGTAGAGCATGACACAGATGCTGTCGTAATTCAGTTTCTCGCGTCGCGCCCGCAGTTCGCTGATGTTTTCGCCATGGGTCGCGCGGCCATCATCCTGAATATGGTCGTATTGATGCAGTTTGGCATGGTCGTATTTACGCAGGCCGCGCGGGTCGATGTAGATCATATGTTCGAATTCGGTCAGCTGATCCTGAATCTCGATGACCTTGTCGACCTGTTCCTGATCCTCGACGATGGCAAACCGCGCGCCGCAGTGATCCATGACATAGGCCAGCTCGTCGGCGGCGGCGTCCTGATAGAGCGGCACAGGGATCGCGCCAACCGATTGCGCCGCCACGATGGACCAGTAGAAATAGGGGCGATTGCGCCCGATGACCGAGATGAAGTCACCCTCTTTGACGCCAAGATTGATCAGACCCAGCGCCAGCGCCTCGATTTCCTTTTCGGTCTCGGCCCAGGTCCAGCTCTGCCAGATCCCGTATTCCTTCTCCCGATAAGCGGGCCGGTTGGCGAATTGCAATGCATTACGCTGAAGCAGCGCCGGAACCGAGCCGAGCCCGTCCATCGCCTCTATAGGCTTGGCCAAATTGTCTTCCTCCCAGATGCCCACCTGCGCGGGCCGGTCACCTCGACGGGCGATTCTCGCTACCTGTCAAAGTGATCCGTTCACCTTCACGGTCAACTTTTTCGCAAACATTTCCCAATCCCTACGAATTGTAACAACGGTCACAGAGCTTGACATCCTTGCCGCGCTGCCCGGAACTGCTGGGCAATCAAACCCCATGAGGGTCATCCGAATGATCAAGCCGCCCCAAAGATTCCGGCCCGAACACACCTCGACCTGTTCGTATCACAGTACATTGTGCCTGCCGGACTGGACCGCAGGCCACACACCATGAACAGTTACCAGACCACCGAAATGACGATGGCCGGCCTCAACCTGATCCAGCAGGCATTGACCATCTATGACAACGACCTGAACCTTGCGGTCTGTAATCGCCGGTTTCAGGAGATGTTCGATCTGCCCGATGCGCTGGTCACGCCCGGGGCCGGCTTTGCCGATACGATCCGCTATCTCGCACAGCGCGGCGATTATGGCGACGTGGGCGATGTGGCGCAGTTCGTTACCAGTCGCACCCAGATCGCCCGTGAGTTCGAGCCGCATTACATGGAGCGCACGCGCGCCAATGGCCGCATCATCAGCGTCGAAGGCTCACCACTGCCACGCGGCGGCTGGGTCACGGTCTATACCGACATCACCCTAACCAAGCAGCAAGAAAGCCTGTTGCGCGCCCGCTCTGAAGAGCTGGCAGACCAACTGGGCGCCTATTCGGGCGAACTATCGGCCACCAACCGGCAGCTTGAGGCGACCGTGACCGCGCTGGAAGAGGCCAAGCGCCAGATCACCCGGATCGAGGCCCGAACGCGCCTGACAACCGAGATGATGCCGGCCCATATCGCCCATGTCGGTCCCGACCGGTGCTATACGTTCTCGAACCGGCAGCTGAGCACGATCATGCCCGGCAGCAAGGCCGAACTTGTCGGCCAGCGGATCGAGGACGCGCTCGACAAGCAGACCTATGCAGCGATCCACGCGCATCTGGAACAGGCGTTTGCAGGCACTGCATCTGTGTTCGAGTTCGCGCATGAACGCAGTTCGCGCCGCATTCGCGTCGCCTTTACCCCCGATGCCATGCAGGGCGGCATCTATATCCTGTCAATGGACATCACCGAAGAGGCACAGACCCGCGCCGCGCTGCAACAGACCCGCCGCCGCGAGATCGCGGCACAGATGGTCAACGGTCTCGCGCATGATTTTTCGAACCTGTTGACCATCATCCTCGGCATGCAATCCAAACTGGCCCGCATGGACCTTCCCGAGGCGGCAGGCGCGCTGATTTCTGCCACACAGTTGGCGGCGCGTCGCGGCGGCGGCCTGCTGAACCGGATCGCGGCCATGACCGGGCGACGCGATCACAGCCCGGCCCCGACCGATCTGCACAAATTCCTGTCAGAGCTGGACACGCTGGCGCGCGCGACCCTGCCCGACAGCATGCACTTTGACATCGACGCGCGGAATGTGCCCGACCGGGTGCTCCTCGACTCGGGGATGTTGCAGGATTCGCTGCTCAATCTGGTGCTGAACGCCCGGGATGCCTGCGGCACGATGGGCCAGATCACCCTGACCGTTTCCGCCGTGCAGGACACCTGGATCGACTTTTGCGTGACCGATACCGGCCCCGGATTTTCCAAAACCGCGCTCGACCGCGCGTTCGAGCCGTTCTTTACCACCAAGGGGGGCGAAGGATCGGGCCTTGGCCTCGTCATGGCCTATCATCTGACCAAACTGGCAGGCGGGCGGGCGGCCATCGGCAACATCGACACAGGAGGCGGCACCGTCATGTTGCGGCTGCCCCTGCGCATCGCCGGACATGCCCCGCCGCGGGGCCTGGTCCTGCTGGTCGAGGACAGCGCCGACCTGCGCGGCACCGTGCGTGACATGCTGCGCGACGCAGGTCATAGTGTGATCGAGGCCGCCTCGGTGCCCGAGGCACAGGCGTTGCTGGCGCAGTTGCCCGAAATCTCGACCGTGCTGTCCGACATCGTTCTGGAAGGCGACCAAACTGGTGTCGATCTGGTTGCGAATGCGACCCGCCCGGTCTTTTTGATGACGTCGCTGCCGCCCTCCGACCCGCGGTTTGTCGCCGCTACCATCGTCGCGCCAGTGCTGCGCAAACCCTTTGCAGAATCAGACCTGCGCGCCTTTCTCACCGCCCCATCGGAGATAACCCAATGAGTGCGCCCCTCGTGACGATCCTGGATGACGAGCCTGAAATCCGGCGCATGCTGGCTGACGCGCTGGAAGAGGCCGGATTTCGCACCCTGACGTTTGGCCGCGCAACCGAATTCGAGGCGGCGCTCAAGACAATGACGCCGGATCTCTGTCTGGTGGACCTGTCGTTGCCGGATCGTGACGGGCTGACGCTGGTACACCGGCTGGCACTGGAACAGGGCGCTGCGGTCATCATCATCTCCGGCCGGTCGCAGGTGCAGGACCGCGTGACCGGGCTGGAACTGGGCGCGGACGATTACATCATCAAGCCATTCGATCCCGCCGAGGTAGTGGCCCGCATCCGCGCCCGGCTGCGCCGCGACACTCCCGCCACACCCGCCGCCGATGTGGCGCATTTCCAGGGCTGGACTGCCGCGTTTGACCGATTCGTGCTGGTTGATGATGCCGGCCAGGAAACCCCGTTTTCGCATGCCGAAGGCGAGGTGCTGCGGCTCTTTCTTGAACGCCCCAAGCGCTTGATCTCGCGGCAGGCAATGCAGGAAGCCCTCGGCGGTGCCGCGGGCGACAGCTTTGACCGGGCGATGGATGTGCGCATCTCGCGGCTGCGTACCAAGTTGCGCGAAGACCCCAAGAACCCGCGCCTGATCAAGACGATCTACGGTGCAGGCTATATTTTCCTGTCGGATGTGCGCTGGGGATGATTCCCGCGCTGCGGCTTGACCCGCCACCCCAAAAGCAGGTGCGATCAGCCGCTCTGGGACCGCTCCAGATGGGCGCGCATCTGTTCGGCCTCCTGGCGCGCCTCGCGCAGCCCGTCCATTGTCGCGGCCAGTTCAGCTTCGGTCTGGCTCAGCTGATTGGTCAGCTCCGCCTCGCGCTGTTGCAGGTACGTGATCGCCTGATCGCGGGTTTCTTCAGCCTCGTGCAGCTCCTGCGCCATGCGGTCCAGCTCTCCCATGTCCGAGGATGACACGCGGATAAAACGGTTCACCAGCCAGTTGGCGAACCAGCCCAGGCAGAAGGCGACAAAGAGAATGATCGCCGTGGCAAAGATAAACTCAGTTCTGCTCATCGGCTGTGCCTTCTTCTGCGGCGGGGTCTTCACCAGGGTCTGTGGCCGGGTCTGCATCGGCAGATGTATCTTCTTGGCCCGCATCCTCAGTGGCTTCAAGCTCTGTTTCGTCGTCTTCTTTGATCTCGGGCTGGATCAGCCGAAACTCGATCCGCCGATTTGCCTCGCGCCCCTCTTCGGTGGCATTGTCCGCAATCGGGTTCGCTTCTCCATGACCGACGGCGATGTAGCTGCCGGTGATGACCCGCCGCGCCCGCAGCGCATCAAGCACCGCATTGGCGCGCGCCTGGCTCAGTTGCTGGTTCATCGTCTCGCGGCCCTGACTGTCGGTATAACCGCTGATCTCGATCCCGATGTCGCCGCAGATCTTCAGAATCTCGGCGATGTCATCCATGATGCTTGCACCATTGACGTCAATGGTGCTGGATCCGGGCTCGAAATTCAGCTTCCGGTCGACCTGCTGCTCGGCGATCATGGCGATGCATTTCTCAGGCGTCGGGATATTGGCTGTGGGATCGAGCTTTTCTTGATAGGTCACGTTGATTTCGAAACGCTCTGCCTCGCCCAGCTTTTCCGCCAGCAGCCCGGCGATCTGCGCGCTGGCGTTCTTGTGCCCGGTATTGCCCGTGACCCGCAGAGTATCCGGCTCGACCACCACGGCACCATTCGACAGATAGGCGAGCGCCTCCAGCCCGGTCAGCACACGCACCGGCCAATCGACCGGTAGCCCGTCTGCCACGCGCGCTTTGGTATAGACGTTTTCGGTGGTGAAACGTGCCTTGGCAAAGCTGTCCACCGTCTCGCGCAGGCGCTCACTACCCAGCCGACCACGCAATTGCACCAGCCCCTCGGGCGACAGGGTGGCGACAAATTCGGGCGTGACGGGCGCTGTGTCGTCCGGCGGCGGCGGCAGCACCGCATGCAGCGCGAACACCTCTGGCAAAGCCGCATCAAGCGCGCCCACCACGTCGTCAAACACATCTTCGGGCGTGCCCTGCGCCGCAATGAGCGAGATATCGGCATCGGCGAAGGTGACACTGCCGCCGCCCAACTGTCCAATCGCTGATATCGCCAGCGCGCCAGCGCGTCCCCATTGCGGCGTCGGCACACCAAGACCGATCACGCACTCTGCGCCGCCTGTCAGCCCGGCCCCGGTCGCCGCCTTGATAATCTCGGCGCGCGCTACTTCCGTATCGGCCGAGCAGGCATCGAACCGTGCCGCCCCGTCTTCGATCAGAAACCGCAGGGTAAACGGAGTGATCACCGGGCGCGGAGCCGAAATGTCCAGAGCCACCACCAATGGGGCCGGCTTGCGGCGGCGCAGCTCGACCTCCAGCGCCTCCTTATCCTCGATGCTGTCGGTCATCGACTTGATCGTGACCTGCTGCGCATCAATCGAGATCTTGGCACGGTCAAGCTTGCTCAGCGCGCGCACGGCATAATCTAGCGCCGACACCCACCCTCCGGGCACCGGATAATCAGCGGTTTCCAACAGGTCGGTGACCTCGTTTGTTTTTGCCGCCTCTACGATCCGCTCCAGCAGTGCGTCACGGTCCATCGCGGCAGGGATCAGGCCGATCAGCGAAAGACCACTATCATTGCGCAGGATTTCCACCGAAAAGCGCGGCGGCGCGATATCGGCGGCATCCTCGACCAGCATCTGGTCGATCACCCGCGCCGCATCCACGACACCGCCCGCCACCGACAGCGCGCCAAAGCGTGTGGCCTCGGTCGGCGCGATCCCGGCGAGAAAGACCTGAAGCCCGTTGGCATCCACCTCTGCCCAATCCATGCCCTGAAGCTCCAGCGCACGGCGGACCGAGGTCCGCGAGTTATCCTCGATCACCGTGACTGAAAATCCGGCCGCAACCCAGCAAAGGATCGCAGCAAGCAAGAATGTTCCGGCAATGGCAAAGATCGAAGACAAGCGCATCAGCAGGCCGATCGTTATTGTTGGTCTGCAACTCTTTAGGCGTGCCGCAGCCCGAGTTCAATCAAAGGAACAGAGCGACGGCGAAAAACGGCAAGGGCAGTAGCCCTGCCTCCCGGTTCGAGCGAAAGAGCGTGAGCAGTCGGCTCGTGTTCTCGGGATCAAAGCGTGTGAGTTGCCGGAGCATGTGCAGGCCGAACGCCCACGGTCCCAGCAGCGCCACCAGCACGGCAATCGGATCACCGCCGCGCATCGCCAGAATAACCGCCAGCGACATGAGGGCGACGCTCGCCACCAGAAACCGCCGCAGCCATGTCGGCGAACGCGTGCCAAACAGCCGCGCGGTGGATTTCACGCCGATCAGCGCATCGTCCTCGGCGTCCTGGTGGGCATAGATCGTATCGTAAAAGAGCGTCCAGAAGATGCCCGCGAGATAGAGAATCACCGCAGGCCATTCCAGCCGCCCGGTATGTGCCGTCCAGGCCAGCAATGCGCCCCAGTTAAACGCAAGTCCGAGGAAGATTTGTGGCCACCAAGTAAACCGCTTGGCAAAGGGATAAATCGTGACCGGCACCAGAGCGACGACCCCGAGCACGATGGCGGCGGGCGGAAAGCTCAGCAGGATGCAGAGCGCGACAAGGGCCTGCGCGACAAGCCAGACCAGCGCGCCTTTTACACTGACCTGCCCCGACGGAATGGGCCGCGACGCGGTGCGGGCCACGCTGCCGTCGATATGCCGGTCGGTGATGTCGTTCCACGTGCAGCCCGCGCCACGCATCAGGAACGCACCGATGCCGCAGCCCACCAACACCCACAGGTCCAGCCACCGCGCCTGTCCGTCCGACAGCATCGCCAGCAGCAGCCCCCACCAGCACGGCAGCAGCAGCAGCCACGTTCCGATGGGCCGGTCGGCGCGGCTAAGCCGCAGATAGGGGCGCGCGGGCACAGGTGCCAGCCGGTCCACCCAGTTGCCGCGCACGGCATCGGCGACCTGACCGGTCTGGTTCTGTCGGTTTTGGCCCTCTGGTATCGGATCGGATTGGGTCATATGTTGCCCCCATGACTGCAGCAAAGATCAGGCTTTATGTAGAGCACCCGTTGGGGGCAGGGCAATCGGTTCCGCTGAAACGGGATCAGGCGCATTATCTCTTTGGCGTGATGCGGCTGGGTATCGGGGCGCAGGTGCTGCTGTTTAACGGACAGGATGGCGAATGGCTGGCCGACGTGTCCGAGACGGGCAAACGCGGCGGCGCGCTGCGCTGCAACCGGCAGACCAGGCCCTTGCAACTGCCGCCCGACCTGTGGCTGATGTTCGCGCCGATCAAGAAGGCGCGCACCGATTTCATCGTCGAGAAGGCCGCCGAGATGGGGGCGGGGCGCATCTGCCCGGTGCAGACCGAATTCACCAATTCCGAACGGATCCGGCAGGACCGACTTCAGGCCCATGCAATCGAGGCCGCCGAGCAGTGCGGCGGCACCTATGTGCCCGAGGTGGCGGAGATGCAGAAACTGGACCGCGTGCTGAGCGCGTGGGACACCACCCGCCGAATCATGTTTTGCGACGAGGCGCTGGCAGGCCCGTCCTCCGCCCTCTCGGGCGTCCTCGGGACTGACGGCGCGCCCTGGGCGATCCTGATCGGACCCGAAGGCGGGTTTTCAACAGCAGAGCGCAAGCGTCTTGCCGCCTTGCCTCACGCGCATGCCATCAGCCTCGGCCCGCGCATATTGCGCGCCGACACCGCCGCCGTGGCGGCCATGACGCTCTGGCAGCAGACCCTGGGAGACTGGCGATGAGTTTTGTCCGGCCCGAAGCGAGACTGGCCCTAACCCGCTGGCGCACGGTGATCGTATCGGCACTGGTCATCGCTCTTGGCCTCTGGTGGGCATTGACCAGCGTCGGCCCGATCGCCTGGATCGGCGGGACGGTGGCGCTGGCGGGCATCGCATCCCTGGTCGCCGCGCTGCAACGCATGCGGTTTCACGCGGGCCGGGACGGGCCGGGCGTGGTGCGGATCGACGAGGGCGCAATCGCCTATTTCGGCCCGCTCAACGGCGGCGTCGTGGCCCGGTCCGAGATCACCACGCTGGCGCTGGATCGTTCCGCGAAACCGGCACATTGGGCACTCAGCCAACCGGGACAACCCGATCTGATGATCCCGCTGAACGCCGCCGAGGCAGACGGCCTCTTTGACGTCTTTGCCAGCCTGCCGGGCATCAGGACAGAGCGCATGCTGAGCGAGATGCACAGCGGCACCGCGGACCGCGTGGTGATCTGGCAGCGTCATGCCCGCCCCACCGCCCGATTGCTGCACTGAAACCCGCGATCACGCTGGCGTGGACCTGTCGCTCGCGCCTTGACACCCCCCGGCGTTCGCTTCAGGACTGACCCGAAACCCAGAACGGAGGCCTCGCCCATGTCCATTCCTCAATCCGGCGGCGGGCCGATCGAAGACCACGCGCAACTGGCCGAATACCTCGTTGATGGCTGCAAGCCAAAGGCCGACTGGCGCATCGGCACCGAGCATGAAAAATTCGGCTACTGCAAGGACACGCACAAACCGATCCCCTATGCGGGTGAACGCAGCGTGCTGGCGGTACTGGAGGGGCTGCGCGATCAACACGGCTGGGCGCCGGTCTCCGAAGACGGCAACCTGATCGGGCTGGAAAAGGATGGCGCGAATGTCAGCCTGGAGCCGGGCGGGCAACTGGAACTGAGCGGCGCGCCACTGGAGACAATTCACGAGACCTGCGACGAGGTGAACGCCCACCTGCGCGACGTCAAGGACATCGCCGACAAGGTCGGTGTCGGCTTCATCGGTCTGGGGGCCGCGCCCGAATGGTCGCATGACGCCATGCCGCTGATGCCCAAAGGCCGGTACAAGCTGATGGATGCCTACATGGGCAAGGTCGGCACGATGGGCCGGACGATGATGCGGCGCACATGCACGGTGCAGGTCAACCTCGATTTCGCCTCCGAGGCGGACATGGTGCAGAAGTTTCGCGTGGCGCTGGCATTGCAGCCGGTCGCGACGGCCCTTTTTGCCAACTCACCCTTTTTCGAAGGCCAGCCGAACGGGCATAAATCCTGGCGCAGTCGGGTATGGCGCGATCTGGATGCAGACCGCACCGGCATGCTGCCGTTCGTCTTTGAGGACGGGATGGGGTTTGAACGCTACGTCGATTACGCGCTCGATGTACCGATGTATTTTGTCTACCGCGATGGCAAATATATCGATGCCCTGGGCATGTCGTTCCGCGATTTCCTGCGTGGCGCGCTGCCCGCGTTGCCGGGCGAGATGCCAACGCTGTCGGACTGGGCCGATCACCTCACTACGATCTTTCCCGAGGCGCGGATCAAGCAATTCATGGAGATGCGCGGTGCCGATGGCGGCCCGTGGCGGCGGCTCTGCGCGCTACCCGCATTCTGGACCGGCATCATGTACGACCAATCAAGCCTTGATGCGGCGTCGGACCTGATAAAGGGCTGGACCGCACCGCAACGCGAGGCGCTGCGCGTGGCCGCAAGCGAAGATGCGCTGGCAGCCGAAGTGGACGGGATAAAGATGCACGATCTGGCGCGCGAAGTGGTGGAGATCGCCAGCGCCGGATTGCAGGCCCGCGCGCGTCATGGTGCAGATGGCCTGATCCCCGACGAGACGCATTTCCTCAATGCCCTGCGCGAGAGCATCGACAGCGGGCAAACCCCTGCCGATGAATTGCTGGCACGCTATCACGGCGAATGGAATGGCGACCTGAGCCGGATTTACGATGAGTTTTCTTACTGACACCCCGGATCGGCTGCAGCACGGTAATTTTCTTCGGTGAAATCGAGCCGGGGCCGCAGGCGCAGGCGCGTCAGCCCTCCGGGGGTGGAGCCGGGATCACACGCATCACACCCTGCTCGGCATCGCCCTGATAGATCCCGAACTGGCCATGCTTGTACTCCTGCCGGTAACGCGCCAGCATCGACCGCTCGGGCGCGCTCTGAACATCGTCCAGCGGGATGTCCTCCAGCGACAGATAGACCATCCCTTCGGGGGCGGGGCCGTCGATGGTGCCGTGATAGATCATCGCATGGTGGCCCTGTTGTGTATCCTCGTGGACAGAATACAGGTGATCGAGTTGCACCGCGAGGCCCAGACCGCCCAGATGGGCCACCAGCCCCGTCAGGCTGCCCGCGCGCGCCGGGGCAATCGGCACACTGACACGGCCATCTGCGTCGCAGCAGAGCAACAGAGCACCGTCCCGCTCCAGAATTGCGCCGATTCGCATGCCCCCCTGCCCTGCGGCAGCGTTGACCAGCCGATCCTCCAGCCCAATCGAGAAATAGCTGCCCCGGTGATAGCCCAGCGGCGCGCCGCCGCGCATCTCAAAGCTGAGCACGCGGCCCAGCACCACCACATGATCGCCCGCATCTATCCGCGCGTGATGCGCACAGATGAACGAACACAGCGAAGCAGGCAGGATCGGCACGCCTTCGGGGCCGGGATGCCAATCGGTCTGGCCGAATTTGTCGGGCGCACGCGAGGCAAAGAGGCCCGACACGTCGCGCTGTTCCTCGCTCAGTATATTGACGGCAAAATGCGGTGCGGCACAAAATGTAGGACAGCTATGCGCGGTCTTGGCGACGCAGATCAGCAACAGCGGCGGGTCGAGTGATACGGACGTAAAGGAATTGGCCGTGAAGCCGCGCGGCGTGCCGTCCTCCTGCAGGACCGTGACAACGGTGACGCCGGTGGCGAAACTGCCAAACGCGTCGCGCAACGCGCGTTTGTCGGCGTCGGTCATTGTCGTATCTGCTGCCTCAGCCATGTTGTCCTTCCGCGCTGCCGCCTGTGTTCGTACCGGTTTTGCCGCCATCGTAACGGGCGGTCCTTTGGCGGCAATCAGATAATGCGTGCCGGGGCCACAACAAGTGCCGAGATCACGGCGTTCACCGAATGCCGACAGATCCCGGTCAGCCGCCGACCGCTTCCTCGTCCTTGAGCAGCATCAAGAGTGCTACGATGATCAGCCCCACACCCGCCAGAACCAGCACAGGCGGCAGGTCATGGCCAAGCGCCGCCTCCCACAACAGCACCCAGCTGGGCGTGAGGTAGGTATAGGCCATCACCTTGGCGCTCGGCAGGCGCAGTGAGGCGAATTGCAGCAGTACGAATGTGGCCGCACTGGCAAAGACCGCAATATAGATCAGCGTGATCCAGACGATGCCGGGCAACGCGGCCCAATCCGTCGCCACAATATCGCCCGCACCGGCAACCAGAAGGATCAGCGCCGCTGCCACAAGCGTGCCGAAAGAGAACACCACCGGCGGCTCGCCGCGGTTCAGCTTGCGCACCAATGGCGTATAGACGGCATGCGCGACGCAGCCCCAGAAATAAATCATCTCGCCGCGCCCGATCTCGAAGGCCAGCACCGCCGACAGGTCGGCGCGAAAGATCACCCACAGCGCCCCCGCCGCGCCCACGCTCAGCGCCAGCGCCATGCGCCGCGTCGTGATCTGGCGCAGCAGAAAATAGCCCGCTGCGCCGGAAATCAGCGGCGTCAGGGTGAACACCGCCGCCGCCGACACCGGTGGCGCGGTCTTCAGCCCCTCGAACATCAGCACGAAATAGATACCCATCAGCCCGCCCAGCGCCAGATACCGCCAGGGCGCGGCGAACGCACTGCGCGGCAGGCCGTGGGTGGCCAGCGCCGCCGCACCGACAATCAGCGAGGCCATCACGAACCGTGCCGCTGTCAGCGCCGTGGGCGCGATATGATCCGCGGCCATCGAGCCCAGCGCGAACGACCCCGCGATCAGCCCCGAAAAGCAGAACATCGCCAGATGACCGGCCAGAGCGCGCGTCATACAGCCGTCCAGTCCTTGGCATGTTCCTTCAGAAACCCAAGAAACGCCTGCACCTTGGTCGTGCGGTGCAGGTCCATATGCGTCACCAGCCAAAGCGGCGCCGACCATTCCTCCAGCGGCGGATGCACCTCTACCAGCCCGCCCATCTCGGCGGCCTGCAGGCGCGACATGGACCCGATGCCAGCCCCCTCTGCGATCGCGCGGCGCAGCGCGTGCACGTCGCCGCTGCGAAAGACGATCGCCCCGGCGGGCACGTTCTCACGCAGCCACCGGGCGAAGGGGGCGCGCGATTTGGGATCGTCGGCGCTGACAAAGCGGTGCGCGGTATAGTCAGCGACGGATCCGGGCATGCCATGCTCGGCAATGTACCCCTCGCTGGCAAAGAGCGCGACCGCCTGGCGAAAGAACGGCTGCACCACGTTATCGGGCTGATCGGGCACGCTGCCTGCACGGATCGCCACATGCGCCTCGCCGTATTCCAGCCGGAACAGGCGATCACCGGTCAGATAGCGCACCACGATATCGGGATATTCGCGCTGAAACGCGGCCAGAACCGGCACGATGAGATGGCCCAGCCCGCCCAGCGACGTGACCACCAGCTCGCCCGAGACGGCATCGCCCAGTCCCTTGATCCGCCCGGCCAGCTGCGCGAACTGCTCGTCCGTCGCCTGCGCCACGCGCAACAGATCCTCGCCTGCGTCGGTCGGGGTATACCCCCGCGCGTGCCGCTGAAAGAGCCGCACCCCCAGCCGTTCCTCCAGTGCGTCGATATGGCGGATCACCGTGGCATGATGCACGCCCAGCACCTCGGCCGCACCGCTGACGGTGCCCACCCGCGCCACATTGAAGGCGGTTCTGATCTCGTCCCAGTTGTCCATGTCACCCCCCTGTGCGTCAGTTAACACTTCCCGCGCATTTTTCGCCGCACTGTGGAAAAAGACAATATGTAAACTTCAATTACCGGGCTTTATAGCGCTTTGCGTTCAACAGGATCCAAGTATTCGCCCCCGCCGCACCGCCACTTGACTCACCCCCTGCCCCGCCATAAAAGCTTGCCCAACTCCGGGAGTCACGCCACAGCTTCCGGTCCCATGGCCTTTGGCCGGGATCGCCCTCCGTCAGCGCGTTGCGCCCACGGAGGACATTGGCATTTGGGCCGGTCCTTCCTATTTTTGGAAAGGGCCATAATTTGGGTAAAGCGGCATAAGGAGCCTCTGAGATGTTTGAAAATCTGTCCGAACGCCTCTCTGGCGTCTTCGACCGCCTGACCAAACAGGGCGCGCTGAGCGAGGACGACGTGAAAACCGCGCTGCGCGAAGTCCGCGTGGCCCTGCTGGAAGCCGACGTTTCGCTGCCCGTCGCCCGCGATTTCGTCAAACACGTGCAGGAACAGGCGACCGGCCAAGCGGTGACGAAATCCATCACACCGGGCCAGCAGGTCGTCAAGATCGTGCACGATACGCTGGTGGCCACCCTCACCGGTGACGGCGACCCCGGCGCGCTCAAGATCGACAATGCCCCGGCCCCGATCCTCATGGTCGGTCTGCAAGGCTCGGGCAAGACGACGACCACCGCCAAGCTGGCCAAACGGTTGAAGGAACGCGAGGGCAAGCGCGTGCTGATGGCATCATTGGACGTGAACCGCCCGGCGGCAATGGAACAGCTGGCCATCCTTGGCACCCAGATCGGCGTCGATACCCTGCCCATCGTCAAGGGCGAAGACCCCGTGCAGATCGCCAAACGCGCCAAGACCCAGGCCAGCCTCGGCGGCTACGATGTCTACATGCTCGACACCGCCGGCCGGTTGCATATCGACGCCGAACTGATCGCGCAGGCCGCCGCCGTGCGCGACGCGACCAACCCGCGCGAAACGCTGCTGGTGGTCGATGGGCTGACCGGTCAGGACGCGGTCAACGTCGCGACTGAATTCGACGAAAAAATCGGCGTGACCGGCGTCGTCCTCACCCGGATGGACGGCGACGGACGTGGTGGGGCGGCCCTGTCGATGCGCGCCGTCACAGGCAAGCCCATTCGCTTCGTCGGCCTCGGCGAAAAGATGGACGCCATCGAGACGTTCGAACCAGAGCGCATCGCCGGCCGCATCCTTGGCATGGGCGATATCGTCAGCCTCGTGGAAAAGGCACAGGATACCATCGAGGCCGAACAGGCCGAACGCATGATGCGCCGCTTCCAGAAGGGTCAGTTCAACATGAACGACCTGCGCATGCAGCTCGAGCAGATGCAGAAGATGGGCGGCATGGAAGGCGTGATGGGCATGATGCCCGGCATGGGCAAGATGGCCAAACAGGTGCAGGAGGCCGGTTTCGACGACAAGGTGCTGGTACGCCAGATCGCCCTGATCCAGTCGATGACCAAAAAGGAACGCGCCAACCCTAAACTCTTGCAAGCCAGCCGCAAGAAACGCATCGCGCGCGGCTCCGGTCAGGACGTATCCGAGCTGAACAAACTTCTGAAAATGCACCGCCAGATGGGCGACATGATGAAAAAGATGGGCAAGATGGGCAAAGGAGGCATGCTCAAACAGGCGATGAAGGGCATGTTCGGCAAAGGCGGCCCCAGCCCCGAGGAAATGGCCGCCGGCATGGACCCCAAAGCGCTGGAACAGGCCACCCGGCAGATGGGCAAGGGAATGCCGGGGGGCGGCCTTCCGGGGCTCGGCGGCGGCGGCATGACCCTGCCCCCCGGCCTTTCAGGCTTTGGAAAAAAGAAATGATCATCTCATCTTCTTGCCACAAATATCCCCGCCGGAGGCTCCCCGCCCCACAGCCCGGCGCGACAGCGGCCATGAGCCATTGCGCCCGCTCCATACTGCATGGGGTCGCGCGGCAGCGCGCCATCCGGATCGCGCCGCGATGACCCTCACCCTGCCCTCCTCCCGGATCGAGACCGACCGCCTGATCCTGCGCCTGCCCGAGGCGCGCGACATCGACGCCTATGTGGCGTTCCTGACCGATGCGCAGCGCGCGAACGGTTTTGGCGCAGAGCCGGACAGGCCCAGGGCCTGGCGCTGGTTCGCGCTCAATATCGGGCACTGGGCGCTGCACGGCTACGGCTATTTCACAATGGAGCTGAAAGAGACCGGAACAGCCTGCGGCATGACCGGTATCTGGAACCCCGAAGGCTGGCCCGAGCCGGAACTGGGCTGGGTGGTGTTCGACGGCTTCGAGGGGCGCGGCATCGCCCATGAGGGTGCGGCGTGCGCGCGGGCATGGGCCTACGACGCGCTGGGGTTCACCACGCTCACCTCCAACATCGTGCCCGGTAATACCCGCTCGGTCAGGCTGGCCGAACGGCTGGGCGCACGGTTCGAGCGCAGCTACGTCAATGTCCAGATGGGCGAGGACATGCTCTATCGCCATCCCGGACCGGAGGCACTGAACACGTGATCGCCGCCACCTGCCATATCCCCACAATCGACACGCCGGACCTGATCCTGCGCGGCTATCGCGAAAGCGATTTCGAGGCATTGGCCACTTTCGGCGGGTCCCAGCGCGCGTGCTTTGTCGGCGGCCCGCATGACCGTTGGGCCTGCTGGCGCGCCTTTCTCGCGGGCATGGGACATTGGAGTCTGCGCGGCTTTGGCATGTGGATGGTCGAACACCGTGCCTCGGGTCAGGTGGCAGGCCGGGTCGGCATGATCCTAAACGACGGCTGGCACGAGCCCGAACTCGGCTGGCACATCTACCAAGAGTTCGAGGGGCGCAGCCTTGCCTATCAGGCCGCGCAGGCCGCGCGCGACTATGCCGCGCGGCATCAAGGGCTCGATCGGGTCATTTCCTATATCGACGCCGAGAACATCCGCTCTTTGCGCCTCGCGCACCGCCTCGGTGCGCAGTTCGAATGCAACGCCGATCTGCTGGGCCAGCCCTGCCAGATCTTCCGCCATCCGGCGGTGGGGGCGGACGCATGATCCAGATAACCCGCTCTTTGCGCCCAGGAGGATGCCCGTTGACTGATTTCACCCCGCACCTGTCAGGCACCATTTCGGGACCGGCACGATGCCGACGCGTAACCGATGCCGTGTCGATGGCCCAACCTTGCGCTCAGGAACCCGCCCATGTCCGATGATCCAGCAGCCCGCGCCGCAGCCCTTCTCAAAGGCCACCGCGAGAGCATTGACCGGCTCGATGCGATCCTCGTCTACACCTTGGGCGAGCGGTTCAAGCACACCCAGGCAGTGGGCTGCCTCAAGGCCGCACACGACCTTCCCCCGTCCGACACCGCGCGCGAAGCCGCGCAGATCGCACGGCTCGAAGACCTGGCAACCCAGGCAGACCTCGACCCGGTGTTTGCCACGAAGTTTCTCAACTTCATCATCGCTGAAGTCATTCAGCACCACAAAAGTCACCAAACCTGAGCGCACCTTTGGTGCGACATCATCAAACGTAAGGTGGGGTTTCCCCACCCTCACCCCAAAGCCATAAACAGGAGAACACTCACATGGCCATGAAAATTCGTCTCGCCCGCGGCGGCAGCAAAAAACGCCCCTTCTACCGGATCGTCGCCTGCGACAGCCGCATGCCCCGCGATGGGCGCTTCATCGAAAAGCTGGGCACTTATAACCCGCTCCTGCCCAAGGACAGCGAAGAGCGCGTCAAGATGGACGTGGAGCGCATCCAATACTGGCTGAGCCAGGGCGCACAGCCCACTGACCGTATTTCCCGCATGCTGGAAGCCGCCGGCGCTATCGAGAAAAAAGAGCGCAGCAACCCCAACAAGGGCACGCCGGGCAAAAAAGCGACCGATCGCGCAGAAGAGAAAGCCGCCAAGGCCACTGCTGCTGTCGAGGCCGCCAACGCCCCTGCCGAGCAAGCCCCGGCAGAAGACGCGACAGCCGAGGAATAAGCCCGGTGACGTCGGAAACACCGGGGTTTTCTGCGGGTTTCCAACACCGTCTGACCGATCTGATGCGGTGGCGGCGCAACCTGCGCCGCTTTCGCACGGATCCCGTGGACGAGGCGCTGCTGTGCGGTGCCTCGTCCACGTTTTGCAGCCCTCTCGGTGGGGTTGAGCGGGACATGGCGTTGAAGGTAGGGGAAAGATGAGCGAAGACATGACCATCTGCATCGGGGCCATCGCAGGCGCGTTCGGCGTGCGCGGCGAAGTGCGGCTCAAGAGCTTTACCGCCCAGCCCGAAGACATTGCCGCCTACGGCGCACTCCGCACCGAGGACGGCAGCCGCGAATTCACCGTCACCCTGACCGGCCAGACCAGTAACGGCTTTACCGCCCGCCTCGGCGGCATCACCAACAAAGAGGCGGCCGACGCACTGCGCGGCGTGCGCCTCTATACCGACCGCGACCGCCTGCCGACCCTGCCGGATGATGAATACTATCATGCCGATCTGGAAGGGCTGGAAGTATTCGACACCGGCGGTGTGTCGCTGGGCCGTGTGAAAACCGTGCTCAACCACGGCGCTTCGGATCTGCTGGAAATCACGCAGCCGGGCACCAGCGCCACGGTGCTGCTGCCCTTCACCCGCGCCGCCGTGCCGACGGTCGATCTGGCGGGCGGACGCATTGTGGCCAATCCGCCCGATGGGCTGTTTCCCGACCCCGAACCCCAATAGCGCGGGAACCATATGCCGCCGCGCATCGTTATTCCCCTGTTCGCGGTGCCGGAGAGGCATCGGTTTTTGAAAGGAATGACATCATGCTCGGCTGGATCATCACACTTCTCGCCATCGCGGCGATTGCCGCCCTTCTGGGCTTTGGCCGCCTGTCTGGTATCGCCCTGTCGCTGGCGCAACTGCTGATCGTCGTGGCGCTGGTCGTTCTGCTGCTGCTGGCAATCGGTGTCGTCGCCTTATAACAGCCGCCGTTTTCCAGAAAACGCCTTGCGCGGACCCGAGCGGGGCGCACGCCACGCCGTGGTTCGCGCGCCTTGCGCAGGCAGCCTCTGTCGCGCTATGGGCTGACCCATGCCCGATACGCCCAAATCCCACGGTCGCAAGTCCATCAAGCTCTCGGCTGCGCCGCAAGAATTGATGACGCATAATCCGCGCCTGGCGAACGCATGGCATGCCCAAGTAATCACCCTGCTGCCCGAGGCCTTTCCCGGCGTGCTGGGCGAGAGCCTGACAGGCCGCGCGCTCAAGGACGGGCTGTGGAGCCTCGACACCATCGATCTGCGCCTCTTTGGCATCGGCAAGCACCGTAATGTCGATGACACGCCTGCAGGTGGTGGTGCGGGAATGGTGCTGCGCGCCGACGTGATGGGCGCGGCCATAGACGCCGCACTGGCGAACGCGCCACGAGGCGCACCGCTGATCTATCTCAGCCCGCGCGGAGAGCGCTTTGATCAGAAGATGGCACAGTCGCTCGCCGATGCGCCAGGCGTCACGCTGATCTGCGGGCGCTTCGAGGGGCTGGATCAACGGGTGATCGAGCACTACGGCGCGACAGAGGTCAGCCTAGGCGATTTCGTGATGACCGGAGGCGAGATCGCGGCGCAGGCGATGATCGACGCCGCCATTCGCCTGCGCCCCGGCGTTCTGGGCAATGCCGCCAGCACCCAGGACGAAAGCCACGCCAGCGGGCTGCTGGAGCATCCGCAATACACCCGCCCCGCCGAATGGCAGGGCCGCCCGATCCCGCCCGTGCTGATGTCCGGCAATCACGCCGAGATCAGCAGATGGCGCCAGCAAGAGGCCGAAAGGCTGACCGCCGCCCGCCGCCCCGACCTGTGGCAGGCCTGGTGCGCCCCGAACCGCGATGCGGGCGACTAAAGCGGATTTACCGTTAACCCACCCCCGAGTTGAACAAAGGAACGACCAATGCGCGTGTCGCTGCAAGCCATCTACCCTGCCACCGAACGCAGCCATTTTGATATGGAATACTACACCGAAACGCACCTGCCAAAAGTTGCCGGACAGTTCGGCGCGTATCTGGAAAACACGCTGGTGACACGGGGCATTTCGGGACCGGAAAACACCCCCGCCGCCTATCATGCCATCACCACGCTGGTCTTTGCGGATGCCGCCGCGTTCGGGGCAGCGATGGGCAATATCGGGCCGCTGGTCGATGATATCCCCAATTTCACCGATGTCACGCCTCAGTTGATGATCGGCGAGGTGCTCTGAACGCAGCATCTCGTGAGCGTCGGAACGAATGAGCCTTGAATTCTGCGCGCAACTCTGGTCTATCGCGCCCGTACCGGGGCCTGCCTCGCGCGACGCGATTCCCGTTTTCTTCGGACGGTGCAGGCATCGCGCAAATGTCGCAGGCTCACGGACCGCCGAAAGGCACGGAAACGGCAAAGACGATCTGATCTCTGGCGGGCTTGTTGCATTTGCGACGGGGACCCGGACGAAGGCCAAGAGCTCTGAGAACGCGCAAACACTTTGCGGGACAAAACCGCAAGCATTGTAGGAGAGAAGCGATGAACCTTATCGCTCAGATAGAGGCCGAACAAATCGCCTCGCTCGGGAAGGAAATTCCCGATTTCAAGGCTGGCGACACCCTGCGCGTCGGCTTCAAGGTCACCGAAGGCACCCGCACCCGTGTGCAGAACTTCGAAGGCGTGTGCATCAGCCGCAAGAACGGCACCGGCATCGCCGGATCGTTCACCGTGCGCAAGATCTCGTTCGGTGAAGGCGTCGAACGTGTCTTCCCGCTCTATTCGACCAATATCGACAGCATCACCGTGGTGCGTCGCGGTCGTGTCCGCCGGGCCAAGCTCTATTATCTGCGCGCACGTCGCGGCAAATCGGCCCGTATCGCGGAAGTGGCCAACTACAAGCCCAAAGCGGGCGCAAAAGCGTAAGGTTTGTTGAGATGAAAAAAGACATTCACCCCGATTATCACACCATCGAGGTCAAGATGACCGATGGCACGATCGTTCAGATGCGCTCGACCTACGGCAAGGAGGGCGAGCAGCTGGCGCTCGACATCGACCCCACGGTGCATCCGGCCTGGACCGGCAGCACGGGCCGCCTGATGGACTCCGGCGGACGCGTCTCGAAATTCAAGAAAAAATACGAAGGTCTGGGATTCTGAAACCCTGCCAATGGACAGTAAAGAAGCGCCGCCCCCTGATCGGGGCGGCGTTTGTCGTTTGCAGGCGCGAGGGCAGGTTCTGTACGAGGTTGCATTTCGTCGGCAAGCCCAACAACCAATTGACACGTCAGGATGCCTTCGGCAGGCAAACTTCCGGCCAAAAGATGCAAAGGCTCGTGCTGGACATCGTCCCGCGCGGTGCATAAGTCAGGCGCATGGCCAAGGAAAAAGACAATCCCAACTACAAGGTAATCGCCGAGAACCGGCGCGCGCGCTTCGATTACGCCATCGAGGACGATATTGAATGCGGCATCATCCTTGAAGGGTCCGAGGTCAAATCGCTGCGCTTGGGCGGCGCCAATATTGCCGAAAGCTATGCCACCATCGACGACGGCGAACTGTGGCTGGTGAACAGCTATATCGCGCCCTACGCGCAGGCCAAGACCTTTGGCCATGAAGAGAAGCGGCGGCGCAAGATGTTGGTTTCGCGGCGCGAAATGGCGCGGCTGTGGAACGACACCCAGCGCAAGGGCATGACGTTGGTGCCGCTGGTACTCTATTTCAATCACCGCGGCCTGGCAAAGCTGAAGATCGGCGTCGCCAAGGGCAAGAAAAACGCGGACAAGCGCGAAACCCAGGCCAAGCGCGACTGGAACCGGCAAAAGCAACGCCTGCTCAAAGAGCACGGCTGATCCGCGACCCTGCTTATGCGGACGGGACGATCTCCCCATACTTCCGGCTCGCCGACTGTGCTAAGGTTGCCGCAGAGCCTGTGGGCAAAGGAGAGATGGCATGGATTTGATTATCGGCATGATCGCGGGTGCAATCGGCGGCAACGCTGCGGGCGGCCTCAAGAAAAACCTGAGCCTCGGGGTTCTCGGTAATTCCATCGCCGGAATTCTGGGCGGCGGAATCGGCGCGCAGGCTCTGTCGCTGATTGGCGCAGACGGGGTCGCAGGCGGCGGCATGGATGTCGCGGGGATCATCGGCCCGCTCCTCTCGGGCGGGGTCGGCGGCGGTGTCCTGCTGGCGGTGATCGGCGCCCTGCGCAACGTCATCAACAGATAGCCGCACAGACCCGGCCCCGAAGCCCGACCAGCCAGCCGGCAAACGGGTTGGCCGGTCTTGCCTTGCGCGCCGCCGGGTTGTACCCAGAACATGACAAGACAGCGGGGGGAACCCTCATGGCGACAAACGATCCCAAAACACTGGTGTCCACCGATTGGCTCGGCGCCCATCTGAAGGATCCCGATCTGCGCATCCTCGATGGCAGCACATATCTGCCCGGCGTCGACCGTGATCCCAAGGCCGAATATGACGCAGCGCATATTCCCGGCGCCCGGCTCTTTGATATCGACGATATCTCGGATAATCGCTCGGCGCTGCCGCACATGGCACCGACGCCCGAAAAATTCATGTCGCGCCTGCGTGCGATGGGTGTGGGCGACGGGCATCAGGTGGTGGTCTATGACGGTGCAGGCCTCTTTTCGGCGGCGCGCGTCTGGTGGCTGTTCAAGCTGATGGGCCAACAGAACATTGCCGTTCTCGACGGTGGAATGCCCAAATGGCAGGCCGAGGGTCGACCCACAGAAGACCTGCCGCCACTGGTCCGCGATCGCCATATGACCGTGCGACGCCAGAATCACCTGGTCAAGGATGTCACGCAGGTGGCTGCCGCCGCCAAGCTGGGCGACTATACCATCCTTGACGCCCGCGCTGCCGCGCGGTTTCGCGGCGAGGCACCAGAACCACGCAAAGGCCTGCGCGGCGGGCACATCCCCGGATCGCAGAACCTGCCCTATACCGAACTGCTGAACGAAGATGGCACGATGAAGAGCCCGGAGACCATGCGCGACATCCTCCTCGCGGCCGGTGTGGACCTGTCGAAACCGGTCATCACCACCTGCGGCTCGGGGATCACCGCCGCCATTCTCAACCTCGCGCTGGAGCGGATCGGCAAGACCGATCACGCGCTCTATGACGGGTCCTGGACCGAGTGGGGCGCCTCTCCCACCGTGCCGGTCGCAACCGGAGACGCCTGATGCTGAACACCCTCACCGAACAATCTCCCGACAAGATCCTGCTGCTCATGCAGGCATTCAGGGAGGACCCGCGCCCGGTCAAGATCGATCTCGGCGTCGGCGTCTACAAGGACGCCAGCGGCCAGACCCCGATCATGCGCGCCGTGAAAAAGGCCGAACAGCAATGGTGGGAGGAAGAAACCACCAAGAGTTATGTCAATCTGGCAGGCGATCCGGAATTCTCCGACATGATGATCGAGCTCGTCCTGGGCACCAGCGTCGCCCGCGGCTCGGTCGCGGCGATTGCGACCCCGGGCGGCACCGGTGCGCTGCGGCAGGCGTTCGAGCTGATCCAGATGGCCGCCCCAGAGGCCAAAGTGTTCGTGTCGGACCCGACCTGGCCCAACCATCTGAGCATCCTGCGCCATCTCGGAATCGAGGCGGTGCCCTACCGGTATTTCGACAGCACCACCGGCGCCGTAAATTTCAGCGGGATGATGGACGATCTGGCCAAGGTGTCAAAAGGCGACGTTGTCCTGCTGCATGGCTGCTGCCACAACCCGACCGGCGCCAACCTCAACCTGACCGAATGGCAGGCGGTGATCGACCTGCTGAATCAGGTCGGCGCGGTGCCGATGATCGACATCGCCTATCAGGGCTTTGGGGACGGGCTGGAAGCCGATGCCAAAGGCACGCGTCTGGTGGCTGCGTCCTGCCCCGAGACGCTGATTGCCGCAAGTTGCTCAAAGAATTTTGGCATCTACCGCGAGCGCACCGGCATCCTGATGGCTGTCACCCAGGACAGCGGCCTGCGCCGCGTGACCCAGAGCAACCTGACACATCTGAACCGGCAGAATTATTCCTTTCCGCCCGATCACGGTGCGCGGCTGGTCACGCATGTGCTGCGCGACGCGGACCTGCGGGCCGACTGGCAGGCGGAACTCGAGGATATCCGCACCGGCATGCTGACCCTGCGCCAACAACTCGCGGACGAGCTGCGGCACCTCTCAGGCTCCGACCGGTTCGGCTTCATTGCCCAGCACCGTGGCATGTTCTCGCGCCTCGGGCTGTCCAGCGCACAGGTGGAACAGATCAGGGCCGATCACGCGATCTACATGGTCGCAGACAGCCGCATCAACATCGCCGGCCTGAATAACGAATCCGTCCCGCTGCTGGCCCGTGCAATGATCAAGGTCGGTGCCTGACCACCCTTTCATTTTTCGATAAATACTCTCGCCGAAGGCAGCCCCTCCGAAGACGCCCGCAAGGGCGGAAGAGGAGGGCCGCCGCCTGATCGCAATCCGAATCGGTCCGCCTCCCTTTCACCGCGCATTTCAATACACGACTGCTTGAAATCCGCGCTGCGCCTGCCGTATCCTGAACCCAAAGCGTTTCGCTTTTTACCTGGGTCATCAGATAAAGGCGAAACGAACGAAACACCTCATGAGGCTCACATGATCCCCGGTCTGATCCATCGCCGCCGCTTCAGGGACCTGAGCGAGCAGGAAATCCTCGCGCTGGCAATATCTTCGGAAGAGGATGACGCGCGCATCTACCGCAGCTACGCCGAACGGCTGCGCGCCGATTTTCCCGGCAGCGCCGAGGTGTTCGATGGCATGGCTGCCGAGGAAGACGAACACCGCCAGCGTCTGATCGACCTGCACGTGGCCCGCTTCGGCAAGGTGATTCCACTGATCCGGCGCGAACATGTCGCCGGGTTCTATGCCCGCCGCCCGGTCTGGCTGATCGAAAATCTCGGGATTGAACGCATCCGCACCGAAGCCGCCGCGATGGAACAGGACGCAGAGCGGTTCTACCTCAGCGCGGCCGCGCGCAGCACGGATGCCGCCACGCGCAAACTGTTGGGCGATCTTGCCGTCGCCGAGGCCGGGCACCAGCAAAGCGCCGAAGAACTGGAGGCCCGGCACCTCGGCCCCAATGCTCTGGAATCCGAGGATGCGACAGCCAAGCGCCAATTCATCCTGACCTGGGTGCAGCCGGGTCTGGCCGGGCTGATGGACGGGTCGGTCAGCACGCTCGCGCCGATCTTTGCCACCGCCTTTGCCACCCACGACACCTGGACCACCTTCCTGGTGGGATTGGCCGCCTCGGTCGGCGCGGGTATCTCGATGGGCTTCACCGAAGCGGCCAGCGACGACGGCGAACTTTCAGGGCGCGGCAGCCCGGTCAAACGCGGGGTGGCCAGCGGCACGATGACCACTATCGGCGGGCTGGGCCACGCCCTGCCCTACCTGATCACCGATTTCTGGACCGCGACCGTGATTGCCTTCATCGTCGTCTTTGTCGAATTGTGGGCGATTGCCTGGATCCAGAACAAGTTCATGGAAACGCCGTTCTTCCGTGCCGCCTTTCAGGTCGTACTGGGCGGGGCGCTGGTGTTTGCCGCAGGCGTGCTGATCGGCAGCGGCTGAGCGCCGCGCATTCTCCGCCCGGCCCAGCCTTGCCCCGGTCGGCGGTTGCGCCATACTGCATCCGCCAGAACCGCCAAGGATTGACCTGCCGTCAAAGGATGCTACCAAACCAGCATGCTCGCCATATTTCTTCAGACCCTGCCGTTTTTTCTGATCATCGGACTGGGCTATGGCGCGGGAAAAACCAGATTCTTCTCTGACGAGGCGACCGGCTGGCTGACCAAGTTCGTGTTCTACTTTGCCCTCTCGGCGATGCTGTTCCGCTTTGCGGCGAATCTCAGCCTGGCCGAGATTTTCGATCTGCGCTTCGTGATGGCCTATCTCTCGGCCGCCGCCTTCGTTTACATCATTGCCACGATTGTCGCCTTTCTACGCGGGCTCGACATCGAAGTCGCCTCGGTCGAAGCGCAATGCGCGGTGGTCGGCAATGTCGGCTTTCTGGGCATTCCCATGCTGGTCATGCTGCTGGGCGAGGCCGCAATTGCGCCGGTGATGATGGTGCTGGCGGTCGATCTCATCGTCTTCGGCTCACTCATCGTGATCCTGATCACCGGATCGCGCGACGGCCGGATGAGCATCGGCATCCTGCGCACCGTTGGTCTCGGGCTGCTCAAGAATCCGATGATCGTTTCCATCGTTCTGGGGCTTGCGTGGTCGGGGCTACGCCTGCCTATCCCCGGCCCGATGAACGATTTCCTGACGATCCTCGGCAACGCCGCCACGCCCGGTGCGCTCTTTGCCATTGGCGCATCGCTGGCCAGCAAATCCGCCGAACGGATGTCGGTCGCTGTCTGGTTGTCGGGGTGCAAGCTGATCCTGCACCCGGCCTGCGTCGCGTTCTCGGCGCTGATTCTCTTCCAGGTCGAGCCCTACTCGGCCGCTGTGATGATTGCCGCCGCCGCGCTGCCGGTCGCGGGCAACGTCTATATCCTCGCGCGGCATTACGGCGTGGCACCACAGCGCGTCTCGGCCTCGATCCTGATCTCGACGGCAACAGCAGTCGTGACCGTCTCGCTGGTGATCGGCTGGGTGAATACGCTCTACTGAGGGATCACCCCTGCCCCGAAGCATCAATCCGGGTCGGCCCCCGCAAAAGCCGCTTTTGACGTTTCCCGACAGCGACACCCCTGATACATCTCTACCCGAACAATCGGATATGGAGATGCGACATGGAAACGGTTTCGGAAAACGCCTGCTTTGGCGGCGTTCAGGGCGTGTATTCCCACGCCTCTGACGTGTGTGGCTGCGACATGACATTCGGCCTTTTTCTGCCCGCCGAGGCGCGCGATGGCCCGGTGCCGGTGCTTTGGTACCTGTCGGGCCTGACCTGCACGCATGAGAACGCCATGACCAAGGCCGCCGCGCAGGGCTGGGCCGCCGAGCAGGGGATCGCGCTGGTCTTTCCCGACACATCGCCGCGCGGCGAAGACGTGGCCGACGACGACGCATATGATCTGGGCAAGGGGGCCGGGTTCTACGTGAATGCGACGGAAAAGCCCTGGGCGCCGCATTACCGCATGTGGGATTACGTGGCCGAAGAACTGCCGACGCTGATCACCGGCAATTTCGCCATTGATCCGGACCGGCAGGCGATCACCGGCCATTCGATGGGCGGCCACGGCGCGCTGACGCTGGCGATGGGCCTGCCCGGACGCTTTGCTTCGGTCTCGGCCTTCTCGCCGATCTGCAACCCCACCGGCAGCGACTGGGGCCGCAAACAGCTGAGTGCCTATCTTGGTTCGGACGAAACCAGATGGGCGGCCCATGACGCCAGCCTGCTAATGCGCGAGCGCGGCTTTGACGGGCCGGTGCTGGTGGATACCGGCACCAAGGATCAGTTCGTCGATCTGCTGCGCCCCGAGACCCTGGCCGAGGCCGCCGCTGCGCGCCGCCAACAGGGCAGCTTGCGCATGCAGCCGGGCTATGATCACAGCTATTTCTTCGTCCAGAGCTTCATGGAGGATCACATCGCCTTCCACGCCGAGGCGCTCTATGGGGTCTGAGGAATGATCCATTACGGCCTGATCGTCATCGGTCCGGGTCCGGCAGGCTCTTCTGCCGCGATCCGGATGGGCTAGCTAAAGCGCCGGGCAGCAATCCCCGAAGAATACAAGAAAATTCAGCGAATTTTTTGATCCCGTCAAGGAGCCACCGATGTCCATCTATGTCGACGCAGATGCCTGCCCGGTCAAGGACGAGGTCGAAAAGGTCGGCACCCGTCACAAGGTGCAGATGTTCGTCGTCTCGAATGGCGGTTTGCGCCCATCGCAGAACCCGCTGGTAGAAACGGTCATCGTCCCCGACGGTCCCGATGTGGCCGACATGTGGATCGCGGATCGCGCGGGGCCGGGCGATGTGGTGATCACCGGCGATATCCCTCTGGCCGCCAGATGCGTGACCACTGGCGCGCGCGTGCTCAAACATAACGGCGAAGCGCTGACAGAGGCCAATATCGGAAACATCCTGGCCACCCGCGACCTGATGGCCGATATCCGCGCCGCCGATCCGTTCCGGCAGGGCGGCGGCAAGGGGTTCACCAAGGCGGACCGGTCACGTTTCCTCGATGCGCTGGAACGCGCGCTGCGGGCCGCCACGGCATAGGCTACAGGCACCGCGCCCTGTCCTGCGGCGTAACCCACGGCGCGGCGACCCCACCACAACCACGCAGGTGATACATGCAGATCGACGCCGTCATATTCGACATCGGAAACGTGCTGATTGAATGGAGACCCGAGCGGTTCTTTGACGTCCACATCGGCCCCGCCGAACGCAAGGCATTCTTTGCCGAAGTACCCTTTCACGCGATGATGGACCGGATCGACGCAGGCGCGCCCTTTGCCGAGTCGGTCGAGGATATGGCGCTGGCCCATCCCCGCTGGGGCGACGCGATCCGAATGGTGCGCGACAACTGGACCGATCTGGCACAACCGGCCATCCCCCGTTCGGTACGTCTGTTATCGGCACTCAGGGGACGCGGCATGCCGGTCTTTGCCCTGTCGAATTTCGGCGCGCAGAATTTTCCGCTCAGCTGCGCCACATTCTCGTTTCTGGACACGTTCGACCGCCGCTACATCTCGGGCGAAATGGGCCTGATCAAGCCCGACCCGGCAATCTATGCCGCCGTCGAGGCCGATTGCGGCATCCCGCCCGAAAGGCTGCTGTTCACCGACGACCGGACGGACAACATCGCGGCGGCCAGCGTGCGCGGCTGGCAGACCCACCTCTTTGACAGCGCGGGCGGATTTGCGCAGTGTCTGGTCGATGCCGGGCTACTGTCCCAGAAGGAGGCGACATGAACATCACCATGATCCCGTTCAAAGAGGGCGAGGCCAATCTCGACTGGCTGGACCTGTGCGACGCATTCGCACACGGGCACTCCCTGCCCAAGGCCGAAATCGGCGATACCTTTCTCTACCGCGATCCCGACACAATGCTCAGCCGCGCCGCCTGGATCGACGGCATGGGGCTGGCGGTCAAATCCGCCACCATCTTTCCGCGCAACCCCGACAAGGGAACGCCGATGATCAATGGCGCGGTCAGCCTCTTTGACGACGCGGCCGGCACGCTGGCCGCGATCATCGACTTTCATCTCGTGACCAAGTGGAAGACGGCCGGCGACAGCCTCTATGCCGCGCGCCTGCTGGCCCGGCCCGACAGCAAACGCATCCTCATCGTCGGCGCGGGCACCGTCGGCCGCAACCTGTGGCAGGCCTACCGGGCGGCATTCCCCAACGCCGAATTCACCGTCTGGAACCGCACCCGCACCAATGCCGAGGCGATGGTGGCAGAGTGCCCCGGCCTCAAAATCGCGGATGATCTGGAAACGGCTGTGCGCGCCGCCGATATCGTCACCTCGGCCACCATGAGCACCGAGCCGCTGATAAAAGGCGACTGGTTCCGGCCGGGCCAGCATATCGACCTCATTGGTGCCTACCGCCCCGACATGCGCGAGGTGGACGATACCGCACTGACCCGCGCCCGCATCTTTGTCGACAGCCTTGATACAACCGTGGACCATATCGGCGAACTCAAGACACCGCTGGAGACCGGCGTGATCGCCCGCGATGACCTGCAAGGAGACTTCTACCAGCCAGAAAGGTTCAAACGCGCCTCAAACGATGAGATCACCCTGTTCAAGAACGGCGGTGGCGCGCATCTCGACCTGATGGTCAGCCGCTATATCCTGGACGCCTGGCAAGCCGCAAAATGATCTGACTGCTCGCGCTGCTGGGGTGTGTCACCGTCGCACCCTTTATGCGCGAGGCGCTACGCCGCCCGGTCTCTGCTGGACGCAAGAAAGCGGCCCGGCGCATTCGCCATCCTGTCACGCGGCGCGGCCTGCTATCGCTGGCGCGGCCCGGTCGCGGTCTGCGTGCATCGCCTGATCCGGGGCTTCGCGCGCAACCGCTTAGGCTGCGACCAGTCGCCTTTCCTTGACCGGCAGATGCACGATCGCGCTGAACGCGCCAACACCGACGCCGATCCACCACACCACGTTATAATCGCCGTAGGCATCATACATCCGCCCGCCCAGCCAGACCCCCAGGAAGCTGCCCAACTGGTGGCTGAAAAAGACAATCCCGTAAAGCGTGCCCATGTAGCGCACTCCGTATAGCTGCGCGACCAGTCCACTGGTCAGCGGCACCGTCGCCAGCCAGAGCGACCCCATCCCGACCGAAAAGAGCAGCACCGTCGCCGGTGTGATCGGCGTCATGATAAACGCCGCAGCAATGAAGGTCCGCAACATGTAAATCCCCGCCAGCAGGTATTTCTTCGTATACCGCTTGCCCAGATACCCCGCCGTCAGCGTACCCAGGATATTGGCGAACCCGATAGCCGAGATCGCGACCGCCCCCAGCACCGAGGTGCTGGTGACCCCCATCCCGTAGAGCATCCCGCCCGGATCGATCGGCCCGCACATCTCGGTAACAAAGGCCGGAAAATGCGCAGTGATGAAGCCCAACTGATAACCGCAGCTGAAAAAGCCCATGAAAATCAATGCAAAACTGGGATCGCGCAGCGCCTTGCCGACAATCGCGCCCATGCTTTCCTCGATCTGTGACCCACTCTTTCGTACTGGCGCCCGCATCAGTGGCAACACCAGCAACACCGACAGGATCATCCCGGCAAAGATCACGAACACCATCTGCCAGTTGATCACCGCCAGCAACGCCTCGGCCAGTGGCGGACCGAATATCTGCCCGGCAGAACCCGCCGCCGTGGCCACCGCCAGGCTCATCGAGCGGTGCTCGTCCGAACTGGCCCGCCCGACCACCGCGAGGATCACGCCGAACCCGGTGCCCGCGATGCCAAAGCCGACGAGGATCTCATAGACCTGATGCGCCCCCGGTGTGACCGCAAAGGACGACAGCACCAGCCCCGCAGCATAGATCAGCGCACCGATCACGATCGCCTTGCGGTCACCGATCCTTTCGGCCAGCGCCCCGAAAAGTGGCTGCCCGATCCCCCAGGCCAGGTTCTGTATGGCGATGGCCAGGCTGAACTCTGCCCGCAGCCAGCCAAATTCCTCCGCGATGGGGATCTGGAACACGCCAAACGCCGCGCGGATGGCAAAAGACACCATGATGATCACACAGGCCGCAATCAGCACCGGACTCATCAAAGGGGCAGGCCTGTCCATCGCGTTCTCCACGTCTCACATCCTGCGCAGCCTGGGCGGCCTAGGCTAAACCATTCTGAAGCGTTCCGCCCTGCTTTTGAAAAAGATGCAGGGCGGAACGCTTCAGGTCAAATCAATAAATATGATCGTTACAGTCTCACGTGCCTCGATCCCGGCGCGCCAACGTCTCCAGCCGCGCGTCGATGGCGGCCAGACGCTCGATCACCTCGTCGCGGTAGGCATCCGTATTTGCGGTATCCTCCGCATGATGCGCATCCTGCATGGAGTTCACGATAAGGCCGACCAGCAGGTTCACCACGGCAAAGGTGGTGACCATGATGAACGGCACGAAAAAGGCCCACGCCCAGACATGGATTTCCATCACCGGGCGCACGATCCCCATCGACCAGCTCTCCAGCGTCATGATCTGAAACAGCGTATAGCCCGACCGCCCCAACGTGCCGAACCACTCGGGGAAACTCGCGGCAAAGAGCTTGGTCGCGATCACCGCCCCGATGTAGAAGATGATCGCCATCAGCAGAAACACCGCGCCCATGCCCGGCAGCGCGGTCACGAATCCCTCGACCACCCGGCGCAGCCGGGGCGCGACCGAAATCACCCGCAGCACCCGCAGGATACGCAACGCCCGCAATGCCGACAGACCCTGCCCGGCAGGCACCAGTGCGACCCCGACGATCACCAGATCAAACAGGCTCCAGCCCTGGCGAAAGAACCGTGCCCCGCGGGCAAGGATCTTGGCCGCAATCTCGACCACGAAAAACGCGAGGCAGGCAGCATCAAGGCCCACAATCAGCGCGCCATAATGCGTCATCACCGTGCCCGATGTTTCCAGCCCCAGAATGATCGCATTGAAGACGATCACCCCGATGATGATCTGGCGCACCCGGGGCCGGTCCAGAAACGCGTCCAGTCTTTGTCGAAATCCGTTCATCTTGTCCATGCCTTTGCCTGCCCGCCATATGAGGCACGCAAACCCCGCACGCAAGCGCTGACATCCCGCTTCTTCTTGCCTGAAATATCCAAAATCGACCCACCTTTATCCGATGCCTCAGGCTAAAGGTGGGTCACTTTGGGGTCCGGGGCAAAGCCCCGGCCTGCGTGGGCGCAAATGATGAAAATGCGTGCGCCCCCGGCGCGCTCCGCCCGGTCACACCTCAGCTGGCGGCGATCATCTCGGCCTGTTTCACGATCACTTCAGCCTGCTTGATGCTGGCGATGTCCACCAGACGGCCCTTGTAGACCGTGGCACCTTCACCCTTGGCCTTGGCATCTTCCATGGCAGCAAGGATTTCGCGCGCCTCGGCCACGGCCTCTTCGGTCGGCGTGAACACCTCGTTGGCCAGCGCGATCTGCTTGGGGTGGATCGCCCATTTGCCCACCATGCCCAGCGTGGCAGACCTGTGCGCCTGCGCGCGAAAGCCCTCGTCGTCGGAGAAATCCCCGAACGGACCATCGACCGGCAACAGCCCATGGGTACGGCAGGCCGCGACGATGGAGGTCTGGGCCCAATGCCACGGATCGGCCCAGTGCTTCGTGCCTTCGTGCAGCATGTAGTAGTTTTCCTGCGTGCCGCCGATGCCGGTCGTGGCCATGCCCATGGAGGCGGCAAAATCTGCAGCACCCAGGCTCATCGCTTGCAGACGCGGGCTGGCGGCTGCGATCTCTTCCACATGCGCGATGCCTGCGGCACTTTCGATGATCACCTCGAAACTCAGCGGCTTGGTGCGCCCCTTGGCGCGCTCCACCGACGTGACCAGCGCATCGACCGCATAGATATCGGCCGCGCAGCCCACCTTCGGGATCATGATCTGATCCAGCCGGTCGCCCGCCTGTTCCAGCAGGTCCACCACATCGCGATACCACCACCCGGTGTCCAGCCCGTTGATCCGCACACTCAGATACTTGTTGCCCCAATCGACCGAGTTGATGGCCTCGACCGTCTGGCGGCGCGCCTTGTCCTTGTCGGAAGGCGAAACCGAATCCTCCAGATCGATATTGACCACATCCGCCGCGCTGGCGGCCATCTTCTCAAAGAGTTTGGCATTCGATCCCGGCCCGAAGAGCTGACAGCGGTTCGGGCGGGCGGGCGGGGTAGGTTGCAGACGAAAGCTCATGATACAGGCCTTTCGGGTCAGGAAATTGCGGGAATTCTGCCTTGTTTTCTAGTAAATTGCCCCCCTGCGCGCAAGGCAATTTGCAGATGCGGCATTTCCGTTGCAGTGCGGCATGCCTCACAAGCGACACCGGTGTTGCCGATGGCGGGTCTGGAAATCGTCATCATGGGCCGGCGAGGGCGGGGCGGGGACGGGATGGTATATCTCCCTGCCGCTCGCTCTACGCGCTGGTGCAGGGGCTTGCGCAGCTGCAAGCTCTCGCCCTCGACAAATTGATTCGAAGGATCTTAGTCAAATCTAGTATTTCATCAAATAATCTTGCTCAATAAAAGTCATGGGCCTTTGTTTTGATAAGATATCGCGTGAAAGCCGTGCAAACTTGCCAATACCGCAATCCGACCAAGGACCGCTGCCATGATCGAAACCCCATACCTCTTGTTCCTGGGCGATGCGCCCGACATGCTGGCCGCCAAGGTTGCCATCGGCATCCGCGACTGGCGCCCCGAGAACGCTATCGGCCAGCTCCGGCTGCCGGGGTGCGGCGCCGATCTGGGCCTGACGGAAATGACGCTGCAAACGGCATATGATGCGGGGGCCAAGACGCTGGTGATCGGTGTGGCCAACCGCGGCGGCGTGATCAGCCAGGCGTGGAAGGAGGTGCTGATCGAGGCGCTTAAGATAGGCTATGATCTGGCTGCGGGCCTGCACAACCTGCTGCGCGACGAGGGCGATCTGGTCGCAGCCGCGCAGACCTATGGCGGCACGTTGCACGACGTGCGCGTGCCCACCGACGGCTATCCTATCGCCTGCGGCGTGAAGCGGTCGGGCAAGCGGTGCCTCGCCGTGGGCACCGATTGTTCGGTCGGCAAGATGTATACCGCAATGGCAATGGAACGCGACATGACCGAGCGTGGCATGAAGGCGACCTTTCGCGCCACTGGCCAGACCGGCATCCTGATCACCGGTCATGGTGTGCCGCTGGATGCGGTGGTGGCCGATTTCATGGCCGGCTCCATCGAATACCTTTCGCCTGATAATGACGCCGATCACTGGGACATGATCGAGGGCCAGGGCAGCCTCTTTCACGTTTCCTATTCCGGCGTCACGATGGCGCTGATCCACGGCGGCCAACCCGACGCGCTGATCCTGTGCCACGAACCGACACGCGCGCATATGCGCGGACTGCCGAGCTACAAGCTGCCCTCGCTGGAGCAATTGCGCGATACCGCCCTGCCGCTGGCGCAGGTGGCAAACCCCGCATGCAAGGTCGTGGGCATATCCGTCAACACCCAGCACATGTCCGAAGCCGACGCCCGCGCCTATCTGGCCGACGTCTCCGTGCGCATGCGGCTGCCCGCCACCGATCCCTATCGGTTCGGGTCGGATGTGCTGGTGGATGCGCTGGCCGTGATGTAATCAGGCCCCTGCGCCAGCGGCCCCTCGGGGAGCCTCCGGCGGGGATATTTGACGCAAGAAGAAGAGGTGGCTTTCGTGCAAATCACCGTGACGCGAGATGTGTTCAAGCTGGCGCAGGTCTTTACCATTTCGCGTGGGTCGCGGACCGAGGCGAACGTGCTGACCGTGCGCATCAGCGACGGCGCGCATCAGGGCTGGGGCGAATGCGTGCCCTATGCACGCTACGGCGAAACGCTGGAGAGCGTGACCGCGCAGATCAAAAACGTGACCGTGCCGGTGGATCGCGCGGGCCTTTATGCCCTGCCCGCAGGGGCGGCGCGCAACGCGCTTGATTGTGCGCTCTGGGATCTGGAGGCAAAACGCGCCGGAAAACGCGTGTGGGACCTGGCCGGGCTGCCCGGCCCGAGGCCCGAGATCACCGCCTACACCCTGTCCCTGGACACGCCCGCAGCCATGCAGGCACAGGCTGCCAAGAACGCGCATCGTCCACTGCTCAAGATCAAGCTGGGCACGCCGGACGACATGCCCCGGCTGGAGGCTGTGCGCGCAGGCGCGCCCAAGGCAACCATCATCGTCGATGCCAACGAAGGCTGGTCCGCAGAGGTCTATGCCGATCTTGCGCCGCATCTGGTGCGGCTCGGTGTGGCGCTGGTCGAACAGCCACTGCCTGCGGGCGAGGATGACGCGCTGATCGGCATGGATCGCCCTGTGCCGGTCTGCGCCGACGAGAGCTGCCACGACCGCGCCAGCCTGCCTGACCTCAAGGGCAAGTACGACGTGGTGAACATCAAGCTGGACAAGACCGGCGGCCTGACCGAGGCGCTGGAGCTGCGCCGCGCCGCATTGGCCGAAGGGTACAGGGTGATGGTCGGCTGCATGATTGGTTCGAGCCTCGCGATGGCCCCCGCCACGCTGGTCGCGCAGGGCGCGATGATTACCGATCTTGACGGCCCGCTGCTTCTGACAGAAGACCGGGACGCGCCGCTGAATTTCGACGAGCACGGCGTGCACCCGCCAAGCGCCCTGCTGTGGGGCTGAGGAGAATTTAGATGACCCGTACCGTTTATGTGAATGGCGATTACCTGCCCGAAACCGGGGCAAAGATTTCGATCTTTGACCGCGGCTTTCTCATGGCTGATGCGGTCTATGAGGTGACCAGCGTGCTGGGCGGCAAGCTGATCGATTTCGCGGGCCACGTCAAACGGCTGGAACGGTCGCTGGGCGAACTGGACATAAAGAAACCCGCCTGTTTCGATGACCTGCTGACGGTGCATCGCGAGCTGGTGGCGCGCAATGACCTGGTGGATGGCATGATCTATCTGCAGATCACCCGCGGCAGCGACGGCGACCGTGATTTCACCTTTCCCGATTCGGAGACGACCGAACCCACGGTTGTCCTCTTTACCCAGTCGAAACCGGGGCTGGCCGATTCCACGCTGTCAAAATCCGGCGCGCGGATCATCCTGGTCGAGGATATCCGCTGGGGCCGCCGCGACATCAAGACGGTGCAGCTGCTCTATCCGTCGATGGCCAAGATGATGGCCAGGAAGGCCGGATGCGATGACGCCTGGCTGACCGAGGAAGGGGTCGTGACCGAAGGCACGTCAAACAACGCCTATATCGTCAAGGGCGGACGGATCATCACCCGCCAACTCAGCCACGATATCCTGCACGGGATCACCCGCGCCGCCGTTCTGCGCTTTGCCCGTGAGGCGCAGATGGAAGTCGAGGAGCGCAGCTTTACGATAGAAGAGGCCAAGGCGGCGGATGAGGCTTTCTTCACCTCCGCCAGCGCCTTTGTCATGCCGGTGGTCGAGATCGACGGCACCGCCCTTGGCGATGGCACGCCAGGGCCGGTGGCAAAGCGGCTGCGCGAGATTTATCTCGAAGAGAGCTTGAAATCGGCGATTTGAGAAGAAGCACCGTCGCGCAGAGTGGAGCAGTGGCCCCTTGGGGGCCTACTTCTTCTCGCCCACATTTTCCGCAAATGCCGTCTTGAAGGCGTCCTGTTGCGCGCCCGTGGCCTCGGTCTGATGGGTCGATTTCCATTCATCCATCGTCATGCCGTAGAATATCTCTCGCGCTTCGTCCTTGCCCATCTCGATGCCGCGCGCGTTCGCCGCCTCCTGATACCAGCGGCTCAGACAGTTGCGGCAGAACCCGGTGAGGTTCATCATGTCGATGTTCTGCACATCCGTGCGTTTCTCCATCAGGTGTTCGCGCAAGGCGCGGAACGCGGCGGCTTCCAGTTCGGTGCGGGTCTGATCATCCATTGGTCATCTCCTCAGTCAGGCAAGTGTTGCAATCAATATAGGGTGGCTGGCGCGCGCTTTACAGGTCCCGCTTGGCACGCAATCGCGCCAGAAATGGCCGCGTCCGCGTGACGGTTGCCGGGAATGATGGTGCCGTCACAGAGCTTCATCAACAGCGTCGGGTCGTCCTCGCCCCGGTTGGGGTCGATGACCAGACGCGAGAAATTGCTGAGGATGGCGGGCGCGTCCAGTGCCTCGGCCAGCGCCCGCGTGAGGCCGGCAGCGCCGACATCATAGGCGATGTGGCGCGCCATGTTCTCGGGGGTGACACCCAGATCGCCGCCATTCACGAACGACGGCACCGTGTTGGCCGCGTGATCACAGGCCAGCAGCCAGCGCGCGGGCCGTTCCGCGCCGATTATCTCGAAAGGCTGGTAAGTCATGGGCTGTCACTTTCATCGGGCATTGGTCTAGGCTCTTGCGCCAAGGAGCGCAACAAAGCTCTGGAACCCCTTCGCAGAGACCGCTACCACTGCGAAAACCCCGACCGAGAGGATACCGCAATGAGGCGCCATCGCAACGTCAAGATCGTGGCCACACTCGGCCCCGCCTCCGAGGATTACGACACCATCCGTGCGCTGCACGAGGCGGGCGCGGACGTGTTCCGGCTGAACATGAGCCACGGCGAACATGACACGATCCGCGAAAAGCATCGCATCATCCGCCAGATCGAAACTGATCTGAACAGCCCGATTGCGATCCTTGCCGACCTTCAGGGGCCAAAGCTGCGCGTCGGCACCTTTGCCGCAGGCGAGGAAGAACTGGAGGCGGGCACTGCCTTTCGCCTGGACCTGAACGAGGCCGAAGGCGATGCCACCCGCGTCTGCCTGCCCCATCCCGAGATTTTTGCCGCCCTGCGCGAAGGTGCGGCGCTGCTGGTCAATGACGGCAAGATCCGCCTTCGCGTGACATCTTGCGGCTCTGATCACGCAAATTGCGAAGTGATGGTGGGTGGCACCATCTCGAACCGCAAGGGCGTCAACGTGCCGGACGTGGAGCTGCCCCTGGCGGCGCTGTCGGAAAAGGACCGCAGGGATCTGGAATTCGCCTGCGAATTGGGTGTCGACTGGCTCGCGCTCAGCTTTGTCCAACGCCCCGAAGACGTGGCCGAGGCGCGCGAACTGGCGCGCGGACGCGCGGCGATCCTCAGCAAGATCGAAAAACCGTCGGCGGTCACGCGCTTCAACGCCATTCTCGCTGCTTCGGACGGGATCATGGTGGCGCGCGGCGATCTGGGGGTGGAACTGCCGGTACAGAATGTCCCGCCCATCCAGAAACGCCTGGTGCGTGCCTGCCGGGCGGCGGCCAAGCCGGTCATCGTGGCGACCCAGATGCTCGAATCGATGATCGAGTCGCCCGTGCCCACCCGTGCCGAAGTCAGCGACGTGGCCACCGCCATCTACGAAGGGGCGGACGCGATCATGCTGTCAGCTGAATCCGCCGCAGGCAGCTATCCGGTCGAGGCGGTCAAGACGATGGACAACGTCGCCCGCGAGGTCGAGAGCGACCCGACCTACACCCAGATCATCGAGGCCTCGCGCACCGCGGCGCGTACCACCGTCGCCGACGGCATCGTGGCCGCCGCACGCGAAATCGCCGAAACGACGGATATCAAGGCGATCTGCTGCTTCACGCAGTCCGGCACCACCGCGCTGCTGACCGCGCGTGAACGCCCACGCGTGCCGATCATCGCGATGACGTCGGTTCTGCGCACCGCACGCCGACTGGTACTGACCTGGGGCGTGAATACGGTGATGACCGAAGAACTGGACCGCTTCAAGCAGGCGGTGATCAACGCTGCCCGCGCCGCTTGCGCCCTGGGCTATGCCACAAAGGAGGATCACATCGTGATCACCGCCGGCGTGCCCTTCAACGTGCCCGGCTCTACCAACATCCTGCGCGTCGCACCCTGTCAGGAAAGTTTGATCTACGCTACCGATCCGGGTTAAGCTGTCGCGTGTTTCTCCTTTATCTGATGCCCCAGGTTAAAGGCCAAACGCTTTAGGCGCACCCGCGCCCACCCAGAGGAGGGACGCCGAGATGAACACCGATCTGATGCTGGTGATCGGCTTGGTGCTGGTCGTCTTTTCCGTCCCATCGATCATCTCGGCCCTTTCCGATGGCCGCGCACCGCGAGTCGCCGCAGTGGTGCTGATCGCGGCGGGTAGCCTCGTGCTCTACGCGATCCAGCAGCATCCGGGCGATTTCCGGCTGGAGGAAATCCCCAACGCCTTTATCCGCGTCGTGGCGAGTATCATACGCTGAGTCCAGCCCCGGACGCGACACAAGGAATATATGCCCGCAGGGGGTATCTGGATGGCGCAACAGCTCTTTCATCTGTCAAAGCAGCGCATTCCCCCTTGCACAGATCGCGCGCCCATTTTATACGACACACTTCACCCGCGCGTCCGGCCTAAGTGGCATGCCGAGTCGCGCGTAATTGACCGAACTCGAAGAGGAGCCGGAAATGCCCAAGATGAAGACCAAGTCGAGCTGCAAGAAGCGGTTCAAGATTTCGGCCACAGGCCGCGTGATCGCAGGCCAGGCCGGCAAACGTCACGGGATGATCAAGCGCAGCAACAAGTTTCTCCGCAACGCGCGTGGCACGACCACGCTGTCAAAGGCTGATGAGAGCATCATCAAGCCGATGATGCCCTACGCCCGCTAAGGAGGAATTGAGATATGTCACGCGTCAAAGGTGGGGTAGTTACCCACGCCCGTCACAAGAAAGTCATCAAGGCCGCCAAAGGTTATTATGGCCGCCGGAAAAACACCTTCAAGGTGGCCACACAGGCCGTCGACAAGGCCAACCAATACGCGACCCGCGACCGCAAGAACCGCAAGCGCAGCTTCCGCGCGCTGTGGATTCAGCGGATCAACGCCGCCGTGCGCAGCCATGACGAGGCGCTGACATACAGCCGCTTCATCAACGGTCTGGCGCTGGCCGGTGTCGAAGTGGACCGCAAGGTGCTGGCCGATCTGGCCGTGCACGAGCCCGCTGCATTCAGCGCGATCGTGGAGCAGGCCAAGGCAGCGCTGCCTGCCTGATCCGGTTACGGACCACATGAATTCAAAGGCCCGGGCAGTGGTACTGCCCGGGCCTTTTTCGTTTCAGGGGTAACCAAAGCGTTTCGGTCAGGCACCCATCGAGGCGGTAAACCGCTCGAACAGATAAAAGCTGTCCTGCGGTCCCGGGCTGGCCTCGGGGTGGTGCTGCACCGAAAACACCGGCTTGTCCTTCATGCGGATACCGCAGTTCGACCCGTCGAACAGCGAAACATGCGTCTCCATCACCCCCTCGGGCAGACTGTGTCCGTCCACGGCAAAGCCGTGGTTCATCGACGTGATCTCGACTTTACCAGTCTGCATATCCTTGACCGGATGGTTGGCGCCGTGATGGCCGTGGCTCATTTTGATCGTCCGCGCACCCAGCGCCAGCGCCAGCATCTGATGGCCTAGGCAGATGCCGAATACCGGCAGGTCTGCGGCCAACACGCCGTGGATCATCGGCACCGCATATTCGCCTGTTGCCGCCGGATCGCCGGGGCCGTTGGACAGGAACACCCCATCGGGCTTGTGCGCCAGAACCTCGTCAGCCGTCGCCGTGGCCGGAAGGACAACCACATCGCAGCCAGCACTGGCGAGACACCGCAGGATATTGCGTTTCGCGCCATAATCCACTGCCACGACCTTGTGTTTCGCGTGGCTCTGGCGCGTGTAGCCCTCGGGCCAGGCCCACCGCATCTCATCCCAGCGGTAGGATTGCGCGCAGGTGACGCTCTTTGCCAGGTCCATGCCTTCAAGGCCCACGAACCCGCGCGCCTTTTCTACCAATGCCGCAATATCAAAATTGCCGTCCGGATCGTGCGACAGCGCCGCATGCGGCGCGCCCTGCTGGCGGATCGCACGGGTCAGGCGGCGGGTATCAACGCCGCCGATGGCGATGCGGCCACGCTGCGTCAGCCAGTCGCCCAGCCTCTGGGTGCTGCGCCAGTTGCTCGGCTCGGTCGGGTCCCATTTGACCACCATGCCCTCGGCCACCGGATCGGCGGCCTCGTCATCGGCGGCGTTGACGCCGGTATTGCCGACATGCGGAAAGGTGAATGTCACGATCTGCCCGGCATAGCTGGGGTCGGTCATGACCTCTTGGTAGCCGGTCATCGCGGTGTTGAAACACAGCTCTGCCACTGCGGTGCCCGTCGCCCCGAAGCCACGCCCGTAAAAGACGGTGCCATCGGCAAGGGCAAGACAGGCGGTGGGGTAGGACTGGGATGCATCGGTCATGGGCGGCTCTCCGTAATGTGAAGCGAGCGGGCAAATCTACGCACATCCAAAGCCTTTTGCATCTTTCCTGAATTGGGGAAAGTGGAAAAGACCCGCGCCCCTCCAGTGTTGTGGGCGTCTTGCATCGAATCTGCGAACCAGATTGATCGCAAGATGATTTAGGGGTGTCGCCCGGAGGGGTCAAGGGGCGGTCCCCCGGTGCCAGCCCCTTACGGCAAATGTTGATCAAGCTCGAGCGAGCCCCTTTGCATAAAATATGCGTAGGAAATTGACTAAAGGGTTGTGCAAAATGCGCAAAACTCCTATTTTACACCTATCACTCAAGGGGAAGATCAATGGTCATGAAATATGTAGAGGTTGGTGCGACCACCTTCGCGCGCCAATTTCCCAAGATGAAAGAAGATGTTAGGGAGTTTGGCGTTATATCCGTGCTGAGTCACAACAGAAGTGTCGGGGCCTTCGTCTCGCCATCTGTCTTTGCCGAGTTGGAAGAGCTTCGCCGCCGAAAGCGCGAACTCGAAAGACTTGAGGACATGGACAGCACCTTCTTCGAAGCTCTTGATGAGGCTGTTTCATCCTACGACGAGACCATCTGATATATGGCCCTTCCCAAGCCTGCGCCCGGCCTTGTGATTGGGTACGAATTTCTGTTTCGAGAAGATCAAGAGAGGGGCTTGGAGAATGCCAGTCGCCCTCACCCTTGCGCCATCATCCTTGTCACGGATGATGAGCCAAAACAGCGAGTCAGGCTCGTTGCAATTAGTCACTCTCCACCAAGCCTGAGTGAAGCTAAACATTACATGCAGCTAATGCCTGCCGAGTGCCGACAAATGGGTCTAGATGGTGGCAACCATTGGATCAATCTGCAGGACATCAATAGCTTTGACTGGCCTGGATACGACCTCAAACCGATTGCCCCGGGGAAAACTTATATCTTTGGAAAAATGAGTAGACGCACATTCACAAGGTTGGTTTCAGCCCTGAAAGAATGTGCGGGTCGAAGAATGATCTCCCGGGATTAGCGGTCATCTCCTCGAAAATATCTTCGAGGAGGGCACCTCCAAATTAACGAAGTCACGCTGGATCTGCAGCGATGCGATCAACATTTGCCGTAAAGGGCTGGCCCCCCGGTGCCGGCTATCGCATTTGACCGAGGACGGTTCTTGCGAAGGCATCGGACCAACCTGCGCGTTTGCGTTTTTGCGAGACTAGACAACTCTTCGCGGTGCTTCCAACGCATCCTGTCCTTCGATGCCGTTGCAGGCACCATCGCCGACCCGCACGGCCATTGAAATGAACTGGCAAGGCGTGATCACCGTTGATCCCGCCCTGGAACTGGGCAGCGGCGAAGCCATCCGGAAGGCCGTCGAAAACAACCGGGCTGACACCGATTCTTGCCAGGCTCCCCGCCTCTGCTCTGGCGTCATACGATGTGCGGCTCGTGCCGCATGGTTGCCCGCCGGGCGCTGGCACGGCAGCGGACGCACCGCTATGTCACCGGCAGTTGCAAGGTGCATTCATACTCTGTAAACCCCCACACTTACGACCGCCGCATACCACTCACCAGGCGGTCCCCCATCCAGGCGCGCCGCGCTCTCAATTCGAGGGATGAAAACAACATGACATTGCGTGATCGGGTCAATACGGCCCTGAAGCAGGCCATGAGGGACAAGGACGTCAGCCGTCTGGCAACCCTCCGGCTGATCAATGCCGCGATCAAGGATCAGGAAATTGCCGCGCGCGAGGCTGTTGACGATGTTGGCGTTGGCGATCCCGAAGTGCTCGCCATCCTCGGCAAGATGACCAAGCAGCGTCAGGAATCGGTGCGTGCCTACGAAGAAGGCGGACGGATCGACCTGGCCGAACGCGAACGCGCTGAAGTCAAGGTGATCGAAGAGTTCCTGCCCCGCCAACTGAACGAGGCCGAAGTCTCGGACGCGGTGGACAAGGCGATCGCCGAGACCGGCGCCAGCTCGATCCGGGACATGGGCAAGGTGATGGGCGTGCTCAAACAAAACTATACCGGCCGGATCGATTTCGGCGCAGTCGGCCCGCGCGTGAAGGATCGGCTCTGCCAGGGGGGCTGACCAGAGGGCTGACCGGGCGCAGGCGACCCCCGGTCGTTCCGACGCATGTGGCACACGCTTGCACCTGAGTTCATAAACAAGCGCAGCGCCAACCCGCGGGGTGGAACGTTCAGTTGGCGTCTCTCTGGAAACCCTGGAGTATTTGTGGAAAAATGAAGGGTGGGCGAGGCTCCCGGTCAGCGTGCGGCGCGGGCCATCTGCAGGGCGCTTATCAGCTCCGGATAGAGCGCCTTGCGCTCGTCTTCGGACAGGAAGACACCAATTTCCACCTCACGCCCGTCGCCTTTGAGCGTCAGGTAATGCGCCACCGGCCCGCCGGTCGGATACATATCCACCTGCGCCCAATAACTGTTGCAGTCCCATTCCTGCACATCGCCGCGCGGGTTGGTGCGTGTCAGATGCACGGCTTGCGTGTCGATGACCAACGCCTCGTGCATGTTCCCGCTGGCGTAGGAGCGTTGCAGCGCCCACCACAGCCCCGCCACCGCCAGCGCCAGGAACGGCAGCAGCCCCCACAGCAAGACCGTGCCCAGCAGCCCAAAGAGCGGCAGCGAGATCAGCAGGCATGTCACGGCCATGAACCCGGCAAAACCACGCCGGGGCAATGACCGGTGCGGCCACAGATCCAGCCGTGTCAGCGGTGATCCAACGACAGGAGGAGACCATTCATAGGGCATGGACGTGAGACTATGCCGCCCGGCTGGATTGGCAAGGGTCGAAATGCTGCCCGCGCCTACCCTGCCGCGTCCGCGTCAAAGGCCGCGGCCAGCGCGATATTGATCATCGCGCCAAAGCTGCGTTCGCGGGCCTCTGCATCCAGTGCCGCGCCGGTGATCAGGTGGTCTGACACTGTCAAGACCGCCAGCGCGCGCGCACCGTACCGAGCCGCCACGGTATAGAGTTCGGCCGCCTCCATCTCGACCGCCAGCGTGCCGTGGCGGGTCAGCGCCTGCGACAGATCGGCGCGTTCGTCATAGAACGTGTCGGACGAATAGATGCCGCCCACATGCGGCGTGATCTCCGCCACTTCTGCCGCCCGCACGGCGGCGCGCAGCAGGCCCCAGTCGGCGCAAGGGGCATAGTTCAACTCGCGCAGGAGCGTGGAGGAGGGCGTGCTGACACTGCTGGCTGTCATCGCCAGAATCACATCGTGCAGTTCCAGGGCGGGCTGCATCGCGCCGCAAGACCCGATACGGATCAGCGTGCGGGCACCGAAATCACGAATCAGTTCGTTGGCATAGATGCTCAGCGATGGCATGCCCATGCCGCTGCCGTGGATCGTGACCGGATGCCCCCGCCAGGTGCCGGTGTAGCCTGCCATGCCGCGCACGGCGTTGACCTGCCGCGCGTCATCCAGAAACTTCTCTGCCGCCCAGATGGCACGTTTCGGATCGCCCGGCAGAAGGACCGTCGGGGCGATATCGCCCGGCTCTGCACCAATGTGGATGGTCATGCGCGCTCCTCCTTGCCGTCATGCCCGCAACCTAAAACGTTTTGCAACAGATCTGAACCGCTTTGGCAGGCGTGTGGCCTGCGCATAGACCGCCTTGATCAGTTTGCGGCCCACGCCGGTGCCGCGCACGGACGGGTCTGTATAGAGGTCCTGCAGGTAACAAACCTGATCCACCCGCCAGTTATGCGCGTGGTAGATGTAGTGCACGAGATCCACCGCCTGTTCGCCCGCCAGCGCGATGAACCCGTTCTGATCGGGGTGATCGCCGGACAAAAGGCGCCGGAACGTGGTCTGATAGACTTCTTCGGGCACGCTGGTCTGGTAGTATTCCAGACAACCGGTCCACAGGTGGTGCCAGTCTGTTTCGTCGGTAGATCGGATGGGGCGGATGGTGATCGATTCGGCCATGATTGGGCTGCCCCTGGATGCGGGGTTGCGCAGGCCAGGCGCAGCTGGGCCGCCGTGCCAGCATCCAAAGCGCATCGGCGCGCCGGAATCTGTCCTTGTCCGGGGTGGAGGGGGCGCGGCCCCCTACGCTGAAAATTCAAACGAATTTTCAGCGCTTCCCCCGGGATATTTCCAGCAAGAAGAAATTCGGGAGAAGCCTGGCCTGTCTTGTGGGCGCAGACTGTTATTCTGCTGCCACCGCCTGTGGGTCTGCAAGGGTCACGACGTCCATCATGATCGTGTTCAGCTCGAAATCCTTGGGCGTATAGACGCGGGCAACACCCATTTCGCGCAGCCGCTGCGCGTCCTCGTCAGGAATGATCCCGCCGACGAGGACCGGCACATCGCCAAGGCCCGCCGCGCGCATCCGGTCCATCAGGTCCTCGACCAGCGGCAAGTGACTGCCCGACAGGATCGACAGCCCCACCACATGCGCGCCATCCTCCAGCGCGGCGTTGACGATCTGTTCGGGCGTGAGACGGATACCGTCATACCCGATATCCATGCCGCAATCGCGCGCGCGGAATGCGATCTGCTCCGCGCCGTTGGAATGGCCGTCAAGTCCCGGCTTGCCGATGAGGAATTTCAGCCTCCGTCCCAGACGGCCCGAGACGACATCCACGGCCTCGCGAATGTGATCCAGCCCTTCGGTCTTGTTCGAGGGGCTGACCGACACGCCCGTGGGGCCGCGGTATTCACCGTAAACGGCGCGCATCTGCGCTGCCCATTCGCCGGTGGTCACACCCGCGCGGGCGGCTATGATCGAAGCGGGCATGATGTTCTCACCCTTGTCGGCGGCGGCCCGCAAGGCGGCCAGTGCTGTCTTGACCGCGCCCGCGTCCCTCTCGGTGCGCCAGGCCTCCAGCCGGGCGATCTGCTGGGCCTCGGTCGCGGGGTCGACCACCATGATGCCGCCATCCTCGGTCTGTAGCGGGCTGGGTTCGCCTTCGGTGTATCTGTTCACGCCCACGACGACCGTCTCGTTGCGTTCGATCCGGTTCAGACGCTCGGCGTTGCTGTCCACCAGCCGTGCCTTCATGTAGTCGATCGCGCCGATAGCGCCCCCCATGCTGCCCAGTGTTTCCAACTCGTGCCGCGCGCCATCCTTGAGTGCCTCGACCTTGGCATCGACCGCCGGGTTACCATCAAAGAGGTCATCGAATTCCAACAGGTCAGTCTCATACGCCAGGATCTGCTGCATGCGCATCGACCATTGCTGATCCCAGGGGCGCGGCAGGCCCAGCGCCTCGTTCCAGGCGGGCAGTTGCACGGCGCGTGCCCGAGCGTTCTTTGACAGCGTGACCGCCAGCATCTCGATCAGGATGCGGTAGACGTTGTTTTCGGGCTGCTGTTCGGTCAACCCGAGGCTGTTGACCTGTACGCCGTAGCGAAAGCGGCGGAACCTGGGGTCGTCGACGCCGTATCGGTCGCGCAGAATTTCATCCCACAGATCGACAAAGGCGCGCATCTTGCACATCTCGGTCACGAACCGGATGCCCGCATTGACAAAGAACGAAATCCGCCCCGCCAACGCCGGGAAATCGGCGGCGGGCACACGCGGGCGCAGCTCGTCCAGCACCGCGATGGCCGTGGCCAGCGCAAAGGACAGCTCTTGTTCTGGCGTGGCACCGGCCTCTTGCAGGTGATAGGAACACACGTTCATCGGGTTCCATTTCGGCACGTTCGTGTAGCAGTATTCGGCCACGTCCCCGATCATCTTCAGCGACGGTTTAGGCGGGCAGATATAGGTGCCGCGCGACAGATATTCCTTGATCAGATCGTTTTGCACCGTGCCCTGCAGTGCGGTCACATCGGCGCCCTGCTCTTCGGCCGCCGCGATATAGAGCGCCAGCAGCCACGGCGCGGTCGCGTTAATCGTCATCGACGTGTTCATCTGATCCAGCGGGATATCCGCGAACAGGCTGCGCATGTCACCGAGATGGCAGATCGGCACGCCGACCTTGCCCACTTCGCCGCGTGCCAGCACATGGTCACTGTCATAGCCCGTCTGCGTCGGCAGATCGAACGCGACGCTGAGCCCGGTCTGCCCACGTGCCAGATTCGCACGATAAAGCGCATTCGACGCCTCTGCCGTGGAATGGCCGGCATAGGTACGGATAAGCCAAGGGCGATCGGCCTGTCGGTCTGACTGGTTGCTCTGACGGTCTTTCTGCGGGTGCGACATGCGCGGGCCTCATGAATCGGTTGCGTAATTTTCTTACGTGATAGGATTGATACTTGGAAGATTGTACTGTTGTCAATTCGCTGCAACGCAGCAACAGCTATCTGACCCCGCATTCGTCCATCACCCGCCGATTAACCGATCGGCACGCCGGGCCATCACGGTTGCCCGCATGGCTTACAGCCTATATTCGCAATGGGGAACGGGGCAGGTGAGGCACAGATGACATCAAGGGTCGAAATGCCACTCTGGGCGCTGCTGTTGCTGTTGGCTTTCGCCACCGTGACCTTTGCCTCGCATTTCCTCTTTCCGTCCGTGCGGTGGTTCTTTCGCCGCCGACTGGAACGCGCGGTGGCCAAGCTCAATACCAGGCTGACCCGACCCATCGAGCCGTTCAAGCTGGCCCGCCGCCACGACATGATCCAGCGGCTGATCTACGATCCGACCGTGACCCAGGCCATCGTGGACTACGCACGTCGCAACAGCGTCCGCGAGGATGTCGCGTTTCAGAAGGCGCGCCACTATGCGCGCGAAATCGTGCCCAGCTTCAGCGCGTTTGCCTATTTCAGCTTTGGCACAAGGCTGGCCAACTGGCTGGCGCGGTCACTCTATTCGGTACACACCGGATCGATGAATACCTCCATGCTGGAACGCATCGACAAGGACGCGACCGTGGTTTTCATCATGAACCACCGCAGCAACATGGACTACGTTCTGGTGACAACACTGGCGGCGCGGTCCTCTGCGCTCAGCTATGCGGTAGGCGAATGGGCACGAGTCTGGCCCCTCAACCGCCTGATCAAGTCGATGGGCGCCTATTTCATCCGCCGCCGGGTGCGCGGCGGGCTATACCGGACGATACTGGCGCGCTATGTGCAGATGGCGACGCAGGGCGGCGTGACGCAGGCGATCTTTCCCGAGGGCGGGCTCAGCGTCGACGGGTTGACCCGGCCACCCAAGCTGGGACTGTTGTCCTATGTGGTAGAGGCGTGGGAGCCGGGCGGGCGCGATGTGGTTTTTGTCCCCGTTTCGATCAACTATGATCGGGTGCTGGAGGACCGCGTACTGGTCGCGGCCGGAACACGGGGCGACCGGCGGTTTCACACACGGATGTCAGTCATCGCACGGTTCATACTCAGGATGATCTGGCAGCGGCTGCGCGGCCGGTTTGAGCGTTTCGGCGTTGCTGCGGTGATCTTTGCCGAGCCGGTGAAACTGAGCGATTATGGCAAATCTCCCTCGACCGACAAGTTGGGCAACGAACTGATGGGCCGGATCAGGAACGCCATGCCGCTGCTCTTTGTGCCAATGCTGGCGCGGGTCATGTTGCACGCAGACAGGCCACTGGATGCCGCCGACATGAAAGATGCCGTGATCCGGGCCACCCGCGACTCGACGGCGGAAACGCCACTGGTCTCTGACGATGAGTTGCCCGAGGCGATCAAACGCGCCTGCACGACGCTGGCGCAGCGCAAACTGATCGAGGAAATCGACGGCTGCTGGCAGGCAGTCGATGCGGAACGCCCGCTTTTGACTTTCTACGCCAATTCCATCGCACATTTCTTTGAAGGCGATGCTGCGTCAGCAAAGTAAAATGCCGCGACCGCTGGGTTATAAAGTTACCAACACCACCCCAAAGGCATTGCATTGTTGCGCGAGCCTGCGTATCTCAGGGCAATATTCCGCGATTCCGCATCGCGGCGGAACAATAGAAACCGCAATTTACGCCCGATACGCAACGACATGAGGGAGGCTGATCATGGCTCTGGACACTGAACCCGGGATCGCTGAATACGACGCACCGGAAAAAGATCTCTATGACATGGGCGAAATGCCTCCGATGGGCTATGTGCCCAAGCAGATGCACGCTTGGGCAATCCGCCGCGAGCGCCATGGCGAACCGGAAACCGCCATGCAGATCGAAGTGGTGGACGTGCCCACGCTGGACAGCAACGAAGTGCTGGTCCTCGTGATGGCCGCGGGCGTCAACTATAACGGGGTCTGGGCCGCACTGGGCAAACCGATCAGCCCGTTCGACGGCCACAAAGCCGAGTATCACATCGCCGGGTCGGATGCGTCTGGCATCGTCTGGGCTGTGGGCGACAAGGTGAAACGCTGGAAGGTCGGCGACGAGGTCGTGGTGCACTGCAACCAGGACGATGGCGACGACGAGGAATGCAATGGCGGCGATCCGATGTACTCGACCTCGCAGCGCATCTGGGGCTACGAGACCCCCGACGGCAGTTTCGGCCAGTTCACCCGCGTGCAGGCGCAGCAGCTCATGCCGCGCCCCAAGCATCTGACATGGGAGGAATCGGCCTGCTACACCCTGACGCTGGCCACCGCCTACCGGATGCTTTTCGGACATGAGCCGCATGACCTAAAGCCCGGCCAGAACGTGCTGGTCTGGGGCGCGTCGGGCGGCCTCGGCTCCTACGCGATCCAGCTGATCAACACGGCGGGCGCCAACGCAATCGGTGTCATCTCGGACGAGGACAAACGCCAATTCGTGATGGATCTGGGCGCCAAGGGCGTGATCAACCGCAAGGATTTCAACTGCTGGGGCCAGTTGCCCACGGTGAACACCCCCGAATATGCCGAATGGTTCAAAGAGGCCCGCAAGTTCGGCAAGGCAATCTGGGACATCACCGGCAAGGGCGTGAGCGTCGACATGGTGTTCGAGCACCCCGGCGAGGCGACGTTCCCGGTCTCCACCCTCGTCTGCAAGAAGGGCGGCATGGTCGTGATCTGCGCAGGCACCACCGGGTTCAATTGCACCTTCGACGTGCGTTATCTGTGGATGCACCAGAAACGTGTGCAGGGCAGCCACTTTGCCCACCTCAAGCAGGCCGCCAGCGCCAACAAGCTGATGCTGGAACGCCGTCTTGATCCGTGTATGTCCGAGGTGTTCAGCTGGGACGACCTGCCGCTGGCGCATATGAAGATGCTGCGCAACGAGCACAAGCCCGGCAACATGGCGGTGCTGGTACAAGCGCCCAAGACCGGTCTTCGCACGGTCGAAGATGTGCTGGAAGCCAGAAGCTAGACCTTATCGCGTTCAATCTGGTTCACGGATTGAACGCGAAGCGCCCACAACATTGACAGGTCATACTACGTTTCGCCTTGCATCTGTTTCTGCAAACAAAGCCAAGCGTTTTAACCGTCCATTAAACCGTTTTGCATTTTATCTCATTTGACAAGGAGCAGAACGCCTTGACCGGCAGAAGCGCGGGGCGCAGATGAACAACCACTGGATACTCGACATCCTGACCGACCTGCGCGCATTCGCTCAGCAGAACGATCTTGATGCGCTGGCCGAACAGCTTGATCAGACACGCCTGCTTGCCGCCGTGGAACTGGCCTCGCTCGCGGGGGGCGCAGATACGTCGGATGATGAGGCCACGGGCACATCTCGCGCCGGGGCCGGAGAGGTGCAGAAACGCACCTGATCGGCCCTCGCCCGCTCAGGCGCCGTCCGACGTGGCCCAGTCCCAGTACATTTCGCGCACGGCCCGGGTGATCGGCCCGACCTTATAGGTGCGCGCGTCGAACGCCGTCACCGGCGTGACCTTGCTCATGTTCCCCGACAGGAAAACCTCGTCCGCAGCCTCGAAGTCGGCAAAGCTCAGCACCGTTTCATGCACCTTGATGCCGTCGCGGCGCATGTTGTCGATATGGCGCGCACGGGTGATCCCTGACAGGAACGTGCCGTTGGCCACCGGTGTGAACACCTCGCCGTCGCGGACCATGAACACGTTCGCTGTCGCCGTCTCGGCGACATTGCCCAGCGCATCCGCCACCAGCGCATTGCCGAACCCCTTGGCGCGCGCCTCGGCCAGCATGCGGGCATTGTTGGGATACAGGCAGGCTGCCTTGGCATTCACCACGGCGCTGTCCAGCGTCGGCCGACGGAACCGGGTGCGCGTCAATGTCGTGGCCGCATCCGCCGATGGCATCGGAATTTCCTCCAGCGCCACGGCAAAGCGCGTGCTGTCCGCATTCGGCACGATGGCCGAATAACCGCCATCCGCCGCCCAGTACATCGGTCGGATATAGACCGCCGCACCAGCCGTGTAGGCGCTCAACCCGTCCTTGATCAACGCCACCATATCTTCGGTCGCGACGGTGGGGGTCATCATCAGCGCCTCGGCGGACCGGTTGACCCGCGCGCAATGCAGATCGAGGTCCGGCGTCAGCCCATTCACCAGCCGCGCCCCGTCGAACACGTTCGACCCCAGCCATGCACCATGATCCGCCGCACGGATGATCAGCGCATCGCCATCATGCCAGGCGTCTTCGAAATAGGTTCGGATATTCTTGCCCACAGCCATGCCGCGCCCTCCTTTTTGGGCGCACCCTATGCCCGCAGGCCAGAGCCGTCCAGAGCGTTGTCAGACCCACGCGCATCTCGCATACGCACAGCATGGCTCCTCTCCCAATCGGGCCCTCTGCGCCCAGATCGACGCACAGGCGCAGCAGCCCCTTGAGCCTGCCCCGCCCATGCCATAGCTAGAGGAATACGAATACCGGGAGGCAATATGGCATTCACGATCGCAATCGATGGCCCCGCCGCTGCGGGCAAGGGAACCGTGGCCCGGCGCGTGGCCGCACATTTCGGTTTTGCCCACCTCGATACCGGCTTGCTCTACCGCGCCACCGGGCACCGCACGATGGACGGAACCGACGCCGTGACCGCCGCGACCCAACTACTGGCCAGTGATCTGGACGCAGAAGACCTGCGCGGCCCCGATATCGCGCAGGCCGCCAGCCGCGTGGCCGCGATCCCCGAGGTGCGTGCCGCGCTGATCGATTTCCAGCGCGCCTTTGCCCGGCGCGCGGGCGGCGCGGTGCTGGACGGGCGCGATATCGGCACGGTGATCTGCCCCGATGCCGAGGTCAAACTCTACGTCACCGCCTCCGACGACATCCGCGCCGCGCGCCGCCACGCCGAACTGGTCGGCAGGGGCCATGACATCACCTATGACGCGGTGCTGGAGGATCTGCGCCAGCGCGACGCCCGCGACAGCGCCCGTGCGACCGCCCCGCTAAGAGCGGCCCCGGACGCGGTGCATCTCGACACCTCCCGGATGAGCATTGAAGAAGCCGTCGCCACCGCTATCACCGCAGTGGAGAAGGCGCGCAGCTGATCGCGTGCCATGGGCCAGGCACCAAGCCGCCTCCGCCTCGGCGGGGCTTGATCCCGCGGCTTAGCTGGCGTATACGCGCGCCTGTCAGCACGGTGATCAACACCGCAGAACACATGAGTGCGAGCAGGGTCGGGAGTCCTCCGGCCCTCTTTGTTTTGCGTTTCACCCGACCAACGAAACACTCAAGACCGGCGGAGACAACCGCACGGCCAGACACAACAATTGTTAGGATAGAAACGCCACATGGCTCAAAACGTATCTATGGAGGATTTCGAAGCCCTCCTGAATGAAAGCTTCGAACTGGACACTCCCGAAGAGGGAACTGTCGTCAAGGGCACGGTGATCGCGGTAGAAGCGGGCCAGGCCATCATCGATGTCGGCTACAAGATGGAAGGCCGTGTCGATCTCAAAGAATTCGCAAATCCAGGTGAAGCCCCCGAAATCGCCGTTGGCGACGTGGTCGAGGTCTTTCTGCGCTCGGCCGAAAACTCGCGTGGCGAGGCGGTCATCAGCCGCGAAATGGCCCGCCGCGAGGAAGCCTGGGATCGTCTGGAAAAAGCCTATGCCGACGAAGAGCGTGTCGAAGGCGCGATCTTTGGCCGGGTCAAGGGTGGCTTTACCGTTGATCTAGGCGGCGCTGTTGCGTTCCTGCCCGGTTCTCAGGTCGATGTGCGCCCCGTGCGCGATGCAGGCCCCCTGATGGGTCTCAAGCAACCCTTCCAGGTTCTGAAAATGGACCGTCGTCGCGGTAATATCGTCGTGTCGCGCCGTGCGATCCTCGAAGAGAGCCGCGCCGAGCAGCGCGCCGAAGTCATCGGCAACCTCACCGAGGGCCAAAACGTCGACGGCGTAGTCAAGAACATCACCGAATACGGCGCCTTCGTCGATCTCGGCGGTGTCGACGGCCTGCTGCACGTGACCGACATGGCATGGCGCCGGGTCAATCACCCGTCCGAGATCCTCTCGATCGGCGAGACGGTCAAGGTGCAGGTCATCAAGATCAACAAGGAAACCCACCGCATTTCGCTGGGCATGAAGCAGCTTCAGGACGATCCATGGGATCTCGTGGCCGCCAAGTACCCGCTGGAAAGCACACACACCGGCCGCGTGACCAACATCACCGACTACGGTGCGTTTGTAGAGCTGGAGCCGGGCGTCGAAGGCCTCGTTCACGTCTCGGAAATGTCCTGGACCAAGAAGAACGTGCATCCCGGCAAGATCGTTTCGACCAGCCAGGAAGTCGAAGTCATGGTGCTGGAAATCGACCAGGCCAAACGCCGCGTAAGCTTGGGCCTCAAGCAAACCATGCGTAACCCATGGGAAGTGTTTGCAGAAACCCACCCCGAGGGCACCGAGGTCGAAGGCGAGGTCAAGAACATCACCGAATTCGGGCTGTTCATCGGTCTCGACGGCGAAATCGACGGCATGGTACACCTGTCGGACATCAGCTGGGACGAACGCGGCGAAGACGCGATCCAGAACTACCGCAAGGGCGACGTTGTCCAGGCGGTCGTCTCCGAGGTCGACACCGACAAGGAGCGCATCTCACTCTCGATCAAGGCGCTCGGCGGTGACAAGTTCGCCGAAGCAGTGGGCGGCGTGAAACGCGGTTCGATCATCACGGTCGAAGTCACCGCGATCGAGGATGGCGGCATCGAAGTCGAATACGAGGGCATGAAATCGTTCATCCGTCGTAGCGACCTCAGCCGTGACCGTGCAGAGCAACGCCCCGATCGCTTCTCGGTCGGCAACAAGGTTGACGCGCGCGTCACCAACGTGGACAGCAAGACCCGCCGTCTGGGTCTGTCGATCAAGGCCCGCGAGATCGCCGAAGAGAAAGAGGCCGTGCAACAGTATGGCAGTTCCGATTCGGGTGCATCGCTGGGTGACATCCTCGGTGCCGCACTGAAACCGACCGACGACTAAAGCATGCTGCGTTGAAACGAATTTTCCCGGTGCCATGAGTGCATTTGCTCTGCAAACGCTACCTCATGGCACCGGGAGAATACTTGGATCCTGTTAAGCGCAACAAGCACACGTACAAAAGCCAAAGGCCCCGCCCTCACCCGGCGGGGCCTTTTCATTCAGAGCATGTCGCGCTCAATCCGATACGCGCGGTCGCTGCGTCAGTCCTGCTTCTTCTTGCTGAAAATATCCCGAGGCTCGTCAAAGCGTTTCGCAAAAACCTGAATCACAGCTTCTTGCAAAACACTTTAGGGACAAAGCCCCTCAACTGCGTGTACGCAAATGATGAAAATGCGCGCGCCGCAGGCGCGCACAATCAGATCAGGCCGCCCGCTTGCCATAGTAGATGCCGACCACATGCTCGGCTTCGGCAAAGAACAACCAGCGAGAGGCGGCGATGCCGATCACATGGCTCAGCACTGCAACCAGTCCAAAGACATGTGAGAACGGCAGCAGCAAGAGCACCACGGGCAGCACGAATCCCAGCCCCAGCGCGATCAGCCGCAGTTTTCGCGCATGCTTGCGCCCGATGACATGCACGAACTCGCGCAACAGGTAATTGGTGCCGGTATGCGGTGGCTCGAACGCACGCACGACCGCGCCGTCCCTTGCCAGCCCGGTGGCACTGGCCAGGGTCGATCCACTCTGCTCCAGTGCCGTATCGCCGCGCTTCCACCACAGCACCTGCACCACGGCGGCCACCGGCAGCAGGATCAGCGCAAAACTGACCTGCCCCGCCAGCAGGGCACCGCCTGCCAGCGACAACGTGAGGTATAGCGCCGATGTCAGCGGCGTTTTCCAGCGCGGAACGGTCTTCATCTGGCCGTAGATCATCGAAGTGGTGTAGACCGTTCCCAGCGACAGCGCCGCGCCAATCCAGCCCAGCGCGCTCCACCGCTGGCCGAAAAATACCAGCCCTGCGCCGTACAGCCCCATCACGACCAGCGCCAGCACTGCCGCCCACGCCTCGCGGCTGAGCCATGAACTGCGCCACTGGGTGAATGCCTTCAGCGCCCGCTCCGGGTGACCCAGATGAAAGGTGGACGAAATCAGCCCGCCCACCGCCAGGAGATAAGCCACTGCGAAAAACGCAAAAGCAGACCAGCCGGTGACGACGGGCATCCCGATCCCGAGCCAGGCCAACAGGCCGAACCCCAGGCCCGAAAGCGTGGTAAAGACAATGACAGAAGGCGCTGGATGCATGTCAGATTTTCTCCAGTGTACGGTCGAGCCAGCCGAGGAACCCATTGGACTCTTGCATGACCGGCTCCAGGAACGGTGCCAGCACGTCGATCTGGTCCAATGTATCCTTGGGCCGGGGCGGCAGGTATTGATTGACGGGTTTGGTGCCCTGTTCGGGCATCAGATCCATGCCGCTACGTTCCGCGGTCAGACGGCTCACGTTGCTATCGGGGTCGGCAAAATCGCCGAAATGCCGCGCACCCGCCGGGCAGGTGCGCACGCAAACCGGTTCGCGGTCCACCTCCGGCAGGTTCTCATTGTAGATGCGATCGACGCAGAGCGTGCATTTCTTCATGACGCCTTCCTCGGCGTCCATCTCGCGCGCACCGTAGGGGCAGGCCCAGGCACAGAGCCCGCAGCCGATGCAATCACTCTCATTGACCAGCACGATTCCGTCTTCGACGCGTTTGTAGCTGGCACCGGTGGGGCAAACGGTCACGCAGGGCGCGTCCTCGCAATGCAGACAGGATTTTGGAAAATGGACCAGCTGTGCCGCCGGATGCGGCATCGCCGAGGTTGCCAGCGGCTGTACCTCGTAGCTGTGCACGCGGTTCAGGAAGGTGCCTGAAGGATCGCCTCCATAAGGGTCCTGATCACTCAGCGGTGCACCGTAATTCTCGGTGTTCCAGCCTTTGCAACTGATCACGCAGGCATGGCAGCCCACGCAGGTGTCGAGGTCGATCACCAGGCCGAGTTTCTTTTTGGTTGATGTGGGAAGCGTGGTCACAGGCAGTCCTCCGCAAGATTGGAGTCGCAAGGGAGGGGCGCTGCCCCACGTTGAAAATTCATTGAATTTTCAACGTCCCCCGAGATATTTAAGGCAAGAAGAAGTCTCATTTTCCCACCTTCCAGGCCAGTTTATCCGGCCCCTTCCCAACCGGGGATCTGACCGGGGCCAGGACCGGCCTGACCTCATCCGGGGCCGCCACCTTCTCGATCTTCACGCGCAGATCGAACCATGCGGCCTGCCCCGTGACCGGATCGGAGTTGGACCAGCGCAGACCGTCGCCGCGCTCGGGCAGCAGCTCGTGGATCAGGTGGTTCAGCAGGAAGCCGCGGGTGGCCTCCGGCGCATCTTCGTCCAGCGCCCAGGCCCCCTTGCGCTTGCCGATGGCGTTCCAGGTCCAGACGGTCTTTTCATTCAGCGCGGCCATATGCGCCACTGGCACGGTGATCGCGCCGTGATGAGAGGTCACCTGCGCCCAATCACCGTCGGCAAAATCGTTTGCTTCCCAGATTTTTGTCGGGACGTAGAGCGGGTTGTGCCCGTGAATCTGCCGCAACCAGGCGTTCTGGCTGCCCCAGCTGTGATACATCGCCATCGGTCGCTGGGTGAGCGCATGAATGGGGTATTCCTCCACATCCACATGATCGTCCTCCAGCGCGGGATACCAGACCGGCAGCGGGTCCAGCGTCCGGCTGATCCGGGTGCGCAGGTGATCGGGCGGCTGTCGATCGCCGTGGCCTTCGGCGGCCAACTGAAATTTGCGCATCGGTTCGACATAGAGATCAAATATATAGGGCTGCGGGCTGTCATAGAGGCCCATGTCGACGGCCCAGTCCTGATAGGCGGTGTTCCACGGCTTGTAGTAATTCGCGCCCTCCGGGATATGCTCGGAAAAGAAGCCGCCATTTTCGATATAGGCATTGATCTGTGCCTCATTGGGCCCACCGCGGCCGTGTTGCAGACCGTTTTCACCCATCCGCCAGCCTGCCAACGGGCCAATGCCGGGGCGGCGCTGGTGGTTGGTGATGTAATCGGCATAGTCGGCGAATTTCTGGCTGCCGTCATCATTCACGAAGCCCGGCAGGTTCAGCCGCGCCCCCAATTCGCACAGCACCGACTGGAAGCTGCGCACATCGCGGTCCGGCTCGATCACCGGCCAGCGGATCGCATCGGCCACCGCGTCCGCCTCGGAAATCGGGCGGTCGAGCAGGCTGATGCAATCATGCCGCTCCAGATAGGTGGTGTCGGGCAGGATCAGGTCTGCATAGGCCACCATTTCGGAACTGTAGGCGTCCGAATAGATGATGCGCGGGATGACATACTCGCCATTCTCGTCGGTGTCCGTCAGCATATCCATCGTGCCGTGTGTGTTCATCGACGAATTCCACGACATATTCGCCATGTAGAAGAAAAGCGTGTCGATCTTGTAAGGATCACCCGCATGGGCGTTGGAGATGACCATATGCATCATGCCGTGGCTCGACATCGGGTTTTCCCAGGTGAACGCCTTGTCGATGCGCGCCGCCGTGCCATCCTCCTTGAGTGCCAGGTCGTCCGGCCCCTGCACGAACCCCAGATGCGGACCGTTGAGTGGTGCGCCGGGGTTTACGCCGACATGCGGTTTGGGGTGGGCCGAGACCGGCTTGGGGTAGGGTGGCTTGAAGCGGAAGCCCCCGGGCACCTCGACCGTGCCCAGCAAGATCTGCAGCACATGCAGCGCGCGACAGGTCTGGAACCCGTTGGAATGGGCCGAAATGCCCCGCATCGCGTGAAAGCTGACCGGGCGGCCTGTCATCGTCTTGTGTGTCTCGCCCCTGAAATCGGTCCATTCATGATCCAGCTCGAACGCCTCGTCAAAGGCGACGCGGGCGATCTCGGCGGCGATTGCCCTGATCTTTTCGGGCTTGATGCCACAGCGTTCGGCCACGGCCTCGGGGGCGTATTGCTCATCCAGATAGCGCTCGGCCATCAAGTGCATCACCGGGCGGTGCGTGATGCCCGCGGCGCGGTGGGTGGCGTGCAGATCAGGGCATACGCCGGGTTTGTCGAACGCCGTCAGCTTGCCGGTCTTGCGGTCGACGACCAGTTGCTTGCCATCCGCGTCGCGCAGGAACAGGCCGAATTCGGGCGATTTGGGATCACCGTTCACCAGTACGGGCGCATTGGTGTAACGCGCCAGATAATCCAGGTCGATCTTGCCCGCTTTCATCAATTCGTGGATCAGCGACAGGATGAACAGCCCATCGGTGCCCGGCGTGATCCCGACCCAGTCATCTGCAATCGCGTTATAGCCCGAGCGGATCGGGTTGACGCCGATCACCCGTGCGCCGCGCGCCTTGAGCTTGCCCAGCCCCATCTTGATCGGGTTGCTGTCATGATCCTCGGCCACGCCAAAAAGCATGAAGAGCTTGGTATAGTCCCAATCGGGCTGGCCGAACTCCCAGAACGCGCCGCCCATCGTGTAGATGCCCGCCGCCGCCATGTTGACCGAACAGAACCCGCCATGGGCTGCGTAGTTGGGCGTGCCGAAATTCTGTGCCCACAGACCGGTAAAGCTCTGACTTTGGTCACGACCAGTGAAAAATGCCAGCTTCTCGGGGTTTTTCTCGCGGATCGGCGCCAGCCAGTCGGTCGCCAGCTCCAGCGCCTCATCCCAGCTGATTTCCTCGAATTCGCCCGATCCACGCGGGCCGACACGCTTCAGCGGCGCGCGCAGTCGCGAGGGCGCGTTGACCTGCATGATGCCGGCACTGCCCTTGGCACACAGTACGCCCTTGTTGATCGGGTGATCGCGGTTGCCTTCGATATAGGCGACCTGTTTCTTGCCATCGGGGCCATTCTTCATATGCACGTTGATCCCGCAGCGGCAGGCACACATGTAGCAGGTGGTGCGGCGCACCTCGTCCGAAACCGCTGGTGAGGTGTCGAGTTCTGGCTGATGGTGCGTCATCGCGTGGCTTCCCTATCCATACTGCGCGCCCTGAGCGTAGGGCAGATACCGGCCCCCGGCGACCATTTTTCTCTTTTCATCCGGCTTCTCGAAACCCCGTCCCGGCAAGCGGCCATTTCGTGCGTAGCCCCTGCCGCCCTGTCAGGCAATTGCCTGAAGCACCGTAACCGCAATCATCTGCGTCACATCCGCCTCTGAACAGCCACGAGACAGGTCGTTTGCAGGCTTTGCAAGCCCTTGCAGAACCGGCCCGATGGCGGTGTATCCGCCCACACGCTGGGTGATCTTGTAGGCGATGTTGCCGGCGTCAAGGTCAGGAAAGATCATGACGTTGGCATGACCCGCGACCGCCGAGCCAGGGGCTTTCGACGCCCCGACCGACGGCACGAATGCGGCATCGAATTGCATCTCGCCATCAATGATCAGCTCGGCATGCGCTGCGCGCAGGTGCTCCGTCGCCTGGGTTACTTTGGAAACTGCCGGATGTCTGGCCGAGCCTTTGGTCGAAAACGACAGCATCGCGATGCGCGGCTCGATCCGCAACAGCGCCCGGCAGGACGCGGCCGAAGCGACCGCAATATCGGCCAGCTCTTCGGTCGACGGGTCGATCACCAGACCGCAATCGGCATAGACCATCGCCCGGCCACCCGTCGCACCCTCTGGCGGGTACATCAGGAAAAGGCTGGAGACCATCGCCACCCCCGGTGCCTTGCCGATCACCTGCACGGCGGCGCGCACCACATCCGACGTGGTCTCCACCGCGCCACCCACCGTCCCGTCGGCGTGGCCTTCGCGGACCAGCATCGCGGCGTAGATCAGCGGATTGAGCACCGCCTGCGCCGCCCCTTTTGCAGACATGCCCTTGTGCGCGCGCACGCGATGAAACGCCTCTGCCAGCGACGTCGTCAGCGGCGAGGTCGCCGGATCGTGCACCACGATGCCAGCCGGCACATCATCGCCCAGATGGGCGATCACGGCCTCCGTGTCGCCCACCAGAATGATATCGGCAATCCCCTGCTGCACGGCGAAAATCGCCCCCGCAACCACGCGCGGATCGCTGCCTTCGCTTAGCGCGACGGTGCGGCGCGTGGCCGGGGTCTCCGATAAAAGCAGGTCGATTGGTCTCATTATCATGGCTTCGGTCTTTTCCTGCGGCTCAGACCTGCTGCGGGCGCATGTCATCCTTGCTGATGCCCGCAACCGCCACCGGCTCCTTCATCGCGTCGCGGCGGAACGGCTCGCCCAGTTCCTGGTTGATCATCGCCTCGATCAGGGTGGTCACGCCGTTTTCCATCTGGTCCTTGATCGCCTGGGCCAGCGCCGCGGTCAGTTCGTCCTGGGTCCGCGCCACGACGCCCTTCAGGCCGCACGCCTTGGCTATTTCGGCATAGGATACCTGTTCGTCCAGTTCGGTCCCGACAAAGTTGTCATCATACCACAGGGTCGAGTTGCGCTTTTCCGCACCCCACTGGTAGTTGCGGAACACGATCTGCGTGACCGCGGGCCATTCCGGGCGGCCGATCGCAGTCAGTTCGGTCACGGCAATGCCGAACGCGCCATCGCCAGAGAAGCCGACCACCGGCACATCCGGGCAGCCGATCTTGGCGCCAACAACCGACGGCAGACCGTAACCGCAGGGGCCATAAAGGCCCGGCGCCAGATATTTGCGTCCCTCCTCAAATGACGGGTAGGCATTGCCGATGGCGCAGTTGTTGCCAATGTCGGAACTGATGATCGTGGCTTTGGGCAACGCTGCTTGAATGGCGCGCCACGCCTTGCGCGGGCTCAGCCAATCGGGCTTGGCGGTGCGCGCCCGCTCGTTCCAGGTCGTGCCCGGATCGTCCTGTTCGTGATCCATCGAGGTCAATTCCTGCGCCCAGGCCGATTTGGTCATGGCAATGGTCGCCTTGCGTTCGTCACGGTCCGTGTCGCCCGCATTATCCGCCAGCTTGCTCAGGATTGCGTTCGCCACTTTCTTGGTGTCGCCAATAATGCCGACGCTGACCTTCTTGGTCAGGCCGATGCGGTCAGGATTGATGTCTACCTGGATGATCTTGGCGTCCTTTGGCCAATAGTCGATGCCATAGCCCGGCAGGGTCGAAAACGGGTTCAGCCGGGTGCCCAGCGCCAGAACCACATCCGCCTTGCTGATCAGCTCCATGCCCGCCTTGGAACCGTTATAGCCCAGCGGCCCGGCAAAGAGCGGATGCGAGCCGGGAAAGGCATCATTGTGCTGGTAGCCGACACAGACCGGTGCATCCAGACGCTCGGCCAGCTTCATCGAATCTCCGATGGCATTGCCCAGCACCACGCCGGCCCCGTTGAGGATCACCGGGAACTTGGCCTTCGACAGCAGCTCCGCCGCCTCGCTCAGCGCATTCTCACCGCCACCGGGGCGTTCAAATTCGACGATCTGCGGCAGCTCGATATCAATGACCTGCGTCCAGTAATCGCGCGGCACGTTGATCTGCGCCGGTGCGCTGGCGCGCTTGGCGTTGAGGATCACGCGGTTCAGCACTTCGGCCACGCGGGACGGGTCACGCACCTCTTCCTGATAGGCCACGCAATCGGCGAACATGTTCATCTGCTCGATTTCCTGGAATCCGCCCTGCCCAATCGTCTTGTTTGCGGCCTGTGGCGTCACCAGCAAGAGCGGCGTGTGGTTCCAGTAGGCGGTTTTCACGGCAGTCACGAAATTCGAGATGCCCGGCCCGTTCTGCGCGATCATCATCGACATCTTGCCGGTGGCGCGGGTATAGCCGTCGGCCATCATGCCGCCCGATCCCTCGTGCGCACAATCCCAGAAGGTGATGCCGGCGGCCGGAAAAATATCGGAAATCGGCATGAAGGCCGAACCGATGATGCCGAACGCATGCTCGATCCCATGCATCTGAAGGGTTTTGACAAAAGCTTCTTCGGTGGTCATTTTCATGGGGCGATCCTCGCGGCTGCGGTAATTGTGAAATCTGCTGGAAACTAACTGTAAGGGCGGGGCGCTGTTAGGGCCAGTTGTCTGAGCGGGATGATGCCAGTTCGCGTGCAATCAGCCCGACTCCCGTGGCGATCTGTCCGGCGGCGATCGAGGAATAGGCCAGCCGGTAGAAATTGTGCGGCGGCGCGTCGCCATGAAAAAAGGCCGCGCCCGGCTCAATCAGCACACCCTGCGGACGCAGGCGCGAATCAACAGCCCCCATGTCCACGCCCTCGGGCGCGCGCATCCAGATCGACGATCCGCCAAAGACGCCGCGCCCCGCGACACCCAGCCCATACGCAGCGAGCGCGCGTTCCATCACCTCGCGCCGCTCTGCATAGACGCGGCTCATCTTGCGGATCAGGCTGTCATAATGGCCCAGGCTGAGAAAATACGCCGCCGTGCGCTGCACATGCCCCGGCGGATGGCGCAGCACGCTGGCCCGCAGCGCCCGCGCCTCGCGGATAAAGGGGCGCGGCCCGACCAGATAGCCCAGCCGCAGCCCCGGAAAGATGGATTTCGAGAAACTGCCGACATAGATCACGCGCCCGTCCCGGTCCAACGACTTGAGCGAGGGCGATGGCGACGCCAGAAACGCCATTTCGAACTCGTAATCATCCTCGACGATCAACGCATCCATGTCTCGGGCCTTCTTCAGCAACGCCTTGCGTCGGGCCATCGGCATGGTCGCGTTTGTGGGGCACTGATGACTGGGCGTGGTAAAGATCACATCAGCCTGTTCGGGCAATGCATGCGGCGGCAACCCGTCATGATCGACCGGCACCGCCGTCAGATGACAGCGGGACTGGGTCAGAATATCGCGCAACGCGTGAAAGCACGGATCCTCGATCACGGCCGTGCGCCGCTGTGTCAGCAGTACCTGCGCCGTCAGCCAGAGCGCGTTCTGCGCCCCCATGGTGATCAGGATCTCTTCGGGTTCTGCCAGGATGCCACGCCGGGGCAGGATATGGCGTGCGACGAATTCGATCAGCTTGGGGTCGTCCTGATCATAGTAATCGGCGGTGAGCGCCTGAAAATCCTTTTGCCCCAATGCGCGCAGCGCACAGTGCCGCCAGTTGGCATGATCAAACAGCTTGGGGTCGGCCTGCCCGTAGATGAACGGGTAGCGATACTTTGACCAATCCTGCGGCTTCTCCGGCGTCGCCCCGCCGGTAAAACGCTGCCCCAGCGCGCGCGACCAGTCAATACGGTCCTGCCTGGGGTGGCGCGGGGCAAAACGCGGCGGCTCGGGCGCGTTGTCGGACACGAAGAACCCCGAACGGTCGCGCGCGCTCAGGTAGTCGTTGGCCTGAAGCTCGGTATAGGCCAGCGTCACGGTGATACGGCTGACGCCCAGATGCGCGGCCAACTTGCGCGACGAAGGTAGCTTTTCCCCCTTGGTAAAGCGGCCCGACAGGATGCCTTCGGCAATCATCTGCTGGATTTGCGCCTGAAGCGTTCCCTGCGCGTCGCTGTCGAGGAAAAAGGTTTCAACCGATATTGCCATATGCCGACGTTAGACTGGACTTACGCGGCGCGCAATCTGGTCTGATTGGATTAGCGCAATATCGCGCGGCGCACTTAGCCCCAACCATCCGTATAATCATCGACCAACGGGTCGATCTTGTTACGGCGGAACTTCTTCCAACGCGCACGAATGCCCCAACAGAGGGCGGCAAACAGTGTCAGGATCACGATATTCAGCCACGGGATGATACGCACATCGGGGCTGTCCACCGCACGCACGCTGATCGCGTTGGGAAAGATCGACATGAATTCGTTGCGCCAGCCATAATGCTTGATCACCACCCATTGCGCATTGGCAGCGCTTTTCTTCGAAATCAAATCCGCGGCCTCGGCCTGCAGGTTGGAGGTGTCGAACTTGAAATAAGGCGGCCAGCCCCAGCCGGTATCCTCGTTGCGATAGATCATCGGCTTATCGTTGGTGCGGAACGCCTGAATGAAAAACACATCACGGTTCACCGTAGTGGCGGCATCACCCACCTCTGCATGGGACCAGAAGATCGAATTTTCGCCGAAGTCCACGCGCTTTTCATAGGTGTCCGTAATCCGGGCGATATCATGCTGCGGCAGCGTATAGTGGAAAAACGCTGCGACCAGCACCCAGAACGTGCCCCAGAACACCCACTTCACATAGACCATACCGGCTCCTTCAATTGAAATTCGTCAGGTAGATGATTGTACTCATCGCAATGATTGGCACGATATAGACCAGCAAGATCAGCTTGCGCCGCACTGATCCATCATATTCCTTCAGTCCGGCGGCGACAAACGCATCACGTTCGCCGGGCTGGCCTTCGTCCTCCCACAACTGGCGCAGCTTGCCCGTCCTGACCGAACGCGAGTAGAGCGACAGCGCGACGTAGATCACGCTCAGAAAGAGAAAGCCAAAGACCATCAGTCTGAGCAATGCCAACATCCTTGTGCCTCCCCGATCATTTTCCCTTGTCGTTTCTATCTACCCTGTGACGCGGATTTGTCCACTCTGCGCACGCACGGCCCGCCTCCAGAATGAGCCTGCGCCAGCCCGATTACCAGCACCACAAAAATTCTGATCGTCACGCCAGATTTTGGTGCTACGCTCTGGATACATCAACCGAGGAGATCCAATATGTGCAATGCCTGTGTGATGAACGCGGTCAAGGACCGGATGCTGTCCCGCCGGAATTTCTTCAAGCTCTCTGCCGCCGCCGGGGCCGGCGTGGCGCTCTCCAGTGCTGCAGCTCCGCCCGCTCTGGCTGCCGGGCCCAGCCACATCGAGGACATGACCCATACCCTGAGCGCCGAGTTTCCGACCTTTTTCGGCGTACCGGGGTTCTCTGCCGAACAGGCGTTCAACTTTGCCGAGCATGGGCTAAACCTGTTCAATCTGTCAATAAACGAGCATACCGGCACTCATGTCGACGCGCCGCTGCATTTCTCTGCAGATGGCGCCTCGGTTGATGAAATCCCGGTCAGCAGCCTTATCGCCCCGCTTTGCGTGATCGACATCGCCGCCCGTGCCGCCGAGGACGCCGATGCGCAACTCACGCCCGATGATCTGAGGGCCTGGATCGCCGCCAATGGCGATATCCCCGACAACGCCTGCGTCGCGCTCTATTCCGGCTGGGGGGCCAAGGTGGAGGGCGACGGATACCGCAATGCCGACGGCGACGTGATGCATTTTCCCGGCTTTCACGTCGAGGCAGCACAGATGCTGATCGAAGAGACCGGCGCCGGGTCGATCGCCGTCGATACGCTGTCGCTCGATCATGGGCCGTCACCCGATTTTGCCACCCACTACGCCTGGCTGTCATCGGGTCGCTTCGGGATCGAGTGCCTGGCCAATCTCGACAAGATGCCTGCCAAGGGCGCCACGCTGATCATCGGCGCGCCCAAGCACAAGGGCGGGTCGGGTGGACCCGCGCGGATCATGGCGATGGTCTGATCTGCAGCGCGCCCCAGCGCTGTCACCAGGCCTGACAAAGGGCGACCCGGAGATCGGGCCGCCCTCTTGCGTTTGTATTCGTGGATGTCAGATCTAAGGCGGAACGCTTTATCCGACGACGTTGAACTCCGGACCGTAGGGATAGCCGGTGATGTTCTCGTTGCCATCTTCGGTGATCACCAGAACGTCATGTTCGCGATAGCCGCCTGCCCCCGGCTGTCCCTCGGGCAGCGTCAGCATCGGCTCCATCGAGATGACCATGCCGGGCTCCAGCACTGTGTCGATATCCTCACGCAGTTCCAGTCCGGCCTCGCGCCCATAATAGTGGCTGAGGATACCGAAGGAGTGACCGTACCCAAACGTACGGTACTGCAGCAATTGGCGTTCCTCGAAGAACTCGTTGATCTTGTGAGTGACTTCCGCGCAGCTGACGCCGGGCTTCAGCAGGCTCATGCCATATTCATGGGCGGCCACGTTCGCCTCCCAGATCTTGCGGCTGGCCGGGTCCACTTCACCGACAAACATCGTCCGTTCCAGCGCAACGTAATAGGCTGAAATCATGGGGAAAGTGTTCAGGCTCAGGATATCCCCATGTTCCAGCTTGCGCCCTGTGACCGGGTTATGCGCGCCGTCAGTGTTGATACCTGACTGGAACCATACCCAGGTATCGCGGTACTCGGCATCGGGAAACACACGGGCGATTTCCAACTCCATCGCGTCGCGCCCAGCAATGGCCACGTCGATCTCGCGCGTCCCGACCTTCACGGCATCCTTGATCGCATAGCCGCCCACATCCGCGATGGCGGTGCATTTGCGAATCAATGCGATTTCGGCGGGAGATTTATGCATACGCTGCCGCATGGTTGCTTCGGCCAGATCGATCGTTTTCGACGGTTTGAGAAAGGTGTTCATCTTGCCGTGTTGCAGCAATGTCAGGTGATCGGCTTCATAGCCGACAACTGCCCCCTCGCCCGAAACAGAGCGGATCGCGCGCCAGTAATTGTCGCGCTGCCAGTCGGTATAGGTGATGTTGTCGCAAAACGAGCGGCGCCACGGCTGGCCCGCGTCGATACCCGCCGAGATTGTCACGCATTCCGAAGCTGTAACAACCAACCCATAAGGGCGTCCGAAGGAGCAGTAGAGGAACCCGCTATAATAGGCGATATTGTGCATTGAGGTGAACACAGCAGCGTCAACCCCGCACTCCTCCATGATCTTGCGCAGGCCTGCCACCCGCGCCTCGTATTCCGAGACATCAAAAGCAAGCGGTGCCTTCTGGCCATTGTGCAGACGGTACATTTCAGGACGTTCAGTCATTTCGACCCTCCTATTCAAAGAAAAGAAAGGTCCCGGCGTTCAGGACGGTTGGCTATGTGGGACCTTGGCCCATGTGGGCGGGCGACGCCATCGCCCCGGTCCTACCCTTCTCCTTGCTGATTTCACACGTTCTGGCAAGATAAATTTCAGAACAACCAAGGATGTTGAACATGACCGCCCAGCCCGGCCTGCTGAACCTGATCACCGATGTCCCCGGCCTGCGGGTGGGGAATGCCGACGATGACACGCTAAAATCCGGGGTGACGGTGCTGGTGGGTGAGGCCCCCTTCACCGCAGGGGTGCATGTGATGGGCGGCGCGCCCGGCACCCGCGAGACCGATCTGCTGGCCCCGGACAAGACGGTAGAACAAGTCGATGCGCTGACGCTGTCGGGCGGTTCGGCCTTCGGCCTCGATGCCGCCTCCGGCGTGGCAGACGTGCTGCGCAGCATGGGGCGCGGATTTGCCGTGGGGGACGTGCGCGTGCCGATCGTGCCGGGGGCAATCCTGTTTGATCTGCTGAATGGTGGCGCCAAGGATTGGTCCGAAAACCCCTACAAGGCCCTCGGCACCACTGCCTTGCGGGCCGCCGCTGCGCGCTTTGCGCTTGGCACGGCGGGCGCAGGCACGGGGGCAACCACGGCAAATCTCAAGGGGGGACTCGGCTCCGCCTCGCTGGTGCTGCCCTGCGGGCACACGGTGGGTGCGCTGGTGGCAGTGAATGCGCTGGGGTCTGCCACCGTCGGGGACGGGTCGGCCTTCTGGGCCGCGCCGTTCGAGATCAGCGATGAGTTCGGCGGGCACGGGGCGGCCCGTGATTATCCCGGCACCCAGGTCCCGGCGACAAAGCTCGGCCAGCACGGCAATACCACCATCGGGATCGTGGCCACCGATGCCGCCCTCAGCCAGCCGCAATGCACCCGCATGGCCACGGCGGCGCATGACGGCTTTGCCCGCGCGCTGGTGCCGTCACACACACCAATGGACGGTGATCTGATCTTTGCCGCCAGCACCGGCGCGCGTGCCATGACCGATCCGATATATGACACCATGCTGCTGGGTCACGCAGCGGCAACCTGTATGGCACGGGCCATCGCACGGGCCATCTATCTGGCGACACCGGCGCCCGGCGATACCCTGCCTACATGGCAGCAAAGGTTTGGCTGATGATAGCCCGCCGCGGGGTCAGGCCCGTACCGGGCTGAGCAAAGTTTCGACCAGATCGCTCTGCGGATCGCGCAGCGGCTCGATGACATTCAGATGGTGCTGGCCCGGCACCACCACATGCGCCGCGCCCCAGGCCTCGGCCAGCCACCGCGCCTGATCGAGGAAGGCGGGCCGCTCGTTGCCGCCGACCCGGATCGTGACCGGCACATCCGGTGCCGGGTGCAAGACCGGGCTTTCCGCCGCCGCCTCGTCTTTGCTCAGGCGGAGTTCGGCGTTCATCGAGGTGCGCCGCAGCGGACGCAGGTCCGAAACCGGCGATATGGGCAGGATATGCCCGATCCGGTCCGCAACCGGCGCAGGCAGCATCCCTGCGTTACCCATGCGCGCCACCAGAAGTCCGCCCGCCGAATGCCCGATCAACACGATGGGCCCACGCACCCGACCTGCCGCCACGCAGACTGCCTGCGCGATCTGGCGGGTGATCTCGGCGATCCGCACATCCGGGCACAGATCATAGGACGGAATTGCCACCGCCCAGCCCCGCGCCACCGGTCCGGCTGCGAAATGCGACCAGAAACTGCGATGGAATTTCAGCCAATAACCCCCATGCACAAAGATACACAGACCCTTTGGCGTCTCCTCCGGCAGAAAGAGGTCGAACGCCGTGCGCGCCGTTTCGCCATAGGCAATATCCAGCCAGGCACGCCCCGTTTCAGCCAATTCACCCCGGTAAGCGGCGGCTGCGGCGGCCCACCGGTCCGGATATGCAGCAGCCCCCGGAATATAGGGCATATTGGCATAGGCGTCATCAAGATCCATATTATGTCATCTCCAATGGGATGCTGGACAAGAGCAGTCCAAGATGCTTACCCAGTTCAAGACAAAAGTAGGCGCCCGACACCTTAAATAAAAGGACAAGCAAATCATGAGCGGTACCGATCTGAAATCCCTCCTGAAAGACCCCTCCCTGCTGGCCGAGATGGCCTATGTGAACGATGAATGGGTCGTCGGCGATACCACGTTCGAAGTCACCAACCCGGCCCGCGGCGACGTGATCGCGAACGTGGCCGACCTCAGCCGCGCGCAGGTCGCCGACGCCATCGCCGCCGCCGAAACGGCGCAGAAGGAATGGGCGAAATGGACCGCCAAGGAACGCGCCGTCGTTCTGCGCAAATGGTTCGACCTGATGATGGAGAATCAGGATGATCTTGCTATCATCCTGACTGCCGAACAGGGCAAACCGCTGGCCGAGGCCAAAGGCGAGATTGTCTATGGCGCATCCTTTATCGAATTCTTTGCCGAAGAGGCAAAGCGCATCTATGGCGAGACGATCCCGGGGCACCAGCGCGATAAACGCATCACAGTGATCAAGCAGCCCATCGGCGTCGCCGCGTCGATCACGCCGTGGAACTTCCCCAACGCGATGATTACGCGCAAGGCCGCCCCGGCACTGGCCGCCGGCTGTGCCTTTGTCGGGCGCCCGGCCAAGGAAACGCCGCTGTCGGCCACCGCCATGGGTGTGCTGGCCCAACGTGCCGGCATCCCCAAGGGTGTGTTCAATATCGTCACCTCATCAAAGTCCTCCGATATTGGCAAGGAGTTCTGCGAAAACCCCGCCGTGCGCAAGCTCACGTTCACCGGCTCGACAGAGGTGGGCCGCATCCTGCTGCGTCAGGCTGCCGATCAGGTGATGAAGTGCTCGATGGAGCTTGGCGGCAACGCGCCGTTCATCGTGTTCGATGATGCCGATCTCGATGCGGCCGTCGAAGGCGCGATCATGTGCAAGTTCCGCAATAACGGACAGACCTGCGTCTGTGCGAACCGTATCTACGTGCAGGCCGGTATCTATGACACCTTCGCCAAGAAGCTGCATGACGCCGTCCAGAAGATGAAGATCGGCGACGGCCTCGAAGACGGCACCCTGCTCGGGCCGCTGATCAATGCGGACGCGATCGCAAAGGTGCAGGAACATGTCGCCGACGCAAAATCCAAGGGTGCCAAGGTGACAATGGGCGGCGGAGAGCCGATGCAGCGCGAGGGGCATTTCCTGCCCCCCACCATCCTCACCGGCGTCACGCAGGACATGATGGTGGCGCAGGACGAGACCTTTGGCCCGCTGGCGCCGCTCTTCAAGTTCGAAAACGAGGATGACGTGATCGCCATGGCCAATGACACGATCTTTGGCCTCGCCAGCTATTTCTACGCCAAGGATCTCAGCCGCGTCTACAAGGTGGCCGAAGCGCTGGAATACGGTATCGTCGGGGTAAACACCGGCATCATCTCGACCGAGGTGGCCCCGTTCGGTGGCGTAAAGCAGTCCGGGCTTGGTCGCGAAGGCAGCCATCACGGAATCGAGGATTACATGGAGATGAAATACATCTGCATGTCGATCTGAGACACCTCACAAAACATAATTTCAAGGCGTGCCGTGTAAATCTGGCGCGCCTTTTTTCTTCAGCTTTCCAAAGCCTTTTCCTCTGCCCTTAATCGCATCAAAGCGCATTCACGAGAGTATCACACCAGAAAATTCGCGGATCTTCTGAACCCATTTCCTTGAACGTAGAAAATGATGCTGAATGCCAAAGGCCCGGCAAAATGCCGGGCCTCGCGTCGTTTAGAAAAGCTGTGGTTCAGTTTACGGCTTTTGCGTCAACCACGTCCTTGTCCGGGTTGGACACCGAACTTTCGATGGCGATACGGCGCGGCTTCAACGCCTCCGGCACTTCGCGCACCAGATCGATATGCAGCATTCCATCGGCATGGGCCGCACCGATCACGCGCACATGGTCCGCCAACTGAAAGCGGCGCTCGAATGCGCGGGTGGCAATACCACGATGCAGGTATGTCCCGGCCGCATCATTTTCGGCCTTGCGGGCGGCAACGATCAACGCGCCCTCTTTCACCTCGACCGACAGATCGGCATCGGAAAAGCCTGCGACCGCAATTGAAATGCGATAGGCATCATCAGCGGTCTTTTCAATATTGTAGGGTGGGTAGGTCGGCTGGGTGACGTCGCTGGACAGCACGCGGTCCATCATGTCTGCAATTTGGTCAAAGCCGACGGTGGCCCGGTAAAGCGGAGCCAGATCAAAGTTTCGCATGGGTCATCCTCCATTGAGCGATAACGATGTGGTATGGCCTTCCCATTTGGGACAGGCCGGGTTCTGTCCGACCCGGAATACGGCGTCGGACACCTCCAATGTGGGGAACGGTTACGCTGTTTCAAGCCCTGCACGTGATCGGTCAAGGCAGAATTTCGGCCTCATGGTTTGGCGAATTTCGCGCCGGTGACGCGGCGCACGCCCACCGCGTTCATCTGCGGCGCACCCGCCTGCTGGATCCCCTCACCCGCAGCCAGCGCCGCCCGCAGCACCGCCAGCGGCTCTTCCAGCTGGGTGCCCAGGGATACCTTGCGCCCGTCCACCTCGGCCATCGCCGATACCACCGACACGACGCGCGGCCTGCCGCTCTCAAAGCTGAAGATCGGCGCGCCGGAGGCCCCATAGGTAACATCGCAGGACATCACCAGCACACCCTGCTGGCGGGCGATGACATCGCAGACCTCCTGTAGTGACGGCGCTTCGGACCGGCCGCGCCCATAACTGACCACGCCAATGCGCTGGCCCTTGATCGGGCGGCGATCGGTCGTGAACGGTTCCACCCGCCCGTTACGGATGGGGTGGTGCAACTCCAGCAGGGCCACATCGTTGCGCACCCGATCTGCCGCCACGTCCTGATCGAAAACATAGCCGGGATGGATGACGGCACGACGAATCCAGCGATAGGCAGAGGCACGCCCGTTGCGCCAACCGGCCAGGAACTCGATCTTGTTTTGGTCGATTCGCTGGCCCGTGCTCTTGTCAAAGAGGCAATGCGCCGCCGTCAGCACCAGATCGGGCGCGATCAGCGTGCCGGTACAAAATCCCCGCCCCCCCAGATCAAGACGCCCGACCGCCTCCCATTCGCGGCCATCATCGCCAGTATCGAGCCTTTGCAGCCCTGTTTGCTGCGCCGCCACAGGTGATACGACCACGGCGGCGACAATGGCCATCAGCAAGCTGCGCAGCATGAAGTACTCCCAAATCCAGTTCCGTCTAACCGCTACCAAGGATTTGAGGCGATAGTTTGGCGAAGCCACCAAACAAATGGATCACACCGCGCGGCGCAGGTCCGGAACGGCCAGTTTTCCGCTCAGCGCGGGCGGCATCGGTCCGCCGGTGGCCCAGTCCAGCAATTCGACCGTATGCACGATGGGCACCGCTGTCGCGCCGCCGATCTGCATCATGCAGCCAATGTTGCCCGCCGCGATCACATCCGGCGATTTCGCCTCCAGGGTGCGGACCTTGCGATCCTTCAACTGCTTTGAGATTTCGGGCTGCATCAAGTTGTAGGTGCCCGCCGAGCCGCAGCACAAATGGCTGTCCGCAGGTTCCACCACGGTGAACCCGGCCCGCTTCAGCAGGTCCTTGGGATAGGTCCTGATCTGCTGCCCGTGCTGCAGCGAGCAGGCCGCATGATAGGCCACCGTGATCGCGCCATCCCCCTCGGAGTCGGGCAGCAAAAGCGACTCTGTTCCCGCCACGCCGCGCCGGGCCGCGTTACGGGTAAATGCGTCAGCGCCCTCCGGCAACAGATCGACCAGCAGTTCGGTCACATCGACAGCGATCTTCGACACCCGTGCGGCATCCTCCGCCAGCGCGTCGTTGCGGAACATGTGCCCATAATCCTTGACCGTCGTACCGCAGCCGGACGTGTTGATTACGACCGCATCAAGGCCACCGCCCTCCATTTCCGCGATCCAGGCGCGAATATTGCTGGCCGCCATCGCGTGGCTCTCGGTGGTCTTGCCCATGTGATGCGTCAGCGCCCCGCAGCACGCCGCACCGCGTGCCACCACCACCTCGCAGCCAAGCCGCGTCAGCAGGCGGATCGTGGCATCGTTGATATCGGTGTTCAGCGCCTTCTGCGCGCAGCCGGTCATCAGCGCCACGCGTTTTTTCACCTGCCCGCCGGGATCGGCAGACGGGAAACTCTGCGGGTCATCATTGCGGCTGACCGGGGGCACCCGTTTCGGGGCCATCTCCAGCATCGCACGCAACCGTGCATCGGGCATCAGACGGGCAAAGGGCCGGCCAATCCTGGCCCCCAAGAGCGCGATACGAAACCGCATGGGATAAGGCAGGATGCGCGCCAGCATCCAGCGCAACGCCCGGTCGCTCAGCGGGCGCTTGTAATTGGCCTCGATGTATTCGCGCGCGTGATCCACCAGATGCATGTAATGCACTCCCGAGGGGCAGGTCGTCATGCAGGCCAGACAACTGAGGCATTTATCGATATGTCTCACGGTCTTGGCATCGGGAATACGGCTGTTTTCCAGCATGTCCTTGATCAGGTAGATGCGCCCGCGCGGGCTGTCCAGCTCATCACCCAGCAGCTGATAGGTGGGGCAGGTCGCGGTGCAGAAACCACAATGCACGCAGGCGCGCAGGATCTCGTTTGAGCGGCGGATCGCGGGGTCCTTCAGCTGTGTCTCGGTAAATTCAGTGCGCATCGCAATCGCCCCTTCTCGGCCCTGTCACGCCGCTTGCCCCATCAATCCCGGGTTCAGAATGCCGCGCGGATCGAATCGCGCGCGCAGCCCAGCCTCCAATACGGCAAGCGGTGCAGCCAGCGGCTGGAACGCGCCCGGCCCTGCGCCCCGGATGCGCGTCGCGTGCCCGCCGACCTTTGCCACTGTGTCCCGGATCGCGCTCGCCTGGCTGCCTTCATCGACCCGCAGCCAGATCAGCCCGCCACCCCAGTCGTATATCGCCTCGGCCCCCGGCACCTGCCCCACGACGCCGGGGGCATCGGTCGGCTTGACCGACACCCGCCAGACATCGCCCTTTTGCCCCCCGAACGGCGCCACGTCCCGGATGGCGGCCCAGTCGTCCGCAGCGCGGCCCGGGTCTGTTTCCAGCTCGAATGATCCATATTCAGCGAGCAGCAATTGCAGCGCCGCTGCCCGGTAGCGCACCGAATTCTCGAACCCTTCCAGCCGGATCATCGTGATCGGCGCGCCGTTCGGCCCCCTTTGCCGATGGGCTGCGCCGCTGACCTCATAGGGCGAGCCCAGCGCGCGGCACAGTACGGCAACGGCGCTTGCATCATCCAGCCCCTCCAGCAGCAGCGTACCGCAAAAACCCGGTTTCGGCAGCACCTTGAACGACAGTTCCGTCAAAACACCCAGCGTGCCGCGGCTCCCCGCCAGCAGTTTCACCAGATCATAGCCAGTGACGTTCTTCATCACCCGCCCGCCATTCGACACGATCTGCCCGGCACCATCGACGAACCGCACCCCCAGCAGGAAATCACGCGCAGCCCCCACCTGAATACGGCGCGGCCCCGACACATTTGCTGCAAACACGCCACCAATCGTCGGCGTCCCATCTGTCCCCAACAACGTCCGGTGATCCATCGGCTCGAACGGCAGGCGTTGCCCCTCTTTCTCCAACGCCTCCTCCACTTCGGCCAGAGGCGTGCCTGCCTTGGCCACCATCGTCAGCGCGCCGGGCTCATAAAGGTCAATCCCGCGCATCGCCGACGTGCCGAGCACCTCTCCCTCTCGCGGCCCGCCAATCGACCGTGTACCGCCCCCCTCAATCCACAAGGGACCATTCGCGGCCTTGATCATCTCCGCCAGTTCGGCTTCTGTCTCTGGACGCATCATGCTGTTTCTTCTTGCTCAAAATATCCTGGGGTGAACCTTGAAACCTTCAGGTTTCAAGGTGAGGGGCAAAGCCCCTGTTCCGCCGCGCTCCTCCGTGGCGCGCTTTCGGCCAATGGAAACACCTTGGCCGGGTTCAGCAGCCATCCGGGGTCGAACACATCCTTGACCGCCATCTGCATCTCCAGATCGACGGGCGCATATTGGTGGGTCATCAGGTCGCGTTTTTCGATGCCAACGCCATGTTCGCCGGTCAGGCAGCCGCCCACCTCGACACAAAGCTTCAGGATATCGGCGCCAAAGGCCTCGCACCGCTCCAGATCACCGGGCTTGTTCGCATCATAGAGGATCAACGGATGCATGTTGCCGTCGCCCGCGTGAAACACGTTGCCCACGTCCAGCCCATAATCGCGGCTCATCTCGCCGATGCGGCGCAGCACAAACGGCAGTTGGCTGACCGGGATCGTACCATCAAGACACATGTAATCGTTGATCTGCCCCATCGCGCCAAATGCGGATTTGCGCCCCAGCCAGATTCTGGCACTCTCCTCGGCGGATTTGCTCTCGCGCAGTTCCACCGGATCGTGCCGCCGGGCGATCTCCAGGATGATCGCCAACTGTTCGTCGATCTCGGCGTCCGAGCCTTCTACCTCGACAATCAGCAACGCCTCGCAGTCCGGGTATCCCGCGCCGGCAAAAGCTTCGGTAGCGCGGATGCAGGGCCGGTCCATGAATTCGATCGCGACCGGCAGAACGCCCGCCTTGATGATGTCCGAAACGCAGGCGCCCGCCACCTCGTTGCTGTCGAACCCGATCAGCACCGGCCGCGCCCCTTCGGGCTTGCGCAGGATGCGCAGGGTCGCTTCGGTCACGACGCCCAACTGACCCTCAGAGCCGCAGATGACGCCCAGCAGATCATAGCCCGCCGCGTCCAGATACGCGCCGCCGATTTCGGTCACGGTGCCATCCATCAGCACCATGGTCACGCCCATCAGGTTGTTGGTGGTCACGCCGTATTTCAGGCAATGCGCGCCGCCAGAATTCATCGCGATATTGCCCGCGATAGCGCAGGCCAGCTGGCTACTTGGGTCGGGTGCGTAGAAAAAGCCGTCCGCCTCGACGGCGCCTGTCACGCTGAGGTTCGTGCGGCCCGACTGAACCCGGATGAACCGGTTTTCATAGTCGGTCTCCAGCACATCGTTCATCCGCGCCACACCCAGGATCACGCAATCTCCCGTGGGCAGCGCCCCGCCCGCCAGCGACGTGCCCGAACCGCGCGGCACCACCGGCACGCCCATCTCATGACACACCCGCAGCACGTCCGACACTTCACGCGTGCTGGCAGGCAGCACGACGGCAAGCGGCGGACATTTATAGGCGGTCAGTGCGTCGCATTCATAGGCACGGGTTTCTGCCTCGTCCGAGATCACCGCACCTGCGGGCAGCACCGCGCTCAGCTGTCTCACGATCTCAGGCTTGCGGGCCAGGATTCTTGCATCGGGCTGTGGCATTTCCATCCTGTGCGCCTCCTCGGCCCCGTCAGTACGCCCAGGATGGGCGGCGTGCGGTCAATCATCAGTCTGCCCGCCCTTCGCTGGTGCAGGCAACGTCAAAATCTGATTTGGTAATAAAATATAACCAACCTCACGCGCTGGCAAGGGCCGTTGTCACGGCCTGCACGCTCAGGGTGCATTGGTGCGTCTCCGTGTGATTTCACCCTCAGCGATTCAGCCTGCCATACCGACGCATCGCGAGTGCCGTCCGGCCCCGGCAGCAAACATGACAACACGCACACACAGACGTGAAAGCATGTCACGCCAACATATCCTATATCAGGAGCATGACACGCTTTACCCTGACCTTTTGTGCGGCGCTCATGGCCGCCCCGCTCCTGCCCGCCACCGCCTATGCGGATGATCCGGAGATCACCGACGTGCACGTGGAAAAGGACGGGATGACCTGGCGGTTCCACGTCACGATCCTGCATCCCGATACCGGGTGGGACCATTACGCCGATGGCTGGGAAGTACTGGATGCGGACGGTCATGTGCTCGCCCTTCGCAAGCTGCACCACCCGCATGTGAACGAACAGCCCTTTACCCGCAGCATGGGCAACGTGATGCTGCCCGACGGCACGCGCGAGGTCTATGTGCGCGCCCGTTGCTCGGTCGAGGATTGGACGGGCGAATCGACCGCCGTTCGCGTGCCTTACTGACCCCCACGCCCTGCCCCCGGCGGCACGCGCGGCTCATCGCCGTCCTTCACGCAGCCAGCCGCCGATCACCAGCGCGGATACCAACAGCAACACCAGCCACGCGGGCAAGAGCGCGGATTGCGTCACGCTCTGCGTTCGGTAGGCCCCGCGCGGCGTGATCCCGAGCCAGGCGCGCCCTGCAGCCGGGCGGCCATGCCTCACCGCGCGGATGACCGGCACGCCGTCCTCCAGCGCACGCACACCGCCATTTGACGCGGCAATCACCTCTGCCAGGGGCGCGCCGCTGGCTATCGTTTCCTCGAATTCCACCGGGGCGGCGGGGCCAAGACCGATTACCGCCGACTGATCGCCGTTCTCCAGCCGGTAAAGGCCGATCACCGGCCCGTCATAGAGTGCCTCGAACCGCCCTGGCGATACTTCGGTCAGCGGCAGGTCGAGCGTGTCGCCCAGTGGCGTGGTGATCGTGACCGGCCCGACCGCCTCTGCCAGCGTGCGGCGGATGATGCGCATCTGCTGACCAGTCGCCTCGGCCCACAGTGCTTCTTCCTCCAACTCAGGTTCTTTCATCATCCAATGGGCGAGACGGCGCAGCAATTCCAGTTGCGGCCCGCCCCCCTCGTAGCCGCGATTCCACAGCCAGGCGTGATCCGAAGCCAGCAACGCCACACGCCCTTCGCCCACCCGGTTCAGGATCAGCAGCGGCGCATCTTCGGCCCCCGTCATGACCACATCGCCAACCTCATCGGTCACTTCGATCTGACGCAGCCACCGGCCCCAGTCGCCCGCGTGCAGATCCTTCAACCCGGCGGTCACCGGGTGGCGCTGACCCAGGTCAGTCACCGTCGGGCGATACCCTTGGTCAATCACCCGCGCTGTCGGGCGGGCGGGCACGATCGCCTCCAGCGGCGAGCGGTAGATGCTGTCGGCGCTGGCAAAGTCCGGACCCGCCGCGATCAGCACCGCACCGCCGCCTTCAACGTAGTTGCGCACATTATCAAGGTAGAGCGACGGCAGAATGCCGCGCCGCTTGTAGCGGTCAAAGATGATCAGGTCGAAATCATTGATCTTCTCCAGAAACAACTCGCGCGTGGGAAAGGCGATGAGGCTTAGCTCGCGCACCGGCACGCCGTCCTGCTTTTCGGGCGGGCGCAGGATGGTGAAGTGCACCAGATCCACGGAACTGTCCGATTTCAGCAGGTTGCGCCAAGTGCGGCCGCCGGGATGCGGCTCTCCGGAGACCAGCAGCACGCTGAGCCGATCACGCACGCCGTTGATCTGCACCAGCGCGGAATTGTTCCGGTCGGTCAGCTCGCCCGCCACCTCGGGGACGGTGAATTGCAGCACGTTGCGCCCGCCATGCGGCAACACCAGCGGCAGGTCGATATCGCGCCCGACGGGCAGCTCGAACCGCTGCGGGGCTTCGCCGTCGACCGAGATATCAAGCTGTGCGCTCCCGGCATCTGCGGGCACCGCACCGCTATCCTCGATGCGGATCGTCAGGGTGATCTCTTCGCCCAGAATGGCAAAGGCCGGGGCACCCGCAATGATCAGCCGCCGGTCCCAATCACCGCTGCGCCCGGTGTGCAGCAGGTGCATCGGCGCGGGCAGGGTCGGTGCACGGTCCAGATCATGCAGCCGCCCGTCGCTGAGTACAAAGACCCCGGCGATGCGCCCTTGCGGCTCTTCTGCCATTGCCTCGGCCAGCCCGCTCATCAGTTGGGTGCCGCTGTTGTCGGCCCCGTCGCGGACTGTAACGCGGCGTACTTCGGTGTTCTCGCGCGCCTCCAGCCGGGCGGCCAGAGTATCTGCCGCCTCTGTCGTCATCTCGGCGCGCGCTCCGAGGTTCTGACTGGCACTGGCATCCTCGACGATCATGACGATATCACTGAGGGGTGCGCGGCCTTCCTGCTGATAGACCGGCCCGGCCAATGCAGCCAGCACGACCACAGCCCCCAGCGCCCGCAGCGCCCAGCCCGACAACCCGCGCCAGAGCGCCAGCGCGGTGCCACAGATCACCATGCCCGCCAACACCGCAATCAGCCATACGGGCAAGAGCGGCTCAAAGACCAGCGCCCCGGTCATTGGCCCAGCCTGTCGAGAAGTGCGGGCACATGCACCTGATCGGATTTGTAATTGCCGGTCAGCACATGCATCACCAGATTGACGCCAAAGCGGTAGGCCATTTCACGCTGGCGCTCACCGGCATAGCCCCGCCCGACGGGAAACATCGCGTTGCCGCGTCCGTCCACCGCCCAGGCCGCGGCCCAGTCATTGCCGCCAATGACCACCGGCGTCACGCCATCGTTAAGGTTGCGAAACGGCATGCCCTCGACCTGCTCGGCATCAGGCGGCGACGCTTCGACCCAGACGGGACGGCCTGCGTGACGGCCCGGAAAATCCTGAAGCAGGTAGAATGTGCGCGTCAGTACGTGATCGTTTGGCACCTGCTCCAATGGTGGAACATCAAGAGATGCCGCCAGCTGTTGCAGCTTGGCTCCGTTGGGCGAGGCGGCGCCAAAACCGGCGATATCCGCGTCACGCGTATCGAACAGGATCATACCGCCGGTGCGCAGATATTGGTTCAGTTTCACATAGGCCTCTGCCGAGGGCTGCGGCTGATCGGGTGTTATCGGCCAGTAGAGTAGCGGAAAAAATGCCAGTTCATCGGTCCCCAGATCGACGCCGACCGGGTCCGCCGGTTCGACCGACGTGCGAAAGAACAGCGTTTCGCTGAGGCCCAGCAGCCCGGCGCGCGCCATCTCGTCCAGCTTGCGGTCGCCGGTGATCACATGTGCCAGCGCCAGTTCCGACGTCAGCCCCTCTGGCGTCTGTTGCGCCGCTCCGCCGTCCGGCAGCATCAGCGCCACGGCCAGGATCAGCGCGGTGCGCGCAGGCCACAAACGCCCCGACAGCGCAAGCGAGGCCAAGATATCGGCGCTCAGCAGGATCAGCGACAACGCCAGCAGCCAGCCGCCCAGAGGGGCTTCTGCCACGCGGTCAAAGCCGGCGACGTTGACGCGCGCGGGCCAGACGACCGGGGCGAGCGTGTCCCCGGCGCCGATCACATTGCGCGCGATGCGGCGGCCGTCGGCATCGTCGTAGAGGCCGGGCTGCATGGCGCGGCCAAGCGGTGCTTCTACCAGTACCTCACCCGCGATGCCGGGCAGGTTGCCTGCATCCTTGAGCTCGCCGAACCCGTCCAGAACCTGTGCCGGATGCCATATGGTACCGGTCAGCTCCTCGGCCGCGGGCATCTCGGCGGCAGAGGAAATCGCCAGCCGTTCCAGCATCCGCACAAAGAGGCCCGACAGCGGCAAGGTGGACCATTCGGCGTTGGCCGTGACGTGAAACAGCACAACCTGCCCCGCGCCGGCCTTCTTGCGCGTGACCAGTGGTGTGCCATCGCTCAGCTGGGCGATGACGCGTTCCGCGAGCGTCGGGTCAGGCTGCGCCATCACCTGTGCACTGACGGTCACATCACCGGGTACATCAAGGCCATAGAACGGACTGGCCTCGGGAAAGGGCGCCAGCGACTTGGGTGATCCCCAGCTCATCGCGCCGCCCACCGTGCGCCCACCCGCGCGCAGGCGCACCGGCATCAGCGGCGCCTCTTCGCTGCGCGACACGTCGCTGCCCGCAAGACGTGGCCCGGCAAAGCGCAGCAGCATCCCGCCCGCATCAACCCAGTCCAGCAGCGCCGCCTGTTCGGCCCCCGACAGGGTCGCCACATCGGCCAGAACAATGACATTGGGATTGGCGGGCAGAACATCCATCAGCGCGCCGTCCAGCAGATCGGCAGAGGGCTGCAACGCGCGCTCCAGGTAGTGCAACGGCGACAGCAGCTCCAGCCCCTCGCGGTCATCGCGGCCCGCGATCAATGCAACCTCGCGACGCTTCAGCCCGTCATCGGTCAGGCTTGCCGCACCCGCATGATCCTGCCCGGCGATCTCGAACCGGGTCAGGCGCGCGCGCAATTCGGCAGGCAGGGTCAGCGCACCGGTGGCACTGCTTGCGCCCGCCTCGAACCGCAGCGGCAGATCTGCCAGAACGCGGGGCGTGCCCGACGGGTCACGGCCATGAGCCAGTACGGTGATATCGCGCGCCAGCACGGTCTGGACCCGCTGCGCCGTCAGGACCAGCGCACCGTCGTCGACCCGCGCCGGGCCGAGCGCAAGTATGGGGCGGACGCTCTGGTACACCGTGACCGGGCCGCGATCCTCCAGTGCCTGCAACAGCGCGGCCCGGCCTTCGCGTGCCAGCCCGTCGGACAGCCAGCGCGTCTCGAACGCTGTATCACCCAGCATTTCGGCCGCCTGCGCCATGTCGTCCGCACCCGGCTGCCACGCGGCGGGCACAAGGCCCGGCAGGCGGCTGCGCCAGCTATCGGCAGACTGAAACACCGGCGCGGCAGGCTCTGTCAGGCGCAGCAGCGCCACGGGCCGCGCCTCGCGCCCCGCCTCTGCCAGCATCGCGGACAGAAAGTCGCGCTGCGCGGGCCAGTCGCCCGCACTGGCCCAACTGGCATCCATGACGACCAGAAGCGGCCCGGTCTCGCGGCTCGCCGCATCCTCATTGGGGTTGAGCACCGGCCCGGCGAGGCCAATGATCACCGCCGCGACAGCCAGCATCCGCAACAGCAGCAGCCACCACGGGGTCCGGTCGGTCACGCTGTCGTCGTCCTTGAGCCCCAGCAGCAGCGCCACGCCCGGAAACCGGCGACGGACGGGGGCGGGCGGCACGGCCCGCAGCAGCAACCACAAGACTGGCAGCAACGCGAGTGCGACCAGCAACCACGGCACGGCAAAACCGATGGGGCCAATCATCATCGCGCCGCCCCCCCGTCTTCGATCGCGCGGTAGAGCCAGAGCAACGCCGATTGTGCACTTTGCGATGTGTGGTGGCAGCCAAACCGCCAGCCGGTCGCGGCACACAGATGCTCCAGCTCTGCCTTGCGGGCGGCCAGTCGCTCCAGATACCGGTCGCGCAGATCGCTTGCCTTCAGCGTCTCATGCGCCAGTGTGCCACCGACGGATTCGAAAATGGCGCGCCCGCGATAGGGAAACGCCTCTTCCACCGGGTCGAGCACCTGCAACAGCACGCCGCGCACGCCGCGATCCGCCGCCTTGGTCAGGGCCGCGCGCACCGGCGCCATATCACCCATGAAATCCGAGATGAACAGCGCCCGCGAATGCGGCAGCATGCCCCGCGCCTCTGGCGCACCGTATTCCTCTGCCGCCCCCTCACTGGAAAGGATCGTGGCCAGCCGCATTATCTGGGCCTCGCCCCGGCGCGGTGGCAGGGCGTTGCCGATCATGCCCACACGCTCGCCACTGCGCAACAGCAGCACCGCAGCAGCAAGACCGATCAGGCACGCCCGGTCCACCTTTTCCGGCAGCTCCGGGGCAGAGGAAAACCGCATCGAGGCGGCACTATCAACCCAGAGCATCACGCTTTGGGCGATCTGCCATTCGCGCTCGCGCACGAATTGCGCGTCACTGCGGGCCGAGCGCCGCCAGTCGATCAGCCGTCGCGGATCGCCCTGTTGCAAAGGACGGTATTGCCAAAAATCATCGCCCACCCCGGCCCGCCTGCGGCCATGCTCACCCAGCAGGACAGAACCCGCCAGCTGCTCGGCCCGCGCCAGAAGCGGCGGAAAGCGCGCCGCCTCGGCCTCGGCCCGGCCACGCAATGAGGCGGGGGAAGCTGTCACGCGGCCGCCTTGGCCCGGCTCAGACCTGCGGTCGTCTCGGCGATCAGATCGCTCAGCCTGTCACCCCGCGCCCGCGCCGAGAAGTTCAGCGCCATCCGGTGAATGAGCACCGGCTCGGCCATCGCGATCACGTCCTCTGCGTTGGGCGCCAGCCGCCCCTGCAACAGCGCGCGCGCCCGGACCGTCAGCATCAGCGCCTGCGCCGCCCGAGGTCCCGGCCCCCACGCCACGATATCGCGCACCCTCTGGGATGCGCTGACATCCTCGGGCCGGAAGGCGCGCACCAGATCCAGGATCAGCTCCAACACAGCGTCACCCACAGGCATCCGGCGCAAGAGGTGCTGCGCCGCCAGCAGTTCGGCCACCGAGAACACGCCGTGTGCGGTGTCCTCACTCGCCCCCGTCGTGGCCAGCAGGATGTCTCGCTCGGTGTCGCGGTCGGGGTATGGCACGTCGATCTGCACCAGAAACCGGTCCAGTTGCGCCTCGGGCAGCGGATAGGTGCCCTCTTGTTCAATCGGGTTCTGCGTAGCCAGCACGTGAAACGGCAGCTCCAGCGTGCGGTCCTCGCCTGCCACCGTCACCTGCCGTTCCTGCATCGCCTGCAGCAGCGCCGATTGTGTGCGCGGGCTGGCGCGGTTGATCTCGTCCGCCATCAGCAACTGGCAGAACACCGGGCCGGGAATGAACTTGAACGCGCGGCGACCGTCGGCGCTGGTCTCCAGCACTTCGCTGCCGAGAATATCGGCCGGCATCAGGTCCGGTGTGAACTGGATGCGATTCGCCGACAGGCCCATCACCGTGCCCAGGGTTTCGACCAGCCGCGTCTTGCCCAGCCCCGGCAGACCGACCAGCAGGCCGTGCCCGCCGCACAGCAGTGCCGACAACGCCAGGTCTACAACCCGGTCCTGACCGATGAATTGCCGGGTGATCGACGCGCGGGCCGCCGCCAGCTTTTCTTCAAGCGCCTCGATCTCGGCCACAAGATCGGTCGGATCAGTCATGGCAATGCTCCCTGCTCATTTCTATATGTCTGTCTAAGAGTGTATCGCGCATAACGGAAATGGCAAAAGCAATGAGCGAAGAAAAGTTCACGTCGCCGTCAGCGACCGGCATCGTGGCCGCAGCCCGCGCCGCCTCCAAAGAGGCGAAAACACGCAGCCTGCCGCCCGTGCATTTATGGAACCCGCCGTTCAACGGCGACATGGACATGCGCATCGCCCGCGATGGCACATGGTTTCACGAGGGCACGCCGATCAACCGGCCCGAATTGGTGCGGCTCTTTTCGACTATCCTGCGCAAGGACGCAGACAAATATTTCCTCGTCACACCGGTGGAAAAGGTCGGCATCACCGTCGATGACGCGCCTTTCGTCGCGGTGGATTTCGACGTTACCGGCAGTGGCGCAGACCAGATCCTGACCTTCGTGACGAATGTCGGCGACACCGTTGCCGCCGGGCCGGGCACCCCGATCCGGGTCACGCGCGCAGCCGCCACGGGCGAGCCGTCGCCCTATGTCATGGTGCGCGCCGGACTGGAGGCACTGATCGACCGCAAGAGCTTTTACCGGCTGGTAGAGATCGGCGCACATCACGCTGGCTGGTTCGGCCTGTGGTCGGGCGGTGCATTCTTTCGGATAATCCCGTCGCAAGAGATGGATGGTTAAAACGTTTCCCAAAACGCCTTGACGCTGTGATGCAGGGTCGAGCCTGCCTGCGCATCAGACCACCATCAAAACAAGTTCAGTTTTTTTATATATGGTGACCCCGGCAGGATTCGAACCTGCAACCTGCCCCTTAGGAGTTAGTAGAGTGATGTTGTGTGTCAATGAGCATTCAAAACTGACCCGGCTTCAGCATTTGATTTTGACCCGCCTGTCGGATGGCAAAGCCCCC
>CANNCP010000011.1 GCA_947503145.1 uncultured Roseovarius sp.
GACTGGGGGCTTTGCCATCCGACAGGCGGGTCAAAATCAAATGCTGAAGCCGGGTCAGTTTTGAATGCTCATTGACAATCTGCTTGATAAAGCTGTAATGTGCGGCGGTGCCCAGCGGTACGGCAACCTTCTTGCCGGTAAGTTCGGTCGCGCTGTCCTTGTCAATCTCATATTCTTCGCGCACGACGCAGTTCTCGTTTTCGGCATAGCTCACCGCCACATCGAGCACTTGCAGATCCTGGCCTGCACTGGTCGCCACGACGAAGGGGGGCACACCCTGGCTGATGACAAGTTGCACGTCGCCCGATGCCATTGCCGCGCTCATCGCTGTGCCGGTATCGAATGCGCGCCATTGCACTTCCATGCCCAGTGCGTCGTCATACATGCCTTCGACCTTGGCGTATTGGAACGGCATCGGCCATTCCTGAAAATAGCCGATCGTGATCTGCTCTTGTGCGGCAGCGCCCTGCGCCACGAGGGTGGCGACAACGCTCGCCAGGATTGATATCCGTTTGGTTCCGATTTTCACTATGGGGTCCTCCTCGTTTGACCTTGTTGCTGAGTTTGTATCATCGCCGCAGCAGTGTGCCATCCGGCATCTTTTTGCGTATCGGTCAGATCCTGGGAAGGCTAACCTTCCCTATGCTGGCGGGATGTGAATACAAGGCTCAGTCGTTTGTTTCATGTCGTGTCTACACGGTGCCATTCCATGAGCAACCACATATCGCTCCCAAAGCTTCCATGAATTACCGGGGTGACCGACGGAAATCCTGTAGTTTAAATAATTTGAAAGTTATACTTGGCTATTTTAGAAGTAAGCCATCAACCGAAAATCGTTGCAGGGGGGCTTGCGATGTCACGTCGCGCCACATCCAAGGATCTCAACCTCAAATGGCTGGAGCTGTTTCAGATCTGCGCGCAGAAGGGTTCCCTTCAGGCTGCAGCGCAGGAATCGGGCCTTACGATCAGCACCGTCTCGTATCATCTGCGCAGCCTGGAGGATCATCTGGGCGTCGAACTGTTCAACCATGCGAGACGGCCTATGGTGCTGACACCCAAGGGCATAGCCTTTCTACGCAACATAGACGAAGCGCTCCATTCCATCCGCAAGGCCAAGGCCGAGGCATCGGCGGGGAGCATAGCAGAGGCCAGTTTCCTCAGGATCGGCACGATCGAGGATTTTGACAGCGATATTGCGCCAGATCTGGCTGTATTCCTGAAGGCGAAAATGCCGGTCTGCGATTTCATGTACCACACCGATTCCAGCCATGCAGTCATCCGCATGTTGCGAGACCGCCAACTTGACCTGGGCGTCACCACCACGCCAAGCGAAACCATGCGTGATCTTCAGGACCGTCCGTTGCTGCGCGATCCGTTTGTCGTGGTTCTTCCGCTGGTCGACGATCAATCCCTGACAGAGATCGTGGAGGGGCGCACGAAACTGCCGTTCCTACGCTTTTCCAGCACCTTGATGATTGCGCAGCAGATAGAATCGCAACTGCGCCGCATCGGTGTCTCGGCCCCCCACAAGTTCGAGTGCAGCAGCCACCAGACACTTATGGCGATGGTCGCTGCCGGCGCCGGATGGACCATAACCACGCCCCTGCATTTCTCGCGCGCCAAACGATTTCATCCAAAGCTCAGGATGCATCGCTTTCCCGGCAAGACGTTTTCACGCACATTGGCGGTTGTCAGCACGCCCGATTGCTCGCGCTCGCTGGTTGACCTTGTCGACAGCAAGCTGCGCGGCCTGATCCTTGAGCACGCCCTGGCGCCGCTTCACAAAAGCAACCCTTGGCTGGCAGACAGCTTCATGCTTGTCTCCTGACGGCAGGTTTTCGTGCGGTATATCCTGAACCGGATGTGGTGATGCTGCCCCGCAGCATGCAATGAATGCTGCGCAAGTCCGCACTGCCGCGCAAACCATACCACCTTTATATCATTATATCACAAACCTATTTCGAAATTTTGATAAACCCCAAGCTGACCGTTGCGGCGCGGCAGGCTTGCCCTGCTTACTCTGCCCAGTTGCATCGGAGGCACTTCATGAAATCGCGAACCAAGGTAGTAGTCATCGGCGGCGGCATCGCCGGTTGCTCGACGCTTTATCATCTTACCCAAGAGGGCTGGACCGATGTGGTTCTAATCGAGCGTGACGAACTCACAAGTGGCACGACGTGGCATTCTGCCGCCCAGGTGACAAACTTTGGCGCGAACCAGACGATGGTCGGCCTCAAGAGCCACTCCATCGCACTTTACAAGAAGCTGCGCGACGATCCTGATTATCCTGTAGGCTATCATCATGGCGATGGCGGCATCCGGCTGGCCAATACCGAAGCGCAGATGCAGGGCTATCGCCACTTTGCATCAATGGCGCGCGGTATGAGCGTGACCTACGAGGTCATCGACGCAGAGGAATGCGCGCGCCGCCACCCCCTGATCTCGACTGACAACCTGCTGGGCGGTCTCTGGGACGGCGAGGATGGCGATATCGACCCCGCGCAGCTTTGCCAGGCACTGGCATTTCATGCGCGCAAGGCAGGGGCCGAAGTCTATCGCCAGACCAACGTCACCGGGCTGACGCAAAAAGCGGACGACACCTGGACCGTGGAGACCGACAAGGGCACGATCGACGCCGATATCGTCGTCAACGCCTGCGGCTACCGGGTGAACGAGGTCGGCGCGATGATGGGCGTGCATCATCCCGTCGCGTCCATGGAACACCAGTATTTCGTGACCGAGGATATTCCGGCCATCCCAGAGGCGGGCCACCGAATGCCGCTACTGCGCTGCCCGATCTCCGATTACTATTCCCGACAGGAAAAAAACGGCCTGCTGGTGGGTTTTTACGAACAGGATTGCCGCACTTGGGGAATGGACGGGATCAGCCCCAGCTTCTCCAATGACCTGTGCCCCGACGATCTGGATCGCGTGATGAACGTGCTGGAAGGCGCGTTCGAGAGGATGCCGGTGCTGGCTGATGTCGGCATCAAGCGTATCGTCAACGGCCCGATCACCTACACCATTGACGGCGCGCCCCTGGTCGGCCCGATCCCCAGCAAACGCAACGCCTATTGCATCATCGGCCTGCGCGCGGGCCTAGGCGAAGGCGGCGGGCATGGCTGGCTTCTGGCGCAGCAGATCGTGCATGGCGAGGCGTGCTATGACACCTGGGGGATCGACCCGCGCCGCTTTACCGGCCACACCAATGTCGAGTTGACGGCGCTGAAAGCGATCGAGGATTACCAAAACGAATTCCGCTTCCACTTCCCGCACGAGCATCGTCCGGCGGGCCGCCCGGCCAAGACGACGCCGCTGACGCCCATATTTGCCGCCGAAGGCGCGGAATTCACTGTGGTGAACGGCTGGGAGCGGGTGGATTACATCAAGCCCTCTCCCGATTTTCATCCCACGCTCAGTTTCAATTTTGACGAAGCCTTCGATGTGGTCGCCGCCGAGATCACGAACGTGCAAGAGAATGTGGGCCTTTGCGAGGTCAACGGCTTCAACCGGTTCGAGATCACCGGCGCGGACCGGCACAGCTTTCTTGACCGCATGTTCTGCGGCGCTGTGACCAAGCGCGCGGGCCGCGTCGGGCTGGGCTACCTGCTGAACCATCAAGGCATGGTCAAGGGCGAGGCAACCATTGCCAACCTGCCCGCCAGCGACCGAGGGCCCGAGCGCGTCTGGTACGGCTCGGCGGCGGCGAGTGAATTCCATGACATGGACTGGTTGCAAGCGCATCTGACCGACGGTGAAGACGTCCAAATCCGCAGCCTGACCAATGATCAAACGATCCTCGTGCTGGCAGGCCCCAAGGCCCGTGACGTCCTGACGGCCTGCGCGCGCGGCGACTGGTCAAAGGCATCTTTCCCGTGGCTCAGCGCCCGCGAATGCTTTATCGGCTTTGCCCCGGCGACCGTTCTCGGCGTCAGTTTCTCGGGCGAACTGGCGTACGAAATCCACGTACCAAACGCGTCCCTTTATGCCGCCTATCTGGCGCTGCGCAAAGCAGGCGAGGCGCATGGGCTAAAGCTGTTCGGCGCGCGCGCGGTCGACTCAATGCGGATGGAAAAGGGCTTTTTGCATTGGAAGGCCGACCTTCTGACCGAGTTCGATCCGTTCGAGACGTCGCTTGACCGGTTTGTAAAGGTGGAGAAGGGCGATTTCATCGGCAAGAACGCGCTGCTACAGCGCAAAGCCGAGGGCCTGCGCAAGAAGCTGGTAACGCTGAAGGTCGAGGCAAATCACGCCCCTGCACATGGCGGCGCATCACTGATGCTGGACGGCAAGGTAGTGGGCACCATAACCTCGGGCGACTGGGGCCACCGGGTGGGGTTGAACCTGGCCTATGCCTTTGTCGATCCGGACCTTGCCGCGCCGGGCAGCACCATGCAGATCGACCTCTACGGTGATCTTGTCGGCGCCGAAGTCATCGCGCCCTCGCCCTACGATCCCGACTACGCCCTGATGCGGGCATAGCGCATCATCTTCACTTATCCCCCCTAACCCCCAAGGAGCACCATATGCACCTGTCCCGTTTTCCGCGCGTTCACCTCGCCCATCTGTCCACTCCGCTGGAGCCGATGAAACGCCTATCAGACGAACTGGGCGTTGAGCTCTGGATCAAGCGCGATGACTGCACCGGCATGTCCACCGGCGGCAACAAGACCCGCAAGCTGGAATTCCTGATGGCTGAGGCACTCGAACAGGGTGCCGACATGGTGATGACCCAAGGCGCCACCCAGACCAATCACGGGCGCCAGACCGCCGCCTTTGCCGCCAAGCTGGGGTTGGCCTGCCACATCCTGCTTGAGGATCGCACGGGCTATGACGACACCAACTACAACACCAATGGCAACGTCCTGCTGGATCACCTGCATGGCGCGACGACGCAGAAATTCCCCGCCGGCCACGACATGCCCGCCGAGATGGAGCAGGCCGCCGAAAAAAAGCGTGCCGAGGGATATAACGTCTATGTCATTCCCGGCGGAGGGTCGAACCCGACCGGCGCGCTTGGCTATGTCAATTGCGCCTTTGAGCTGTTGAGCCAGGTAAATGACGCGGGCCTCACGATCGATCGCATCGTCCATGCCACCGGGTCGTCAGGCACGCAGGCGGGTCTTGTCACCGGCTTGTGCGCAATGAATGCGCAGATCCCGGTGCTGGGCATCGGCACCCGCGCGCCGCAGCCCAAGCAGGAACAGATGGTTTACGATCTGGCCTGCAAGACGGCCGAGAAGCTGGGCTGCCCCGGCGTGGTGCAGCGCGAGCATGTCATGGCCAATACCGATTATGTCGGCGAAGGCTATGGCCTGCCCACCGACAGCGGCATCGAGGCGATCCGCATGTTCGCCGAGTTGGAGGGCATCCTGCTGGACCCCTGCTATTCGGCCAAGGGGGCGGCTGGTCTGATCGATCTGGCGCGCAAGGGCGAGTTCAAGGGTGAACGGATTGTGTTCCTGCATACCGGCGGCGCGGCTGCACTTGGCGGATATGATTTCGCCTTTGACAGCAGTAACCGCTGGGTCACGCTCTGATCATGGACACGGCCATGCCTGCCAGGTTTACCGGGTCTTTCACCCAGCAAGAGGCAATCCCTGCGGACGCCATCACCGCCGCAGTGGCGGTCCTGCAATCGGGGCGTCTGCACCGCTATAACCTTGTGGGTGACGAGGCCGGTGAGGTCGCGCAGCTGGAGGCCGAGTATCGCGATTGGCAAGGCAGTGAGTACTGCCTTGCCCTCACCTCGGGCGGTCAGGCGCTACAGATCGCGCTGCGCGCCTGTGGCCTGCACCCCGGCGATGCGGTGCTGACCAATGGTTTTACCCTCGCCCCGGTGCCCGGCGCCATCAGCGCGGTCGGCGGAACCCCGGTTCTGGTTGAGATCAACACAGGCCTGCGGCTGGATCTGGACGATCTGCAGGCCAAAATCACAAGCTCGGGCGCGCGCATCCTGCTGCTGTCGCATATGCGCGGCCATCTGTGCGAAATGGACCGGCTCATGCGCATCTGCGACGGCGCAGGTGTCACCGTGATCGAGGATTGCGCCCACACGATGGGCGCGCGTTGGAACGGCACGCGCTCGGGCAATTTCGGCAAGATCGCATGCTTTTCGACGCAGACCTACAAGCACCTGAATTCTGGCGAAGGTGGATTTCTGACCACCGACGACGCCGATCTTGCGGCAAAGGCGACGATCCTTTCCGGCAGCTACATGATATATGCGCGGCATGGTGCGGGCCCGGCGGCAGAGGCGTTTGCCGAGGCGCGCTACCAGATGCCGAACTGCTCGGCCCGGATGGATGCCTTGCGCGCCGCCATCCTGCGCCCGCAACTGGCGCGACTGGATACCAATATAGAACGCTGGAACGCGCGGTATTGCGCCATCGAGGCCCGTCTCAAGCAGCACCCGCTTGTTACCACGGTTCCCCTGCCCGCAGAGGAGGATCATGTCGGCTCGTCCATCCAGTTCCGGCTGCCGGATTTCACCGCTGCCCAGTGCCGGGCGCTTTTGGACGCGGCCATGACCCGCGGGGTCGAGCTGAAATGGTTCGGCGCGCCCGAGCCAACCGGCTTTACCTCGGCGCATCCCAGCTGGCATTACGTGACGGCGCAGGACCTGCCCCGAACCGACCGTATCCTTGCCACGCTTTTCGACATGCGCCTGCCGCTCAGCTTTTCCGAGGCGGATTGCGCCTTGATTGCCGGGTTGATCTGCGACGCCGCAGACGAGGTGGCGACATGAGGCGCAATCTTGTCGGCGTGCTGGGGGGCATGGGGCCAGAGGCGACCATCCTGCTGCAGCAACGCCTACTGGCCACGGTCGCCGCGCATGATGACGCAGACCATATCCCGCTGCTGATCGACATGAACCCGCAGGTGCCCTCGCGCATCGCTCACCTGATAACAGGCACCGGCACGGACCCTGCCCCGACCCTCGCGCGGATGGCGCAACGGCTGGAGGCTACCGGAGCCACGGCGCTGGCGATGCCCTGCAACACGGCTCATCACTATGCGCCGCAGATCGAGACGGCAGTGTCCATCCCGCTGCTGAATATGGTGGAACTGTCGGTCGCCCATGTTGCCCAAACCGCGCCCGAAGGCGCCCGTATCGGAATGCTCGCCTCGCCCGCCTTACAGCGGGCTGGGGTGTTCGATCCCGCCCTCGACCGGGCGGGTATGACGGCCCTTTGGCCCGAGGATACCAACCGCCTGCTGGATGCGATCCGCAGCATCAAGTCCGACGGCCCCACGCCCCAAGCGCAAGACATCCTGAACGAGGCCGCAAGCGAACTGGCGACCAGAGGCGCCGCGCTTCTCTTCGTCGCCTGCTCTGAATTCTCGCTGCTCGCCCCCGATTTGCACGCCGCCGTTCCGGTCATTGACACGGTCGATGTGCTGGCACGCGCGATCCGTGACCACTCCCAGATGAAATCGAGGTAACGCCATGGCCATCACCTACCTGAAAACAGCCGATCCCCGCCCTGCGGCCGAAAATAATGATGTTCGCGACATCGTGGCCATCATGCTCGCCAATATCGAGCGCGAAGGCGAGGCGGCTGTGCAGGATTATGCACAAAATCTGGACAGCTGGACCGGCGATATCGTGCTATCGGACGAGGCCCGCAGCGCCGCCTGCGCCCGCGTGCCTGAGGATCTGAAGGACGACATCCGCTTTGCGCAGGCTAATATCCAGCGCTTTGCCGAGGCGCAGAAGGCAACGATGGGTGAATGCGAGATCGAGGTGATGCCTGGCCTGATCGCCGGGCAGAAGCAGATCCCCGTGTCCAGCGCGGGCTGCTACGTGCCCGGCGGCCGCTACAGTCACGTGGCCAGCGCGCTGATGACGATCACCACTGCCAAGGTCGCGGGCGTGCCGCACATCACCGCCGTCTCGCCCACGCGGCCCGGTATCGGCATCCCCGATGCCATCGTTTTTGCAATGGATTTGTGTGGCGCCGACCTGATCCTTAACCTCGGCGGTGTGCAGGGGATCGCCGCCATGGCCAAGGGGCTTTTCGGGGCCAAGCCTGCCGATATCCTCGTCGGCCCCGGCAACAGCTATGTCGCCGAGGCAAAGCGGATGCTGTTCGGCGAAGTCGGGATCGACATGTTTGCCGGACCCACAGATTCGCTGGTCATCGCCGATCACACCGCCTCGGCCGAAACCGTCACCTGGGATCTGATCAGCCAGGCCGAGCATGGAATGGACAGCCCCGTTTGGCTGGTGACCACCGACCGAGCGCTGGCGCATGATGTGATGGCCCTTGCGCCTTCGGTTATCGACAGCCTGCCCGAGCCGAACAGGTCGGCAGCCCGCACCGCGTGGACCGAGCGCGCAGAGGTCATCCTCTGCGATACCCGCGAAGAAGCCGCCGAAGTATCGGACCGCTACGCGCCCGAACATCTGCAGGTCCAAGCCGAGGATCTGGATTGGTGGCTCAGCCGCCTCACGGCCTATGGCTCGCTCTTTCTGGGCAAGGAAACCACCGTCGCCTTCGGGGACAAGACCTCTGGTCCCAACCACGTGCTGCCGACCAGCGGCGCGGCGCGCTATACTGGCGGGCTGTCGGTGCATAAATTCACCAAGACGGTGACATGGCAGCGCTGTAACCCCGCCGCCTCGCACGAGCTGGCTTTGCGCACCGCGCGTATCAGTCGCATAGAGGGAATGGAGGGGCATGCGCGCTCTGCCGAGTTGCGATTGCGGCCCCAGTCGGCCTAAGTGGCGAGCGCGGCTCATGCTGAGCCATCGAATCCCCCCTTGCTGGGGGACCTGAATCCTGCCGCCCCAATTCGGGAGTATCGTCACCGTCATGAAATCCTGGATCGAGCCTTATTTCGGCGGGCTGTTGCTGGCCACGGTCATCGCAGCCTCCGCCACCTTCATGTCAGAGCATTACGGCGCACCTGTCATGCTGTTCGCCCTGCTGATCGGCATCGCCTTTCACTTCTTGTCTGAACAGGAAAGCTGCGCCGCGGGCATCGACTTTGCCGCGAAAACGCTGCTGCGTTTCGGGGTCGGCCTATTGGGGTTGCGCCTGGGCCTAGCCGAGGTGACCAGCCTCGGATTTGGTCCCGTCGCCGCGATCATCGGCTTCGTTCTGGCAACGCTCGCCTGCGGGGCACTGATGTCGTATCTCTTCGGACGGCGTCTTGCGTTTGGCATGCTTGCCGGCGGCTCGGTCGCGATTTGCGGTGCATCCGCCGCGCTGGCCATCGCCTCGGTTCTGCCGCCACACAAGGACCGTGAGCAGGACACACTGTTTGTCGTGATCGGCGTCACGGCCCTGTCGACCATCGCGATGATCACATATCCGATCCTGTTTCAATCGCTTGGCCTCAGCGCTGTTCAGAGCGGTTTTCTGGTGGGCGCAACCATACACGATGTCGCACAGGTCGTCGGCGCGGGATACTCTATCAGCGACGAGGCAGGGGTTATCGCGACCTATGTCAAGATCCTGCGCGTCGCGCTGCTGCCGGTCGTCATGCTGGTTGTCATGCTCAGTTTCCGCGGCGCGCAGCAACAACGCCTGAGCGTGCCGTGGTTCCTTGTGATGTTTGCCGTTTGCGCCGTTGCGGCCAATTCAGGGGTCGTGCCGACAGCCCCCATGGCAATGCTAAATGAAGTGTCGCGCTGGTGCCTTGTCATTGCGATTTCTGCGCTCGGGGTAAAAACCAGCCTTGGCCGGATCATCAAGGTCAAGGCGAGCTATAGCATCATCTTGATCGTCGAAACGATCTTTCTGTTAATGATAGCAATAGGTTATACCGTATACCTGGCGGCTTAGACAGCTCGCTCAGGCGTTCTTGAACGTCTTGCAGCAATCATGCCTTTGCGTGTTGTCGAGAATAGGCGCGCTCAGCCGACATTCGCCATTAGTCCTAAAGGTCAAGATGACCCGCGTGCACGGGAACAGCCTTTTAGATCGTGAGACAGGCCTTGCGCCCTCCTCCATCCAGTCAGACAACAAGCACCGGGCATTTGGAGAGCCCTGTTACTTTGTGCGACACGCTGCCAAGAAGATAGCCGTCACCGGACGACCCAAGCCCCCTGCTGCCCAGGATGATCAGATCAATGCCGTGCTTTAACGCAAACTCGTTGATGGCACGTGCCGGGCGGCCCGAGCGAACGAAGGCGCGCACGTTCTGGACACCCGCATCGACAAGCAGTTTCTTGCCATATTCCACGATCCCGGTGGCATGTTCGCGCATGGCGTCGTCGATGCTGCCCGGATCGTTGACCCGCACCATCGATAGTGAGGCCTCCAGCATCGAATGATGCCGAAAGACAGTCAGCAGGGTGATCTGTGCGCCAGTAAGCTTTGAAAGCTCTGCAGCTTTCTCCAAGGCGCGGTCCGAGTTTTTCGACCCGTCATAGGGCGCAAGGATGTGGGTGAACACGCATAGCTCCTTTCACCAAATCATTTTGCAAACGCAAGATCGCGCAGGAACAAGGCAATTTGCGGGAAAAAGATCAGCGCAACCGAAACGCTCAACAGCATGAAGATGAACGGCGGTGTCCCGCGAATGACCTCGATATAGGGGCGTTTGAACACGGCAATGGCCGTAAAGATATCACACCCAAAGGGTGGCGTCGCCGAACCGATGGCAACCTGAAGCGTGATGACCGTTCCCACCAGAACCGGATCAAGCCCGACGGATTCCACGACCGGCGCGAAAATCGGGACAAAGACCAGAATGACCACGATCGGATCGACAAACATGCATCCGATAAAGAACGCAATGGAGATCACAAACAAGACGCCGATCGGCCCCATCTGATCAATGCCGATGCCGCCAAGAATTGCCTGCGGGATCTGGGCAAAAGAGATGACCCACGAAAACGCAGCCCCGGCTGCAACGAGGATGAACACCACCGCGGTGATCAGGCCGGTGGATTTCGCAGTCTCGAACAATCCGCGCATGTCGAGCGAGCGGAACACGATCAACTCAAGGAAGATCGCATAAAGCACACAGGCCGCCGCAGCCTCGGTAGGAGAAAAGATGCCCCCGTAGATACCGCCGATGATGATCGCCGGAAAGCCCAGAGGCCAGAGCGCCTGTTGAATGGCGCGCGCCCGCTGCCCCCAAGTGGTTTTTTGTTCGGTCGGCACATCGTTGCGGATCGCGTAGATTACCGAATAGATCGAAAACATTAGCAGGATCAGCAGCCCCGGCCCGATGCCTGCGATGAACAATTCGGCAATCGAGGTATTCGATACGACGCCATAAATGATCATGCCGATGGACGGCGGAATGAGAAAGGCGATGTCAGATGAGTTGACGATCAGGGCCAGCACAAAGCTGTCCTTGTAGCCAGCCTTCAGCATCCGTGGCCGCATGGGCGACCCGATGGCGACCACCGTCGCCTGGGTCGAGCCGGAAACCGCCCCGAACATCGTGCAGGCCGCCGCAGTCGAGACCGCCAGCCCGCCCTTGATGTGACCGACGAAGGCCATGACCATGTCGATCAGCCGCCCGGCGGATTGTCCGCGCGTCATGATGTCGGCGGCAAAGATGAACATCGGCACGGCGATCAACGATGCAGGGCGGATGCCTCCCATCATCTGCTGGACCATCGTTTCAAGCTGCCCAAAACCATTGAACATCGAATAAAATCCAACGAAGGCGCCTACGATCAGCGGGATCATCATCGGAAAGCCCAGCAGCAGCAGGACAACCATTACGGAAAATATCGTGATAGCCATCTCTTAGACCTCCGTCTCGTTGTCGTCATAGCCTTCAACAACATTGGTCGACAGGTAGATGCCGTCTTCGATCATATTCTTGATCGCGGTCAAAAGATATTGCAGTCCGGTCATGAAAAATCCGACAGGCACCCAGATCATCGGAATCCAAACCGGAATTTGCAGCGCAGGAAGCACGCGCCCACGCCCTGCCTGCGTCAGAATGTATGTAAAGGAATACCAAGCCAGCCCGAACATAAAGATCGCAGTCACCAGTGAAATCACAATCATCAACAGCTTGCGCGGCTTGAACGGAAGCGCATCGAAAATGGCCGACATGCGGATATGGCGGCCATGCCGCGCGGCATAGGAAATTCCGGCAAAGGTGATGAGGATGATCAGAACACGGTTCAGCTCTTCCGAAAAGAAGATCGAGCTCTGAAGGACAAACCGCCCCACGACATTGGCGCTGGTATTGACCGCCATCAACAGAACGCCAACGCCCAACATGATGGCTTCGACTTTGCTAACCGCGTTGTCGATCGTGCCCAGAAAACCCGGCAGACTGGATTGATAGACTTCGATTGGCGCATCATCGGTGCCGGTGGTGTCGGTCTGGGATTGCAGTTGCGAGTCCGGTTTTTCGTCTATCACCTGCGTTTCCTGTCGTAATGACTGAAATAAAAAGCCCCCGGCACATTCCTAGTGCCGGGGGCAATGTCGCGTTACTTCTTGACAGCGTCCAGATCGGCCTTGAACTGCTCCAGCAGCGCTTTGCCGCTGTCACCGGTCATCCCGATAAAGGCTTCTTCAACCTGCGCGGCCGAGTCCTTGAACGGCTGGCGCTCTTCTTCGGACAAGGTCGTCACGACCATGTCAGGATTGGCCGCCTTGATCGCCTCGATGGATTTTTCGGTCAGACCTTTTTGGTACTCTAGGATGTATTCAAAGGCCGCATCAGAGGCGTCCCTGACCACCTGCTTGTCCTCATCTGACAGACCGTCAAAGAAATCTTTGTTGGCCATGATCGCTGACGTGTAGTTGTTATGACCGATATAGGTCAGGTAATCGTTGACCTCATAGTATTTGCTGGACTCGATATAGAAGGTCGGATTCTCCTGACCTTGCACGATCCCGGTCTGCAATGCGCCGTAAATCTCGCCAGTTGGCAATGGCGTGGGCGTTGCGCCGAATGCCTTGTAGCTTTCAACCAGAAGCGGGTTGGTCATGACACGGATTTTCATTTCGTCCAGATCTTCGGGTGACTTGAATGGCTCACGCGTGGTGATGCCAACTGCACCTTCGGGGAACATCGACAGCAGTTCCAATCCCTGTTCGGCATATAGTTTCGGGAATGTTTCGTGAATCGCCGTCGATGTGCGGAAGAATTCCGCCACTTCTTCCTCGTCCTGAGGCAGCAGGTACGGGACGAAGAAAATCTGCGCCTCGGGGATCAGCGCGCCAGTAAAGCCGGGGGACTGGTCCACAAATTGCAGAATTCCTGCCTGCGTCTGCTCCATGATGTCAGTGGATTCCCCAAGTGTACCGAACGGGAACAGCTGGATCTCATGGTCAGAGTTGGCTTCGATGCTTTCTTTGAATTTCTGTGCAAATTTCCCCTGCACCTCATCCATTGCTTCTTCAAAGGCATAGCGCCAAGTGTCGGCCTGAACGGCGGTTACACCGGCAATCGAGGTGGCAGCGGCAAGAAGACTTCCCGCCAGAACATTTCTATAAACAGTCATAGCGTTCCCTTTCGGTTTTCATACATGCGCCAATCGCGCATGACCAAAAGATTGGCAGCGCGTGGCATATCTTGTGTGATCATTGAAAACGTGCGCAATCATGTCAATGTGAATATTGAACCATGACAATCTCGGATTGGCCCGAATTCAACCAATTCGGTCTTCTGCTATTTTCGGGACAGCTTGCATTTCACACGCCACCCGTTTGACGATCTGCAGTCCACGCGCAAAATCCGGAAAGGATTGCCCCCCCAATGCGACCCGGATGCCGGTGTGCAGGTGATGTGGTCCGATAGAAAAGCTCGACGCAGGTGCGACGGCAACACCATCGCGGCGCGCCGCCTCGACCAAAGCGCGCTCTTCATGCGCGTCACGGCAGCAGATCCAGACGTGCAGCCCGTTTGGGCTGGTCCGATACTCCAGCCCATCAAGGATCTGCAAAGCATACCCCTGACGATCCCCCAACGCCAACCGTTGACGATGCAGCAGGTCTTCTGCCGTCCCATCCTCGAACCAGCGGTCTGCAATTTCCGTCATCAGGCTTGTGGCCATCCAGTTGGTCACAAGATGCCGACTTGTCGCTGCCGCGCCCAGATGGTCTGGCACCACCAGATACCCCACCCGAAGGCCCGGCATCAGACATTTCGTCAGACTGGTAAAGAACAGCGTCCTCTCGGGCGCAAGGGCCGCGACAGGTGGTGGCGGCGCATCTTGCAGTGGTCCGCACGCATGGTTTTCGATGATTTGAAGGTCGTAGCGACGCGCAATTTCGACGATTTCCTCGCGCCGTGTTCCCGTCATGTTGAATGCCAGAGGATTAAGCCCGCCCGGCATGATACAAAGGACTTTCACGCCTTCGCGCTGGCAAATATCTTCCAGCGCCCGCGGGCATATTCCGCCATCATCGACAGTTACACCCTGCAACCGCAACCCCAAAAACCGCGTCAAAGGGCGTAACGTGTGATGGCCGATATTTTCAGTCACCACCAAATCACCGGGCTGCGCTGCGGTCATCAGCGCTGCTGTCATGGCGCTGGTGCTGCCGTTGGTCGGAATCACGGTCGCATCCGGCAGGTCCAGCCCGCACAATCCAAGCCAGCGCCTCACCGGCATCGTTTCTACGTCGAACCGGGGCGGCGGCCTGAAGCCGGAGATCACCGAACGAGGCAGCGATGTGGCAATGCTGCGCAGGACCGCCTGCAGCGCTTTTTCATGAGCGTGATCAATCACCGGCTTGAGAATCGACATGTCCAAAAGAGCGCGCGACGCCTTGCGGTTCACAAAGGGCATCGTGACATCGGCAGGCGATTCGCGCACGAATGTGCCGCGGCCCACCTGACCGACAATCTTTCCCGCCTCTATCAGTTTGTCATAGGCGCGGCTGACTGTCTGCACGCTGAGGTTCAGGTCAAAGGCAAGTTGACGCTGTGTCGGCAGACGGTCCCCCGGCTTCAGAATGCCGTTCTGAATTGCCGTCTCGGTCGCCTGGATCAGCGACCGATATGCTGGGCGTTTCAGCGTGTCGGGGTCTGGTGGCCAGTTTGTCATGATTTGAAACATGATCAAAATCAGGACAATTGACAAGCCCGTACGCCCTGCATCCAGTGCAATGCTTTCCTTATCCCTCCCAGGATCCAGTCCCGCCCATATGGTCTGCATGCTGCATCAGCGCGAACCGGTCGGTCATACCGGCAATGTAGTCGCTGACTAGACGCGCCAACGCCTGCGTTGTTCCGGCGGCTGCCACATCCGCCTGCCAGCGCCGCGGCAGATGGCCGGGGTGCTCCATGTAGAAGGGAAAGAGATCATGGATCACTTTCGTCACCTGCGTGCGCTTTTCCATGACCGACGGCGCACGGTACATCCGGGTAAAGAGGAAATCCCGGATCTGCCGCAGATCGCGCCAGAGCGTATCAGAGAACAGGATCACGGGCCGCCCTAGGTGCCGCACCTCCCTGGTATTCGTCAGATCAGCGTCGGCGATCACGGCGCGCGAGGTTTCAATCACATCGGCGACCATGACGCCAAAGACCCGCCGCAGCGCCTCGTGTCGCCGCCGAAATGGATCGAGCGACGGATAGAGGCGATCGACCTCGGCGTAGCAATCGCCGATGATCGGCAGTGCCGCCATCTCTTCTTCGCTGAACAAACCCGCGCGCAAGCCGTCATGCAGATCGTGGTTGTTGTAGGCGATATCGTCCGACAGTGCGGCCACCTGCGCCTCGGTGCTGGCGTGGGTGTTCAGCTCCAGGTCATGGCGGGCATTGTAGTCGGCCAGCGCATATGGCAGCGCCGCGCCCGGCGCGGCAACCACCGGCCCGTTATGCTTGGCGATGCCCTCCAGCGTGTCCCAGGTCAGGTTCAGCCCGTCGAACTCGGCATAATGCCGCTCCAGCGCGGTCACGATGCGGATCGCCTGCGCATTGTGGTCGAACCCGCCATAGGGCGCCATCAGCGCATGCAGCGCGTCCTCGCCGGTGTGTCCGAACGGCGTGTGCCCCAGATCATGGGCCAGCGCCACGGCCTCGGTCAACTCGACGTTCAGCCCCAGCGCGCCGGTGATCGTGCGCGCCACCTGCGCCACCTCGATGGAATGCGTCAGACGGGTGCGAAAATAATCGCCCTCATGCTCGACAAAAACCTGCGTCTTGTGCTTGAGCCGCCGAAAGGCGCTGGAATGAATGATCCGGTCTCGATCCCGCTGAAAGCAGGAGCGATAGAGGCTTTCCTCTTCCTTCACCAGTCGCCCGCGCGAACGCCCGGGGCTGGCCGCAATGCGTGCGGTCATTTTCGCTGGTCCTTGTTGCCTGTTCCCATGCGCCATATATTGTATTCGACAGGGTAGCGAAACCGCTGCCGTCATTTAACCTTTGCGCATCAGGAGACAGCGATGAACCTGCCACCCACCGTCACCGACCGTGCGTTCGAGCGGCTGAGCGAAATCAGCGCAGGCGATCAGGGACAAGCCCTGCGCATCGCCGTCGAGGGCGGCGGCTGTTCGGGCTTTCAATACGAGATCAAGCTGGACGCCCCGACCGAGGACGACCTGGTGCTCGAAGGATTAGGCCAGAAAGTGGTCGTAGACAGCATATCGTTGCCATTCCTGACCGGGGCCACGATAGATTTCACCGAAGAACTGATTGGCGCGCGGTTCGTGATCGAAAATCCGAACGCCAGCAGTTCCTGCGGCTGCGGGACATCTTTCTCGATGTGATCAGGGTCTTGGTCACGCGCGGTGACTAAAGCGTTTTACAAAAAAACTGAATCACCGTTTTTTGTGAAACGCACGCAACATGCAGCCGTTGCGCGCGGTTCAGGGCGCACAGCTACTTTGCCGGAAAAATCCGCGCTTTTCCGGGCAGGCGAAAGGGTTGCGTTCCCTGCCGCGTCAGCGCCTGATCCCGGATCAGCCAGACGCCGGCCGTGATCACCACACCGGCCCCGAGATAGACGAAGCCACTGGTCACTTCGCCGAAAATCGCAGCCCCCAGCAGCACCATCCACACGAATTGCAGGTTCATCAGTGGCGTGATCACATAGGCGGGCAGCGCCTTGAACGCCGCCACCAGAACCCAGCGTGCGAAAAATAGAACCGTGCCATAGACCAGCGCCCAGCCGAAATCGGCCAGCGGCATGGCGCGATAGACGAAGGGCAGCACGGCCAGACTGACCAGCATCAGGCCGAAATTCGGGTAGAATACCTGGGTCAGCAGATTGTCATCCCGCACCCCGATATAACGCGAGGCCATCATCGAAACGGTGCCCAGCGACACGGCCGCCAACGCCACCAGATGTCCCGCCGTGACCGTTCCGAAGCCACCCGGAAAGAGACACAGCAGCCCGACGAACCCCAGCATCAGCGCGGCCCAGGCCTGCGGGCGCACCGTCTCGCCCAGCACCGGACCGGACAAGAGCGCGGTAAAGAGCGGGATCATCGCGATAAACAGGAATACCTCGGCAAAGGGCAGCAGCCGAAAGGCATGGAAAAACGCCACCGCCCCCAGCACTGTCGCGGCGACACGGATCGCCATCGCGCGCGGGCACTTGGTGCGCATGCCGCGCCGCGCAGCACCTCGCCGGTTCATCATCAGGCTCAGCCCGGCCACCACCGCACCCGACAGCGCAAAGAGCTGCGGCGCGGCGTAGGAGGCAGCGAACATCTTGGTGATCGCATCCGCGCCCGAAATGAGAAAGGTGTAGGTTGCCGTCAGCGCCACACCGGCCAGAATCGGCCCCCCGAGCCGCAGGGCGATCATGCCCGGACCTCGCGCAGGTTCACTCGGGCAAAACCGGCAAAAAACTGGCCGAACCGGTCGCTTGCCGCCTCTGCCGCAACCAGCGCGGCGTGGGCCTCTTGCGATAGCCGCGCCGAAACCGGGTCGCGCATCAGCTCCCAGTCACCCGACCGGGTGCGGCCCATGGAATAAATGCATTCCGACAACTCGCGCAGCGGTCCAGACCGCGGCCGGGTCCGGCGAAAGCAGACCCTCCCCTCGGGCACCTGCGCGGCGAACCCGCCCTGCCCCGACTGGGTCATGAACCAGTTCAGCATCAGGTACTCGTGGTAATCATCGCCCAGCGGTGCCGTCGCATCGGCGGTTATGGAAAAACAACGGATCTGCTGCGCCAGCCAGATTTCCCACACTTCCGGCGGAGTCTTGTGTGCATGTCGCAGGGCAATGCAGATCTCGGCCAGCAGATCGACGTTGAAATCAAGAAATGCCAGGGTGCCCGCAAAAATCAGGCTATCAATCGCGGCCTCGGGCAATTGCGGATCATGACGGCCGTATTCCGACAGATAGAACACGATATGGGTCAGCTCATAGGCTGCCTTCTTGTTCGGCATCGCAAAAGTCTCGGACCGGGCGGCGAAATCGCGCAACCGGTCGCTCAGTCCCGCATCGGCAGGCAACGGATCGACTCCGCGCCGCGCACACAAGCGGCGCGCTTCGCCGCGCTGCAGATCCGACAGCTCGGCCTGCGCCAGCCCCTCGCGGGCCACCCAATCGGCCAGGCGCTGACCCTTTTCGCCCGCACCAACCAGATCCTCAAGGTCGAGACAAAGCGACAGAAGGAACCGGTAGTACTGCGGAAAGAACTCCATCCGGCGCTCTATATCATCGTAAAAAGCGGCATAGACTTCCAGATCACGGGGCGCAGGCTGCGCGCCGGTACATTCGAGGATGTTCAATACCTCTGCGTTCTCCTTGAGCCAGAACACATCGTCACCGCTGCGGCGGTGGTTGGCAAAGGTTCGTAGCAAGGCCGCCTGACGCGCGGCCTTGCTACGTTGCTGGAACGGGGCATTCAGCGGGACGACGTTTTCCATTTGGATCTTTCCTTCCGCTGTTGGCCTGCCTTCGGGCAGTTGCCCCGTTCAGTTACGTAGATCAAAGGCTCGACGTAAACATCTCGACCGCGTCGCCATCTTCGGCACTCACATCACTGCGCGGGTTGAGCGACGAGGTGAAGGCACCCACTGCTTCGCCACTTGCCGTCGCCAGCGAAGAGGTGAACAGGCTGACCGCATCACCGGTCACCGTATCGCCTTCGGCACGGGGTGCCAGGGACGAAGTGAACATTTCCACGGCGTCGCCGGTCTGGCCTTCGGACGTGGCCGACGGACTGAGCGACGAGGTGAACATTTCGGTCGCGTCGCCGGTGCTGGCATCGCCGCGTGCGGCAGGGGCCAATGAGGATGTGAACATTTCAGTCGCATCACCAAGCCCCGCCTCGGCACCCATCACGGGACCCAGCGAAGAAGTGAATGCCTCGACTGCCGCGCCATCATGCAGGCTGGCAGTTTCGTCCAGATTGGTCAGGTCAGCGTAAAATACTTCTTTAAGTTGAGTTGTCATTCTTAGTCTCCCCAAATTTCAGTTGCAGATAGCATTACGATTGCATGTTTAAGTTGTATTGCAAAGAGTTTTCAGCTGACTACTATAATTTCAGAATGGCGTTACACATGAAGTATAAATCGCATCCAATTGCCAATACATGCTTTTAATCTTCCAAGATTTTCTTACGGCCAGCAATATAGAGGTGTTGCGATGCAGGTGAGATATGCTGAAAATAGGCAAGCTACTATCTACCTAAACGTGTATATCGCACGCGAAGCCAGGCAATCTGGCCGCGTATACCACATGATTCGAGTCGCACCTCACTCCCGTGTGAATCGCAATTCTCACAGGGCGCGTCCGCTGCGCAGCTTGCCCTCGCCCGGCCCATGCGCGATAGAGAGGACGCGGCAGAAAGGTGCGCCCATGAAAATCGCTAGCTTCAACATCAACGGTATCAAGGCGCGCATTCAGGCCCTGCCTGACTGGCTGGACGAGGCCGACGCCGATGTTGTCCTGTTGCAAGAGATCAAGTCGGTCGACGAGGCGTTCCCGCGCGAGATCTTCGAGGATCGCGGATATACCGTCGAAACCCACGGCCAAAAGGGCTTTAACGGGGTTGCCATCCTGTCAAGACTACCGCTGGAAGACGTCACACGCGGCCTGCCCGGTGACGACAGCGATGAACAGGCGCGGTGGATCGAGGCGACCGTGATGGGCGACACGCAGCCTGTCCGCGTCTGCGGCCTCTATCTGCCCAACGGCAATCCGGTGCCGGGACCCAAATACGACTACAAACTGGCCTGGATGGAACGTCTGCACGCCCGCGCGCAGGAGTTGCTCGCGCTCGAAGAGCCGTTCCTGATGGCCGGAGACTACAACGTAATCCCGCAGGACGAGGATGCCAAACGCCCCGAGGCCTGGACCAAAGACGCGCTCGCCCTGCCCCAAAGCCGCGCCGCGTTTCGCCGCATCCTCAACCTCGGCTTTACCGAAGCCTTCCGCGCACGCACCCAAGGCCCGGGCCATTACACATTCTGGGACTATCAAGCCGGCGCATGGAACCGTGATGACGGCATCCGCATTGACCATTTTCTGCTGAGCCCGCAATGTGCGGATCTTCTGAGCGATTGCCAGATAGACAAGGAAATCCGCGCCCGCGAAAAGCCCTCTGATCACGTCCCCATCTGGGTACACCTGCGCGCCTGACACCCGGAAAGGGCAACATCATGGATAACCTGCGCGGCAGTGCGCTGATGGTTCTGGCAATGGCCGGATTTGCGCTGGAAGATTACTTTGTCAAACGGCTCTCGGTCGAACTACCTGTCGGCCAGATCCTGATGACGCTGGGCACGGCCGGCTGCCTGATCTTCGCCGTCTTTACCAAGATGCAGCACGGCAAGCTGTTCACGCGGGTCCTGCTGACGCGCGCCGTGATGCTGCGCAACCTGGGCGAGATCATTGCCGCCGTCAGCTACGTCACCGCATTGGCGCTGGCGGATCTGTCGACCGTGTCGGCAATCCTGCAGGCAACACCGCTGGCGGTCACGGTCGGTGCCGCGCTCTTTATGGGGGCGCAAGTGGGCTGGCGGCGCTGGTCGGCCATTCTGGTCGGCATGGTGGGCGTGATGATGATCGTGCGCCCCGGCCTGGATGCGTTCGAGATGTCGTCGATCTTTGCCGTCGTGTCGGTCATCGGCCTGGCGATTCGCGATCTTGCAACACGGGCTATTCCTACCAGCGTATCCTCGATGCAGCTGTCCTGCTACGCTTTCGGCAGCATGGTACCGACAGGCGCGGTGCTGCTGATGTTTCACGGCGACGTGTCACCACTGGCGCCGGTCAGCTGGGCCTATCTGTTCGGCGCGATCGTGTTCGGCGTCATAGGGTATTATTTCATCGTTGGTGCCATGCGCATCGGCGAAGTCGCCGCCGTCACGCCCTTTCGCTATGCGCGCCTGATCTTTGCGCTGATCCTCGGCATGATGCTGCTGGGCGAGCGGCCCGATCATTGGACGCTGATCGGCGCGGCGGTGATCATCGCCTCGGGGCTCTATACGCTGGTACGCGAGCAAAGATTGGCGCGCCGCGCCTATCGGCAGGCCAAGCCCAAGGGGCCGCTGTAATCGGCGCAATTCCATTTCCCGCACAGCTTTGATACAGCGACGCCAACGTATTTCATCTGCAAGGAACCACCTATGAGCACCATCATCGACATTCACGCACGCGAGATACTGGACAGCCGTGGCAACCCCACAGTCGAGGTCGATGTGACCCTCGAAGACGGCACCATGGGCCGTGCCGCCGTGCCCTCGGGTGCGTCCACCGGCGCGCATGAGGCTGTTGAACGGCGCGATGGCGATGCCGCGCGCTACATGGGCAAGGGCGTGCTGGAGGCAGTCGCAGCGGTCAACGGCGATCTCGCCGATGCGCTGGTCGGCATGGACGCGACCGAGCAGGTCGCCGTCGACATGAGCATGATCGAGATGGACGGCACCCCGAATAAATCCCGCCTCGGCGCGAACGCGATCCTCGGCGTCAGTCTGGCCGTGGCCAAGGCGGCGGCCGATTACACCGGGCAGCCGCTCTATCGCTATGTCGGGGGCACCTCAGCCCGACTGCTGCCAGTGCCGATGATGAACATCATCAATGGCGGCGAACATGCTGATAATCCAATAGATATTCAGGAATTCATGATCATGCCGATCAGCGCGGAGAACATCCGCGACGCGGTGCGCATGGGCGCCGAAGTGTTCCACACCCTGAAAAAAGAGCTGACCGCTGCGGGTCTCAGCACCGGTATCGGCGACGAAGGCGGCTTTGCCCCCAACATCGCCTCGACGCGCGAGGCGCTCGATTTTATCCTCCGCAGTGTTGAGAAAGCCGGGTACAAGCCGGGCACAGATATCTGTCTCGCACTCGATTGCGCGGCAACCGAGTACTTTAAGGATGGCAAGTATGTTCTTTCCGGTGAAGGGAAATCTCTGACATCAGAGGAAAATGTCGCCTACCTGCAATCGCTGGCTGCCGACTATCCGATCATCTCGATCGAAGACGGCATGGCAGAGGATGACTGGGATGGCTGGATCGCCCTGACACAGGCCATCGGCGACAAGGTGCAGCTGGTGGGGGATGATCTCTTTGTCACCAACCCGGTACGTCTGGCTAAGGGGATCGCCAATGGCGCGGCCAATTCGATGCTGGTTAAGGTCAACCAGATCGGCACCCTGACCGAGACGCTGCAGGCCGTCGAAATGGCGCACCGTGCACGCATGACCAACGTCATGTCGCACCGCTCGGGCGAGACCGAGGATGCCACCATCGCGGATCTCGCCGTGGCCACCAACTGTGGCCAGATCAAGACTGGCAGCCTCGCGCGTTCGGACCGGTTGGCAAAATACAACCAGTTGATCCGCATCGAGGAATCGCTGGGCGAGACGGCTGAATATGCCGGGCAGAGTATCCTGCGGGGCTAAACGCCAAGGTGGCGAGCGGTTGAGTCAAAGACAAGCGTTTCGCGAAAAGCCTGAAACACAGCTTTTTGCGGAATGCGCACGAAGTACAGGCGTTGCGCGCGTTTCCGTGCACCACAAAAGCAAAAGGCGCGCCCCATTGGGGCCAACCCTTTGTGTTTCGTGGTGCACGCTTGGGCGTAACCCCTTGTGAACACGAAGTGATACAGGACGAACACCCCCCGCATAAATCTTCGGCGGCAATGTAAACTGGTTGCCGGCTCAGCGGACGCAGGTGCAATTCGCAGCAACTGTGCGAATGGCTGGTTATGACGAGTATGAATTGACAGATCAGGGCGGTTTCGACATCGCTTTCGAAAGCCCGTGGCAATGAAATGCACCATACCAATTATCGCCAGAAACCACATCAAAATCGGAACCCTCATGACCACGAAGATTCTAATTGATCGCAGGGCGAACTTGCTCGGCAGTATCTGGATGGTCGCGTCGATGGCTATATTTGCCATTGAGGACACATTTGTAAAAGCGGCATCCGCCACGCTGTCGGTCGGTCAGATCCTGATAATCTTCGGTTTGGGCGGGGCTGCTGTGTTTGCGGGTTTGGCACGCTTCAATAGCGAACCTCTATTCGTGCAAGATGTCGTATCGCGCCCGATGCGCATCCGCGTGATATTCGAGATTGTCGGCCGCTTGTTTTATGTCCTTGCCATTACGTTGACGCCACTATCCGTCGCGACGGTTATCTTACAGGCAACCCCGCTGGTTGTGGTCGCTGGTGCCGCGTTAATTCTCGGCGAAAAGGTCGGGTGGCGCAGGTGGTTTGCGATCTTTGTCGGTTTGATTGGTGTGGTTATTATTATCCAACCGGGAACAGACAGTTTTTCGGTGCTGTCGATTCTTGCAATTGTCGGCCTGTTTGGTTTTGCTGGGCGTGACCTTGCGAGCCGTGTGGCCCCCGCCACGCTCAGCACAAATATCCTCGGTTTATACGGCTTCCTGTCGATCGTGGTGGCTGGCGGGGTTTTCTCGATCTGGGAAGGCGCGACATTTGTTTACCCTGACATTGAGACGTCCTTCTACCTGTTGGGGGCAATCCTTGCAGGTGTTGCCGCCTATTCGTGTCTTATGAAGGCAATGCGCACTGGTGAAGTCTCTGCTGTGACACCTTTCAGATACACAAGGCTGCTTTTCGGTATCTCACTGGGTGTTGTGATGTTCGGAGAGCAATTGAGTTCTGCAATGTTGCTCGGGTCCAGCATGATCGTTTTTGCTGGTTTATTCATCCTTTGGCGTGGAAAATCGGCAGGATAGCTGAATAAGGAAACGACCTGACCCGCGTACCCTTGGCAATGCGGCGTCTCCGACCTGCCCAGTGAACCGCCGTGATCAAAGCTGAAACGGCTTCAAAAACTCAAAAGCGGCCGTTGGTGCATCACGCAGCAAAGCTTGGAGCGGACATTGCGCTCCGAGCCTTGGGATTGTTCACCTGCACCACGAAACGCAAAAGGCGCGCCCCTTGGGACGCGCCTTTTATATTTCCTTTCGGCACCCCGGTTACGGGCAAGGTGCCTCGTAATAGGTGCCGTCGCCGCGGGCGTAGGCACAGACGTTGGCCTGCTGGTTCTGGGCGACAACAGTACCTGCTGCAGCGCCGGCCAGCGCCGAAATCAGACGCCACTCGTTATCGGCACCCAGCGCCTCGGCGGTGATCAGACCGGCAGCAGCGCCGCCTGCCACACCGGCGACTGTGCGCTGGTTCGACGTCATAGTATCACAGGCCGAAAGGCCCAGGGTGGCGATTGCGGCTACTGCAAGTGTCCAGTGTTTCATATCTTGATCCTTATTCGTTTGATGCGTTGCACACGATCCGGTCAATCCCGACACGCGTTGCATGCTATATAGGGTCTCTACGCACAACAGCGCAGATCAGTTCCCGTAAATCGAGGGTGATGGCAGGCATAGGCGCTTTTTCGCGCAGTTCTTCCGCCCCGGTTTCAGGGGTCGGATCGCCCGGTGCTGGATTGCACGAATTCAACAAGTTGCCGGGTCGATCCGTCCTTGCCGCTCGCTGTCACCTGCCCTTCAAGGACAGGTTGCAATGCCACGGCCAGTTCCTTGCCCAGCTCAACCCCCCATTGATCGAACGAGTTGATCCCCAGGATGACGCCTTCGACAAAGACGCGGTGTTCATAAAGTGCGATGATCTGGCCAAGCCGCATCGGACCGAGCCGGTCATAAACCAGCGTGGTCGATGGCCGGTTCCCGGCAAAGACCCGGTGCCGCGCCTGCCGCTCCAGCGCGCCTCCTTCAAACCCCGCCGCCTGCATCAGCCCACGTGCGGCCTCCAGGCTGCGGCCCCGCATCAATGCCTCGGACTGTGCCAGGCAGTTGGCCACCAGGAGCCTGTGATGATGCGCCAGATCAGGCTCGTGGCCGGATGCAGCGACGATAAACTCGCACGGCACCACCTGCGTGCCCTGATGGATCAGCTGATAGAACGCATGCTGCCCGTTGGTGCCCGGCTCGCCCCAGACAACCGGGCCGCTGGGATGGTTCAGCGCGGTTCCGTCCATCGCCACGCTCTTACCGTTCGATTCCATCTCCAGTTGCTGCAGATAGGCGGGCAACCGCGCCAGCCGCTGGTCATAGGGCAGCACGGCGCGGGTCGGATAGCCGCACACCTGATGATGCCACAGGCCTACCAGCGCCAGCAGAACCGGCATGTTCTCCGCCAGCGGCGCATTCCGAAAGTGATGGTCCATCGTCTCTGCCCCGCGCAGAAACACCTCGAAATCTTTGGGCCCGATCGCCAGCATCAGCGACAGGCCGATCGGCCCCCAGACCGAATAACGCCCACCGACCCAGTTCCCGAAACCAAAGACGCGCTCGGGTGGGATGCCGAAATCGGCGGTCTTGTCCTGCGCCGATGACAGCGCCACGAACTGATCGGCGGGTGCCGCGACGCCGCCTGCCATCCAGTCAAAAGCAGTGCGCGCGTTTGTCATCGTCTCGATGGTGGTAAAGGTCTTGGACGCGATGATTATCAGCGTGCGACCCGGATCAAGCCCTGCCAGCGTGCCAGAGATGTCGGCGCCATCCACGTTCGACACGAAATGACAGCGCGGCCCGTCGTGATACGGCCCCAGCGCCAGCGTGGCCATCTCGGGCCCCAGATGCGATCCGCCTATGCCGATATTGACCACATCCGTGATCGCCCCGGCCGCACCGCTGAACGCCCCCCTGCGCACATCGTCTGCAAAGCGCCGCATGCGCGCCAGTGTCTCGTGCACGCTCGGCATCACATCCGCACCGCCCACCTCTACCGGGCCGCCCGAAAGGTTGCGCAGTGCAGTGTGCAGCACCGCGCGCCCTTCGGTCTCGTTGATCGGGGCGCCTGCGAACATCGCATCCCGCCGCGCCGCCACGCCGCGCGTTTCGGCCAATCCGATCAGGGCCGCGCGCACCTCAGCGTCAATCAGCGTCTTCGAGTAGTCAAACAGCAGACCACCGGCGTGGATGGAATAATCTTCGGCACGCGCGCCATCCTCGAACAGGTCGATTATATTATTTGATTCCCGGTGCTTACGTAGCGATATTAGATCATCCCACATGCGTATGCCTCGTTCACGGCGCCCAATGCACAAGCAGGTCATCCATCACCGCCGCCACAGGCGCCGTCTCGGACGATTGCCCGCGGGCCCGCTCAAGCGCTGCCTTCTTCGCGTCGCCGGTAATCACCAGATGCTTGTTCATGGCGTCGTTCAGCACACGCGCCGACAGGGTGATACGCGGCTCCGGTTCATCCGCCACATGCATCGGCACCAGGATGGGCGCGTTCGGCCCCAGCGCATGCGCCAGATTTTCGGCACGCGGAAACAGAGAGGCCGTATGCATATCCGACCCCATCCCCAGTAACAGCACCGAAATCGGCAGGCCGGGTTCGATGGCCTCTGTCAGATCGTCGGCCGCTTCTTCGGGCGCCCGGTCGCGGGCATACATCGGCAACAGCCGCGCCGATGCGGCCTCACCCACCAGCAGCCGTTCGCGGATCAGCCGCCCATTCGAGCGGATATGCGCCTCTGGCCGCCAGCGTTCGTCGCTCGGCAGCACATCCACCCTCTCCCATTCCAGCCGCGCACCACACAGATCGTCAAAGACCGGTCCCGGCGTCTCGCCGCCCGGCACGACCAGCAACACGCGGTCTCGTTGCCGCAGCGCCGTGCGCAGTTGGCTCGCCATCATGTCGGCGAGGGCCATCGCCATCATTTCGCTATCCGCATATTCGATAAGTTTCATGTCTTTATCTCCCGCCAGCGCCGTCCATCCTTGTGCATCAGCCGCAGCGCGTCATCCGGCCCCGAACTGCCCGAATCATACAGGATCGGAGCACTGTCCGCCTCCTGCCATGCCTCGATGATCGGATCGACCCATTCCCAGGCCGCCTCGACCTCGTCGCCGCGCATAAAGAGGGTCTGATCGCCACGCACCACATCCATGATAAGCCTCTCGTAAGCATCTGGAAAGTCGCCGCTATCAGGTCCCAGCGCTTCGGCAAAGCTCATATCGAGCGGCACATCGACCAAACGCATACCGCCGGGTCCCGGTTCCTTGATCGTCACGCCCAGCTCGATCCCCTCGTTGGGTTGCAATCGAATCGTCAGGATATTGCGGTGCCGCCCGGTCGTCGCGCCGAAAATCGAATGCGGCGCGTCCTTGAAGACGACCGCGATCTCGCTCGCTCGCGCCTTGAGGCGCTTGCCGGTGCGCATGTAGAACGGCGTGCCTGCCCAGCGCCAGTTGCCGATGCGCGCCTTGATCGCGATGAAAGTCTCGGTACGGGTATCGTGGTTCTCGACCTGATCGCAATATCCCGGCCGCTCATCGGTGCCCTCATATTGACCGCGCACCACATCCTCTGGTTCCAGCGGGTCCAGCGCGCGGATCACCTTGAGTTTTTCGTCGCGCACCGCTGCGGGGTCGAATTTGGCCGGGGGCTCCATCGCGATGAGGCACAAAAGCTGCATCAGATGGTTCTGCATCATGTCCCGCATTGCGCCCGATTTGTCGTAATAGCCGCCGCGCGTACCCACTCCCACCGATTCCGCCACGGTGATTTGAATGTGATCGACATATTGGGCATTCCACAGCGGCTCGAACAGGGTATTGCCGAACCGGATTGCCATCAGGTTCTGCACGGTCTCCTTGCCCAGATAATGATCGATCCGGTAAATCTGGTTTTCATCGAAATGCTGCGCCAGTCCCTTGTTCAACGCCTGCGCCGAGGCCAGGTCGCGGCCAAAGGGCTTTTCCACCACAATTCGGCTTTCAGGGCCTGCGATACCGTATTTATGGAGACGTTCAGCCAGATCGCCGAACAAGCCCGGTCCGACAGAGAAATAGAACGCCTGTACAGGCCCTTCGCGCAGCGCGCCCTTCAGCGCCGGCCACCCGGTATCACCGCGCGCGTCCAGCGTGATATAGCTCAGCTGCTCCAGAAATCCCTCCAGGTTGTCGGCCGCACATGCATCGTTATCATCGAATTCAAGGATCGCACTGCGCGCAAAGTCGCGATAGGCAGCGCTGTCCATCTCAGCACGCGCCGCACTGATGATACGCGCGTCGCCGCACATCTGCCCGGCACAAAACCGCCGGAAAAGCGCAGGCAGGATCTTGCGCCGGGCCAGATCGCCCGTGCCGCCAAAGATCACCAGATCAAACGGTCCCACCGGTATGACACGCGACGCCATCGCAAACACTCCCTTTGCCTATCCGCAAGAGTAACAGCCGCCACCGCGTTCACAACTCTGTCAAATTCCGATCGATGGCTTTTCTTGCAACAAAGGACCGGGTAGGCGGGAAAGGCAACGAATAATCGGATGATACCATGAAAGATGTCGCAGCAGGCGTCCCCAATGCCGGCAAGTTCCAGGACCCGCGCCGCACCGCCAATGGCGCGCCGCGCGCGCATGTTGCGCTGACCCATCCCGAAACGCTGTGGTTCAACACCGGCACACTGTGCAACATTACCTGCGCAAATTGCTATATCGAAAGCTCGCCCAGCAATGACCGTCTGGTCTACATCACCTGCGCCGAAGTGATCGACTATCTCAACCAGATCAAGGAGCGCGGCTGGCCCGTGCGCGAGATCGCCTTTACCGGCGGCGAGCCGTTCATGAATCCCGAAATGATCGCCATGAGTCGTGCCGCGCTGGAGCGCGGCCATGACGTGCTGATCCTGACCAACGCCATGCGCCCGATGATGCGGAAATCCATGAAGACAGGCCTCGCCGAGCTGGTGGCCGAATACCGCGACAAGCTGACCCTGCGTATCTCGGTCGATCACTGGTCCCAGGATCTGCACGACAAGGAGCGCGGCCAAGGCGCCTTTGCCCGCACGCTGGAAGGCATGCTCTGGCTGAAGCAGATCGGTGCCCGTATGGCCGTCGCCGGGCGCACCGTCTGGGGCGAGACCGAGACCGCATCGCGTGCAGGTTACGCAGCACTTTATGCGCGGCACGGCTTTGACATCGACGCGGACGACCCCGGCATGACCGTACTTTTTCCCGAAATGGACGAAGCCATCGAAGTGCCCGAGATCACCACCGCCTGCTGGGATATCCTGAACAAATCGCCCGATGCGGTGATGTGTTCTTCCTCGCGCATGGTGGTCAAACGTCGCGGTGCCGATCGCCCTGCAGTGCTCGCCTGCACGCTTCTGCCCTACGATCCCGAATTCGAACTGGGCACAACCCTGGCCGAGGCCGAGCGTGACGTGTCCCTCAACCACCCCCATTGCGCCAGGTTCTGCGTTCTGGGCGGCGCCAGCTGCTCGGCCTGAGTACCGGAACACTGCGCCTTGTTGCAGGCCGGCATGCATTGAAGGGCCCGGCCCTTCACGCTGAAGGCCGCGTCATCCAACGTTCACCCCAGAGCTTTTCCAGCCAGACAAGATCCGGAACACTGCACTTCTTCTTGCTGAAAATATCCCCGCCGGAGGCAGCCATCAGCAAAAAGCCTCTGCCCCCGCCGCCGGAAATCCGGGCCATCCGGGCCAAAGACGGCCCGTAAGGGCTGGATGAGGTCGCGCAGCGCCCCTATATATCTGCCATGCTCAAGTTCACCCCCATCTTGCTCGCGCTGGCCTATGCGGTCATCATGTACCGTTTCTCGGTCTGGCGCACGACACAAGAACTCAACCGGCTGTCGACAGAGCTGATGGACCCGATGCTGATACACATGACCAACCGTCTGGCCGCCGCGCTCGATCTGCCGCGTATCCGCGTGCACATCTACGAGATCGACCCGATCAACGGCCTGGCGGCCCCGGACGGGCGCATATTCATCACCCGCGGGTTCTATCGCAAGTTCCAGTCGGGCGATGTCAACGCTGATGAATTGGCCAGTGTAATCGCGCACGAGTTGGGGCATGTGGCGCTGGGGCATTCACGCCGCCGGATGATCGACTTTTCCGGTCAGAACGCACTGCGCACCGCACTGGCGATGGTGCTGGGCCGGTTCATCCCCTTCATCGGCCCCTGGATCGCAGGCACGCTGACCTCTCTGCTGGCCGCCCGGTTGTCGCGCAGCGACGAATACGAGGCCGACGAATATGCCGCCGCCCTGCTGACCAAGGCGGGGATCGGTACCGAACCGCAGAAATCGCTCTTTCGCAAGCTCGACAAGCTGACCCAGACGGGCACCGGAGCTGCCCCGGCCTGGTTGATGAGCCATCCCAAGACCGCCGCGCGCATCGGTGCCATCGAACAGCTTGAGGCAAAATGGGGCTGACAGCGTCACCTGATCAACGCCCCCGGCCATCTGCTTGTGATGGTGCGTGATCCAAGTAGCAGCGTGATCGAGATATCAACACCCGCGCAGAGTGCGGGTTTTATCCCACCAGCGCCTTGGCCAGCCGGGGCAGCCGCGCCTTCTTGAGCAATGCGCGCATCTCCCAGTCCCGCCCGCTCAGCCGGTTCGCCTCGGCCAGAACGACATCACCGACGCCAGCAACCAACTCGGGTTGCGCCTGCCATATCCCGTACAGGAACGCATCCGGGTCGCTGCGCGACAGCCCTTCTTCGGCCAGCACGTTTCGCGGAAAATCCTTGGCGTTGAGGGTCACGATCAGATCCGCCGAACCGGCAATCGCGGCAGCCAGAACATGGATATCCGCCGGGTCGGGCAGCCATAGTCGCGCCTGTAGCGACGGTGGCACAACAACCTGCGCCGTCGGCCACGCGGCCTGCAGCAGCACCGCCTCGGTGCCCGCCTGCGCGACACCCTCGGGGCCCAATTTGACCGCGGCGCGCTGCCATTCCTCGATGATCCGTGCCGACCAGAGCGGCGTGAACGCGCCTTGCCTTGCCGTGCCCAGCAGCATCTGCCGCATCACGGTGGGATAGATCACGCAGGTGTCCAGCAGCACCTTCATGGGCGAAAGAAAAGTGTCTTGAGATGACCGCTTTCGGCCAGCATGGGATGCATCGGGTGGTAACAAGAAGCATCATAGAGCCGCTCGCGCAGCGCCAGTGCGCAACGATCCGCGTCTTCGAGAATGGCAGTGCTGCGCGACGTCAGCGCCTTGGCACGCCGGTCGGTGACCAGTTCGCTGTCATACCCGCTAAAGCGTTCCGCCAAAGGCTGTGAGTCAGGTTTTTCAGGGAACGCTTCAGGAAAGCCGCGCAGGATACCGCGCGGCGAGGTTTTCGGTTTCGTGCAGATCACAGGCAAAGGGGACGGCATCATGCCGTCCCCATACGCAATTTTCAGATAGGCTGGAAGGCCTCAGTGATCAGATGCCCGACTTGTTAAAGAGGCCCATCACCCCCAGGCTGGCGGTTTGATGGCTGCCCGGGTTGGATAACTCGGCGCGGATCGCACTGGCCAGACGCTCGGTGATGCGCACTTTCTGGGTCTCGCCACGCTGTTCGGCGGCAATGGCCTGTTTTCCACCAAAGGCCCTGAAGTCCGCCTCGATCAGGCGCGGCTCGGTCAGTGCCTGGCCTGTGGCCGGGTCCCGCAGTGTCACCTTGAATTCCAGGTCATGCACACCGCCGGTGGTATAGCGGGCCTTTTCTGTCAAAGCGTGAAAGCGTGTCACTTCGACGTAAAGCTCTACCGGAACACCGTTATCAAGGCCGGTCACGCCCTTGACCATGGCATCCTGCACGATCTTCTGCACCTGCGCATGACGGTCACCGCGCGGGTCCTCGCGCCAGACGATATCGCCGTCCGGATAGTACCGGTTGGCCTCCGACACCCGCAGGGAACGCGGCACACTGACGGTGACGGTCTGAACATTCAGCAAAACCGGCGCGACCTGCGCGGGCGCTTCGAGCGGTGCGTTCCGCGAAGCGAATTCAGTATCGGCAGAGCCGCAGGCGGAGACCGCCAGGCCCATCAGCATCGCGGCAATGATCTTGATACGTTTCATGTCCATCCTCCAAGGGCGTTCTACCCTTCTCCATGCCAAGGAAGATGATCGCGAATTGCGGCGGGTTTTAGACGATTACAGATCATTCCGGTGAACATTGTGGGGCGGTGCGACCACATTCCGGCACCGGGGCCAATCCACCGTGGTGCGCCATGCTTTCGAAAGATGACCACCACAGCCCTTGCAGTGCCAGGCATGCCCGCTGCACGGGTTCGGTCAGTCCCGGGGTCGCGACTTCCACCCGCCCCGGCGGCGCGGCGGCGCGGCGGTCTGCTGCCCGTCACGCAGCACCTGCGTCATCGGGTGATCGGGATTGTCGGACGCGTAACGTTCCAGCATCACCACAATTGCGGCCTGCGTGTCCTGATCATCGGGCAGCGACAACGCCCAGTCGAGAAAGATCGAACGGCACTCCTCGGGCACGATCCCTTCGATCTGGTACGATTCCCAGATCAGCCTTTTTAGGTCGAGCGGATCACGTTTCATGCGGTCTCATTCCTTCTTCGGCGTCGCGGCCAGTGCGGTGTCGATCACCCATCCGGCCCGTTCGGTCACTTGTTCCAGCGCTTCCAGCAACGCCGCGGTATCAGGCTGATCCGTTTCGCGCAGGACGAACTGCCCCGCCCCACCAGCCAGATCATCCGGATTCAACGGCTTGTCTCCCAAGAGCCGCGCCGCCTGAAGCAATTTCGAGCAAAGCGCATAAGCCTCCGTCAGCGCCGCCTCGTCAGCGTCACTGAGCCAGCCGATTGCGACACCGGCGCACAATCCGGCCTCGGCGCGGCGCCCGGCGCTGCCCGACAGCAGCGCTCCCGCCTGCCCGATCAGCTCGATTTCCTGCATACGCCCCGGCCCCAGCTTGGTATCAAGCGGGCCAACCGGCGCCTTGGCCGCACGGATGCGCGCGCGCATCTGGGCCACCTCCTGCAGCACCTTTACCCGGTCTCGCGGGCGCGCCAGCAGATCGCGGCGGAACGTTTCGACATCGCGTCCAAGTGCTTCATCCCCGGTGATCACCCGCGCCCGGGTCAGCGCCAGATGCTCCCACACCCATGCCTCGCTGGATTGATAATCGCGAAACGACGGCCATGCGGTAGCCACCGGCCCCTGATTGCCCGAGGGGCGCAGGCGCATGTCCACCTCATAGAGCCGCCCCTGCGCCATTGGCGCGGTGAGCGCGGTGATCAGCGCCTGAGTGAGCCGTGCATAATATGGCCGTGGCGTCAGCGGGCGCGGCCCGTTCGATCCCTCGACCCCGTCCGCATCGTAGATCACGATCAGATCGAGGTCAGACAAGGCATTAAGCCGCCCTGCCCCCAGCGATCCCATGCCCAGGACCACCGCGCCGCGCCCCGGCGGGGCGCCGTGCTTGACCGTGAATTGCCGCAGTACCTCGGGCCAGAGGGCGGTCAGGATCGTATCGGCCAGGTCGGCATATTGTGCGCCCGCCTCGCCCCCCGAGATCAGCCCGCGCAGATGGTGCACACCGATGCGGAAATGCCATTCGCGCCGCCAGCGCCGCGCCGCATCAAGCCGCGCCTCGTAATCCGTCTCTGCCGCCAGCGTTGTCGTCAACGCCTCCAGCAACGTCGCACGGTCGGGCCAGGCGGCAAAGAAATCTCCCGCGATCACCGCGTCGAACACGACAGCGTTGCGCGACAGGTATGTGGCCAGCGCAGGAGCGGTGCCCGCGATATCAATCAGCAGGTCGATCAATTGCGGGTTCGCCTCGAAAAGCGAAAAAACCTGAACCCCGGCAGGCAGGCCGGACAGGAAGCCGTCAAACGCCACCAGCGCCTCGGACGGCTGCGACGTGGCGGCCAGCCGTGACAGGATGTCCGGGCGCAGGCGGCGAAAAATCTCGACCGCGCGGGCCGAACGCAGTGCGGGATAACTGGGCCAGCGCGCCATGATCTCCTGGGGCAGATCGGCGACCTCGTCGGGGCTGGGCGGGCGCGGCGTCGCATCTGCGCCGGGATCGAAGAAATGCTCGATCATCTCATCCACTGCCTCCAGCCGCTCGGTCAGTTCGGCGCGCAGATCATCGGCGCCGCGTCCCATGAAGGCCGCCAGACGGTCCCATTCATCCTGCGATTGGGGCAGATCATGGGTCTGCGCGTCACGCAGCATCTGCAGCCGGTGCTCGACCTCGCGATGGAACCGGTAATGCCCGGTCAACACTTCTGCCGCCTCCTGGGGCACCCAGCCCTTGGCCGCCAGCAGCGCCAGACCCTCTTGGGTGCCACGCACGCGCAGATCGGCATCGCGTCCGCCCGCGATGATCTGCCGGGTCTGGGTAAAGAATTCGATCTCGCGAATGCCGCCGCGCCCCAGCTTCATGTTGTGCCCATTCAGGTCGATCCGCCCCCCCAGCCCCTTGTGGGCGCGGATGCGCAGACGCATGTTATGGGCGTCCTCGATGGCCGCGAAATCCAGATGCCTACGCCAGACAAAAGGTGTCAGGACCTCCAGAAACCGCAGCCCCGCCGCCAGATCGCCCGCCGCCGCGCGCGCCTTGACATAGGCTGCGCGCTCCCAGGTGCGGCCCAGGCTTTCGTAATAGGTTTCTGCCATGGCCATCGCCATGCAGACCGGCGTGACCGACGGATCGGGCCGCAACCGCAGGTCGGTGCGAAACACATAGCCGTCGCCTGTCCGGTCGCTCAGCAGCGCGGTCATGCGCCGCGTGGCCCGCACGAAGGATGCGCGCGCCTCGTGAAAGTCGGCGGGGTCAAACCGGGTTTCGTCAAACAGGCAAATGAGGTCGATATCAGAACTGTAATTCAGCTCGCCCGCGCCCATCTTGCCCATCGCCAGCGTGACCATCCCGCCGACGGTGGCAATGTCATCCTCGCTCGCGCCGGGCAGCTTGCCGCGCCTGATCTCGGTGGCTACGGCATCTTTCATCGCCGCGTCGCAGGCCAGATCGGCCAGGGTGGTCAGCGCGCCGGTCACATCCTCCAGCGTCCAGACACCGGCCAGATCGGCCAACCCCGCCAGCAGCGCGATGCGCCGCTTGGCCTGACGCAAAAGCGCGGCAAGCGGCCTGCCGCCCCCGTCCCTGCCGCGCAAGGCGTCAAGGACGGCGTCCCGGGCGACCTCGGGTTCGGCCAACGCGCCGGGCAGCCATTCCGCCTCTTGCTGCATCAGCGTGCGCAGGTACGGGCTACACCCTGCGGCCCCGTCGATCAGAGCGGCCAGATCGCCGCTGAACTGAGGGAAAAGCGCGCGCATTTCGGCCCCGTGCTCGGGCTCGAAGGGGCGTGGCAGGCGAGTAATGCGGGCAGCGAAATCCATCCGTCCAGTGATACAAGCCGGGCCAGGCTGGTCAATGGCACACATGCCACATAAAACCACGCCCAAAGGAGAGCCGCAGATGAGCAAGAGCCTGAAACGCGTGACCCGAGCCCTCGTCGATGCCGGTCTGGACTGCCCCCCTCAGGAGATCGGTCAGGCCACCACCGCGCAGATGGCCGCCGACCTGGTGGGTTGCGAGATCGACCAGATCGCCAAATCCATCATCTTTGCCGGCGCGCAGTCAGGGGCAGCCATCCTCTTTGTCACGGCAGGCGGTGCGCAGGTCGATCCCGCCCGCGCCAGCGCGCTGGCGGGCGAAGATCTGGGCAAGGCCGATGCCGCGCTGATCCGGGCGCAGACCGGCTTTGCCATCGGCGGTGTGTCCCCGATCGGGCACCTGACCCCGCCGCGTGCGTTTTTCGACCCCGGTCTGATGCGATTCGACCGGATATGGGCCGCCGCGGGCACGCCCCGCCACGTCTTTGGGGCGCCTCCTGCCGAAGTGCTCCGCGTGTCGGGGGCCAAACTGGCGGAATTCACCGTTTGATCCTATAGCGCGATCTTGTCGCCCCTCTTAGTTTGGTACCCACGTCCGCAGGGCTGGGAATTATGCTGGACATGGCACCGTGCAAGGAGACACTGATTTTCGCTGGAAGCGTGCTATTAAACTGATCCTGCGATTTTCGCCCCGGAACGCAAGCAACAAGGACCTGTGACAATGGATACATTTGACGAAGACCTGTTCGTGAAGGGACTGGAACAGCGCAAGGCGACGCTGGGTGCGGAATATGTCGAAAAGAACCTCGCGGCCGCCGATGATTTTACCCGCCCCTTCCAGGAGGCAATGACCGCGTGGTGCTGGGGGTTCGGCTGGGGCGACGATGTGATCGAGCCCAAGACCCGGTCAATGATGAACCTCGCCATGATCGGCGCATTGGGCAAGATGCACGAATGGGAAACCCACTGCCGCGGCGCGCGCAAAAATGGCGTGAGCCGCGACGAGATCCGCGCGATCATCCATGTGATCGGCATCTATTGCGGCGTGCCGCAGGCGCTCGAATGCTTCCGCGTGGCCCGAAAGGTGCTGGATGATGAAAAAACCTGAGCAGTCGGGAGCGGATAATCGTCATGAGGCTTGCCGTGACCCGACGCCTTTCGCCGCTACATTGGCAGCGCCGAGAACCGGCGCGGTCTGGTATACTCCTGCCGGGGCGTTTGCCTTGCAGTCGGGAGCCTCCGGCGGGGATATTTTACAGCAAGAAGAAGCAGGGCGGCACCGCGAAGAACCGAACGGCTGCCCGGCCGGCCCGTCCTCCATACGTCGTACTGCGATCACTGCCGAGCGTTGCACGCAACAAATGCAAAGAGCGAAGCCGTCCCGCGACATTTTTGCTGCAATTGCCGCTTGACGGCTTCCGGCCCCGCCAATATTGTCTCGCACACGCAGCATAAGGAGCGCCCCCGTGGCCCAACTGATCGTAGTCGTAGGCGAATGGCGCATGGGCCGGTAACGGACACCCTGAACGGTACCCCATGCGCCCCCGAATTTTCGGGGGCTTTTTTATGCGCAAGACCTGAAAAATGCATGTCATGAACGGAGCAAAGCGATGACACGTCAGATGACCGGAGCGAAAATGGTGGTTCAGGCCCTCAGGGATCAGGGCGTGGACGTCGTATTCGGATATCCTGGCGGCGCGGTGCTGCCGATCTATGACGAGGTGTTCCAGCAAAACGACATTCGCCACATCCTTGTGCGCCATGAACAGGGCGCAGTGCATGCCGCCGAGGGCTATGCGCGCGCCACCGGCAAGCCGGGCGTGGTGCTGGTCACATCCGGACCGGGGGCCACGAATGCCGTGACCGGCCTGACGGATGCGCTGATGGACAGCATCCCGATCGTCGTGCTCACCGGGCAGGTGCCGACCTTCATGATCGGCTCGGACGCATTCCAAGAAGCTGATACCGTGGGCATCACCCGCCCCTGCACCAAGCATAACTGGCTGGTCAAGGACACGGCAAAACTTTCGACCGTCATTCACGAGGCGTTCCACGTGGCCACCGCCGGGCGCCCCGGTCCGGTGCTGATCGACATCCCCAAGGACGTGCAGTTCGCCAGCGCCGAGTACACGCCGCCACAAAAAGTGCGCGTCAGCCACTACCAGCCGCAGGTCAAGGGCGACATGGAGGCGATCACCGAACTGGTCGCCGCGCTGGAGACGGCCAAGCGTCCGGTCTTTTACACCGGCGGCGGCGTGATCAATTCCGGCCCCGCCGCCAGTCAGCTGCTGCGCGAACTGGTCGAGGCGACCGGCATCCCGATCACATCGACATTGATGGGCCTTGGCGCCTACCCGGCCTCGGGGCAGCACTGGCTCGGGATGTTGGGCATGCACGGGCTCTACGAGGCAAACATGGCGATGCATGACTGCGATCTGATGATCAATGTCGGCGCGCGGTTCGACGACCGGATCACCGGGCGGCTCGATGCATTTTCTCCCGGCTCGGTAAAGGCGCATATCGACATCGATCCCTCCTCGATCAACAAGGTGATCAAGGCCGACATCCCGATTGTCGGCGATGTGGCGCATGTGCTGGAGGATCTGCTCAAGGTCTGGAAATCGCGCGGCCGCAAGGTCAACCGCGAGGCGCTGGCGAAATGGAGCGCCAAGATCGACACATGGCGCAAAGTCGATTGCCTGGCGTTCAAACAGACCGGCCGCGTGATCAAGCCGCAGCACGCGCTGACGCGTCTGGAGGCGCTGACCAAGAAATACGACCGCTACATCTGTACCGAAGTGGGTCAGCACCAGATGTGGGCGGCACAGTACCTGACCTTCGAGGACCCGAACCGCTGGATGACCTCCGGCGGTCTGGGCACCATGGGCTACGGCTTTCCGGCGTCCATCGGTGCGCAGATGGCGCACCCGGAATCGTTGGTGATCAATGTCGCGGGCGAGGCGAGCTGGCTGATGAACATGCAGGAGATGGGCACTGCCGTGCAGTTCCGCCTGCCGGTCAAGCAGTTCATCCTCAACAATGAACGGCTGGGGATGGTCCGCCAGTGGCAGGAACTGCTGCACGGCGAGCGCTATTCGCACAGCTGGTCCGAGGCGCTGCCCGATTTCGTCAAGCTGGCCGAGGCGTTCGGCGCCAAGGGGATCAAATGCGACGATGCCGCCGATCTTGATGATGCGATCATGGAAATGATCAACCATGACGGGCCGGTGATCTTTGACTGTCTGGTGGAAAAGCACGAGAACTGCTTTCCGATGATCCCGTCGGGCAAGGCACATAACGAAATGTTGATGGGCGAGGCGTCAACCAAGGACGCAATCGGATCCAAGGGTGCGGTGATGGTGTGATATCCAGGGTGGCTCTCGACCCCACCCTGCTCACGACACTGTCCAGACAAGCCTCGGCTCATCGCAAACGCAAAATAGAAGGACGCTGCAAATGTCCGCACTGCAAATCAAGAAAGGCTCGAACAAGCATTCGGCCTATAATCTGCGCCCCACCTTCTCGGACGTGGAGGAGAGTCACACGCTGGCGGTCATCGTCGACAACGAGGCGGGCGTGCTGGCGCGCGTGATCGGCCTCTTCTCGGGGCGTGGCTACAATATCGACAGCCTGACGGTGGCCGAGATCGACCACGAGGGGCACAGGTCCCGCATCACCATCGTCACCACCGGCACGCCGCAGGTGATCGAGCAGATCAAGACACAGCTAGGCCGCATCGTGCCAGTACACGAGGTGCATGATCTGACGGTCGAGGGCCGCGCGGTCGAGCGCGAACTGGCACTGCTGAAGGTCGTCGGCAAAGGTGACAAGCGGGTCGAGGCGCTGCGTCTGGCGGATATCTTTCGCGCCAATGTGGTGGACAGCACGCTGGACAGTTTCGTGTTCGAGATCACCGGCACCTCTGCCAAGATCGACGCATTCGCCGATCTCATGCACCCCTTGGGCCTGTCGGACATTGCCCGCACCGGCGTCGCCGCCCTGTCCCGCGGCGTCTGAGTCGCAAAACATAAAAGCGCGGGGTGCCCCACTCCGCGCTTTTATCACATCTCATATTTTCTGGTTCGGGCTGCGCGTCTCAGGCGATCTCGGCGCAACGCTGCATGCGAAACGGCACCACGTTTCCCGAACGCTTACCTTCGGCCGTGACGGACGCGGTCCCCGGCAGGTCCATTCTGGTGTCTGGCAGGGCACCGGCATTGACCCCGGCCTGCCGCAGCGCCCGAGACAGGGTTGGATGGCTTTCCTGCGCCACCAGACGCGGCTGGCGCACCAGGCGCATCTCACCGCCTTCGCAAAGATCAAACGCGATCATGTCACCGGCCTTGAGTCCTGCCGTGGCCCCGGCATCGCTGCCCTGACCGCGATAAAACGCCAGATCACCATGATCCTCGCACCAGATCACAGCCCGGTTCTGTGCCTGATCACTCCAAAGAACAACACCGTGCATGTTTCCCCCGATCTGCAATATGTCTTATGACATCAGAATGTCCTGCGCCGAACCTGAGGAACATGTTCAATTCAGCGTCCGCCGAGGTCTATTTGTGTCAAGATTTAAAAATATTGACGCCAATTAGCGTCACCACCCGTGACAGCGGCGCAAAATCGTGATGCAAGTGGAAAAGAGAAGCAATTTTCGGGGCCTTTCGGCATGTATCCACCTGAGCGGATTCGGTGTCAACCGTGAGCCGTCTGAAATCTGACAACCGTTCGCAGGCCGATGCGGACCCTGCAGAGTTGCGCGCAGTCTTTGGCAGGAACCTGCGCGCGCTCAGCGCCAACTACCCGTCGGTGGCCGAGCTCTGCCGCAATCTGGGGATCAACCGGACCCAATTCAACAGGTATCTGTCCGGCGAGAGCTTTCCACGCCCTGACGTGCTCTACCGTATCTGCGCGTTTTTTGGTGTCGATGCCCGCATCCTGCTGGAACCCGCCGAAAACCTCGGCGAGGCTGGATTCGACCTGCTGGGCCACCCCGCGCTGAGCGGCTTTTTCGGGCGCGCCCCGGTCGAGGTGCCCACACCGCTTTTCCCCGACGGCTTCTACCGCTTCGTGCGCCGCAGCTTTATCGACGAAACCCAGTTCGTCGTCGGCCTAGTCTATGTCTATCGCCGCGACGGATATACTCTCGTGCGCGGGTTCGAGCCGCGTGATGCGCTGCGCCATCAGGGCCTTTCGACTGACCCGCGTGACCGCGAGTATCGCGGCTTCGTGATGCGCCAGGAAGAAGGCATCATGATGATCGTCACGCATCAGAATTCCCTGGCCTGCTCGTTCAATTTTCTGGCTCAGGAGACCTCATTTCAGCAAAATCTCTGGGTCGGCTACGTGACCCGTACCGTCCGCGAAAAGGTGACCGGCATCCGCGCCACGCGCATGGTCTACGAACATCTGGGCCGCAACACCGGTGTCGTCCTGGCCACAGCCCGCCAGGCCGGTCTGATCACCCGCGATGTGGTGGCGCCCTTTTACGCCAACCTGCTGCAACCCGACCAACCCTTTCGTTAGAGCATTCACCAGACGCGGCAGCGTGTTCCGCACCGTGCGAAAGCGACCCCACAGGATCACGGACGTCTGGATAGGCTTCGACGTGCCCGAACCGGGCGATGCGGTGCCGTTGGAATTCCTTGGCATGCCGCTGTTGCTGATCCGGGGCAAGGACGGCGAAATGCGGGTCTTTCAAAACATCTGCCGCCACCGCGGCATGATCCTGGTCGATGCCCCGCGCAAGATCAGGGCGCGATCCGCTGCCCCTGCCATCCGTGGTGTTACTCGACCAAGGGCAATCTGGTCAGCACGCCGCATGTGGGTGGCCCGGGCCAGAATACTCACCCCGCCATCAAGCGCGACGCCTGTATGTTACGCGCGTTTCACAAAAGGCGGTGAGGCAGCTTTTCGCACAACGCTTTAGGTCGTGATCTGATGCAAAAGGCTCAGCCCTCAGCCGCCGCACGGACCAGCCGGTAAAGGTGCCATGTCGCGTGCCCCAGCAATGGCAGCACGATGAACAGCCCCATAAACCCCGGGATCATCGCCACGAAGGTCGTCACAGCGATCAGGACCGCCCAGACCAGCATCGGCCCCGGACTGGCCGTCACCACACCGACACTGGCAATCATCGCGCTCACGAAATCAACTTCACGGTCCAGCAGCATCGGCAGCGCGATCACCGTGATCGCATAAATAAACAGCGCGAAAACCCCACCGACAACGGTGCCTACCGCCAGCATGCTCAGCCCGTTCGCAGTCAGAAACACCGCGTAGGAAGACGAGACATTCGTCATCACCGACAGCCCCATGAACAGCGCAAAGATCATGTGCGCGAGAAAGAACCAGAACAGGAACACCATGATGATGATAACACAGAGCGACGGCAGTTGCCGCCGCCTCTGATGCGCGATCACACCGAAAATCCACCGTGCATTCAAAGCCTTGCCCAGTTCCAGCTGACGCGACACCTCATATATCCCGACCGCCGCGAATGGCCCGAACAGCGGAAAGCCCACCGCCGCAAAGACCAGCCAGTAACTGCGCCCTGTCGCCAGCGTGACCCATGCCAGAACCCAGCCAAAGGCGACATAGACCCCGGCAAACAGCAGCGCGTAACCCGGCGCCCGGCGCATGTCCGCCCAGCCCCGCCGCAGTGCCTCGCCCAGCATCGCAAAGCTGACAGATCCCAGATCTGGCGCGCCGATATCTGCCGCTTGGTTTTCTGGCATGGCTTTCCTCCCCGCTCCGCCCGCGTCAGATTAGCGGGCGGGCGGCGTTGCGCAAATATAATCTATATATCAGGCGCAACTTTGCGGTGGGCGCGCCTGCGGCCAGCCTGTTGCTTCATGATAGCGTTGCGCCAGCGCCAACAGATCGCGGTCCGCACCGCGCCGCCCGATCAGTTGCAGCCCCATCGGCAGCCCGGCCTCGCCAAAGCCCGCAGGCACCGCCACTACCGGTAGCCCGATCAGGCTGGCGGGCACCACGCATTCCATCCAGCGATGGTAACTGTCCATTTCCACGCCATCAATCTCTCTTGGCCAGGCCTGGTCATGGGCAAACGGCCAGACCTGCGCCGTCGGCATCGCCAATACATCGTAGCGATCAAACAGAGCTGCGGCAGTGGTGAACCACTCCGACCGGGTCACGCTGGCACGGTGCACCTGCATCGCACTCAGTGCCGCCCCGTGCTCCGCCTCCCAGATCGCCTCGGGCTTGAGCCGCGCGCGCATCGCCTCGTCTGCCAGCATCGGTGCCAGCGACGCGCCCACCGCCCAACTGCGCAAATCCGTCCAGCTCTGCCAGAGCGCGTCGCGCGAAAAGGGTGCCTCAAGCGCATCCACCTCTGCCCCGATGAACGCCCCCAGCGCCGCCTTGCAAAGTGCCAGAATGCCGGGTTCGTATGGCAATGCCCCGCCCCAGTCGCCCAGCCAGCCGATCCGCTGCCCTGCGCCACGCGCCGGTTCCAACGCACAGCCATGCGGCTGGCGCGGATCAGGCCCCGCCATCACCTCCAGCAACAACGTCAGATCGTCCGGGCTACGCGCCATCGGGCCGTTCGTCGATATCTGGTGCAAGAAAGCATCGCCCTTGATCGCGCCCGGCACAGTGCCCCAGCTGGGCCGCATGCCGTAGACATTGCACCAGCCCGCCGGGTTGCGCAGGCTGCCCATCATGTCCGATCCATCAGCCAGCGACACCATCCGGTGCGCCAGCGCCACCGCCGCCCCACCCGAGGACCCGCCACAGGTGAGAGTTTCATCATAAGGGTTTGATGTGACGCCAAAAACAGGATTATAGGTCTGGCTGCCAAGACCAAATTCCGGGGTGTTGGTCTTGCCCATTATGATCGCACCCGCCGCGCGCATACGCGCCACATGCAGATCATCTTCTTGCGCCACCTGCCCGGCAAAGAGCGGCGACCCCTGCGTCGTTGGCAAGCCCTTCGCGTTCGCCAGGTCCTTGATCGCCACCGGCAGGCCGTGCAGCGGGCCGCGCGCGTCGGCGCGGTCAGCCATGCGCGCCTCGGCCAACAGGTCTTTGGTGCTGCGCAGCGAGACGATCGCATTTGCCGCACCATTCGTCGCCTCGATCTGCGCCAGTGTCGCACACATCAGGTCTTCGGCGCTGATCCTGCCCGTCGCGATTGCTGCCGCTTGCGCCCGCGCCTCCATGTTCAGTACATCATCCATGCCAGTCCTCCCGTCCCAGCAAAGCGCAGCGCGCCCGCATGCACAAGACCCCGACGACCAAGGTTTGCGACAAGGACGCAGGCCGCGCCGTCAGCGCCGCGTCCCCTTCATTTTTCCCAAAATACTCATCTACCCCGCCCGAACCAGGCCGAGCGTAAAACTCAGTCGTCCTGCGCCTCTGCCCGGCTCTTGCCGCTGACATTCTGCGCCAGCGTTGCAGCCATGAACGGATCAAGATCGCCGTCAAGTACACCCTTGGTATCGGATGTCTCGTAGTTGGTGCGCAGATCCTTGACCATCTGGTAAGGCTGCAACACATAAGACCGGATCTGGTTGCCCCATCCAGCGTCACCCTTTGCATCATGCGCCTCGTTGATGGCTGCGTTACGGCGGTCCAACTCTACCTGGTAGAGGCGTGACTTCAACGCCTTCATGGCGATATCGCGGTTCTGGTGCTGCGATTTTTCCGAGCTTGTCACGACGATGCCGGTGGGGTGGTGGGTGATCCGCACCGCCGAATCGGTGGTGTTCACATGCTGCCCGCCCGCGCCCGAACTGCGATAGGTATCAATGCGGATATCCGACGGATTCACGTCGATGTCGATATCGTCGTCCACCACCGGATAGACCCAGACCGAACAGAACGACGTGTGCCGCTTGGCCGCGCTGTCAAAGGGCGAGATACGCACCAGCCGGTGCACGCCGCTCTCCGATTTCAGCCAGCCATAGGCATTGTGCCCGCTGATCTTGTAGGCGGCGGATTTGATGCCCGCCTCATCACCCGATTGTTCCGATTGCAACTCCACCGTATAGCCGTGTTTTTCCGCCCAGCGGACATACATGCGCGCCAGCATGCCGGCCCAATCGCAGCTCTCGGTGCCGCCGGCGCCTGCGTTGATCTCCAGAAAAGTGTCATTGCCGTCGGCCTCGCCGTTCAGCAGCGCCTCCAGTTCCCTGGCAGCAGCGCGTTTCTTCAACGCCCTGATTGCCGTCTCCGCTTCAGCGACCACATCGGCGTCATCCTCCATCTCGCCCATCTCGATCAGTTCCAGATTGTCCGACAGTTCCTGCTGGATCATGTCGTGGGTCTCCAGTGCGTCCACCAGTCCCTGCCGGTCGCGCATCAGCTTTTGTGCCTTGGCCGGATCGTCCCATAGGTTCGGGTCCTCGACCCGCGCATTGAATTCCTCCAGCCGGTGCTGTGCCGTCTCCCAATCCATCCGCTGGCGCAGAAGTTCCAGAGAGTTTTCGATTTCGGCTGTCAGAGATTGGATTTCCGCGCTCATATTCGGACCTTTTGTTTGTCTTTTTTGGGTGTAACTCAGGCGCCGGGCACGGACAAGATGCGCCGCACCGCGCGAGGACGCCCGCAAGGGCGGATGAGCCGCGCGGCCAGTTCCCCGGACGCTTTATCCCGCTTCCGTTTCCGCAAACGGGCAAAACGCGTCAGTACAGCCCGCCCGAACTCATCGAGCCGAAGGTCGCCTTTCCGCCCACAACCGCTGTGTTTCCGGTCGATGTGGTCAGTTCCTTGGTCGCCTCTTCGTCGGACTGGAACAGTTCCAGATCGTTGCCCATTGCAAAGCCACCATCATAGGCCAGGCCAAAGATCGGCTCTTCGCCGTCGCGGAAGTATTCGGCGACCACATATTGACCGCTGGCATTGTCAGGCAGCCGCGCACCGGTATAGCGATCGATCTTGATGAAATGACCGCCGGGGGGGAGCTCGAACTCGCCGCCGCCATATTTCGCGGTCGCCTTGCGCATGAATTGGGTGAACACCGGTCCGCACATACCCGCACCATACGCCCCGCGGCCCATGCTGCGTGGCTGGTCATAGCCGATATAGCAGCCCGCAACGATGTTGCTGGTAAAGCCCACAAACCACACGTCGCGCGCATCGTTAGTAGTGCCGGTCTTGCCCGCTACGGGCACGTTGAGGCGGACATTGCCTGCTGCCGTACCGCGCTGCACCACCCCCCGCATCATCGAGGTCAACTGATAGGCGGTGACCGCGTCGATCACCCGTTCACGGTCCGACACGATACGCGGGCCGCGCGTCGGCGGGATATCAGGGTCAAAGCAATCGACGCAGCGGCGCGGATCGTGGCGATAGACTGTATCGCCATTGCGGTCCTGCACCCGGTCTACCAGCGTCGGCTCCACGCGCTCGCCGCCATTGGCGAACATCGCATAGGCTGCGACCATATTGAAAAGTGTGGTTTCCTCCGAACCCAGCGAGTTGGCCAGATATAGCCCCATATCGTCGTAGACGCCAAAACGCTCGGCGTAGGCGGCCACAGTGTCCATCCCGATCTCCTGGGCCAAGCGAACCGTCATCAGGTTCCGCGACTGTTCGATCCCCGTCCGCAACGGGGTCGGCCCGTAGAACTTGTTCGACGAGTTTCTGGGACGCCACAGGCCCTGCGGCGTGTTGATCTCGATGGGCGCGTCGACAACGATCGTCGCCGGGCTGTAACCGCTGTCGAGGGCTGCGGCATAGACGAACGGCTTGAAGCTGGAACCAGGCTGCCGCTTGGCCTGCGTGGCACGGTTGAAGACAGAATGCTGGTAGGAAAATCCGCCCTGCATTGCGATCACACGCCCAGTATTGACGTCCATCGCCATAAAGCCGCCTTGCACCTCGGGCACCTGCCGCAGGGTCCAGCGGATGAAACTGCCATCTTCACGGGTCATGCGGCGCACATGCACCACATCGCCCAGCTGAAACGTCTTTTGAAAGTTGCCGGGCAACCAGCCGATGTCCTTGCGCGGGACGACATGCGGCTCGCTTTCGGCCTCGGCCACACCTTCGATTCCGACATGCAGGCTCTGGTCCTCGATCTTCAGCACAACGGCAGGATACCAGTGCCCGTCCAGCTGAATATCGCGCGCCACATCCGCCGACTCCAGCGCCTCGCGCCACGCCTCTTCGCTTGTCAGCGCCTCGGGGGGCAGTGTGATGCCGGTGCCGCGCCACCTGCCGCGCTGACGGTCAAATTCCTCCAGCTTGGATTGCAGCGCCAGCGCCGCCTCGACCTGCATTTCGGGATCGACCGTGGCCCGCACTGACAGACCGCCGGTAAAGAATTCGCCCTCGCCGAAATCACGGCTCAACTGACGACGGATTTCATCGGTGAAATAATCGCGCGGCGGCAGTGATTTCGAAAACGGTTCAAAATCGCCGTTCTGGACCGAGCGCAGCGGCGCGGCCACCTCTTCTTTGTAGGCAGTGCGAGTGATATAGCCGTTATCGGCCATTTCGCGCAGTACGTAATCACGGCGCTGTTTCAGCCGTTCGGCGGCGCGCACCGGATGATAGTCGCTCGGCGCCTTGGGCATGGAGGCTAGGAATGCGGCCTCATGCGGGGCCAGTTCATTCAGCGATTTGTTGAAATAGGTCTGCGAGGCTGCGGCAACACCGTAAGAGTTCTGGCCGAGGAAAATCTCGTTCAGGTAAAGCTCAAGAATCTTTTCCTTGGGCAGCGTTTCTTCGATCCGGGTGGCGAGGATGATTTCCTTGATCTTGCGTTCGAGTCGACGATCGCCCGACAGCAGAAAGTTCTTCATTACCTGTTGCGTGATGGTCGACGCCCCGCGCACCGTCTGGCCGCGGGTGCGCACCGCTTCGACCACGGCGGCGACGATGCCGCGCGCATCAAACCCCGAATGGCTGTAAAAATTCTTGTCCTCGGCAGAAATAAAGGCCTGCTTGATCAGATCGGGGATTTCCTCGGCCGGGGTAAAGAGCCGCCGTTCGCGGGAAAATTCGTCGATGATCCGCCCCTCGCCCGAGAAAATCCGGCTGATCGTCGGGGGGGTGTAGTTGGCCAGGCTCTGGTGACTGGGCAGGTCACGACCGTAGATGTAGAAAATCGCGCCGATGCTGAGCGCGACCATTGTCAGGCTCAGTGTCACCAATGTGAAGATCGATCCGAAAAATGTCAGCAGTGATCTGAGCATTCCGCCCCCAATTCGCCTGTTCAAGAGTTCCATATAGGGATCCGCGGCCCTTGCGTCAAAAAAGAACACAGACACCGCTGCGCCGGTTTCCGCGCATCGCCCGGCGGGGCATCACTGACGGACCAGTTCGGCCGCTGCAGCATCTGCGATCAGCCATGCCTTGATCCCGTCGCTGATCGCCACTGCCATCTGGTCGCGCCACTGCGGATCGGCCAGGTTGCTCAGATCACGACCATCTGAGATAAAGCCAAGCTCCAGCAGGATCGACGGAATATCGGGCGACTTCAGCACCGAAAAGCTGGCACCCCGCAAGGGCCGGTTGTTAAGCGGCAGGCCCATCTCCTTGATCCCCAGCACCAGCGCGCGCGCCAGCATGTCGGCGCGTGGCTGGGTCTCCATCCGGGCCAGATCCATCAGGATATCGGCCACGATGTCATCGGTGCCGGTCAGGTCCAGCCCGGCCAGCAGGTCGGCGCGGTTATGCCGCTCGGCCAGTGCGGCGCTTGCCGCGTCTGACGCGTCCGCTGACAGGAAATAGACCGTTGCCCCGCGCGCCGATCCCTCGCCCAGCGAATCCGCGTGCAATGACAAAAACACATCCGCACCCGTGCGATGCGCGATCGCCACCCGCCGCTCCAGTGAAACAAAGCTGTCATCCTCGCGGGTCAGGATCACCTCTACGCCGCCGGCGCGCAGCAGTGCCTCTTTCAATTGCCGTGCAAAGCTGAGCATCAGGTCCTTTTCCACCACCGCGCCCGATTCCGCGCCAGGGTCAATGCCGCCATGCCCCGGATCGAGCACGATCAGCAACGGTGCGTCCGGATCGCGCGCAGGCCGCTTGCCGGTCGCTTCCCCTCCGGGCAGGACATCCCAGGCAGGCGACGCCGGCAGGCCGGACCGTGCGGCAAACTCCGCCTCGTCCACCCGTGTCAGAATCACCCGCAGCGCCGCCACGCCCGTGGTCTCATCGACGCGCATATCAGCACTTTCCAGTGCAAAAGGTTCTGCCAGATCGACCACCATGCGCGACCAGCCGGGCCGGAACCCGCCCACACGCACATCGGTCACGTTATCTGTCCTGTTCAGCGTATCGCCGATCACATCCGCCCAGTTCACTTCGCGAAAATCGAGAACGACGCGCGCCGGTTCCTCCAGCGTGAAAACACGGTAGGGGACCCCCTGGCTGAGCGCGAGATCGATGCGCACGCTGCTGCGGGTGCCGGTGATGCCGCTCGCCCCGGTATCGAGCCGCGCCAACCCACCGAACCCCTGCCCGCCTGCGACCTGCGCCACGGCACCGGTCGCCAGCCAGATTGCCCCAAGAAGGGCCAGACATACCCTGATCATCTGCTCACTCGCCAGTTTTCGGATCACGTCGCGGATCCGTTCGCCGCACAGTATATCAGTTCGTTAGCGCGCGTACTACTGCGCTTGGCGCGCCGCCATGAACGCCGCCAGCCGCCGCAGGCCTTCGACGATATCCGCCGTCGCCCGCGCATAGGAAAATCGCAGCGTGCCAGCCCCGCGTGCGGGGTCGAAATCGAGGCCGGGGGTCACGGCAACGCCAGCCTGTTCAAGGATCTCAGCAGCAAAGGCACGACTGTCATCCGTCAAGTGGCTGACATCTGCATAGACAAAGAACGCGCCGTCCGGCGGCGCGATCCGGTCGAACCCCGCCTTTGGCAGCCCCTCCAGCATCAACGTGCGATTGGTCCGGTAGACCGCTATGTTGGCCTCCAGCTCGCTCTCGCACTCCATCGCCGCCAGCGCCACGACCTGGCTGGCATGCGGCGGGCAGATAAAGAGGTTCTGCGCCAGCCGCTCGATCACCCGCACATGGGCCTCGGGCACCACCATCCAGCCGATGCGCCAGCCGGTCATCGAGAAATACTTGGAGAACGAATTGATCACATATACCTCGTCCGAGATTTCCAGTGCGCTTACCGCCTTGGCCTCGTATTCGATGCCGTGATAAATCTCGTCGCTGATAAAGCTTGTACCCGCTTCGGCGCAGGCATCCATCAATGCCCCCAGCGCGGGCCGGTCCAGCATCGTGCCCGACGGATTCGCCGGGCTCGCCACCATCAACCCATCGAGGTTCAGACCCTTCAGGTCGGCAGGAGCCGGTTGCAGGCGATTTTCCGCTGCCGTCTCGATATCCACCGGCACCAGATCCAGCGCCCGCAGGATCTGCCGGTAGGACGGATAGCCCGGCGCGCCGATCCCCACCCGCGCGCCGGCATCGAAAAGCGCCGTAAAGGCCAGGGTAAACGCCCCCGACGACCCCGGCGTAACGATCACACGGTTCGGGTCGAGATCGACATTATACCATGTGCCATAGAGCTGCGCGATGCGCGCGCGCAGTTCCGGCAGCCCCAACGCCACGGTATAGCCCATCGCGTCGCGGTCCATCGCCTCGGCCAGCGCTGCGCGCGCACCTGCAGGCGCGGGCGTGCCGGGCTGGCCCACCTCCATGTGGATGATATGTCGCCCCGCCGCCTCGGCGCGGCGTGCAGCCTCCATCACATCCATCACGATAAAGGGATCGACCTGAGATCGGGTTGAGTTTTGCATGTCATTGTTCCTAGAGTGAGCAGACCTATATGCCTACTCACCCCACGCACGCAGGGCCGTCAATGCATCTCGTTCGCCTTTTTGCTGTTCTCTCGCTGCTGGCGCTTACGCTGGCGCAACCCGCTCGTGCGCTGACACTGCTGCGTGACCCGGATATCGAATACGCGCTCAAGACGTTGGCCACCCCGGTGCTGAGGGCCGCAGGTCTCAGCCCCAGCCGGATGAGTATCCTGATCATCGACGACCGCAATCTCAACGCCTTTGTGGTGGACCGGGATAACATCTTTATCCATTCCGGCCTGCTGCTGAAGATGCAGAGCCCGCAGATGCTGCAATCGGTGATCGCTCACGAGGCCGCCCACATTGCCAACGGCCACCTGGTACGTCGTCCGATAAACATCCGCAACGCGCGCACCGCCGCCGGTCTGGGCATGGCGCTGGCGGCTGCCGCAGGTGTGATCAGCGGCAATGCCCAAGCGGCTGCGGGGATGGCTACCGGCATGAGCAGCACCGCCATGCGGCTGCTCTTTTCGCATACGCGCGCAGAGGAAAGCAGCGCCGACAACGCGGCCGTGCGCTATATGGTGCGCGCCGGGCTGGACCCATCAGGCGCGGCTGACGTCATGGATATCTTTCGCGGCCAAGAGGCACTGTCGGCAGCCCGGCAAGACCCCTACGCGCGCACCCATCCACTGTCGGCAGACCGCTACCGCATGGTCAAGCAGATGGCAGATGCCCATGGCGGCAACGCCAAACCCAGCAATAATGACCTCTACTGGTTCGCCCGCGCCAAGGGCAAGTTGTCTGCCTTTCAGCGCAGCCCGAAATGGACCATCGCGCGCGCCGGCGAAAGTGGTTTCAAGGATGTGGCATATATGCGCGAGGCGGTGGCCTGGCACCGCCGCTCCAATTTGGCCAAATCAATCGCGGCTATGGACAAGGCGATCGCAGCACGCCCCAACGACCCCTATTATCACGAGTTGCGCGGTCAGATCCTGATGGAGAACCGCCAGTTCGCCGCCGCCACCGCCGCCTACGCGCGGGCGGTCAATGCAGCCCCCAATCACCCGCTGATCCTGGGCTCTTACGGGCGCGCATTGATGGCGCAGGGGCAAACCGCCAAGGCCCTGCGGGTTCTCGAAAAGGCCCGCGCGCGCGACGGGCGTGACGGGCGTGTGATGCGCGATCTGGCGGTCGCCTATGCCAAATCCGGCAACAAGGGCATGGCCTCTATCGTCACCGCCGAACGCTACGCGCTTCAGGGGCGGATGGAAGATGCGGGCCTGCATGCAAAACGTGCCTCTGACCTCTTGCCACGCGGCTCTGCCGGTTGGCAACGGGCGCAGGATGTGCTCTCTGCGGCCAAAGCCGCCACGAAAAGGAAATAGATGATGATCCGCACGCTTCTCAGTACTGCCGCGCTTGGCGCGGTCCTCGCCGTCCCTGCCGCCGCCCTCGATCTGGGCGAGATGAGCGAGGCCGAGCGAACCGCGTTTCGCACCGAAGTGCGCGCCTATCTGCTGGACAACCCCGAAGTGATCTTTGAGGCAGTCGCGGTGATGGAGGAACGGCAGGCGGCACTGCAGAACGCCAACGACGACGAATTGATCACCGACAACGCCGATGCGCTCTTTGATGACGGCCAATCCTGGGTCGGCGGCAATCCTGAGGGCGACATCACCATCGTCGAATTTCTCGACTACCGTTGTGGCTATTGCCGCAAGGCGTTTCCCGAGGTGGCGGAATTATTGCAGAGCGACGGCAATATCCGACTGATCATCAAGGAATTCCCGATTCTCGGCGAGGGTTCCCTGCTGTCTTCGCGCTTTGCCATCGCCACGATGCAGGTCGCGGGCGACGACGCCTACAAACAGGTGCATGATGCGTTGATGGACTTCAAAGGCGAAATCAGCGACGTGACGCTTGGCCGTCTGGCCGACACGCTGGGCCTTGATTCGGCGCCGATCCTGGCGCATATGGACAGCCCAGATGTCACGGCGGTGATCGACGCCAATCACGCGCTTGCCGCCAAGATGGACATTTCCGGCACGCCTTCTTTCGTGATGGGCAACCAGATGATCCGGGGCTACGTGCCGCTGAACGGTATGCAGCAGATCGTAGCCGAAGAGCGCAGCTGATACGCCCGAGCCGCGCAATCGCATCCTTGAGAGACCCTCAAATACGCCCCTGAATCCTATAGCGTTTCAGGGGCGTTTCACTTTTGCAAAAATCGCAGCCTGCGCAGCTGTCTTGCGCGCCCCGATGGCGGCTTACTCTGCCGCTTTTTCGGCAGCAGCCGCTTCGGCCTCGATCTGGGCTGCGCGGATTTCGACCTGTTCGACGATATGCGCGATCATCTGGTCATTGCTCAGCTTGTGGCTCTGCTTGCCGGCCAGATAGACCATGCCGGACCCCGCGCCGCCGCCGGTAAAGCCGACATCGGTCATCAGCGCCTCGCCCGGCCCGTTCACGACACAGCCAATGATACTGAGGCTCATCGGGGTCTTGATATGCTCCAGCCGCTCTTCCAACGCCTCGACCGTCTTGATCACATCGAACCCCTGCCGTGCGCAGGACGGGCAACTGATGATGTTCACGCCCCGGTGCCGCAGCCCGAGAGATTTGAGGATCTCGAACCCCATCTTGACCTCTTCGACCGGGTCTGCCGACAGGCTGACACGGATTGTATCGCCAATGCCCATCCATAGCAGATTGCCCATGCCGATGGCCGACTTGACCGTGCCGCTGATCAGTCCGCCCGCCTCGGTAATGCCCAGATGGATTGGCGCGTCGGTGGCCTCGGCCAGCTGCTGATAAGCGGCGGCGGCCATGAATACGTCGGACGCCTTCACGCTGATCTTGAATTCGTGAAAGTCATTGTCCTGCAGGATGCGGATATGCTCCAAACCGCTTTCGACCATCGCATCGGGGCATGGCTCGCCGTATTTTTCCAGCAGGTGCCGCTCCAGGCTGCCCGCGTTCACGCCGATACGGATCGAGCAGCCGTGATCGCGCGCCGCCGCGATCACCTCACGCACCCGCGCGGGGCTGCCGATGTTGCCGGGGTTGATCCGCAGACAGGCTGCGCCCGCCTCTGCCGCCTCGATGCCGCGCTTGTAGTGAAAGTGGATGTCCGCGACCAACGGCACCGGGCTTTCGCGCACGACATCCTTCAACGCCTTGGCCGACGCCTCGTCCGGGACCGAAACGCGCACGATATCCGCGCCCGCATCCGCAGCCGCCTGGATTTGTGCCACCGTCGCGGCCACATCCGTGGTCGCGGTGTTGGTCATGGTCTGCACGCTGATCGGCGCACCACCACCCACCGGCACAGAACCGACGTGGATCTGGCGGCTTTCGCGGCGATAGATGTTGCGCCAGGGGCGGATCGGGTTGAGGGACATTTGTCAGGCTCCTCGCCTCGCGGTTTCGGACTTGGGGTCAAGATAAGGAGAGGCGCCGCCCGCTGCAATCGCTGTGACACCAAAAGACCGTTCTGCCGCTAAAACTGCAGCCGATTACTGGGGCTGCGACTGAAGCTCTGCCACATAGCGCGACAGGTCCGTATCCCGTGTGAGGTCGGCAACCTCCAACGTCTCCGCCAGGCTGTGCGAAGTCAGCGCCAGATTGCTGGTCACGGAGCCGCGCGGGCCGGCGGGGCCGAAATGCTGGCCATCAATGCGGAAATAGATCGCACCGGATTCGCCCACACGCAAGGTTGGCGGTACTTCGGTCGCGGGCACGTCATAGCTGTCGCCCGCATTCATGATTCCCTCGAAAATAACGCTGCCATCGGCAGCGCGCACGCGCACCCAGGCGGGGCGTACCGCGACCATCTGCACGCCGGGCGTTGGCGGGGCCACCACCTGCGGGCTGGTCTGGCCGATATTGATCACCGCAGCGATGGCCGCATCAATACTGGTCCCCGTCGAACTGGTCGGCACCTGCGACATCGCTGCCGTCAACGTGCCTATCTGGCTCGGGTCCAGGGTCGAAATCGGCGCATCCCGAGCAACCATCACAGGCACATCCAGCGCCTCTGGCCGGTAGAGCCGATCCAGCGTCTCATCTTCGGGCGCGGCAAAGTTCCCCGCCAGTGTCGTCTGGGCACCCTGCCGCGACTGCGCAGCCTCCAGCGGGTCGAGATCGGCCAGCACGTTGGGTGCATTTTCCATCGGCGCGACCTGCACGCGCTGCACTTCGGTCAGCACGCTCCAGCCGCCATAGCCGATCGCCGCAATCAGCGCGACAAGGACCGTAACAGAGCCGACGGCGCCCGGTTCAATCCGTGAGAAAAGGCTTTCGGTCGCAGGCACGAACGGCATGCTGGGCGATGTCAGCCGGTCATCGCCACGCTTGGATGTTACGCGGGTGATCACGTCATCGGACTTGCGCATCGACGACGCCGCCGCAGACATGCCATGCGCGATAGAAAACCCGCTCTCGGTGCAGAATGTCGCAAAGGCACGATCCGGATCCATGCCGAGATACCGGGCATAGGATCGCACGTAGCCGGGGATGAAGCCGGGGGTGTCAAAGGCATCGGGGTCGGCATTCTCGATCGCAGCCACATAGCTGGCCTTGATCTTCAGTTCGCGTTCCACATCCAGCAGGGATTTGCCCAGCGTGGCGCGCTCACCGCGCATCAGGTCGCCAAGTCGCAGTTCAAAGCTGTCGAAGCCTCGCGACTCAACCTCTTTTACTTCGTTCTTGCGCGAAAAACGACGCAATATCATGCAACCTGCCCTTCGTCGTCGAAACCTGTAGTTCGTTTCTTGTTTCTCTTGATTCGACCCCTGCTCTTTTGGTCCCGAATACAGTACCACATGACGTTTTTCATTGCACCTGCCAAGCCTTACGCTGATTGATCGGCGCGATTCAGCGCACATCTCTGCCAAAGCGCGTCCATTGCCTGCACCAGCCGTTCGATATCTTCTGTTCCGTGCAGGGGCGACGGGGTAAAGCGCAAACGCTCGGTTCCGCGCGGCACCGTGGGATAGTTGATCGGCTGCACATAGAGGCCGTGATCCTCCAGCAACAAATCGCTCAGATGCCTGGTATGGACCGGATCGCCGACGATGACCGGCACGATATGGCTGCCGTGGTCGACCAGCGGCAGACCCATCGCCTTGAGGCGGGTCTTGAGGATGCGGGCCTGCGTCTGGTGCGCCGTGCGCAGTGTCGGATCGCGCTTGAGATGCGCAACACTGGCCGCCGCGCCGGCCGCCACGGCAGGCGCCAGCGACGAGGTAAAGATAAAGCCCGGCGCATAGGACCGGATGGCGTCGCACATCTTGGCCGAGGCCGCCACATAACCGCCCATCACACCATACGCCTTGGCCAACGTGCCGTTGATGATATCGAGCCGCCCCATCAACCCGTCCCGTTCCGCCACGCCACCGCCGCGCGGGCCGTACATGCCAACCGCATGCACCTCGTCGATATAAGTCAGCGCGCCGAATTCATCCGCCAGATCGCAGATCGCTTCGATCGGGCCAAAATCGCCATCCATCGAATAGACAGATTCAAACGCGATCAGCTTGGGCGCGCGGGGGTCGTCCGCCGCCATCAGCTCGCGTAGATGCGCCACGTCGTTATGCCGGAATATCCGTTTGGCCCCGCCATTGCGGCGCACGCCTTCGATCATGCTGGCATGGTTCAGCGCGTCGGAATAGATGATCAGACCGGGAAAGAGCCTGGGCAGCGTGCTCAATGTCGCGTCATTGGCGTTGTAGGCACTGGTAAAGAGCAGGGCCGCCTCCTTGGCGTGCAGATCGGCCAGTTCGCGCTCCAGCGCCGTGTGATAGATCGTTGTCCCTGAAATGTTACGCGTCCCGCCAGAGCCCGCGCCGGTCGCCTCCAGCGCCTCGTGCATCGCCGCCAGAACCGCCGGATGCTGTCCCATCCCGAGGTAATCATTGCCGCACCAGACCGTGATGGCACGTTCGGTGCCATCGGGTCGCCGCCACGTCGCATGTGGGAAATGACCGTTGCGGCGCGCAATATCGAGAAACGTCCGGTACCGCCCCTCTTCGTGCAGCCGGTCAATCGCCTGATCCAGTTTCACTGAGTAATCCAACGGCTCTTCCCTTTTTTTCCATCCAAGACCATTTTGTCGGCTTTTTGTAGCCGCAATGCCGCATATAGGCCACATCCCGCCGATGCGACAGCTTACAAATTGCCGCGTCCGACGATGGCAGCACGGCAAGCCGCTGGACAGTGCCGCGCCGCCTGTTACGGTCGGGAGTAAGATATTACAACGCGAGGTTCCGCCATGTCCCTGGACGCCGTTCTGTCCCGTATAGACGACCAATTGCCCGATGCGCTGGAGCGTCTGCAGGCGCTGCTCCGGATCCCCTCCATCTCGACCGACCCGGCGTATGCGAAGGATTGCCGGGCCGCTGCCGATTGGCTGGTGGCCGATCTGCAAGGCTTCGGCATCACCGCAGAAAGACGCGACACGCCGGGCCATCCGATGGTCGTGGGGCATGTGCCGGGAGACGGCCCGCATCTGCTGTTTTACGGGCATTACGACGTGCAGCCGGTCGATCCACTGGACCTGTGGAAAACCGACCCATTCGATCCGCAGATCGAGGACACGCCCAAGGGCCGTGTGATCCGCGCCCGCGGCTCCAGCGACGACAAGGGGCAGTTGATGACCTTTGTCGAAGCGTGCCGCGCCTGGAAAGAGGTGCATGGTACCCTGCCCTGCGCCATCACCTTCTTTTTCGAGGGCGAGGAAGAATCCGGCTCGCCCTCGCTGGTGCCCTTCATGCAGGAAAATGCCGATGAACTGCGCGCCGATCTGGCATTGATCTGTGACACCGGGCTCTTTCAGTCGAAAACCCCGGCCATCGTCACGATGCTGCGCGGCATGGTGACCGAAGAAGTCACCATCAAGGGCCCCGATGTCGATCTGCACTCGGGCTTTTTCGGCGGGCTGGCGGCCAATCCGATCCACGTTCTGGGTACGATCGTGGCCGGGCTGCACGATCATACGGGCCGCGTCACCCTGCGTGGTTTTTACGACGGCATTCCGGACCTTGATCCTGATGTGCGCGCGCAATGGAACGGGCTGGGTTTCGATCACGCGCGGTTTCTGGGGGATGTCGGGCTCAGAATCCCCGCTGGTGAACGCGACCGCACCCCGCTTGAGATGATCTGGTCGCGCCCTACCGCAGAGGTGAACGGTATCTGGGGCGGCTACACCGGCGCGGGCTTCAAGACCGTGCTGCCGGCCGAGGCTCATGCCAAGATCAGCTTTCGTCTGGTCGAAGGCCAGGACCCGGATCGTATCCGCGACGCCTTTCGCGCCTATGTGACCGCGCAATTGCCCGGCGACGTCAGGGCAGAATTCCACACCCACGGCGGCAGCCGCGCCGGGATCATGCAGACCTCCGACCCGGCCTTCGAGGCCGCGCGCGCCGCGCTCAGCGATGAATGGCCCGAAGAGGCGGCTTATGTCGGTTGCGGTGGCTCGATTCCCATCGCCGGCCATTTCGGCGAGGTGCTGGGGATGAATGCGATGCTCATCGGCTTTGGCAAGGACGACGACGCTATCCATTCGCCCAACGAAAAATACGATATGGAAAGTTTCCACAAGGGCACCCGCAGCTGGGCGCGGATATTGCACGCGCTGGCCGACGCCGACTGACGAGCAGGGCCAATGGCAACAGGGGCAGCGAACGTAACATCTTCTTATCCTTCCGTCGCATGAGCATCGTACGACTTGGTTAACGACGTATTAATCCGATTGATTTCTCCGCTCGCCTGCGCGCCAAAGTGATGCCGGGCGGGCATTTTTTCATCTTGCGCGCGCGGGACATGCTTGATTACTCACCACCGCTTGCGAAACTTGCTCGGCGAGGTGTCGAACTTTGCCCGGAAGGTCCGCGCAAAGGCCGAAGTGCCGCCAAACCCGGTGGCGGCGGCGATCTCGGTGATCGGCAGATCGGTCTCCGACAGCAGCGCGTAGGCCCGGCTGAGCCGCAGATCGGCATAATACTGCCACGGGCTCTGCCCCGCGTGCTCGGCAAAGCTGCGCTCCAACTGGCGCCGTGAGATACCGATATCCTGGGCGATCTGCTCCACGGTCAGCGGCTCTTCTAGATGCGCCTGCATCATGCGGATGGCTGCAATAAGGTTCTTGTTGCGGCTGCCCAGAATCGCCGATTGCGCGGTCTTCTGCGGCGCGTGCCCGGAATGGCTGCGCCCGTGCAGGCACATGTCCGACACCACCAGCGCGAATTCAGGCCCGAAATCATCCTCGATAACGCTGAGCATCAGATCGGTCGAGGCACTGCCCCCCGCCGCCGTCATCAGATCGCCGTCAATCTCGTACAGGTTCAGCGATGGCAGAAGGTCAGGAAATGCCTCCAGAAAGGCCGGCTGGTTCTCCCAATGCAGCGTAAAGATACGCCCGCGCAACAACCCTGCCTTGGCCAGCGTGAAGGCCCCGGTACAGATCGCGCCCACCGCGATTCCGTGCGCCGCCTGCCGTGCGGTCCAGTGCACCAGCCGTGCATTCAGCGTCTCGGTCGGCTCTACTCCGGCACAGATGAAGACCCGGCTGCCCCTTTTTGCGTTGGCCATCGGCCCGTCCGGCACAAGCCGCAGGTTGTTCGAGCAACGGATCGGTGCCCCATCGGTGGTCATGGTGCGCCAGCGATAAAGCTCCTGCCGCGAAATCTGGTTTGCCACGCGCAACGGTTCGATCGCGGCACTCAGCGCCAGCATCGTCAGCTTGGGCAGCAGCACAAAATCGAAATCGCGCGGTGCCGCCACTGTGGGGATGGTGAAACTGGCTGATCCTTTGGGCACATACGAAGATTGCGGCATCCTTGCCCTCCTTCTGCGGCAATCCGGTGCAGAGTTTACCGGAAATCCGGGGTGCCGCATATCGGTAAAGCGCGCGCTAAAGCGTTCCGTTTGGCGCGTTGCAGATCGCGCCATGCGCCCTTTCCAGCCAGCCGGCCTTCTGCATGGGGCGCACGACACCTTGAATGGTCTGGTCCAGCCATGAGATCCGACAATTCTGCCACCGTCATCGCCCCGCGTAGCGCCAGCGCATGCTCGGTATTCTGAGATATATTTCGGCATTTCGATCCTGCTTTCCCAAAGCGCTGCGCCTGGTCAAATCCGCAATCAACAAAAAACCACATTTTCCGTTGCTTTATGACAGCAACATGCAACGTTCGAAATGCGATTCTCAAGGGGACGGACATGACGCAGCATTCAGCGAAACACCTGATCATCGGCGGGGGCATTATCGGGTGCAGCACCGCCTACCATCTCGCCAAACGCGGCGAACGCGACGTTGTGCTGCTGGAGCGCGCATCGCTCACCGAAGGCGCGACCTGGCACGCGGCGGGCCTTGTCGGGCAACTGCGCTCGTCGCGAAACACCACGCGGATGCTGAAACGCTCTGTCGCGCTTTATGACGCGCTGGAGGCCGAGACCGGCATGGCATTTGACTGGAAAAAGGTCGGCTCGCTGCGGCTGGCCGCCACGAAAGAGCGTATGCTGGAGGCACAGCGGCTGACCACCATGGCCCAGAGCTTTGAGCTGGAAATGCACATGATCACCCCTGCCGAGGCAAAGGCTCTCTTTCCCTATATCGACGAGACCGGCATCGAGGGCGCGGCTTTCATCCCGTCGGACGGCCACGTGGACCCCGCCGGCCTCTGTCAGGCAATAGCGGCGGGCGCGCGGCTGCATGGGGCGGACATCCGGCAGGGCATCGAAGTGACGGATTTCGAGATCAAGGATGGACGGATCACCCGCGTGATGACCACGCAAGGCGACTACGAGGCCGAAAACGTCATTCTCGCGGCCGGCATGTGGTCGCGTGAGTTGGGCGCAAAGCTGGGCCTGCGTGTGCCCGCCTGCGCGGTCGAACATCAGTATATCGTGACCGAACCGCTGCCGGATCCTGATCTGGTACGCGGCCTGCCGTCGCTGCGCGATCCCGAGCGCCTGGTCTATTACAAGCCCGACGCAGGCGGGCGCATGGTAATCGGTGGCTACGAAGAAGACACTCTGCCCTTCGGCGATCGCGGCATTCCCGGCCAGTTCGTGCGCCAATTGCTGCCCGACAATCTCGACCGTTTCGCACCGCTGGCGGAACTCGCGGGCCGTGTCACACCGGTCGTCAACGAGGTCGGCATCAGGCAGGTGATCAACGGGCCGATCCCCTACTCCGCCGATGGCGATTTCGTCATGGGTTGGGCACCCGGATTTGACAATCTGATGATGGCGACCGGATTCCTCTACGGTATCGCCGCTGGCGGCGGCGCAGGCGAGATGATCGCGGAGTGGCTGACCGAGGGGCGGCCCAGCCTCGATCTGTGGCCGCTCGATGTCCGCCGGTTCGGGCCGCATCACGGCACCCGCGCCTTTATGTATCCCCGCGCGGTGGAGCATTACGCACATCATTACAAGATGCGCTACCCGGGTGCCGAGGCAGAGACAGCGCGAGGTCTGCGCCGCTCGCCTTTCTATGACGCACTCAAGGCGCGTGGCGCGGTTTATGGGTCGAAAAACGGCTGGGAGCGCCCGCTGTGGTTCGCGCCCGAAGGGACGCCGCCAGTGGATCAGCTCGATTTTCTCGATCCCGGCTGGCACGCTTTTGCAGCACAGGAACACCATGCCGTGCGCAACGGTGCAGCGCTGATCGATCAGAGCAGCTTTGCCAAGTTCGAGATGGTCGGCCCCGGCACGCTGGACACGCTTCAGCAGCTTGCGGCCTGCAACATGGATAAGCCAATAGGCTCCGTGATTTACGCGCAACTCTGCAACCCAAAAGGAGGGATTGAATCGGATCTGACCATCACGCGGCTGGGGCAGGATCATTTCTATATCGTCACCGGCGCGGGCTTTGGCACCCATGACGCGGACTGGATTCGTCGCCACCTGCCGCAATCAGGCAGCGTACACCTGATCGAGGTGACCTCGGCGCGCGCGGTGCTCAATATCTGCGGGCCAAAAGCGCGCGACATCCTGCAAACCATCTGTGAAGAGGACATAAGCAACGCCGCCTTTCCCTTTGCAACCGCAAGAGAAATCTCTATCGGGGCTGCGCCCGTGCGCGCCGTGCGCATCGGCTTTGTCGGCGAACTGGGGTGGGAGCTGCACATCCCCACCGAATTCGGTGCCTACGTGATGGAGCAACTGCGCAGCGCGGGCGAGGCCCACGGCCTGCGCGATATCGGCTACCGCGCCATCGACAGCCTGCGTATGGAAAAGGGGTATCTCTATTGGTCCGGCGACATCTCACCCGACTATACCCCCATCGAGGCGGGTCTGGGGTTTCGCGTGCATCTGAAATCAGGCGGTGATTTCATCGGGAGGGATATTCTGGCAGCGCAAAAGGAAAACGGCCCCGCGATCAAGCTCTGCACGTTCACCGTCGCGGACAAGCTGCCACTCTTTGGCGGTGAAACCATCCTGCACGCAGAGCGCCCCGTGTCACTGGTGACATCGTCGGGATTTGGACATAGCGTGGGCCGAATGGTAGTGCATGCCTACCTGCCCCGCGCGCTTTGGGACGCAAGCGGTTTTGAAATCGAAGTCTTTGGCCAGCGGCATTCCATCAGCCGCGCCGATGGCCCGCTGTATGATCCTGAAAACACCCGGTTGAAATCCTGAAGGAGACTCCATGTCCGAGCACACGACCCAAGTCATCGCCGCCCTGCAGAACACCCCCGGATTCGAGGATGTCACCGTAGATGAATGCGCCCTGACACGCCTCGGCGGCCTGACCAACATCGTGCACCGTGTCGATGCGCGCGGCCAGTCGATGATCGTGCGTATCCCCGGCCCCGGCACCGAGGATTACATCGACCGCAAGGTGGAACTTGTAAACGCGGACGCGGCTTTTGCGGCCGGAGTCTCGGCCGAAGTGCTCTGGGCCGATGCGACCTCGGGCATCATGATCAGCCGCGTCATCGAGGATATCGTGACGATGACGCCCGACCTGTTTGCCAGCCGTGCCGGATCACCCGCCCGCGCCGGGGCGGCCCTGGCCAAATTGCACCGCTCGGGTGTGACGTTTGAATTCCAGTTCGATGTCTTCGCCATGATCGACGACTATCTGCTGATCCTGGGCACCAAGGATGTGACCCTGCCCGACGGTTATCATGAAATCGTCGCCACCGCCGCCCCGGTAAAGGAAACGCTGGCCGCCAACCCCGCGCCACTGGCCCCGTGTCATTGCGATCCTTTGTGCGAGAATTTCCTCGATGACGGCGGCAGGATGTGGATCGTCGATTGGGAATATTCCGGCATGAACGATCCGCTCTGGGACGTGGGCGACCTGTCGGTCGAGGCCGAGCTGACCGAAGCCCAGGACATGGAGCTGATGCGCGCTTATTTCGGCGCCGACCCCAGCGCCGCAGAGCATGGCCGCATGGTGATCTACAAGGCGATGTGCGATCTCCTCTGGACGCTCTGGGGCCTTATCCAGCACGCTGACGGCAACCAGGCCGAGGATTTTTGGGCCTACGCCACTGGCCGGTTCGACCGGTGCAAGGCGCTGATGAACGATCCCAGCTTCGAGGCGCATGTGGCGGCGGTACGCGCAGGCTGAGGCCCGCGCCGCGTGCAACGTCCGCTCACCCGCTCAGCACATCCAGCACCGCTGCGTGCAATCGCGGTGTTGCCGCCGTCACGACGCGCCCGTCCGAACCCATCCCCAGCGTCCGACCCTGCCAATCGGTGATGATCCCGCCCGCCGCCTCGATCACCGGGATCAGCGGCAGGAAATCATAAGGTTCCAGCCCCATATCCGTCACCGCATCGATCTGGCCTGCCGCCACCATCGCATGCGGATAGCAGTCATAGGACATGCGCGTTGTATGGCCAATCCTGCAGAGCCGGGCAAAACGCGCAGGATCGTCCGCATGTGTACGCTCGGCCTCGTTGACGAAAACGATGGCCTCGTCCAGCCGCGTGGTGGTGCGGGCCCGGATTGGCGTGCCGTTCAGCGTCGCGCCCCCGCCACGAATGCCGAGATATGTCTCGTCCAGCGCGGGCATGCGGACGACACCGACCTGCGGCACACCAGATTGCAGATGGCCGATCAGCATGCCGAATGTCGGATACCCCGACAGGAAGAATCGCGTGCCGTCTATCGGGTCGATGATCCAGGCTGGCCCATCGAGCGAGCCGCTGATGCCGAACTCCTCGCCGTAGATGCCATGGTCCGGGTACGCTTCGGCCAGCGCGGCGCGAATTGCTTCTTCGGTGGCGCGGTCGGCGACGGTCACCGGGCTTTGATCGCCCTTCAGCTCGATCCCGAGACTGCCCTGCCGGAAATGCCGCATGGGCACGGCGCTGGCCTCTTCGGCGATGCGGGCAGCCGCCCGCGCGATACTGTCCAGCCCGCTCATGCTGCTGCCACCTGGATTTCGGTGCCCCAGCGGCAGGCCGCCTGTACCAGATCGGTGGGCGGGGCTGCATCGGTGATCAGCGTGTCGATCAATCCCGGATCACACAACGTGATCGGTGCAGCACGTCCGAATTTAGTCGAATCGGCGGCAACCCAGCGGCGCTGCGCATTGCGCAGGATCGCACGGCTGAAATTTGCCTCTTCGAGGTCGAACAGCATGAACCCGTCCCGCGCCGTGATCCCCGCCGAGGACAACACCGCCAGATCGGTCTTGAAATTGTTGGCAAAACTCATCGCCTCGGCCCCGAAGGCCCCGCCATCATGGGCGCGCAGCGCACCGCCGGCCATGTAGACCTGATTGGCGTTGCGCGTCGCCAGCTTGTACGCGACCGAGACCGAATTCGTCACGACCAGCAGATCAGAGTGATCGCGCAGCGCATCGGCAATGTAGGAGGTCGTGCTGCCCACATCGAGAAACAGCGAACTGCCATCGCGCACCTGCCCTGCCACGTGCCGCGCAATGACTTGCTTGGCCTCGGGACTGAGCCGCAATCGTTGCTGAAAATCACCGTCGCGGCCATCCTCGGCCAGCCGCGCGCCACCATGCAGTTTCTCGACCCGCCCGCTATCGGCGAGCCGCTTGAGATTGCGGCGCACGGTCTCTTCCGAGACCTGAAGCTCGCTCGCCAGCTTGTGCACACGCAGTGATCCGCCCGCGCGGCGTAGCGCATCGAGAATCTCTTGCTGTCGGTGGTTGGGATGCGCGATGTCCATACGGTCCTGCCCAGGTTGGATTGTGGCTCGATCGCCGCAAACCGCAGCAGTTCCGACGCCCTTCAACCCGGATTGTGCACGACTGTGGAAATTTTCCAACATAAAACCACCTAAATCGTTGCAATATGTTGTTTTCTGCAGTTCACTCTTGGATGAATACACTGCCAAAACGGCACCGTGCCAAGCGGGCCATATAAAAACAGGGAGACTGCCATGAAATTCACCTCTGCCATCTCCGCTGCCGCACTTGCCGCAGCGTTCGCCGTGCCTGCCTTTTCGCCGGCCTTTGCCGAAGTCGAAAGCCAGGACCCGATCAGGCTGACAACCCATGACTGGACCGGCCAGATCGTCAACACCACCATTCTGGGCGAAATACTCAAGAAAGCCGGGTATAACGTCGAACTGGTACAGGCCGATTACATCGCGCAATTCGCAGGTCTCAAGACCGGCGACCTGCATATCGCCACCGAAATCTGGGAAACCACCGGCCGCGAGGCGATGGACGAGGCGACCGCCACCGGCGATGTGGTCAACATGGGCGAAGGCGGCATGCAGGCGATCGAGGAATGGTGGTATCCCACCTACATGGAAGAGCGCTGCCCCGGCCTGCCCAACTGGGAGGCGCTGAACGATTGCGCAGCCGAATTCGCCACCTCCGAGACCGCGCCGATGGGCCGTTATCTGGGCGGTCCGGTGACATGGGGCGGTTTTGACGAAGAGCGCGTCGAGGCGCTCGGGCTTGATTTCGAAGTGGTTCACGCGGGCACCGACGCCGCCCTCTTTGCCGAACTCGAGTCGGCCTATCAGCGACAGGCCCCGATTTTGCTGTGGATCTATTCGCCACACTGGTCGACCGTGAAATACGATGGCAGCTTTGTCGAATTCCCGCCCCACACCCCCGAATGCTACGACGATCCGTCCTGGGGCGTGAATCCGGATGCAGCCTATGATTGCGCCAAGCCCACCGGCCCGATCTGGAAGGTCGCATGGGCAGGCGTCGAGGAGAAATGGCCTGGCGCTGCGGAGATTCTGCGCAACTACACCCTGACCAACGACGAAATGGGCGCGCTGGTCGTTGCAGTCGACATCGAGGATCAGTCGATCGAGGACGTCGCCAACACGTGGATGGAGCAAAACGCCGCCAAGGTCGACGGCTGGATCAACTAACTCTCCCTGACGATTGGATGAGGGGGCTGTGGCCCCCTCCTTTTACTCTTTTTTCTGCAAACCTCCCGCACCAGCGGGCTGCATTGAGGTGATCCCGAGGTGACGATGCAACGTCCGCTGAAAATGGTCTGCCGCAACGTATGGAAGCTCTACGGGCCGGACCCGGCCGCATTCCTGCGTACCCATCCCGACCCTACGTCCGACCAACTGCGCGAGGGCAGCATGATCGGCGCAGTACGCGCCGCGGATGTGCAGATCGGCCAGGGTGAGATTTTCGTTATCATGGGCCTGTCGGGATCCGGCAAATCGACGCTGGTGCGGTGCCTTTCGCGGCTCATCGAGCCGACCGGCGGCGAGGTGCTGTTCGACGACCAAGACCTGCTGGCGATGTCCGAACACGAGTTGATTCAGCTGCGCCGCAAGAAAATCGGCATGGTGTTTCAAAACTTCGCCCTGCTGCCCCACCTGACGGTGTTGCAGAATGTCGCCTTTCCGCTTGATGTGCAGGGCGTGCCCCGCCCAAAACGCGAAGCGCGGGCGCGCGAGATGATCGAGACCGTCGGCCTCAAGGGCCGCGAGGACTATTTTCCCCGCCAACTGTCGGGTGGACAGCAGCAGCGCGTGGGCATCGCCCGCAGCCTGGTGGTAGAGCCCGAAATCTGGTTCCTGGACGAGCCGTTCTCGGCGCTCGACCCGCTGATCCGGCGCGAGATGCAGGACGAGTTCCTGCGGCTTCAGGGGTTATTGAAGAAAACCATTGTCTTCATCACCCATGATTTCGACGAGGCGATCCGCCTGGCGGACCGGATTGCAGTAATGAAGGACGGGCGCATCGTGCAGACCGCCACGCCCGAAGAACTGGTGATGAACCCCGCCACCGATTACGTCGCGGAATTCACCCATCACATACCGCGCGGCAAGGTTCTGAGCCTGCGCAGCATCATGTCGCCGGGCACGGGCGATGGCCCATACGCGGGCGATCTGAAATCGACCGACCGCGTCGCCGACGTGGCCGACCGGGTCGAGGCCGCAGACCGCCCGCACCGCGTGCTGGACGCGGACAACACGCCCATCGGCACGGTGGACGGGCGCGCGGTGATCGACGTTCTGATCGGTCGAAAGGCATCCGCGTGAACTGGCGCCGCCTCATTGCGCCGCGTGCCCTCTTCTGGTGGGGGCTTCTGGCGGTTACGTGGGGGCTCTCTTCTACCTCCTTCCAGCTCTACAAGGCGTTTGATGCGCGTTGGATCATCCGCTTTCCCAAGGCATGGGAACTGCCGCTGGAGACATGGATTTCGGACGCGATGCGTTGGCTGCTGGAGGACGCAACATTCGGCCTCTTCACCTTTCGCGAACTCACGCGGTTCATTTCCGCGATCATCGAGGTGCCTTACGATGTGGCCCGCGCAGCACTTGCCGACGGGTTCGTGCAGGGCCAGGGCAGCAACGCGGTCGAGATCGCGCCGTCGCTCAGCTGGATCGCGGTGATCGTGATCATGGTCGTGCTGGGCCGGGTGGCCAGGGACTGGGGGCTGGCGCTGCTGGTGGGTGTATGTTTCCTCTACCTCGCCATATTCGGGCAATGGGGCAGTGCAATGGTCACGCTCGCCTCGGTGGTCATTGCGGTGCCGATCGGCGTCGCCGGCGGTCTGGCGCTGGGTATCCTCAGCTTTCGCATGCCATGGGTGGAACGGGCACTGCGTCCGGTCCTCGATCTGATGCAGACAGTTCCGGTCTTTGCCTATCTCGTTCCGATCCTCTTCCTCTTCGGCTTTGGCCCGGTCGCAGCCCTCGTCGCCACGGTCATCTATGCCATGCCGCCGATGGTCCGGGTCTCTACCGTCGCCCTGCAAACAGTGCCGCCCGAGGTGGTCGAGGCCGGCCAGATGGCCGGCTGCACCAAGCGGCAGATGATGTGGAAGGTGCTTGTGCCGTCGGCGGCGCCGACGCTGATGGTGGGCGTCAATCAGGTGATCATGCTGACGCTCAACATGGTGATCATCGCGTCGATGATCGGTGCGGGAGGTCTGGGATTTGACGTTCTCAGCGCCCTGCGCCGCCTCGATATCGGCGGTGGGATCGAGGCGGGGCTGGCCATCGTGGTCATGGCTATCGCGCTCGACCGCGTGAGCCAGGCCTTCAGCACCCGCCTGCCTGCCGAGGTCAAGGGGCGCGATCTGAGCTATGTGCAGCGCCACCCGTGGTTCGCCACTGTTTTTGCCGTCGTGGTGCTGACCTATATCGCGGGCCTCTTCGTGCCGACCGTGCAGGACTATCCCGATGCCGCGACGTTGACCACGTCGGCCTTCTGGGAAGACGCGATGCGCTATGTCAACGTGACGTTTTTCGACACATTCGAAGCGATCAAGGATGTCTTCCTCACCTATCTGCTGCTGCCGGTGAAACGGTTCTTTACCGGTATTCCCTGGGCCTGGGGCATCATTGCGGCTGGCCTTGCCGCGGCCAGGGTCGGCGGCTGGAAGCTGGGCGTGATGGCCGCCCTGATGACGGCCTTCATCGCCGCCAACGGATTGTGGAACAAGGCGATGATCACCGTCTATCTCTGCGGAGTCTCGGTCCTCATCGCCTATGCGATCGGTGTGCCCCTGGGCATCTGGGCCGGCCAGAACGCCCGCGCACATCGCTGGGTCGGCGCATTCATCGACACGCTGCAGACGCTGCCCAGCTTTGTCTACCTGATCCCGGTGGTCATGCTGTTCCGCGTCGGGGACTTCTCGGCGATGATCGCCGTCGTGCTCTACGCCCTTGCGCCCGCTGTGCGCTATGCTGCCCACGGCATGCGGGCGATCGAACCCGAGATGATCGAGGCGGGGCTGGTATCGGGCTGCACGCGGCGGCAATTGCTGTGGCGGGTCAAGCTGCCGCTGGCCGCGCCATCGCTGTTGCTGGGGCTGAACCAGACTATCATGCTGGCGCTCTCGATGCTGGTAATCACCGCCCTCGTCGGCACCCGCGATCTGGGTCAGGAGGTCTATATCGCGCTGACCAAGGCCAATACCGGTCAGGGTATCGTCGCGGGCCTCAGCGTGGCGTTCATCGCGATCATTGCCGACCGTATCGTTTCGGCCATGGCGCGCCATTCCAAGGAAAGCCTGGGACTCGCATGACACCGGACGAAGCCATTGAAACCGCGCGCGCGCTCGGCTGCTGGAGCGCGCCCTCCAACGTGACACCGCTGGATGGTGGCATCACCAATCACAACATCCGCGTGACGGATAAGGGCCGCGATTATGTGGTGCGTCTGGGCCAGGACATTCCCGAACACGGCATCCTGCGCTGGCACGAACTGGCGCTCAGCCGCGCCGCCGAGGCCGCAAGGCTGTCGCCGGCGGTGCATTACCATGAACCCGGCGTTCTGGTGCTCGACTTCATCCCCAGCACGGCACTGACTGAGGAAGATCTGCACGATCCAGGCACGCTCATGGCTGCCACGGACCTGATCGCACGCCTGCATTGCCAGATGTCCGGCCACCTGCGCGGCCCGATCCTCAGTTTCTGGGTGTTCCATATCCTGCACGACTATGCCGCCACGCTGCTTGAGCGCGGCTCGCGCCATGCGCCTGCCCTGCCCGACCTGCTGGAGCAGGCGGCCTTGCTGGGACGCGCCGTGGGGCATGTGAAACTGGTGCTGGGACATAACGACCTGCTGCCCGCAAACCTGCTGCGCGCGACAGATGGTGCGCTCTGGGTGATCGACTGGGAATATGGCGGCTTCAATTCGCCGCTCTTCGATCTGGGTGGACTGGCCAGCAACTGTGGGCTCACCCGCGACGCCGAAGAGGCGATGCTGACGCGCTATCACGGTGCGCCCCCCGACGAGACGCTGTGGCGGCGCTACGATGCGATGAAATGCGCCTCGCTCTTGCGTGAAACGATGTGGTCGATGATCTCCGAGATGACCTCGACCCTCGATTTCGACTACGGCGATTACACCGACAAGAACCTCGACCGATATGCAGGCGCCTATGCCGCCTTCACTGCCCAAGGATGCCAACCATGAGTGATTTTCCAACTTCGGCTCAGGCCGTCATCGTGGGTGGCGGCATTGTCGGCTGCTCCACCGCCTATCATCTCTGCCGTCTTGGCTGGGACGTGGTCCTGCTGGAGCGCAAGAAGCTGACATCGGGCACCACCTTTCACGCCGCCGGGCTGGTCGGGCAGTTAAGATCGTCCGCCAACATCACGCAATTGCTGGGATATTCCGTCGATCTCTACAAGAATCTGGAGGCCGAAACCGGTCAGGCCACGGGCTGGAAGATGAACGGCGGCCTGCGCCTTGCTTGCAACGAAGAGCGCTGGACCGAGGTCAAGCGCCAGGCCACGACCGCGCATTCCTTCGGACTGGAGATGGAACTTCTGACGCCGAAAGAGGCACAGGACCTCTGGCCGCTGATGCAGGTGGACGACGTGATCGGCGCGGCCTTCATGCCCACCGACGGACAGGCCAACCCATCGGACATCACCTTGTCATTGGCCAAAGGCGCGCGCATGGGCGGCGCGCAGATATTCGAGGATACCAAAGTCACACGAGTGATCGTCGAGAAGGGTGTGATCAAGGGCGTCGAAACCGACAAGGGCCGCATCGACTGCGGCGTGGTCATCGCCTGCTGCGGGCAATGGACTCGCAGCTTTGCCCAGACAGTGGGCGTCAACGTCCCGCTGGTATCGGTCGAGCACCAGTATATGGTCACCGAACAGATCGACGGCGTGACCTCAGACCTGCCCACGCTGCGCGACCCGGACCGCCTGACCTACTACAAGGAAGAAGTGGGCGGGTTGGTAATGGGCGGTTATGAAAAGAACCCGATCATGTGGGCAAAAAACGGCATCCCCAAGGACTTCCACTACACCCTGCTAGACAGTAATTTCGATCATTTCGAACAGCTTATGGAGCTTTCTTTAGGTCGTGTCCCGGCACTGGAAACCGCCGGAATCAAGACGCTGACCAACGGACCAGAGAGCTTTACCCCCGATGGCAATTTCATCCTGGGCGAGGCGCCGGAACTGCGCAACTTCTACGTCGGCGCGGGGTTCAACGCCTACGGGATTGCCGCCGGCGGTGGTGCCGGCATGGCACTGGCCGAATGGGTCGCCAATGGTGCGCCGCCCTATGACCTCTGGTCGGTCGATATCCGTCGTTTCGGCGCGCCGCATTTCGATACCGACTGGATCCGTGCGCGCACCTACGAGGCATATGGCAAGCACTACACGATGGCCTGGCCCAATGAGGAACACGACAGCGGCCGCCCCTGCCGCAAATCGCCGCTCTACGAGATCCTCAAGGCCCAAGGCGCGGTCTTTGGCGAAAAGCTCGGCTGGGAACGGCCCAACTGGTTCGCAGATGTCAGTGCGGGCGAGGAACAGCACGATATCTACACGTTCGAGCGTCCGAACTGGCACAACGCGGTCGCGCAAGAGCATAAGGCGGCGCGCGAGGCGGCCGTGCTCTTTGACCAGACCTCATTTGCCAAATTCGTGCTCAAGGGCCCGGATGCCGAAGACGCGCTGAGCTGGATCGCCGCCAACGACGTGACCGGCCCCAAAGGCACGCTGACCTATACGCAGATGCTGAACGATCACGGCGGGATTGAATGCGATCTGACCGCCGTGCGCCGCGCCGAGGATGAATACTACATCGTCACCGGCACCGGCTTTGCCACGCATGATTTCGACCACATCGCGCGCAATATCCCCGAGGGTATGAACGCGCAACTCTTTGACGTGACATCGGCCTACGCGGTCCTGTCGCTCTTTGGCCCGCGGGCGCGCGACATCCTGCAATCGGTCACAAGAAGCGATGTGAGCGACGCCGTGTTTCCCTTTGGCACCGCGCAGACCATCGGCATTGCCGGCTGCCCGGTGAACGCGCTGCGCGTGACCTATGTGGGCGAATTGGGCTGGGAACTGCATCTGCCGGTCGAATATGCCGTGACCGTCTACGAAGCACTGCACGAGGCTGGCGCGCCACATGGCCTGCGCAATGCCGGCTACCGGGCGCTGGAAACGCTGCGGCTGGAAAAGGGCTATCGTGCGTGGTCGTCCGATATCGGTCCCGACCACACCCCCGACGAGGCAGGGCTGGGTTGGGCGGTGAAGCTGAAGAAGAACACCGATTTCAAAGGCCGCGCGGCGATCGAGGCCCAGCGTTCCCGCGGCGTGACCAAGCGCATGACCACCTTCACCGCCGGTCCGGACGTGATCCTGTCGGGGCGCGAAACCATCTACCGCGACGGGGTGCGTGTCGGTTGGCTCAGCTCTGCAGGCTACGGCCATGCGCTGGGGCAATCCATCGGCATGGGCTATGTGCGCGATCCCGAAGGCGTCAGCCGCGACTATGTGCTGGAAGGCACCTATGAATTAGAGGTGGCGACCGACCGCGTTCCGGCCACCGCGCATCTGACGCCGCTCTATGATCCCGGCATGACAAAGGTAAAGTGCTGAGCGGCGCGCAGCCCCGAGAACCGGCCTTCGGTCGGCGCGGTGGCGTTACTCTGATTTTTCTTCCATCACAGGCGGCTTCAGCGAATAAAGAAAGGCATAGATGTCTGCCGCTTCGTCTTCCTTGCGGACCTTGAAGGACATCTTGCTGCGGGCCTTGCTGTCATCCAGCGTCTCGCGCAGCCAGCCGGTGGGGTCCTGAACGTAGCTCATAAATGTTGCCTCGTCCCAGACGAGGTCTTCATCGGCGACTTCTGCCATAGATTTGCCATAGCGGAAGTCTTCATTCGAGCCGATTTCGCGCCCGGCGATGCCGTAGAGGTTCGGACCGGTACGGGCATTGCGACCGGCCAGCACTTCGCCCTCATCATTCTTGACGACGTGGCAGGCCATGCACTGACGGTCAAACAGGGTTCCTCCGGCTTCAGCATCGCCCGAGGGCGCCATCATTTCAGCGGTCTCATGGCTATCGGCAAAGGCTGGCGCGGCCAGCATAAGCACGGCGGCTGTGGCTAAGAGCTTGTTCATGTATCCTCCAGGGGGTTGGGCGTTCATGGCATTCCAGCTTGGTTGCGGTATCACTAAGGCGTCTCGCGAAAATCCTGCATCACAGTTTTTTGCAAAACGCTTGGGCAGGCAAGATGCAGCATGGCCTGTCAATGTTATGGGCGCTTTGTTATGGGCGCCTCTGTGAAAAAGTAGTTTGCCGCCTACTCATTTCCAGCCCACCTCACGAAAAATTGCGCAGCACCCGCTCGTAGTTACCGCCCCCGGCCCCCTTGGGTGGTTGGATTTGCCGTTGCGCCTGAACCGGACCTGCACAAGCATTCCCTTGGGGCTGCCAACCCCAAACTGCCTGATTTGCACCCATTTCACGATGCGCAGACCATAGGGCTAAAAATGTCTGGCTTTTGCCTTGAAACAATTTACCGTTTGGTAAAAACAATACCTTAACAACGGAGAGGATATATCAATGACCCAGCACGATAAACGGTCAGGCAGCCTGACGCGGCGGCGTTTTTTGACCACTGTAGCCGGCAGCGCATTGGCCACTGCAGCCGCACTCAGCCCCGGCCGGGTGATGGCGGCGGAGCCGATCAAGACCGCCGGCGTCTATACCGTGCCTGTCGAACAGCAATGGGTCAGCCGTATTCACAAGGCCGCGCTGACCGCCCAGGAACGGGGCGATATCGACTACACCTATTCTGAAAATGTCAGCAACACCGACTATGCCCGCGTCATGCGCGAATATGCCGAGAGCGGTTATAAACTGATCATGGGCGAGATTTTTGCAGTCGAAGCGGAAGCCCGCGAAGTGGCCGCCGAATACCCGGAAATCGCGTTCTTGATGGGCTCCAGTTTTAAACCCGATGATGCGCTGGCAAACATGGCGGTGTTTGACAACTACATCCAGGATGCCTCCTATCTCAGCGGCATCATCGCAGGCGCCATGACCGAGACCGGCAGCATCGGCATGGTTGGCGGCTTCCCGATCCCCGAGGTGAACCGCCTGATGCATGCCTTCATGGCAGGCGTCAAGGAAACCCGCCCCGATGCAGCATTCCAGGTCAGCTTCATCGGCTCGTGGTTCGATCCGCCCAAGGCCAAGGAAACTGCCTTTGCGATGATCGAAGGTGGCGCGGACCTGCTCTATGCCGAACGCTTCGGCGTGTCTGATGCGGCGCAGGAAAAGGGCGTGCTGGCCATCGGCAACGTGATCGACACACAGGCCGACTACCCCGAAACCGTTGTCGCTTCGGCGATCTGGCATTTCGAGCCGACCCTCGACAAGGCAATCCAGGAGGTCAGGAACGGCACGTTCAAGGCGGCTGACTACGGCGTCTACTCGTTCATGAAGAACAGCGGCAGCTCGCTGGCGCCGCTTGGCACATTTGACGGCAAGGTACCGCAAGCCGCGCTCGATCTGGTTGAGAAACGCAAAGGCGAGATCCTCTCGGGCGACTTTGTCACCGTGATCGACGATTCCGAACCAAAGTCGATGTAAATGACCGCCAAATCAGAGGCGCAGGTTGTCCTGCGCCTCAATTCAATCACCAAGACATTCGGCGCGCTCACTGCCAACGATGCCGTCAGCCTCAGCCTGCACAAGGGAGAGGTGATCGCCCTGCTGGGTGAAAACGGCGCGGGCAAGACCACGCTGATGAACATCCTGTTTGGCCAGTACACCGCCGATTCAGGGACGGTCGAGGTCATGGGCCGCACCCTGCCCCCCGGCAATCCGCGCGCCGCGCTCGATGCGGGCGTCGGCATGGTGCATCAACATTTCACGCTGGCCGAAGGCATGACGGTGCTGGAGAACGTAACCCTTGGCACCCGGTCGCTGTGGTCGCTGGGCATGGACCGCGCGGCGGCGCGGGCGCGCATTGCCCGGTTGGCGGCGGATTTTCGGCTGAGCGTCAACCCGGATGCCCGCGTCGGGGCGCTGACGGTGGGCGAACGCCAGCGGGTCGAGATCCTCAAGGCGCTCTACCGCGACGCGCGTATCCTCATCCTCGATGAACCCACCGCCGTCCTGACCCCGCAGGAGACCGACGACCTGTTCGAGACACTGCGAAAGGCCGTGGCGCTCGGGCTGTCGATCGTCTTTATCTCGCACAAGCTGCACGAGGTCATGGCAATCTCTGACCGGGTTCTCATCCTGCGTCATGGCAAGCTGGTGCACGAAGGACGTACCGCAGACACCGACCGACACGATCTGGCCGCGCGCATGGTCGGCAGCGAAGTGGCCGCCCCCAAGGTCGCTTTGGGCGTGCCCGGCCCCGCGCTGATGCGGCTGGATGCTGTCTCTACCCCCGACATAGGCAACGCGCCCGGCCTGAAATCCCTGACGCTCGACTTGCGGGCAGGCCAGATCACCGGGCTTGCGGGCGTGTCGGGCAATGGGCAGGCAGCGCTCGCCGGTCTTATCGGCGGTCGGCGCAGCCCGGCTTCGGGCACGCTGATGCTGAACGGTGAGACACCTCCACACTGGTCGCCGCGCACCGCAGTGCATAACGGCATTGCCCGCATCCCCGAAGACCGGCACAAGACCGGCACGATCGCCGATTTCAACCTCACGGAAAACGCCATCCTCGAATGCTACACCGACCCGCCCCATTCCACCCGCGGCTGGATGCACTGGCAGCGCGCCGAAGAATTCACCCAGGAAATCATCACAAAATATGACGTTCGTTGCCCCGGCCCCACAACGCGCATCCGCCTGCTGTCGGGGGGTAACATGCAAAAACTGATCCTCGGCCGCGTGCTGGAGGCCAGCCCGCACATCATCCTCGCCAATCAGCCGGTGCGCGGCCTCGATATTGGCGCGGTCAACTATGTGCACGAGCGTCTGCTGGAGGCGCGCGACCGCGGCGCCGCGGTATTGCTGATCTCCGAAGACCTTGACGAGATCATGGCGCTGTCCGACGTTATTCACGTGATTTCCGAAGGTCGCCTGTCGCCCGCCTTTGCCCGTGGCAGCATGACACCCGCAGAGCTGGGTGTGTGGATGGCCGGCCACGGCTTTGAGACGGAGCGCGCGCATGCGTCTTGAACCCATTGCCAATCCCGGCATTGCACGCACGCTGATCCCGCCTGCGCTGGCCATTGCCACCACCGTGGTGATCGCGTCGCTTCTGGCGATGATCGCGGGCGCAAACCCGTTTGGCGTGCTGGGCCTGATCCTCAAGGGCGCGGCGGGCAGCAAGTTTGCCCTGCTGGAAACGCTCAACCGCGCGACGCCGCTCATTTTCACCGGCCTCTCTGTCGCCGTGGCCTTTCGCGCCAGGCTATGGAACATCGGGGCCGAAGCGCAGCTTTATGCCGGTGCGCTGGTTGTCGCAGTTCTTGGCACGGGGATGCTGCAATGGCCACCCGGCCTGCTGCTGCCCGGCCTCGCGATCCTTGCCATGATCGCGGGCGCGCTGGTCCTGCTGATCCCTGCGCTGCTCAAGGTCCGGTTCGGTGTCGATGAAGTGGTCACGACGCTACTGTTCAATTTCATCTTCCTGCTGTTCGTGTCGATGCTGCTGGAAGGCGCGTTAAAGGACCCGATGGGCATGGGCTGGCCCAAATCCGCACGACTCATCCCCGAGGCGCGCCTGCCCCGGATCATCGACGGGCTGCGCCTGCATTGGGGGTTTGGTCTGGCGCTGATTTCAGCCGTCGTGATCTGGATCATCCAGGCCCGCACCACGCTGGGCTACGAGATACGCGCCGTCGGGCTGAACCGCAATGCGGCCAGTTTTGCCGGCATCCCGGTGAACCGGGTGCTGATCAAGACCGCGTTGCTGTCGGGGGGCCTTGCCGCGCTGGCGGGTTATTCCGAGGTCGCCGGGTTGAAGGGGTCGCTCACGCTCGATCTCAGTCCGGGCTTTGGCTACACCGGCATCATCGTGGCGATGCTGGCCCTGCTCAATCCGCTGGCCGTGATTGCCGCCGCCCTTTTTGTCGCGGGCATCTTTGTCGGGGCCGACAGCATGAGCCGCGCCGTGGGCGTACCCACCTATCTGGCCGATATCATGCTGGCCACAGCCCTGTTGCTGATGGTGCTGGCGATCCTGCTGACCCGCTTTCGCGTGGTAAGGGAGTAGCGCCATGGACCTGTTCGATATTCTGCTCTCGGCCAGTTTCTGGACCGCCGCGATCCGCATCGCCTCGCCGCTGATATTCGCCACGCTGGGCGAACTGATCTGCGAACGCGCGGGCATCCTCAACCTCGGGATCGAAGGTATCATGGTCGCGGGCGCCTTTGCCGGCTGGATGGCGGTCTATTCCGGTGTGGACCTGTGGACCGGGGTTGCGGTCGCCTTTGTGGTCGGCGCCGCCTTCGGCCTCATCCACGGCGTGCTGACCGTGCCCTTTGGCCTGTCGCAGCATGTGGTCGGCCTGGGTGTCACGCTGTTGGCCACGTCGCTGACCTACTACGCCTACCGTCTGGCCCTGCCCGAAGTGACCAGCCCGCCCAAGATCGACGCATTCCAGCCCTACGAGGTGCCGCTGCTGTCAGATATTCCGCTGATCGGTCCTGCGCTGTTTGCCCAGACGCCGCTGACCTATCTCGCCTTCGCGCTGGTGGCAGTCGTCTCGCTGGTGCTCTACCGCACACCATTGGGCCTTGCCTTGCGGGCGGCGGGTGAAAACCCGGCGGCGGTCGCGGCACAAGGGCTGTCGGTCACGGGGTTGCGCGTGGGTGCAGTCGCCGTCGGCAGCGGGCTGATGGCGGTGGGTGGCGCGTTCCTGACCATGTCCGCCTTTGACAGCTTTTTCTTCGAGATGGTCAACGGGCGCGGCTGGATCTGCATCGCGCTGGTGGTCTTTGGCGCGTGGCGACCGGGCAAGGCACTGCTGGGCGCAATCCTGTTTGCCGCCTTCGACGCGCTGCAAATCCGCATCCAGCAAACGCCGCTGGGGGCCAATGTGCCCTATCAGGTCTTTCTGATGATGCCTTATTTCCTCAGCATACTGGCACTTATCGTCATGTCGCGCCGCGCCGAAGTGCCCGCAGCACTCATGGTGCCATTCAACAAGGGAGAACGCTGATGTTCGATCTGATCGTCAAGGGTGGCACGCTGCCCGATGGCCGCGTCACCGATATTGGAATTCGCGACGGCATGATCACCGCGATCGAGACGCTTGATGCCGAGGCAGGCGAGGTGATCGACGCCACCGGCGATCTGGTCGCGCCACCATTCGTCGATCCGCATTTCCACCTTGATGCCACGCTCAGCTACGGCCTGCCCCGTATCAATGCGTCCGGCACATTGCTGGAGGGGATTGGCCTGTGGGGCGAATTGAAGAAGGTCGTGACACAAGAGGAAATGGTCACCCGCGCGCTGGAGTATTGCGACTGGGCCGCCTCGCTCGGCCTGCTGGCCATCCGCAGCCATGTGGACACCTGCGATGACACGCTCAAGGGCGTCGAGGCGATGCTGGAAGTGCGCGAACAAGTCAAGGATTACATCGACCTGCAACTGGTCGCGTTTCCGCAGGACGGGCTTTACCGCGACCCGACCGCGCACGCCAACACGATCCGCGCGCTCGACATGGGGCTGGACGTGGTGGGCGGCATCCCACACTTTGAACGCTCGATGGCAGACGGAGCGGCCTCGGTGCGCGAGTTGTGCCAGATCGCGGCGGACCGGGGGCTGATGGTCGATCTGCATTGCGACGAGAGCGACGATCCCCACTCGCGTCATATCGAGACGCTGGCGCAGGAGGCCCACCGCCACGGGCTGGCGGGCCGTGTGGCGGGCAGCCACCTGAGTTCCATGCACTCGATGGACAACTATTATGTCTCCAAGCTCTTGCCGCTGATCGCCGAGGCCGGTGTTGCCGCCATTCCCAATCCGCTGATCAACATCATGCTGCAGGGGCGCCACGACACGTTCCCTAAACGCCGTGGCCTGACACGGGTCAAGGAAATGCAGGCCCACGGGATCACCGTCGGCTGGGGGCAGGATTGCGTGCGCGATCCGTGGTATTCGCTCGGCACTGGCGACATGCTGGATGTGGCATTCATGGGCCTGCACGTGGCCCAGATGAGCAGCCCCGACGAGATGCGGCGCTGTTTCGACATGGTCACGACGCAGAATGCGCGCATCATGGGGCTGGAAGGCTACGGCTTGCAGGTCGGCGCGCGGGCTTCGCTGGTGGTGCTGGATGCAGGCGACCCGATCGAGGCACTGCGCCTGCGCGCGGCCCGGCTCTGCGTGATCTCCAAAGGGCGCGTCATCAGCCGCGCACCGCGCATGGACGCCGCCCTGACGATCACGGGGCGGCCAGAAACCGTCCGGCGACGGCACAAGCTGGATTGACCAGACGTAAAATGTTTCGCCCTGTTTGTGATTTCGCAAACAAGGCGGAACTTTAGGCGGCGGTGTCGGTCAGGAATGCGAATGTGACCCCAGCCGGTCATGAAGGCGAGCATCGTGGGTTTTGAAGTGATCGCCGAACCACGCTTCCAGGGTTGTCGCCAATCGCTCGGCGGTCTTGTCAGGTGATCTCACGCCGTCATCCATGATGTCGCGCAGATCATCCAGCAGGCGTTCGTGATGCTCCTTGTGCTGGTCGAGTTGGTCATAGCCATAGGCTCTCATCTGTTGCTCTTCGAGGGCGAAATGCGCCGAGACGGCGCGCAGCAGATCGCCAAAACTGTCCTGGATGTCGGCCTCCGGCTGGTTGTCGAGGATAGCCGATGCAGTTTGATTGACGAGGTCGATCAGTTCCTGATGCTCATGATCCACTGACGGATTGCCGACGCTGTATTCTGGTTTCCATTCGATCGGTGCCATGTGGCCCCCTTCCCTCTTCAGTTGAATACAAAACCGCTGTCCTTGCGAAAGTCGATCACAAAGCTCTGCCCGGGTTTCAGATCGACCTTGCGCGTCGCCTCATATCCAAAGACCTCGGAGGCCGGGCTATCGCGCATCCGCACCCTCAGAACATGCACGCCCGCAGGCAGCAAAAAGCGCTCGTAGAGACGTGATGGACCGCTACCGGCAAGACCCGATGGTGTACTTTCCGCAGCATATATCAGCGTATCATCGACCTCCAGTTCGACGTAGATCGGCGGGCGTCTGCGATCACAAACCTGGGTCGCGCGCATGTTTGGGGGCAGCTTGGCCAGTTCCTCGGGCGTCCTGTTGCGGCAACTGGCGCTACGGTCGCCGCTATGGGTAAAGCTGAGGCGCAACAGGGCCATGTTCTCGGGTACCGTCTGCCACGTGGGCGATGCCGACAGCCAGGCGACGCCAAGGCAAAGCGCGAGCGTGACAATGCCACCCATCGCAAGATGATGCAGCCGCCCCCTCATTTCGCGTTCTCCTCGGTTACCGCATCACCGTCTGCCATCCCGGATTCGCCCGGATCAAGCGTGCGCTTGCCCGGCATCGGCTCCATTGCCGCCACGCGCTCGGAGAAGGCGTGCCTCTCTCTGGCGAGGTGTGCCCGCTCGCTCGGGCCGGCCCAGACTGTCAGCAACCTTTCGCGTGGGACGCGGGCGCGCAAAAGAGGGTCGCGGGTCCGGGCGATACGGTCTTCTGTCCATCTGCGCCCGAGGCGGTTGTAGCACTCGCGTTCGGCACAGCCGGCAATGCAGACGCCATCAGCCAGATCGCGACTGAGGATGAAATCAAACAGCGAGGGCGGCGCCATCGCCACGCAGGGCAGGATGACGCGGCCCTTTTCGGGTGCGCCCGCCGCGCCGTGTTCGCAGGCGATGGTCATCACCCGGCCCGGCCCGGACAGATCGGCGGCAACGGCGATGACCTCGGCGCGTAACGCCTCCAGCGGGCGGCCAGGCAGGTCGATACCGGTGATCAACGGGCCGGAGCGGCGAAAGGGTGTAGACGACGGACATGAGCCCATGCAGATGCCGCAGGCAACACATTTATCCGGATCCACCTTGGCCTCTTGCGGGAACGGTGCGCCATCGCTGCGCGGCACCATGGTGATGGCGGTATAGGGGCAATCGGCCTCACATCGGGTGCAGCCGTTGCAGAAATCCAGAAACACCTGCGCCGCCTCTGCCTCTTTGCGCCGTGGCAGCCACGGCAGGCCGAACAGGAGGAACGTGATCAGCAACGCGCCAGTCCAGATGACCGAGGGCGGCACCAGATCAATCACCGGATACAACCCGAGAATGAACCAGTCGAGCCCGACTCTGGTCGGAAATGTCGACAGGTCCGCAGGCCCCTGCAAGACCGCAGGCATCGCCAGCGAGGCGGCCACCAGAGCCGCCAGCGTCAGGACAGCGAGGCCACGCGGCGGCTTCGTGCGCGCCGATGTGATGCGCTGGATATGAATCCACATCAACAGCAGCAGCAGCAGCGGAATTGCGATATGCAGAAAGACCATCAACGTGAAAAAGCGCGACGACAGGCTCTCTGGTGTCAGGAAATTGCGCGCGATAGGCTCGGCGAAGAATGGCAGCGCGTCGAGCAGTTCGGTGGTTGTCAACGCCACGTATTGCGCCAGCTTGTCCCAGACCAGCCAATAGCCGGTGATGCCGGACATGTAGACAAACCAGATCACCGGCACCCCGGTGATCCACGAGAACCAGCGCCGCCCGCGATAGCGGTCAAACGCCCATTCACGCACCAGATGCACCAACATGAGGACCACCAGCAGATCTGAGGCATAGCGGTGCAGGCTGCGTGCCACTCCGGCATGAAACCAATGGGTTTCACTCAGCCACTTGACCGATTGGTAGGCCTTGACCACACCGGTGTCGAAGAAGATGAACAGATAGATGCCGGTGGCGGTGACAATCCAGAACATGTACCAGCCAAGTGGCCCCAGATTGGCGAGTGGATTCCAATCGGGTCCGAATAGTCTGTCCAGAGGGCGCTCTACCCGATCAAAACCACGCTTCAGCGTAGTACGTATTCCCGTCATTACACTATTTCATCCACTGTCTTGGCCGGGCGTATGGCATTGCCTTTCTGGGTGCTGCGCCGTCTTTCGAGCCAGAGCCGCACAATGATAAACCCGGTGAACAACAACGAGACGGCGCCAAAAAAGATGCCGAACAGGATACCATAATCAAAGCGATAGGCACGGGTCAGCGGGTTGTAGACGGTGCACAGAAAGGTAAGCCGGTTCCACAGGTCTTCGGGCGCAATCGAAACCGTCATGCGGCCCAGCACAAGCTCCTTGAGCGGCGCCATGAACACCGGCAGCGGGAACTCCTCACCGTAGAGCTGGCGATAGACACGACCCCCGGCGTCAAGGATGGTTGTCTGGCTGGGATGATCAATACCGCCCGCAGCGTCGCGCCAGCTAAACCCCAGATCATGCAGCAGTGCCTCGGTGGCCTCGGAGTCGGCGCTGGCGAGATACCAGTCATCAAGCCGGTTGAGCCGGTGCGAGATCGCGAAGGCGCGCAGTCTCGCCGGTTTGTCGCCACTGGCGTCAAAGCCGAAGGTCAGAACTGCAAAGCTGCCCTCTCCCAGGACACGGCGCGCATCGCTCACGGCATCATGCAGGTGATCGGTGATCACCGGGCAGATCGAGCTGCAACTGGTGTAGACCAGCGAGATCACCAGCGGGCGACCGCGCAGATCGTCCAGCGCCAGCGGTGCGCCGGTCTGATCGCGCAGGACATGCGCGCCGACTTCGCGCCCGATCACATTCTGGCTGATCTCGTAGACTTGTTTTGGCTCCAGATAGTCAGGCGACCGACTTTGCGTTTGTGCTTGTGCCGGGCCAATCAGCGCCAAACTCCACAACAGGGCCAGAGAACGGTTCAGAACGCCCATCGCGCGACCTCGTCCAACACGACCCCGGCCGACAACAGGGCAAACTGGGCCAGCGACGCGCGGAATGTCCGCATGGCAGGCACACGGGTGGGATCGCGCCGCAGCCGCCATGCTGCCATCAGGAACGGAATGCCGCCCGCGACAGCGAACAGGCCATAGATCCAGCCCATGCCAAACCACAACGGCACCAGCGACAGGACAACCAACGTGGCAACATGGCCAAGGATCACCGGCGCCCAGACCTCGGGCCCTGTCACCACGGGCAGCATGGGAATGTTAGCGCGGCGGTAATCTTCGCCACGTGCGACGGCCAGACTCCAGAAATGCGGCGGTGTCCACAGAAACAGCACTGTCGCCAGGATCAACGGGACAGGGCCGATGGCAGGCCCGAATTGCGGCGCGGCCGCTGCCGCACCGGCCAGCACCGCGAAACTGCCCGCCGCACCACCAATCACGACATTCCAGACCGTACGGGTCTTGAGCCAGACGGTATAGATCACGCCGTAGGTCAGCGCGCCGAGAAAGACCAGGATCGTCGCCAGCGTGCCGCCCACCGACCAGGCCATCAGCAGCGCCCCGATGAGCAGCGCCAGCAGGGTCACCGGCCAGATCGGCCCGGCCTTCAGAACACCGCTGGCAAAGGGCCGGCTACGGGTGCGCGCCATGTTGCGATCGCTCTCGCGCTCGTAATACTGGTTGAACCCGCCCGCCGCACCCGAAGCACCGAGCACGGCGAGAGCAAAGACCAGCGCCTCGATCGTGCCAAGCTCGCCGCCGCCTGTCATCACCCCGACGACTGCCGCCAGGGCGATGAATGCACCGATCCGCAGCTTGAGGATCGAAACCGTCATGTTCAGGGCAGCAAGCATGGCTCAGTCCTTGTTGTCTCCAGGCGTATCGCCCTGGTTGCGAAATCAGGTACAAGGCGAAACGCGGTATGACCGATCAACGGGTGGCGGCGTTTCGCGCTCAGCCGGTGAACCACGGTTGAACGCGAAGTGTCTTAATTGAACAGCCAGAGCTCCGAGAGATACTTCCAGTTCACGAAGTAGTAGAGAACGAAGGTGAAAAAGAAGATCGTGACGAGCATGACCGTGCCTGGGATCTTGAGCGAGCCTTCGCTGCCGTATTCCGACACCGCCTGAGCGCCTGCATCATGCAGCGGAAAAACCAGCTTGGCGCCGGGCTGGTCAAGGCGCGGGCCGCGCAGGATCGAGGCGACGATGAGCACGATGAAAAGCAACCCGCCGGTTGCCGCGAGGATCGCGGACATGCCGTTGAGGCCCATCATCAGGTAGGCGGCTGGCGCAAATTCGTAAGGATGCGCCGCATCAACCATCGAAAGATCCCAGTGCCGGCGCGGAACGCCCAGCGTGCCGGCACCCATCATGAAGAGAGAAATCCCCCCCGCACCGATACCAAAGAGATAGGGCTGCAATTTCGCCAATCCTGGCCAGATGATGTCTCGTTGGAAGATCAGCGGCACCACGATATAGGTCATCGCCATGAAGGCCAGTGTTGTACCTGCAACCACCGTGGCGTGGAAATGGCCCGGCACATAAATGGTGTTGTGCATCAGCACGTTAAGCTGCTCTGTGCCAAGGATCACGCCGGTGATGCCGCCGAGAAAGCCGAACATGACCAGCGACATGAACATCCCCGAGAACGCCGGGTTGCCCCACGGTGCCTTGGTCAGCCACTCGAACATGCCGCGGGTATAACCGTTGCGGCGCTGCGCCGCCTCAATCGCGCCGGGCACCGTCAGCCCGTGGATCATCGAGGCCATCACGGCGAGATACATCATGTAGCTGGTATTGATGATCTTCCACGAGGAACTCATCCCCGGCTCGGCCAGCAGGTGGTGGGCCGAGGCGAGCTGCAGGAACAGGATATACATCAGGAAGGCAAAGCGGCTGACCTTTTCCGATAACGGCTTGGCCCCGACGACCATAGCCGCGATTGCATACCAGATCGAGATATGGGCCGCGACGTTGATCTGCTGGCTGGAATGGCCCATGCCCCACCACACCAGCTTGTACATCAACGTGTCGATGCCCGAGATCAGTCCCATGGACCACAGCCATGTCGGCACCAGGATGATTGCGCCACAGGCCAGCGTGAACACCGCGATGATCGCGGCGGTGATGGCGCCGAATGTTACCAGTGGCACAGACCCGTCATAGGTCTTTTCGTCCTTGGCCACGACAAGCGTGCCAAAGAACACGAAAACCCCGATCAGCGCCCCCACCGCAAAGACGATCAGCGACAGATAGAACCAATGCTCGGCCATCATCGGCGGATACGAGGTGAACATCACCGTCGAGTCGCCGTTCAACACGGCATAGTTTGCCATCACCGCGCCGATAATCATCATCCCGAATCCCAGCCAGGCCCATCGCGGCGTCGCCAGACGCGAGCCCAGGATCACTGCCGAGGCGAAATATAGCACCGCGATTTCAAAGAAGATGATCCAGAACAGCAGCACGTTGGCGCCATGCCCTGTGAGCACAAGATAGAACCAGTCCGGCGGCAAGAGTTGCACCGCAGGCCAGCGCGTCAGTGCGACCATCAGGCCAAAGAACCCGCCCACCGCTAGAAAGACGACCGCCGCTACGGCATTGGCGCGGATCAGCAGTTCGGCGCTGCGTTCGATGCGTCGGCCGGTGAACGGACAGGTGCGATACCTGATGTCCGGCCCGACATATCCGACGGCTTCGTGATCAATAGTGGTCATGTCCCTGTTCTCCCGCTCAGTCGACGACGCGGATGTGACCGGACATCGTGTGATGGCCGATACCGCAGTATTCGTTGCAGACGACGCCGTATTCGCCCGTCTCGGTCGGGGTCAGCGTCAGGATGTGTTCATAGCCCGGATGCACCGAGATATTGATATTGACGGGCTGGAGCGAAAAGCCGTGCTGCCAGTCGGCCGAAGACAGATGAAATCGGTAGCTCTGGTCTTTTTTGAGTTCGAGCGCCGGCCACCATTCCCACAACCGCCCCAGCATGTAGACGTCGCCGCCCGCGGGCGGGCTGATCACCGGGATACCGCCGATCTCGACCGGCTCGCCGGATGCGTCCAGCAGTTGATATTCGTCCGCAAACGCCTCGACCTGTTCGACGAACGTGTCGGGATTGACGCGATAAGTTTCGGTGGAGAGGTTCTGATTGCCGATAAAGTGCCAGGCGATCATGAAGAAGAACATGAACAGCCCCCAGAGGAAGGCGATGATGATCCAGGCCAATTCGATGCCGTGGATCGGTTCCTTCCACCACAGGCGGTTGCTTGGGGGGTTGATGGACATGGCGCAACCTTTCAGGCTGGTTTGCGGTTAGTTGGCGATCGGAACTGAGGCGACTTCCATCACACCCCAGATGACGTAGAGGACCGTCGGCATCGTGACGCCGATGAACAAAAGCAGGAACGGATTGTCCAGAATGCGCTGCATGGCCGGAATCTGCTCATCCGGCTGCGGTGATGCGCTCCTTGTGGTATCGTCGGTCTTTTCCATCTATATCCCTCCTGAGTGACAAGGCCGTATTGCCGCGCCCTGCTCTGCGAGCCTTGCGTATTCGGGGTGCGAACAAACATACGGTCTGTGGACGGGTAAAAGGGATAACCGGCGTGGTAATACCAGACGGGCAAGGCATCTTTTGCCAAACCCGTTGCCAGCAAATCCAGGCTACAGGGCCACTTGATAAATGGTAAGTGGAAATAATTTAGGCGACATGATCTAAATCAAGGACAATTCGCCTGACTCCATTACGGCGCGGCGACTCTGACCGTCATCGGCCATCACGCTTACGGCGCATATTGCCGGAAAAACCCGCCTGTATCAGGCATCATATGCATCCGAATATCGGCTTTGGGATGATGGGCAACAGCGGTTTCGGCCCTCTGTCCGCCACCAATCTCATGAAAGGCGGTATCGTTGCCAAACTCCGTCTCTGGATGATTTACATCGTGAATCCATAACCTTAACGGCTTTTGTATCTTCCTATTCGGGGAAAACGGAACAGGCTCACGCCCTGCAATGTTGCAGGCATTTTATATCAGGCAGGTAATTTGGATTAAATGCAGAACACTTTGTGTAAGGGCGCATGACATGGCCCTTGCCAGCCCGCCGCTGCGCGACAAACTGACCCAGCTACAATACCACGCCAAAGAGATGCCGCTTACTGCTGATCTGGATGGACGGGGATATGACTTGATTTGCGCCGCAGGCCCGGTTCGGGCCGTCTCTCAGCCTTCTGCGATACCGCGATCCGGTAAAGTGCGCTGTTTGCGGCAATACCATTGGGTACTCCCGCAAACTTTCCAGTAATGCGCCGGGTGCGCCGCCTAATTCATCAGGCGGGCGAAAACACCCGAACCCGCCCCGAGCTTCCTGCGGGTCGGGCGTCTGTCCGCATCAAATATGTGGACTTATTCAAAGCCTTCGAGATACGCGATGACGTTTTCCACGTCGTCTTCCTTGCGCAGCCCCGCAAAGGACATTTTCGTGCCCTTCATGAAATCCCTCGGCTTGGTCAGAAACGCCGAAAGGGATTCGTCATCCCAGACCAGCCCATCCGCTGCCATCGTGGTCAATGCATCCGAATACTTGAATTCTTCATTCTGACCGGCAGGCGCGCCGACGACCCCGTTCAGGGCCGGGCCTACCCTGTTTTTGGCGTCTTCACCAACTGCGTGACAGGCTTTGCATTTCCTGAATACCTTCTCGCCCTTCTTGGCGTCACCATCGGCCAGAACTGGAGCAGAAAGAACGAAGAGCACAGCAACAGTGCCTAGAATTGGTTTAATCATGTTTTGTCTCCTTGGTTGGATCAACGTTTCAAGTTCGGTTCCGGCAAAACACGCCAGGCAGGTCGTTGACCACCGCAGTGGGGCGGGCAGATATCGAAACCAACTGGTGGATCGGGCGTCTCGTCTTGGGGATCAAGGATATGGCCTAATCGTTTTGCTGGTGCAAGCAATGTGCCGGTTGAGGCCAAAGTTGCAAGCAGTACGCGCTCAGGTGCGTGCTCGTTGTTCGCGACATGGGCACTGGCCAAACAGCGTATGTGGCCGCCTTGGGTCAATGCGGACCACCCGGCTGCGCCCGATCGGGCGCGTCAATATGTCACGAACACGGATCACCCTGAAAACAGCTTCACGTTCGGGACCTTTCGGCAGGCGATCGGGCCTGCGCGAACAAAGGCTTGCGAAAAGGCACGACGGAGAACATGTGAGACAGGCGTCGAGTTTACCAACGGAGCAATATCGCATGACAGACCTGACGCTTGCCAGCTGGAACATACGCGCCGGGCTTGGACGTTATCTACAGCGGCGGCCAGCACGGACAATCGAGGTGATCACTGACCTGGATGCAGATGTCGTGCTTTTGCAGGAAGCAGATTTTCGTCGCCATCCTCGGCCCGCCGCCCTCCCCTTGCTTCATGGTCGGATCGGCCCCTTCGAGGTCATTGACCTCACCCCGACGGACGTTGGATTGGGCTGGCATGGTATCGCAATGTTGAAGCGGCCCGATATCAAGGTCGTGGCGATCCAACGGCTTGACCTGCCCGCGCTGGAGCCGAGGGGAGCTGTCATCGTTGACATGACAATTGCAGCCAGGCCGTTTCGCATTGTCGGCGTTCACCTGGGCCTGTTGCGCGGCAACCGCCGCAAACAGATTGCCTATCTGGTTGATCGGCTGTCAGAACTCGATCACAAGCCTACGATCCTTGCGGGGGACTTCAACGAATGGCGCGAACGCAAAGGATTGGAGACACTGCCCGACTGGCTGAGAACCCACAGCCCCGGGCCAACCTTTCCGGCAGGTCGTCCACTGCTGAAACTGGATCGGGTCGCAATGAGCGATGATGTCGCTTTTGTGGATAGTATGGTACTCAGTGACCGGCGCTCACAGATTGCGTCGGATCATCGGCCCATTCGCGTACGGGTTCGCCTGCCGGGCGGAGGAGCAAAACTGACCTGATATGGTATTGATCATCATGAAGTACCTTTTGGTCGCGCTTTTCCTTTCAGGACTGGCTGTCCTGACCGCCCGTCAGCTGTTTACGCTTCCCGTTGTCGCGGAAGGGGTGAACACCACCGCCTTGCCACCCTCGGAGGTCGGGCCGCTGGCAAACGCACTGGAGCCGCAAAGCAAAAACCAAAACGGCCTGACAGGCATTGCGCCGCTCCGAAATGGCGCGGATGCCTTTGCGGCAAGGTTTCTGCTGGCCGAAGCTGCCGTGTCTTCCATCGACGTGCAGTATTACATCTGGCGCAACGACATGACCGGATATCTGCTGTTGGATGCGCTGCGACGGGCGGCAGATCGCGGTGTCCGGGTCCGTATGTTGCTGGACGATCACGGCATTCCCGGGCTTGATCCTGGACTCGCTGCGATCGATGCGCATCCGAATGTCGAGGTGCGGCTCTACAATCCGTTCAACCTGCGCCGCTTCAAGAACCTGTCATTCGCGTTCGATTTTTTCCGTTTGAATCGCAGGATGCACAACAAATCCTTCACTGTGGATGGCCGTGCTTCCATTCTGGGTGGCCGCAATATCGGCGACGAATATTTCCACACCGGAACGACCGCGCTTCAGATTGATCTCGATGTATTGGCTGTTGGCGATATCGTGCCGCGTATCTCGGAAGATTTTGATCGTTACTGGGCGGCGAAATCGGTTCACCCCGCCGGGCCGATCGTGGGCGAACCCGATGACGATGATCCGATTTCCGCAGCGCTGGCTGACTTTGAAGGGCTTGCACAACTGGCAGATTATCACAGCCTGCTGCGGTCCTCCGATATCGTGGCGACGCTGGCCGCCGGCAATCTGAGCCTGGAGTGGACGAGGGTCGTGCTGATCAGCGACGATCCGATCAAGGGCGAAGGAGCGGTGCCACGCGAGGGTCTGCTGGCCACGCGATTGATGCAGGCGGTCGGAGAAATCAAAACGCGATTTGACGGGGTCACCCCTTATTTCGTACCGGGTGCCGCGGGGGTCAGCGCCTTCGCCACGCTTCAAGAAAAGGGCGTGACCGTCCGCATGTTGACCAACTCTCTTGAAGCGACGAACGTCCTGCCGGTTCACGCCGGCTACGCCAAGCGCAGAGAAGCCATGCTGCGCGCCGGCGTCGGGCTGTTCGAATTGCGGCGGCAGGCGGAGGCCAAGATCAAAGCTGACACTTTCGGACCCTTCGGCTCCTCGGGGTCAAGCCTGCACGCCAAGACCTTTGCAGTGGATGGGGCGCGGATCTTTGTCGGATCTTTCAATTTCGATCCTCGTTCGACCACCCTGAACACCGAAATGGGCTTGCTGATCGAAAGCGAACAAATGGCCATGACCATGCATACGGCCTTTGACCGGAGTCTGAGCGGCCTGGCATGGCGCGTGGAAATGCAGGACGGCAATCTGATCTGGATCGACCCCGCAACCGAAGCGGCAACAGGCGATGAGCCCGGCACATCGGCACTGAAGCGGCTTGGGTTGACCGTCATCGGCTGGTTGCCCGTCGAGTGGTTGTTGTGAATGGTCAGTTTGTTTCGAAGGGGTCTCACCAAGTTGATCGGGGCACAAACGCCATGAAACATGGCTGTATCTCTGACCCGACCGGTTTCTCTGGGCAAAAGAGTCGGATTTGAGTTGCCAGATTTGGCGTCATGGCCGCACAAAGGGTGGCCAGTTGCAGATCGCGAAATACATGGAAGCGTACGACACATCAAACAGGGGCTGCACAGCCAACCCGGAGGAAAAGATATGAGATATGGCAGACGGACCGCGCTGATCGGCGCGCTCATCGGATTGGTCGGCTTTGTTGCCACGCTGGCAGGCACACCGGCGCAGGCACAGGACGCGACGGCAAGCTCGCTACTCAACCAGATACAGCAGCGCGGCGTTCTGCGGGTCGGCACCACCGGCGACTTTTTCCCCATGACGTTCCGCGAAGTGGGCAAGAATGAATTCGTCGGCCACCAGATCGACGCCGCACGCGAGATGGCCAGGGATCTGGGCGTCGAAGTGGAGTTTGTCACCACCGAATGGAAAACCATGATCACCGGCATTCAGGCCGGCCGCTATGATATTGCCATGAGCGGCGCGTCGATGAGCCTGTCGCGGGCCAAGGTGGTGGGCATGAGCACGCCCTGGGGCATCAACGGCTTTGTTCCCGTGGTTCTGAGAAAGAACGCCGATCAATATTCCTCATGGGATGATCTCAACAGCCCTGATCGCACGGCCGGCGTCACCTTGGGCACCACGATGGAGGACTACATCCGCGCCGAGCTGCCCCAAGCCAAGATGCGCCGGGTTGAAAGCCCCGGAACCGGCTGGCAGGAAGTATTGGCGGGCCGCTCCGACTACACCGTGACAACGCTGATCGAAGCATCCGGCCTACAGAAACGCTATGACCAGATTCAGATGATCTTTCCCGAACAGTCACGCGCCGCGCTGCCCATGTCATTCCTGACTCCGATCGACGATCAGATCTGGCTCAACTATGTGAACAGCTGGATCGCACTGAAAAAACAGGCCGGATACTTTGACACGCTCAACAAGACATGGGGCGTGGTCCTGCTGGACGACTGACCGATAGCGGCGCGAGGCAAGGAGCCAGGGCAATGAATTCCAAGACCGACACCTGTTTTTCCGGCAGCAGCCGGGAAAACAGGCACCCTCATTGCCACGGCCTCAGCTATGGTGGCATTCTCAAAACCTGCCTCACGCCCCCGCCCGACCCGGACGGGTCCACCACCGATCATGCGCATTTCAGGCATCCCGGTACAAAGATCGCGCTATCGGCAAAGGCATTTCGATGAGCGGCGCAGCACTGCCCGCCCGGCAGGACGAAACCCCGGCGGTGCGGCTCGTTTCCGTAGAAAAGACCTTTGGCGACTACACCGCCCTGAAGGACATCAACCTGGAGGTCAGACGCGGCGAGAAGGTCATCATCTGCGGCCCCTCCGGGTCTGGGAAATCGACGCTCATCCGTTGTATCAACCGGCTGGAGAAGCACGACGCCGGGCAGATCATCGTCGATGGCGTGGAAATGAATGACGACACCCGCAACCTGGCCACGATCCGCAGCGAGGTCGGCATGGTGTTCCAGCACTTCAACCTGTTTCCGCACATGAGCGTTCTGGACAATCTGGCGCTTGCCCCGATGCGCGTGCGCGGCCTCAGCCGTGCCGAGGCCGAAAAAACCGCGCTGGCCCTGCTGGAGCGCGTGCGCATCCCCGAACAGGCCCGAAAGTATCCCGCGCAACTGTCCGGCGGGCAGCAGCAACGTGTCGCCATCGCCCGCGCGCTCTGCATGAAGCCGCACGTACTGCTGTTTGACGAACCGACATCGGCACTGGACCCCGAGATGATCAGCGAAGTTCTGGACGTGATGGAGGAACTGGCACGCGACGGCATGACGATGATCTGCGTCACCCACGAGATGGGTTTTGCCCGCAAGGTGGCCGATACAATGGTGTTCATGGACCAGTCCCGGATCGTGGAAATGGCCCCGACCGAAGCGTTCTTTGACGGGGCACAGAGCCCGCGCACGCAATTATTCCTCGACCAGATATTGTCTCACTGAAGGGGCGCTGCCATGCCACCGCGTCTGAAACCTCTTTTGCCCCTGCTGGCCCTGCTCTTTCTCGCTGGCTGTAGCGATAGCAGCTATACATGGGGCTGGCATGTGGTGTCGCCCTTTGACAGTCGCGGAATGAACAATCTTCAGTTTCTGATGAACGGCGTTTATTCGACGATCTCGGTCGCGCTCGTCTCGATCACCCTGTCGGTCATGCTGGGGCTGATCTTTGCTCTGCCCGCCCTGTCGTCGAACCGCTGGCTGGCGATCATCAGTCGCATCTATGTAGAGCTTTTCCGCTCGGTGCCGATGCTGGTAATGATCCTCTGGGTCTATTACGGCGTGCCGCTCCTGACCGGGTTGCAACTGAGCGTTTTCTTTGCGGGCGTGATCGCGCTCGCGCTGTGCGACAGTGCGTTCGAAGCCGAGATTTTCCGCGCCGGGCTGCAATCCATCGACGCAGGTCAGCGCGAGGCGGCGGATGCGCTGGGATTAAACTATGTGGACAAGCTGCGATTCATCATCCTGCCGCAGGCGGTACGTCGTGTCCTGCCGCCGCTGGGCAACCAGTTTGTCTATATGCTCAAGGCCTCCTCGCTCTTGTCGGTGATCGGCTACAGCGAACTGACGCGCCGGGCCAACGAGCTGGTGGTCGTCGAATATCGTCCGCTGGAAATCTACAGCCTGCTGATGCTGGAATATCTGGTGTTGATCCTCCTGGCCTCCTGGGGCGTCAGGGCGCTTGAACGGCGGTTCGCAAGGAGCGACCGGGGGACCGCGCGGATCTGATGCGTTTTGCATTCAATCTGACGCGCAGATTTGATGCAAAGCGCCCACAACGTCAAAGAGGCGGCGGGGCATTTGCGCCTGAATCCGTCGTTTCTGATTGAGCCACGCGCCGCCGGGACGTTATAAGCACGGCAATGGCCGCTCCGGCCAGCCACTTGCCAAAGGTACGCGCGATGTTCCTTTCCGTATTCGACATGTTCAAAGTAGGGATCGGCCCCTCGTCGTCGCACACTATGGGTCCGATGGTGGCCGCCGCGCGGTTCCTGGACAAGATGCGCGCCGCCCCTTTCGCCTGCACCGGCGTGCGCGGCACGCTGCACGGCAGCCTCGCCTTTACCGGCGTCGGCCATGCCACCGACCGCGCCACGATCCTCGGGCTGGCCGGGTTCCTGCCCGAAACCTACGACCATGACCGCGCCGAAGCGGTGCTGGAGGATATCCGCGCCACGCAGACCATTTCACCCGACGGGTTGCCGGCGCTCGCGTTCAATCCCAAAGACGACCTGGTCTTTGACTTCGGGCCCAGCTTGCCGGGCCACGCCAACGGCATGATCCTGCGCGCCACGGACAATCAGGGCGATGTGATCCTGCAGGAGACCTATTATTCCATTGGCGGCGGCTTCGTCATGACCGAGGCCGAACTGGCCGCAGGCCGCAACACCGAAGAGGGCGACCCCGTCCCCTACCCGTTCAAATCCGCCGGGGAAATGCTCGACATGGCCGAGCGCTCGGGCAAGTCCATCGCCAAGATGAAACGTGCCAACGAAATTTCCCGCAATGGGCAGGTCCATCTGACCAGCGGCGTAAAACGCATCTGGCAGGTGATGAACAACTGTATCGAGCGCGGCATGACGACAGATGGCATCCTGCCCGGCGGACTCAACGTGCGCCGCCGCGCCAAGGGCATCCACGATGCTCTGCTCGCCGAGCGCGGCACCAACCTGAACGCGCCGCACAAGATCAATGACTGGATGAGCGTTTACGCCATGGCCGTAAACGAGGAGAACGCGGCCGGCGGTCAGGTCGTCACCGCCCCCACCAATGGCGCGGCGGGCGTAGTGCCTGCAGTGATCCGGTACTGGCTCGATCATGTGCCCGGCGCGAACGAGGCGCAGATCGAGGATTTCCTGCTGACCGCTGCCGCCATCGGCGGGCTGGTCAAGTGGAACGCCTCGATTTCCGGCGCCGAGGCGGGCTGCCAGGCCGAAGTGGGCAGCGCCGCCGCGATGGGTGCCGCAGGGCTCGCTGCTGTGCTGGGCGGCACGCCTGCACAGATCGAGAACGCCGCCGAGATCGCGCTGGAGCATCACCTCGGCATGACCTGCGATCCGGTCAAGGGGCTGGTGCAGGTGCCCTGTATCGAGCGCAACGGGCTGGGTGCTATCAAGGCCGTCTCGGCAGCGTCGCTGGCGATGCGCGGCGACGGCAAGCATCTGGTGCCGCTCGACGCCTGTATCGAGACAATGCGTCAGACCGGCGAGGACATGAGCGAGAAGTACAAGGAAACCTCGCTCGGCGGCCTCGCCGTCAACATCCCCAATTGCTGATGAGTACGCAGGAACGTCCAGGGCTGGGCATTGCGCTGATGGTCGGTTTCGCGTTGCTGGCGCCGATGATGGACTCATTCGCCAAGCTGATCGGCGATGCCGTCGCCGTGGCGCAGATCGCCACGACACGCTTTGTCATGCAGGCCGCACTGCTCATGCCGCTGGCCGCGTTGATGGGCTGGCTGCACTGGCCCGGCCGGGCCGAGGTCGGCCTGCATCTGGTACGCGCAGCCCTGATGCTGGTGGCCACCGCGCTTTTCTTTCAGGCGCTCAAGACGTTGCCGGTCGCCGATGCCATCGCCATTTTCTTTGTCGAACCCTTCATCCTGACGCTGCTGGGCGGGCTGATCCTGCGCGAGCCGATCGGTCCGCGTCGCTACATCGCCTGCGCGGTCGGTTTTGCAGGCGCGTTATTGATCATACAGCCGTCCTTTGCCGCGTTCGGGGCGGTGGCGATGCTGCCGTTGGGCACCGCGCTGCTGTTTGCGTTCTACATGATTCTCACCCGGCGCATGGCGACAAGGATGCACCCTATCACGCTGCAGACCTACACCGGGCTGGCAGCGATGTGTCTGGGCCTGCCCGTGCTCGTGGCGCTCAACGGGTCGGGCATTGCGGCGCTCGATCCGTCCTGGCCCGACATGCGGACCGTCTGGCTGCTGCTGGGGATGGGCGTCTGCGCGACGGCCAGCCACATCTGCCTCAGCTTCGCACTGAGCTTTGCACCCGCCTCGTTGCTGGCGCCGATGCAATATCTCGAAATCGTCGGCGCCACGGTGCTGGGCCTTCTGATCTTCGGGGATTTCCCTAATGCGCTCAGCCTAGTCGGGATCGCGCTGATCATCGCATCGGGTCTCTACGTGTTCCTGCGCGAGCGTCACCTGCAACTGAAGCGTCGCCTCGTGCCCGCGCCGTAGGCCAGGCGCAAAGGACGGTAACGGACGCGCCACGCGAACGAAGCGTGGCAGGTGCAGCGCGCGGCCTCAGCCTACCACCGCGCGGGTGCCGCCAGCAGTGCTTCGGCCACTATCGCCAGATGTTCCTTTGGAACCATCACCAGCATCTTGGGCGCGGTCAGCGACAGGTGCACCGTCCCTTTGGCACAGTTTGAGGCGCCAGTCTGCCCGTCAGGGGCAAAATTCAGACCCGCAATAGGCCACTTCAGCCCGTCCGAAACCCCCTCGACCGCACCCATCGGAAACAATGAGACAGGGCATTCATTCGGCAGGTCCAGCTTCAGGCTGGGCGGGCAGAGAAATACCAGATCAAAACTACCGATCAGCAGGCAGCGCTGCACGGGGTGGCGCACCAACGTGTTGCACGCCGCCAATTGATGCGAGATCCGCGCACCGCAGAATCCGACACCGACGATCAGCGGCGCCTCGATATTGCGCAGGCATTTATCGAAATCCGTGCTTTCCTGTTCGGCGATCTTGTGCAGACGCTCTGCCGGGATGCGTGCCTGCGCGTCGGCACTGATCGAGTCGAAATCGCCAATCACCGCATCGGGCATCATCCCCTGGGCCAGCGCCGCATCCGCCCCGCCATCGGCGGCCACCACGCAGGGGGCGATGGCCTGCGCCGCCGCCAGGTCGGTACGACTCACCTGCGCACCGCCAATCAGCGTGACTGGCTCTGATGTGTGAACAATCACTCTAAAACTCTCCTGATTACACACTGTTAAGGAAACAGATCACATTCTGGACACGAAATGATACGGTAAACATCGCATATTCGGACACCTTTCGACGCGGCAAACATGATAGATACTGTTGTTGCAGGCAAAGCAAAGCGAGCATTCAATGGTCAGTACCAGTAAAATCCTTACCGTCTCCTATGGCACCTTTTCGTGCACTCTTGAAGGATTCGACGATTCTTTCGATACAATGAAAGCAATCGCCGAGTATTTCCGTGACCTGGCGGCAGACGACCGCTATTTCGGGGCGGAACCCCCGACACCCGACGCCGAAATGCTGGCCCGGATCGCCGAACGCGAAGTCGCGCGGCGCGTCGAGGCGCGTAGTGAAAACGGTCAGATCGTATTGCGCACCGGCGCTTCCGCGACACCGACCGACGCGGCAGCCAACACAGCCTACTCTGCCGTGCCTTCTACTCGGGACACGACAGAACCACCTTCCGCAGATAGCATGCTGGCGGAGGACGAAACGCCCCAGGCCGAGGTGGCCGCACCCGTCATGCAAGACACGGCCGAAACCCAAGCTACCGCCCCTTTGGATTCGGACATCCATGATGAGGCCGAGCCGGTCGCGCCCGCCCTGGTACAGGAGGCCGAAAGCGTCGCCGACAAGCTGCGCCGCATCCGGGCTGTCGCCACCCCCGCCAGCCTCCGGTTCGATAACACCTATACCGAAGACGAACACGCGCAGGATTTTCTGGGCAGCACTGCCACCGACCTTGAGGCGGTCCTCGCGGAGGACGACGCAAACGAGCGCGCCGCCGTCGCCCTGTCCGATGACGACACCTATGAGGACGAGGAAGACATCCTGGCGCATCTGGCCATTGACGCGTCCGATGGCCCGGACGCCGCCGAAACCGCCGACGCGGCACCACAGCCAACGGTCAACGACGAGACCGAAGATGCGCCCGTCTCAGCCGAAACCCCCATCGGGCAAAGCACCGACCACGCCGAAGTCGCTCCGGCCAGCGACGCGGACGATCAAGTGATGCCCGATGCATTGATCCATGACAGCGCCGAAGATGACGCCGAGACCGCAGCCGCCGGGCACGACACCGCCCCGCCTGCCGAAATCGAAGCCGCAGCCCCCCAGGCACCGGAACACACCGACGCCGACTCTGCCATGGGTGCGGAGCAGATGTATGGTGATGGCGCCGACAGCGCCAGTGACGACGAGGCGCTCGAAGCACTTCTTGCTACAGCAGAAGAGCCTGCGGACGAATACACCGATTTCGCATTCGACAGCGCTGCGGACGATGATGACGACACGCTCGACAGCGAAGACATGCCCGGAGATGGGGTCGAAATCAAACTTGCCGCCGAAGACACGTTGGCTCAGTTGATGGCCGATGCGCTGCGCGACGACCCTTCCGCCGTATCCGCCACGACGAAGGCAGATGCGCAGGATGCAATCACCGAAGAGAGCGCCGAGGGGGAAACACCCCGGACCGAGACCCCGCCGGCCGCGTGGGTGATCAAGGTCAAACGCCGCGAAGTCGAGGATGCCATCGCCGACGGCACCTTCCAAGAAGCGCTTGACGACATAACCGAGTCGCCGGTTGCAGCAACCGAAACCAGCCCGCCCGACGCTTCGTCGCTCAGCGACGAGGACGAGGCAGAGCTTCAGCTCGAACTGGCAGCCGTCGAGGCCGAACTGCAACAGACCCGCGGTACAGCCACCACGCCGAAGGACGCGTCCGAAAGAGCCGAGGCGCCCGCAGCCAACAGCACAATCGACTGGCCTGAGGACACACAGGCGAATAACGAACCCGCAAGCGAAACACCCGAAGCCACGCCGAAACGCGGCAAGCGACTGGAACCGCTGGCGGCGGACGCTCAGGCGCCGCGCATGTTCGACGAGGCCGCAACGCAACTCGAAGAGCCCGAATCGCACCAGCGTCGCAACGCCATGCAGCATCTGCGTGCCGCCGTTGCCGCCACCAAGGCCGAGCGCAGCGCCGGTGGGGCCATGCAGGAGGATGTCGACGACAAGCCTTATCGCCTCGACCTCGAAACCGCGGTACGCCCGCGTCGCCCACATGCCGTCAGCGGCAATGGCGAGCGCTCCGAGCGGCCACGCCGCGAACGCCCGTCACCGCTAAAGCTGGTGGCAGAGCAACGGATCGACACACCCCCGACCGAGCCGGTGCAGCCGCGCCGTATCAGGCGCGCCGATCTGGACACGACACCGCAGCGCAGGCCCCCAGAGGCCGAAGCACCCGAGCACCAGGCCACCGCTGCCCACCGCGAAACGCAAAGGCCCGCACCCGAGCCTGAGGCAGCAGCTGCCCCGGCGGCGCAGGACACTGGTGGCTTCACTGGTTTCGCCGAAGAGATGGGCGTGCGCGCCCTGCCCGACCTGCTCGAAGCGGCGGCCGCCTACATGGCTGATGTCGAAGGACAGCCGGAATTCTCGCGCCCGATGCTGATGCACAAGCTGAAAGAGGTCAGCGCCGCCGACTTTTCGCGCGAAGAAGGGCTGCGGTCCTTCGGCAAGCTCTTGCGCGACGGCAAGCTGCAAAAGCTGAAAGGTGGCCGGTTCACCGTTACCGACGCGACCGACTTCCGGCCACGGGCGCGTGCGGCCGGCTGATCCGGTCCACAACCTATGCCCGATTATGCAACCACCCCCGCCCGGCCCCATGCCCGGCGGGGGTTTTTCATGTACCCCATTGCATCGGCACCGCAGGCGCCTATATTAGTCCTGTCCCCTCGGGGACTATGAACATAAACGCGCTCGTAATAAGCGGATCGGACCCGGGGGCGGTACCCGGCGACTCCACCAACACCCGTTCATTTGGCGGCGGCTGGGGTCGAAATAGGATCGACGAACGTCTAAAGGGGTTATGCTTTGTTTCGGCTGTCTGCCACCGTTATCGGCGAAAAAAGTACAATTGCAAATGACAATCGTGCTCCAGTAGCGATGGCCGCGTAAGCGGTCGGAGAGACTGAAACTTAAGCCCTTGCGCCTAGCAGCGTAAGGCGGGGTTCGCAGGCACCTGGCAACAGAAGCCTGCACTATACCCCCCATCCGTAAGCGCCTGTATTTGTTTCATTCCTGCTTTCCGTTTTTCAGCCGTTTTACAATCTGGCCTTTTTTGCGTTCCTGAAATTCCCTCAGCACCGCCTACCCGCTCGCCTTTCGGCGGGCTGTTCAGCAGTGCCTGCGCGCCGATGTAGTCGCTGACCTGACTAGCGGCCACGAAAAGGCTGATCGGCCGTCCTTGGTTCGGCCAATCAGGCGGCCACACCCTCTTTCTTCACGCCCATGCCGGTCGCGGTTCGGTGAGCCTTCAGATAGGTGGCGTCGATCATTACCGTCTTCTCCTCGACCAGCTATGCGGGCAAACCACAACCATCACTTGCGCGAAGATTCCCTTGTCAGTCCATCGCTTCCAACGGTTGTAGAGCGTCTTGTGAGGGCTGTATTCCTTCAGCGCATCACGCCAGCGCAACCCATTGCGGTTGATGAAGATAATCCCGCCCAGAACATGATGATCATCGTCGCACGGCTTTCCGTGGGGCTTCAGACACGCCACAATGAAATTGATGGGGCCTGACACTGGTAGCTGAGGTCATTCAATTCATCTTCAGCGAATAGATGTGGGGCATCGCATACTGCGATCAATGCGTGAGCACCTGCTCAAGAAACATCCGAGTACGGTCACTTGTCGGGGACGTAAAGAACGTCTCCGGATCGGCTTCCTCGATGATTTCACCGGCGTCCATGAACAGCACCCGGTCCGCGACTTTGCGGGCAAAGCCCATTTCGTGCGTGACGCAAACCATGGTCATGCCCTCTTCGGCCAGAGTGACCATGACATCCAGCACTTCGCCAATCATTTCCGGATCAAGCGCCGATGTCGGTTCATCGAACAGCAGGATCTCGGGCTTCATGCAAAGCGCGCGGGCAATCGCCACGCGTTGTTGTTGGCCGCCCGAAAGCTGACCGGGGTATTTTTGCGCCTGATTGCCGATCTGCACCTTGTTGAGGAATTGCATGGCCATTGCTTCGGCTTCCGCCTGAGGCGTCTTGCGGGCCAACATCGGGGCCAGGGTACAGTTTTCCAGAATGCTCAGGTGCGGGAAGAGATTGAAATGCTGGAAGCACATGCCAACTTCGCGGCGCATTTCCTCGATATTCGGCGCGTCGGCGTTTATCGGTTCGCCATTGATGAGGACTTCGCCGGACTGGTGCTCTTCCAATTGGTTGATCGTGCGGATCATCGTGGACTTGCCGGAGCCTGACGGCCCGCAGACAACGATTTTCTCACCTTTCGCGACCGAAAGGTTCACGTTCTTCAGTGCGTGAAAGTTGCCATAGAACTTGTTGACGTTGCGCATCTCGACGGCTGCGGTCATTGGAGTGCTCCTTCAGTTGCCATGCTTTTCAGCGGCGGTGACGATGATCTCGACTTTCAGGGTATCACGGGCGAGCCGAGCTTCGCGCAGGCACGTGCCGTGGCGTCGACCCGCGACAGGCAATCCTTGGTTTGCTCGGTCACGCTGTCATCTGACCTGACCGCAGTGATGGATCGTGCCATTGTGCTTGACGATCCTGCGCATCCGGCCGCCGGTGTGAATGCGTTCGATCATGCCGGTTGTCCGACCATGTTGCGCGCTTTAAATGCAGTGGCAATCTCGTCGAGAGTGGCCGGATCGTCGATTGCGGCGGGCATTTTGAAGCTTTCGCCATCGGCGATTTTCTGCACCGTGCCCCGAAGCACCTTGCCCGATCGCGTCTTGGGCAGACGCTTGACCTCAATCGCAATCTTGAACGCGGCAACAGCACCGATCTTGGCGCGCACCAATTGCACCAGCTCACGTTCCAGCTCGCTCTCATCGCGATTGGCCCCATTGTTGGTCACGAACAGCCCCAGCGGCATCTGCCCCTTGAGCGCGTCCGCCTTGCCCACGACAGCACATTCGGCAATGTCCGGGTGGCTCCCGATCACCTCTTCCATTGCCCCGGTCGACAGGCGGTGCCCGGCGATATTGATGATGTCGTCGGTGCGCGCCATGATGAAGACATAGCCGTCTTCGTCGATGATCCCGGCGTCGGACGTGGCATAATAGCCCGGGTATTCAGCCATATAGGACGAAATGAACCGATCCGGGGCATTCCACAAAGTCGGAAAACCCGCAGGCGGCAGCGGCAGCTTGCACACGATATTGCCAAGTGTACCGGGCGCGACTGCGTTGCCCTCGTCATCCAGCACACGAATGTCGTAGCCCGGCATCGGTTTGCCCGTAGAGCCCAGCTTGACCGGGAAGGTGCCCAGCCCGACCGGGTTTCCCGTCATCGCCCAACCGGTTTCAGTCTGCCACCAGTGGTCGATCACCGGGCGGTCCAATTTTTCCTGCGCCCATTCGATGGTGGCCGGGTCCGAGCGTTCGCCGGCCAGAAACAGCGTGCGGAATTTGCTGAGGTCATACTCTGCAATCAGCGCGCCTTTGGGGTCTTCTTTCTTGATTGCGCGGAATGCAGTCGGCGCGGTGAACAGCGCCGCGACCCCGTGATCCTGAATGACGCGCCAGAACGTTCCTGCATCGGGTGTGCCAACCGGCTTGCCCTCGAATACAACCGTCGCAGCGCCGTGCAGCAAAGGACCGTAGCAGATCCATGAATGCCCCACGACCCAGCCCACATCCGAAGCGGCCCAGAAGACTTCACCCGGTTTGATACCGTAGTGATGCTCCATCGTCCATTTCAGCGCCACCATATGCCCGCCGTTGTCACGCACCACGCCCTTGGGCTGGCCGGTGGTGCCGGACGTGTAGAGGATATAAAGCGGATCGGTCGCGGCGACGGGCACGCATTCGGTGCCTTCACCGTTTGCCAGCGCGGCGTCGACGGCCTGCGCATAATCCACGTCGCGCACAGGTGTCAGCTCACAGGGCAGCGTGTCGCGTTGCAGGATCACGCAATGGTCGGGCTTGTTCTCAGCCACTTTGATTGCCTCATCCAGCAGCGGTTTATAGGCAATAATCCGCCCCGGCTCGACACCGCAGGACGCTGAAATTACCACCTTGGGCGCCGCATCGTCGATCCGCGTCGCCAGTTCCTGCGGGGCAAACCCGCCGAAAACGACGGAGTGGATTGCGCCAAGCCGTGCGCAGGCCAGCATGGCAAAGACCGCCTGCGGAACCATGGGCATATAGATCACCACCCGGTCGCCCTTGGCCACACCCAGACCGCGCAGGACCGACGCCAGCGCGCTGACCTGATCCTGAAGCTGGCCGTATGTGTAGCGTGCAACCTGTCCGGTGACCGGGCTGTCGTAGATCACCGCCAGGCGATCACCGTGCCCCGCCAGAACATGGCGGTCGACGCAGTTGTAACAGGTGTTGCAGGTCGCCCCGTCAAACCAGCGGCCATAGACTCCGCTGTCGGGGTTAAAGACTGAGGTGGCGGGCGTGAACCAGTCGATCTGTTCTGCGGCCTGCTGCCAGAAACCAACCGGATCGGTCTGCCAGGATGCGTATGTTTCAGCGTATCGGGACATTTTGTGCAACCTCATCAGCAGGTGTAGTTAAGGCCCAGACGGCCTCCGTCGACATAGATGGTCTCGCCGGTGATATAACTGGCCTTTTTCGAGCACAGAAACGCCACCACGTCACCGATCTCGCGCGCCTCGCCAGCGCGTCCCAATGGGGTGCGCGACATGGCGGCTTTGAAGGCGTCGGGATTGGCGTTCACCCCCGCCATCATCTCGGTGTCGATAGAGCCGGGACCGACCGCGTTCACGCGGATGTTGTTCTTGGCCAACGCCAGTGCCGCCACCTTGGTCAGCTGCATCACGCCGCCCTTGGAGGCGCAATAGGCCGGGATCGCAGGGATCGCGACCTGAGCGTTGATGGACGACATGTTGACAATTGCGCCTTCGATCTTGTTCTCGATCATGACGCGGGCTGCCAGCTGCGTGGCCACGAAAACGCCGCGCAAGTTGATGTCGATAACGCGCTCGAAGCTTTCCAACTCATACGTGAGAAAGTCACCGGGCATGGCGACGCCCGCGTTGTTGACCAGCGCATGAAGCGGGCCGTGATCGGCAACGATCTGCGCAAACATCGCCTCGATCTGAGCGACATCGCCCATGTCGCAGGCAATCGCGGCTTTGGCGCCAAGCTTCTTGCCGGCGGCAGCCAGGCCTTCGGCGTTGATGTCGGACAGGATCACGTCATAGCCTTCTTCGGCCAGCGCCTCTGCACAGGCATAGCCGATGCCCTGAGCCGCTCCGGTGATCAATGCGAGTGGTTTCTGTGTCATATCTTATCCCTCAAATCCGTAATCTTGTTTGGCCTGTTCACGCGTAATCAGACCGGCGCGCAAGTCATTTTCTAGCTGCGCGCGGTCGCGGTCGCCAGGCGTGCCATAGCCGCCGCCACCGGGCAGGCTCAGTTTCAGGCGCTGGCCGTTCTTTACCAGTTGGCGGCCCTTGCTGCGCAGCTTGGTCCCGTCAGCCAGTTCCACGCGGCCCGCAGCACCTGCAGCACCTCCGTCGCGGCCCTGTGCCGGGTTTTCGACCCGGTCAAACATGGCGTTGAAGTAGAAATCATAGCCTTCGCGTGGCTCGATCTCGATCGTCTGGCCCAGACCGCCGCGCAGCGCCCCAGCCCCGCCCGAGCCGCTCCGCAAATCCTTGCGCCAGACGGTGATCGGTCCGACATGTTCGGTGGCCTCGACGCTCATGGTGGACACGCCTGACGGAAACGCCGTCGCGGACAGACCGTCAAATGTGGGCCGCGCACCAGTGCCGCCAGAGTTGAACATCAGAACTTCGCGATTTGGCAATCCGCTGTCGGGATCGCTGGCGCGGGCGGAAATCTGGATATTCCACAGCGCGCTTGCCCCTTCCGCCGGCACCGTATTCGGCAAAGCCTGATGCAATGCGCCCAGCACCACATCCGGCACAAGGTGCCCCAGTACGTGGCGCACGGACACCGGCGCCGGACGTTTCGCAGCAAGGATACAGCCCTCTGGCGCGGTGATTTCGAACGGTTCCAGCGATCCGGTGTTGTTGGGCACCTCGGATGCAATCGCGCATTTCAGGCCATAACAGGCATAGGCGCGGGTATAGACTTCGGGGCAGTTGACGCCAAATCGGCTCATGCCCGAGGTGCCAGCAAAATCTGCCCTGATCCGGTCGCCCGCCACATCGAGTTTGACCACCATCCGCACCGGATCGTCATAACCATCCACCTGCATGGTGTGATGAAATGTGCCGTCCGGTACTTTCGCGATGGCCTCATGTGTCGCCTTGCGGCTGGTTTCGATGATGAAATCCGACAGGCCATCGAGATCAACAATCGCGAACTCGGCCATCATCACTTGCAGACGGCGGTCGCCAGCACCGTTGCAGGCGGCCAACGAATACATGTCGCCAACCACCTGATCGGGTTCGCGCACGTTGGCCCGCACCAGGCGGACAAGGTCACGGGAGACCTCTCCACGCTGGGCGAACTTCATGATCGGGATCAGCAGACCTTCCTCGAAGACCTCATTCGCGTCAGGACCAAAGCCGCGCCCGCCGATATCGACCACATGCGCCGTGCTGGCAAAAAAGCCGATATGGTTGCCATCGCGAAACGTGGGCGAAACGACGGTGATGTCGTGCAGGTGGCCAGTGCCCATCCACGGATCATTGGTGATGAAAACATCACCTTCAAAGATGTTCTGCGCGCCGATTTCACGCACGAAATGCGTGACGCTTTCAGCCATCGCGTTCACATGGCCGGGCGTGCCGGTGACGGCCTGCGCCATCATCCGTCCCTGACGGTCGAAAAGGCCAGCGGACAGGTCGCCTGCCTCACGCACCGAGGTGGAAAACGCGGTGCGGATCAGCGTCGTCGCCTGTTCTTCCACTACCGCGATCAGGCGGTTCCACATGATCTGATAGTCAATCGCTGTCGGGGTCATGAGGCTTCTCCCTTACGGATCAGGCGCAGGCTTCCGTCGCCCTGGCCGACGGCCCGGTAGGCCGATGTGACGATGGTTGTGGTTTCGTTTTCGACGATAACTGCGGGGCCGTCTACGGACTGGCCCGGCGTCATGGCGCTGCGCTCCACCTCTTGCGCATCGACCGATCTGCGCAGGGCGGCGTCAAAGAATTGACGGATCCGCTTTGGCGTGACCGACGCTCCGCTGGCATGGCGTGTGACCGGCGCAGTATCGGGCAGAATCGACGCCACGACCAGCGACCAGTTGGTGATCTCGACCCCGAGGTCCTCGATTACACGGCCAAACAGGGTGAGATATGCGGCCTCAAAGGCGACCAGAATCTCGGTGCGGTCGCCGTCTGCGAAGGTCTTGTAAGGCAACTGGACCGGAATTTCCCAGCCCTGCCCGGAATAACGCATGAACGCGGTCAGGCGGGTTGTTGTTTCGGCCTCTCCGGCACCGGCGCTGACAAAGGCTGTTGCCTCTTCTTCAAGCTCGACGAGCGCGGCGTTCACCGAAGCTGCGTCAAACCCTTCGAGCCGCTGGAACAGGCCCCGCGTCGCCTCGTAGCTGAACGGCGCTTTCAGAAATCCGATGGCCGATCCGACACCGGCCCCGGGCGGGATGATCAGTTCCTTGATGCCCAGTTTTTCACACAACCGGCAGGCATGCAGCGGCGCGCCGCCACCAAAGCCGATCATGGTGAAGTGTTCGATGTCCCGGCCATTTTCGACCGCGTGCACGCGTGCCGCATTGGCCATGTTTTCGTCGACCATTTCGGTGACGCCGAGGGCGGCATCCGAAGCGCTCATGCCAAGGTGCGTGGCCAGTTTTGCCGTGATCGTCTTTTCCGACGCTTCGGTTGACAGCGGAATTGCCCCACCGGCGAAATTGTCGGGATCGAGGCGACCCAGCAGCAGATTGGCATCGGTCACGGTCGGCTCTTCGCCGCCGCGACCGTAACACGCCGGGCCGGGCTCCGAGGCCGCCGAACGCGGTCCAACCTGAATACGCCCTAGCGAGTCGATTGACGCGATTGATCCACCGCCCGCTCCGATCTCGACCATTTCGACCACCGGGGTCGACACGGTCATGCCCGAGCCTTTCTTGAACCGATAGGTCCGGGCCACTTCAAAGGTGTTTGCGGTTTTGGGTGCGCCGTATTCGATCAGGCAGATCTTGGCCGTCGTGCCGCCCATGTCGAAGGACAGCACAGAGTCCAGACCATGGCCCCGGGCAAAATCTGCGGCGAAGATCGCTCCGCCTGCAGGCCCGGACTCAAGCAGACGAACGGGCTGTTCTGCGGCGGATTCGACCGAAATCAACCCGCCGCCAGAATGCAGCATGAACACCGGCGCATCCACGCCCGCCACTTGCAGCCGGTCAACGAGGCGGCCAAGGTAGTCGGCCACCTGCGGCTGGACGTAGGCGTTTGCGATCACCGTATTGAAGCGCGGCAGTTCGCGCATCTGCGGTGAGATCACCGACGAGATCGAGATCGACAGATCGGGTGCTGCGGCACGCAGCGCTTTGGCCATCTGTTTCTCGTGGGCGTTGTTGGCATAGGAATGCATCAGGCCGATGGCCACAGCCTCGAAATCGCCCGCCAACACGGTCTTCACCATCTGGTCGACCTCTGCCTGGTCCAGCGGCAGCAACACTTCGCCATTCGGGCCCATGCGCTCATTCAAGGTAAAACGGTGTTCGCGTGGTACCAAGGGCTTGGGCAGAGTCAGATTTAGATCATATTGTTCGAACCGATTCTCCGCGCGCATCTCGATGACATCGCGAAAGCCCTCGGTGGTGATAAAGGCCAGCCTGGCGCCGCGCCGTTCGATAAGTGCGTTGGTCACCAATGTGGTGCCGTGGATCACCTGTCCGATTTCGGAAAGCGGCAACCCGGCCTTTTCGGCGGCAATTACGATTCCGTCGAGAATGGCCTGCTCTGGCTGCGTATAATTGGTCAGCACCTTGCAGGTGGACAAGCCGCCCGCATGGGAAAGTGCGACATCAGTGAAAGTGCCGCCGATATCAACACCAACGCGGTTCATGGGAATGCTCATGTGTCAGATCGCCTTGAATATTTGATTGGCCGTAAACGCGGACTGGTAGAGCCGCGACATGATGGGGGCCGAGGGAACCGTCGCAAGATCGGTCATCGGCAAGGGCAGCTCGGCAGGGTCCATGCCGGTCAACAGCCCTGCCATCGCCTCGCCGAAAATGGTTCCGGTGGTGATGCCGCGACCGTTGTAACCAATCGGCGTGAACAGGTTCGCTTCTAGCTCGTGTATGCGCGGCAGGTGATCCGGGGTCATCGCAATCTGGCCGTGCCACGCCTCGTCGAACTCGACCGGGCCAAGGTCCGGGAAAATCCGTGCGATCTGCTTTTTTGCCCAGCGGTGAGACAATCCGCGATCCTTGGTGCCGACCACCTTGCCCATCGAACCGATCAGCAACCGGTCAAAGGCGTCGCGGCGAATGTCGAACATGATCTTTCCGGTGTCCCAGAGCCCTTGCCGGCCCGGCAGAATATGGCTGGCCTCCGCCCCAAGCGGTTTCGTCGCCAACTGGAAAAAATGGATCTTGGTGAAAGTGCGATTGAGGTCAGGCCAAAGTTCGTCGGTATAGGCGTTGGTGCCCAACACCACGGCCTTGGCCGTCAGGGTGCCATTATCAGTTTCCACCTTCCACAAACCGCCCTCACGGTGCAGTCGGGTTGCGCGCACGCCAGTGCTGATTTTGGCACCCACAGCCAAAGCCGCCCGTGCCAGCCCCCGGCAATAGCCCATCGGATTGACCGTGCCGCACCTGCGGTCGACCAGACCACCGTGGAAATGCTTGCTGCCGATCATTTCAGAGATTTCGTCTCGGTTGAGCAGGTCCACAGGTTCGCCCAGACGTTGCCACTCCTTGTGGCGGTCCTGAAGGTCGGCGAAACCGCTTGGCCCGTGGGCCGCGTGGATTGTGCCGGTTCGTGTCACTTCACAGCGGATCTGGTGCTTTTCGATCAGCGAAAAGACCATCTCGGGACCATTGCCGAATTTTTCAATGAAGCGCGGCCCATAGGTCGGGCCCAACGCTTCTTGCACCTTGCGCGGCGGCATCCAGAGTGCGGCGTTGACCAAGCCGACGTTGCGCCCCGATCCGCCAAAGCCGATTTGCTCGGCTTCGATCACATGCGCAGACAGTCCCTTTTCTGCGCAGTGCAATGCGGTGGACAGGCCGGTGAACCCACCGCCAACGATGGCAACGTCCACGGAGAGATCCCCCGGCATCGGAGCCGCGTAGTCGGTTTCCTGAGCGGATGCGTCCCAGAGCGAGATTGCGTCTTGTGCTGACATGATCAGATGCCCCCGTTGATTTGCTGTGCCGAAGCACCTTGAGACGAGGTTGCATGATGACGCCTATCGTGTCAATATAGGATATCACTGTTCCATATATCAACACAGGCTTAAAATGGCACTCAAAATCTCATCTGCTCAAATGGTCCAAAACGCACGAGCGCGGATCACCGAAATCGAAACCGTCGATCTGATCGCGATGCTGGATGATCCAGATGTGGTGGTGGTCGATATTCGCGACGTGCGCGAACGCCAGCGCAGCGGCTATATCCCCGGCAGCTTTCATGCGCCCCGCGGGATGATCGAATTCTGGGTCGACCCCGACAGCCCCTATTTCAAGGACATCTTCGCGCAGGAAGATAAGAAATTCGTATTTCATTGCGCCTCAGGTTGGCGATCGGCCATCACCACGGCAACCCTGCAGGACATGGGTTTTGACGCCGCCCACCTCAAAGATGGCTTTTCCACTTGGGAAAAACACGGCGGACCGGTCGAGTTTCCTGAAAAGAAAGACTGACCTCAGGCGTTTGCGAGTTTTCGACTGACGCTCTGGGCGGAGTGATAGACCAATCCGCCCAGCTTGTCCTCGCCGTTGTCGGTCAGGTTGACGTCGGGCAGCGAAATACCGAGCGCCCCTACAGGTTCACCGCTGGGTAAGGTAATCGCAGCGCCAAAACTGAGAATTCTCTCCCGGAATTCGCCTGTATCATATGCAAAACCGCGCTTCCGCGTCGCGGCAACATCCGCATCGAGACTAGCCAGATCAACGATGGTGCGGTCTGTATGCCGGGTCAGTGACGGGGCGATCTGGTCACGCAGTGTATCATATTCCGCAGCCAGCAGCGCCTTGCCTGTCCCGACACAATGCAGCGGCGCCATGCCACCGATGGCATTCCAGGACCGGATTGGCTTTTGGCTGTCGATCTTGTCGATATAGATAACGGCCAGATTTTCCCGCACCGCCAAGTAGACTGTTTCTCCCGTCTCCGCGCTCAGATATGCCAGTTCCTTGGCCGTGATTTCCCGCAGGTTCAAACTTTCGACCAAAGCCCGCCCGATCTGCCAGGTCTTGAGCGTGGCAGAATAGGATTTATCATCACGGTGCTTGACATAGCCAAGCGTGGTCAACGTTTGCAGCAACCGAAACGTGTTAGATTTGGTCAGCCCCTGTTCATTGGAAAGCTCCGTCACCCCCTTGCCACTGGCCGACCCGGCCAGATTCTCCAGGATAGCGAGCCCTTTCGATAGGGTGGAATCGACGCGCGGCGCTTTGGGTGTGTCTGTTGTCATGTGTTGTTCGCCCTCCTTCAGGGCACCTTATCCATTTCGCTAAGGGACTGAAAGCGCGGTTGATCATGGACGGAGATGGCAGGAACCGATCCGTCAAATTTTCGGATCTCGACCAGCGCCGAATGCGCAGCAGGGCTTTGGGTCAAGGACGAGGTGCGCTGATCGTGGGTCAGAACATTGGGGTTGCCGTGCCGGTCTCGCGCCTGCTCTGCGTCATAATCTGGGTCGAACCAGGCTCCGGTCCACAGGAACAAACAGCCCGCGTTCACGTCTTCGCTGATCTTGGCACCGGCCAGACACCGGCCGCGATCATTGAACAGCTCGACCACATCGCCGCTTTGAATACCTCGCGCGGCCGCATCGCTCGGGCTGATCAACACCGGCTCGCGACCGCTAATCTTGTGGCTAAGGCTGTAGGCGCCGTTGTCCAGCTGACTGTGAAGGCGGGTCTTCGGTTGGCCGGACAACAACGCGAGAGGGTACTGCGCTTTTTTGCCCTCAGCAAAGTCCCGAGGCGGAAACCATGCTGCGTGACCTTTACAATCATCAAGCCTGAATCCTGCGATCACTTCGGAATAAAGCTCGATCCGGCCACTGGGTGTTGGTAGCGGATGTGCGTCCGGGTCAGAACGGAACTCTGCCAAGAATACCTGATTTGGGCTTGGGTCTGGCACGTCAATCACATCACCTGCGATGAAGCTTTGCCAATCCGGCAGGGTTACATGGGCGTCAGCCGCACGTTCGCGCGTGACCTCCCATATCTCTTCTATCCAGTCGTCGGCAGATTTTCCACCCGTGAAATCCTCGACGTTGCCCAGACGTGCAGCGAGATCGGCATAAATATCGTATTCGATCCGGGCCTCGCCTGCGGGGACGACCAGTTGCGGCATCGGCACCAGCGCATTGTCGGACTTGCCAGCGCCAAAATCCCTCCGCTCCTGCGCCATAGCGACGGGCAAGACAATATCGGCATGGCGTGCGGTGGACGTCCAGTTGACCTCGTTCACGATCACCGTTTCGGGCCGCTGGAACGCGGCGTGCAGCTTGTTCAGATCCTGATGGTGGTGAAACGGATTGCCACCCGCCCACCAGACCATGCGTGCATCGGGAAAGGTTCGGGTCTGACCCTGATATTGATAACTCTTGCCGGGATTCAGCAGCATCTCGGAAATCATCGCAACCGGAATGTAATCCTCCACCGGATTGGCCCCTTGCGACATCGTTCCCCAGCGAAAGGGCCGTTCGATATTGCCAATATTGGCGTTAACGCCATAACCGATGACATAGCCACTCCCGGGCAGGCCGATCTGCCCCAACATCGAGGCCAAGGTCACCGCCATCCAGAGGGGTTGCTCGCCATAATCCGTGCGTTGAACCCCGGCGGCCACTGAGACCATCGTGCGCTCTGCCGCCATGCGGCGCGCAAGTACCCGGATCTTCTCTGCGTCGACGCCGCATATCTCCGCCGCCCAATCGGCGTCCTTGGCCTGCCCGCACGGCGTGCCCATCAGGTAGTCGCGGACCTGTGGAAAACCAACGGTATAGCGATCCAGAAATGCCTGATCCTGCAATTCCTCTGACAGCAATGTATGCGCAAGCCCCATCATCAACGCGGTATCGGTGCCGGGCCGTACAGGCATCCATTCAGCCCCCAGCACATCCGAGGCATCGCTGCGAAGGGGTGAAATGTTAACGAACGCCACCCCCGAATCGGCGCAGGCCCGCAGATTGTCCGCCATACGGTGTCGCGCCACCCCGCCATCACTGACCTGGGTATTCCGTTCGGCCATTCCGCCGAACATCACCACCAGATCCGTGTTTTGCGCGATCACCGACCATCGCGTCGCCTGCGCCACATGGGCCCGATAAGGCCCCACGATATGCGGCATCAGACCAAGTGCTGCGTTGTAACTGTAGTTCCCTTCTGAACGCACAAAACCGCCCTGCGCGTTCAAAAAGCGCTTCAGCTGGCTTTGCGCATGGTGAAACCGACCGGCACTTGACCAGCCATATGAGCCAGCAAATATCGCTTTGTTGCCATGAGTTTGCCTGACGCGGGTCAACTCTTTGGCAATCAGATCAAGCGCGTGGTCCCAACTGACCTCGACAAAACTGTCGCGGCCCCGCGGCACCGCATGTGCATTGCCCGTCAACCAGCTTTTTCGGATGGCGGGCCGCAAGACACGGGCAGCGCCATGCAGGCTGCCGACGATGTTGGTGTTGATCTTTGAGGTCACGGGATCACTGGGGTGACCTTGGACATCCGCCACCTTGCCATCCTGTACAGTTGCAATACCAACGCCCCAGTGGCTGGCTGTAATCTTTTTCACTGTTCGGCTCCGATATTTCTCACTGTGCTGACATGCGGCACTAATATGCCGCATATTGACACAACACTGCGCGGCTGTCATGCCTTCAATAGAATAATATGCGAGATGAATATGCCGCAAGCACCCAAAGCCATCTGCAACGATCTGGTCCAGTTGGGCCGCCCTGCCCGCCAAGAGCCGCGACAGGTCAACCTGCCTGTCGAAATGGGCTCGACCATTGTCTTCGACACGCTCGCCAAATTTGAGGCGGCCCGCGATGACCGCTATCAAAGCGGTACGCTGTATTATGGGCGCTATGGCAACACCGCAAGTTTCCAGCTTGAGGCAATGCTCGCCACGCTGGAACAGGCCGACAGTGTCACCCTGACCTCTTCGGGCGTTGCGGCCATCACGATGTCTTTGATGGCGGTCTGTGCGCCGGGCAAACACCTGCTGGTCGCGGACCATGTCTATGGCAACACGCGCGGCTTTTGCGACGGCGTCCTGACCCGGATGGGGATCGAGATCGAGTATTTCGACCCGATGCTTGGCGCGGCAATTGCAGAGAAATTCCGCGACACCACTTGTGCCGTGATGTTCGAGGCTCCCGGGTCAGGCACATTCGAGATGCCAGACATTCCCGCCATAACCACGGCAGCCCGCAATGCGGGTATTCTGACGATTCTGGATGGCACCTGGGCCACGCCGATCTTTTGCCAGCCGCTGACGCTTGGGGTGGATGTGGTTGTGGCGTCGATGTCGAAATATCTCAGCGGGCATTCCGATTGCATGATGGGGATGATTGCCAGCCGTGGAGACATTGGCACGCAGATCCGCAAGACGACCTTTGCCTTTGGCGACAAGACAGGATCGCAAGAGGTGTTTCTTGCGCTGCGGGGGCTGCGGACCCTGAAGATGCGGATGGAACATTTTGACAAGGCCGGTCGCGAGATCGCGACATGGCTGGCAGGTCAGCCGCAGGTCAAGACAGTGCTGCATCCCGCCTTTAACACCTGTCCCGGACACGCCAACTGGAGGCGCAATTTTACCGGGGCTGCGGGGCTGTTTGGGGTGGTCTTTCATCCTTGCCCTGACGAACGTATCCGCGCCTTTGTAGACGCCCTGCACCATTTTGGAATCGGCGTCAGCTGGGGCGGATATGAAAGCCTCGTGCTGCCGGTCAAACCCGTCAGGGCCGCCACGCCCTGGACTGAAACCGGCCAATTGGTGCGTTTCAACATCGGCCTTGAAGACCTTGATAGCTTGAAGGCGGATCTGGCCGCCGCCCTTCCCCTGTTGACCCCCTAAGCGGAGACCCCGATGAACAATAAAATTGACCATTTCGCCATTGGTGCAGACAGCCTTGAACAAGCCGTCGCAGCGATGGAAACCGCCCTTGGCGTGATCGTCCCGCGCGGTGGCAAGCACGCCGCCATGAGCACGCATAACTGTGTCATGCAGTCGGGCAACGAAAGCTTTCTCGAACTTATAGCCATCGACCCTGACGCGCCCGCCGATCCCGGTCGGGTCCGCTGGTTCACGCTGGACGATCCAGAGACACAAGCGCGCCTTGCAGAGCGCCCGCGCGCGTTGTGCTGGGTGATTGGCACCGACGATCTGGATGCAGTGATTGCCGCCACCCCCGTCGATCTGGGTGAGGTGGTTCTGTTCACTCGTGGCGACCGGTCATGGCGCCTGACGGTGCCCAAGGATGGCAGCCTGCCTATGGATGGCCTGTTGCCCGCGTTTATCGAATGGTCGCCTGGCACCCACCCCAGCACCGGACAACAAGATCTGGGCATTCGCCTGTCCACTGTTCAGCTCTCTCACCCAGACCCAGACGCCCTGCGCGAGATCCTGAGAACACTGAAGGTCGATCATCTGGCGCAGGTCAGCGAGGGCCCTGCCGCGCTATCGTTTGAACTGGACACGCCAAAAGGTAAAGTGGTGATCGACTGAACCGGCGGCGCAACGATCCCCCATGCCCATTGCCGGGCATCACACCGGATGGCGGTGCAGCCGAGCCTAACGCTCGGCAATCGCCATCCGGCCTTTCAAATACTCGCCATATTGGCCGAGTGAAAAGATGAACACCCAGTAGATCGCCGCCACGAAGATGTAGACTTCGAGGTAATGTGGCGACCATTCGCCGGTGCCAAACGCCGCCTTGGCCGAGGCCAGAACATCAAAAAACCCGATAATGATAACAATCGCAGTTTCCTTGAACGTCACCACAACCATGTTGATCGTGCTGGGCAAGGCGTGGCGAAACACCTGCGGCAGGATCAGCCGGAACATGATGCTCCAATATCCCAGCCCCAGCGTGTCAATGAGCATTCAAAACTGACCCGGCTTCAGCATTTGATTTTGACCCGCCTGTCGGATGGCAAAGCCCCCAG
>CANNCP010000012.1 GCA_947503145.1 uncultured Roseovarius sp.
ATGTTAACGTGGCAGGTGGGTCAATTTTACTCGCTCATAACCCACCTAAGTGGGTCAATTTTGCATGCCGATTCACAGTTATCTGCGTGCGGCGTTTGCCTAGCTGCTCGATCTTATTGGCGGCTGTTTCGACGCGGGCTAACAGCAGCCGGGTCTGCCCCTCCATCAGCTCGGCTGCGATGGGGCGCGTTTCGGTCATCTTGTGCAGCAGCGGGTCGAACGTGATCTCGGTGCGATCGTCGCGCTCGGCTTCGAGGCGTCCGCGCCGGGCCATCAGCTCTAACAGCTGGTTCTCGGTAATGGTCAGTTGCGAGGCCAACAGCGTCGGCTCCAGCCGCAAGAGGGTATCGTCGGCCTTCACGTGGGCACCTTCGGCTACGAGGATCGCCTCGACCACACCGCCATCAGGATGCTGCACGATCTGCCGGTTCTGGTCCACCTCGATTCGTCCCTGAGCAATGATCGCCCCTGCAAGGTTTGCAAAACCGGCCCAGACGCCAAAGCCCCCGACGAGCAGCACCAGCCCCACGACCCCGGTTGCGATGGGCAAGCGCGCCGACCATTCGGATTTGCCACTCACTGTGCGCCCCTTTGGTCAATCGACTTTGCGATCTGGGTGCGGTTCTGCACAACCTCGCGCAGCACTTCATCCTTGGGTCCGAAGCAGCGCACCTGTCCGCTCTCAAGCATCAAGAGCAGATTGCATTCCTTGATCGCGGCGGGGCGGTGGGCCATGATAAGAACGGACTTGCCCGCCCCCCTGAAGTTGCGGATGGCGGTATTGATGGCCTCGTTCCCCTCATTGTCGAGGTTTGAGTTTGGTTCGTCCAGAACCAGGATGACCGGATCGCCATACATGGCGCGCGCAAGGCCAATTCGCTGTATTTGTCCGCCAGACAGGCGGCCACCCCCGGCGCTGACCTGTGTATCATAGCCCTGCGGGAGCTTCAGGATCATCTCATGCGCATCAGCGCGCTTGGACGCTGCAACGACCTGCTCAGCATCAGGGGCGGGTGATAGACGTGCGATATTTTCGGCGATGGTCCCGGCAAAAAGCTGTACGCGTTGTGGCAGATAGCCGATGTGCTGGCATAGCGTATCCGGCCCGAACTGGTCCAGTGTTGCGCCATCTAGGCGGATCGTGCCCGTTATCGGCGGCCAAAGGCCCATTATCGCCCGCGCCAGAGATGACTTACCGGCCCCCGACGCACCGATCACGCCAACTGCCTGACCCGGATTCACCGCAAACGTGACGGCGTGCAGCGTCGGCGAGCGTTCACCCGGCGGTATGATGCTGACGCCCTGTAGCTCAAGCTGCGCCTTGGGCTTGGGTAGGGCGGTGCGCGGGACCTCGGGTGGGACCTCCGACAGCAGACGACCCAGACTGGACCATCCGCGCATCGCGCGCTGCACCATTGACCATTGGCCAACCAATTGCTCAACAGGGGCCAGTGCCCGGCCCAGCAGGATCGAGCCTGCGATCATCGCGCCCGCCGTCAACTGATTTTGCAATACCAACCACGCGCCGAGGCCCAGCATTGCTGATTGCAAAAACAGGCGGAACGTCTTGATTGATACGGTGAAGGTGCCAATCTGATCGGCCAACCCGATCTGCTGTTTAAGCGCTTGCCCGCGCATTGCCTGCCATCGGTCGAACGCGGCGTTGCGCATGCCCATCGCCTGTACGGTCTCGGCCTCGGTTCGGATTTCGCTGGCGATTCCGTCGGCGGTGGCATCGGCCTGACTTGCGGTTTGTGCCGAACGGCGCGTGATCAACTGGTTGAGAATCGCCAGCAGGATCAGAATCGCGCCTCCGCTGAGTGCGAGAATGCCCAAATATGGATGAAAAACCCAAATCCCCGCCAGGAACAGCGGCGTAAAGGGGATATCGAACGCAGCAGTCAGAACCGGCGAGGTCATTAACTGTTGTATAGATCGCAGATCGCTCTGCCCGCTGGCGCCACCCTGATCGGGGCTGATTGCGGACTTGCGTAGCACTGCATCGAACACCCGGCGTTCCAGTTGCGACTGAAATCGCGCCCCCGCACGGCCCATGATCCGGCTGCGGGCAAAGTCCAGAATCCCCATCATGGTGAACAAAAATGCCACAAGCAACGTCAGCGCCACCAGCGTCTCGACCGACCGGCTGCCTAACACCCGATCATAGATTTGCAGCATGTAAATCGGGCCGGTCAGCATCAGCAGGTTCACGAAGATGCTAAAAATGCCAACGAACCAGTAAAGCTGTCGCGAACTACGTCGCGCAGCATGCAATTCGGGAAAGCCAGGTTTTGGGATAGCAGACCTCATGGAGTCTTCTATATCCGCTCACTGGTTAAAATCCTGCGTCTTCCAGACGGGATCTCTTTGGTGCAAAGAATTGATGTGGTTTGAACCGGCCCATGACCTTTTCAGGCAGTCGCGTCGGGCGATGCGCTCCATCGGTCCTTTGTGCGCCAGAGGTCTGCGCGTTGCGCCAGAGGGTCGCTTGCAAAGTCATGTGTTATGTAACTAAATGAAATAATAGTATATTTAGACAAATCACCGCCCTGCGGAACATTGCGTATAATCATGATTATGTTAATTTTGCGAAATTCCTATAGTCAGTTTCATGAAAATATCATGTACAAAGTGATGTGAGCCCTGGCATTCAAACACTTAACAGGCTGCTGAAGAAGTCGGCCTTGAAGGACGCTTTTCCTGCAGCCTGTTAAGGTGGAGTGCTTTAGGCGGGAGTGGTCGCCTCAAATCGAGGAAACAGAACATTGTTCTCCAGATGGATATGCTCGGTCATATCTGCCCGGAATTGCTCTGCCCCTTTATAGAGCGCCTGCCAGGACCGGCAGGCGTGCGGTGGTGGAGTATAACTGTTGGTCAGGCGGGCGATCTCATCCAAAAGCGTCCCGGTATTTTCGTGGTCTTGCCGATAGTCTCCGATCTCTACTGCAATTGGGTCCGCTGCTGAATTGCGCATCGCTGGAAACAGAACCTCTTCCTCCTCTCTCATGTGGTCTTCCATCTCGCCCCGGATCTGTTCCAGGACCTCGGCCAGCCCTGCAGGGACATCGGGCTTGTTCGCGTGAACTCTTTCGACCTTGCTCGACAATTCGATCAGTTCGGGGATCTGTTGGCGATGGACGTTGTGATACCGGGTTTGAATATGATCGATCAATGCGCCGGTTTCCTGCGGCGCTTCTGGCGCGGCAGATGGATCCAGCGCATCCAGCGCTTCGATCACCTTCTCAAGCTCGTGATTGTTTCGCTGGGCTGCTTCTGCCAGAGAGGAATCGCCATGACAGCAAAAACTGATGTCAAACCGCCGGAAGACACCGGGTGCTCCGGGAAGTTGTGCGGCGATTTCACCGACGCTCCTGGTGTAGAGGGGGTTGGTCGTCGTGGTCATAAATGTCTCCATAGTTTATCGTGGTTGATTGGTTGTAGCGGGATTACTCGGCCGGTTCGACGAGCGGCCCGGCGTCGCTGCGGAGTGTCATTACCCCGACTGATCGGGCGTTCAGCGAAGCGAGGAACCGCCACACGAATAACAGCGTCACCAGGAACAGGCCCGGATAGCCAATTGCAGCCATAAGATAAGGAAAGACGGGGCTTCCGCTTTGTACATCCGACAGATTAAAGCTGAGCAGCCCCAGCGTGATGATCGCGCCAAAGAGCCACATGCTTAGTAGCCAAAGCCCTGCTTCCCAGCCGGTAAGGAGGCGACGCCAACCAGTCGTTGGTGTGATGATGGCATTCTCCATCGTGCCGACGAGGGCTTCATCGCTGTTCTCGACGCTTCCGCGATGGCCTATGGTGAGCAGGTCAAAGACCAGCAGCGCAACGCCCATGGTAAAGACCAGCCCGAAAATCGGCACCATATTCTTGGCGACTTCCATCGCAGGGGCGACATCACCGCCAAACCAGTCAAGACCAAGCGTGCGATAGACAAAAACCTGAACAGTCCCGCCAATGGCAAAGGCAAAGGCAAGACCCAGCATCCCGGTAAAGACCAGCCAGAAGGAGAGCGTGCCAAGCCGTTGGTCAAAGCTTTGGACACCGCGCATCAGCGGCACAGCGTAATAGGCGGCCGCGAGTCCCAGCATCCCGAAGGTGCCGAAGAGTGCCAAATGTGCATGACTCAACGTGATCCAAGTGCCATGCGACCAGACATTGGTCAGCGCGAAAGTCATGGTAAATCCGAGAATGCCCGCACCCACCTGCTCCAGCACGACTGAACCCAGAAGGAAGGCAAAGGCAGGCTTGTTGGCGATGGGTTTGCGGTCGTGATGGGCGTCGAGATAGATATGCCAGAAGCAGAAGATCAGCGGCAGTGGTTCCAGAGCGCTGAACAACGATCCCCAGAACTGCCAGAACTCGGGTGTGCCGATCCAGAAATAATGGTGCGCGTTACCCAGCAGTCCTGACAGCCAAACCAGCGAGATCCCCCAGAAAACCGCATAGCCGACAGATTTGACATTGGCGCCGAACATCAACACCACAAGGAACCCGACAAGGCTGATATGGATAACCTCCCACACGCCTTCGACCCAGTAATGCACGACATACCAGCGGAAATATTCAGACAGATCGAGGCGCTCGATGAAGAACAACCCGAACACCCAGACGGTGGTCAGCGCCAGAACGCCGATCCCCAAACCCCAATGGATCTCGTTCCATTCGCGCATTGGCGGGAAAGTGCGCAAGACGACGTAGCACAGGATGGCGAAACCAACCAAGATGACGATATCGGCGATACGGCCAGCTTCAAGGTATTCCAGCCCTTCTTGCAACCACGGCTGCCCCAGCCACCAACCGGCAATACCCTCTTGCGCCAGCAACTGCATTCCCATGTTCCAGAGGACAACTGCCAGCAGCGCGTAGAACAGAAATTTGATCAGCCAAGGTGATGCCAGCTCGCGCTTGGACAGTAGCGGCCCGACAAACAGGATAGTGGCAATAAAGCCGGAGAGAATCCATAAGATCCCCAGATTTGTATGCTCTGCCCGAACCACGTTGAAGTTGAACACACCCGACAGCAATGTCGGATCAATGTGCTGTGCCGCCAGTAATAGGCCAAATCCGGTCTGGATCAGGAATAGCACCAGCATCACCATGAAGAAACGCAGGCTCAACCTTTGGGTCTGATATTCGATGCGGATCATTGTCCCTCTCCCCCGAGACTACGGATATAGGCAACGATGGCGGCAACCTCGTCAGCCTCTAGAATATCGGCATAGGGCGGCATGGCACCCGCTTCGAAACCTGCGGCAATCTGTGCGTCGGGATCCATGATCGCTTCGGTCAGATAGGTGTCATCGACTGTCACTGTTGATCCATCGCCCAACAGTGCCTCATGGCCAAATAGCCCACCCCAGCCCGGCCCGACGACTTTGTCGGTTCCGGCGGAATGGCAGGCCGTGCAACCGTTATCCTCAACCAGCACGGCACCCCGGGTGATCGCATCATCAAGATCAGCGGCTTGGCTGCTTTCAGCGGGCGCTGTGATCACCGCCGCAACTGCTGCGGCAGGCATTGGGGTGGCGTGCGGAAAGGTCAGCCCCGCGACCTTCGGAACCGGTGGCCAACCTTCAGTGTCCATTTGCGAGGTGTATTTCATGAAAGCGATGAGTTTGGCGACTTCACCCGTGCGGAACGGTAAATTTGGCATGATCGTGGCATGACCACTGCGCCGGATGATCCGCTCTGCCGCAGCAGGGTATTTATCAAGATAGGCGTCAATTGACGCAACATTCACATCAGCGGCAACAGCAGGTTTTTGCAACTGAACCTGCACTGCTGTCCGCGTGGGCCAACTTCCGGCTGAGGGCAGGAATGCCTCCAGCCAAGCCGGCCCGGCGGTTTCGTAAATATTGGTCAGATCCGGCCCAAGATAGGCACCGTTGCCGACAATCGTATGGCACCCCATACAGTTATAGGCTTGGAAAATGCGCTTGCCCTCGACTGCATCAAAGCCCGCGTATTCAACCCCGCTTGGCACGACTTGCCCTCGTGAATCGAGAAACGACATGAACGACAACGCAATGAAAATCAGCGCCATCAATCCGAGCACCCCGAATGCCGTGCGGCGCTTTTTCCCCTCTTCGCAGGGTTCACCCGGCTTGCAGCTCATGGCTGATCCTCCGCCTTGTCGGTGGCAGCCAAAGCGGCGATTTCCGCCTTTTCGATCTCGTCATGCTCGAACAGCGTGCGCAAATTTCCGAAGAAGGTATAGAAAACGTAGATCGCCAGAACAAAGCCAACCACGAAATAGAGTGCCCACATGGTCCGGGATTCCGCCCAGTAGCTGTAGTCACGCGACCAGGGCCAAGACAGAAAGAGACTTAGCAAGCTGCCCACAACGGCGACAGAAATCCAGATGATCCTGCGGCTTCGCCGACTGGGCTGATCTCGATCCGCATCGGGCATCCCGTCGCCCATATTCTCTTTGGGTTTATTCATTACAACCACCCCAAGCACTTCAGATAGTTAAAGTCAGGTCATATTGGTATTTGTAATACCGATTATCTTCCCATATATTTGGTATTGTCAATACCAAATTAAGGAGAGATCATGCGTCTTGCGGCATACACTGATTACGGACTGCGGGTTCTGATGCGTCTGGCAGACACGCCGGACGAAGCGGTTGCGACCAGGCAGCTTGCTAAAGAATTCGCAATCTCGCAGCATCATTTGGCTAAAGTGGTCCGCGATCTCGGACGCGGTGAGGGTGAGTTTGTGAAGTCACAGCGGGGCAGAACTGGTGGGCTACGGCTGAACCGGCCCGCGCGTGAGATTACGTTAGGGGAGGTCGTGCGCCATCTTGAGCGACGCTTCGCCATAGCCGAATGCTTTCGAGCCGACGGCGGCAATTGCCTGCTGCAACCGCGCTGCCGTCTCAGGCCGCAACTCGCCGCAGCGCGGGAGGCGTTTTTGGCGGAGCTTGAAAAAACGACGATAGCAGAGTGTGCCTGGCCTGGAGAAGGGCTGATCGCGGCAGAATGAGCCTGTTGGACATTGCCAATGTTGGTGTGGCAAAATTTTGAAAGTTTATAGCGGCTGATTTCAGGCTACCATCTCAGCTTTTCGCGGAACGCAGCGATACATATGAGCGTTGCACGCATTCCGCCTTGACTGAGTGCCTCAGGTTCAAGACGGATACTTTAATGAGCGATAGGCTTGTCGCTAACGACACCCCCCGGATTCCAGCAGATCATAGGCTCGGCGTGCCAGAACCCGCTCTTCATCCGTGGGCAGCATCAGGACCGGCAGACGGCTTTGCGGCATTGTGAGCAATGGCCCTCCCATCCGGTTTGTCGCCTCGTCCAGATCCGCGCCGAGCCACGCCAGCTGCTTGATCAGCAGCGCGCGCAGAGCCGTGATGTGTTCACCCATGCCGCCAGTCAGGATCACGGCGTCCACCCCCTCCAGGGCAGCCGCCAAAGAGCCGAAATGACGGCCGCAATGATAGGCGAAGAAGTCCACCGCCTCGGCAGCCTCGGGGCGGTCGCTGGCCAGAAGGTCGTTCATTTCACCGCTGATCCCCGACACACCCAGCAGGCCCGAGTGTTCATAAAGCATCTTGCGCACCTCTTCGGGGCTATGGCCGCGATCCATGATCAGATGCAGCACGACGCCGGGATCAAGCGCACCGCAGCGCCGCCCCATCGGCACACCGTCAAGCGCGGTCAACCCCATCGTTGTGGCAATGCTCTCGCCGTTTTTCATGGCGCACATGCTGACCCCGCGCCCGAGATGCGCCACGATGATCCGTTTTCCCGCCAGACCAGGATAGGAGCGTTCGAGTTTGTGCGCGATATAGTCATAGGACAGCCCGTGAAAGCCGTAGCGCAGGATACCGTCATCGGACAATTCACGCGGCAGGCCGAATATCTGCGCCTGGCGAGGCTGAGTGCGGTGAAAGGCGGTGTCAAAACACGCGATCTGCGGAGTGTCAGGGAAATGCGCCTGCACGCGCCGGATTGGACGCAGGTTGTGCGGCTGGTGACTGGGGGCGAGCGGTTCCAGATTTTTCAATTGCGCCTGCACGTCATCGGTGACCAGAACAGGTGCGGCATGGTGTGCCCCACCGTGAACGATCCGATGTGAAAACGCGCTGATGGCCCCAAGGTCGGAGAGATCATCGAGACGGGCCAACATATGCGTCAACGCTTCCGGATGGGCGCGCTCAGGACTCTCGGGCGTCCCCAGGTGGGTTTCTTTTTGCGTTCCGGCGACCATATCCTTTTGCGTCATGATCATCTCGGAGGGCAGACCACGGATATGAAAATTCCTGATCTGAAGCGGGCCGTCCTGCGTCAGACGGAAAACGCCGCACCGCAGACTTGACGATCCGGCATTGAAGGTTACGACCAGTTTTTCAGCCATGTACCCTGCCCCCTGCCGTTTTTGCAGCCGTGATCAGGGCTGCAACACTCCTTGCAATATAGGAGGCACTTAAAAAGACACCACTGATGATCATGCCTTCCATTTCCCCCATCGCTTCATCTGAGACAAAAGCCGCCCGTGGTACATCCGGGTCATGCGCCAGACCCCTGCCATCCGCGGGTCGTAGAGCGCCGATTGCAGGGCGCCGAAGCTGTCAAAGACCCCAATCGCCTCGGGTATCTTGATGACAGTGGTTTTCCGGTGCTGGCGATATCGGTCATGTCAGTATCCTACTCTTTGCATACTGAATGCCAAGTTACGGGCAGCGGGGTTATCCTCATTAACGGTCGTTAAGAGGCTGGAAGCCATGAGAGAGCCTCTCTTGACCGCACCCTATCGTGGATGCGGCGTGCGCGTGGGCACCTCAGGAAGGACGACATTCGATTGATCAAGGAGTGGTCCGCGCGACGGCGTGAGATCACTTCAGCGTTGCATCGAATTCGATAATGTGGCGGCCATCATGTGTGTTGGGGGCGGCGATGACCTTTGCGTTAAGGATACCGGGACCGGAAAACTCTATCGACTGTTCCAGAAGGTCCTCCTCGCCTTGCGTGATTGCGTAGCCGTTGCTGCTCAGGCTTTCTTCCCAGTCCGTGAACAGGGCATCAAGGTCGGCACCTGTCGTGATGGAGAGCAGCCGCACAGTCGAGCCGATGGCACGATCCGTGACGACTTCTGCATCTTCGGGGATCATGAGCGCGTCGGGTATCCAGTCCTGCAGCTTCTCTTCTGCATACACGACCGTAGAAGTTGCGAGCGCAAGCAAGGCCGCGATAAGTGCATCCCTTAATGGGAGGCGCACGATAAAGGCGTACAACATGGCAAATGACCTGACGAGACCTGTTGAGGTAAGGAGGAAGGGTGCGGGCGTGGATATCATGGCAGTCATAACCTCAAAACTATCAGAAGCGGCAGCATGTTTAAGTTGGCCGGCGCATACCCGCCGACGAGCGCTACAATCAAAGATTGGCAGGCAGAAGGCGGTAAACAACGTATTACGCAATGCATTTCGTCAATGCACTATTTCATGACACTTGCTGCTCTTCTATCTGGATTGGCCGTGTCTGACGTCAGACACGGCTGAGTCGGCATTGTCGATGCGGTTTGGGCGTATCCCGCCTGTACGCTCAGCACGGTTTCTCACTGACCAAGGCGTTATGCGAAATGCTTTATTCGCCGGAGTGGTTGCAAAACTGTGCGGTCGGTTGTTAGGGTAAAAGTGATCTACGCCTGACACCCACCTTGGTACGCAATCGGCTGCCGAATATTACATTGCTTTCCGGGCTTTGTTTTCAGTTGCTTCCGAAGGCGCGCGGGACGGCCAGAATGGAGGACCGAATGTTCAAGAAGATAATGGTGCCAGTGCATCACGACCAGAAAGAAAAACTGGGCCGCGCGCTGACAGTCGCAGCAGAGATGGCGCTGCGATATGATGCCGAAGTCTGTTACGTTTCGGTCACGTCGCGGGCTCCGGGGCCGTCTGGGCGCACGCCCGAGGCGAAGACCGACGCACTGGCCGCCTTCGCGGCAGATCAGGCGCAGCGCCTTGATATTGCTCGTGTATCGAGCCACCTCGAACTTAACCACGATCCGACGACGCAGCTTGGCGCAGCCCTTCTTGCGGCGCTCGACACGGTCGGCGCGGATCTTGTGGTGATGGCCAGCCACATGCCTGGCTGGTCGGACATGGTAACCGGAAATCACGGCGGGTGGATGGCGTCAAATGCACGGTGTTCAGTATTCGTCATCCGCGATTGAAGCAAAACAGACTGACTGGCATCTGGCGCAATGGCTAGAGCATCAAAACCAGCAACAGGGACAGAGAAAACATGACAGAACATGATGACACCCCGCCTGATGCAGGCATCCCGGTGGCCGAAGGTGTCGCCAGCGGCATCGACACGGAATACGAAATCGGACAGGACAATATCGACGGCCAACTCGGGCCGTTCGGCTTTGATATCCATAACCCGGTATTCCTTATTTCGGGGCTGGGGGTCGTCGCCTTCGTCTTCTACACCCTCGCCCTGCCGGATCAGGCTGGTATCGTGTTCAAGGCCATGTTCAGCTTTGTCACCGGCACCTTCGACTGGTTCTTTTTGCTGGTGGCCGATTTCTTCGTGCTGTTCTGCCTGTTCCTGATCTTCAGCCCATGGGGTTCAGTGCGGCTTGGCGGGTCCGAAGCGACGCCGGACTATACCTATGTCGGCTGGTTCGCCATGCTGTTCGCCGCCGGCATGGGCATCGGACTGATGTTCTATGGTGTCTCTGAACCGATGACGCATTTCAGCACATCGCTGGGCGGCACGACCATTGAAGACGGGTTGCGCACGGACTGGGCACCCCTGGGAGGGGCTGTCGGCGACGAAGCGGCAGCCACGCGGCTGGGCATGGCGGCGACCATCTACCACTGGGGGCTGCACCCTTGGGCGATCTATGCGGTCGTGGCATTGGCGCTGGCGCTGTTCAGCTACAACAAGGGACTGCCGCTGACGATCCGCAGCGCCTTCTACCCGATCTTTGGCGAAGCGGTCTGGGGTTGGGTCGGCCATGTCATCGACATCATCGCTGTCATCGCCACCCTGTTCGGGCTGGCGACATCGCTCGGTTTCGGCGCGACCCAGGCCAATGCGGGGCTAAACGAGTTGTTCGGCCTGCCGGTGGGTTCGACGACCGAGGTGCTGCTGATCTCGGCTATCACAGGGGTCGCGCTTATCTCTGTGCTGAGGGGGCTCGACGGCGGGGTAAAGATCCTGTCGGAAGTCAACATGGGGCTGGCTTTCCTGCTGTTGTTCTTCGTGCTTCTGGCCGGGCCAACGATGTTCCTGCTGAACAATTTCGGCTCATCGCTGATGGCCTATTTCGAATTCCTTCCGGCTCTGGCTAATCCGTTCGGGCGCGAGGACACCAATTTTGTCCAGGGTTGGACGGCCTTCTATTGGGCCTGGTGGATCAGCTGGTCACCTTTTGTCGGCATGTTCATCGCCCGTGTCAGCCGCGGGCGCAGCGTGCGCGAATTCCTGATCGCGGTACTGCTGGTGCCCAGCTTCATCTCGGTGATTTGGTTTTCGGTCTTTGGCGGATCCGCCCTGCACCAGGTCATCAACGAAGGCTACACCGTGGCGCAAGAGGCGTCGCTGGAACTCAAGCTGTTCAAGATGCTGGACGTGATGCCGCTGGCGACAGTCACATCGATCATCGGAATCGTCCTGGTGATTGTGTTCTTCGTCACTTCGTCAGATTCCGGATCGCTTGTCATCGACACGGTGACGGCAGGGGGCAAGGTGGATGCACCGGTTCCCCAGCGGGTGTTCTGGTGCGTGTTTGAAGGGGCGGTTGCTATCGTCCTGCTGCTATCGTCCGGCGGGCTTGCATCGTTGCAGTCGATGGTCATTTCGACCGGCCTGCCCTTTGCCGTGATCCTCGTGCTGATGTGCTGGGCGATCATGAAGGGGCTGATTGACGAGCGCGCCAAGCTCAAAAAATAGACAAACGCTGCCGGACCGCACAAAGCATTACGCTGTGCGGTCCGCGCCCGATTGCCCATCTCGGCGCAATCGTACCCCGGCCTTTTGTTTTTGATCTCAATACTCCGGGAGAGACGCCCGAAAACGCGTCATCCTCACGGATGCGCTCTATAAATGACGATGGAATGGGCGTTCTGCACCGCCGAAAGATACAGTTGTCAGCTTGGCATCGCCAAGTTTCTGGCCCGCGCCCTCGACGGTAGCAGGCGGACATGAAAATACCGCCCCCTCTCCCGCGCCTCAAAGGCTTTCGTTACTCACGTGAAATGATCACGTATGCCATCTGGGCCTACTACAGATTTTACCGGTAAAACGACTGTGTGGAATTCATGCCAAATTCCCTCTGGCGACCTAAAGCGTTGTGCGCTTCGCCTTTATCTACTGTCTCAGGCAGAAGGCGGAACACTTTAGGTCAATTGACTCGGCAATGCCGCACCCACCAATAGATGCAATCGGTAGTGGCAGCGCCGGGGCGACAGAGATGCCGACCGCAACAATGCAGATCAGCGCATTGAGCGGCGGCGGTTAACTCTACGTGTCAGTTGTGCTGGCAGTCCTTGTTGCTGCTGAACGCCCAAGCCGACATTTGGTAACGCTTATCGCGCGCCCCATGTGTCGGACAGCCGGTAGCCTTCGGGCCAGGGATCGGCGGGGTCCAGCATGTGCTGGTGCGTGCCGGTGATCCAGCCGCGCCCTGAAAGCTCGGGGTGAATGGCCGGTTTGTCGCCGACCTGCGTCTCGCCGACGATGCGACCGGTGAATTCCGACCCGATCACCGACACGGTGGTAAGCCGGTCCTGCATGGTCATCTCTCCGCGTGCCGCCAGCACCGCCATGCGTGCACATAGCGCAGTGCCGGTGGGCGATCGGTCGACCTTGCCGGGGCGGACCGCCACGGCGGACCCGGCGCGCAGGGCGTTGCCCTTGCGCGTCAGCGGCCCGGCGAAAAGGCAGAACGAGATATGCCGCCAGTCCGGGTTATCGGGGTGATGAAATCCCAGCGCCTCGTTCGCGGCGGCGGTAATGCGCACGCCAAGGCGGGCGATATCGTGCGCCTCGTCCTGTGTCAGCGCAAATCCCAGTGCCTGCGCATCCACGAACACGAAACTGTCGCCGCCATAGGCGGTATCGACCGTGAGCGTGCCCAGCCCCTCGACCTCCAGCGTGGTGCCCAGTTGCGCGGCAAAGCTGGGCAGGTTCTGCACGAATATGCGCTCTGCCTTGCCGTTCTTGCATTCGGCCCGCACCTTGACCAATCCGCCAGGGGCTTCCAGTATCATTTCGGTCACCGGTTCGGTCATCGGGATGATCCCGGCATCCAACAGGACAGTGGCGACGCAGATCGAGTTGGACCCGGACATCGGCGGCGTGTCCGCAGGCTCCATGATGATGAACGCCGCATCGGCGCGCGGGTCCTTGGGCGGAACCAGCAGATTGACGTGGCGAAAGACGCCGCCGCGCGGCTCGTTCAGCACGAAATTGCGCAGGACCTCGTCGCGCGCGATCCAACGGCTCTGTTCCCAGACGGTGTCACCAGGGGGCGGCGTGACACCGCCGACGATGACATCGCCGACTTCACCCTCGGCGTGGGCGGAAATGACATGGACGATCTTGGAGCTGCGCATGGAGTGTCCTTTCTAGAGCAAACCGGTTTAGACGGAAGAGGGGGGTGTGATGGGTCCGACAGGACCGCAAAGAGACTAGCTCAGCCAGTCGGGAAGGGTGGCCCGCGCCTGCCCGCTGATGGCGGTTTCGACGCAATCGGCAAGACTGCCAAAGCGCACCTGCCGCCCCGACAGACCGGGGGCATAATGGGCGTATTTGCCAGAGTTCGTCATCAGGACCTTGGCTGAGGGCGGAAAGACCGGCTCGGAGATTGAGCACCAGCAGATATCCGGCACGACCTGCACACCTGCCGCTTCCAGTCGGTCGATGATCCCCTCGTCGCGCGCCGCCGTCAGCACATGCTGGCCGACGGTCACGATCACGGCAGTGCCCGGATGGCGCTGGCGGCCCTCTATCAGCGCGGTCAGAGCGCGCGATTCCGCCAGCGAGAAATGCGGGCTGCCGAAGGCGACCAGATCCACGTCAGCCGCGCCGGTGTTGAACTGCTGCCACGCCTCGGCCAGATCGCTCCCCGTGATCCGGACCGTGTCGGCATCCGCTGCCACCGCGCCACCTGCTTCGGGCGTCACACCTGCGACATGCAGCATCGGTGCGGCAGAGGTGGTGCCGAACGCGGCGCAGAGCGCCTTGAGGTCGTCATCACTGGGTACGGTGTCCTCCAGCCCGGTCAGTAGCGGGATGCGATCCGGGGCCAGCCGCCCCGCGAGCCAGCCCAGCAAAGGCCAGAGTGCGTCATCATGCCCATCCGGCAGATCGACATGGATCACGCGCCGCGCCGCCCGGTCGGCGTCCAGATAGACGCCCGACAGCGGGGCGCGCCCGGTCAGCGCGATAAACAGATCGAGGAAATCAGGATGCTTGACCGTGCGCGCACCCAGCACTGAATTGGCGTAGATCACCGCGTTGGATTCCGACCAGCCGATCGATTCGCCCAAGGACGGCGCGTCCTCCAGCAGATAGGGCGCACAGGTAAAGCTGGGCCGCGCGCCCATCTCGACATAGGCATCGGCCAGGCGCTGAGCGGGCAGACCGAAATCGGGCGGCACGCCCTGCGTGCGCCAATGGGCGTGATCGACCGAGATTGCGTTCATCGTCGTTGGCACCTGCACCTGCCCGCCCATGTCGGCCATTGCGCGGGCAAAGCGCAGGTTGGCCGGGCTGGCATAGATGCAACCGTCGATATGCGCGCGGGTGACATCCGTCAGCGTGTCGGCCCCCTGCCCCGCAGCCATTGCGGTGATCACCTCCATCGCCAGTTGCGCCGCCTTGCCGTCTGCGCCGTCCAGCATGGCGCGGTCGGCCTCGCTCAGCGTCAGGCGGTCTGTAGGCAAGGGCGCGAGCGGGACGGACCAGCCGTGAGCGGTGAGGTGGGTCGCGGTGATCTGCGCCGTTTCTGCGGCTGCGAGTGTCTCGTACTCCGCGGCAGGCAGGCGTAGCACTGGCAGGGGCACGTCGAACATCTTTCCTGCGATCAACGCACCAAGGGTCAGAATATCCTCATGTTCGCGAAACACCAGTGCGGCGGGTGCATGGCCGTTCAGCGCCAATTCCAACAGCACACCGCTGCCCGTGCAAGAACCGCGACTGGTGGGCATCACGACGATTTTGCCCGCCAGCGACTGGCCGCAGAGCGGGTGATGCGCGTCGATCACCTCTCCGGTTGCGGCATCAACGCCACCCCAGAAGCTGAGCCCTTCGGAAAACGCCAGAACCAGCCCTTGGGCCTCTGCGGAAACGATGATCTGTGCCATGTCGGCCCCTTTCGGATCAGGTAACAACGAAACCATGCGCAAGCGGATCGCGTTCGTCGTCGATGAAAATGGTATTGATCCCTGTCACCCGCGCCCAACCGGCAATCGACGGGATGATTGCGGGCTTGTCGCCGACTTTGGTCGCGGTTTCGACCCGGCCCTTGAACAGCGTGCCGATGATCGATTCGTGTACGAAATCATCGCCCGGTTTCAGCAGCCCCTTGGCGGCGCGTTGCGCCATGCGCGCAGAGGTGCCGGTGCCACAAGGTGAACGGTCGATCGCCTTGTCACCGTAGAACACCGCATTGCGCGTATGCGCGTCCGGGTGCACCGGCGCGCCGGTCCACAGGATGTGGCTGAGGCCGTTGATCGCCGGATGTTCGGGGTGGATGAATTCATATTGCGCATTCAGCGCCGTACGCAGTTTCGGGCTGAGGCCGACCAGCTGCGAGGCGGTGAAATCGGCCATATCGCGGAAATTCTTCTGTGACTCCACGATGGCATAGAAATTGCCACCATAGGCCACGTCGACGACGACTTCGCCCAGGCCTTCGAGCTCGACCGTCAGCGCCTCGGAATGCAGGAAGGCCGGCACGTTGGTCAGCCGCACTTCCTCGATAAAACGCCCCTCCTGGACGTAGGTCACATCGACCCGGCCAGCAGGAGTTTCCAGCCGCAACTGTCCCGGCGTCTCGGGCCGGATCAGGCCGTTTTCCAGCGCGATGGTGACAGTGCCGATGGTGCCATGCCCGCACATCGGCAGGCAGCCGGACGTCTCGATGAACAATACCGCAATATCGCAATCGTCGCGCGTCGGTGGGTACAGGATCGCGCCTGACATCTGGTCATGGCCGCGCGGCTCGAACATCAGGCCGGTGCGGATCCAGTCGTATTCGGCCAGAAAATGTGCCCGCTTTTCCAGCATGTTGGCCCCGTGCAGCATGGGCGCGCCGCCGGTGACAAGGCGGACAGGATTGCCGCAGGTGTGACCATCTATGCAGGGGAAGGTGTATTGGGTCATGATGCGCTCGCAAAACGCGCCGGGGAAAATGGCGCAAGGTCGATGCCGGGGGTCTGCCCGGTCAGAAGGTCGGCCACGATCTGTGCCGTGGCGGTGGATTGCGTCAGGCCGAGATGGCCGTGCCCGAAGGCGCAGATGACACCCGGATGCCCCGGCAGCGGGCCGATCGCAGGCAGACTGTCGGGCAACGATGGACGGAATCCCATCCACTGCGTGCCGCCGGTGATGTCGAGGCCGGGCAGGAAGGTCTTGGCCTTTTTCAGCATCGCATCGGCGCGGGCATAGTTGGGCGGCCGGTCCAGCCCGCCCATCTCGACCGCGCCGCCGACGCGCAGGCCCGAGCGCAGCCTTGAGATCACGAAACCATGCGCGCTGAAGGTGATTTGCTGTCGCAGATCGAACGTCGTGTCGGGCAGTGTGGTGTTATAGCCGCGTTCCGTTTCCAGCGGGATCCGCACATTCGCGGTGCGCGCCAGCCGGTGCGAATGCGCACCTGCGGCTAGCACGACACGGCCTGTCATGTCACCCACCGAGGTGCGCACACCATCGGGCAGCAGCGCCTGCGCCTCGGCAATCACGATCTCGCCACCATTCGAGCGGACCTTGTCGGCCAGCGCGACGGTGTAAATCTCGGGGTCGTCGATGGTTGCCCAGCCGGGGGTAAACGCGGCGTGAGTGAAACGCGGCGAGAGACCCGGCTGATATTGAGCGATCTCGTCGCCCTTGAGGTGACGGAATTCGACGCCCTTCGCCTCGCGCTCGCGCCAGCCGGGCAGCGACGCCTCGAATTCGCGTGCGCCCTCGTAGACCTGCAATTGCCCCTCGCGGCGCAGCATGTTCGACAGGCCTGCGCGCTTCAGAAACGGATCAAGCGTCTGCGCCGCGAGCCGCATCATCGCCGTCTGCGCGATGGTCGATGCCCGCACGCACTCAGGGCGGCTCGCTCGCCAGAACCGCCACATCCACGGCACCAGACGCGGCGCATAACCCACCGGCACGCTGAGCGGGCCAAGCGGGTCGAGCAGCCATTTTGGCGCTTGTCGCAGGATGCCGGGCGAGGCCAGCGGCAGGATATCAGGAAAGGCGAAGGCGCCAGCATTACCCGCTGATGCACCCGCTGCAGGTCCGGTCCGGTCGATCACCTTCACGCGCAGGCCATGCGCCTGCGCCGCCAGTGCCACCGATAGCCCGATCACCCCCGCCCCGACGACGACGACATCTGGCTGTGTCATTACCGAACGCTCGACAGGAACTTACGCGTGGCCTCGTTCTTGGCATCGCCAAAGATCTGTTCGGGCGGTCCGATTTCGGCCATGACGCCCTGATCAAAGAACGCCACGCGATCCGACACGTCGCGTGCGAATCCCATCTCGTGGGTGACGCAGATCATGGTCATGCCGTCATCCGCCAGCAGCTTGAGGGTGTCCAGAACTTCGCCCACAAGCTGCGGATCAAGCGCCGAAGTGACCTCATCGAACAGCATGTAACCGGGCGACATCGCCAGCGCGCGGGCAATCGCCATACGCTGCTGCTGGCCACCCGACAGGCGCGAAGGATAGACCGATTTCTTGTCACCAAGACCGACATGATCAAGCTGCTTGACCGCGATTTCTTCGGCCTCTCTCTTGGACATGCCCTTGACCTTGCGGGGGGCGAGCGTGACGTTCTCCAGCACCGTGAGATGCGGGAAAGCATTGAACTGCTGGAACACGATGCCGATCTTGCGGCGCAGCTTGTTCAGGTCGGTGCTGCGTGCGTGCACTTCGACACCTTCGACAAGGATGCGACCGCTGTCGACCGGCTCCAACCCGTTGATGCAGGTCAGCAATGTCGATTTACCCGACCCCGAGCCGCCGATGACCGACACCACTTCGCCCTTGGCGACAGTCAGGTCGATACCCTTGAGAACCTTCAGAGACCCAAAGGATTTGTGGACATTCTCGATCTCAATCATTCTCTTTCCACCTTTTTTCCAGTTGGGCACCCAGTCGCGCGATGGGGAAGCTCAGCACGAAATATATCGCCCCTGCCACCAGCAGGATGAACATCGGTTCTTGCAGGCGTGTCACGAGGATCTGACTGGCGCGGAGCAGCTCGATGATGCCGAGCCACAACACCAACGCACTGTCCTTCATCACGCCAAGCGTCAGGCCGATCCAGCTGGGTAGTGCCACACGCAGCGCCATCGGAAAGACGACCTGCGTCATGTCCTGTCTCCATGTCAGTCCCAGCGAGCGCGCCGCGCGGCGTGTCACCGCCGGTACGGCCGCAATCGCGCCGCGCACGATCTCGGTGCAATAGGCCGCAGTATAGAGCGCCAGAACAATACAGGACGTCACAAAGGGCGAAATGCCATAACCTGCGATTGCCTGAAACGCGTTGGCCAGGATCAACTGGATCAGCAACGGAACCGACCGGAAGATATCCAGCACAAACGCCAGCGGCAGGGTCACCCACGGCTTGAACTGCGCGCGGATCACACCGAATGCGAGGCCCATCAGCGTGCCGCCGGTGACCGCAAAGAACGTCACCATCAGCGTGACGCCCGCGCCCTTGAGCATGAACATCAGGTCGTTGAGTGTAAGGGAGGTTTCAAACATCTATCTCTTCCCTCAATACCGGAACAGGCGCCAGGCGAGCAGCCGGGCCCCCAGCATTACGACCTTGGTGATCAGGTAGTAGATCAACGCCGCCAACGCGAAGAATTCAAAGGTGCGGAAGCTGCGCGCATTCAGATCCTGTGTCACCCCGGTGAGGTCCGTGGACATGCCCACAGTGACGCCTAGTGACGTCATCAGGATCGCCCAGACCATCTGGTTCATTGTTGGCAGGAACGCGATGCGGAACATCTGCGGCATGACAATCAGGCGAAACGCTGTCGCCGGTCCCATGCCCAATGAGCGGCCCGCGCGCAGTTGCGTGCTCGGAATGGCGCGAAGAGAGCCGCGGAATGTTTCGCATAGATAGCCTGCGTTGTTGAAGGCGATGCCCGCCAGCAACGCAACATAGGGGCTGAGATAGATCCCGAAGGACCCGAGCCCGAAATGCGCCATGTAGATCTGGAACAGCGCAGGCGTGTTACGCGCCACTTCGACCCATGCGGTCGCAGGCGCACGCAGCCAGCGCGATTTTGAATTGCGCATCACTGCCAGAAAGACCGCGATTGTCACGCCGATCAGCATCGACAGGATCGCGATTTGCATCGTGACCAGCGCCCCGTCGAGCATCTGCGGTAACGCGCGCAAGGCCTGACGCCACTGGAATGTATAGTTGCCCATTGTCCGATCCGTCCAGTTTTGCGGTCGGAACGGGGGCCAGAAGGCCCCCGTTCGATACTTGAATCAACCCGTCGCGATCAGCGGTAGGCTTTGTCTATCGTCAGGTCAGGCGCGGGGCCGGACAGCCACTTGGCATAGAGCTCTTCGTAGCGACCGGTGCGGACCTGCTGGTTGATGAACAAATCGAGATAGTTCAGCAGACCGTATTCCTGCCGCAGCGCGATCAGGCCCACATAGTCGGGCAGATAGGGCGCGTCGCCGGCGATGGTCAGGCCTTCGTACTTGCCACCGGAGACGATGGACGATGCTACGGTCGAGGTCACGACGGTGGCGTCGATCTGGCCTTGCGCCAGCGCAAGGAACACGTCTGCCTGGCTCTGATAGGGGCGGAAGCTGCCGCCCTTGTCCCATGCCTTGATATCATCTTCGAGCTGGATGCCCTCATAGGTGCCGGCAACCGAACCGACGGTGTGCTCTGCCAGCGATTCGTAGGAGTCGATGCCGCTGTCTTCCTTGGTCAGGACGACGTTGGTGAAGGCAAAGTAGGGAATGGTAAAGCCAGCCGTCCGGGCGCGCTCAAGCGTATCCGAAGTGGATGCGACACCCACATCGACGCGGCCAGACACCAGCGCCGGGATACGGTCGGGGAACGGTGTTTCGACGATTTCGGCATCGACACCAAGCGCGGCAGCCAGGTCATTGCAGTAATCCACGTCGAACCCGATCGGGTTGTTATCCGCGTCCCGCGATCCCATCGGCGGGAAGTCGAGGACAACCGAGCAGCGCAGCTTGCCAGATGCGATGATATCGTCCAGCTTGTCAGCGAGCGCCGGGCCAGCGGCGATGGTGGCGGCAATCAGGCCGCCGGCGAAGTGCCTAAATTTCATTAGATATCTCCCAGTTTCTGCGCCCGCCATACTCATCACTCAGGAAACGAGTCGGGGACGGTATGAGGAAACTACATATTTATCTTGAATACAAGTTGTATGCTTGATTCCATCCAAAAAATCTTAGTCTTCCGGTCAGAAGCCAACAATGCGCTCGGGCAGCCAGGTTGATAGCACCGGGAACAGGACAATCAGAAGCAGCGTAAGGATCTGCAGCCCGATGAACGGCAGAACGCCGCGGCACATCTGGCCATATGTCATGTCCGGCGGAGCGATGGATTTCAAGTAGAATATCGAAGAGGCCATCGGCGGCGTCAGATACCCGGTCTGGATCACCACCAGCACCATCGTCGCGAACCACACCGGATCAATGCCCGAAGAGCGGATAAACGGCGTGAACATGGGCACGACGATCAGAATATTTGCCGTCCAGTCCAGAACGAAACCAAGGACAAAGACCACCAGCAGGAAAAACACGACCATACCGGTCGTACCGAGCCCCGCTGTTTCGATGAAGCTGCGGATCAGGCGCGCACCGCCATTGGCTGCAAATACGCCCATGAACATCGTGCCCGCAGCAACGATCAACAAGATCATCGCCGTAATCCGCACCGTGATCGACAGCGATTCCGACAATACCCCAAAGCTGAACCGCCGATTGATGATGCATAGCAACAGCGCACCAAGCGCTCCGACTGCCGCCGCTTCGGTCGGGGATGCGATCCCGGCAAGGATCGTGCCCAGAACAGCGAGGATCAGCGCAAACACCGGCACTAACGTGACTGCGGTTGCGCGCAGTTTCTCGCCCAGTGGGATTGTCTCTGGCGGTATTTCATTGGGGTCCGGCTGGATCGGATTCAGCATGCCGTGAATGACGATATAGACCAGAAACAGGGCCACCATGAGCAGACCGGGCAACATCATCCCGGCCAGCAACTTGCCCACCGACATCTGCGCCAGTGATGCATACATCACGGCGATCACCGAGGGCGGGATCGTGGTGCCCAGCGAGCCACCCGCACAGATCGTACCAGCGATGAGGGAATTATTGTAGCGCGCTTTTTGCATCGCGGGGATCGCCATCATGCCAATCATCACCTCGACCGCACCGACAACACCGGCTGCAGCAGCAAAGATCGCGCCCATCGCGATCGTGGCGAGCGCGAGGCCGTTTGGCAGTCGGCCCAGCCACATGTTCATCACCCGAAACAGCCGCTCGGCGATGCCGGAGCGCTCCAGGAGCGCGCCCATCAGGATGAACATCGGCACCGCCGACAGGATATAATTGGTCGAGGCCGTGTAGAACGAGCCATATAGCTGATTGAACGCCACATCGCCAAAGGCGACCAACCCGGCCACCGCCGCGACGATGGTGAGTGAAAAGGCAACTGGGATGCCCAGCAGGATCAGCGCGAAAAGCGCGGGAAACATCAGTCCGGCGGTCAGCATATCAGGTCTCGATCTTGAATGAATCGTCAGAGCGTGGTGAGAAGAATGCGCGCACCCCTTCAGCCGCGAGCTGTAGCGCCAGCGCCCCGAGGCCAAGCATCAGAGCCGAGTAAAACGGCCACATCAGTGGAGCCCAAGGGCTTACATGCTCTACTTCTCCGAGCATGAAGGCACGCCATGCGCGTTGCCCTGCAACTGTCGCGAGCCAGCCAAAGATTGGGCAGAGAATCAAGAGGAACGCCGTCCCGTCGATCGCGCCACGTATTCGGACGGGCAGACGGGCCGACAGAAAATCAATGCGCACATGCGCGTCTTCGCGCAGTGCCTGTGCTGCACCCAGCACGAACAGGACACCGGTGGTCATATAGGCGATATCGAACGCCCAGAGCGTGGGCGCGCCAAAGATATAGCGCGCCACCACTTCGTAGATCATCGAGGCGATCAGGATCAGGACCATCGCCTGCGCGACATATCCCAGAGCCAACGATATTCTGTCAGCCAGTCCCAGAAAAATCCGTTTCATGATCGCCTCCTTTTAGATCGTTTCAGGCTCAGTCGCCGTTGCGAACCAGGTAACCGCTCTGTGCGGCCCAGCGATTCTCATAGGTGAGGTATTCCGCCAGGATCTCTGCCATCTTCGGACGACCGTCGGCCTTCTCGGCTTCGGCCTGCTTCGTGATCCAGTCTACACCTGCCGCTTCCAGTTCGTCCTGGAACGCACGGTCGATCTCGATCACTTCGGCCTTGGATGCGCGGAACGTCTCCATTGCCTTCATGTCCTTGTCGTAGAAGTCGATCAGGGATTGATGGGTCGTCAGCTCAGCCGCTGCTTCCAGCTTGGCTTTGATGGTGTCGTCCAGTGCATCCCATGTTTCCAGCTTCATCACGACTTCCCACACGAAGGTCGGCTGATGCACGCCGGGGCTGATGATGTACGGCGCCGCCTCGTGGAAGCCTTCGGGCAGGTTGGCCGAGGGCGGAGCCCATTCGATCGCGTCCACGCCCTTGCGCTCCAGCAGGGTATAGATCTCTCCCGGCGGAACCACGGTCGGTACGGCGCCGAAATAGTCGCGCATCACTTCGGCCCAGGGCCCGGAGGTGCGGTATTTCAGACCTTTGAGGTCTTCAGCCGAGCGAATCGGCTTGTTCGCGTGCGCCATGATTTCGGATGACCCGATACCGACGATGAGCGATTTGAAGCCTTCTTCGGCGCGCATCGCCTCCAGATGCTCCTTGCCGCCACCTTTGTACATCCAGGTGTGGTGCGCCTCGGGGCCCATGCCGCCGGGGAAGCCGCAGAAGACCGCGTTCATTACATTCTGGTTGACGCTGAAACAGGGCGTTGAATGGCCCGCCTCAACGATGCCGTCGCGCACGCCGTCATAGACCTGCAATGCGGGCACGAGAATTCCGGCGCCGAAAGGCTGGATTTCGACCACGCCATCGGTCAGCAGCTCGACGTTATCGGCAAAACGTTCCAGGAAATTGACGTAGAAGGGCGAACCTTCTGGCACCGATGTCGGCACCCGCCACGTTACATCCTGTGCGACAGCGCCGGACGCTGCCAGCGACAGGGCGCCTGCAAAAGCCAAACCTTTGAGAGAAAATGTCATTCCAAACTCCTCCAGTAACAGAGCCGCAGTCCATCCTCGCCGCGGCTAATGTTGAATAGCATACAACAAGAATTTCTCCAGTCGACAAGAAAAATGCAAAATCTGAAGTGTGTTTGTACAGTTTTTTTCTCCGATATGCTGCTCCTGCTAGCTGGCCTGCTGGAATTGGCCCCCAAATATTCACCAGCCGGTGCCAAGGGCGGTAGCCTTGCATGCCAGCCTCGACATGCCGATTCGTCTTCCAAAATTATTGGCGTCTTGCGCTCATCGATAAACCCATGAGGCTGGCGCCTGCGCGGTGCAGATACGCGGGCGGCTGCGGATATTGGCACCGTCCGGGCAAAAAAAAATAGCGGCGCGCAAATCATGCGCGCCGCTATTGTATTCAGTCTCGGTCTGCCTTGGCCAGGTTAGCCGGCTGCCCCCTCGGGCAGCAACGCGGCGGGCATGTTCTGATAGCATACCGGGCGCAGGAAGCGACGGATCGACAAGGTGCCGACGCTGGTCGCGCCGAAGTTGGTGCTGGCCGGGTATGGCCCGCCATGCACCATCGAATCGGCCACTTCGACCCCTGTGGGGAAGCCGTTGACCAGCAGCCTGCCCGCCTTGCGTTCCAGAATCGGGCGCAGCGCGCGGGCGGCATCCATGTCGCCATCATCCATCTGCAGCGTCACGGTCAACTGACCCTCAAGCCCACGAGCGATGGCTTCCACCTCATCCGCCGACGCGGCCCGCACGACAAGGCCGAGCGGACCGAACACCTCTTCATGTAGTGCCGGGTTTGCGAGAAACTCTTGCGCGGTTGTCTCATAGAGTGCCGGTGAGGCATTGCGCCCGTTCGAATCGGCGACCGTCACCGGGCGCACCGATGCGGTGTTCGCGATCCGGTCGCGTCCCTCACAATAGGCCTGCGCGATGCCGTCAGTCAGCATGGTCTGCGCCGCCACACCCTTGAGCGCCTCGGCGGTCGCGGTAATGAAACGGTCGGTGTTCTCGCCGTCCTGAATCACGGCGATGCCGGGATTGGTACAGAACTGGCCCGCGCCCATCGTCAGTGATCCGGCCCAGCCTTTGCCCATGTCCTCGGCGCGCGTCTTGGCAGCTTCGGTCAGAACGAACATCGGGTTCACCGAGCCCAGCTCGCCAAAGAACGGGATCGGCTCGGGGCGCTGTGCGCACAGATCGAACAGCGCGCGACCGCCTGCAAGGCTGCCGGTGAACCCGACGGCCTTGATCAGCGGATGTTGTACCAGTGCCTGACCTACCTTGCGATCACCACCCTGGATCATCGAGAAGACGCCGGCCGGCATGTCGCAACGCTCCACCGCGGCCTTGATCGCCTCGGTAACTATCTCGCCGGTGCCGGGATGAGCCGAGTGGCCCTTGACCACGACGGGACAGCCCGCCGCCAGCGCCGCCGCCGTGTCACCACCCGCAACCGAGAAAGCCAACGGAAAGTTGGACGCGCCGAACACTGCGACCGGGCCAATGGGGCGTTGTACCATCACCAGCTCGGGACGCGGCGCAGGCGCGCGATCCGGCAGCGCGGCATCGTGGCGACGATCCAGGTAGTCGCCCTTGCGGATATGCGCAGCAAAGAGGCGCAATTGGCCCACGGTGCGGCCCCGTTCGCCTTCCAGTCGGGCAGCGGGCAGGCCGGTTTCCTGTGTGCCGATCTCGGTGATGGCCGCGCCGCGCGCGTCGATTTCATCCGCGATGGCTTCGAGGAACGCTGCGCGCGTCTCGCGGCTGGTGGCGGCATAGGTGTCGAACGCGCCCTCGGCGGCCTCGACCGCGCGACCTACCAGATCGGGCGTGCCGACCGAATAATGGTGCGCCGGGCCGGTTGCCGGGGCGGATTCGAACGTATCATCGCCGGCAACCCATGCGCTTGCGATCAGGTGTTTTCCGTGCGGTTTGAAGCTCATATATCATCTCCTTGAATTCAGCGAATAGTCCCACGCGACTCAACGGGCCGGGGCTCTTGCATCCATTGCGTTTCTGCATACAAGATGTATGCAGGATTGCAAGTTTGGCAACCGCAAGAACCGCAAGAAGAGGCATTTCATGACTGAAACCACGCTCACTGTCCAAGAGCTTCAAGCACTTGTGACCGAAATTTTTCAACATGGCGGATTATCGCCGCTGCATGCTGGCGCGCTCGCGCGGGTGATCACCGCGGGCGAACGCGATGCCTGCAAATCCCACGGCGTCTACCGCATAGAAGGCTGCCTGCGCACCGTCAAGGCCGACAAGGTCGTGCCGGATGCCGAACCAACGCTGACCATCGACGACAGTGCCATTGTGCGCGTCGACGCGGGCGGCGGCTTCTCTAACGCTGCGTTCGAGATGGGCGTCCCTGCCCTGGCCGAGCGGGCGCAGGCGCTTGGGGTGGCGGCGCTGGTGATCAACGATTGTACGCATTTTTCGGCGCTTTGGCCTGAAATCGAGATGCTGACAGACCGTGGGCTGGTCGGGATGGCAATGTGCCCCAGCTATTCCAGCGTCGCCCCCACAGGTGGCACCAAGGCACTGATGGGCACCAACCCGTTCGCGTTCGGCTGGCCCCGTCCGGGCGGCGACCCTTACGTGTTTGACTTTGCCACCAGCGTCGCCGCGCGGGGCGAGATCGAGTTGCATCGCCGCGCCGGTAAATCCCTGCCCGAAGGCTGGGCGGTGGATACCGATGGTAACCCCACCACCGACCCCGAGGCCGCACTGGCCGGGGCGATGCTGCCATTCGGCGGGCACAAGGGATCGGCCATCTCGGCGATGATCGAACTGCTCGCCGGGGTGATGATCGGTGATCTGACCAGCGAAGAATCGCTTGCGGTGCTCGGCACGACCACGCTGGCACCCCGCCACGGCGAATTGATCCTCGCTTTTGATCCCGCGCGATTTGCTGCCGGACGTGGTGGCGATCCGATGGCCCGCGCCGAAACCCTGTTCGAGGCGATCCTGGGCCAGGGTGCGCGTCTGCCGTCACAGCGCCGTTTTGTCGCCCGCGCCAAGGCGCAGGCCGACGGCATCACGCTTAGCGCTGATGAAATGGCGATCCTGAATCGTCTGCAATCGGGCGGGCTGGACGCGGTCGAATAAACGAAAACCGGCCCTCCTTTGCAGGAGGGCCGGTCCGGTTTCGTCAGTCGGAAGGCGACCAATCAGGCCGCGTATTTCTGCACGGCGCCGGGCTGCTTGCTCCATTCCGCATACCAATCGCGGAACAGCTTGAGCTGGGCCTCGGCATAGCCACGCTGACTGTCGGTGAGCGCGTCGGCCTCGTTGAAGTGCAGCGTGTACTCTTCGTAGCCGTTCAGCACCATCATGTGCTTGTAGTAAAGGACCAGATCGGCGTCTTCGTCGAAGGCCGACAGCACGTGTAGTGCGGAATCCAGCTCGGATGCGCGCTGACGCGCGTCGGCATCACCGGCTGCGGCAGCTTGGCAGAGCGCCACGAGATGCAGGATTTCGCGCGGCAGCACGTTGCCGATGCCGGTGATCGACCCGGTTGCACCACAGTTGATGAAACCATGGAAAACCGACGTGTCAACGCCGACCATCAGGGTGACGCCGTCATTACCGCTGGTGATGTGCTCGGCCGCGTAGCTCAGGGCGGGGTTGCCGCCAAACTCTTTGAACCCGACCAGGTTCGGATGCTCGGCGCGCAGGGCAAAGAACAGATCCGCCTTGGTCTCGAACCCGTAATGCGGGCTGTTGTAGATCACCGCGGGCAGGTCCGGGGCGGCCGACAGGACCGATTTGAAGTGGTTGCGTTGCGCCGTGGGTGATGGAAGACGCGAAATCAGACGCGGGATTACCATCAGGCCGTGGGCGCCGACCTTTTGTGCATGCGCAGCATGTGCGGCGGCCGTGACGGTATTCACCGCGCCGGTGCCGACGACAACCGGGACCCCGGCCTTGACCAGGCGTTCTACGCCTTCCATCCGCTGTTCATCGGTGATCAACGGCCAATCACCCATCGAGCCGCAATAGACAACGGCGCGCATGCCGGTGGCGATCAGCTCTTTTCCCATGCGAACCAGCGCATCGAAATCAGGGCTGCGGTCAGCCTTGCAAGGTGTCATCAGGGCGGGAATGGTGCCGGAGAAAATGCTTGTGGTCATTACTGGTCTCCTTCGTGACTCAGAATCCTGGGGGCGTTCCACCCGCAGGGCAAAATCAGCCGCCGGTTGGAATCATTGACATTATACCGCTTGTATATTTCTTGTCGACATAATTTTTCCGCGCAAGAAATTGCACATACCCGACGCGGTTTCACCGTAGGTCAGAGCGCGATATCAATCCGTCGGTCGTCGGCGATCATGGTGCGGGTCTGGGTCACGATCTGATCCGCGTGGCACCGGGCCAGTGCGTCAGACTTCTCTATGTCGCGGGCCTCGATGGCGGCGATGATTTCTTCATGCTCGATCACATATTCATACGGCAAGTTATCGTTGAACGACGAATAATAGAGCCGCAGCAGCCGCCGCCCCTCATCCAAAAGCCGCAGGAACAGGCTCTCGTAATAGGGGTTGCGTCCGGCGGCGGCGATGGCGGCGTGAAATTCGCGGTTGGTGGCGATCATCGCCAGCGCGTCCTGATCGGTAACCGCCTGCGTAAACTCGGCCTGCCGTGCCCGGATCGTCACCAGATCGGCAGGCTGGTGGTTTTGCGCGGCCAGCCGGGAGGTCACGCGGTACATCAGCGTGATTGCATCAAAGAACGCGTGCAGATTCAGCAGGTCGATATTTGTGACTACGGTCGACCGGTTCGGCAGCGTTGTGACCAGGCCCTCACCTGCCAGCCGGACCAGCGCCTCGCGGATGGGGGTGCGCGACATCTCCAGCCGCTGCGCCAGCTGGACTTCGTCGATCGCGCTACCCGGCTCAAGCGTCAGGTTCAGGATCTCGTCACGCAGCACGTTATAAACAAACTGGACACCTGAGCCGCGCTTGCGCTCCGTGCCCTTTTCGGTTCCCTTGGCGGAAGGATGGATGGTCATGACTACTCCTGTTGTCGACAACCAAAATACAACCTCGCCCGGCACAATCAACCTGCAAGCTGGCCGAAACGCAAATTTTCAGCGTAAACACCGTTACCCGGATCCCGATTGTACGAAAGGACCTGCACTGACCGCCCTGCCCCACCCGGTCACTCGACGCAGAGTCCTGAAATCCACGGGACCGTCACATGGCGCGACCTCAAGCCACGTCAGATTGCAGGCTCAGTTCTTTGCATTTTTGCCCAGCCGCGCAATGACGGTAAAGAACAGCGGTACGAACAGCACGCCCAGCACCGTCGCGGCGATGGTGCCCGACAGTACGCCTGCGCCGATCGCCGTGCGCCCGCCCGACCCGGCCCCGGTGCTCAGCACCAGCGGCAGAACGCCCAACGAGAACGCCATCGAGGTCATGATGATCGGGCGGAATCGTTGACGTGCGGCATCGACGGCGGCATCGAATATGCTGTCACCTGCCTCGCGCCTGTCGCGGGCAAACTCGACGATCAGGATCGCGTTCTTGCCGGTGAGGCCGATCACCGTCAGCAGCCCGACCTGAAAGAAGACGCCGTTCTCGAACCCGCCCAGAAACGCGCCACAGAGCGCACCCAGAACACCGATGGGCATCGCCAGCATCACCGCAAAGGGGATCGACCACGATTCGTAGAGCGCCGCCAGCGACAGGAAGATCGCGGCCAGCGACAGCGCGTAGAGCAGCGGCGCCTGATTGCCCGATTCCTCCTCCTCCAGCGACAGGCCGGTCAGCGATATCTGGAATCCGGGCGGCAGCTGTTCGGCCAGCCTGTGCAGCTCTGCCACCGCTTCACCGGTCGAGACACCGGGCGCGGGAGTGCCCTGAATCTGCATCGAGGGGACGCCATTGTACCGGTTTACCCCCTGCGGGCCGTAGGTCCAGTTTGCGTCGGCAAAGTTGGAGAATGGTACGAGCCCGCCGCTTTCGTTGCGCACGCGCCACTTCTCGATGTCCGACGGCACGCTGCGCGCCGACGACTCGCCCTGCACATAGACGCGTTTGATCCGGCCTTCGTCCACGAAATCGTTGACGTAGGTCCCCGCCCATGCGGTGTTGAGCAGGCTGCCCACATCGGTGGCACTGACCCCCATCGCCCCCGCGCGTCGCCAGTCGATATCAAGATTGAACTGCGCCGCATCCTCCAGCCCGTTGGGCCGCGCGGATTCGATCAACGGGCTTTGCGCTGCCAAGCCGAGTATCTGGTTGCGCGCCGCCAGCAGCTGTTCATGGTTTTGCCCGCCGCGCGCCTGAATGTAGAAATCAAAGCCCGATACGTTGCCCAGCTCGATCACCGAGGGCGGCACGATGGGAAACACCATCGCGCCCTTGATCTGGCTTAACGCGCCAAATGCGCGGCCTGCCAGTGCCTGCACACTCTGCTCGGGTTCAGTGCGTTTGGACCAGTCCTTGAGCCGCACAAAGGCGAGACCCATGTTCTGCCCCTGCCCGCCAAAGCTGAAGCCGACGATGCCGAACACGGATTCGACCACGTCGGTTTCCTGCGTCAGGAAATAGTCCTCGACCTGCTCGACCACCTTGAGTGTTTGCTCGGCCGATGTGCCCGTGGGCCCCTGGATCAGGGTGAATAGGATGCCTTGATCCTCGTCGGGCAAAAACCCTTGTGGCGTGCGCATGAACAACCCGACCATGAGCCCGACGATCACCAGATAGATCAACCCCACCCGAACGGGCCGCCGCACCATCCAGCTGACGCTGCCCGCGTAACCGCCCAGCAGGCTGTCGAACCCTCGGTTGAACAGGCCGAACGGCCCCCGCTTGGTGCCGTGCTGCTTGGCCTTGAGCATTGAAGCACATAGTGCGGGCGTCAGCGTCAGTGCAACCACGACCGATAGCACCATCGCCGAGATAATGGTGATCGCGAACTGCTTGTAGATGACGCCGGTGGAGCCGGGAAAGAACGCCATCGGCACGAAAACGGCCGACAACACCACCGCGATGCCAATTAGCGCGCCGGTGATCTGGCCCATCGATTTGTACGTCGCCTCGCGCGGGCCCAATCCCTCCTGCTCCATGATCCGCTCGACGTTCTCGACCACCACGATGGCGTCATCCACCAGCAGGCCAATCGCCAGCACCATCGCCAGCATCGTCAGCGTGTTGATCGAGAACCCGAACAGCGCCAGAACCCCGAACGTGCCCATGAGAACGACCGGCACCGCCAGCGTCGGGATCAGCGTCGCGCGCAGGTTCTGCAAGAAGAGGAGCATCACCAGAAACACCAACACGATGGCCTCGATCAGCGTCTTGACCACCTCTTCGATTGATATCTTGACGAAGGGCGCGGTATTGAAGGGGATCACATATTCGACCCCCTCGGGGAAAAACTGTGATAATTCCTCGACCCGGCTTTCGACCGCCTGCGCAGTATCAAGCGCATTCGCACCCGGTGCCAGGCTGATCGCCATGCCCGATGAGGGGCGCCGGTCGAAGCGCGAGATCGTGGCATAGTTTTCTGCCCCGACCTCGACCCGCGCGACGTCGTTGACCAGGACCAGCCCGCCGTCAGTCTCGGCCCGCAGCACGATCTGGCGGAAATCTTCGGGCGTGGTCAGCAGTGATTGCGCGGTAATTGTCGCGTTCAGGACCTGCCCGTCGAGCGTGGGTCGAGAGCCGAATTGTCCGGCTGAAATCTGCGCGTTTTGTGTGCGTACCGCAGCCACCACGTCCTGCGGCGTCAGCCCGAACGCGGCCAGCTTGGTCGGGTCGAGCCAGATGCGCATCGCGTATTGCGCGCCAAAGACCCGTACGCTGCCGACGCCGGCCACGCGGCTCAATTCATTCACCATGTTGGTGTTCAGATAGTCGCCCAGGTCGGTCGCATCGTAATCGCCGTTCTGCGCAATGAGCCCGACCACCATGAGAAAGCCGACTGATGATTTGCGCACCGTGACCCCTTGTCGCTGCACCGGTTCAGGCAGCAATGCGGTGGCTTGGGCCAGCTTGTTCTGGACCTGCACCTGCGCGATGTCGGGGTCTGTGCCGGTCTCGAATGTCAGCGTGATGCTGGTGCCGCCCGCCGATGTCGAACTGGACGAGATATAGCGCAACCCGTCGAGACCGGTCATCTGCTGTTCGATCACCTGTGTGACCGTGTTGGCCACCGTTTCCGCCGACGCACCGGGATATGCAGCGCTGACCACCACGGTCGGCGGCGCGATCTGCGGATATTGCGCGACCGGCAGCGTGACGATGGACAGCATCCCGATCCCCATGATGAAGATCGAGATGACCCAGGCAAAGATCGGGCGGTCGATAAAAAAACGGGCCATGCTTGGGCGCTCCGGTCAGAATTGGGTCAGGCGGTAAGTGATGTCGGATATGGCTTTGGCAAAATAGAGTCGTGTCTATTCAACCGGTTTCTCCTCCGCGCCAGCGGGGGCGGCGTCAGCTGCGGATTGTTCGTCGCCCTGCTCCTCCGCTGCCGCTTCGCGTTCCTGCGGTGTCACAGTGGTGCCCGGCGCCGCACTCTGCAGTCCCACGACCACGACCCGGTCGCCATCCTCCAGACCGTCGCTGACGACCCAGAATTGCCCCTGATCCTGCAACACTGTCAGTACCCGCTGCTCAACAACACCGTCCGGTTTGACCACAAGCGCGGTCGGCTGGCCGCGCCGGTTGCGGCTGACCCCCTCTTGCGGCACCAGAAAGGCGTCCTTGGCGATGCCGGTGGGCATTTCGACCTGCACATACATCCCCGGCAGAAGCAGCTTGTCGGGATTGGCGAACTCCATCCGAAGGACGACGACGCCGGTCAACGGATCAACTACCGGCTCGGCTGCCGTCAGTTTGCCGGTCTGGTCAAAGCCGCTGCCATCGGCGAGCGTCAGGCTGACTTCGCGCGGGCCATCCGCATCGATCTGCGTCGCCATATGTCCGCGTCGCCAATCCAGCAGTTCGGCCGCCGATTGCGTCACGTCCACATAGATCGGGTCGATATTGCGGATCACCGCGAGGGGCTGTTGCTGGCTGGCCGTGACCAGCGCGCCGGGGCTGATCATCGACCGGCCGATTTCCCCCGAGAGCCGGGCGTGAATCTCGGTCCGGTCCTGTTCGATCTGCGCCGATTGCAATTGCGCCTGCGCGGCCTGAAGCGCGGCCGCTGCACTGTCACGTGCTGCGATGGCCGAATCCAGCGCCTGTTCGCTGACGATATTACGGCTTGAAAGGGTTTTCAGCCGTTCCGCCTCGCGTCCGGTTGCCCTGACCTGCGCCTCGGCCTGGGTAACGGCGGCCTCGGCCTGGGCGACGGCGGCGTCATAGGTCGCCGGGTCGATCCGGTAGAGCACATCGCCCGCCTTGACCTGACCACCCTCGTCGAACACCCGTTCGGTGATGATGCCCGCGACCTGCGGGCGCACCTCGGCCTCGGATGACGCAACAACGCGGCCCGGCAAGGTGGTGGTCAGGCCAACATCCTGCGCTTGGATCGTCACCACGACAACGGCGGGCGGCGGCCGGTCGGCCTGTTGCTGGGCCAGCGCAGGCGCGGCGCAGACAGCCAGCAACGACAAGAGCATGAAGCGGCACGATAGGCTCGGAAAATGCGGCATTTTGTGAAAGTCCGTTCAATGCATGTGGTTTTCGGGCATGCGGTCAATTTTGAGGAGGTTAACGCTTTGGGGAGGCATGGTAAACGATGTCTTTGCATCAGCCCCCTGGCTGCTCCTGCTCAGGCGCCTGCAATATCCAATACCAGCGTCGGGGCCAACCCGTCCGGGTAGCGATCTGCGGCGGATTACATGTGCAGATTCGCACAGGCAATCCAGGTAAATACTCAAGTAATTGGTTTTGTTTAGAATCTTTGCCCCCTAGAAGCCCGGTTTTCGCAACAGGTCAGTGCAATATATAAGCCCGTTTATGGACCCAGAGACGCCTGTTTGCAGGATAATTGGCCCCGATTCGCGGAAGGGTCGGCACCAGGTTGCAATCAGACATTGCTTTGGCATGGATGCAAGGACGGGCAGAGAGGATGGCTACGCCTCATCGCTGCGTTCGGGGATCACCGCCAGATTGTCGCGCAGCGGTACGGTCTGGTGTTCGATCATCCGGTGCACGGTGGGGCCGCCGGGGCCGCGATGCAGTTCGCGCAGCAGATCCGACAGCTCTGCGTCCGACTGGGTCCTGCGTTGGTTGTGGCGCACGTATTCGCCCCATGTCGGCACATGATAGCTCTCGCTCCATTGCTCGGGGTGTTGCAGATCCCGCAGGAGCGACCATTGCTGTGCGCCGTCACGGATACGGACTCGGCGGCGCTGACTCATCGCGGCAAGGAAAGCGGGCACGTCGTTCTGGTCGATCTCGTAATCCACCATGACCACGACCGGCCCGCTGCGGTAGGTCAGATCGAACCGCAGCGTCGGCTCCTTGAACCGATTGAGCGGATCGAGGTTCAGCCCGTGAAACTCGGGCAGGGGCAGGCGCAGCCCGATGAGCGCGCCGATCACCAAAAGGCCAGACACCAGCAGTAACGTCATCGAAGAGCCGGTTTTCTCTGCCAGTGCCCCCCAGGCCCAGCTTCCTGCCGCCATGCCACCGAAAACCGCCGTTTGATACAGTGCAAGCGCGCGGCCAACGACCCAGCGAGGGGTCGACAGCTGCACGGTGACGTTGAACATCGACAGTGCCAGCACCCAGCAGGCGCCGGCCAGGCCGATGGCCGCACCGCTCACCACCGGGTTGCCACTAAGCGCCAGCCCGAAACAGCCCAGGGCAAAGCCGAGGAACGCGCCGCGCACGATGATCTCGTTGCGGAACTTCTCGCGCAGGCGGGCATTGGCCAGCGCGCCACCGACCGCGCCCATGCCGAAGCAGCCCAGCAGAACGCCATAGACAAAGGCAGTGCCCTGCAGCACCTCGCGCACCACCACAGGCAAGAGTGCCAACAGAACGACACCAGTGAGGCCGAACCATAATCCGCGCAGAATGACATGGATGATCTTTGGCGACATCGAGACATACCGCAGACCCGCCGAGAACGCGCTGCCGAACGGCTCGCGGGGCAGACTCATGTCGCGCATCGGTGCCTGCCACCGCAGCAGGGCAAGGATGATCGCGATGTAGCTCAGCGCGTTGACCGCGAACGCTGTTGCTGCCCCCGCAATAGCGACGATGGCACCGCCCGCTGCCGGCCCGACGCTGCGCATCAGGTTGAACCCCATGCTGTTGAGCGACACCGCCGTCGGCAATTCCTGCCGGGTGACGATATCGCCCATCGTGGCCTGCCATGACGGGTTGTGCAGGGCCGTGCCGCACCCGATCAGAAAGGTAAAGCCAAGCAGGAGCCAGGGCGTCAGCAACCCCTTGAACGCCATGATGGTCAGACCGACGGACACCACGAACATGAACGCCTGGGCAATCAGCATGACGCGGCGGCGGTCGAAATTATCGGCGAACACCCCGGCGAGCAGCGAGAATATCATGATCGGCAGCGCGACGGAGCCCTGCACCAGCGCCACCATGCTCTGGGAATCGGTAAGTGTGGTCATCATCCACGCCGCGCCGACCGCCTGCACCAGGCCGCCGAAATTCGACGCCAGCGACGATATCCAGAGCGAACGAAACGTCTGGTTGCGAAAGAGCATCAACGGGGCGGGGCGATCTGGCACGAGAGCACTCCGGGTGTGGCGGGCGGCGCGGCTGCCCGAAAGGGTTCTGCTGGGTTAGTTATGAATGGCTGTGAAGTTGTGATGCAACCGGTAATTGAGGCCGGGCAAGATGCGCGGGGCGCCTTTCAGGCATCAGCAGCCGTCCTGAAAGATGCCCGCGCACAACCTGCCGACTGAGTGGGGTGTCAAAACGCTTCAAGCGGCGGCGGTCTCTTTCATGTCGGCCAGAACGCGTGCGGCAATGCCGAATGATTTCACCCGCGCCGCATGGTCGTGGATCTGGCCCGTCAGGATCATCTCATCGGGCTTGTATCTGTCCCGGAGCGCGGTGAGCTGCGTGCGCACCGACGCCTCGGAACCAACCGCCGAAACCCGCAGTGCCTGATTGACCGCACGGGTCATGTCGGGACCGATGGCGGCCTCGATATCGTCTACCGGCGTGGGCAGCTTGCTGGGTTTTCCCGTGCGTAGCCGTGCAAAGGCCTGCTGCATTGACGTGCTCAGATACGCGCCTTCGGCATCAGTGTCGGCGGCGAACACGTTTGCGGCCAGCATGAAATGCGGGCGGTCAAGGCTCTCCGACGGTTCAAACCGGGCGCGGTAGAGCTCCAACGCCTGTTCCAGCGCGTCGGGCGCGAAATGCGAGGCAAACGCATAGGGCAGCCCCAGATGCGCCGCCAGTTGCGCGCCATAAAGGCTGGAGCCGAGGATCCAGACCGGCACATGCGTACCCTCACCGGGATGGGCGCGGACCGGCGCACCGGGACGGGCATCGCCGAGATAGCCGATCAGTTCGATCACATCTTCGGGAAAGCGGTCGGCCTCAAGCCCCCGGCGCAGGGCGCGGGCGACGGCCATGTCGCCGCCGGGCGCGCGACCCAGCCCCAGATCTATGCGACCGGGATGGATCGTGGCGAGCGTGCCGAACTGTTCGGCGATGGCCAGCGGCGCGTGATTGGGCAGCATGACCCCACCCGCGCCGATCCGCATGGTCTGCGTGGCGTCCGCGATATGCCCGATCAGGACCGACGTGGCGGCACTGGCAATGCCGGGCATGTTGTGATGCTCGGCCAGCCAAAAACGATGATATCCCATCTCTTCGGTGGCGATGGCCAGCCGCCTGCTGTTGGCAATGGCGGTTGCGGTATCGCTGCCTTCCGGAACAGGCGCGAGATCAAGAACGGAATAGAGCATGGCCAGACCTTTCATCTATGCACTCCCGCATCTGGGCATCGCGAGGCTAAAGAGCAACCACTGATCCCGCTGCCATGCCGATCTTTCGGCACCTGCATCTGCCTGGGTTGAGCGCGTCACGCGTGGCTGTGCTCACACCTTCCCATTCGCCGAAAGCAATATGGCGATCGGGCGCACCGTCTGAATCTCGGCCAGCACCAGCACGAGGCTTGCGGTCAGCGGCACGGCCAATAGCGCGCCGGGCAGGCCCCAGAGGGTGCTCCAGAATGCCAGCGCCAGAAGCACGACGAACGGGCTGAGGTTAAAGGCGCGTCCCATCATACGCGGCTCAAGATAGGCACCGACAAAGACTTGCGCTGCTGTCAGTGATACCATCACGGCTCCTGCCATGCTCAATGTGCCGAACTGCGCGAGGCTGAGCAGGACCGGAAAGATCACGCCAATGAGCGAACCAATATAGGGGATGTAGTTCAAGAACGCGATGAGAACCGCCCAGAACAGGGCAAACTCGATCCCCAGAATCAGCATGATCGCAAAGGAGAGCGCCCCAAGGATCACGTTGAGCACGGTCTTGACGAAAAGATATTGCCCGATCCGTTCGTTGATCCGCGACAGCAGCGAAATCGCGCGGGCCCCCGCCTCCTCGCCGCCCATTGCCATCACCACCTTGCTCGCCATCGCGCCACGCTCTGCGATAAAGAAGCTGGCATAGAGAACAACGAGAAATAGCGTGACGCCAAAGCCGCGCAGGGACAGGAGTGCCGGTGCGACCCACGACCGGAAATCCACTTGATCCAGCGTTACCTTTCTTACGTTTTCCCACGTGGGCTCATCTTCGATGCCCAGTATGCTGGCGCTGCGTGTGACGAGTATTTCGAGATTGGATTCGTACCGCGGCAGTGCCGCTGCCACCTGTGCCAGACTGTTGATCACAAGAATGAACAGCAAGATCACAACGAATGTGAACATGATCAGGATCATGGCGCGTCTGGCCCAAGGCGCCAGGTGACCCAGGATCGGCAGTCTTTGCATGCTCTCCGCAGCGGTCAAGAGAATATATACCGAAATCACCGCGGCAAGGACGGGCAGCAGCACGGGCTGCCCGATCCATAAGAGCCATCCGATCATCAGGGTCAGCGCGGTTCCGTATGTCGCGTTCTGCATTCTCTTTCCGTTCTCCCCGACGTCAAGTGACTGATGGCCTTTTCATGCCTTTCCGCTCTCCATCATGGTTTGGATCCGGTGTTGGCTCAAGGTTGGTGGCAGTGCAGTATAGGGCTTCGCCAAAATGAAACGCGCGGGCGCGCCTTCGGCTTTTACATGCGACCTTCTATCTTGCGATACGTCGCCGGTCTCGGCAAACATGCGAGGCACGCTTCGAAGCGGCCAGTCGACAAGACACTCTGAGCGGCCATGAGCGCCACTCAGGCGTATGATCGGAGTTTTATGAAAGTACTTGCCTATATGATTGCCCCTGTGATGATACAGCGCGATGTTCCTGATCTACGCGCTGCGATCAGTGGAGTGATGTCGTGAACCAGATGGTAAATCAAGGCTCGCAGCCGCCGCTGCTGCGCGATCCTACTGTCATCCTGTCGCTGCTGACGGTTCTCGGCATGCTTCTGGGCATGGCCGGGACGTGGCTCCGGGTCGAAGGGCTTTCTACGCTCACCATTCCGGCTCTGGCGACGGTGTATCTGGCCGGCGGCCTTCCGGCGGCGTGGCGAGCCGTGTCGGCGCTGTGGCAGGATCACGTTCTGGATATCGACCTGCTGATGGTGGTTGCCGCCGTGGCCGCCGCCGCTGTCGGCGCACCGCTTGAGGGGGCGGTTCTGTTGACGCTGTTCAGCGTCGCCGGCACGCTGGAGGAACGCGCGCTTGGCCGTGCGCGCTATGCGATCGAGGCACTGATGGCGCTGCGCCCCGAAACCGCGCTGCGCAAGACCGCGTCGGGCGCGGTCAAAGAGGTTTCGGCCGCAGCCCTGGAGGTGGGCGACATCGTGGTACTGCGCCCCGGCGCGCGGGTGCCGACCGATGGCACAATCACCGTGGGGCGTGGCGGGCTAGACGAGGCCAACATCACCGGCGAATCCATGCCCGTGTCCAAGGCTGTCGGCGAGCCGGTGTTCGAGGCCACGGTGAACCTTGACGGGGTGCTTGAGGTCACGGTCAGCCGCACCGTCGGCGAAAGCACCATTGCCCGCATGATCCGGCTGGTGACTGAGGCACAGGCGGCCAAGGCCCCATCAGAGCGCTTCAGCGCCTGGTTTGGCCAGCGCTATACCATTGCTGTCCTGATCGGGGCGGTCCTTGCCTTTGCGGCCTTTTACTGGCTGGACGGCGATTGGAAGCCCGCGCTTTACAAGGCGGCGACACTATTGGTTGCGGCCAGTCCCTGCGCGATCGTCATCTCGGTCCCCGCTGCGATCCTGTCGGCGCTGTCGGCTGCGGCGCGAGGCGGCGTGCTGTTCAAGGGCGGCGCAGCGCTCGAAACACTTGCAGCCGTGGATACGTTCGCCTTTGACAAGACCGGGACGCTGACCACCGGTCAGGCGGCAGTGACCCAAATCGTGGCACTCGACGGTGACGAGGCGGGATTTCTGTCATTGCTGGCCGGGCTTGAGGCGGATTCCGAACACCATGTCGCTACGGCAATCCGGCGCGAGGCCACAAGACGCGGGCTTGACCCAACCGAGGTGAGCGAGGTCAGCACCAAACCGGGGGTCGGTATCACCGGTCATGACGCTTTGGGCGCGGTCTGGGCCGGGAACCCTTATCTGGCCGAGGCAATGGGCGCGCCCGTCGATGCCCCCCGTCTGCAGTTTCTGGCCGAAGGTGCCGATACCGTGATCTATCTGGGGCGGGGTGCCGAGGTTCTGGGTGCGGTCAGCGTGGCGGATGAGGCGCGGCCCAGCTCTGCGCCGGGGCTGGTGGCCCTGCGTGCCAGCGGTGTGCGCCGGATCGTCATGATGACCGGGGACAGACGTCCGGTAGCGCTGCGGATCGGGGCAGAGCTGGGCTTTGACCCCGACGAGATCCACGCCGAAATGCTGCCCGAGGGCAAGGTGCAGGGTATCGCAAAGCTCGCCGAGGCGGGCAAGGTGGCCTTTGTCGGTGACGGCGTCAACGATGCGGCGGCACTGGCGCGTGCAGATATCGGTATTGCGATGGGCGCCGCAGGCTCCGAGGTCGCGCTGCAGGCTGCTGACGTGGCCCTGCTGTCCGAGGACATGCGCCAGCTCGGCGATGCACACCGCCTTGCCCGCCGTGCTGCGGCTATCATCCGTCAAAACCTGATCTTTGCGATCGGGGTCATGATCGTGTTGGTTATCGCCGGGCTGTTCTTTGACCTGCCGCTACCGCTGGCGGTCATCGGGCATGAGGGCGGCACGGTGCTGGTGGTGCTGAACGGGCTTCGCCTGCTTAGAAACCCCGCACGGTGGGCAAAGCGGGACGCAGTGTCTGGCCGGTCACGCGGTCTCGTCAGGTGATTTGATCTGGCCGACATGTCAGACGGGTGTGCAGGCCTTGCAATGCTCGACAATTGTGTCGGGCGGCCTGCCTGATATACTCCTGCCATAGCGACATACGTTGAAAGGAGCCGCCATGCCTACCGTCTTTCAAGTCGATTATCCCTTTACCGGACCCTGGGGTGCGGAAATGTTCGACGCCATGCAAAGCCTGGCCCAAGATATCGCGCAGGAACCGGGTCTGATCTGGAAAATCTGGACCGAGAACCCCACCACCGGGCGCGCGGGCGGGATCTATCTGTTCGAAACCCCCGGCGCGTCCGAAGCCTTTGCCACCAAGCACCTTGCCCGGCTTGAATCCCTTGGCATCATAGGTGTCGTGGGACATCATTTTGCGATCAATGACGACCTGTCGCAGATCACCAACTTTGCCGCCACGACAGACTGAGTGGCTTGAAAAACCGCCGGGCGGTGACACGGTGTCATGTTTGCGCCGGATGATGAAACTTTGTCGGTCACATGGCGGGCGGCATGCTGGTGCACCAGTTGTCGGTTTTGATTGTCATCCTCAACGCCATGCGCCTGCTGCGTGTACCGAATGCTGCAAGGGTCAGAGCGGCGGCGCAAAATGCCGAACGTGTCGCGGCATAGGCGTGCTGGCAGACACAACAGTAAACCCGCGTCTCATCGGCGCGGGTGACTATCCTTGCCGATAACGAGGCGCTGCCTAAAGCGTTTCGCTAGCGTCATTGGCCTTCGGACGAAGCGTCAATAGCTTGACGATATCCTTGTATAGAAAAGCCTTCTCGACAAGCTCCAGACCTGCCGCTTCCAGATATTGTTCGGTGTTACGATCAAATTCGACACCATATGCAAAACGCACCCAGGGCGCCCACAGTCTCATGACAAAGCGGCGAAGGGGGTTTTCTGAAATCGCATACTCAAGAATGTGAATCTTGCCGCGCGGTCGGCAGACCCGGCCCAGTTCCCTGAGGGCGAGTATCTGGTGCTCGTTGTCGAGAACGCAAAAAAGAAATGTCGAGATGACAGCGTCGAAACTATCGTCTCCAAACTCCATTTCCATCACGTTCATTTCGCGCAGGTCAACCGGTGTACCAAGGACATCCCGGCGCCGTCTTGCGCGTTTCAACATGGCAGGACTCAGGTCTATCCCAACGACCTGCGAGTCGCTGGGATAAAAAGGAAAGTTCCGCCCGGTGCCAACCCCGGCATCAAGCAAGGTGCCACTTACCCCTTCAAACATCGCTCGGCGCAAGGGTTTGTAGCGGCCATGTTCGAATGGCAGGTCAAGAAGATCATAAAGCCGGGCAATGCGATCATAGGTTCCTTGTTTGTGCAAAAGATCCTCTTTCTGCATTCGGGTAGCAGTCATGTTGTTTGCCATCGACGTATCAAGGCGGAAAAGCCCCTAAAGTATCCGCCTTGGTCTGAAGCATATGCAAGGCAAAACGCTTTTTGCGCCGGTTGACCGGCACGGGATCGCAATCACTGTCAGTGACGGCGTGCCATTCCGGGGCTAAGCTAGGCTTCGAAATGTGGATGACACTGGAGGACAAAACCATGATGAGACTTGCCCTGACAATAGCTCTGACGTTGGCCGCAGGCACAGCGATGGCGGAAAGCCAGGTGAGTATAGCTAAAGACATGCCCTCGGCCACCGTGCAGACCGCAAACGGCCCGGTAGAGATCAACAGGATCCAGGACACCGAGCACGAGCTTGGCGGCGATTGGGCGCTTACCTCTCGCCCTTGCCCGGAATTCTGCATTCAACCGCACAGCCCTGCGGACGGAGTGACCACGATTGGCGAGCTGGAACTGATCGGGATGCTGCAGGACCCCGAGGCCGTCGTGGTAGACAGTCGCACCCAGGACTGGTTCGAGGGCGGCACGATCCCTGGCGCGATCAACCTTCCTTATACCTATGTTGTGGACGAACTGGCCCAATTGGGTTGTGAGCCGGACTTTGACGGCTGGGATTGCGAAGGGGCAAAACCCGTAGCGCTGTTCTGCAACGGCATCTGGTGCGGCCAGTCGCCTACCGCGATCCGCAACATGATCGAGGCCGGATACCCGACAGAACGCATCTTTTATTATCGGGGTGGCATGCAGGTCTGGCGTCTGCTCGGCCTGACGGTGATTGGCGGCTAGTAACGGCCTGACCACTACGCCATTGCAGCACGGTGATTTGGTGAACAACCTACCGGCTGATGCCGGTAGCATCGCGTTTGGAATGTAATTCCAGATACTGGACGATGATATCGTCGGTGACTTTCCCAGACGTGATCGAAAAATAGCCGCGGGTCCAAAACCGCCTGCCCCAGTAGCGCTTGCGCAATTTGGGACATTCCATCTGGATGCGGCGGGATGAGCGCCACCGTGACCCTGGCGAACTACCGCGTCTTCAAAACCTGAAAAGGCCTGAACAGGCGGAGTATTGCCGGAAACCACGCCAGCTTGACGGGCGTAACGCGCACAACGCTTGTATGTCGCGCGCGTTACGCAAAATGCTTTAGCGCGCTGCGATCAAACCGATTTCGACGGTAAACTGCGGCGCCGCCAGTTTCGGCGAATGCACCGCCGCGCGGCAAGGGGCTGCGCCACCTGTGGCCCACGCATCCCATACGCCGTTCACGGCATCAAAATCGGCCATGTCGCACAGCCAGATGGTGGCGGAAAGCGCCTTGGACTTGTCGCTCCCGACTTCGGCCAGAAGCGCGTCGATCTGGTCGAGGATCGCTTTGGTCTGCTCTGCTGCGCTGGCGCCGGGGGCTTTCAATGCAACCTGGCCTGCCAGATAGACCGTGTCGTTATGGATCACGATCTGGCTCATGCGGTCATTGGTATGGTGACGTTCGATAGTCATGTCTGGTCTCCTTTGGGAAAATGCGTGGATAGTCGTTAACATGGCCCCCCACAAGTGCATACACCCTTCAGGAGAGTGCTCGAGTCCACGACCTGCGTTACCTGATCATGACACCAAGCTTTACTCTTTTCATGGTCGGTTTCTCAAATAAGCCGCTTTAGCCTCAGTAGCTCCGGCAGATTGAAGACAAGAGTCACACGCCCATAAATCCGGAACCGGAAGACATGATACCTCACCGTTCCGCCCCATATCACCAAATCCAATAAAATCTAATCCAGCAGTGAATACACAATGGCTTTCTAATTGTATTGGCCATACGGAAAGTTTACTATTTTGAGAATAGGAAGTTGAGGGCCTACATATTCTCAGCCCCTGATTCATGGTCCGAGTTTTCAGAGGTAGAGGTTTACAATGGCAACGGCAAAAACCGGCACGCCCAAACGCGCCGCAGATGTAGTGGAAAAAGTATATCGTCAGGTCAAGGAAATGGCCGTCGAATATCGCTTTCGCCCGGGTGAACGAGTCAATGAGGTCGAGCTCGCGCAGCGTTTCAATGTCTCACGCACGCCGGTGCGCCAAGCACTGAGCCGTCTGGTACAGGAAGAATTCGTCACCTTCGTACCCAATCGCGGCTTTTACGCGCGCGAGATCTCTCCGGAGGATGTGCGCCAGATATATGAATACCGCGCACTTATCGAATGTGGTGCTTACGAACTCGCCTGCCAGCGAGCGACGATTGAGCAAATCGAAGAGGTGGGACGCGTCTGGACCGAGCAGATCAGCGCCAACCAACCTTCCGTGAAGTTGGGCGAAGCGGACGAGGCATTTCACATGGCCATCCCCGAAATGGCCGCCAATCCGTATATCACCACCGCGCTGCAAGACGTGAATGCCAAGCTACGCTTTTTTCGGCGCATCGATCTGGAGAACCCCGCGCGCTGCAACAAAACCTATGACGAGCACGCGGCGGTCCTGGACTGCCTGAAGCGCGGTGATCCCAAGGGGGCAGAAATTCTGCGTGCGCATATCATCATGAGCGCGGATCATGCGGTTGAGGTGACCAAGGAAGGGCTGGCGCGCATCTTCTTCGAGCATTCGAAGGCAGGCAGCCAGTAATCCGACCGCCCCTCCCCTCCCGGCTTACTTGACGAGATGGAAAAGCCGGTGCCTGAGAACAAGGCAGCAGCCCTTCACATCAGATCTGCTTGAACAACCTGCCATGTTGCGGCATCTAATCCGTCACTCTGGCAACATGTGGAATCCCTCACGCAGATGAGGTGGTCGCTTCGGGATCGCCGCCAAGGTAGAGGTGACGCATTGCCGGATCAGCGATCAGATCAGCGGCGCAGCCTTCGAGAGCGACCTGCCCCAGCGCCAGAATATAGGCTCGGTCGGCCACGCTGAGCGCCTCAAAAGCGTTCTGTTCGACCATCACGATACACATGCCGGTGCTATTTCGGATTTCTTCGATCGCGACAAACACTTCGTGTACCATGGCCGGGGATAGGCCGGCCGAAGGTTCGTCGAGCAGTAGCACCGAGGGCTCGGCCACCAGCGCGCGTGCGAGCGACAGCAATTGTCGTTCGCCGCCCGACAAGGCCGAAGCCTTGCGTGTGGCCTTGTCCGCCAGTGAGGGATAGGCCACAAACTGGCGCTTCAGTGCGACAGCCCGTGTTGCCTGCGGCAGAAATCGTGCCCCCATCAGGATGTTTTCCGCCACAGTCAGCGAGGGAAAGATATTGTCACTTTGCGGAACGTATCCCATGCGGTGCTTGCGGACTTTCTCGTTCGCAGGCACCGGCGTTACATCGGTGTCGTTCAATACCACCGCGCCACCGCGTGGTTTTACAAAGCCAGCGATGCATTTCAGCAAAGTCGACTTACCACAGCCATTAGGGCCCAGAATAGTGACGATCTCGCCCTTGGAAGCTTGCAGGTTGATCCCGTGCAGAATGTTCGGCCCGTCGCCATAACCGGCAATGATGTTCTCAATCTTGATCATGTGGCAAACCCCACTTTGGCTTTGCCCAGATATGCTTCGACAACGCGTTGGTTCTCGGTCAGCGTATCAGGCTCGCAATCAGCGATAATCATACCTGCATCCAGCACCACGCAACGGTCGCAGATACCGCGCACAAAATGCATGTCATGCTCGACGATCAAGATGGTAACACCTTGGGCCGCAACATCCCGGAGAATCTCGACCATGCGATGCCGCAAGTTCGGGTGAACGCCAGCAGTCGGCTCGTCCAAGCAGAGCAGCCGGGGCTTGCCCTGCAATGCCACCGCCATCGAAAGCAGCTTCTTTTGGCCGCCCGACAGCGAACTGGCGGGAATGTCTGCCACAGGATCAAGCGCGAAGCGCTTGATCGCCGCCTTGACGGCAACCCCATCCAGCGCGGCGCGTGACAGCACCCCCGAAAGCCCGAGCTTACTGCGCGCTCCCGAGGCGATCAACTCGCGCGGGGTCATGCGAGACGGCATCGAAGGCAACTGGAAGGTTCTTATCAACCCTTCATGTGCCACCTTATGGGCCGGGCGGCCGAGCAATTCGCGCCCCTTGAAATTCACACTGCCTCCGTTCGCTGAAATAAAGCCGGAAATCACCGACAGCAGCGTGCTCTTGCCCGAGCCGTTAGGCCCCAAAAGACCAACAATCTCGCCCTTGCCGATCGAAAAAGTAACGTCTTTAAGCACCTGATGGGCTCCAAAAGCTTTGGCGACGTTTGTGATTTTCAGAATTTTATCCACCACGATGCCCGCCTCCAATACGCTCGCGAACCAGACCTTGGGGTCTCCAGAGCAGGAAGATCAGTAGCCCACCGCCCACTAGCGCCAGACGCATGGCCGCAACATAGTCTGAGGGCATATCGAGCAGATCTTTGGCGAAGGGGACGAAAGCAAAGAGGAATTGCATCAGGACCGCGCCGAGGATCACTCCGAAGTGATTGCCGACGCCACCCACGATAACCATGGCCCAGATGAGAAATGTCTCGGCAGCAACAATCTGGTCGGGCCCGACAAACGAGATGTAATGAGCAAAAATCACCCCGCCGACCGCGGCGATCATCGATGAAAGCACCAGTACCTGCGTGCGCAATGCGTTGGGATTGTACCCCAGCGAGACGGCCAGTTGCGGCTCTTCGCGGAGTATTTTCAGTGAAAGGCCATAGCGGCTATGGGTCAAACTCCGGCAGAGCCAGTAGACAGCGGCGAGGAACGCAAGGCAGACACCCAGAGTCATCAGAGCCGCGTCCTGGCGCGAACCGGCTTCGAAAAGCGGGGGCAGACCGCTGATTCCCTGCGCGCCGCCGGTGAGATCTCCGCCTGTTTGCAGCAGCATACGGCAGGCCTCTGCTACCGCCAGCGTGGCAATCCCCCAGTAGTCGCCGCCCAGACCACGCCCAAGGCGCGCAAACAGCAATCCCACGCAAACCGCCAGCGCCAGACCGGCACCGATCCCGGCCGCCAGCCCCAGTTGATTGGAGAAAGCAAAGGCCGCGCCATAAGCTCCTGCGCCAAACAGGAGAATTTGTCCAAAGTTCACCAGACCGGCAATGCCGAGCTGCAGATTGAGGCTGAGCGCGAGCACCGCGTACAGGCTCGCCATAATCGAGACATGGATGAGAAAATCAAACACGTTTCACCTCACTCACCAGAAGGCCATGAGGCCGGAATAGCAGTATGAGCACCAGCAGACCGAAGGAAACGATGGTCGCGAAACTGGCCGGAAGAAAGTAGAAATCCTGTGAAACTACCCAGCCAAAGTTGACGTTTGTCACAAAGGTTTCGGCCAGCGCGATAGTAAACGCACCCAGAGCGGCACCGAGCGCGTTACCAAGCCCGCCGAGGATTGCAGCAGCGAAAATCGGCAACAGCAAGTCAAACCCGAGCTGTGCCCCCATCTCACCCTTGAGCGAAATCGAGATACCGCCAAGTGCGGCCAGTATACCCGAGAGTACAATCACTCCATTGATTACCTTGCGCGTCGGGATGCCTGTTGCCTCGGCCAGAACGCGGTTCGTCGAGGTGGCGCGCATGGACCGCCCGAGTCCGGTGCGAAACAGCAGGAGAGCAAAGAGCAGGATCGCGCCCATGGTCAAGCCGACCGAGACGAGCTGCATGGGGGTAATGCTGACACCGGCCCAGCGAACAGGCGCCATGATTTCGAGATCGAAGCGTTTGGGCCGCGGACCCACAGTCACTAGAAAGACAGCGGTAAAGATCATCGACACCGCCAACGATCCGACCATGGCGAGGGGCGGGCTGGTGTCGAGAAGCTTTTCGAAGATAAGCACGCTGAGTACCACGGCCATCAAGCCTGTGATCACACAGGATAGCACAATGGCAAGGTAAAGCGGCAGCCCGAGGGTTTGCAGGCCAAGCGCAATAAGCGCACCGGCGGTAGCGTATTGGACTAGCGCGATATTGGGAAAGCGGATCAGCGAATAGACGCAGCTTAATGCAACAGCAATCAGAGCGAGATCTACGGTCCGCAGTATGACATCCACGAAAAATTGCAACAAGGTTCCTGCCCTCCGGAAGAGACTTGGTTCATCAGCGACCGAGAGACCTCGGCAGAGGATCGATTCTGAGATGGTTGGAGAGTGGCCGCCAGGCCGAGGTGAACAAGACCTGGCGGCTCTGGATGGTTAACGCGCTTGCGCCTTACCGTCGACGATCTTCTGTTTCAGGTAGGGTTGCTTGGAGCGCTGGCGAGACTCATCGAACAAGATCGTGCCGGTTGCCCCTTCAAAACCCGTGCCGCCGATCTCGGTCAAAGCCGTCCGCAGCGCTTCGGGATCTGTCGAACCCGCATGTTCTGCGGCCTTCATGATCATCTTGGCGGCATCATAGGCATAACCCGAAAAACTGGTCACGAAAGGCTCGCCATAACGTTCCTGATACGCAGCCTCATAGGCCTGACCATTATCGCCGATGAAGTTCAGATCATATCCGATCTGGCCTTCGATATATTCTGGCTGGCTGTCCGAAGTACACATTGACATGTAACCTGCGTACCACTGGGTTTGGTTGAGGCCGAGCTCGAATGCCTCACGATTGATGGTTGCCGCTTCCTTGCCATAGGCCGAATAGAAATAAGCGTCAGGCTGCGTGCGATCCATCTGCTGCAATTCACGACGATACGAAGTCTGCCCCTCGGTATACAGCACGGAACTCACCACTTCGCCGCCAAGCCCACCGAAAGCCTGGTTGAATTCCTGGGCGACCCCTTGACCGAAGGCGTTGTTGGGGGTGATCACGGCAATCTTGCGATAGCCCAGATCATAGAGATCCTGTGCAGCATAGCCGCTGGAAACCCTGTCGAGGCCGATCACGCTAAAGCTGTTCTCGCCAATGTCACGTACCTTGCCGGAACTTGAGCCCATATTCAGGTGAATACGGCCTTCTTGCACAACATAGGTGCCCATCGGGATGGTGATACCGGAGGAATATTCGCCGAGCACAACCGGAACATCATCCACAGTCACCAGCTTTTTGGCAGCGTCGAGCGCTGAGGGCACACGACCTCCGGAATCTTCGATAATCAATTGGACTGGCTCACTGAGCACACCGCCTGCAGCGTTGATCTCTTCCACCGCAAGCTCGATCCCGCGGCGCTGGTCTTCGCCAGCGGTGGCGCTCGGGCCCGAAAGCGATAGCACAGCACCGATTTTCAGCGGCTCGGCAAGGGCTGCGCTCGCCATTGCTGCGAGCGAAACTGTCGCTGCCAGAAGCATTCCTCTTTTCATATCAGTCTCCCTGTTCTGATTCGTGGATATGAGTCCCGTCCACCTGTGCAGATTGATATACAACAGTATGCAATGCAATAGTGAATACACTTAGAGATCTATTGTTCTTATTGATTTACTGCCACCCATTTCCATCTGGATTGCGTAACAAGCGAGCACTGACGCGCCCAAAGTGGAGACGCGAATTGTCGGCTTTTTTCAAAGTCAGTCGGCCCTTTTGAACCTGGCGTTCAAAGTTTTATCGTAGCACAGCGCTGCGCCTTTCAGCACATCATGCGAACGATTGATAAGAGCGATGTGCAGACCCGCAGCAGAGGTGGTAGTTTTTCAAAACGCCCCAATTGCGGCATGCACTCACTCAAGATGACTGTTGATTTTCAAACCTTTTCAAACCTCTCCGCTGGCCATGCGCATTTCAGAAGTCTTGGGCATCAGACGTGCCAGCAGGTCAGTGCGGGTCTGGGCCGCCTTTTGCATGTTCTCTTCTTTTATGTGTCCAAAGCCGCGAATTTGCTCTGGCAATGCAGCCAAGGCGATGGCGATGGCATAATCGGCCTCACAGAGTTTGGGTAGAATTCCCTCGATCATGTCGAAATATTCCTGGATAAGCGCGCGCTCCATGCGGCGCTCTTCTGTCCTGCCAAAGATGTCGAACGCAGTCCCGCGAAGTCCCTTGAATTTCGTCAGGAGTTTCATCGCGCTTAACATCCAGGGGCCGATGACCCGCTTTTGCAGATGGCCGGTTTCCGGGTCGCGCTTGGAAAATATTGGCGGAGCCATTTGCAGCTTCAGGCGGAAATCGCCGGTGAACTGCTCTTTAAGAGCTTTTTGAAACCGCCCATCGGTATAAAGCCGGGCGACCTCGTATTCGTCCTTGTACGCCATCAGCTTGAAAACGTTGCGGGCAACTGCCTTGCTGAAATCCTTTTGGTCACTTGGATCGGCGGTAATGACCTTATCCATCAGGGTCGTATAGCGGGCGGCGTAGCGGGCGTTTTGATAGGCTCTCAGTTCACTTGCGCGGTGCGCAACAAGTTCATCCAGTGACTTGGCCTGCGGTTTCGGAGCCCCCATGCCCGGTGCGGCACGCTGCATCACCAACGCTTCGTCCTGAACAAAAAGACGACCCCACGCAAAGGACTTTAGGTTGAACGGAACGGCGATGCCGTTGAGTTCAATAGCTTTCACAATAGCCTCTTCCGAGAGAGGTATAAGACCCTTTTGAAATGCCACGCCCAGCAGGAACAGGTTGGCGGCGATCGTGTCGCCCATGAGGGCGCGCGCTATCTTTGTCGAGTTCAAAAGATGCGCGTTGCCATCCTTCACAGCCCCGGTCAGGCGCGTTTTCATTCGCACGATCGGAAGGGAAAAATCCGCATTTCGGGTAAAATCACCTGTCATCATCTCGTTTGTGTTCACGACCAGATGACTACGGTCATGACCGACCAAATCAAGGGTCTGATCTCCGGCGCTCACGACCATATCACAGCCAAGGACGAGATCGGCCTGACCGGGCACGATGCGGATCGCACGAATATCATCAGGCTTTTCGGCCAGCATGATGTGAGACGTCACCGCGCCACCCTTTTGTGCCATGCCAAGCATGTCGATGATGCCGCAGCCCTTGCCTTCAAGGTGAGCGGCCATGGCGAGAAGCGCCCCAATGGTCACAACGCCTGTGCCACCCACGCCGGTAAGGACGACACCGAAGGGATGATCCAGAGAGACAATCCGTTCGGGATCTTTCAGCAAGGGAAGTTCGCCCTCGTCAGCCAGGGGTTTGCGCAGTTCACCGCCTTCGACCGAGACAAAAGACGGGCAGAAGCCCTTGGCGCAAGAATAGTCCTTGTTGCAGGTAGACTGGTCTATCTGGCGCTTGCGTCCGAATTCGGTTTCCAGCGGGGTGACGGCCACGCAGTTTGATTTTTCCCCGCAATCACCACAGCCTTCACAAACCAGCGGATTGATGAAGAGTCGCATATCCGGGTCTTCCATCTTGCCGCGCTTGCGACGGCGGCGCTTTTCCGCGGCGCAGGTTTGCTCGTAAACGAGGACGGTCACGCCCTTGATCTGGCTGAGTTCCTTTTGCACGCGCATGAGATCATCGCGATGGTCGATAGAGGTGCCGGACGGAAACTGCCCAGCGTTATAAAGCTCGGGCCGGTCGCTCATGAAGGCAACGCGGACGGCTCCGGCAGCCTTGACTTCTGCAGCGATCTTGAATGGGCTGAGGTCCCCTTCGTGATCCTGACCACCGGTCATCGCGACGGTGTCATTGTACAGGACTTTGTAGGTGATGTTGGTTTTCGCAGCGATGGCGGCACGGATCGCCTGAATCCCCGAGTGGTTATACGTGCCGTCCCCGAGCGTCTGAAAAACGTGCTCGCGGGTCGAAAATCTGCTCTCGCCGATCCAGTTCGCACCTTCGCCGCCCATATGGGTGTACCCTTCGGTGCCGCGGTCCATCATTTGGGCCATCCATGAGCAGCCTATGCCGGCATATCCACGCGCGCCCTCGGGAATGCGGGTCGAGCTGCTGTGCGGACAGCCTGCGCAGAAATACATCGTCCGTTTCAGGCCCAATGTTTCACGCTGTTCGTGAAGTTTCGCTTCAATCTCGCCTGCCTTGGCCTGCATCGCTGCATCCGGCAGGCGTGCACCTATCGCGGCCGCAATCTGGAGCGGGTTCAGCGCCAGTTCGACCTGAAAGAGCGTCTTGCCGTTTTCATCTTTTTTGCCAACGACGCTTTTGGGCTGGTTGGCATGACCGTACAGGATGCCTCGCAGTTGTTCCTCAATCAGGCCGCGTTTTTCTTCAACGACCACAAGCTGCTCCAGACCTGCGGCAAAACCGGTGATCCCCTGAGGTTCAAGCGGCCAAGGCATACCCACCTTGTAAACCGCCAACCCGATTCTGTTGGCTTGTGCCTCGTCGATACCCAGAATCTGAAGCGCAGAGAGCACATCCATGTAGGATTTGCCTGTCGATACTATTCCGATACGCGGGCTGGTGCCCCCGGTCCAGATCACCTTGTCCAGCCCGTTCGCGCGGGCATAGGCAAGGGCGGCGTCGGTCTTGTATTTGTGCAGCCGCGCTTCCTGAGCTTGCGGCGTGTCATTCGGACGGATGTTCAGCCCGCCTTCGGGCATGTCGAAATCCGGGACGACAGGAACGACCGCATCGGGATCGGCGTAGATCGACGCGGTGGACTCGATGTTGTCCTTCACACATTTCAAACCGACCCAGAGACCAGAAAACCGCGAAAGGGCAAAGCCGTGGATACCATATTCGAGTATTTCCTGAACATTCGAAGGGTTCAGGACAGGAATCATGGCGTCTTTCATCGCGTATTCGGACTGGTGACATGTGGTAGAGCTTTCGCAGGTGTGATCGTCTCCCATCAACGCGAGAACACCGCCATTCCTGGAGGTTCCGGCAAGGTTCGCATGACGGAACACGTCACCGGTGCGGTCCACACCGGGACCTTTGCCATACCAAACGCCAAACACGCCGTCATATTTGCCTTCACCGCGCATTTCGGCCTGTTGCGCGCCCCAGATTGCGGTCGCCGCCATATCCTCATTGAGCGCAGGCTCGTAGACCACATGGGCCGCCCCAAGTGGTTTCTTTGCCCGAGGAAATTGACTGTCGAGCGCCCCGAGCGGCGAGCCGCGATAGCCGGTCACGTAACCCGCGGTATTCAACCCGGCCTTCTGGTCCAGATTGCGTTGGGTCAGACACAAGCGGATCAAGGCCTGGGTTCCGGTGATGTAGATCTGCTTTTTCTCCAGATCGTATTTATCGTTAAGGTCGACCGGAAGAATACTCATCTGTGTGCCTCTTTTGTGTCATCGCGTGTTGCAGCGAGAATTTTCGGAATCGTAACATCCAGCTTGGCCGCGACATAAGCGCGTCGCGTCTTGCGCAGCCATACAGCAAGCCCTTTTCGCAGCTTCGACCCACTCAAAGACTTGAAACTAGATGCCCGCCATCAACGGGAATGACCGTGCCGGTCATGAAGCTGCTGCGATCAGAGGCAAGCAGCAAAAGCAAGCCATCCAACTCGTCAAGGTTGCCGGTGCGCTTCATCGGGATGCGCTTGCACAGGGCTTGGCCAGCATTGCTTTCAAGGAAATCTTCGGTCAGTTCCGTCAGGAAATAGCCGGGTGCGATAGCGTTGACGCGGATATTGTACCTGGCCAGTTCAAGCGCATGCAGGTGGGTCATATGCGCGACTGCCGCTTTGGTCATGGCATAGCTGGACGCTCCGCCGACGGCGCGCAAACCGGTTATTGAAGAGATGTTGATGATCGTGCCGGGCTTTTCGTGTTTGACAAGTCTTTGGCTGACAGCCTGAGACATGTCCCACACGGCCGTCTGGTTAACCGCAATTATCTGATCCGTCTCTTCCTTTGGTGCGGTCAAAAAGAGATGACGACCAGCCATTCCGGCGTTGTTGACAAGGATCTCAACCGGACCGGCCAGGGCTTCTATCTGGTCAAGGCCGGTATTGATGGCATCGCGGTCGGTCACATCCATCTGAATCGGAATCGCCCGTCCACCTTGCGCCTCAATTTCAGAGGCCAGGCTCTTGAGGCGATCCAGACGGCGCGCGACGATCACCGTGGTACAGCCGTGGCTTGCAAGGGTCTTGGCGAGATGTGCCCCGATGCCAGAGGACGCACCTGTGACAAGCGCGATCTTACCTGCCAGATTAAAATATTGCATATAGATCTCCCGATTTGTATAATACAATATTGTATGAAGTATATTAGTCAACCGCTTTATGGAGGGCTGGCCCTTGCAAATAGGCGCTGGACAGATGCTCTTGCAGGGCGATAACAACGTGGGACGCATCAAAAATGGCAGCGGTGGCGCGGTTAATCTTATGACGACGCAACAAAAAACAACCGGTGACACCCGCAAGCCTCGTCAGGGTAAAGTGGTCTATGACCGCATTCGCGAGATGGCAATCAGCTATGAATTTCTGCCCGATGAAAGTATCAGCGAAGGATCCCTTGCCCGTGATCTCGGCGTCAGTCGCTCACCAGTTCGCGACGCACTGAACCGTCTTGTCACAGAGCAGCTTATCACTTTTCGTCCAAACTATGGTTTCTTCGCGCGCTCTCTGACGGATACCGAGCTATTCGATCTGGCGGAAACGCGCCTTTGTCTTGAGCTTGAAGCAATCCGGCAGGCATTTGAGCGCGGAACCAGGGAAGAAGCAGAAGAACTCTTGGCGTTCTGGCAGGATGTCGATTCCAAGCTGAGCATAACCGATCCCAAGAAAACCGCATATGCTGACGAGGAATTCCACTTGCGCATTTTCAAGATGGCACGGAACGCGGTCCTGATTTCGATGATCGAGACCATCAATGCCCGTATACGATTCATTCGGGAGATAGAAATCGAGACCCCAATACGGGAAGGTGCGGATTTTACCGAGCATTTCAATGTCGCAAATGCATTGATTGAAGGCAACCGGGAGATAGGGATTTCGGCAATGCGGCGGCACCTGGAATTCTCACGCGAAAATGCTCAGGCCATCCTGCGCGAAGGAATCATTCGGGTCTATCAGACCCGGCGTTAAAACATTTCGAGATTGTCCTGAACCGCAAGTTTTCTCGAAACACCCAAACGGTTTTGCTTCCAAAGGCTTTCCGGCAGACGCGTCACCCGTCAGAAACGCGCGAAATCAATGTTGCTCAGACGCCGCGTACGAAACAGTCACTTTATTTCAGCGACTAACCGCATCAGCCTTTCTGTCCGCAGCGCCAGGTTCTCCGGCTCAATCGGCTCAGACAACCCCGAATCGACTTCTGCCATCACCGCAATTGCTTTGCCGGTGAAATACAGCGTGCCGTCGGCATCAATACGCGCGACGCCGTCACGCTCCCCCTGGCGGCGATTGAACGCAATCGCCTCGTCCCGGGACAGATCAGAAGGCAAATCGAGGACGATATCGCCGTTGTGCATCACCACGGGGTATCCACCCGGTAACCCCATGGGTGCAGGGGCGGAAAACTGCAGCCGGGACGCGTCCGGCAGGAGTGCAGTCAGCACCGGGGTGGCTGAGGCTGCGGTGATCTCATTATAGATCGGACCCGACGCAAAAGGCACCCCTTCGTAGGCTAATGTGTCATGCCTCTGACCTGAGGCGCCGATAAAGACCTTCACGCGATCATCTTCGTTTTCCGGAAGCGCGGCCTGCATCACATCATAGACCTGACAATGATGGCCCAGGACCCGCACTTGGTCGTTGTCCGCAAAATCGTCACGTTCCAGTAGCCGGTGGCGCACCCGCAGGTGATGGATGCTGACATTTCCAAGCCCGATCGTTGGTGCCAGATCAAGTGTCGCGAGCAAAGGGTGCAGAATATCCGGCATCGTGATGTTGGCAACCGGCACCGTCAGGCCAAGCTCGCGAACGACTTCCATGACGTTCATCAGGATCGGCAATTGTGCCGGAATCTGCATTGCGATCCCGGCACTGCTGAGCGCCTGGGCGACCGGATGCGCCCGGCCGATAATCGACCATGGGCTGATGAGGCTCGCAGATTGCACGATCAAATCCGGCTTTGCCCGACGGATCAGCGCCGTAATCACGGACTTGTCGCGGCCGTCGATCTGCTCGAACTCCACCCTGGCGCCATGGCAGTTTCCGAGCATGGCCGCACGGGGGCCGACGGCCTTGGCGTTCCAGTCGGCAATGACCAGGCATTCAATCCTGGCTTTGGCCAAAAGATTGTTTGCCATTTGAAGGCCAACGTCCCCGCCCCCGATAAAAAGAACCCTCGCCGACATGCCTTCTGCCTCGCTGCTGGAAATTCCTGCTGCGCTAAAGCGTGAAAAGCCGTCCGTTCTCGGGCAGCTTGTCCTCGATCCCGGCAAGACGCAGGCAATGCCACGCCAGCGCATGGTTTGACGACGTCACCGGGATTCCTATCTGCGTCTCGATTTCCGCAATATCTGCCGCGATCCGTACTGATGTGCAGGAAACAAATACTGCATCAACTTCATGATCGCTGGTGATCCGCGCGACGGCAGCCTTTAGACTTGGTGTATCAATCGCGGCGACAGTCGGGTCGTGCGGCTCGTTGAAAGTGCCGAAAACCGGGACTTCGAATCCGGCGTCTTCGATCGCCTTTTGCACCATGTCGTTCACCGGCTTTCCATAAGGAGTCAAAACCGCAATTCGTTTTGCCCCCAGCGCCCTGAAGGCACTATAGGCCGCAAATGCCGGGTTGGTCGTTTCCGCTTCGGGTTTGGCTTTTTTCAGGTTCTTTGCGACTGTTTCAGTGCCCAAAACAATAGAGGCCGAAGTGCAGGCAAAGGCCACGACATCCACTGTATCACCCGTCAGGATCAGGTTCGCCGTGTCCGTGATCATCGGCCCCATGGCGCGCAATGTTTCCGGTGTAATTTGCGGCGAATTGGCGATGCGGGCATGATAAACATCCACGCCGGACAACTTCATCAGGTGGCGCAGCTCATGTTCCAGCGTATAGTCCGTGGACAATACCACGACACCTATCCGCGCCCGAGATCCGATGACCTTCTGTGTCTCGAACGGGAGGTTCTCGAGTATTACTGTTTCAGGCTTCATATCGCATACCTTCGTTGGAATGTGAGAGAGAACGTTGGCCGATCATGTCGGCGGTCATCCGGGCACAGCCATTTGACATTGTCCAGCCCATGTGGCCGTGACCGGTATTGATAAAGAGATTGTCGATGGGCGAGCGATCAACGATCGGCAGGCCCGTCGGCGTCATCGGGCGTAACCCGGCCCAGTATTCAATGCCCGACGCGCCCAGTTTGTCGCCAAGAAGTTCTCGTGCCCGTTTAAGCATGACCTTGAAGTCCGAAGGCTTGTGCGCGTTGGAGTAGCCGGAGATTTCCGCAGTTGCGGTCAGACGGATGCGGTCGCCCATCGGGCAATAGGCCAAGAGGTTCTCTTCGTCGACACCGCCGAGTATCGGCGCCTGATCCAGGTCCTTGGCGGAAACCGTGATCGAGTAGCCCTTGACCGGGTAGATAGCAAGCTTCAGCCCCATCTTTTCGGCAAGATGCGGGCTGTAGATGCCAAGGCAGAGCACGAAGGCGTCCGCCGGAATGGGCCCGCTGGTGGTCTCCACCGCTTGTACCGCGCCAAGCTTGCGGGTGAGGCCCGTGATTTCTGTATTGTAGCGGATATCTGCACCCATGTCGCTACAGACTTGCGCCAGCCCTCGGGCAAAAAGGTAGGCATCGCCGCTGGTATCTGTCGGAGCGAACAAGCCACCCGCAATAGCATTACGAGCCGTTTCAAGCCCCGGATCGGTGGCGATGACTTCGTCGCGGGTCAGGTTCCGGACCTCCAGTCCCTGACTTCTCAGAGTGTCTGCCTTGGTACTGGCGGCTTCCAGTTTGTCAGCATTTCGGTAGAAATAGAGCAGCCCGCCTGACAGGCCATCGTACTCTATGCCCGTCTCTGCGGCGACTTCGTTCAACATGCCCTGGGAATAACGACAAAGACGTGCCTTGAGACAGGTGTTGGCGGCAGCCCGCTCTGCCGTGCATTGGCGCAGAAACGCCAGCGACCAACGCCATTGGCGCAATGAAAGCTTTGGTTTGAATTTGATTGCCTGATCGCCACTGATGAGCGAACGCCACATCATTTTTGGCGCCGCGGGCGACCCCCAGGCATAAGCATGCCCGGGAGCCACAAGGCCGGCATTCGCATAGCTGCTGAACAGAGCCGAAGCACTCTCGCGCTCAATGACTGTGACGGTATGACCGTCTTTCAGGAGCTGATAAGCGGTTGTTATCCCAACAATACCCGCACCAAGGACAACGACGTGCATAAGGCTCTCCCTAAAAGCGTTCCGTGAAAAACCTGACTCACAGCTTTTCGCGGAACGCAGCGATACATATGATCGTTGCACGCATTCCAGCTTAACTGAGTGCCTCAGGTTTAAGGCGGAACGCTTTAGCTATACGATTACCGAAAAGAGATCAGCGCGCTGCGATCAAGCCGATTTCGACGGTAAATTGCGGCGCCGCCAGTTTCGGCGAATGCACCGCCGCGCGGCAAGGGGCTGCGCCGCCTGTGGCCCACGCGTCCCATACGCCGTTCATGGCATCGAAATCGGCCATGTCGCACAGCCAGATGGTGGCGGAAAGCGCCTTGGACTTGTCGCTCCCGACTTCGGCCAGAAGCGCGTCGATCTGGTCGAGGATCGCTTTGGTCTGCTCTGCTGCGCTGGCGCCGGGGGCTTTCAATGCAACCTGACCCGACAGATAGACCGTGTCGTTATGGATCACGATCTGGCTCATGCGGTCATTGGTATGGTGACGTTCGATAGTCATGTCTGGTCTCCTTTGAGAAAGTGCGTTCGTAATGGTTAGCATGTTCACACACAAGTGTATACACTTTTTTAAAGGGCAAAATATTTAGGCTAGAATGAGCTAATTCGCTTCTGTATCAAAAGGTTAAGGAAGTTTGGCGCGCTGCGAAATCGCGGTGATCCGCGCTCAGTCAGTCAACTGCGATGCAGCCGACTGCATGAGCGCGGCTTGGGTCATTCCGTCACCGGGGCCTGTGCCGAAATAGCACAATACGTGTTTGCGTCATCGCCTATCTCGCAGGTGTCCGGCTCCACGGAACTGGCAGTGAAACCATCCTCCAGTGATGTACCATTCAACACGATATGATAATGCCAACGCATATCGGCCTCGGTATATCCGTGCTCATAAAGCGTCACGTCCAGGTTTGTTTCGCCACAACGCATCGCCTCGATGGTATAGCCCGCCCCGGTCAGGATCTGTTCGACCGACTCGGCCCTGACTTGGCAATCGGCGAGCGACTCAGCCTCGCTCAGCGCCATGTTGGTGGTGCCACCGTCACCGAGCGTCAGGATAAGCAGGACAGTTTTCAGCATTGGGTTTCTCCTTTTGCAAAGTGACTAGAACCGGGCCGACAGGACGACGTCGATGCTACGCTCGGCTCCGGCAAGCTGGTCGAAAGGCTCGTAGGCTTTGTCAAAAATGTTGTTCAACTGGACCGTCAATGATGCGTGCTCGTTCAAATCCAGCGATCCGCGCAGATTGACCGTCGTCCAGCTGCCGGCCCTGGATGTCACGGCACCTGTGTCGTCACGCAGTTTCGCACGGCTTTCTCCCGTCGCGAAAAGATCGAAGGAGGCAGACATTCCCTGAAAATCAAAATCCTTGCGCAATCCGATGGTGCCGGAAAAGCCTGGTGTGCCGCTGTCAGAGGTTTTGAACCCGTTTCCGTAGGCCAATTTGCGATCAAGGATTGCGCCCGAAACATAAGGCGTCAGACTGTTGCCGAGATCACGCTCTGCATAGAGCTCGAACCCCACGGTTTCAGCGCCGCTGACGTTTTGGTATTGCGCGCGAGGTGTCGTGCCCACCGGAGGGAGGCTCTGGCGAACAATGTAATCTTTCGCATCAGTATAAAACAGCGTCGCATCAAGAATAGTCGCACCATTATCGAAACGCGCGCCCAGTTCGAAATTGTTCGCGGTTTCGGGTTTCAAGTCTGGATTTGGCAGGGTCAGTTCTCCACCAGCCGTTGTCTGGGTAAACAACTGATTCAGCGTCGGATAATTATAACCCTGAGAGAAGAGACCGCGCAGCGCCCAGGTGTCGCTGGGAGTCCAGACGACACCGGCACTGGCCAGGAAACGGTCATCCGTGTTCTTTGAAAGAGGGGCGGAGTTGCTCTCTTCCAATTCCGCCTCGACGTTGTAGTAACGCCCGCCAAAATGCAGCGCCCATTGCGGGGACAGGGTGATTTCGTTCTGCGCATAAAGGGAGGTCGTGACGATACGGGCCTCATCCCGGCGCAGTGTCGGCGGCAGCGGGAAAGGTGCTCCCGGCGGGGTGATCTGGCTGCTGGCGTCCACATCAAGGAAATCGTTCTCGTATTGCGCTCCGACAATGGTGCGGATGCTGTCCGAGAACCGCAGCTCGGCCGAGATATTCACGCCGTAGGTTTTCTGCTCGTCGTTGTTGATCGTTTCGATTACCGGCGCGAACGGCCCGGGCGCGATATGATTACGAAATTCACGGTCGATGGTCTGGCCAAACGCATCTATTTTCAGCGACGTCATCCAGGGGCTCAGCTCAGTGCCCTCGTAGAAGAACCCCAGTTTGCGTAGATCACGTTTTGGCAGGTCAATCGAGAAATTGGGCATACCCGTGTAGACATCCGACGACAGATCGAACGCCTGCGCCTCCAGCCCGAAGGAGTGTTTGCCGAATTCATATCCCAGATAACCCGACAGGTTTTGGTCAGAGACGCCTGACGGCACAAGCTCACCGATCCCTGCGGCGTGGCGGTTGCCCAGTTCGGATTTGCTCTGATTAAGCCGCCAAGTGAAACCGTCCTGCCGTCCGGCGATCGAGTTGGAGAGCCGCCAGCCCTCTGTCGCGCCGAAATAGGACAGGGTCGAACTGGCCTCGAACGGCTTGTCTGTGCCGCGCTTGGTGATGATGTTGACCGTGCCGCCAATGGCACGCTGGCCGCTGATCACCGAGGACGCGCCGCGCACGACCTCGATCCGCTCGACCGTGGACGGATCCACCACTACCGGCGGGCCGTAGGTCGTGTGATCGGTGATCGCCTGCCCGTTGACCAGAATGCGAACACGGCGTGCCTCTTCGCCCCGGATGCGAATGCGGGTGATCCCCTGCTCCTCGATCCGCACTCCGGGGATATCCTTGAGATAGTCGGCGACGCGCGCGGGCGGTATCCGTGAAATCTTCTCTTCGTCGATGACCGAAACCGCAGAGGGGCTTTCAAAAACCGTCGTCTCCAGTCCCGTGCCCAAAAGCGTGATCGTACCCAGATCGGTCGCCTTGTCATCGCCCTGCTGCGCATTCGCGCTATTGGTGATCGCTGCTGCGACCGCACTTGCCATCAGCCCCGCCAACCGGCGGCGGTTTCCAGAATATTTCGTCATTGCCTTTTCCCTTCTGCCGTCTCCGCGTTTCTTCACAGAGGCGTGTCCGTATATGTCACGGCTGGCGTTAGGCTGGCATTGACTGAGTGTTTTGGTCAGGTTTGTGAGAGGGTGAATGCAGCTTCGTCAGAAAGATGTCAAGCCGGAGCCGCAATCTTTTTAACCCGGTTGCTCTATTCTGCGGCAGCGACATCCGGCACACAAAAAATCTATCGAAACACTCGGGAACAACTGGCCAAACGATAACATCAAAGAATATCCGAAAGTGCCCTTATCTTTAGCACTGCCAGTCACTTCACAACGTCGCCGTATGAGGCAGCAGCCACGTTCCGCCTTGTGGCGGTTCGCAATTGACGCGCAGGTTGCAGCGATAAGCGTGCGACAAGGTGGCGTCGGTCAGCACCTCCGCGGGGGTGCCGCAGGCGGCGATCTCGCCTCGATGGACCATGGACACCGCATCGGCGAACATTGCCGTCAGGTTCAGATCGTGCATCACCGCGATCACCCCGCCGCCGCGCGCCGCATAATCGCGCATCAGTTGCATCACCATTAGCTGATGACCGATATCGAGGCTTGAGACCGGCTCATCCAGCAACAGCCAGCGGGGCATGCCGTGCGCCACCGGCTCCCACACCTGGGTCAGCACGCGGGCCAGTTGTACACGCTGCGCCTCACCACCCGAAAGTTCCTGATAGAACCGCCCGCCATAGCCTGCGAGGCCCACCGCTTCCAACGCGCGCAGCGGCAGGCTGGCGCACCCGGCCGAGACGCCCGCTGTCAAGCCAAGGCGAATGACCTCGATCACGGTAAAGGGGAAGGCAAGTGTCGCCGCCTGCGGCAGTACTGCGCGCATGCCCGCCAGCTCCCAACCCTTGAGCGCAGCCGCATCCCGCCCGTTAATCGCCACCCGGCCCGAGAACGCCATCTCGCCACAAAGCGCGCGCAAGAGGGTACTCTTACCCGAGCCGTTAGGGCCGACGATGGCGGTCAATTCACCGGCTTTCGCGCAGAAATCAACGCCGTGCAGGATGGCGCGGCGGCCGAGGTCCACGCGTATGTTCTGCCCGAGAAAGCTCACAGGTCCACCACCATACGACGACGCAGCAAAATCCACAGGAACACCGGCGCGCCGAGGATCGCGGTCACGATGCCAATTGGCAGTTCGGCGGGCGCAATAACGGTGCGGCTGATCATGTCCGCACCCAGCAGCAGGCTGGCACCCAGCAGTGCGGCATTGGGTAACAGAGTCTTGTGGTCCGGTCCCGAGGCCAACCGCAGAAGATGTGGCACCACGATGCCGACAAAGCCGATCCCGCCCGACACCGCAACCGCAGCACCAGTGGCAGCGGCCACCGCCAGGACGGTCAGGTTCTTGATCCGTTGCACCGGGATACCCAGATGGCCCGCCGCGGCCTCGCCCAGGGCCAGCGCGTTCAGCCCACGCGCCAGGAACGGCGCGCCCAACAGCGCAAGCAGGATGATCGGTGCCGCGGCCATCAGCTTGCCCCATGTCGCCCCGGCGAGCGAACCAAGCCCCCAGAACGTCAGGTCGCGCAACTGCTGATCGTCGGCGGCATAGACCAGCAGTCCCGATACCGCGCCCGCCAGCGCCCCCAGAGCGATACCGGCCAACAGCATCGTCGCGACCGAGGTGCGCCCGCCGCGCGTCGAGACGCGGTAAAGCACCAGCGTCGTGACCCAGCCACCGGCAAAGGCTGCCAGCGGCACCAGATACGTGCCGACCGACGCCATGAGGCCAGCGGGCAACATTGCTCCCAGAACGATGGCGGCAATCGCACCCAGCCCGGCCCCGGCGCTGACGCCGACCAGCCCCGGATCAGCCAGAGGGTTGCGGAACAGCCCCTGCATCATCGCGCCCGATACCGCCAGCGCCGCGCCCACCAGCGCCCCCAACAGCGTGCGCGGCAGACGGATGTTCCACAGGATGGTTTCATCCACGCGGGACAGCGCCCTGCCCTGCGCCAGATCACCAAAAGCCGCCCAAAGCGACGTGCTCGCCGCCCCCGTGGCAAGGCTGCCCGTCATGGTCGCCAGCAACAACAGCCCGAGCCAGAGCGTCAGTCGCCGTGCGACAACGGTACGGTCGGGCAGGTCCGCCACGCCGCTCTCGTCATAAGCCGCCAGAGTCATGTGCCTGCTCTTTGTAAAGTGCGTCCGCCAGATCCTGCACCGCTTGCGCCGTGCGCGGACCGAAACCCAGCAGGTATTGCCCGCCCATGCGGATCACCGCACGGTTTTCGCCCGCCGGGGTCGCCGCGATCGCAGGCAATGCAAACAGGGCGTCGTTGTCCACCATCACCGCGCCGCCGCGCGTCATCATCAGGATCACGTCCGGCGCGGCCTGCACGATGGCTTCGTCGCTGACCGGCTTGTAGCCTTCGAACCCGTCGAGCGCGTTAATCGCGCCGGCCATCCCGATCACGGTCGCCGCCTCGGTATTGCGACCTGCCGCCAATATCCGCCCGCCCTCACCGCTCAGAATAAACAGCACGCGCTTGCGCTCGCCCTCCGCGACGGCATTGGCGCGGGCAGTGGTGCGGTCAAGCTGCGCGGCCACGTTATCGGCCAGCGCCCCGGCCTGCGCATCGACATCCAGCGCGGCACCCACCGCGCGTATCTTCTCAAGGATACCCGCAGCCGTAGGGTCATCCGGGATCAACACCAGCGGCATACCGGCCTCTTTCAGCACGGCCAGCGCCTCGGGCGGGCCGGCATCGACCTCGGCCAACACCAGTTCCGGGTTCACCGACAGCACCCCTTCGGGCGACAACGCGCGCACATAGCCCACATCGGGCAGGTCCAGCGCCACCTCGGGAAAGGTCGATGTGGTGTCGCGTGCGATCAGACGATGCTGCTGGTCCAGTTCATAGACAATCTCGGTGATCGAGCCACCAATCGAAACAATTCGCTCCGCCGGGTCGGCCCCGGCGGGGGCCGCCAGCGTCGCGGCGACCAGGATGGAGAGCAAACGCATCACGCACCCCCTTTGGTCGCCAGGTCGGGCAGCGTGTCGACTATACTTTGCCATTCGGCGCGGCTGTCGGGCAGATCGCGTCCGGCGGGCACCGGGAAAATCTGAAAGATCAGACCACCCAGTGCGTCGAACGCCTCGACCGATACCGCCGGGCCGCGTTTGGTAGGTTTCTCCACCGCCCAGACCTCGGCCACCCGGTCAAGCCGCAGATGCAGATTGAAATCCGGATCAAGCACGTTCAGCCACGGCCCGGACGGCTTCAGCGTCTCGATGATGCCCGAGCGAATCTGGATGCAGCCATAGCTGCCCACAAAAATCATGATCGGAATCGTGGCATCGCGCACAGCGTGAAACATGCCCTCGATAGAATCTGTGGTTAGCGCGCGGGTGAATGGCGCACCAACGACCCGGTAGGCACCCAGGCGGTTCATCTTCAGCTTGCCCGCCATCGAATAGAACTGGTGCGTGTCGGTCATCCCGGCCCAGCCCTTGCGCAGTGATTCGACCTTTTCAATATTTGCCTTTGGCGGCTCGGTTGTGTCGCGTGGTTTTACCGCTTGTTCCGGCGACTGATCCGCGTGCCGCAATTCCACAACTGCGCGGTCGAACGCCTTGATGTCGGCCTCATCGCGGACGAATATCTTGTGGATGGCATCGCCCGCGCGGTCGAACACCTGCAGGCTGCGGCGAATGCCGTTTTCTGTGGGCTTCTCGACCGCAAAGGCACTGACCCAGCGACTGGGAAAAATGCGCAGGTCCATCGGTTCGTTCAGCACCATCGCGGCATGTTTGCCGGGCTGGTAATTGTCGTAGTGACCCACAACTTCGCTCACGCACGATTCGTTGCGCGTCAGCGCCATGATCTCGCCAAGGGTGCAGGCGGCTCGGGCGATCCCGTCAGGATGCGCTTTCAGCCGCGTAACACCATCGCCAATATGGGCGGCGACGAGTTGCGCCTCCGAGATATCCAATTTATCGGCCAGATCGCGTTCGCGCATCTTCGGATTGGCGGCCTTTGCCGCACGAATGTCATCGGGTGAGGGTAGAATATCCAGCGCCATACAAGCCACCTTTGTTCATTGATTTCAGGGAGTGTCTGGCTGGGACAGCATGCGCGCCCGTAGCTGGATGGATCGGGCTGTCTGCACGATCAGTAGTTCTTGACACTTTTAGTCGGATAATTTATCGACTGCAACCACCAAGGCGCACGGTATTCGATGCGCCTTTCTGAAACAGCCAGCCTTGTGCCAGCCAGAAAATTGCAAAACATCGTGTCGCCCGGGGACGGTGCGGCGTTGTGCGTCTGGTGGGCTTGGCTATTTCGCCCTCTTCGAGACAACGCTGTATCACGACCGAAAGGCCGCGATGTCACCGGAAGGCCCGATCGTGAAGTCAATCCAAACATTCTTTTTTGCCATGACGCTGATCGGATCCGGCAGCCTGGGGTTGGCGCAGGACGCGCCGGAAACAGCCGCTAAACCTGGTTTACAGATCGAGTTGAACGACGCTGCCGACGTGGACGGCACCTGCCGAATCAGCTTTTTGGTGGAAAACCGTCTGGGCGCGGAGCTCTCTGGCGCGGTGTTCGAAACCGTATTGTTCGACGCGTCGGGCGCGGTCGAGCGGTTGACGCTGTTCGACATGCGCGATCTGCCCGCCGGGCGTCCACGGGTTCGCCAGTTCCAGATTGACGGCGTCTCATGCGCGGGCATCGGACGCATCCTTGTCAACGGCGCGCAGACCTGCGTCGGCAAAGGCGTGGCCGAGGGTGCCTGCATGGACAACCTCAACCTGACCTCGCGCACCGATATCGAGCTTCTGGGATGAACATCATGCAACAGTTGCGCGCCTCACTGGGCAATATCCTCGATCTCGGCGGACCGGTCGTCGCGATTCTCATTCTGGTGTCGGTGCTGACTCTCGCGCTTATCCTCTACAAGTTGTGGCAGTTTCATGCGGCGGGCGTCGGACGACACCGGGCACTTTCGGCGGCAATCACCACCTGGGACGACGGCGCGCGGACACAAGCATCACGGCACCTGGCGGAGAGCACCAGTTATCTCGCCCCCGTGATCGAGCAGGCCATGGGCCAGGCCGACACAGGCAACGCGCTTTTTTCGCAACGGCTGGATGCCGAAGCCGAGGCCCAGTTTGCGCGGCTGGAAACAGGCTTCAAGGTTCTGGATGTGGTTGCACAGCTTGCGCCTCTTCTGGGTTTGTTCGGCACTGTTCTGGGCATGATCGAAGCATTTCGTACGCTTCAGGGCGCGGGCAGCGCGGTGGACCCATCGCTACTAGCCGGGGGTATCTGGGTGGCGTTGCTGACCACTGCCGCGGGGCTGGTGGTGGCCATGCCGGCGGCGCTGGTGCTGTCGTGGTTCGAGGGACGGATGCACCGCGAGCGAGTCTTTGCCGAGCGAGGTCTGCGCACCATCCTCGCCCCCACGATAGCAAAGCAGGACGCACAGGCTCATGCCGCTTGAGATCCACAAAACCCGGCGTCGGCCGTTGTCGATGACGTCGCTGATCGACGTGATCTTTCTGCTTTTGCTGTTCTTCATGCTGACCTCGACCTTCTCGCGGTTTGGTGAGGTGGAGCTCTCTGGTGCGGCGAGCGGCGGGATCAGTGCGCAACAGCCACCGCTGTTTTTGTCGGTGGACGATACCGCACTGCGCCTGAACGGCGAAGCGGTGGCGCTTGACGGGTTGGGGGCAGCACTGGCAGGGCGCGACGACTCCCGCCTGCTGGTCAGCCTGTCGCGCGAGGTGCTTTCGCAACGGCTGGTTGATGTTCTGGCAGCGCTGCGCGGTGTCAGCGGTCTTAAAGTGACGGTGCTGCAATGAGCCGCCTTACCCGCCCAAGACCCGCCAGTGTGCGCGAGCCGACCATCGCGCTGATCAACGTGGTATTCCTGATGCTGATCTTTTTCATGATCGCGGGCACGCTGGCGGCACCGATGGATAGTAATTTGACGCTGGTACAGACTGACATGCTGGAAGGGCGCGCGCCGCCGGATACGCTGGTGGTGCATTCCGATGGGCGGCTCAGCTGGCGCGGCAAAGCAGTGGACTCGGCGTCGGCCTTCATGACCGGGAAGCCCGAGAACGGGCAGGAACAGACCCTGCGCATTGTGCCCGATCGGGCCTTGCCGGCCGAGGTGCTGGTGCGTCTATCAGGCGAGTTGCGCGCGGCGGGTGCTGCGCGGGTGATGATTGTGACCGAACGGGCGCTGCCATGATTCCCCGCTCGCACTATATAGCCGCAATCTGCGTCGGACTGGCCGGGACACTGCATGCCGCCATCGCGGTTCTGCCGCCGGCAGAGCCTGAGCGGATCACGATTCAGGGCGGCGGCGGAGCCAGCATCTCGGCACTGGGTGACAGCTTTGCCGACATGGCCGAGGGCGTATCGGTACCCGAACCCGAAGCGACGACAATGCCCGAACCCACGAAAACGTCTGTACCGAAGGCAGAAACAACCGAGACCGAGGCACCAAAGCCCGCGCGATCGCAGGCGTCTGAGGCCCGGACAATGGCCGCCCTCGCCCCCTTGCAAAAAAGCGCCGCGCCCGCACCCGTTAGCGCGCAACCGGCCGAGCAAGCACTTGCCCCATCGCCGAATCCCGTCGATCGCATAGTGGCTGAAACCGAAACGCAGGCACCAGTGCGCTCACTCAGACCACAGGCTCGCCCAGACCGGCCAAAGCCTAAACGGCAAGCGGCTTCCACACCAAAGCAATCGGGAAACGCCAACCGGAGCGCGCGGGCGGGTGATGCCAGCGGGCAAGAAAAGGCACAGCAACGGCGAGCCGGATCTACGCAGAGCGCCACCACGCAAGCCGGTAACGCGGCGGCAGCAAACTATCCCGGTAAGGTCATGCGCCGCATCCAGCGCACAAAACGCGAGCGTGTTAACACGCGAGGCTCGGCGCGGGTCAGTTTCACCATTGCTGCCAATGGCGCTCTGGCGGCTGTCGGCATTGCTCGCAGTTCCGGCTCGGCGAGCCTGGATCAGGTGGCCCTGCAACAGATCCGCCGTGCCGCCCCCTTTCCGCCACCCCCGACAGGTGCGCGGCGTAATTTTACACTGAGGATTGATGGGAAATGACATCGAATTCGGCTTCAAGCGCGACAGCGCCTGTTATGAAAATGGGAATCCCCTGCACAACCCGGGTTTTGAATCCCGAGGTGATCACCGCGTCCACCCTATACGAACCGACTCGCCCGGCTGAACAACAAGCTGTTGAGATAATCGAAGAAGCGTTTCACTGTGATTGCATGTCGGACATGGCATTGGAAACGCTCCTGGATCATGTGAGGAGCAGAAGATGAAGTGCCCTATTTGCGGTGCCGGCAACAAGCCGGGCAAGCACGGCGACTGTCCGCGCTATGATGACTGTCCACTCTATGATGTGCGCGCCCTGGTTGAGAAGAGCGGCCTGGCAAAGCTTGTGTTGGACGGGCAGACCTACACGTTACGGATCACGCGTGCAGGCAAACTGATCCTGACGAAGTGAAACCTGGCCGATCTTGGCCTGCGAAAGCACACGGCCACGGGCGCGCACGAGGTCGACACGCTCTGCGCCGCCCTTGATATTGAGCACTACCTGACACTCACCGAAGTCACCCCAGACCAACGGCCGCATCAAGGAGACCCCTCAAAGCCACCAGTTCCGATTGGGCAACGCCGGAATTGCGCTGCCTCACGCGTGTGTGCGGCTCTTTTCAGGGTCATAAACCGGGCTTTGAACCACGGTGGCAGTTGTTTCGATACCATCGCCGGAAACCCGGAGAACTGCGCCGACAGCAATACCCGGCTTGATATGTGCCAAGGCCAGAGACTTGTTCATCCGGTGCGAGAAGCAGGGACTGTTGATGATCCCGACATCCGCGCCATCCAGAGACAAAGCTTCGCCGCCGATAACCATGTCGGGATGATTGATGTCGAGGCTGACGTTATTGACAGTTTCATTGCCTTTCGCCGCTTGGACGGCAGCCTTGCCGCGGAAGTCCCCTTTGTTTTTGCTGACTGTAAATCCCAGGCCCAGTTCCCAGGGTGTGTTTTCCTCTGTCATGTCATAGCCATAGAACAGAAGACCCGCTTCGATGCGGACCTTGTCGAGTGCCGTGAAGGAGCACGGCATCACGCCCTCAGCGACAAGCTGGTCCCAGATGTCGCCGATCACCGACGCATCGGCAAAAACCTCATACCCGCGCTCGCCGGAGTAACCTGTGCGCGACAAGCGGCATGGATGGCCAAACAATTTGGCCGCGGCGTGCTCGAAATATGCCAGTTCGGTCAGGTCAATATCGCAATGCGCATTCAGAATTTCGCAGGATTTCGGCCCCTGCACCGACAGATCGTGCAGCTCATCGGTGAAGGTAATCTGCACATTGCGCCCCGCCGCAGAGGCTTTGAGCAAGGCCATCGTGTCGCCGGAGCCATGCACGATCATCCATTCATCGTCACCATTATTCGACACGATGGCATCATCGGCAACGCCACCCTTTTCCGTCAGGACGCAAGTGTAGGCCGCTGATCCCGGGGCAATCTTCGAGACGTCGCGTGTCGTCAAATGATCCAGCGTAGCGGCGGCATCGGGGCCACGCACGAAAACTTTCTTGAGCGGTGACATATCGAACATGCCGACCGTTTCGCGCACCGCATCATGTTCGTCATTTGGGTCGGTGTTGTAGGTCCAGGCCGTGCCCATCCCGTTCCAGTCCTCAAGCCCGGAGCCGAGGGCGGTGTGCCGGGAGGCAAGCGCAGAGGTACGGCTGAGTTCTTCGGTCATAGTCTATCCTTTTAAAAATAGTTTCGAGTTCAAGCCATGCTCAGGCCTGGCCCCGAAACGCTTCAGTACCATTCGTCGGGCATCGACGCTTTGCGCGATGCCACAAAATCATCGAGGGCGGCGTGGATATATTCGTCCATGTGCGGCGGCTTGTAGGCGCTCAGCATCTGCTTCCAGCGGGCCGTCGCCCGCTGATCCGAAGTAAGGCTGCCGTTCTCGCTCCATGTCTCGAACGGCCCCCCTTCCGGAATGCCAGGCTGAAAATTTGCGGTCGCAAAATGGCGCATCGTGTGCGCCGTGGACAGAAAATTCTGACCCGGCCCCGTCTCATGATAGGCGTCGCGGCCAAAGGCTTCTTCGTCAGTGTCAAAGCCCTGCAACAGGGTTACCATCGCACCGCAATGATCGAGATCCATGATGAATTTTTCGTAGGACATGACCAGCCCTCCTTCGAGCCAACCCGCCGCATGCCAGACCTGATGCGCCCCCGACAACAATGTCGCCCACATTGCGTCGGCGCTGTCCTGCATCGCCTGACCATCCGGGGCATTCGAGCCTGAAATCTGCCCCCCACCAGACCGGACCGGGACGCCCAGCCGGCGCCCAAGCTGTGACAGAGCCATGCTCGCCAGGTTCGCTTCTGGCGAACCAAAGGTGAGCGCGCCGGTTCTCAGGTTCATCGTTGAATGAAAGCTGCCAAAAACGACCGGGCATCCCGGTTTGACGAGCTGGGTCAACGCGATGCCGACCATGCCCTCGGCCAGAGTTTGCGCGGCCACGGCAGCAGGCGACAACGGCCCCATTGCCCCGGCGAAGATAGCCGGTGAGACGCAGACGCATTGATTGGCAGCGGCATAGACCCGCAATGCACCCGACATCGTATCGTCGTAAATCAGCGGTGAGTTAACGTTGATATTGCCCTGCATCACGGCGTTCTGGTCCATGAATGTCTCGCCGAACACGAGCCGGGCCATAGCGATGCTGTCTTGGGCACGCTCGGGCGACGTCACCCCGCCCATAAAGGGCTTGGTCGACAGCGTGAGATGCGCCAGCACCATGTCGAGATGCCGCTTGTTGACAGGAATATCCGTGGGCTCGCACAGCGTACCGCCGGAATGGTGCAGCCAGGGAGAGCTATAGGTCAGTTTTACGAAGTTCTCGAAATCCAGCAGGGTCGCGTATCTGCGCCCCTGCTCCAGATCACTGACAAAAGGCGAGCCGTAGCCCGGCATCAATACGACGTTATTACCCCCCAGCGTTACCGTGTTCGCAGGGTCGCGTCCGTGCAATTTGAATTCCGAAGGGGCGGTTGCGCAAAGCTGCCTGGCCAGACCGGGTTTAAACGTAACCCTCTCGCCGACAACAGTTGCCCCTGCGGCCGCAAACAGTTCAAGCGCGGTGGTATCCCCCCGAAATTCGACACCGATTTCCTGCAATATCCAGTCGGCCTGATCCTCAATGGCGGCCAACGCAGGCTCACTCAACAAAGTGTAGGCAGGAATCTTGCGTGTGCGGGGAGATATGACAACCTGCACCTCAGATTGGCGTGAAGCGCGCCCGCGCCTTACCGCCTTACGCAACTCCGGCTGCACAGATACGTCTAAATTTTCCAACTCAACTACCTCCATGCGCAAAGTTTCGGACTCATGTGCAAAGAGAACAATCGAATTTATCTATACGCGGCGTTCAAATTATCTATACGTATTGGTCATGAGCATAGCCTTCAAACACCACGATACTTTGCGCATATTCGTTGAAGTCGCGCAGCAGAGCAGCTTCTCGGATGCGGCCAAAGCACTGCACATGACAAAGGGCGCAATTAGTTATCAAATCAAAACGCTTGAGGCTAATCTGGGGTTCGAGGTGTTTGAGCGTACCCCGCGCGGCGTCGCGCTGACGCAAAAGGGACAGAAACTTCTGGACGCTAGCCGCGCACATTACCGCTCTATTGAAGTTGAACTTGCCGCGCTGAAATCTACCGCGATGCAATCGCTTACCGTCGGGATGTCGAGTTATTTTGCCGCCCGCTGGCTGTCGCCCCTGCTGATGACGTTCATGCAGGAACACCCCGATATTCAGTTGCGAATTCAGCCCATGACGCAGCTGTTCGACCTGGACTATCAGGGGGTGGATATTGCAATCCGCTGGGGCAATGGCGCATGGGACGATGTTGATATTACACCATTTTTGCCTATGCCCGCTTGGCCCGTTGGCAATGCGGCTGCCGCGCAAAATGTTCAGCAACTCGGGCTGGAGCGCGCCTTTTCCGAGTTCACATTGCTGCGCGATCACGACGACAGCAATGCCTGGTCGGATTGGTACGACGCAGCAAATCTGCGTCATCAAACACGCAAGGACACGCTGATTATTCCTGACCCCAATGTCAGGGTTCAGGCCGTTATCGACGGCCAGGGAATCGCTTTGAATGACGTGTTGATCGCGCGGGAATTGGAAGAAGGGCAGCTTGTCCGTCTCTCGGACATAGAGCTAACCTCATACGGCTATTTTTTGGCCAGACCGCGCAGGGCACCAAATAACCCAGGTGCCAATGCCTTTGTTTACTGGTTGCAGCAGCAGTAATTTTTCAAAAATTTTCAAGCGCGTTTACAATGTACTACTCACCAGCGGTTAAAGAACGCGGGGCCTGAATAGACGGTTGGAATATGCATATCCCTTTGAAAAAACCGCCAAACAATTGACACATCAAGGTTCTTGGTAGCAGATTGCACCATCCGGATACCAGCCGGATTGATTTCTGGTTATAAGGAGAGCCAATATGAAACGCTATATTTGCGGTGCGGTTTTGGCCGCAGCATTGACCCCCACAGCAGGGATTGCAGCCGATTGCGGCGAAGTTTCAATCACTGAAATGAACTGGGCATCGGCAGCCGTCGTGACCTCGGTTTCCAAGTTCCTGATGGAGCAGGGCTATGGTTGCGACGTGACAGTTGTCCCGTCCGATACCACGCCTGCCGTCACCTCGCTCGCGGAAAATGGCGAGCCCGATATCGTGACGGAAATGTGGGTCAACTCTGCTGGGGAAGCTTACAACAAGCTGAAAGAGAATGGCAAAATCATTGAGCTGGGCCATGTCCTCGACCCCGGCGGAGTCGAAGGCTGGTGGCTGCCGACCTATCTGGTCGAAGAGCACCCCGAGTTGAAGACCATCGAAGGTGTGATGGCAAATCCTGAACTGGTCGGCGGCATGTTCAACGCTTGCCCCGATGGCTGGGGTTGCCGGATTACCAGCGACAACCGGATTCGTGCCCTGAAGCTGGACGAAAAAGGCTTTGAGATCTTCTATCACGGGTCTGGCGAGACGCTGGCAACCTCGATGGCTGCCGCCTACCAGGACAAGAAACCATGGTTCGGATACTACTGGGCGCCGACCGTGCCCCTGGGCAAGTTCGACATGACCATGGTCGATCTGGGACCCTTCGACGAAGAAGCCTATAAGAACAACCAGAACAAGGACACGCCAAACCCCGGCCTCTCGTCCTTTGCGCCAGCGCCGATCTTGACCGTGGTCACGAAGGACTTCAACAAGACACACCCCGAGATTGCAGAACTGATGAGCAAGGTCACGTTCAAGACCGATACCATGAGTGGGCTGTTGGCCTGGAAGGATGAAAACAACGCCAGCAACGAAGAAACGGCGGTGCATTTCCTGACCGAAAACAAGGATGTCTGGGCCGAATGGCTGAGCGATGACGCCAAGGCAAAACTGTCAAAGATCCTGAAATAGACGCTGACAGGACTCAAAAATGGTCCGGCGCCTTTTGCGCCGGGCCCTTCCACATCCAGTTTACAAGAGTTCAGGTAAACAGGTGATGGCACACAACATCAAGATTTCCATCCGCAAGCTCTTCAAGATCTTCGGACCTGATCCAAAAATGGCGCTCGAACATCTGCGCGCACTTGTGCCGCAAGGTGGCTCTGCCGATCCCAGTGCAGCGCGTCGGACAGGCTGAGCTGTTTTTTCACCAAAAAAGACTTGCTGCTACTAGACGACCGGTCTAGTCAAACCTATATCCCCGTTATGAACAAGCAAGCGAAAAATACACGAGATCATATTCTGACGATCGGTCGACGCCTCACCGCGCGGCAGGGCTATTCCGGAGTGGGCCTCAGCGAACTTCTTAAGAAGGCAGGCGTACCGAAAGGATCATTCTATCACTATTTCCCTTCGAAGGAGGCTTATGGCTGCGCTCTTCTGGAAGATTTCGTTCAGGAATACAAAGATCGGCTTGGCACTTCGCTTGACAGCAGCACGCTAAATGCGCGCGCTCGGTTTCTGGCTTACTTTGAGGAGTGGAGTCAAAAACAAGTCAGCCCCAATCCTGAAGACCGTTGTCTGGTGGTCAAGTTGTCAGCCGAGGTCGCCGACCTGTCTACAGACATGAGCAACATTCTCCAGCAAGGGGTTGCTGCCATTGTCGCGCGTTTGGCGCGTACATTGGAGGAGGGCATCGCAGAAGGCTCAATTGGCCGAATCGATGATCCCGATGTCATGGCAGAAACGATCTATCACCTGTGGCTCGGAGCGAGTCTTGTCGCAAGCCTGTCCCACAGTGATGTGCCGCTGACATCCGCCATGCGCACGACCCGGAAACTGGTCCCTGCCCCATGACTTTCCGCGCACCGGCTAGACAGGGCCATTGAGGGTGCGCCCTATCTTTCAGAATAAGCTCAGTAGGAGAAACTAGACATGACACAAACAAGCGAAATCAATCGGCAGCTGGTGCTAGCGGAACGCCCCAAGGGCGAGCCCACCAAGGACACGCTCAATCTGGTCGAGGGTGAGATCCCTGTCGCCGGGGACAGTCAGATGCTGCTGCGGACCGAATATCTTTCGCTCGACCCTTACATGCGAGGCCGGATGAGCGATGCCAAGTCATACGCCGCATCGGTCGAGATCGACAATGTGATGGTGGGTGGCACGGTGGCGCAAGTCGTCGAGTCGAATGTCGACGGCTTCGCGCAGGGCGACTGGGTTCTCAGCTTCAATGGCTGGCAGGATTATGCCCTGTCGGATGGCGCAGGCGTGACCAAACTGGATCAGTCGCCGGAACACCTGTCATGGGCACTTGGCATTCTGGGCATGCCCGGATTTACCGCCTGGGCGGGCCTGACGCAGATCGGCGCGCCCCAAAAGGGCGAAACCATCGCCGTGGCGGCAGCAACCGGCCCGGTCGGTGCCACCGTTGGCCAGATCGGCAAGCTACTTGGCTGCCGCGTGGTCGGCATCGCCGGCGGTCCTGAAAAATGCGCCTATGCCGTGGATGAATTAGGCTTTGACGCCTGCATCGATCACAAGGACCCTGACTTTGCCGACCAGCTCGCCAAGGCCAGCCCCGATGGCATTGATGTCTATTTCGAGAATGTCGGCGGCAAGGTGCTGGATGCGGTCATCCCGCTACTCAATCCGAACGCACGGGTGCCGGTCTGCGGATTGGTGTCGCAATACAACGCGACGAAACTGCCGGACGGGCCGGACCGGATGAACTGGCTGATGGGCCAGATCCTGAGCAAGAAGATCACGATGCAGGGCTTCATCATCTTTGACACGTTCGGCCACCTCTACCCCGATTTTGCCAAGGAAATGAGCGGCTGGGTCGAAAGCGGCAAGATCAAATACCGCGAAGAGATCATCGATGGCCTGGAGAACGCGCCGGATGCGTTCATCGGCCTCCTCAAAGGCGAGAATTTCGGCAAGCGCGTGATCCGCGTCGGCAAACAATAAAAGGAAAAAACATGAAAATCCTGATGGTACTGACATCGCACGATGAAATGGGCGATACCGGCAACAAGACCGGCTTTTGGCTCGAAGAGTTTGCCGCGCCTTATTACGTCTTCAAGGATGCCGGGGCGGACATCTCCCTGGCGTCGCCCAAGGGCGGCCAGCCACCAATCGATCCCACGAGCGACAGCGAGGATGCGCAGACCGACGACACCCGCCGCTTCAAGGGTGATGCCGATGCGCAGGCCGAACTGGCAACCACCCTGAAGCTGTCGGACGTAACCGCGGATGGGTTCGATGCGATCTTTTATCCGGGCGGGCACGGTCCCCTGTGGGATCTGGCCGAGGACGCGGACAGCAAACGCCTGATCGAGGCATTCGCCGCCGCCGATCGACCCGTAGGGGCCGTCTGCCACGCGCCTGCCGTGTTCCGGCACACGCTGGCCACGGATGGCAAGCCGCTGGTGTCAGGCCGCCGCGTGACCGGCTTTACCAACTCCGAAGAAGAAGGCGTTGGCCTGACGGACATCGTGCCGTTCCTCGTCGAGGACATGCTCAAGGCCAATGGCGGCAACTATGAGAAGGGCGATGACTGGGCCAGCTTCGTGCTGCGCGACGGCAAACTGGTCACTGGTCAGAACCCGGCCTCTTCCGCTGACGCTGCGCACGAGATGCTCGCGCTGTTGGCATAAAAACCATCGGCCGGATAGGCGCGTTGTGAATATGCAGCGCGCCTATCTCGTTCTTAGAATTGAGTGCTTGAAACCTTTAAGACCGGCCCGGCATTGTCGCCCTGCCCTGACTTGCGGCACCAAAACGGTAGATTCGGAATGAAGGAATTCGTCAACGCAAAGCCACGCGGCCTTTGTTCCGGACCTTCGCACCGCTAGCGCGTGGAAAAGCCTCTTCTGCGGTGGATCAAGGCGAGTGTCGTTGGCCTGCGGCCCGTTATGACACGCCAGAATTTCGACTTGAAGTACTTCCAATCAGGATATATCGGCAACCGACGATATACGATCGTTCAAGAGGCGCGCGATGCAAGACACCCAACAGAAATTGGCGGATAAAGAAATGGCGGCTGTCGCCAAGGCACTCGGGCATCCGGCCCGACTGCGGATTCTGCGCCTTCTGGCGCAGACCCCTGGCTGCATTGGCGGCGATATCGTCGATGCCGTCGAGCTCGCACAATCCACGGTCTCGGAACATCTGCGCATTCTTAGGGATGCTGGCGTGATCGAAGGCCAGATCGACCCACCGCGCGTGTGTTATTCGCTGGCCACCCGCGCGCTTGGCCCCTTGGCCGCAATGATCGCCGATCTTGAACGCGCAACGCCGGACTCCGCCGCTTGCGTCACGCCCCTGCAAACCGAAGGATGAATTATGGGATTGTTCGAACGCTACCTTTCACTTTGGGTCTTTCTCTGCATTGTTGTCGGCATCGCGCTGGCCACCGTGCTTCCGGGACTGTTCGGGTTTCTTGCATCCTTGGAATACGCTTCGGTCAATCTGGTTGTGGCGGTGCTGATCTGGGCCATGGTCTATCCGATGATGGTCGCGGTGGATCTGGGCGCGCTCAAGGGAGTAGGCAAACGGCCTAAGGGCCTGGTGATCACCTTGGTCGTGAATTGGCTCATCAAGCCGTTCACCATGGCCGCCCTTGGGGTACTGTTTTTCAATTACATCTTTGCGGACCTCATAAACCCTGCCGACGCCGGCCAATACATTGCGGGCCTGATCCTGCTAGGCGCCGCGCCCTGCACCGCGATGGTGTTCGTCTGGTCACAACTGACCAAGGGTGATCCGAATTACACGCTGGTTCAGGTGTCGTTGAACGACGTGATCATGGTCTTTGCCTTCGCGCCCATCGTGGCTCTTCTTTTGGGTGTTACAGACCTCAACGTGCCTTGGGAAACGCTGGTTCTGTCGGTGGTGCTTTATGTGGTGTTGCCGCTGGCGGCTGGGGTGATCACCCGCACCCGTCTGATGGCGCAAGGGGGCGAGACGGCGGTGACCGCCTTTACCGCGCGGATCAAGCCGACTTCGGTTCTGGGCCTGCTGCTGACCGTCGTGCTGCTGTTCGGCTTTCAGGGCAATGTCATCACGGGCAACCCATTCCTGATCGTGCTTCTGGCAACGCCGATCCTGATCCAGTCCTACGGGATCTTCGCCATCTCCTATTTCTGGGCATTTCGGTGGCGTGTACCGCACAATGTTGCTGCGCCCTGCGCGCTGATCGGAACGTCGAATTTCTTTGAACTGGCCGTGGCGGTGGCCATCGGACTGTTCGGCCTGAATTCGGGCGCGGCGCTGGTCACGGTCGTGGGGGTTCTGGTTGAAGTACCGGTGATGCTGTCGCTTGTCTGGTTCGCCAACCGCACCCGCGAAAGGTTTCCGGCATGAGCGTCGTTATCCATCACAACCCTGATTGCGGCACATCGCGCAACGTCCTGGCAATCTTGCGGGCAGCGGGCGCCGAGCCGGTTGTCATCGAATACCTGCAAACGGGCTGGACGCAGCCGCAGCTTCTGGGCCTGTTCGCCGCCGCCGGTCTGACGCCGCGCAGCGCATTACGGGTGTCAAAAACCCCAGCCGAAGAAATGGGGCTGACTGCCCCCGATGTTACCGATGCAGCCCTGATAGACGCGATGGTAGCACATCCCATTCTGGTCAACCGTCCCATCGTTTGCACCCCCAAAGGTGTGCGCCTGTGTCGCCCGTCCGAGGCGGTGCTCGATCTGCTGGAAACCCTGCCGCCGGGACCGCTGGCCAAGGAAAATAACGAGTTGATTATTGATGCCAAAGGAAACCGCTGTGGCTGAAACCCTGACCGACCTGGCCACACCGCAGATTGACGAGGCTTGCCTCGCTGAAATTGACAGGGATCAGCTTCTGTCCCCCTCCGTCAGCACCCATCCGCCGCGTATCCTGATCCTCTATGGGTCGCTCAGAGCAAGGTCCTTCAGCCGCCTGTCGGCAGAGGAAGCTGGCCGCATCCTGACGCGCCTCGGGGCCGAGGTCAGGATATTCAACCCTTCGGGACTGCCACTGGTCGATGATGGCGTCGACGCCACCCACCCCAAGGTGCGCGAATTACGCGATCTGGTGACGTGGTGCGAAGGCATGGTGTGGTCCAGCCCAGAGCGTCACGGCACCATGACCGGATTGATGAAGACGCAAGTGGACTGGATTCCGCTGTCGGAAGGCGCAGTGCGTCCGACGCAGGGCAAGACACTGGCGGTGATGCAGGTGTCGGGCGGATCGCAAAGCTTTAACGCCGTGAACCAGATGCGGCTTCTGGGTCGATGGATGCGCATGCTGACCATTCCCAATCAGTCCTCGGTCCCAAAGGCATTTCTGGAATTCGACGAGGCCGGTCGTATGAAGCCGTCCGCCTGTTACGACCGCATTGTCGACGTCATGGAAGAGCTTGTAAAGTTCACTCTACTGACCCGCGACCGTGCAGGTTATCTTGTTGATCGCTATTCCGAGCGCAAGGAGAGTGCCGCACAACTGTCGGCAAGGGTCAATCAACGAGCCATTTGAGCCAGTTGTGCCTTTGGGGGTCGTGGTCAGGGGGCCAAGGGCCATCGCGTAAACAGACGCACCCTGCTGGGCGGTGCGCTTGCTGCCAGTATTGTGGGGATGTGTCCGGCGGCCTTTGCAGGCCCAGCCTGTCTTTCGCCTTGGGCCGACCCCGGGTAGTGGGTCACTGTGCAAGTTTCCAGAATCATCAGCAACTTTGCCAAATAACCGCAAATTGCTGAGCGAGGGCCGGGGATTGCGCCATCACCATCCCAATTCTCCAAAGCTTCGGGCAACAGCTTGATAATGATAATATATCAAAGTTTCAATGTGTTAGGATGATATAGCTCCGACGCTCCCGATTGGTACTGTGGATAACTTCTCCACTACATCTAGATTCTTCTTGCCGGATATGCATATTCATGGCATTTCCATTCTGACGGCAGAACGCGTCAGATGCGCCTTTGACCGTCAGAATGACAGAGAGCCCTGAAAAAGGGCCACGAGAGGCGGCAGAACATGGATGATCGTAACGCAGGATTTACGCAAGGGATAGGCTCGGCTGACATTGGAGCCTTTGCCGACAACCTGGCCGAGTCGCTCGATCGGCAGATGAAGATTGCGTTCGAGCCCGAAGAGCGCAAATCGCTTCGGCGCTTCAGTTCAACCGAGGTCGCTAGCGTGCTCCGCGTCAGCACGTCAAACCTGCGCAATAGACACAAAGACGGCAGCTTTCCCGAGGTTCACACCGATAATCGGGGCCACAGATTCTATAGTGCTGAGGACGTGGATACACTGCGCGACATTCTCGGCCGCACCGGAAAGAATGCAGATGCCTATCATCCCGGACGGCGCGTGGATGATCGCCTCCAGGTGATTTCGGTCGTCAACTTCAAGGGTGGATCATCCAAGACTACGGCGACGATTCACCTGGCGCAACGTTATGCCCTGCGTGGCTACAGAGTGCTCGTACTTGATCTCGATCCGCAAGCCAGCCTGACCACTTTCTTTGGCTTCCGACCTGAGCTGGAGTTCGCGGACGGCGGCACCATTTATGACGCTTTGCGGTATGAGGATCAGGTTCCGCTGTCGGAGGTCATCCAGAAGACCTATTTTCACAAACTCGACATGGTTCCGGCCGGATTGATGCTTTCTGAATACGAAACCGAGACAGCGAATGCTCTTGCCCGCAGGGTCCAGCCGATCTTTGCCGAACGCCTGGCTTTGGCGTTGGAAGAGGTCGATGCCGATTACGACATCGTCCTGATCGATTGCCCGCCTCAACTGGGCTTTTTGACATTGACGGCACTGGCTGCATCAACCGGCCTGCTTGTCACTGTCGTCCCGGGCATGCTCGACATTGCCTCAATGAGTCAATTCCTCAAGCTGGCCTCTGAGACTGTAAAAGCCGTCGAAGAGGCTATTGGGCGTCGCGTCACATGGGATTACGTCAAATTCCTGATCACACGGTACGAACCATCCGACGGTCCGCAGACACAGATGGCCGGATACCTCCGGACAATTCTTGCAGGGCAAGTCATGACCGAACCGATGCTGAAATCTACCGCGATCTCTGATGCCGGCATGACACAGCAAACGATTTACGAGGTCGATCCAAGCCAGCTCATCAGAAAGACGCTCGACCGCGCGCTGAGCAGCATGAACAGCGTCGCCAATGAACTGGAACAGACCATTCAAATGGCATGGGGGCGTCGCTGATGGCCCGCAAGATCTTCAACCAGCCTCCGAAAGAGAGCGCCGAAGCTGCGGCGCCCTCCCCTGCCCCGGCAAAACCGTCAAAGGTCCTTGGGTCTGTCGGCGGGCTACGCGACTCCTTGCGCGAGATCACAGCCAATTCGATCCGCGATATCGACCCCGACCGGATCGATATGGACGGCCTGCGGGATCGCCTCGTGCTGGAAGACAGCAGCATAGATGAGCTTGCAGAAAGTATCCGGAAGCATGGCCAGCAAGTGCCAATCATGGTCCGTCCCTCGGAACAACCAGACCGGTACCGCATCGTTTATGGTCGCCGCAGGCTTGCCGCTATCCGAAAGCTTGGCGGAACGATCAAGGCCATCGTCCGAACGCTGGACGATGACGCCTCCCTGATCGCGCAAGGCCAGGAGAACAACCTGCGCCTGGACCCGTCATTTATTGAGAAAGCCTTATTTATCAAAGAGATGCAGAAAGCAGGCTATAAGCCGGGTGTCATTCAGGATGCTCTGGGGCTTACACGGCAGGGCGTCTCAAATCATCGCGTAGTGATCGAGCAGTTACCAGAAGAACTCGTTCGTCTCATTGGACCAGCACATGGCATCGGTCGGCGCCAATGGGGGGATCTGGCGGCTTTGTCCGAGAAGACCCCGCTGGTAGACATCGCAAGCGAGGCACTGGCTTCGCTCCAAGATGACACGACAAGCGGTGAGAAGTTCCAGGCCATCTTTAATGCTGCCTCCAGCAAGGCGCGCGGAACCGCAAAGCAAAGGGACTCTGGTCAAACCAAAGTCGTCAAAGATGAAAGCGGGACACCACTTGGCACGCTGGCTGTCGATGGTCGATCCGTCGCCATCACGATCACGCGAAAGAACAACCCGGAATTCGGCCTGTGGGTCGAAGAGCACGCCGAAGCAATGCTTCGCCAGCTCTTTGACCAATGGCAGAATGAGAGAGGCTCGGGGTCCTGACCCCACAGCCATAACGAGAAACACGAGTAGAGGAGAGAGACGAAGGCTAAAAAGAAAAGAGCCCCCCAAGATTTCCCCTGGAGAGCCCTCATCATCAGTTTTGCACCTATGATGTAGCAATCTCCAACAAAGCGGTCAAGAGTCATCGATTCGGTGGACGCTATTTTGTTGCCTTTTCACGAGCATGATTGCGTGAAGAGACGGGGAAGATGTGGGCAAAACGGCCCTCGTTCATAGAAACATGACATTCACAAAACTGTCTATCAAGCACCCCGACGCTCACCCCTCCCCTGGTGAAGCAGCATCAACAGCCCAAACCGACCTTTGGGCCATCTTCAGAGCTCTCAGAGACTCTAGCAGTCATTTTGGGCTGCGGCCCGGCCACATGCAAACGCTCCAGGCCATGATCAGCTTTCTCAAACCTGGCCACGGCGATACAGTGTTCGCCTCGAACTCTGAAATCTGCCGCCGAGTCGGGGGTATTGATGAGCGAACACTCCGCAGGCACATTGATCGCTTTCTCGAACTTGGCTTCATGACACGCCATGACAGTCCAAACCGCAAACGGTATCGCGTTCGTTCCTCAGACGGCCAGTGCATCAGCTATGGGCTGTCTCTTTCTCCACTTCTTGAACGCGCAGACGACCTCTTGGCTATCGCCCAAGAAGTAGAAAACCGGCGCCGTGACTGTATCTTTCTTCGCAAACAAATCCTGACGAAGCTTGCGCAACTCGAAGAGTTCAATCCCGAAAGCACCTTTCCATCAGAAGTTCGGAAAGCTCTTAGAAGGAAGCTGTCAATCGCCGAATATCGCGCATTACTCGCGACGGCAGACACCGAATGTGATCTCATGTCCACCGCGGTGGACGCGCCAAGAACAACCATCTTGCCCGCCAATGACGGACAAACTGACCGGCATCAATCTAGGTCTAAAAAAGAAGATAAAGATATAGAAAGAGCAGCGAACACTGACAAGCCTGAGATCCGCACGCTAACCTCTGTTTGCGATCAAGCCACCTCTTTCACTACCGAGAAGCTAAGAACGTGGGAAGACGTTGAAGGGCACGCACGAAATCTGGCGCCAATGATGGGAATTCACCCAACAACATTCGAAAAAGCCAAAACAGCCGTTGGTGCCCAAAAAGCTTCTTGCGCAATCTTCATCATGCTTCAACTCGGCAATCGCATCCGCGACTTTGGAGCATATTTTCACAGCATTACTCTTGGACGCCGGGTACAACAGTTCAACCCATCCCTGCTACTGAACCGCCTTGCAGGCGTAGAGAATGTTCGAGCATGATGTCCACCGCGGTGGACATTTCAGGATCACTTAGAGGAAGAGCCACGTGACGGCCCGTCCTCATCTTGATCGCGATACTACTCAGTGCTACCTTCTCAATCAAAGGAGATGACCATGGGCGTGAAATCATCAATCTCTCTCTCGGACCAACAGGCTGCCTTTGCTCGTCGGCTGGTAGAGCAGGGCCGGTTTTCGAGTGTCAGCGCGGTCGTCCAGAACGGGCTTGATCTGTTGCGCCAGAGAACCGAAGCCGAAGAGGCCGAAACAGCGGCGCTAAAGGCTGTGCTAGCGGATCGGTTGCGCGGCGATTTCGTGACCGGAGCCGAGATGGAAACACGTGTCGCCACAATGATCGACAAGAAGCGCCGAAACGCCCGTGTGGAAGGTTGAATTCGCGGCGGCAGCCGAGCGCGATCTTGAGCTGATCTTTGACCATCTTGTGCAATCCTACCAAGACTTCGGGGATGATCTTGACATAGCCCTTAATCGCGCTGAACAGCGTCTTCTGTCCATTCAATCTTCCGCACAGGATCTGGCCAAGATTCCCTACCAGGGGATGTTGCGCACGGACATGTTGGATGGGTTGCGGTTCGTCCGGCGCGAAAGGGCAGTGTACTGGTTTGTTTCCAATGAGGATCGAAAGACCGTTCAGGTGTTGGCTGTCTTCTACGGCGGGCAGGATCATATACGCCACATGTTGACCAGATTGCTCGGTGATCTGCCGACGTAGGGCAGGGGCCTACAACCCAGCGGCCTTGGTCAGGTTGACCCGGAAGCGATCACGCCGCCGTTGGTATCTCCGGGTCATCTCTGCCGAAGCATGGCCAAGTTGCTTCTGAATGTAGCGTTCATCCACTTCGGCCCCCGAGGCAAGCCCGGCCCGCAAGCTGTGACCCGAGAACAGCGCAAGGCGGTCCTTCTCCGGCAGATCACTGCGGAGGCCCGCAGCGAGGACAGTCTGCTTGATCAGCCGTGCAACATGCTTGTCAGAAAGGCGCGCCTCCAGTGCACGTGCATTGTCCCGGCTGATGCGGCGAAAGAGCGGCCCAAAGTCGATCCCGGCAAAGTAAAGCCATTGTTCAAGCGCATGCACCGGGCAGGTGGCGTCAGACGATCCGCGGCCGATCTCGACTTCGCGCCAGCCGGTCTTGCCGCGCAGGAACAAGATCGCCCCGCCATCTTCTATCTTGACCCAGCCACCGCTGTCGGGGGTGTCGTCCTTGCCCGCGTCGAGGCAGACGATCTCGGACCGTCGCAGGCCGCCGGCATAGCCGATCAGCAGGATGGCACGGTCGCGTAACCCGCGCAGATCAAAACCCAGGGTTGCCACCATGGCGCGGATGTCCTCGGCCAGCACGGCCTCTTTCTGCACCGGCGGACGCGCATGTTTGCGCCGGATGCCAGCCAGCACCGTGGCAATGTGGCGATCCTTGCGGTCGAGCGCAAAGCCGCGCTGCCGGTAGTGCCAGGCGAGGCCCGAGAGGCGGCGCTCGATGGTGCTGACGCTGAGGGCAGAGGAGGGGCCTGAAGCTGAGGCCAGGTCGGCGATGTAGAGGCCGAGCAGTTCTGTAGAGGGAGGCAGGGGGTCGGCGCCACGGCGTCGGCACCAGCGGTTGAAGTTTGCCCAGTCGGTCCTGTAGGCCAGAGTGGTGTTCTTGGCCGTCGCATGGCGGGCGTAGGCGCGCGCGGTGCCGACCAGGCGGTCGAGCGCCCCGGACCCGGCCACGCTGGCGGGAACTGAGAGCGTGGCCGATGCGTCCCCCTCGTCATCCCCGGCAGGGGAGGCGGGCAGGGTCGCGCCGAGGGGCATTTTTCTGCCCTTATCCGATGGTTTTCGCGCCATGCTGCATGCTTATCCCGCTACTTCCGATAAGGCAACATTATCGGACGCAGCAAGAAAGGGCAGAGCGGGGCGGTTTGTGCGGTATATTATGGTCAAAAGCGCCGTGACAAGATAGTGTTGCGGCATGACATATCAGCCAATGGCCATCTCGGATGACCCAACCACCTTACCGAAGCTGCCTTGCTGGGTCACCTCCGGTCGTTCTGAGACCCTTGAAAGTGTGGCCTTTCGGTCCGGGGCGGCGCTGACGGTGCTCGACCAGTTGCTCTCCGATCAACGGCATTGCGTGCCGCTGAAACTTTTGGCCAACCGGCTGGCGTTGAGTGCGGCAACCGCCACGTCGAAACTGGAAGGGCGGTTCGCTCGGGAGGTGGATATCCGCGACGCCTACCACTTGACGCCGCCGGGCGAAGCGCGCGGTCCGGATGGCGATTTGCTGGCGTTCTGGCGCGACACGGTGCGGCTTGGTGCGAACGGGACCGGCCAGATCGCCGATGCGGTTGGTGCCGACTTCGCGGGCGAAGTGGTCGCCTGGCTCGATGCGGGACTGGAGCGCGCCCGGACCCACGGGACACTGGCCGGCTGCGTCTCCGTCCTGCGGGCCGTGCTCGACGTCGACGACCGGGCGGAACGGGTCGCCTGCCTTCTCTCGGATGTCGTCTTGGCGCGGGCTCTGAACTGGACGCAGGTGTTGCCTGTGTCAGCGCGGCGGCTGACAAAGGCGAAGCTGCGAGACCTGAACGCGGAAGGGCAGGGGGCTGAGCTGGCAGTCCAAGTGCAGATCCTCGAGTCCATCGAGAGCACAATACGGCTGGCGCAAGACTTGGCCCGCCGCGCGGAGGCCCTTCGCGCCGTCGCCCCGAAGCTCCGGGCAAAGGGATCGGACGCGGCGGTTGATCTGTTCCTGACCGAGGATGCGGTTGCCCCAGCGTCGATGCTCGCGCCGCGGATCCGAGGCACCTCGATCCCCATGACCGACCGCGCCGCGCGACGGGTTTGTGACCGGCTGGTGGAACTGGGCGTGGCGCGGGAGCTGACCGGGCGGTCGACCTTCCGGCTTTACGGGATCGCGCCATGACAACAGCGACCAGCAAACGGAAACCGGCGGACGAGAGCGCCGCCGTCTTTGACCGGGACCTCGAGGACCTGCCCCAGGAGCTGCGCTGGCGCGAATGGATGGGCCGGATCGAGGCGGTCCTGTTTGCGAGCGCGTCGACAGTCAGCCGCGAAGACCTCGCCCGCGTGGTGGGGCTTGGGGCGTCGGTTGAGATGCTGATCGAGGATATCTCGTCTGAACTCGCGGGACGCCCTTATGAAATTGCTTGCGTCGCTGACGCATGGATGTTGCGGACCAAGACGCAGTTTGCTGACGCCGTTAAGGCTGCCGCTGATCTGGGCGCGCAGTCGCTTGCCTTCACCGAGATGGAGATGGGCGTGCTCTGCGCCATCGCATATCACCAGCCGATCGACCGTGCGGGCCTGGCGGACATCTTCGGCAAGGAGGTCAGCCGCGATCTGCTGGCCCGACTGCGTTACAAGGACCTGATCACGAGCGGGCCCAGGTCGCCGCGACCCGGTGCGCCTCATACCTTCGTGACGACGGAGAGGTTCCTGGTGACGTTCGATTTGCGGAGCTTGAGGGACCTGCCGGACTTGGAGGTCGCGCGCGATCAAGGTTCAGTAGCAATGATGGGCGCAAGCGACTGACCACCCGGCGGGAGAGGATGGTAACTTTCACGGGACGTAACTGTTCCGGATCTGTCCGACAGAACTTTTCCGCAGTTCGGGCCAGATAGATGTTGCGGGCTTATCGCGCGGACTTTTGTAGCTTAAACGAGTAACTAGGCCGGCGCTAGGTGTTTCGTTTGACAATTTTCAGGCTCTTGAGGTTGATCATGCCGCACATTTCTCCGCTCATGCACCACCGGTTTTTTTTGCGCGAGATCGTCCTTTGTTTTGCGCGCTGGAATCTGCGCGACCCCTTGTCTTATCAGGATGTGGTCGACCTTCTTGCTGAGCGCGGCATTTCGCTTGATTGATCGACAGTCTGCCACCGGGTCCAGAAGTTTGGCCCTAAATTGACTGCAGCAGTTCGAAAAACATTTGCGGCGGGCGAGCGTCGACTGGCACGTGGATGAAACTTACATCCGCGTTGGGGACTGGCAGATCGTCATGCCGCGCTGATATGGTCGGGCTGGTCGAGGCGTCATGCCGCGCCGGGCCTCATCCTCGACGATGCGATGGTCGGTCTGTTATCGCGCAGAGATTACGCGGAAGCGGGCGCGAACGCGTAGGCATTCTTCAATGCACTATGGTCGGTCAGAGTGGCCGTCACATGCAGACGATGGTCCAGAAAAACGGTCCTTGGGCCTGAAAGTCGTTGTGGAAAAAAGGAAACGCAGGCCGTGGCCTGCGCTTCAATGTGGTGCAATCGAATGCTTGTTAACGGCTCGACCGCGAATTTTGAACAAGGCAAAGTTGCAATGTTTCAATATTCAAGTCAAGGCGCAACTAGGAACTACGAGCTAACGCAAATCCTACATGTGCGAAGGCTGGCTATGGACACCAGCAGAGAACTAGACGTATCAAATTGTTACCAACATATTTGATCAGGAGACCCCTTGGCTTGGACCCCAAGGCGCGCCATTTTTCTAGGTTCATCATCGCAAATATAGGTATTGTCACATTAACTGACCGATTTTGCAAAGTCACAGATGTTGCATTTTCAAACAGCAGCAACGGCCGCTTCCC
>CANNCP010000013.1 GCA_947503145.1 uncultured Roseovarius sp.
CTGGGGGCTTTGCCATCCGACAGGCGGGTCAAAATCAAATGCTGAAGCCGGGTCAGTTTTGAATGCTCATTGACAGATCAGGGTCTGAGTTCCAAAGGACAAAAAGCCCGCTCTACACTTTTTGTGGTTTCCGCCGAAAGCTATGACGGAGGTTGGGCAACGAGAGTGAGTGCAGAATTTCAGATCACGAGCGCGACCCGCCCTTGTCCGAATCAAAGGCTAAGTCACGCAGCCGATCGGCAAACACTTTTTTGACAGAAGAAGCGGCGGCAACCCACCAAAACACCCCGAAACGCACAAAGGTACCAGGTAAGACCAGAACGCACTGTTCAAGACTGTTGGCGGCGCTTCTCATCAATCACCGCCTGCACAAGATTCATCACGTAGGAATGCGGTGTCGCGGCCTGCTGGTCATTCAGCGCCTCCTTCACCTTGGACCGAAACCAGGCATCATGGGACGTCATCTCAGCGGTCACGGCAATGGTCCTCGAGGCGCCTATCCAGAAATTCGCCTAGGTCTCTCGGCATAACTGCAACGCTCAGAGCGACCCGAGATCGGCGGTAGGGAGAATGGACCTTGGACAGATTGACTTTGTCGCAAGCCTGTTTGCGGTCTGAAGGCTGTTTCGACTCGGATTCCCCGTTCACGCGATGATCGAACGTTACAGCAAAACTTCCCGGACGATAAGACTCTTGAGATCTCTACATTATGGGGATGACCAAAACATCTGCGCACAGACGCCCCTTCACACCATTGCCGACGTTGGGGCGGGATGCCGCGAAGGTCTCAAACGAGCCCTAATTACCAATTTTCTGTTGCGCAGCTAAAGTCCGCTCTCGCGCAAAGGGGTTTGAAGCTTTTTAGAGACGACCCTTAGCGACCATTCGACAGGCGGTAAAAGTCTACGGTGCAACATCCCGTCCCGTACATTAGCCGCAGCTCCAGGCCCTAAAAATTTCCGAATGTTTGGAGTGCGATTAGAACCGTCACTGGGAAGTGCTATAGTCACAATTATTCGCTGCAAATATCAAGTTATCACGGCTTCCTGAAAGGAACCCGTGTGCGCCAATCGGTTCATACGGTTTTTTAGTGTCAACTCGAAATTCGTATTGAGAGACCTCAGTAAGCCATGGCAATACCTTCTCAGTTGGAATCGGTATTGCTACCATCGTGACTAGCCGGTCCTCTTGCCATATCATCGGCTCAGTTGTTTCGAGGCTGAATTCATCAGTTAGTAGGACAACTCTTTGAGTTACTTCTTCAACCTTTTCTGATGGCCCGTGGATTTCGATCGCAAGGAACAGAACGCCAGGGATGTGCTCAACGCAAAACTGATTTAGCTGGAGTTCTCTTTCCGCATCAGAGACGGATCGATTGAAAGCGCGCCACCCATTCTTCCAGAAATCCAAGCGCCAAGCAGCTTGTGCCGGTGGGGTCTTTCCTGTGATTGCCTTGAAGATACGAGGTTCACTCTTTTCGAACCCAGACTCTTCAGAGCCAGGATAGTGTGAGATCCCCCAACCATCGATGTCCGCACGACTGAACCAGAGCATCTCGGTTGGAGCGGTATAAGTCACGAAAGCCGCAACAGACCCGTGTGAGACACCATTGGACATTGCATGTTGGCTGATCAGTTCATTACATTCGGTGTCTGGCGTACCCGAAACTGAACAGGAGTGCTGTCCAAAACGACCGAAGTGTTCCATGGTTCGATACTTGCCAGCGATGAAAACTATAGAAGCACACGCGGACGCACAACTCGCTCCATCCGGTATCACTGTGTGAAAAGGCCGGTTCTTCATGGCTGCAGAAAGCAGTAGGGCTTCGAATACGGACCCTCCCGGACTGTCCAGCAAAAGAACGGGCAGACCATGTTCTGCTGGCTCTATTCCGTCTGCAATTTCGTTGAAACGCGCCGCTGTACCTGAGTTAATCGGACCAGTCATCTTGAGCGCTTGTCTACCGCGCCATTCAACTATCTCAAACTGTGAAGCATGAGCCGTTGCTGAGAAATAAAGGAAGATTCCCAACACCCAAATCATTAGTCCGTTCATGGCTATCCCTACAAAAAACAGGCTTACAAGCTCACCAACGTCTATATGCATCCCTCAGACAAATTGCCACCTGCTTCCCTTCGGAGGTGCGTTTCTTGCAAGTGCAGTATTTGAGCAGCAGCCGTTTATAGAGTAATAACCAACGGCTGCTTTGTCCGCATCTTACCAGTTAGTACACGATGCAGCGAACGGCAGGTGTACGGATAGGGAGGGACTTCTGAGAATTTCATCGTACCAGCCATATGACACACCAATGTCGCCTATTTCACTTGGCCCAAGTATGACGGCGATTGAAACGCATAATGCCCACTCACTGGCAGCCTTAGCGTGGGAATCCGCCCCTTCGGGCATTCGACCCCACTTACCGATCGGGCGCTGCTTCAAGGGACGTCTCGAACCGCTTGTTCGCCGCCGCTGCTTCTTTCAAGAGCGCGTCGAAATTGTCAGGTGGATTGCCATCTTCCAACATCCCTTTGAACGTCGCATAGGCATCCGTCTTGCTGCCGTAGGCGCGCAGGGTCTTGTCGTCGTTCACCCAGGCCACCACGATGACCTTCGCATCGCTGTTGAAGCGGTAGAACAGCCGATACTGCTGGAAGAATTTCGCCCGGAACCAGTGCTTGCGGTGATCGCCGAGTGTGCCGCCTTGCCGGAAGGCGGCGGCACCCGGATCCGCCGGTATGGCCTCGGTCACCAGCTTGAAGATGGCGGCCAGCCGTTTCGTCGGGTTTTTCTTGCGCCAGGTCTTAGGATCGCGTGCCTTACGCGCCTCGACCTCCAGGGTCAGCCCTTCGAGCTGATCCAGAAAGAGCGGATGCGCATAAATCGACCATCCGTTTACGACAAGGGGCGCTTGGGCGGGCACGCTATCGCCGCTCATTCATCCTCGAGCGATAGCGGCGCATCGAGATCGACGTCAACGTCTCTGACCAGTGATGCAAGACGGTCATGCAAAGCCCCATCGAACGCCCGAATGCGGTCCGGATGCGCCTTGATATCGGCTTCGACAAAATCGAGAAACGTGCCGAGCGCTGGATCATCCTCTTCGGCGCGTACGGGCTCGATATAGACCCTGCCACTCGCCTCGGTGCAGTAGCGAATCCGGTCGCCCTTGCCCAGCTTGAGTTGCTTGCGAACACCCGCCGGCACGGTCGTCTGATACCGATCCGTGAGTTTCGAGACATCTTGTGCGAGGGCTGTCATGGCAGTCTCCTGAAAGAATGGGGGGTCTTTGCTACCTGCGATAGGTAATGCATTTGCATTGCCTTGTCAAGATAAGCCACAGGATCTGCTGTTGCCGGGCAGGCCGATGAACCGTCCGGCGCAGGACCTATTCTCGCCCCGCAAGAAACTCCGCCAGCACAGGACTGGCCTCGCCCTTTGCGGAGCTGAGCAGCTCCGAGCCCGCAAGCGAGGCCTTCGACAGGCGTACGAGCCCGCCGGTTTCCTCAATGCGGTAGCAGCGGCGTTTCTGCCGCCCCCGCCTGTAGTGCGTCGCGGTGACGATCTGGCATGTACTGCCATCGGTGAGCGTCACGGGCGCGGCGAGCCTGATCTTGTCGCCTTCCTCGTAGTCCGGGATCGACGCCCAGTCCCGGCAGCGCTGACGCCAGTCCTGGGCGTAGCTGTCCGGGTCTTTCAGGTCGGAGAGGAGCTCGATCAGCCCAAGGGGAGCACGAGACTCGTTCGGGCCAGCGCTTTCCTCCATGTCCTTGTAGCCCCAGAAGCCGTCATCGTATCGGGTGAGGAAGACAGCGCCAAAAGTGATCGACCCGTCCGCATCGGTCACATAGGTCGTGTCTTCGACAGGGGTGCCGTCGAGATTGATGACCTTTGCCGCCGCGTACCAAGTCGAACCCACCTTGCAGGCTTTGACCAGTTCCGTCTTGCGCCTTTCGCCCTCGAAGGTGCACAGCCGAGCAATCTCCGCTTTCTCATCCGCGTAGGTCTGGACGCGGCCGTCGGTGTAGAAGAGCCAACCCATCACGCCGCCCTCCGGTCATCGATTTCCATCAGCGCATCGAGCGGCACGCGGTAGGGCTGCATGGCGTCGAAATCCTCGCAATTGCCGCAGTTCTGCACGATCGCGAAGGTGTCGCAGGCATCCTTGAGGATGACCCGGAAGGTGCCGCCGAGGCCCGAGGGCACCTCGTAGGTCCCGCCGATGAGATAGTCCGAGGCCCGGCGCACGAAGACGCGGATGCTGTGGCCATCGGTGGCGAGCCGGATCGCACCCCGCCCCCGGTCGATGAGCACCTGCACGTCATCCAGGATGTCGGTGTAGAACTGGCCGGTCAGATCACGAAACGCCATGCGGCGCTGCGCCATCCAGTCGGTGTCCCGAAACGGGTTCATGCCGTCGGCGAAGGCGAAGGAGGGATCGGCCTGTTCGGTGGTGACGATACGGGTGGTCGTGCCATCGATGCCGTTCGAGCGCAGATGCACACCATTGCCGACGATGAGGATCAGGGCTGGCCTGTCCACGGGCCCGTTCCAGTTGGGCAGGAAGGTTTTGCAGGCGCGCGCATGTGCGATTTGCGCCGCAACAGCGGAGGCAGAGAACTTGAGAATAGCCATGAGGATGTCTTTCGGTTGGGTGTGGGAGGGTCGACCCACGCGGGGAATGCCTCGCGCGGGTCGCGTGATGGCTCAGGCCGCTTTCGCGACCTCGCCGTCAGGTTCCGGGGTTTCTGCAATGGGCTCCGCCTCATCACAGGCAACACCGGCGGTCTGCATCATCGGCGGGCACCAGGCGGCGACGGCAGCGCGCTGCGCGTCCGTGAGCGTGGCGAAGGGCTCGGCGAAGAGCTTGTCACAAAAGGCGACGATCTCCTTCTTGCTCGACGAGGCCAGCGTCACCGCCTCCTGGGCGAGACCCAGATCCTCGCCGAGGATCTTCAGGAGCCAAGCCTTCTTGAAGCGGTTGAAGAGCGCCGCATTCGGCGTCCAGTGGGCGCGGATATCGGGCATGATCTCGATCTCGAACGCATGCATCAGGCTGTCGCGCCAAGGATCCCGCGCGAAGCAGGACTGCGTGGTGCTGGCGGTGGCATAGGCCACGAGCTTTGCCTTCTCGCCGGCCTCCAGCGCGCGAAACGCCGCGAACTGATCAGCGGGCGCGCGGGCGTCATCTAGCCAGGACAGATCAAGCGCATCATGCGCCGCCGCCACCTGCTCGAGCGAGGTCTCGTCGATCTCGTCCATCTTGGCATGGCTGCGGTATTCCTTGCGGGCATCGATCTTGATCGCCTGCGTGACACTCATGCCGCTGGCCAGAACGTCACTGACCAGCTTGAAGAGCGTCAGATCGAGCGTGGCTTCCGGATGCAGCGCCATTGCGGCCCCAAGCGCCATGGCTCGCTCGGTCTTGAGGTCCTCAGCCAGTGAGGCTGGGTAGGTGATTTCGCCGGCGTCCGGGACCTCCTCCGCGGTCGGGCTTGCCGAGGAGCCGCGCGCGCCCTTCTCTTTGACGGTGTCTTCCGGGCGGACGAGGCCCACATGGAGCGTGACCTTACCGGCCGACCACGACGCGATCACGCCTGCACGGGCGAGGTCCTCGGCGCTGTAGGCCTCCTGCAGGTCGCGGGCTTCCTCTTCCAAGGCGTCCACTCGGTCGTAAAGCGCGTTGTAGGCACCGTCCTCGAACCCCTCATCCTCCATCTCGAGCTGCAATTGCTCGAGCTCGGCGGTGATCTCATCAATGCGCTTCTGGGCAGCCTCATCCGGCTCGATCGGGCCGGGATAGACGCGGCCGTAGTCGGCCATGGTCGCGTAATCATAGCGGACCATCGCATCGGCCCAAGCAAAGCCCAGCCTCATACGGGCGTCCTCGGCGGCTGCACCGAGCTTCTCAAGCAGGATGGTCTCGACCAGCGCCGCATCCTCAAGCACGGAATGCTCTTCCAGAAGGTCAGCCGCGACAGCACCGCCCCGCGCCTCGTAGTCTTCGCGCACGAAAGCCCCGATATCATCGCTGACCTGCACCCCGCGGGATTTGAGCGCCTGTCGAACGGTATAGGCCTGCAGAAAGCCGCCGTCTTTCGTGAGCGCCTCGTAGACCTCACGCTGCGCCTCCTGGCTCGGGTGCTCGGCGAAGGCCTTCATCGTGTCGAGCGTAATCACCTTGCCCCGAGCCGCAGCGCGGATGTCGGGGTGGATAAGGCCATAACGCAACCGGCCTTTTACGGCCGCCACCGTGGTGCCGAAGGTCTTCGCGATGGTCTCGGGCGTCTGGCCGTCGACCTCCATCATCCGCGCGAAGGCTTCGAACTCGTCGATCGCGTTCATGGGGGCCTGGGTGATGTTCTCGGCGAGCGACAGTGCCGTGGTGACGTCGCAGTCCTCCGGCACGAGGCGGCAGTCCACCTTGGTCTTCGCTGTGAACCCCTTGGTGGCCTTGTCGGCGATCAGCTCCTTCAGCGCGGCATGGCGCCGGCCACCGGCGAGGACAGCATATTTGCCGTCAAGCTTCTGAACCAGAAGCGGCTGGAGCAGGCCCAGCACAGCGATACTGGCCTTCAGATGGACGATGTTCTCGGGGTCATAAGTTTCCGGCGAGTTGCTGCGCACATTGGCGGGATGCGGGACGAGATCGCCGATAGCGACGGTAAGGGGAGCAAAGCTTGTGGTCATGGGATATCCTTCCAGGAGGGTGAGGTGTGGCCCGCGCGCTCACGCGCGTGACCAATCCCCGGCTTCAGGGATCACCACGACAAAAGGCCCACTTTCCCTTTGAGGGTTCAGCGGGCCTTCATCGTCTCAGATGTCAGGGGGAGGAGTCCCCTGCCCTACCAGTCGCGCGCCAGCATGATGGTCAGCACGCGCATGGTGGTGGCAGGATTGTCCGGGGTCTCAGCCCCGTAGCGGAAGTCCGAGTCTGCTTCATAGAGATCGATCTTCCAGAACACGGTCTCGCCCCGGATCTCGACCGCGCCGAAATCGTGCCATCCCTCGGGATCATTCTCAGGCTCGAATGTTGCAAACTCACCGGTGGCCTTCACCGCCTCGGCCATGAAGCCGTCATCGGCCTCCATAAGCGGGCGGGTGACATGCATCCGGCCCTGGATGGGCTGCGCGGGCGGCCCTCCAAGGCACGCGAGCTTGCGAAACTCGTCGTTCTGCGCCGCGATCAAGGTCGCATCGGGACGATCTGGCTGGGGTTGAACGGTCATGGACATGGGAATCTCCTTTGAGAAGTTTGAAACACCCTTCTAAAAGCCCGCTTTTTCTTTTCCGCTTGGCGGATGAACCGAGGCCGAAGGTGCCCTACCCGAACATTCCCTTGGGTCTGTAATTCGGGTTGGGGATGGTTTCGATCCAGCCGCCCTGGTCCTTGATGCTCTCGAGTGCCGCCGAGAGCGGGTAAGCGCCCTCGGACGGGCTCCACCAATAGGCACCGAGCTTGAAGGTGATGATCTTGCGGCGGCCGTCGTTGAAGCAGGCCACCCGCAGCGTTTTGGGTTCCTTACGTGACATGGGTGTCTCCGTTCTCCGTGTGGTCAGGCGGCCTCGGCACTGCGCCCTGCCCTGCCCACCTCCGATCTGGCGATCAGATAGTCGCAGGCGCGCTGCGCGTCCGCGGCGTGCCGGAAGATCGCGCCCTTGTCCGACCGAAGAACGCGCAACCAGTTGTGGAGGTAGGCGGCATTCATCTCGAGCGTATGCGCCGTGAAGCCGAGCGTCTGACCCAGGAACACCGAGGTCAATTCCGCGACGATTTCCTCGCGCGCATAGGACGTGTTGCCAAACTTCGAGAACCCGAAATCACGGTTCAGTCGATGGGGGGCTTTCGTGGCATGGGCCAGCTCATGCGCCCAGACCCCGTAGAAATTGCGCGGGTCCTGAAACCGTGTGATGGATGGCATGTAGACCTTGTCCACGGGGGGCAAATAGTACGCCTCCGTGCCCGTGAAGACGGTTGTGATGTCGATGGCATCGAAAAACGCCTGCATGTGCGGGATCGGCTCGGACGGCGGATGCTTGGGCGCGGGCTCTGGGTCAGGGTAGAAGCTGTCGGGCAAGCCCTCGATCTGGCAGGCATTGAACACACGGTAGGATTTCTGGAAGCGGAAGATACGGGCTTCCTCGGAGTGATCATCCCCGTCGCTGTGAACATGCTCATCGCCGGCGTCTCTCCGGCTTTGACCGTAGTAAACGACGACAGAGGACTTCTCGCCCTTGCGGACCTTTGCGTCCAACGCATTGGCCTGCGGCAGCGTCATCCAGAAGGGAGAGCTGTGGCCCGCCATCACGGTCCGCATCGTCAGCAGGAAGTTGTTCACTCCCTGGTAGGGTTCTCCGCCCACGCGCAGGGGACGAGAGCTGCCACCTGCGGTCCAGGGCTTGCGCCACGGCAGGACGCCGCGCTCGATGATGCGGATGATTTCGTTTGTGATGACCTCTGAGGCATCGAATTTGGGCGTACGGGATCGGGCCATGGTTGGCCTCCTTTTCGAGTTTTGGTGAGAGGGAGTGGTGACTAGGTTGACCGACAGGGGCGCGGATCGTTGGCGATCCTGGCACCGAGGGCTTCGACCATGTGGATGTAGGTGGTCAGCGACACGGACTTGCCGGGACCCGAAGAGTCAGGGTCGACCGATCCGTCCTGCGCCACCCGCGGCAGGTTCGCGAAGGCGATGACGTCACTGATGGGTCGGATATCGATGAACGGCGTGCCACGTGCGACCGCAAAAGCGGCCAAGGGAAAGCGCTCGATCGGTGCGAAACTCGACACGGTGGTCAAGCCGAGGTGGATGAATGTCCCGCCCTCTCCGCAGATCACATGGGCATTCGGCAGCTTCGCCGCCTGCCTGAGATAGCCGAGATCACGCAGGACGGTCTGGCGTTCGAGCCGCTGTGCCAGCAACGTCTGGCCAGTTCGGCGCAGATCTCTATGCCGCCACCAGGAGGCGGCGGTCGCGCGCAACACGCGCAAGACACCTGTTTGCATGGGAATGCCCTTCATCAGGAACGGCAGACCGGAACCCGGCCCGGACCCATCTGAGGGACCCCGAAGGCCCTCATCCATCAGTCACAAAACCCGAAGGACACTTTCACTCTTTAGGGATCTGATGCCGGAGATTGTTAAATGCGAAGCTCATGAGAACGCAGAATCCTGCACTTTCCGGCATCAGACCCCAATGAGGAACAGGATCAGGCCCGGGCACCCTCTTTCGGGCATCCTCAGGCCTGACCTCCCCCGGCCCTCCTCTTCCTCTCAAACCCCATGATTTCCGCAGGTGGCTTGATTTTGTTCCTGTTATGTTCTATTTTAAGGACCACGCTAAGAAGGGAGATCCCCGATGGAAAGCACCACTTACGCCCTGCCCGCGACGCCCAAGCAGATCGCCTATGCGCGCGCGCTGGCCTTGCGCACCCAGACGCTTTTGCCGTGGGAGGTTCAGCAAGATCGGCGGTCCCTGAGCGCCTGGATCGACGCACAAGCCAAGTTGAACCCGGGCGCGCAGGACAGCCGCCCGACATCGAAGCAGGTCGCCTTCGCCGAGCGTCTCGCCCGGATCAAACGCCGCGCCGTCCCGGATGAGTGTTTCCGCGACAAGGGGCTGATGTCAAAATGGATCGATGGGAACAAATGAAGCTGGGTAGCCCCTGCGGTGATTGAGACTACTTCAGCCGATCAACAATCGATGCCCCGCCCGACCTGGCAAGCGCGATCAGGCTGGACTGGATTTTGGATGTGAAGACGGAACTGAACGTGCCGATGGGCGTGCGGTCCTCCCAGACATAGGACCGCTCCAGAATATCGGTGTTGATCTCGTCCAGCATGACCCATTTGCGGACATGGGTTTCTGACCCCACGCGCTGCGACTCGATCTGTGGCACCTCGATGATCAGCACGATGTTGACGAGCGTTGCCGCAACAAGCAGCCGGAGCGGGGTTCGGGTACACCCCATTGACTCTAGCCTACGGCGACCCCGAACAGCGCACCGACCCCGGCTGTCGCCGCCATTGCAAGCGCTCCCCATAGCGTGACCCGCGTGGCCCCACGGACGACGCCTGCGCCGCCGGCCGAAGCGCCCAATCCGCCAAGAACCGCAAGGCCAAGGATCGTCGATCCCGCCACCAGGGGAGCGATCTGCGCCTCCGAGACCAGCAGCACGACGATCAGGGGCAGCACCGCCCCAACGGCGAAGGTCAGTGCGGACACCAGAGCCGCCTGGATAGGGCGGGCGGTAAAGGTTTCCGAAATGCCGAGCTCGTCGCGCGCATGCGATCCGAGCGCGTCGCGTTCAGTCAGTTGCACGGCAACCTTTTTCGCCAGGTCGCGGTCCAGCCCCCTTTCAACATAAATCAGGGTTAGTTCCTCGAGCTCGGCCTCGGGCGTTTCCTCGAGTTCACGGCTCTCTCGGGCGAGGTCCGCCTGTTCGGCGTCAGTTTGCGAGCTGACCGAGACATACTCCCCCGCCGCCATCGACATCGCACCAGCCATAAGCCCGGCCAGCCCGGCGATCATGACCTCGGGCTTGCCGGAGCCTGCGGCCGCGACGCCGACGACGAGGCTCGCGGTCGAGACAAGACCATCGTTGGCTCCGAGAACGGCGGCCCGCAACCAGCCGATGCGATGCACCATATGGATTTCAGAATGTGATAGACGGCTCATGGCGTGGCTCCTTGAACGATGTCACCTTGCTCTGACGTGATGGCCTGTGGTTTGCCCGTAGCTGGCTCCTGCGGCGCGATGCGCAGCGCGCGCAGGGCGTTCAGGATCACGGCAACGTCGATCACTTCTTGCAGGAGCGCGCCCTGGACCGGCGTGAGGTAGCCGAAAGCGGCCGCGATCATGCCCATGACAGACAGGCCGATCCCGGCGACAACGCTTTCGACCGCTATCCGCCGCGAGGCCCGCGCGATCTCGATGCCGGGCCCCAGCCGGTCGATCCGGTCGACGAGCAGCACCACGTCGGCGGCCTCGGCCGAGGCCGCGGCGCCCCGTGCCCCCATTGCCACGCCTACATCGGCTGCGGCCAGGGCGGGCGCGTCGTTGACACCATCACCCACCATCATCACCGGCCCGTGTTTATGCTCGGAAAGCACCAGTAACACCTTTTGATCCGGCGTCAGACCGGCCCGCAGCCCGTCGAGGCCCAGCCCCTCGGTCACGCGCTCGGCCACGTCCGCGCGGTCGCCAGTAGCCAGAAGGATGCGCGCGATCCCTTGACGGCGCAGACCGTCCAGCATGGCACCCGCTCCCTCGCGCAGCGGGTCGGACATGACGAGGTGCCCGGCCATGTGACCGTCAACTGCCACTGCGACAAGGACCGATCCGGCGCCCTTGGCGGGGTGATCGCCCACCATCCGCCCGACACGGGACGCCACGAAGCCGTCGCCGCCGACGATCACCTCGCGGTCCTCCACACGACCCAAGACCCCTTCGCCCGGGATCTCAGCCACTTCTGTCGGAACGGGCAGTGTGAAGGCCCGCGCCTTTGCGGCAGCGACGATGGCCTGCGCCACAGGGTGTTTCGATGCCTGATCGAGCGCGGCGGCAAGGCGGAGGATGTCGTCCTCGGTCATGCCATCGTGGCTGTCGATCGAGATGATCTGCGGACGGCCATCTGTCAGCGTCCCCGTCTTGTCGAGGATCAGCGTACGGATGCGCGCCATTGTCTCGAGCGGCCCTGCGCCCTTGATCAAAACGCCAAAATGCGCCGCACGCGAGAGACCCGCGACCAGTGCGACCGGCACGGCAAGGATCAGCGGACAGGGCGTGGCGACCACCAGCACGGCGACCGCGCGGATCGGATCGCCTGTGAACCACCAGGCCGCGAAGGCGATACTGACGGTGACGACCAGAAAGCCCAGCGACCAGCGGTCGGCCAGCCGGGACATCGGCGCTTTGGACGCCTGCGCTTCCTCCACTAGACGAACGATCCCGGCATAGGTGCTGTCCTTGGCCTCGCGCGTCGCCGTCAGGTCGAAGGCCTCGCCCGCGTTGGTCGATCCGCTCATGGCGTCGGCCCCGCGCGCCAGCCGGACTGGCAGGGACTCACCCGTCAGCGCCGCGGTGTCGAGGAAGGCGGTGTCGGACGCCACCGTGCCGTCCACGGGAACGACATCACCCTGCCGGATCAGCAGGCGATCGCCCGGTGCGATCTCCTCGAGAGGCACATCCTCAAGACCGCCGTTCCGGTGCCGCGTCGCGGTCCGGGGTACGCGGGATAAAAGATCCTTCATCGAACGACGTGCACGGCCCTCAGCGAAGGCTTCGAGGAAAGTGCCTCCAGAATACATGACTGCGACGACAGCCGCAGCCAAGGTCTCGCCGAAGACAAGCGCCGCCGACATCGACAGCGCGGCAACGATATCGAGGCCCACCTCGCCGCGCCCAATGCTCCGGACGATTTCGACCACAAGCGCTGCCAGCGCGGGAACAACTCCTGCAATCCAGATCAGGGTCGCGATCTCTGGTTGGCCCGCAAGGTAGAATGCGAGTCCCACGATCAGCCCGGTTGCGGCCATCAGCAGGAGTGCGGTCTTGAAGCGATCGGTACGGGTCTGTTCCATGCGGCTCATCTTCCCCCGGCTGAGGCGATTGCCGCTGGTTCTTCGGAAAAAAGACGCCCGACTCCCACGCCCATTGCATTGCCTTCATCATCGCACAGAAGAAACAGGGCGTCGAGTCCACGTTGTCTTGCGAGGTCCGCACCCCTCTCCGCACCGAGCACCATCAGCGCCGTCGCCCAAGCATCGGCCTCGGCACAGGTGCGGGCCACGACGGTGACGGAGGCGGGCGGCGCGATCAGCGGCGCGCCACGTCTCGGATCCATGGTATGCGACAGGCGGCACCCCTGAACCTCCACCCAATGGCGGTAGTCACCGGATGTCGCGACGGCGGCGTCCTGCAGCGCCAGAACCGATTGCGGCGTCCGGCGATCAGGGTCCGGCGCTTCTACCGCGATGATCCATGCCTCGCCATCGGGGCGCAGGCCCATGGCACGCATCTCACCGTCGATGCCGACAAGGGCGTCGGCAATCCCATGATCGCGCAAGGTCTCGGCGAGCTGGTCGACGCCATAGCCCTTGGCGATGCCGTTCAGATCCAGCGCAATGGGCGCGGTCTTGCGCAACTGCATCCCCTCGATCTCCAGCACCTCCTGCGCCGGGCGGCGGGGGGCGTCCATCGCGGCGCGGATACCCTCGGGCGCGGCGGCCCCGGGCCCGAAGCCCCAGGCCGTCACCGCATCGCCCATTCCGATATCGAAGGCCCCGCCCGAGGCGCGCCCGATCTCGAGCCCGAGGCGCAGGACCGCCCGCAGTTGCTCCGGCACCACCACCCAATCGCCCACCGGCGCCGCGTTGATCCGCATGAGCGCGCTCTCCGCGTTCCACGTCGACATCTGCGTGTCCACCTCGTCGACAACCGCCTGAAGGGCGGCACGGATTGCATCCGTGTCGCGGCCCCGATCCGCGAAGAACAGGGCCGACCAGCGCGTGCCCATGGTGGGGCCGTTCAGGACGATGCGCGCGCGCTCAGTAGACATCTTCGACATACCGCCCCTCCGCCTTCAGAACTGCGGGCGTCAACCCGAATGGTGAGAGAATTTCGGCCAGCGCATCGGTCACACCCATGGCCATGTCGCGCCCGCCGCAGACCATCACGCGGGCCCCGTTGCGAAGCAAACGCGCAACTTCGGTGGCCTCTCCACGCAGCGCGTCCTGCACGTAATGCGGAAGCGTCCCGCGCGAGACGGCCGTGACAAGCCGGGTCAACCGCCCCTCTGCCTGCCAGCCGGCCATCTCCTCGCCATAGAAGAAATCGCTGTCCGCATGCCGCATGCCGAAGAACAGGTGCACGGGCCTGTGCCGCGCATTGCCGCGGATGAAGCCCGCCAGCGGCCCGATGCCGGTGCCCGCCCCGATCAGGATCAGCGGGGTGCGACCGCGACCGGCGTGAAAGCCGGGATTGCGCCGCAGAAAGGCCCGGACCGTATCGCCCGGTTCCAGCGCGGTCAGCTGGCCCGAGGCCAGACCGCCCGGATGCTTGCGCACCACGATCTCGACGAACCCGTCGCGCCGGCCCGAGGCCAGCGAATAGAGGCGCGGCACCGGGCTGCCCTGCGGCAGGACGCCGATCAGGTCGCCCGCCTGGAACCGTGCGAAGCCCGTGCCCGTCAGCCGCTGCCACGGCGTTGCGCGCGGCAGGGCGAAGCGCAGGATCGCGGCCCCCGCCTGCATCTCGGCCCCGTAGTTGCGCCGCGAGACGAGGGTCAATGTTTCGGTGCGCGGCGAGACGGGCTGGTGAAAAAGCTCGAGAGAGATGCTAAGCGCCTCGCCAAGAGCGCGGCCCCAGCGCGCGAAATCCTGTGGCGATTGGCGGTCGATCGTGTCCAGCGGCATGAGTTCGGCCCAGCCCTTCGCCTGCGCCGCTGCCGCAACGGCGTTGGCGAAGGCGCAATAGGCCGGAAAGCTGCGGTCGCCGAAGCCGAGCACGGCCATCTGGATATCAGGCACAGGGGCCGACGCGTTCAGCCGGTCGAGAAAGCCCTTCGCCGAGGACGGAGCGGCACCATCGCCATAGGTCGCGGCGAGCAGGATGATGCGCTCGGCACGGGCGTAGCGCTCTGGCGCGAAGCCCGACATCGGGCCAACATGGACGCCCTGCCCCGCTGCCGTCAGCGCGGCATGCAGGGTCGCGGCGAAGCCCCAGGTGCTGCCACCCTCGCTGCCGACAAGAATGATCGTCTCGGCACGGCCCGCGGGCTGGTTGCCCCGGATGCGCGGCCGCCCGCGCCGCCCGGCAAGCCAGATCAAGACGCCGGTCACGCCCATCGCCGGCACTCCGAGCGCCATCATCCCGAGCACAAGGCCGAGCGTCGCGGCCCCCTGCCCCGTGTGCAGCATGTAAATGGTTTCCGAGACGCGCTCCCACCCGGTCAGGTCGGCCCATGCCACGAGCGCGCCGGTTCCCTGGTCAAGATAGCCGGTGCCCCGGTCGGTCTTCAGTGTGAACACGTCCGTCGCGTCGCCGGGATAGGGAAAGCTCAGTTCGCGCAGCTCGGCGACGGGGGCCTGCAGCAGCGTGGCCATCTGATCGAGAGCGAACCCAATTTCTCCGCTCACTTCGGTGGGATCAGCCGGCAGGACGCTACCGTCCGGCAGAAGATCGAAGGTGGAGGCTGTCATCCAGAGGGCGGTGGTGGAGGACAGAACGAGGCCGATGACGGCGATCCGGGCGATCTCGACATGCAGCCTGCCCGCGAACGGACCGCGCAAGGACGCGAACCAGTGCCGCCATCCGCCCGCCCGTCGCGCGACCAGCATAGCACCCGAGAGCGAGAGGACCAGCATCGCCGCGGCCCCGGCGGCCATGGCGATACGCCCGCCATCTCCGAGGAAGAGCGAGCGATGAAAGTTGGTGAGCCAGCGAAGGGCCTGGTTCGGGTCGGCCGAGGCCACGCCCGCGCCCGTCGCCGGGTCGATCACGGCAGCACCCGGCGCGCCCTGATCGAACCAATAGGCGGTGATCCGACCGGAGGGCGACCGCCGGATCTGCTCGACGCCCGGATAGACGACCTGGATGCGGTCCGCGAGGGTGGCGACTGTCAGGCCAGTCTCCACCTGCGGCGCGGTGATGCGCTCGACTGCCGGAAAGACCGAGAGCGCAGCGCCGCTCAGGCTCAGGATCGTGACGAGCGCGAGTGCCAGAAGACCCGGCCAGCGATGGAGTATACGGATCATGGCCCTGCCCCTCACATGTCGTAGGAGAAGTTGGCGATGTAGCGCCGCCCGGTCACCGGAGTGCCCGCGCCCGCCGTCGTCAGCGGCACGGCCACCTCGTTCGGGCTGTCGCGCATATCCTCGACCGCCGCGTCGATGTGCAGCGTGTAGCCCGCATCGAACAGCGCATCGGCCAGATCAAGCGTGATTTCGAGACTGCGGCCCGCGCCGACGCTGGCGCCGGTGATGCCGTTTACCTCCGCGGTATCGCCGCCCGTGGCACGGTACCAGTCGCTAAGATGCTCGTAGTACTTGGACTTGTCGCCGGCCATCCAGAGACTGCCGACATAGGCGCCCGAGGCGTCGGTTACGTAAAGCGCGAGGTAAGCGCCGTCGCCGCCATAGTTGTTAAGGGTGGTTGTGAGCGTCACGGGCCGTGCCATAGCGAGGCCGGGAAGCGTGAGTGCGGTGGTAAGCGCGAGCGTTGCGAGAAGTGATTTCATGGGAATGATCCTTGTTCAGGGTGCTTCGGAGCTGTTCAGTTCACCTGAACCTGCGGAGGGGCGCCGTTTCCGAAGAGGCCGTTCTGCGGAGGAGCGACCGTTCCAGCGGGCGCGGGATTGCGGGCGCCACCGCGGTCGTCGTCATCATCCTCGTAGTCCATCTCGACGATCTGCAGCGTCGCCGGATCGAGCTTCACCTCGATCTCGCGACCATCCTGGTCTCGGCCTTCGATTTCGTAGCAGCCGTCGTCGATCTCGAAGTCGCGCACCGTCCAACCGTTCTGTTCGGCCATCTGCATGGCGGCCTCGCGCGGCTGCCACTGGTCACGGGGCGCATTGCAATCATCGTCGTCGGCCAGCGCAGCGCCGGCGGGCAAAAGTGCGATCAGGGCAAGGGCGGTCAGGGTCTTTTTCATGGCAAGGAGTCCTTTCGTTTGATGAGACCAATCTGGCACCCCGACCTGAGGGCATCCTGACGCCCCAGCGATTCCTGCTTCAGCTTGCCGTCAGGAAAATGGCCCCGCCGATGAGGGCGGGGCCAAAAAAAGATGCGAGCGCAGGCTACAGGGCTGGCATGGCTATGCGCCCTGCCCCGCGTTCAGGTGAATTCGAACTGCTCGAAGCGGACACGGCGAGGCGTTTGGCCTTGTGCTTTCAAGCCCTTGAGAATCCCGTCCTTCAGACCGGTTGGGCCGCAGAACCACAAATCGGCTTGCCGGATCGCGAAAGGGACCGCGCCAATCAGGCGCTCGGCCGTGAGCCTGCCATCGCGCGTCGTAACGACCACCTCGAAACTGAACCTCGGGTTGCGGGCAGCCGCAGCGCGCAGCGTCTCTACCCCAATCGCCTCCTCTTGTGTCCGAACGCAGTGGATGAGGTGAATGTCGCGGCTATCCGCTTCGCTCAGGCTTTCGGCCCAGGCGAGGAACGGCGTGATACCGATGCCGCCCGCCAGCCATATCTGGCGCGCACCGCCCTTGCGGAAATTGAACCGTCCATATGGCCCTTCGACCTGCACGCGCGTTCCGGTCCGCAAGATGGCGAGCAGGCTTCGTGTCCAGCCACCCAAGCCCCGGATGGAGAACGTCAGGGTGCCGTCAGGGCGCGGGGCGCTGGCGATCGTGAAGGGGTGCGGCTCGGACAGTCCTGCCTCTGGCGCGCGGAAGAAGGCGAATTGCCCCGGCCGCCACCGCATTGCCCGCCCCTCGGGGCGGAGGGTTAGCGTGGTGGTGTCCTTGGTCTGGCTGATCTCTGTGACGGTGAATTCTCTACGCCGCAGGTACGGGGCGACCAGCTCGGTGAATATCCACGCGATCACTCCCGCGATGCCAAATGTGTTTAGAAGCACCGAGAGCGATGGATCTACCTCTGTCGGCAGGTCGACGAAGAACTGGTGAAAGACCACGATTGCAAAAAGGGCCCCCATGAAACGATGGCTGAACCGCCAGATCTGATAGGGGATTTCCAGTGGGGTGAAGGGCAATCTCCGGAACCAGCTGACAGCAACCAGGGCGAGAAGCGCGTTGAAGGCAAGTTCGCCCGCCTCTTCACCAAGTTCACCAAGAGAGGTTTCACGCACCAAACGCTCGAAATCCGGCTCGATCTGCTGGTGCAGGATCATCAGGACCATTGCGGAAATACCAAGCCACTTGTGGAAACGGTACATGCGATCGAGACCGCCGAACAATGGTTCCACCAGCGGCGGCCGTGCGGCGAGGATCAGGGTCTGTGCCATCGCGACAACTGCCGCGGCCCCGACGGCAATGCCAAGTGCTGCATCCGCGCCATAGGGCGCATAGGTGTTGAACCCGATCAGTGCCGCCAGCAGGCATGGCAACGCAACCAGCACCGGGCCCGTCAGAGCTAGAGGAGAGTTTAGGGAAAGCCGGGAGAGTGGCGGCAGGCCCGGCACCGGGACATTACCGTCGCGACGCGCTGCATCAGTCATCGTCGCGTCTCTCGTGATCCCGCTCGCGGCGATCATCCTCGTCGTCCTCGTATTCGAACTCGATTATCTCCAGCGTGGCCGGGTGGACAGTCACCTCGATCGCACGCCCCTCGGCATCCCTCCCATCGATCTCGTAGCAGCCGTCATCGATCTTGATCCGGCGCACCGTCCAACCATTTTCCTCAGCCAGCATGGCAACAGCATCGCGCGGCTGCCAGTCGGCCATCGGCACGAAGCAATCGTCGTCAGCCAGCGCCGCGCCGACCGGAAAGACCGCGAGAAAGCCGATAATTGTCAATGTCTTCTTCATGGGGCACACTCCTAGTGGCTCGCCTCTTGATGCCATTCATGCGCCGCGAAGCTGACGGCAGCCTGAAGGGGCTCGACCCACAAGCTTCAGCTTCGTGTCAGCCAGACGGATCATGGAGGGACATCAGGAAAGGACGGGTACGACCATGCGCATATTGCTGATCGAGGACGACACGACTCTTGGCGCTGCCGTGCGCGACCAGATCGCAGCTGATGGCCAGTCAGTAGACTGGGTCACGCGGCTAGACGCGGCGGCAGACGCGATGAGCGCAACCTCCTACGACCTGCTCCTGCTCGACCTCATGCTGCCAGACGGACGTGGTATCGGGTTCCTCAAGGGCCTCAGGACGCGTGGAGACGTGACGCCGGTCATCATCCTGACGGCGCTCGACCAGGTGTCCGATAGGATCGAAGGCCTCAATGCGGGCGCTGACGACTATCTTGTGAAGCCCTTCGACCTGTCGGAACTGTCGGCACGGATCGGATCGGTCGCGCGGCGCTACAGCGGCAACCCCAACCCGATCCTGACCCACGGACCGCTCGACATCGACCTTGCCGCGCGCAGCGTCCATCGGGATGGCAGACATGTGCCGCTGACGGCGCGGGAATGGGCGCTCTTCGAGGCCTTCCTGGCGCGTCCCGGGCAGCTCCTGTCCAAGGCGCAGTTGGAGGAGAAGCTCTACGCTTTCGACGCCGAAGTCGAGAGCAACACCATCGAGGTGCACGTGAGCCGCCTGCGCAAGAAACTGGGGAGCGCCATCATCGAGACCGAGCGCGGCATGGGTTACCGGCTGGGCAAGCCATGATGTGGCCATCCAGCCTTCAGGTACGGCTCGGCTTGTCACTCGGCCTTGTGCTGACGATCCTCTGGCTCGCCGCCGCCACGGTTACCGCGGTGATCGTTCGGGGCGAGATGGATGAGGTCTTCGACAGCGCCCTACGCGAAACCGCCGAGCGCATCCTGCCGCTGGCCGTGACCGACATCGTCGGGCGAGAAGATCAGGGTGTGACGCAGCGCCTCGCGCCGATCCGGGAGCATGACGAGTTCTTCACCTACATCGTACGCGATGCCGAGGGACGCATTTTGCTGCAATCCCATGCGGCGGACCCTGCCGTGTTTCCTCCATACGATGGTCCGGGATTTGGGCAGAACGCCACACATCGCCTCTACAGCGACGCGGCGCTCCAGGGGACGATCAGCATCACCGTGGCCGAACCGTTGGCGCATCGCGCTTCGGTTGCTCGGGAAATCCAGATGAGCCTTGGCCTGCCGCTGCTGGTTGTGCTGCCGTTGGCGCTCGCGTCGATTATTCTCGCTGTGCGCTTTAGCCTCGCCCCTCTCCATCGGTTCCGTACGCGGCTTGAAGCGCGCGGCGTGCGCGACCTGTCAGAAGTACCCGCGGCCGACCTGCCGACGGAAATCGGCCCGCTGGCTGCAACCTTGAACAGCCTTTTGGCTCGGTTGCGCGACGCGTTCGAGGCTGAGCGAAGTTTTGCAGCCAATGCGGCTCATGAACTAAGGACACCATTGGCGGGCGCTATCGCCCAGGCGCAGCGACTGCGGTCAGAGACCAAAGATCCGACCATCGACGCGCGCGCCGCCGAGATCGAGGCGACGCTCAAGCGTCTCGCTCGGCTGTCCGAACGTCTCCTGCAGCTTGCGCGGGCGGAAGGCGGTAGACTTCGGATGGACCAGAGCGCTGATGTCAGAACCATCACTCGGGTCGTGGTGGAAGATATTGCGCGCAGCACAGAGAACGGGCGCCTTATGTTGAACTTGCCGGACACGCCTGTCTTGTCTGATATCGACCCCGACGCATTGGGAATTCTGTGCCGGAATCTGGTGGAAAACGCCCTACGCCACGGGGCGCAGAATGCCCCAGTCGAGGTTACACTCACGAGCGACGGGCAGTTGATCGTGGCGAACGAGGGCCCCGCGGTAGCAACCCAAACACTCGAACGCCTGACAGGGCGCTTCGAGAGGGCAGATGCAAAAACTGATGGTAGCGGGCTTGGCCTCGCTATCGTCTCAGCCATCGCAGAACGGATCGAAACCTCTCTCTTGCTCCAGTCACCACGTCCCGGTGAAACTTCTGGATTTCAGGCATCCGTCAGATTGCCAACGGATGCTCCAAATGCCCATGTGAAAGATCGGGAGCATTGGCCTTGAAGTCTCACGTCGCAGCGCCCCGAGGGGTGCGGTGTCGATGATGGTTGTTGTAGACATGATTCTTCATTCTGAATGCGAGTAATCGCACTCATCCCATTGATATTATTACACTATAGGGTGATTGGGGGCGGAATCTCCGCCCCCCGCTGGATCACGTTATTCCGAGGCCAGCATCGACGCGCCTTCAGCAGGCAGGTCATCCGTCAGAAATGCAGGAAGGTCAGCTTCACTGACGCTGTCAGCCGCTTCGGCATCCGCCCCCTGCCCTTCGGCATGGTCCTCATCGTCCAGCGCCACGAGATCGTTCCGGCGCATGACGCTCGTCGACCAGCTTTGCCACCACGCTGTCCTTCAGATCGCTCGCCTGCGCCGGCATGTAGATGTGACGCACTGAGGCTTCGAGACAGCTTCCCGAAGCAGAGGAAGTGCGGAAGGTGTCCGTCACAATCTTCAGCAGCAGCAGAATCAACGCCACGTCGGGCGAGCGCCCGATCGCTTCACGCAGCGCCAGCGTCCGGTGTGCCGTCAACTCGATTACGAGCCGCTCGGGCAGTGGCTTCAGCGCTCCGTCATCCTCATCCTCCGGGAAGTCAGCTCCGATAGGCTGGCCACCCGACATAATGATGGTTCCGCCAGGAGCGGCACTGCCATGGCCATCGGTGAGATCACGATCAGCACCCTGCCCCGCCACCGCAGGATCAGTATCATCCTGGACCGCTGCCTCCTCAACAGGCTCATCCTCTGACCGCACATAGCCGCGATAGACGGCCAGCGCGCCGTAGCGGTCGAGCGTGACGAACGCCCCTGCCCGCCCGATCTCCTCCGCGTCGAAGATCAACGGCCGGGTCTCGATCCTTTCCATCTCCGCTTCCAATACGCCAAGCCGCGTGTCGACCTTGTCGGGGATCTCATCCTGACCCGCGTATTCCTCTTCCAGCGCCCGATACTCGGCGAGCAGCTTGGCATGGGCCGCACCTTCCTCATCCGTCATCGGTGCCGGATCGCCGGATAGGGACCGCAGCCTGTAGCTGTAGCCGTAGGGCAGGTCAAGCGCGACTTCGATCCACTTCCAGCCCTCAACCGCAACCGTCTCAGCCTCGGCCTGGAGTTTTTCCGTCACCAGCCGATCGAGCAGGGCAGGGTCCTCGAGCCAGCCATCGTCATCGCCCTGAAAGAGGTCATGCAGCATCGTGCCGCCCGCCTCTTCGTAGGCCTCAACACCCACAAAGACCGCGCGCCGGTCGGACGCTCGGACCGAGGTCTCGGTCAGCATGCGCCGGATCTGGAATGGCTCCTTGTTCCAGGATGAATGGATCACATCCCAGACCTGAACCTGACGCGCGTGATCGGGGTTCACGGTGAAGGCCATGAGCTGCTCCAGCGTCATGCCATCCTCGGCATAGACCTCAAGCAGGGCAGGGGCGACGGAAGCGAGTTTCAGGCGCTACTTCACGATCTGTGGCGTCACGAAGAAGGCGGCAGCAATCTCTGCATCGCTCTGGCCCTTATCCCGCAGCGCCACAAACGCGCGGAACTGGTCGAGCGGGTGCAGGGCGACGCGATGCATGTTTTCTGCAAGGGAATCATCCTCGGCCAGGATGTCGGACGCAGCATCGCGCACGATGCAGGGAATGGGCGTGGTCTTTGCCAAACACTTATGCTTCACCAGCAGGGACAATGCTTGGAACCGACGGCCACCGGCCGGGATCTCGACTTGCCGGTCTCGGTGCCATCGTCAGCCAACACGGGCCGCACGCTCAGGCTCTGCAAGAGGCCGCGGCGGGCGCTGTCTTCGGCCAGTTCCTTGACGGACACGCCAGCCTTGATGCGCCGCACGTTGGACTGACTCAACACCAGTTTGTCAAAAGGGATATCCCGGGACGGGGACAGGGTGATTTTCTGGACAGCTTTCGTCATCAGATCTTCTCCACGACGGGCGCCGGAAGCCACTCTCCCGATCTCATTTCCCGTCACCCTCAAACCAACACTCCTTTGCCTCTCGATGATCGTATGGTTGCCAAGAGGCGACTTAACAGCTGTTAAGTCATGCCAACTGAGCACCGCGGCGTTGAAACTTAACAGCTGTTAAGCCGCACTTCGCCGACCGATCAAAGCCATGACCATCGGACCGCAAGAGAATTCGCCCGCCGCGGCCTTGGACGTCAGCGCCCGCAAGTATCCACCCGGTGATCTGATGTCAGAGAAACGTTCCAGCATGGCCACGACGACGATCGAGGCTTGCTCTGGTCCCATGCAGCGTTGCGCTTCTTCCCACGCAGAAACACTGATCCCCATGGCCGGCCTTACATGACAAGCCGCGTCGAAAAGTTGGTGCCAGTGTCGAATGTCGCCCTGATAGAAAGTCTTGAGCGAGGGACAGCCGGCGATTACCAGGTGGAGAGGGATTTTCGGCACCCGCCTCGTGTCAGGCTCTTCAAGGTCAGCCACGGGCTCACCCGTATCATCATCAGGCGCGCGTCCCGCCGCCCCGCCTTTTTCTAAGGCAGGTTCAAGATCTATAGATTCTTTATTTGAATTATGATGGTGACGCTCACATTGGGCATCATTGGTGTTCATTTCTTCTGTTTCAGGACCGTCAATCACATTACGCGCCTGGTCAAGAAGGGTCTCCAGTTCAGTCCGAAATGCCGACAGATCCTCAAGCGAGAGTTTGCGGCGAAGAGCGCGGGCGGTGAGGGCTGCCTTGTCGCGGAGCTGGTCCCACAGGCCAAGCCCGGGCTGGATCTCCTCGCCGAACTCCGCCAGAGCGGCCAAGTCGCGACGCATAAGGCTCACTACCTCCCTCAGTCGCCGCACACGGTCCTCGGCCTCACGCACAGCCTCTGCAGCCCGTGCAATATCCTCGGCCCGGCAATAGAGCGGGGAGAGATCAAAGCCGAAGGCCACCCGATCTTCGCCACGCTTGCGCACATACCGCTTCCCATTGGGGCTATCGCGCCGCATGAGCAAGCGTGCCTCTACCAACCGGGCGAGGTGACGGCGCATCGTCGAGCAAGGCATGCCGTTCAGCCGCTCGCAGATCGCCTTGTTGGATGGGAAGACGACCATTTCGGTGTTCCCGCCAAGCGCATCGTCCGGAAAGAAGCTGAGAAGCCCCTGAAGAACGGTCAGATCGCGCTCGGAAACCCCAAAGGCCGCCTGTGCCTTGGACAGCTCGCGGAGGAGCTCCCACTTGTTGACGGGCCTGCCGGGAACAGACGCCTCAGGACGCTCGACCACGCGCAGATGGGCGTGCGATATCGGCCGCATAAACGGCGAAATCGGTGTGTAATCCATGATGTCATTCACGAAGGCAAAATTTCCCTGGCCCGCGAATCGCTTTGCGCTTGCGGGAAAGGGGCCAGATCGCTACATTCAGAGGTGCGAAAACTGAAGTTTTGTAGCGGGCTGGTCCCGTGCGAAACCTAAGAAAGGTCTCGTGAAGCTTGCTTCTCGGGGCCTTTTTCTTTTCTGCCTGTCTCGTGCCTCCTTTTTGATTGTTGCTCTTCCTCAGTCTTCCGAACGCTTCCAGCGCTCGTGAAGCTCGGCGATCAGCTGCGGGGCGTTGCCCTCAAGCCAGCTGACAAAATCGCTCTCCTCGGCCTTCAACTCGAGCTTGAGTTGCTTTCCACGACGTCCGGTCGTGACAGTGGCGGCACCGACCCCCGGAATCACCGTGCCGGGCCGCCCGCGAGGGCGAGACGAGGATGTGGTCTGTTCGGGCTTCCCTGCAGCAGAGAGGACGGCCAAAAATGCATGATCGGATTTCTCGTCAATACCGCCTTGGTAGGATGTTTTGGCCTCACCCGCCAAAGCTGCAAGCAGTTCGCGATCGGCATCCGTAGCCCCCAGCAACTTCTTGAGCTCTTCCCACCTGGGCCGACCAATGCCCGGAGCGGCACCGATGGCGAGGACCAGGTCCTCCCCAACGGTGCGGACCACGCTTAACAGCTGCGACACTCCTGCCTCGGTCAGATTGAGAACCTCGGCGACACCCTTGTTAGTGCGTTCGGATGCGCTCAGATGGTCACCGTCGAGCAAGGCTGCGGCAACAAGCGCTCGTTCGATGAAGCTTAGATCCCGCCGCTCTTGGTTCTCTAACAGCTGATCACGAAGTGCCTGATCGCCCTCCATCTCTGTGACAATGGCGCGGACCTTGATCCCAAGTTCTCTGCAAGCTTCCAGTCGACGACGGCCATAGATCAGGCTGTAGCGATCACCATCAAGCGGCCGGACGAGGATTGGTACTCGCTGTCCGTTCTTGGAAATTGACGCCTTGAGGCCCGCAGTCTCAATCTGCAGCCTGTCATCGAGCCGACCTGTGATTTCGATTTGGTCAGGCTCGATTTCGAAAACGCCGCCGCGCAGCCTGCGCCCTTCAAGAGCGTCGGGCGCGTTGCGCAGGGTCTGCAGTGGCAGTCCCAGTTTAGGCTTTCTTGCCATTGCGTCCCCACGTGTTCTGGATGATCGCCGCGATCTCGTCGTTGACGGCGTTCATGGATTCGATTGCACGATCGAAAGTCTGACGCGTGAAGTCCTTCTTGTCGGCCTCGTAGAGCGTCTGCTTCGTCAGCCCTGCATCAGAGATCGCAGTAGACTCAACCATGTGGTTGGTCAGGACTGACCTGCCGAACAGACCCCGGATGAAAGCAATGACCTCGGTCTGCGGGGCATCACCCACCTTGTAGCGGGTCGGCAGAAAGCGCAGCCAGTCGAAGCGAAGGTTTGCGCCAGCATCCCGGATGACGCCAAGCAGATCAGCGGTCATTCGCAGAAACTGCGACATGGACATCAGATCGAGCATTTGGGGGTGAACGGTAACAAGCACCCCTGAAGATGCTGAAAGGGCGGACATGGTTAAAAAACCAAGCTGCGGCGGACAGTCGATGACGACGACGTCATAGTCCGCTTCGACACTGTCGAGCGCGTCGCGCACACGGGCAAAGAATGCGCGGGCGCCGCCACGCTGAATGGCTGCCGGTGTCTCATGTTCGAATTCCATGAGCTCGAGGTTCCCGGGAATCAGGTCAAGACCACGGATGTAGGTCTTGCGGATCACGTCCGAGATCGGGACCGGTTCATCGTAGCGAACCGCATCATACAGCGTGCCACCCTCCATCAGGTCCAGCTCAGGCTGGATGCCATGCAGCGCGGAAAGGGATGCCTGGGGGTCCAGATCGATCGCAAGGACACGATATCCCTTGAGAGCCAAGCGCTGTGCAAGGTGAGCGGATGTTGTCGTTTTCCCGGACCCGCCTTTGAAGTTCACAACAGAAACAATCTGAAGCTCGTCACCGGCACGACGCCCCGGAACGTAGGTTCCAGGCTTCTTCGCGTTTGCCTCAAGAGCGTGGCGAATCTCCCAGATATCATCGAGGGTATATCGCCGGTGGCTGCCCGCAGTGGTTTCGACGTCAGCGATCTTTCCTTCTCGATGAAGCTTGCGAAGGTAGGTATGATCGACGCCAAGCAACTCGGCCGCCTCGCCGCTGGTCAGGCTGCGCATGACTTTTTTGGCGTCGGGAGGGAAGTGGGCAGCACGTTGCGCATGAAGATTGGACGCAAGAAGCTCTGCGTAGTGCCCGATGGCAATGTCCAGGTCCTGCTCAGCTTCGCTCATCTCTGCCTCGATTCGTGGGCGCGTTTTTTATGTGATCGCGCGTTATTTATCGAGACTATTGCCCGAGCTATCAGATTCGTGCAAGCTCTTTCTAGATTTGGTGTCAGTCGCTGCGTCATGCACAAGAGTAGCTAGGGTTTGCGGCAGGCTTGTCTTAGGAACCTTTCGGATATACATTACAAGACGTATATCCGCATGGGAGGTCACGATGCAGGTCGCAAAATGGGGTAACTCGCTGGCCGTCCGTTTGCCCGCGGAGCTCGTCCGAGAGCTTGGTCTCAAGGAGGGTGATCAGATCGACCTGGTCAAGGACGACGGTCGGGTCAGAGTCCGTCGCCTTGCTCGTGCGGATGAGGTACTTACCGGCCTGCGCCGCTTCCGGGGCAAGTTGTCCGCAGCAGAACGTCTGAGCCGCGACGACGCACATGAGCGCTGAGTTCGCGGACACGAATGTCGTTCTTTACCTGCTCGACGATGGCCCAAAGGCCGATCGCGCCGAGGTCATCCTGGGGCAGGGGCCCCGGATCAGCGTTCAGGTTCTAAACGAGTCACTGGTGAACTGCCGCCGCAAAGCTGGCCTCGGTTGGGAGGAAGCAGCGGCCTTTCTCGAAGGCGTGCGCGCCTTGTGTCCCGTCGAAGATCTCTCCGTGCAGACCCATGACGTCGGCCGCGCTTTGGCGGAACGCTACGGCTTCTCGATCTACGACGCGATGATCGTGGCCAGCGCTTTGGTTGCGGGGTGTACCACGCTGTGGAGCGAGGACATGCAAGATGGCCTGCTGGTGGAAGGCCAGCTTCGCATCGTCAACCCCTTTGCATGAGCGGACGGCTTCTGTGCCTGAAACTGACCACAACCTTGTAATCCTTCCCTGTAGTGGAGGATTTGCAAGGTTGTTAGGCTACTCAAGCAGCCCCAGCCTCTCCGCCCGCTCCAACAGCATCTTGACTGACGACGGCTGCCATCTCGTTCGGCCACGTGGTGTGCGTTCGCGCATAGATTCCAGCCGTTCACAGATCGCCTGGAGCGTAATGCCGGGATCCGCGCCCTTGATGGCGGCGACGATGGCGGGCAGGCGGTCGTCGGTTTCGCGGCGGCCGGCGCGGGCCAAAACTGTCTCGGGCAGGAAGCCGTCGCGGACATAGGCCTTCACGGCGCGCAAGAGACGGCTTTGGGTCCAGCGACGCGCCTCGGGCAAGGGGCCGTTGATGATGCGCACCACGTCTTCCCAGGCCAAGTCGGGGCGCAACCGGCGCACATGGGGCACCCAATCTTGTGCCGTTTCGTTCAGACGCTCCATGTAGCCGTCCTGTCGCGCTAGCCGCACCTTGCGAAGAGCGGCAGGGTCTTTGGCCCGCAGTCCAGGGTTTCCGCCCACGCGGCCCTTTGTGCGCGCACTGGCGAGGCCGGCCTTGGTGCGCTCCCGGATCAGGGCGCGCTCGAACTCGGCCGCAGCGCCCAAGACCTGCAGCGTGAACTTGCCCTGCGGGGATCCAGTGTCGATCGGGTCCTGGATCGAGCGAAAGAACGCACCCCTGGCCTCCAGCCGCTCGATCACTTCCAGCAGATGCGACAGAGACCGCGCAAGCCGGTCGATCCTCACGACGACCAGCGTATCGTCACTCTGGATGCGTTCGAGCACACGCCCAAGCACCGGCCGCGCGCGATTGCCGCCTGAGGCGTGCTCTTCATAGATTTCGGCGCAACCCGCAGATTTCAGGGCCTGCGACTGGGGCAGGGGGGTTTGATCCTCTGTGGATACGCGCGCATAGCCTATCAATGGCATCAAAACAGTCTTTTTGCAGTTTCATATAGCGCTACTAAACGACCGATTGATGGCAGAAGAATAACGTTTCGGAGGTTGGTGCCACCTTTTTTCTGTAAGTTCCACATAGGCGGCGCAATGGAAAACCGCTATCTGGAAGAATATGCGGGAGACCTGTGGGCCGGGTCTGCGGGGCGGGCATTGGGGTGTTGCATGGACTTACGGTTGAGGGATTATTTTGATGTCGGCACGCTGCAACGCGGTGAAGATTATGCGCATCGCGGTCTGGTCGCGACGGTCGAGCCTCTGCCGGATGGGAGTATCCGCGGGCGTGTGTTGAATGGGCGCGGGGAAAGCTACCAACAGCGGATTACCCTGAGCAACAGCTTTGTGGACGGGATTTGCTCTTGCCCGGTGGGGCATAATTGCAAGCACGTGGTCGCTGTTTTGATGACATCGGCGGAACGCGATTCCAGCTCCCCGCAACTGGCAGCACCGGTGCGGGGTTGGCTGACCCGTGTCAAGCAGCAGCCGACAGCCCTAGTGCCGCCTGAGGCACGTCCCGAGGACTATCCGGACAAGGTGAAGGAACGCCTGCTTTATGTCCTGATCCCGAATGAAACAAAAGTCAGGATCGACATTTACAAGGGCCGTATCAATGCTGCTGGCACGGGCCTGAACAAGGCGATCCGGCGCTATGATGCGCTGCATGCCCTGCGCAGCAACGCTGTGGCAAAATTCATCCGACCGACCGATCTGGAGCTTTTGTCTGCGCTGGCGCAGACCCAACTGTGGGAAACGCACTATAGCTACGGCCTGCCCGGTATGTTCAAGCCAAAGGGGCAGGATGCTTTGCCCCTGATCCGGCGCTTGTGCGGCACGGGTCGCTTCCTCCATGACAATTCTCCGGACGCGGAGTTGAGCTGGTCAGAAGCGTGTCCAAAGGCCAGACTGGCCTGGCGCATGGCGGCGGATGGCAGTCAGAGCCTGGGGTTTGAGGACGCAGACGGCATACAGTTGGAGTTGCGGGCGTTGGACGGGGCAGCGCTATGGGTGAACACCGCGCACGGTCAGATCGGGGCGCTGGCACAGCCGGTGCAGATTGAGGCGCTGCAGCTTGTCCAGAGCGCTCCCCAAGTCGCGCCCGATGAAGCGGCGGCCCTGGCTGCGGAGATGCCCGCCACGCTCGCTGGACTGGCCTTGCCGCCGCCGCATGTGGCGCGACAGAGACGGCGCGCGGCCCATAAACGCATCGCTCGTTTGACGCTTGGAGCGGAGAGCGCGCGTGACGGCTATAGGCGTTGGGACAGCGTTTCTGTCACTCTGCCAACACTGACATTGCGCTTTGTCTATGACGGGCAGGAGGTTTGGGAAGGCGACGCCGACCCCCGGGTCGTTGAAAACAACGAGGTCGTAACGCTGACGCGCGATCATCAATGGGAAGCTGCTTGCGTCATCCGGCTGATGGATGCAGGGGCGATACCCGTTGACGAAATGGACTATCTTTTGCCGAGCGCTCGAATGCTGCAATGCGATTTCGTCTTCGCTGAGGAGGAGATGGGCGCGAACAGTATGCGCCTCCCGTCGTCGCGCGATGGTCTCGAGTTTGCGTTCCGGACGCTGCCCGGGTTGCGGACCGAAGGCTGGGAAATCATTGAAACATCAAAGTGGCCCTTCCGTTTGAGCGATGAAGCTGCCGCGCTGACGGTTGCAACACAGGCCGAGGCAGGCGACGCATTCCACGGCAACGACTGGTTCTCGCTGGGGTTTCAAGCCGAGATCGGCGGCAAGCCAGTGGATGTCGCGCCCCTGATCGCGGCCTTTCTTGAACAGGTGCGTGACGAATGGGACGCCGTGCCGGATGTCGACGTCCTGTCGCAGCATCTGTCCGATAAGCCGGTTTACCTGAACCGGGGCAAGGCGGGCTATGCCCCCCTGGACCTCAGTCCGCTGGCACCCCTACTCCATCTGGTGCTGACGCATTATGCCGAGTTGGGCGCGCTGCACCCGTCGGATGCCGATGTCGCTCGGTTGGCAGAAAAGGCGCTGGCAGGCAGCTCGGTACACTTCGCCGATAACGCCGGGATCATTCCGCTGGCTCGTAGCCTGAAGGCATTGGCCGAGGCCGAGAGTTTTGCTCCACCAAAGGGATTGCGCGCGCAGTTGCGCCCCTATCAGGCCTATGGTTCCGCCTGGATGGGCAGCTTGCTCGAAGCCGGTTTTGGCGGAGTTCTGGCGGATGATATGGGGCTGGGCAAGACAATTCAGGTGTTGGCCCTCTTGCAGGCACGTCGCGAAGCAGGAGCAGCTGGCCCGGCGCTTCTGATCGTACCGACCAGCCTGTTGCATGGCTGGCAGATGCAGTCCGCGCAATTCACACCGGATATTCGGCTCGTGGTCCTGCATGGCACAGGCCGGGCGGCGCTGCGCGACGAGGCTCTGCGCGCCGATCTGGTCGTCACCACCTATCCGTTGCTGGCGCGTGATCAAGACTGGCTGACAGCGACAGAGTGGCCTCTGGTGATCCTGGACGAAGCGCAAACCCTCAAGAACCCTGCGTCGCAAATGGCCAAGAGCCTGCGCAACATTCCTGCCAAGGGGCGGCTGGCGCTGACCGGCACGCCGCTGGAAAACTCGCTGCAAGACCTTTGGACACTGATCGACTGGGTGAATCCGGGTCTTCTGGGGTATAGAAAAGAGTTTCAGAAACTGTTTCGCACCCCGATCGAAAAGCATGGTGACGCGGTCGCACAATCGCGTCTCAACCGTCGGCTGCGCCCCTTCATGCTGCGTCGCACCAAGGAGCAGGTCGCAACCGAACTTCCTCCTAAGACCGAAATCCTGGAACGGGTGGAGCTGCCAAAGCCGCAGCAAGCGCTTTATGAAGCCGTACGCAGCACCATGGATGCCCGGGTGCGCGAGGCGATCAGCGCCCGTGGTCTGGCCGCAGCGCAGATTACCGTGCTCGATGCGCTGCTCAAGCTGCGGCAGGTGTGCTGCGACCCGGCGCTGGTCAAGACTGACGCGGCGCGCGCGGTGGCGGACAGCGCCAAACGCTCGCGATTGCGTGAATTGCTGGCCGAGCTGGTGGCCGAGGGTCGCCGCGTTCTGGTGTTTTCGCAATTCGTTGAAATGCTGCGTCTGATCGAAGCGGATCTGGCCGCCGCCGGCATCCCCCATCTGACGTTGACGGGCCAGACGCAAAAGCGTGCCGATGTACTGGAAAGCTTCGCGAAAGGCACTGCGCCGGTTTTCCTGCTTAGCCTGAAAGCCGGTGGTCTTGGGCTGACCTTGACCGAGGCGGATACGGTGATCCTTTATGACCCATGGTGGAACCCAGCTGTGGAGCGTCAGGCCATGGACCGCACCCATCGCATAGGTCAGGACAAACCGGTATTCGTGCATCGTCTGGTCGCCGCAGGCACAGTAGAGGAAAAGATACTTGACATGCAGTCGCGCAAACAGGCGCTGGTCGACGCCTTGTTCGACAAGGATGGGGGACAGGCTGGCCCGTTGCTGGACGAGGCGATACTGCAAGATCTGTTTGCGCCGCTCGGGGTGTGACAGGGGCTCGCCGCCTAGACGTTGCGCCAAAGCATGCGAACGCGGCTCTTCCGGCTTGAGATGTTACCGACCATTTCTGGCAAACGCGCCGAAGGTCCGAAGATTACAGCCCCGCAGCCTTGGTCAGGTTTACGCGGAACCGGTCGCGGCGACGCTGATAGCGGCGGGTCATTTCGGCTGAGGCGTGACCAAGATGCTTTTGGACGTAGCGCTCATCGACTTCGGCAGAGCTCGCGAGACCGGCGCGCAAGGAATGGCCGGAAAACAGCGCCAGGCGCTCTTTTTCGGACAGTTCGGATCGGATGCCGGCGTCGAGGACCGTGCGCTTGATCAGTCGTGCGACATGTTTGTCGTTCAGGCGTGTTTCAGATGCGCACTTGCCATCCCGCGAGGTGCCGACGAAGACAGGGCCGAAGTCGATCTTTGCAAAGTGCAGCCATTGTTCCAGCGCCTGGACCGGGCAGGTTTGATCGCTGGAGCCGCGGCCAATCTCGACCTCGCGCCAGCCGGTCTTCGCGTTGAGCGTGAGCAGGGCGCCTTTGTCGAAGATCTCAATCCAGCCACCAGAATCCGGCGTGTCGTCCTTGTGCACGTCGAGGCTGACGATTTCGGATCGGCGCAGACCCCCCGCGTATCCCAACAGCAGGATCGTGCGGTCCCGCAACCCACGCAGATCGAAGGGAAGGCTGCCCACCATAGCGAGTATATCGTCGGCCATGATTGCTTCTTTCCGAACCGGCGGTCGCGCGTGCCTGCGCTTGATCCCGGCAAGCACGGAGGCGATGTGGCGGTTCTTACGATCAAGGGTGAAGCCGCGCTGAGTGTAGTTCCAGCCAAGGCCAGAAAGACGGCGATCGATTGTCGAGACTGAGAGGGCAGGGGCCTTTCCCGTGGGTGCCGCCAGGTTGGCGAGGTAGAGCCCGATCATCTCGGGTGAAGGCGGCAAAGGGTCCGTTCCCTTCAGTCTGCACCAGCGGGTAAAGTGCGCCCAGTCTTTCGCATAGGCCTTCAGGGTATTCTCAGAGGCCGCCTGCTTTGCATAGCTGCGTGCGGTTTCTACCAGCTGATCGACGGTGCCTGAACCAGCCACATGCGAGGGCAAGGTGATGCTATCACTTTTCTCTTGATCGCCCTCGCCGACGCAAGCATCAAGTTTGTCAGAGGGCGTTGACGTCGATTTCTCGATCTCTGTGTCCATTCTTTCCCCTTAATATTCGCTGATTTTGAGACTGTGTAGCAGCATATTCCACCAAGTCCGATAAGGCAAGCTTATTGGACGTGATAGAGAACCGCAGGCTGGGGCGGTTTGGACATCACATTGTGGACGAAAGCGCCGCAAGAGACTAGTGTTGTAGCATGACATTTCAGGCCGCCAAAATCTCGAACGACTTGAATACCCTGCCGCAGCTACCCGGCTGGGTCACCTCCGGTCGTGCCGAAACCCTTGATACTGTGGGCTTTCGGTCGGGGGCGGCACTGACGGTGCTCGACCAGTTGATCGGTGACTCAAGGTATGGCGTGCCGCTCAAGCTGCTTGCCAATCGGCTGGCCCTCAGCGCGGCGACGGCCACCTCGAAACTGGAAGGCCGCCTGGCGCGGGAGGCGGATATCCGCGACGCCTGGCACCTGACACCGCCGGGCGAGGCGCGGGGCCCCGACGGGGATCTGCTGGCCTTCTGGCGCGAGGCGGCGCAGCTGCGGGCAGGCGGGACGGGAGAGGTCGCCGACCTAGTTGGCGCAGACTTTACCGGGGAAGTGGGTGGCTGGCTCGATGCGGGGCAAGAACGTGCCCGGACCCACGGACCGCTGGCGGGATGCGTGGCCGTCCTGCGTGCCGTTCTCCAGGTCGATGACCGGGCCGAACGCACCGCCTGCCTGCTCTCGGACATCGTGCTGGCTCGGGCGTTGAGATGGAAAGCGGTGCTGCCGGTTTCGGCGCAGCGGCTCACCAAGGGGATGCTGCGTGATCTGGCTGCGGCCGGGCAGGGGGGCGAGCCTGTGGTTCAGGCGCGGATACTTGAGTCCATCGAAGAGACGATCCGGCTGGCGCGGGATCTGGCCCGCCGCGCGGACGCCCTCCGGTCGGTGGCCCCAAAACTTCGGGCGAAGGGATCCGCGGCAGCGGTCGACCTGTTCCTGACCGAAGATGCCGTGGCGCCGTCGACCATGCTATCGCCGATGATCCACGGGAGCAGCATTTTGATGACGGATCGCGCGGCACGGCGGTTCTGCGACCGGCTGGTGGAGCTGGGTGTCGCACGGGAACTGACCGGACGGCCGACGTTTCGGCTCTACGGGATCGTGCCATGAGTGTTGCGGGGAAACGAAACTCTGCAACAGGGCAGGGGGGCTCGGAACGCGGCGGTGATCTTGATCGAGAGCTCGAGGACCTTCCACAGGACCTGCGTTGGCGGGAATGGATGGGTCGGATCGAGGCGGTATTGTTCGCCAGCGCGTCACCGGTTGGTCGCGACGACCTGGCCCGCGTGGTGGGGCAGCGGGCCTCGGTCGAGATGCTGATCGACGACATCCAGGCCGAGCTGACCAGCCGTCCCTATGAGTTGGCCCAGCTACCGGGTGGCTGGATGTTCCGCACGAGGACGCAGTTCTCCGAGGCGATCAAGGCGGCGGCTGATCTCGGGGAACAGTCACTCTTCACCGAGATGGAGATGGGGGTGCTCTGCGCCATCGCGTACCACCAGCCGATCGACCGGGCCGGCCTCGCCGACATCTTCGGTAAGGAGGTCAGCCGCGATTTGCTGGCCCGATTGCGGTTCAAGGATTTGATTGCAGCCGGACCGCGGTCGCCGCGACCGGGCGCGCCGCATACATTCGTGACGACGGACACCTTCTTGATGACGTTCGATCTGCAGAGCTTGCGGGATCTGCCGGAGCTGGTACTGCCGCAACCTTGATGTCCGAAATATGTCGTGCTCTTCGGACACGCGAAGCCGTCTGCTTTCAATCGGTCGGACCAGACATGAAGACCGACGTTATCAGAGCGGCAACACGAGTTCGAACGCTGTGAGGCATAGAATTGACTTCTATACCTCAAAAATGATCTATATGCGAGTTATAGAAAGGAACGCTATAACTCATGGCATGGAACTGGCAGATATCCGGTTGGCCGTATTTCCGGTATGACGAAGAAGCACTGGCACCGCTCGAGCAGCGATTTCTGATGTCGTCGGGCGAAGTCCTGGGGGCTGTCCACCATGTGAATCCGTCCGAGCGTGATCAACTCCGCATCGATCTGCTGAGCGATGAAGCCATGAAGACCAGTGCCATCGAGGGCGAGATGCTGGACCGGCGCAGCGTACAATCCTCACTGCGCCGGCACCTTGGATTGGAACCTGACAGCTATCCCAACAAACCTCGCGAGCAGGGGGTAGCCGAGATGATGGTCGATGTTTACTCGACCTATGCCGAGCCGCTCGAGCATGGCACACTCTTTCGGTGGCATGAGATGCTTCTGGCCTTCGACAAACGGTTGGAAGCCGTCGGGTCATACCGGCAGCACAAGGATGCCATGCAGATCGTCTCGGGTCGTCTTGATCGCCCTGTCGTGCATTTTGAGGCCCCGCCATCGGCGCAGGTTCCGGATGAGATGGACCGATACGTCGACTGGTTCAATCGGACCGGGCCGGGTGCCGAAGAATCGTTGCCAGCATTGACGCATGCGGGCCTGAGCCATCTCTACTTCGAAAGCATCCACCCGTTTGAGGACGGGAATGGCCGCCTTGGTCGGGCCCTGGCCGAAAAGTCCCTGGCTCAGAATATTGGGCAGCCCAGCCTCATCGCGCTCGCCTTCACCATCGAGCGTAAGCGGAAGGACTACTACGATCAGCTTGAGCGGCACCAGAAGACGCTGGATGTCACGCCTTGGCTGGTGTGGTTTGCAGAGGCCGTTCTGGAAGCGCAGCAGGTCACTTTGGACCGCGTGGGCTTTTTCATTGCCAAGGCACATTTCTACGACCGGCATCGCGACCAGCTGAACGAACGGCAGGCCAAGGTGATAGAGCGTATGTTCCGCGAAGGGCCAGATGGCTTCGAGGGTGGTCTGAGCGCCGAGAATTATATTTCGATCACCGGGACATCGCGTGCGACTGCTACAAGGGACCTGCAAGAACTTGTCGAGATTGGAGCCCTCACGCGCACTGGCGAACGCCGATACACGCGTTACTGGCTGAGGCTTGAAGAGTTGCGCGGGTAGTGAGCTACCCCCCGAAATTCGGACACTGACATAAGCTACGATTTGCAGTCTGCTGATCTTCGACGAGAAGGAGATCAGAGATGTCGAAACGCAAGCAGCACGTGCCCGAGTTCAAGGCGAAGGTGGCGCTGGAAGCCCTCAAGGGTGAAGAGACGGCGGCAGAGTTGGCGAGCCGGTTCGGAGTGCATCCGACGATGATCCATCAATGTAAGCGAGCCCTGCTCGAAGGCGCGTCCGGCGTGTTCGAGCGCGGAGGCCGCAGGAAACCCGAGATCGGCGAGGAGCAGGTGAAGCAGCTCCACGCCAAGATCGGGGAGCTGGCGGTAGCCAACTCTTTTTTGGAACGAAAGCTGAAGCCTTGGGGCGGAAAGTGAGGCGTGGCATGATCGAGCCGAACCATCCGGATCTGTCGATTGGGCAGCAGTGCAAGCTGCTGTCGATCGCACGCTCATCCTATTACTACGAGCCGAAGGGAGAGACCGAACAGAACCTCGGCCTGATGCGGCAGATCGACGAGCAGCAGTTCTTGGAGACGCCCTTTGTCAATCGGCATTGAAGTTTGACCCCCTATCGGCGTCCAATATTGACCCCTTTGTGCTGTGGACCCGTTTCGTGCTATGTTGCGCGGATGGGCCACAGTAATCGACATTTTGTGCTTACGAAGATCGTGCGGAATTTCCGTTTTTTGATGGCAGCATTTCTGACAGCTATGTTGATTGCTGGAATAGCTCACACCGATGTCCATCAGACGGCTGATGTCGATCGGAATGGCACCAATCTGCTAGTGCATGCTCAGGATGTGGGTCCTGACAATCACGATGCCGTGGAATCGTCACACGATGCATCTTGTCCTTCACAATCTTTCTGTCACAATCAGCAGATGTTAAGTGCCGAGACTCTTGGGTCCAGACAGCCCCTGTTTAAGAGCTTCCGGCTCCCAATGCCGGACCCGTCTTTTGGCAGCAGCCAAATGGTTGCACTGGACATTCGCCCGCCGATCGCTTGACGATCCGGCGTTGGCCCGATTTTTTTGACAGGTTTTGGTTTCTGAGCCTGTAATGATCTCCCTCTGACAACGTCTTGATATTGAGCCCGTGGAAACACGGGGCCGTTCGCGCTTGCGCGACGTCAAGTTTCAAGGAGTGATTCATTTGTCAAATCCAAGTCCCATTCGCATTTATCCGGTCGGCATGACCCTTGGCCTCCTGCTGGCACTGAGCTTTGCGTTGTGTGTTGTGTTCGGACTGCTGTTTCCCGGGGCCACAATGTACCAGGCGTGGTTGCCGCTGTTACCCGGCGTAACCTGGATCAGCTGGGCAAGCGCTATTCTGGGTCTGGCCGAAAGCTTTGCCTACGGCTGGTACATCGCCGTGATTTTTGTGCCGACATTCAACTTCTTTTCGCGGAGGACACAAGCATGAACACCCAAGCCAAGTTCGACAAATTAGTAGCTGCAAACACGGATCCTGAAGTTAAATTCGCTGGGGATTATCAAGCGTCACCTGATCCCGTCGCCTATGGCCGCGATCTGTGGGAACGCTCGGTGCTTTTCATGGACACGCTGCGTGAACGTGCCGACAACATGATCGCGCATGATCGCGCCGGAATGCCGCCACTGCTGGATTTCAAATACGAAACGCTGCTGGATGCGCGCCAGTTCGATCAGCCTGCCAATTACGCGCTGTTGCGGATCACCGAAATTGACGGAAATTGCTGGGACGATTGCGTCGATGAGGCAAAGCCGCCGGTGATTGTTGTCGATCCGCGCGCCGGCCATGGTCCCGGCATCGGCGGGTTCAAACGCGACAGCGAGGTCGGGATGGCGATGGCCGAGGGCCACCCGGTCTATTTCGTTATCTTCTTTCCGGAACCTGTCGCAGGTCAGAAGCTCGACGATGTTCTGTTCGCCCTGCGTCGCTTTGTCGAAGAGGTCTCGGCTCGTCACGACGGCGCGGCCCCGGTGCTTTACGGCAACTGTCAGGCTGGCTGGGCTGTCACGCTTCTGGCCGCGCATTGCGAAGGTCTGGCGGGTCCGGTGGTGCTGAACGGCTCGCCCCTGTCCTACTGGGCGGGCGAGGAAGGTGTGAACCCGATGCGGGTAACCGGCGGATTGCTGGGCGGATCGTGGCTTGCTCATCTCACCGCCGATCTGGGCGACGGCCGTTTCGACGGCGCCTGGCTTGCGCAAAACTTCGAGAGCCTCAAGCCGGAAAAGGCGATCTGGGAGAAATACGCAAACCTGCTGACCAACATCGATACCGAACGCGAGCGCTTTCTCGACTTCGAGCGCTGGTGGAACGGCTTTTACACGCTCAGCCGGGAGGAAATTTTGGAAATCACGCAGGACCTGTTTATCGATAACCAGATTGAGAGCGGCAAAATGCGTATTGGCGATCACTGCATCGCCGACCTGCGCAAGATCACGAACCCGATGATCGTCTTCGCCTCCTATGGCGACAACATCACACCGCCCGCGCAGGCGCTTGGCTGGATTCCTGCGGTCTACAAGGACACTGCCGATCTCAAGTCTGCTGGACAGAGGATCGTCTACATGACCAACGCCCATGTAGGGCACTTGGGGATTTTCGTTTCCGCCTCGGTGGCACGTCTCGAACATCGCGCCATTCTCGAAAGCCTTGAGCGGATCGGCAAGCTGAAGCCCGGCCTGTACGAGATGAAGATCGACAATCCCTCGGGCGATCCCGATTGCCACGCGCCGGACTACAAGGTGCGGTTCGAGCCGCGCGACGTCGCCGATCTGCGACATGATGTGCCGACGGAAGCCTTCGAGAAGGTCGCCCGCCTGTCGGAGGCCAACGAGACATTCTATTCCGCATTCGTCAGCCCCTGGGTTCGGCTGATGACCTCCCCGGCCAGTGCAGAGATGCTGAAATGGATGCATCCGATGCGCACCAGCCGTCTGATGTTCTCGGAACGCTTCAATCCCTGGATGCACCTTGTCCGGCAAACGGCGGAGAATATTGCCGAGTCCCGCAAGCCCCTTGATCGCGACGACCCCATGCTCGCGCGCGAGCGGGCCACACTTGAGGCGGTCGGTGACGCCATAGAACGGGCACGCGTTGCCCGCGACGCCGGCTTTGAGCGCACATTCAGGACACTCTACAGTGGTCGCGATGACGGGATGGATAGCGAAAAAGACGCGCGTCTGCCGGTCTGACAGGAAGGGACAAAAGAGATGCAATGGATTTTGGAAAACTGGGTGCTTTTGCTTGTCGGCGGCGCAATGGTGGCGATGCATGTGTTCCGCCACGGGCACAAAGACCGGGGCCATGCTTCACATCTGGGCTCCGCGACGCCCGCTGAAGCTCCCGTAATCGAGGTCTCGGATCAGGCCAGGGGCCGCACCAATGACTGAACGGGTCATCCTGACACTGAATGCGGGTTCGTCCTCACTCAAGTTCGCGCTGTTCACTGCAGTCGGAAACCCGAGACGACTCTGGTCGGGGTCGATTGATCGGATCGGCCTGCCAAATGCGCGTTTCCAGTTGAGCGATGCGCGCAAGACTGTCGTGGTGGATGAACCGGGGTCGCTCGACTGCCATGAGGCAGCGCTCACCCGGTTGCTCAGCGCGATTGCCAGCTTACCTGGGGCGCTTGATCTCGTGGCGGTCGGCCATCGCGTTGTTCATGGCGGGCCCGAATGTGATTGCCCCAAGCGCGTCACGCCCGCGCTGACGGCGCGACTGCGTCGTTTGACGTCGCTGGCGCCGCTGCACATCCCGCCCAATCTGGCGGGGATCGACGCGGTTCTGGCCACCCGGCCCGATCTGCTGCAGGTGGCCTGTTTCGACACCTCGTTTCACCACGATTTACCTCGTATGGCGCAGATGACGGCTCTGCCGCGCGCCCTCACTGACTCCGGCGTCCGACGCTACGGCTTTCATGGGCTTTCCTACGAATACATCATGGAGACGTTGCAAAAGGATGGCGTGAAGACCGGTGCCGAACGCATCATCATCGCGCATCTCGGAAACGGTGCGTCGATGGCCGCGATCCGGGGTGGCTGCCCCGTCGAGACGACAATGGGGTTCTCCACGATCGCGGGCCTGCCGATGGGCACGCGCAGCGGCGACCTCGATCCCGGTATCCTGCTCTATCTGATGCGGGAAGAGGGCATGACGGCAGACGAGATTTCTGATCTGCTCTACAACCAAAGCGGCCTTTTGGGAATCTCGGGCATCAGCCGCAATATGCAGGATTTGCTCGACAGCCGTAAGGACGCCGCCGTAGAGGCTGTCGATTACTTCTGCTATCAGGCCCGGTTGCATCTGGCCCGACTGACCGGCGCGCTCGGCGGACTGGACCGCGTCGTGTTCACCGGCGGTATCGGTGAAAATTCGGCCGGGGTTCGCGGCCGGATTTGTGCGGAGCTCGGATATCTGAGGATAAGCCTCGACAGCGCTGCGAACAAGGCAGGGCCGGGCGTCATTTCGAAACCCGGTGCCGGTGTGACAGTGGAGGCGCGCTCCACCGACGAAGAAAAGATGATCGCCTGCCATGTGGCTGCGAAGCTTGCGGTTGATTCGGTGCCGCAACCTGCTCGGACGGAGGCCTGAACCATGTCCCCAAATCCTGAAAAGCTGCAAAACCTGATCGAAAGAGCCTGCGCGCTCACTCCAGTTCGGGTGGCTGTGGTCGACGCCGCGCAATTGGTGGTTCTCGAAACTGTCCGTGATGCGGTGACACTTGGTCTTGTCGAGCCGCGATTGGTGGGCGAGCCGGACGCGATCCTTGCCATGTGCCGCGAACTGAGCTGGAACGTCGATCCCGCGTGGATCACTCCGGCCACGTCCGACACCGAAGCCGCTGTCCGCGCCGTGGCCATGGTGCGCCAAGGCGAGGCCGATCTTCTGATGAAGGGCAACCTGCATACCGATGTGCTGCTGCGCGCGGTGCTGGACAAGAATCGCGGCCTGCGTCTACCCGGCCGCCGGGTCAGTCATGTCTTTCTGGTCGATGTGCCCGGTCACGACCGGCTGATCGGCATTACTGATGCCGCGATCAATATCGCACCTAACCTGACTGCAAAGGCCGAGATCTGCCAGAATGCCGTCGATATGTTGCACATCCTTGGAATTGCAGAGCCGCACGTCGCCGTTCTCTCGGCGGTCGAGACGGTCGCGAGCGGCATCGCCTCGACGCTCGATGCGGCCTGCCTGACGCTGATGGCGCGGCGCGGCCAGATTACCGGCGCGCAGGTCGATGGGCCGCTGGCTTTCGACAACGCCATCTCGGCGCTGGCAGCGAAGGAAAAGGGCATCCTGTCGGATGTCGCAGGACGGGCCGACATCCTTCTGGTGCCCGATCTCGTTTCTGGCAATATCCTTGCCAAGGCGCTGGAGTATCTCGGGCGGGCGGTCGCCGCCGGTGTTGCCGTCGGTTTATCAGCACCCGTCGTGCTGACCTCTCGTTCCGACCCTGCGCCCGCCCGGATGGCATCGCTCGCCGTGGCGGCATTGATGCACCATCAAATCGGGTCTGACAATGAGCGCGGACAGCTGCAGGAGAGCAGCATCGCTGCCGCACCGCAAGCAGAGCATGCCTGTTGCCCCTTGAGCGTAACCGCCGCCATCAGGGAGGCCGCAGAATGAGAGACGTTTCCCTTGCGAGCAACCCCGGCAGATTACTCGACATGACCGGCAAGAAGGGTCTAGTCATCGGCATTGCCAATGAACACAGCCTGGCCTGGGCGGCGGCGCGCAATTTCCATGCTGCGGGCGCCGACCTCGCGGTGACCTATCTCAACGACAAGGCCCGGCCATTCGTCGAGCCGTTGGCTACCGAGATCGACGCGTCCATACTGCTGCCCTGCGATGTGGCACAGGACGGTCAACTGGAGGCGGTCTTCGGTGCCATGACCCGGACCTGGGGGCATCTCGATTTTGTACTGCATGCCGTCGCCTGGTCACCGTCTGAAGATCTGCACGGTCGCTTGACCGACTGTTCGGCCGACGGATTCGCGCAAGCGATGCTGGTGTCCTGCCATTCCTTCATCCGCACGGGGAAACTCGCCGAACCGCTGATGCGCACGGGCGGCAGTCTGATGACGCTCAGTTTTCTTGGTGCTGAAAGAGTTGTGGATCATTACGGCGTCATGGGTCCGGTCAAGGCCGCGCTCGAGTCGTCAGTGCGCTATCTGGCGCATGAGCTCGGACCCAAGGGGGTTCGCGTCAACGCAATCTCGGCAGGCACGGTCAGGACCCGCGCCGCCTCCGGTATCGAACATTTCGACGAGTTGATCGACGAGACCGAGCGCAAATCCCCGCTGCGCCGCACCGTTACAACTGACGAGGTCGGGCGCGCCGCGCTTTTGCTCGCCAGTGACTACACAACCGCAATCACTGGCGAAGTCATACATGTCGACGCCGGATTCCATGTCAATGGCATGGTGTTTCATTGAGGTCCGAACCCGTCGCGGAAAACCCGCGGTGAGGGCAGGACAGGAAAGGACACGAGATGAACGTAACCAAGGGTAAATTTGGCAAGAGGACGGACGACGTGGAGAGCTTTGACACGGTTCCGGAGGGCTATTCGGGAACGGTCTACACCTGCTCAATGCACCCCGAGGTGCGCAGCGCCGAGGAGGGAACCTGCCCGAAATGTGGTATGTTCCTGATACCGGAAGGGGAAGTTGCGGAGCACGGGCATCACGACCATTCCGGTCACGCCGAGGCGCATGGTAGCGCAAGCGTGAGTAAAACGGAGGGCGAATACGACACCGTACCCGAGGGCTACAGCGGTACAGTCTATACCTGCCCGATGCATGCGCAGGTGCGCCATCCCGGACCGGGGTCATGTCCGATTTGCGGTATGGGGTTGGAACCGGAAACCGTAAGCCTCGAAGATGACGGCCCGAACCCCGAACTGGTGGATTTCACCCGGCGGTTCTGGGTTGGTGCCCTGCTGACGATCCCGGTTCTGGTCCTTGCGATGGGTCCATTCGTCGGATTCACATATTTCCAGGAACTGTGGGGGGAGCGCACTGCGCTCTGGATCGAAACGGTTCTGGCGACACCTGTGATCCTCTGGTCGGGTTGGCCGTTTTTCGTCCGCGGCTACAATTCGTTCCGCACGATGAATCTCAACATGTTCAGTCTGATCTCAATGGGCGTCGGTGCCGCTTGGATTTTCAGCGTCGTGGCCGTCATCGCACCGGGGATATTCCCCGACGGATTCCGCGACCAGAACGGCAATGTCGGCGTCTATTTTGAAGCGGGCGCCGTGATTGTGGTCCTGGTCCTGCTGGGACAGATGATGGAGTTGCACGCCCGCGAAGGTACCGGCAAGGCGATCCGCGCGCTGCTCGATATGGCGGCCAAGACGGCGCTGGTGATCCGCCCCGACGGCACCGAAGAAGAAATCGAACTGGACCAGGTGCAGTTGGGCGATCACCTGCGAGTGCGCCCCGGCGACAAGGTACCGGTGGATGGCGTGGTTGTCGAAGGCCGCTCATCCGTCGATGAATCGATGATCTCGGGCGAACCCATGCCGGTCGAAAAGGTCGCCGGAGAGCCTGTCACGGGCGCGACGATCAACGGCACCGGCAGTCTGGTGATCGAGGCGACAAGGATCGGCGCCGACACCATGCTGTCCCAGATCGTGCAGATGGTCGCAAATGCGCAGCGCAGCCGCGCCCCCATCCAGAAATACGCTGACAAGGTGTCGGGGATGTTCGTGCCCGCCGTTATCGTCATCGCGATCCTGTCGTTCATTTCCTGGGCGATCTGGGGACCGGACCCCGCGATGGCCTATGGTCTCGTCTCCGCCGTGGCCGTGCTGATCATCGCCTGTCCCTGCGCACTTGGCCTCGCGACACCGATGTCGATCATGACCGCTACGGGCCGCGGTGCGCAGATGGGCGTGCTGATCAAGAACGCCGAAGCATTGGAGCGGTTCGAGAAGATCGACACGCTCATCGTGGACAAGACCGGTACCCTGACCGAAGGCAAGCCCAAGCTGGTAGCCGTGCTGCCCGAGAAGGGGCACGACGAGGCCGAAGTGCTGCGCCTTGCTGCCTCGCTGGAGCGCGGATCGGAACACCCGCTGGCCGAGGCCATCGTACGCGGCGCCGAGGAACGCGGCATCGAGTTTTCCAAGGCCGAGGATTTCGAGGCCGTGACCGGCAAAGGCGTCAAGGGCCGGGTGGACGGCAAGTCCGTGGCGCTTGGCAATGCGGCCCTGATCCATGATCTGGGGCTGGACAGCGGCGCACTGGTCGATACGGCCAACACGCGCCGCGACGAGGGCGAGACGGTGATGTTCATCGTATTGGACGGCGCCATCGCCGGCCTCGTGAGCGTCGCTGACCTGGTGAAGGAAACCACCCCTGCTGCGATCGAAGCGCTGCACGAGCAGGGTTTTCGGATCATCATGGCGACGGGCGACAACGAGCGCACGGCGCAGGCAGTCGCGAGCCGGCTGGGCATCGACGAGATCCGCGCTGACGTGCTGCCCGAAGACAAGGCCCGCATCATCAAGGAGTTGCAAGCCGAGGGTAAAAAGGTCGCGATGGCAGGTGACGGTGTCAATGACGCGCCTGCCCTTGCGCAGGCCGATGTCGGCATCGCCATGGGCACCGGGGCCGACGTGGCAATCGAGAGCGCGGGCTTCACGCTGGTCAAGGGAAACCTTGATGGCATCGTACGGGCCCGGAAACTAAGCCACGCGACCATGCGCAACATCCGTCAAAACCTGTTCTTTGCGATGATCTACAACGCGGCGGGCGTCCCGATCGCAGCAGGTGTGCTTTACCCGTTCCTTGGCATCCTGATCAGCCCGATCTTCGCCGCTTTCGCGATGACGGCGTCATCCCTGTCGGTCGTATTGAACGCACTTCGGCTGCGACGGCTCAGATTCTGAACCAGAGATGGCGGACAGTTTCAACATTCACCAAAAGCAGGACGAGAACATATGACAAGGCAAAACCAAGACAACCACCAGGAGAATCCCGAAAAAGGGTTCTGGAAGTCGCGTTCAGGTATCTTCCTTTTGGTCGCTCTCGGGGTCGGTGCGCTTTTGCTAGTGTTTGAAAACCGCCTCCACATTCTTGGGGGCAATGGGTTCCTTGCACTGCTACTTTTGGGATCCGTCGTGATGCATCTCTTTATGCATGGTGGGCGCGGGGGTAATGGCGGGGGCGACAAGCGAAATGACTCTTGAAGTTCCACCTGCTGCAAGCCCTACACTCCACCAAAAGTACCACCGCCCAGGTCGGTACCAGAATTACAGGAGTGATGTGTGACATGCTGACAAGACGCCATTTCGTGATGACTACGGCTGCGTTGTTCTCGACACCTGTTGTGAAACCGGCTTTCGCGAATAGCTGGCCGACCAAGGAGCAGAAAGCTGCTTGGGACGCACAGGTGACGCCGCTGAACTACGACCCCACGACCTCCAACCCATGGGGTCTGCATCCGCGCTTCCTTCCGACGCGGGTGATCGCGAACGACGGGCTTATACCGGGCGACATCCATGTCGATGCGGTGGCGCGCTACCTCTATCACATCGAAGAGGGCGGGACCGCCATGCGCTATGGCGTGGCTATCGGTCGAGGCGATCTTTATGAATCGGGCACCTATACGATCCGCCGCAAGGTCGAGTGGCCACACTGGACCCCGACCCGGAACATGATCGAGCGTGAGCCGGAACTCTATGCAAAATATGAGGACGGGATGGAGCCGGGCCCGACCAACCCGCTTGGTTCGCGCGCGCTATACCTCTACGTCGGCAACCGGGACACCTATCTTCGCATTCACGGCTCACCCAACCCCGAGTCGATTGGCGGTCGCGCGAGTTCGGGCTGCGTACGGATGGTGATGGCCCACATGAACGATCTCTATCCGACCGTAAAGACCGGATCGACCGCGGTCCTGTATCCTCCCGAGGACCGCATCACCGCGCAAAGTTGAGACGCGTTGCTGTAGCGTTCAACGCATGCGGGGAAGGACGGCGTCAATGTTCCATCGCGTTGCACACTGCGTTCGAAGACGATGCTATTGGCCAGTGACTATCCGGTTCTAGGTTACGATGCCGATTGTGTGCAGATCGGGCGCCCGTCAACCGTGCGAAGCGGCAGCAAGGTGGTTTCCACGGGTCCGGTGTGTCGATACCAATAGCATCCATCTTCGGGGCGCAGGCGCGCGGATCGAAGATCCTGGTTGGGGTCTGCAATCGAGGCCACGGATTCGGGAAGCTCTCCGATCTGCGGGTTGGCCGCCTCCGGTATTGCGGTCAGCGATGCCGAGCACGCGCCCAGCATCAGCGTTGCTGTCAGCAGCATTGCGGGGCGAGATCGCACTCTCATGTCATTGTCCTTTCAGGGGTTTGACAGGATATTTGCGCGTAAAGGTCGCATTCCACGAAACGAACCGCAACGCGGAAGTGTACTCCAGTCGAGGGTCGTCAGCTTGCCGTGCTGTTCACGGCAGGACGACCCCTCCGAAAGCTTGGGCGAGGAACGGGCCGCTCAGGAGCCCCAAACCGATCAGCGCAATGGCACAAAGCACGGCTATTGCGCCGCTGGACCGGCCCAACGTGGCGGGCCTCGCGTCCGGTCGAGCGGTGAAATACATCGGCGCGATGACCCGCGCGTAATAGAACAGCGAGACGACGGTGTTCAGCACCGCCGCGAGTGCCAGCCATGTATAGCCGCCGTCGATGGTGACCAGGAACAACCCCAACTTGCCCACGAATCCGATCAGCGGCGGGATGCCGACCAGCGACAGGAACGCCACGATCAGCCCCGCCGCCATGTCGGGGCGCGTGCGCGCCAGCCCATTGTAATCCTCCAGCGCCGTGCGACCGCGCAGATGGGCGACGACGGCAAAGGCGGTCACGTTCGCAAGCGCATAGGCGGCCAGAAACCAGATCAGCGCGGGCAGCGCCTCCGCGCTAAGGTCCGCCACGGCCACAGCCATCAACGCATAGCCCGATTGCGACACCGAGGACCAGCCGATCAGGCGGCGCACATCGGTCTGCCAGAGTGCGGCGAGGTTGCCGAGGCTCATCGTCAGAACCGACAGCGCCGCGATCAGCGGGCGCAGCATGTCCGTCTCGGGGAACAGATGCACCAGCCGGTAAAGCGCCAGCGCCGCGCCGATCTTGGGCACCACCGTCAGGAAGGCCGCCGCGGGCACCGGCGCGCCCTCGGCCACGTCGGGCATCCAGGCGTGCCCCGGCACCGCGCCCAGCTTGAACGCCAGGCCGCAGACGATCAGCGCAAGGCCCAGAAGCGCCAGCGGGGATGAGACATCCGCGCCTTTCAGGGCGGCGAAATCGCTGGTCCCTGTCATGCCCATCAACAGGATTACGCCGATCACCAGCAGCGCATTGGCGAGCGCGCCGATCAGGAAGTATTTCATTCCCGCCTCGACCGACAGCGCCCAGTCGCGGTGCCAGACGGCCAGCACATAGCCCGTGACCGAGGACAACAGCACCGCCATGACAAGCTGCATCAGGTCCGCCGCCCCGGCCATCGCGACCGCGCCGAGCGCGGAAAACAGCGTCATCGTGTAGAACTCGCCATGGCGCCGGTCGCTGGCGAACCAGCACGGCGCCAGCGCCAGGCAAAGCGCCGTCGTCACCACGATTATCGCCCGCGCCCAAAGCGTCACGCCATCCAGCGCGAAGGTGCCCGAAAAGGTCAGCCGCGCCGCCCCCGCTTGCGCGAGCGCCCAAAGCGCCGCGACCGCGAGTGCTGTCAGCGCCGCGGCAAGGCACCAGCCCAGCCGGGGCTGCGGCAGCACCATCGCCAGCAAAAGCGCCGCGATGGCCCCCGCGATCAGCGCGATCTCGGGGCCAAGGTCCGCGACCGGCATCTCAGCCGCCCCCGGTGGCCAGCAGGGCGCCGGCGCCGATCATCTCCAACAGCCAGGCGGGCCAGACCCCGATCAGGACCACCAGCACCAGCAGCGCGGCCATCACGCTCATCTCCACCGCCGTCAGGTCGGCGAAATCATTCAGCGCCGGCGGCCTCTGCCCGAAGAATATCCGTTGCAGCATCCCCAGGAACAACGCCGCCGTGACGATCAGGCCCAGCAGCGCCAGCGCCGCCAGCCAGGGCCAGACGGCGAAGGCGCCGATGAAGATCTGCACCTCGGCCACGAAGCCGGCCAGCCCGGGCAGGCCCAGCGAGGCAAAGCTCGCCAGCCCCATCGCCGCCATCATGCGCGGCGCATTGCCCGCCAGCCCGCCGTAGTGGTCGAGGTCGTATTCCTGCCGGCGCGCCCAGAACGCCCCCGCGATCAGGAACAGCGCCCCGGTGATCAGCCCGTGCGCCACCATCTCGACCACGGCCCCCGTCAGCGCCAGGTCGCGCGCCGCCTCGTGCCCCGTCACGGCAGAGCCCGCAACCGCGATGCCGAGCACCGCGTAGCCCATGTGGTTGACCGAGGTGTAGGCGATGCGCCGTTTCAGGTTCTCCTGCGCGAAAGCGACGATGCTGCCCCAGAGGATCGAGATCAGCGCCACGATGCCGATCGCCAGCGCCCAGGTGGCAAAGGTCTCGCGCATCATCTGCATCGCGATGCGCACCAGGCCATAAGTGCCCATCTTCAGCAGCACGCCGGCAAGAATGGCCGAGGCCGCGCCGGGCGCGTCCACATGCGCGGGCGGGAGCCAGGTATGCACGGGAAACAGCGGCGTCTTCACGGCAAAGCCGATGACGAAGCCCAGAAGGATCAGCCCGGCGCGCAGGTCCATCCCCGCCACCGGCTGCATCGCGATCAGCTCGCGCATGTCGAAGGTCAGCGGATCGACCATGAGCACCAGCGCGATGATCGCCAGCAGGATCAGCAGCGAGCCGGCGAGCGTGTAGAGAAAGAACTTCAGCGCCGCGCGCTGTGCCTCGCCGTGTCCCCAGCGCCCGATCAGGAAATACATGCCGACGAGGCTGAGATCGAAGAACACGTAGAAGATCAGCAGGTCGAGCGTCAGGAACACGCCCAGCGACGCGCCTTCGAGGAACAGGAACCAGGCGTAGTACTGCCGCGCGTTCACCTCGCGCTCCATCGGCCAGGCGATGGCGGCGACGAACAGCAGCCCGCTCATCAGCGCCAGCGGCAGCGAGATGCCGTCGACACCCACCCGCCAGGCGACGCCGAGCGCGGGGATCCACGGCGCCTCCTGCACCGCCTGGAACCCTGCCGCCGGCGTGAAGCCGGCCCAGACCACGACCAGCGCCACAAGCGACAGCGCCGCCGCCGCGATGGCCAGGGAGCGCGACAGGGAGGCGGACAGCGGCGCGAAGGCCAGCAGGGCCGCGGCGGCGAGGGGCAGCAGGATGGCAAGTGTCAGCACCGTCAGAACCTCCGGAATATCAGGAACAGGATCGCGGCCGCCGCGCCGGTGACGAATATCGCGTAATAATGATGCGACAGCCCGGTTTGCAGCCGCCGTGCATCGGCGCCACTGTGCCCGATGATGCGTGCGGCTCCTTCGGGCAGGCCGTCGGCCAGCGTTTCGCCCGGATTATCGCTCAGACGTGCCAGTGCGCGCGTTATCGCGACCGTCCGCCAGACCGCAGCGTCGATCAGTCTGTGGTCAGCTTGCATCAATCCACGGAAACCGCGCCGACCGTGCGGCAGCATCCGTGTCGCGCCCTCAGCCCCTTGCGGAACCGCGCCCGGTCCCGCCTTGTCGAACCAGCGCCACCCACGCGCAACCCGCTTTGCCAGTCGGGCGGCCCCGCGCGGGAGCGCATCGAGAACGGCATCGTCGATATAGGCGGCCAGACGGGCCATCTGCCCGAAGGGCAGGACGATCCCGGCGTCGATCAGCGCAGGCAGACCCAGCCAGTCAGCGGCTTGCGGCTCCGGCGCCTTTTCCCGCCGTGCCAGCGTCAGCCCGGCCAGCAGGCCGGTGGCGACCAGCACGAGCGACACTGCGGTTTCCAGCGATACCCCCTCGGGCAGGCGCATCGGCAATGCCGCCTGCACCGGGTCGAGCCACAACAGCCCAAGACCGACGCAAGCCAGGGCCAGCGCCCCCGTCGCGGCAATCTCGGGCCAGCGCGGCCTTGCCTCCGGCGCCGTATTCCCCGGCGCATAGGCCAGCCACCAAAACCGCGCGGCATACGCGGCGGAAAGCGCGCCTGCGACCATCACAGCAAGCCCCAGCCAGAGGCTTTCGTGCATGGCGGCGGCAGCAATCCGTTCCTTGCTCCAGGCGGCGCCCATGGGCGGCACCGCTGCCAGCGCCAGAGCCGCCAGCGCGGTCAGCCCGGCTGTCCAGGGCAGCGCGTGCATATATCCCATTTCGCGCAGGCGATAGGTTCCGGCGGCCTCTCCCGCGATCCCGGCAGACAGGAACAGCGGTGCCTTGAACGCGGCATGGGTGACCAGATGCACCACCGCGACGCCCGGGTAGCCCACGCCCACGGCCACGGCCACGGCCACGAACATCAGCCCCAGTTGCGCCGAGGTCGAGGCCGCCAGCAGCTTTTTCGCGTGCCCGTGCATCACCGCCACCGCGCCGCCCGCCAGCGCCGTGACGAGGCCAAGCGCGATGACCGCGCCGCTCCAGCCCGGCACGCCGCTTAGCCACGGATGCAGCCGCGCCAGCAGATAGGCCCCCGCCGCGACCATCGTCGCCGCGTGCAGCAGCGCCGAGACCGAGGACGGCCCGTCCATCGCGCGGAACAGCCAGACCGCGAACGGCCCTTGCCCCGCCTTGGCCCCGGCAGCGACCAGCACGCCGAAGGCGGCCAGCGCCAGCGCCGTTCCGTTCAGCCGCCCGAGCGCGGCATAATCGAGCGTGCCCGCGCCGCTCCATGTCGCCATCAGCGCGATGAACAGGCCCAGATCGCCCAGCCGGGTGGTCACGAAGGCATAGCGCCCCGAGGCCATGTTTGTGTGGTCGCGCCAATGGTGGCCGATCAGCGCCCAGGAACAGAACCCCATCACCTCCCAGCCGATCAGCAGCGACAGCAGGTCGGCGGCGGTCACGGTCAGCAGCATCGCGCCGGTGAATATCAACATCAGGCCGAGCAGCCGCGCCCGCCCGCGCCGTTCCTCATGCGCGGCGGCAAAGACCAGAACCGCCAGCGCCACCGCCGGGACGGTGATCGCCACGGCGGCCGAAAGCGGCGTCAGCGCCAGCCGCAATTCCAGCCCCGTGCCCCAGACAAAGCTGCCCTGCCAGCCCTGCGCGGCGGCCAGCACCGCCAGCGCCAGCGTCACAACTGCCGCGCCGCCCGTTATCAGCGCCAGGCGCAGCCGCGGCCCGTCGCCTTGCGTCCAGATCGCCAGCCCGGCCAGCGCCGGAAAGAGAGGCAGCGCGAACAGCATCAATGCCTCATCGTCTTCAGGCTTTCGGTTATGTCCGCCTGCCGCTTGCGGTAGACCGCGACGACAAGCGCAAAGCCCACCGCCATCTCGACCGCCATCACCGCCATGACGATGATTGCCAGAAGCTGCCCCTCGGGCGCGCCACCAAGCGAGAACGCCCAGAAACCGATCACTGCGAGGATCGCGCCGTTCAACATCAGCTCCAGCCCCATCATCAGCATGACGAAGCTCTGCTGCGACAGCGCGCCGTAAAGCCCGATGCCGATCAGCGCGGCGGCGACGATCAGGACGGAGACCAGCGTCATCTCAATGCCCTCCGTGGTGGTGATGTCCGCCGCCATTCTCCGGCTGCCGCCCCGCGGGCGCGCCGCCGGGGGTAAGGCCGGGCGGCACAGATCCAGCGTCGGAGTCGCTATAGCGGCCCGAGCGGGCCGACAGCACCACCGCGCCGATCATCGTCGCCAAAAGCGTGACGCCCGCTGTCTCGAAGATCAGCATCGACGGCCCGAGGAGTTCGTGGCCCAGAGCGCGCACCACGTCGGCGCCCTGTGGCACCGGGTTCGATGGCAGGTCCGACAGCAGCGCCGCCGCCGACAGCCCGGCAAAGGCGACGATCCCCGCCGCGACGGCAAAGCGGTGCTGATGCACCATTACCATCGGGTTCAGCCCGGCGGGGTTCATCATGAACATCACCATGAACAGCGCCATGACCATCATCTCGACCGCCATCATGAAGATCGTGGCGATGCCGATATAGGGCGCGGCGAGCAGCACCGCGATCAGGCCGACGGCGATGAAAGACACCATCAGCTGAAACGAGGCGCGCACCATGGAATCGACCCGGAACACGCGCCAGCCCGACCAGATCGCCAGCGCAGAAAGGGCAAGGAAGAGCGCATCGGTCATGGCAGCACCTCCACGCCCACCAGCGCCAGACTGGCGAAGGAGAGCGGCAGCAGCACCACCCAGAGCAGGGTCAGCATCCGTGCGGGTGGCATCCGCACAAAGAACCGCCCGGCAGCCACCGTTGCGGCCATCACGGCCAGCGTCTTAAGCAGCAGCCAGACCGGCCCCGGCAGCACCGGCCCCAGATGGCCGCCGAGAAAGGCTGTCGCTGCCATGGCCGAGAAAGCTACCAGCATCGCCGCCCGCGCGAATTTCCAAAGCGCCAGCGCCGGGCCGCTTTCCTCGGCGCTGGTGCCGCCCGCCAGTTCCGCGCCATCGGCATAATCGAACGGCCCGCGCAAGGTGATCGCCAGCCCCAGCGCCATGAAGAGCGGCAGGCCGAGCGGTTGGCGCACCACGTTCCACAGACCGCGCTGCGCCTCGACGACCTCCACGACCGACAGCGATTTCGCCGGCAGCGCCGCGCCAATCAGCACGAACATCGACAGCAGCATCGCCGGCAGGGCGATGGCGACATAGCGATAGGCGCCGATCAGTGGAAAGGGCGCGTTCGGCGACCAGCCATGCAGAAAGACGACCACCACCGTCAGCGCCTCGCTAGCGCCCCAAAGGACAAGGCCGGTTGACAGATCGCTGGCGACGACGTCCTCGGCCAGCGGCACCACTGACAGGCCCACCAGCGCCAGCGCCAGATACCAGCCGGTCGGGCGCCTCGGTCGGGGTGTTCGGACGCAGCAGCAGCGCCGCGCCATTGCGGATCGGCCCCATGACAACGGCGCCGCGCCCGGTGCCGATGCGGTCGAACATCGCGGCAAACCAGACCAGCGGCGGCAGCGCCATCAGCAGGATGACGGTTGCAAGGATCATGCGGTCTCCTTGGTCAAAAAGGCGGCGCGCAGGCGCGAGGGCGGGAAACTGGCCAGCCAGAGCACCGCCTCGGCCCATTCCAGACCCGGCAGCGCCTCGGACAAGGGGGCGGGTGTTTCGGCAACCGCCTCACCGCGTAGCCATGTCGCCAGCCGTCGCCGCATGCCCGAGCCTTTGGGCAGCGCCATGAGCGCCCCGCGCATCCGTGCAGCAACCGGCCCGATCCCCATCAGCCGCAGCATCCGCGCGGCGCAGAGGGCGGGCGCATCGCCCCGCCGCCCCTGTTCAATCGGTGGCGAGACCACGGTGGCCGATACGATCACGTCACCTTGCAACGTCATATCCAGCACAAGCCCCGGCGGCCACATCGGCAGGAACGGGCCGAACCGCGCAGTATAGGCATCCAGCGCCAGCCCGTCGCGGATGTCGTCCGCAGTCATCGCCATCGGCCGGCCATAGGGATTGCCGCCCATCATGCCGCGCCCGCCTTGCCCGTGCGGTCCCATCCCCTGCCAGGGATGCGGCGGCACGTCGGGGCGCTGGTCGGGGTCATCCGCCTCTGCCGCAGCCCGGATCGCGGGCAGGGGATCGTCGCCCGCCACGGCCTCGCCCCGCTGGAACAGCGGCGGCGCCTGCCACCAGACCGTCCCGCGCGGCGTCGGGATCTGCGCGTGAAGCCGTTCCAGTTCGGTCTTGTGCGCGCCATCCACCGCGCCCGCGACCAGCAGCACGCGGGCGTGGCGGGGGCTGTCAACCAGACGCAGGCCGGGCCGGTGCCGCAGCCCTTCGACCGGCACCAGACCCTGTGCGCCAACCACCGCAAAAACCGGGATCTCGGCGCCGCGCGCCAGGGCGGAAAGCCAGTTCATTGCCATCGGAACACCCCCTCGCGCCAGCCATAGAGGATACCGACGGACAGGATGCCGAGGAACATGCCCATCTCGGCCAGCGCCACCGGCCCGGTTTCGACATAGACCACCGCCCACGGATACATGAACATCATCTCCATCTCAAAGGCGATGAAGAGCAGCGTCATCGGGTAATAGCGCACATGAAACCGCTGCCAGGCATGGGTTTCGGGCAGCCCACCCCCGAGAAAGGGCGCGCGCTGCGGCCATGTCGCATCAGTCCGCGCGCCGATCCGCTGCATCGCGACCGCAAAGGCGATGGCAAGCAGCACAAGGATGAGGGGCATTGCGATCCCGGTCATCGTCCTGTCCTCCGTTCACGTTCCGCGCGGGGTCATTCCCGACGCCTTATCACCCATTCCGTGAAGGATAGCATATCCAACCGCAGTGTCGTCCGACCTGCCCGTGCCATCCCGAAACGACGCTCACGGCGCACACCGGTAGAAGCCGCGGAACCCGGCGGTCAGGCCGGCATCCAGCTCAAGGGTCAGGTCGGCCTCCTGCATGGTTCCGTCCGCGTTCAGGGCACCGCCGCCCGGCGCGCTCACCTCTATGGCAAGACCGTCCGCGCGCGGCGCGGCGCCGGTCGCAATATCGCCTTCCGGCGCAACGTCCAGCCGCACCAGATCGCCGCTGAGTTTCACAAGGCCCGCCATGTCGTCACCGACCGAACCGATTGCGAGCACCGCGGGACTGTCGGAGGTGTAGGAGAACGTGCAGGTGGGACCATCTGGGAAAAGCCGCGCGATTTCCGCGTCACTCATGAAGCCCGGATCGAGAACCGGTATATTGGCCGTGGAAAGCGCCTGGTCGAGGCTCACGATTTCGCCGACACTCGACTCTTGCGGCTCGGACATCACGCCCGATGCCTCGATCTCGTCGACAAGATACCGCATCTGGGCAATTTCCTTGTCCTGGGCATAGATGATTTCATCGGCCAGCTTGCGCACGCGGGCATCTTCGATATTGGCCCGGCTCGACGTCATGATGGCGATGGAATGATGCGGGATCATCGCCCGCATGAAGCTGGTATCGCCGACCGTCACCTGGCTGCGCACCAGCCAGAGCGACGCTGCGAAGGCCAACGCTGCACCCGCAAAAATCGAGGCGTTGATTGTCTTGCTGGAATACATTGACAACATGAATCCGAGCATGATGAAGGCCATTGTCGCGCCCATCAGGACCGCCATGTAGGCCCGTGTCTCCGACCAGAAGACATGCGCCCAGAGGTAGGTATTGAGATACATCAGGATGAACATCACGACCGTCGAGGTCGCGATCATTGCGGCAAATCTCCAATATGACATGAGTGACCTTTCAGATTCGCGTTAAAACAAGGTAACGACCTTCCAGCGCTGGAGGGTTCCAAAGCTTTGGAAAGTCCAGATATGCGGCAGGCGTCAGGAATGTCGTCTGGTCGTGACCAGAAAGATGGTCGAAGCCGAACAGCTGATCAGCAAGAAACCGTTCAGCGCCTCAATCCCCGCCAGAAAGCGCAGATGACCTGTCGGATAGATGTCGCCCAGCCCAAGGGAAGAATAATTCACCACTGAGAAATAGAACACATCCATGAATGAGTTCACGTCAGCTTGCGCAAAACCGCCAATGCCCGTCGGTTCGCCGATAAAGAAGCCGACCGCGTAGAGCCCTGCCTCGGCAATATGCGCGGCCGCCAGGACGTAAAGGGCAATCAACAGTGCACCTGTGCCGGTGATGTGCTTCCGGTCGGTAAGGTGCATGGCGAATGCCATTGCACGCGCATGCAGGCCACCGCACAATCCGAAAAGAATGATGACCAGCCCTGCAGCCAGTGTCATACGCGACTGTCCCTCTTAACCGGCTTCATTCAGCAGAGCGATTTCTTCCTCTTTCGCTGCAAGATCGGCCAGGATAGGGCAGTCGGGCCGGTGGTCTCCGGCGCAGGCATCGACGAGATGCGCAAGCGTCGCGCGCATCTCCGTCAACTCCGCGATCTTCCGGTCAATCCGGTCAAGCTGCACTTCGGCGATCTGTTTGACCTCGGAGCTGGTGCGGTCGTCGTCCTCGTAGAGCTTCAGGAGATTGCGGCAATCCTCGATGCTGAAGCCGAGCGCGCGGGCGCGCCCGAGGAATGCCAGCTTGTGCACGTCGCGGTCGCGAAAGCTGCGATAGCCGTTGGCGCTGCGCAGCGGCTTGACCAGCCCGATATCCTCGTAATAGCGGATTGTCTTGGCCGGCAGGCCGGAGCGTTCCGCGACATCTCCGATGTTCATCTCAAAATCCTCCTTATTCGGCAGGGGCGGGGTAAAGGTTGGCGGCCGGGCGGACCGACCTCGTCTCGTCCATTGCGGGGGACACACGGCGGAGCCTGAGCGCGTTGGTCAGCACGAAGACCGAGGACAGCGCCATCGCGCCCGCGGCCAGAACCGGCGACAGCAACAGGCCGAACAGTGGATAGAGCACACCCGCCGCCACCGGGATCAGCGCCACGTTATAGCCAAAGGCCCAGAACAGGTTCTGGCGGATATTGCGCATGGTGCGGGTGGACACCTGATAGGCATTCACCACGCCGCGCAGATCGCCCGACATCAGCACCACATCGGCCGACTCAATCGCCACATCGGTTCCGGTGCCGATGGCGATGCCCACATCCGCATGCGCAAGCGCCGGCGCGTCGTTGATGCCGTCGCCGACGAAGGCCACCTGCCGCCCGCCTTTCCGCAGATCGTCCAGCGCCGCGACCTTGCCATCGGGCAGAACGCCCGCGATCACCTGGTCGATACCGGTTTCCCTTGCAATCGCCTCCGCCGTCTCGCGCTTGTCGCCGGTGATCATGGCGATCTTCAGTCCCAGATCGTGCAGCGCACCGATGGCCGCCGCGCTGGAAGGCTTCACCGGGTCAGCCACCGCGATCACCGCGGCCACCCGCCCGTCGATGGCGGCAAAGAGCGCGGTGCGCCCCTGTTCGGCGAGGCGCGTTTCCGCCTCGGCGAGGGCACCAAGTTCCAACCCTTCGCGGGTCATCAGCCGGTCGGCCCCGACCAGGACATCGCGCCCGGCGACATGCGCGCGGACGCCGTGGCCGGTAATCGACTCGAAGCTCTCCACCTCATGCCGCGCCACGTTTTCGGCCCGGGCCGCGCGGACGATGGCATCGGCAATGGGATGTTCCGACTGCGCCTCGACCGCAGCGACCAGTGCCAGAACTTCGGTCCGGACGAACCCGCCCGACAGCACCATGTCGGTCAGCTCCGGACGGCCTTCGGTGACGGTGCCGGTCTTGTCGACGGCCACGACGCCGATGCCGGACAATTGCTGCAGCGCGTCTCCCTTCCGAAACAGCACGCCCATCTCGGCGGCCCGTCCGGTGCCGACCATGATCGAGGTCGGCGTGGCCAGACCCATCGCGCAGGGGCAGGCGATGATCAGCACCGACACCCCGGCCACCAGCGCATAGGACAGCGCGGGCGAGGGGCCGACGACCAGCCAGACCAGAACCGTCAGCGCCGCGAAGGCCATCACCGCAGGCACGAACCACAGCGTGATCCGGTCGACCATGCCCTGGATCGGCAGCTTGGCGCCCTGCGCCTGTTCGACCATGCGGATGATCTGCGCCAGCGTGGTATCGGCGCCGACGCGCGTGGCGCGGAACTGGAAGGCGCCGGTGCCATTGACCGTGCCGCCCGTGACCGGATCGCCGGTGCCCTTGGCCACCGGCACCGGCTCGCCGGTAATCATGCTTTCATCGACATGGGCGCTGCCGTCGGTCACTTCTCCGTCCACTGCAATCCGCTCGCCGGGACGCACGACGAGGATGTCGCCCACGCGGATCCTCTCGATCGCCACGTCCTGCGCCTCACCGTCAACGAGAACCCGCGCGGTGCGCGCCTGAAGCCCCAGCAGTTTCTGGATCGCGGCGCCGGTGCGGCCCTTGGCGCGCGCCTCCATCCAGCGGCCCAGCAGGATCAGCACCACGATCACCGCCGCCGCCTCGAAATAGACGGCGCGCGAGCCTTCGGGCAGCAGTGCGGGCGCGAAGAGGGCCACCAGCGAAAAGAGATAGGCCGCCGAGGTGCCGACCGCGACGAGGCTGTTCATGTCCGGCGCGCCCTTGAAGAGCGCCGGGAAGCCCTTGGTGTAGAAGGCACGCCCCGGCCAGGCCAGCACGATGGTGGTCAGCACGAACTGGATCATCCAGCTTGTCTGATGGCCGATGGTGCGCCCGATCAGGTCATGCGCACCCGGCACGACATGCGCGCCCATTTCCAGAAGGAAGACGGGAAGGGCAAAGGCGGCGGCCAGCGCGGTTTTTCGCGCCATCGCCTTGGCCTCGCTGTCCTTGCGGGCGCTGCGATCCTCCGAGGCGGTGTCCTCTGCGGGCTCCGCAGGGTAGCCTGCGTCCTCGGCCGCCTTCAGCAAATCCGCAAGCTCCACCGCCCCTTCGGCATAGGTCACGGTCGCGGTTTCCGAGGCGAGGTTGACGTTGACCTCCAGCACACCGGGTACCGCCGCCAGCGCCTTGTCCACGCGCCCCACGCAGGAGGCGCAGGACATCGACGCCACGTTCAGACGCACATCCTGGGTCCGTGCCGGATAACCCGCCTCATCCAGCGCTGTCATGACGTCGGAGATCCGCTCGGGCGCATCGATCTGCGCCTGCGCGGTCTCATTGGCGAGGTTCACATGGACGTCATCGACGCCCGGCAGCGCGGACAGGGTCCGCTCGACCCGTCCGATACATGAAGCGCAAGACATGTTCTGCACGGAAAGCCGAAGGGTTTGCGAATCTGGCATGGCGGACTCCTGTCTGGATTTGTCCGAAAGATAGGGGTTCCACCTGATGGAAGGTCAATAGGGTTCAAAAATATTCCATTCCGTCCTTGACCTTCCTGCGGTGGAAGACCTCACCTGAACTGGAATTCGAAGGAGATAGGCATGACCAGATTGAGCGTACCGGACATGAGCTGCGGGCACTGCACCGCTGCAATCGAGAAGGCGATCAAGGCAATTGATCCAACCGCCAGGGTTTCCTGTGACCTTGGGGCGCATATTGTCGAGGTGGAGAGCTTTCTAAGCGAGCGGGCCGTGTCCGAAGCAATTCGCGATGCCGGCTATGATGCAAAAACACCGGCAGCGACCTGATACGAAAAATGGCGCCGGCGGGTCCGGCGCCATTCCAACATCTGATCTGGCGAGCGAGATCAATCACTTTCCCGTGTCTTGTCGACCAGAGCCTCCAGTTGATCCTGTTCGACAAATCCGGGCACAAGGGCGTCTCCGATCACGAAAGACGGTGTTCCGTTGAAACCGAGCGCCTGGGACAGGCGCATCGATTCGTCGATATGCTCCTGCACCTCGGACGCGTCCATATCGGTGCGCAATTGTTCGATATCGAGCCCGATCTCCTCGGCCAGGCGCATGACCGATGCTTCCTCGGCGCGCCCTTCCATACCCATCAGTGCCCAGTGAAACTCCTCGTATTTTCCCTGCTGCCTTGCGGCCAGGGCCGCTTTTGCCGCGAACACCGAATCTTCGTTGAGAATGGGCCATTCGCGATAAACGAGCCGAACATTACTGTCGGCATCCAGAAGCCCCTGAACTTCGGACATGGCCCGCTTGCAGTAAGGGCAGTTGTAGTCGAAGAACTCCACGACCGTGACATCGCCTTCGGGATTTCCGAGGACCGGCGCGTTCGGATCACGCTCGAGCAACTGGCGCTGGTTTTTCAGAACGTCGGCAGCTGCGTCTGCCCGGGTGGCCGCCTGCTCCTGTTCGAGCAACTGCACGGCTTCCATGACGATCTGCGGATTTTCCCGGATCGCTTCCAGCGCCAGTTCCTTGATCCGTGTATCGCTCGGCTCTTGCGCGAAGCCGGCAATCGGCACGATAGCCAGGCCAAGCGCCAGGGCTGCGGTTTTCATCGGGTGCATTGTCAATTTCCTTCTCTCTGGGACTCGGCGGCACTGCGTTCGGCCTGAATCTGTTGTTGCCGATCCGGCCAGGTGGATTTGATATAGGCGAGGATGTTCCAGATCTGGTCGTCCCTCAGTTGATCGCCAAAGCCGGGCATGCCGCTTGCAAAATCAACGCCCTGTGCCGCGAGGGTCGCCTTGCCGCCGAGCCTGGTGTAGTCGAAGAGCACGCTGTCGGGATGATGCCAGGTATGGCCCGTTTCGTCATGCGGCGGCGCGGGCAGCGTGCCGTCCGGTCCAGGTGAGCGCCAGTCCGGCTGGCCCTCGAGGTTGGCGCCGTGGCAGGAGGCGCAGTAGCTCTGGTAGAGTTTCTCGCCCTGCGCCAGATCGGCGCTTTCCGGAGGAGCGCTGGTTTCGGCCCCGGCCTGCGTCATCAGCCATGCGCCCGCGGCGGCACCGGATAGAAGCACGGCGGAAAGGAGCAGGTATTTCCGCATCACGCCACCTCCAGCCAGGTCATCATGCCCGAGTCCGCATGGCTCAGCATGTGACAGTGAAACAGCCATTTTCCCGGATTGTCGACGACGAAAGCGATGGTCCGGGTCTCGCCGCCAAACATCAGCAGGGTGTCGCGGAAGGGGCCAAGGCCCGCGTCCCCGGTTACTTCCCGGAAATGCATCCCGTGCAGGTGCATTGCATGGGGGAAGGACGTGTCGTTGTAGATTTCCAGCTTGATCGTCTCACCCACGGGCACGCTCACGAGCGGGGTGTCGGTCATCCCGATCGTCCCGTTGAAGGACCAGAACTGGTTTGCCTCGACCAACTGGCGAAAGCTCTTGCGTTCGCCGTCGAGGGTGGCGGCATCGAGTGTGCCCATTGCCCCGCCCTGCATATTGAGCCGCGCCGTTACCGCTTTTTCCATGCCGGATATGTCCATGCGTGGGTTCGGGGGCAGGGGATGTGGCGACCCGCGCCGCGCCGCCGCCGCGCGGCCCGATACCGGAAACGCCACCTGTGAGACGCCCTCCTGATCCTCGACGCGCACAAGATGCGCTGTCTCGCCCGACGCCGCTGTGACGTCCACGATCAGATCGGCGCGCTGGCCCGGCCCAATGATCAGCACCTCACTTACTGGCTTGGGCTCGGACAGCGGCATGCCATCAAGGGCCACGGTCCAGCCTTCCATCCCGAAAATCGAAAGAACGAATATCCGGGCGTTGGCGGCATTGATCAGCCGCAGCCGCAGGCGTTCGTTCTGCTTCACGTCCAGCGACAGATCAAAGCGCCCGTTGGTGGCGATGAAGTTGCCGCGCCGCCCGGCATGGCTGCGATCATGGCGTGACGTGAAGTCGGGGTCGATCTGTGCCGTTTCGGGATCGAGAAGCCAGTCGTCGAGGATCAATACCTCCTCGCGGTCGATATCCGGCGCCTCGGGCTCTTCCACGATCAGCGCACCATAGAGTCCGCGCGCGACCTGCTCGGTTGACCGGTTGTGCGCGTGATACCAGTAGGTGCCGGCGTCCGGCACCACGAAATCATAGTCGAAACCCTGTCCCGGCTCGACAGCTGGCTGCGTCAGCCCGGGAACCCCGTCCATCGCGTTGTCGATGCGGATCCCGTGCCAATGAACCGAACTTGCCTGCGGCAGTTCGTTCAGGAACGATCTCTGGATGCGGGCGCCTTGAGCCATCCGCAACTCGGGTCCCGGCATCGCGCCGTCATAGCCCCAGATTTCAGTCTTGGGATAGGTTGGGGGTGCAAGTTGGACGCGCGCGGGCCGGGCCTTGAGTTCGGTAAAGCGTGGCGTTGCAGCACGCGCCAGGGCCGGAACGGTCAGAGCCGCAATCGTCGCCGCGCCCTGCTCAAGAAATTCTCGCCGTGTCGTCATCTTTTCCGTGTCCTTGAAATGTGCGGGGCGATACGCCGCCCCGCCCGTGTCAATCGATGGTTTTGCCGATACTCGGCGTCCCCGCCAAAGCCCTGCGTTCCGGTACATCGCTGTCGAGAAGATAGATCGCCATCGCTTTCGAATCGGACTTTGAGAGGAACCGCGTTCCGTTCTGGACAACCTCACCCATGCTGCCGCCGAACACGTCTCCTGACGGGGTAACACCACTTTGCAGAGCATATGACAGATTGGCGACGGTCCATCCGCGATCTGCCAGATCGTCGGACAGGATTGATGGTGCCTTGTTTCCACCGGGCAGGTCGTCGTTGCCGGCAAAAACGGCATCTGGCATCCGGCCGCCCGCGAGGTTCCGACCGGTGTGACAGGCCCCGCAATGGGCGGCGCCGCGCACGAGTTGCCGGCCGCGGTTCCAGTCGACGCTCTTTCCTTCCACCGGTTCGGTCTGCGGATCATGCATGAAAAGCGCACGCCATAGTTTCAGGCCCCAGCGTTGGTTGAACGGGAAACCGACATCGTGCGGTGGTGCGGGGTTGGTTACCGGTGCGACGGTCTGGAATGCTGCCCACATATCGGCGACGTCCTGATCGGAAAAATCCGCATAGAACGGATAGGTGAATGCCGGAAAGAAGGGCTCGCCATCGGGCGAAACGCCCTGCCTGACAGTCATCGCGAAGTCAGACAGGCTCCAGTCTCCGATGCCGTGCTCGGGATCGGTGGTTATGTTCGGCGGGTAGAAGACGCCAAACGGGGTTTCGAGCGGGGCACCGCCCGCCAGCGGAGCGCCGCCATCCTCGAAATTCGTGTGACAGGCGATGCAACCGCTCGCGCGCGCCAGATAGGCACCGCGCTGGACATCGCCGGTCAACTCGATCTCGGCGGGCGGTCGGCCAATGGGCCAAACCACCAACGCCGCGATTGCCGCCGTGCCGGAAAGGGCAAGGACGGCAACACCTGCAAGAACCCGCCTCATGTCATTTCACCTTCGCGCGGAAGCGGGTGTGACAGGACGAACAGGTGTCGCTGACCTTCGCGAAAACCGCGTTGGCGGGCATCTCGGCCAGTTCTTCGCGCCCCATCGTGTCATCGGCCATCATGTCACCACTGCCCATCATCGAGTTGGCTCCCATCATGTCGGAGCCGCCCATCATGACGCTTGTATTCGACATGGTGTCCGACTGACTTGCGGGTGCGTTGTCAGCGGCAAGAGCCAGGCCTTCGGCGTATCTGTGCAACTCCTCGGCCAGGCCTGCAAAGCTCTCCCAATCGTTCCATATGGCGTCTTTCGCGACCGATGGCATGCCTGCGCTGCCGTCCGGGAACAGACGGGTCATGGCATCGCCAGCGTGCATGCCGATGGTTTCCGCAGCGTGCCGCACGGTATCAGCATCATACGCCGTCTCGCCGCTCATCATCGGGGCGACCTGTTTCACGGCCTTGCCCATTGCCGACATCGCGTCCATGCGCTCCTTCACGATACCGGTCGCGCCGCTATGGGCGAGCGCCGCCGATGCCACGCCGACAAGCACGGCGGAAGTGATAATCCCTGTAGGTTTCATGTCATTGTCCTTCAAATCCTGATTTCGAGACAGGTCCGATCAGGTGAAGGATCGTGGAGGGGGCGGTTCATAGGCCGGACCGCTCCCGTCATGCGTTACGTGAGGAGGCCGGACCTTCGTGGTCGCGGCACGCCTGACGGGGTGTGCGCGCTCTGAATCCACCGTGATCGCCGCAAGTGCGCAGTCAATTCCCGGATGGCAATGTCCGAATGCCTCCTGGATGACAGTATGATCTTCGCCATGATCATCGTCGACCACGGCGTGCGTTGAGCTTGTCGCGGCGGGAGCAGAAGAATGGGCTTCAGCGCCCTGAGGGGTCAAGCCGAATGCGAAAAGCGCGCAGAGAATCATCGCGCGTAGCAAGCCGACAGGTTCAATTTTGCGTCTTTCGTTCAAAAGATGCCGTTTTCCTTCTGAAGCTCACGAATGTAACGCGTGATCATTTTCACGTCGCCATCGGTCACACCCTCCACCGTCGGCATGTTGCCGAAGTTCCAGTGATGCGCACGGACGCCGTTTTTTGCCGCGAGGACGAATGCCATGTCGGAGTGATGGTTTGGCTCATAGGTCTTGTGTACAAGCGGTGGGGCGACGCCGTTCTGGCCCGCCGCATTCGCACCATGACACTCGGCGCATTTGGCGTCGAACGCCCGCTTTCCGATCTGCGCGTCCGCCGACAGTTCGGCGGGAAGCGCCACCTCGACGATCGGTGCGCCCTCGGCCAGGGTGCTGGTATCGGGCGGAATCATCGAATGGCCCGTGCCTTGCGTCGCCCGTTGCGTCGCATTCCAGTAGACCGCAAACCCCCCGACGAGAAAGAAGGCGACGATCGCCAGCAATGTCTTGTTCATACTTTTCTTGCCCCTCGCAACCGAATGCTTCGGTCAAATAAGTTTGACCTGTGTACCAACCGGCGATCTGTCGAAAACCTCGACAATTTGTTCGTTATAAAGGCCGATACAGCCATTCGACGATTTGCGACCGATCTTGCGCGTGTCGTTGGTGCCGTGAATGCGATAGTACTGCCAACTCAGGTGCATGGCACGAATACCCAGCGGATTGTCCGGCCCGGGCGCCACATAGCGCGGCAGCGTCGGATCGCGCTCGATCATCGAGGGTGTCGGCGCCCAATCGGGGGCCTCATCCTTGAAGACCACTTCGGTATAACCGCGGCGTGTCAGCTCGTCGGACAACGGCACCGAGGTGGGATAGATACGCATCTCCCCATCGGCAGTCCAATGCTGGAGCACCCTGGTGTTCGTGTCCGAGAGCAGGATGCCTTTGCCAAGGCTGTCGAAGTGATCCTGCCAAGCGTGTAGCCGGAAGGAAGACATGTTGCGCCTCACCACGGACGCTTCCTCCGCCCGAAGAAGCGTTGGGGACGCCAGTGCGATAGCACCGCTGACTCCCGCCATCAGAAATCCACGCCGGTCGAGGGGGTTTTTGCCATGTTCTGTCATAACCTGCTCTCACATCTATTTCTTGCCTGTTTTAGCGGGATAAACCACCTTCCAGCACCGGAAGGTCAAGCAGATGCCCCCTGACAAGACCGTGATTTTTGTATCGGTTTGTATCGTTGACCTTCCGGCGCAGGAAGGCTTTAGCCCATCTCCTGTATGCTTGGAGATGCAACGAAAATGAATGAATCTGAAACTCCTGTTGAGAAATCGAGCACGATGCCGGTGATGAAATACGCCATGTGGGCCTGCTGCGCGGTGATGCTGCTTCCAATCGCAGCGTTCGTGATGGCGGGGGGACTTGCGGGCGGATTGACCTCCGGGCTCTACGTCTTCGCACCTCTGCTTTTGTGCGTCGCCGCACATTTGATCATGCATCGGATGATGGGAAAATCATGCCATGATACGAAGAGCGAGCGGACCGATGATGTTGCGATCCAGGTGGATCAAAAAGTAGCCGCCGATTAGGCCGGGGTGAGATTGGGTATCGTTCGCCGTCTTCTGCCGCTTTGGGCGATGCTCTTACTTGGCGCCTGCGCCCAGACCATCGCGCAATGCGAGCGAAGCGGTGATGTCCGGCTCTCTTCGAGCGGTCAGGTGGCCGACCTGCCTGCAGGTTGTGAGGTAAAGGAAATAACGGGCAGTGGGCTGGCAGTGCTTGAATGTCGGGACGGCAGGGAGGGCTTCGCCTTCGCTTTGGAATAGTTGTGAAGGTGATGGGATATGATTGAAGGACGGCGGAATACATTGGCAGTTCTTGCGACTGTTGCGGCCGCCTACGCCGGGTTTTGGTATTTTCCGGATCTCGGTTCGACCGAACTCAACTTCGAGGACGTTCAATACCCGCGGGGCTTTCGCAGGCTGTCCGCCAGCGAAAGCTCGAGCGGCTTCGATCTCTTCATCGGAATGAACGCCATGGGCCCGGATAGTCTGGCGGATGCCGAAGCGCGGGTCAGGGCAGATATCTGCGGTGCGCTCTACGGCGATGACCTGTCTGAAACACAGCGCGTTCCGGTGGCGTTTTTTACAGAGTATTATTGCCCTTATTGCCGTGTTCAGACCAGGACGCTTGCGGCGCTCGATGCACGTCCCGACAGCAACCTGCGTGCCATCTGGCACGAATTGCCGCTTCTCGGGCAATCGTCGGAGGTCGCGGCCAAGGCGGCGCTGGCGGCGAAACGCCAAGGTGCCTATGTCGCATTTCATGAACGGCTCATGAAATCCTCGTTTGTGGCGACACCGAAATATTTACAGGCTTTGGCGCGAGACATCGGTGTCGATCACCAACGCCTGATTACCGACATGCGAAGCGCCCCTGTTACCGAAGAATTGGAAAACAGTGCTGCTCTCGCACGGGTATTCGGCATTTTTGGAACGCCCGCCCTGATAATCGGGCGAACGATCATCCAGGGCCAGATCGATGAGAAGACCATTCTGCGTGTTGCCGAGATGGAAATCGAGGAAGATTGGACGTCCCAGTGTCAGACAGCGTGATGAACAAATTCTCGCGGCTTTTCGTCGCAAAGCTGATTCTGCTGGCCTGCCTCGGTTTTCTCGGCGCGGGGCTGGCCAGTATGTCGAACGCCGCCGAATCCGGGAGCTTTTCCAACCCCGCTCTCGAGGCGCGTCTGATCGCAGCCGAAAACGGAGTCGGCCCGAACGCGACGTCCCTGTCCGCCGGGCTGCATCTGGAGTTGGGCGAGGGCTGGAAGACCTATTGGCGGTCCCCGGGCGAGGTCGGCATCCCGCCCTCGATCGACTGGGCGGGATCGGAGAATGTGGAAGAGGTCGAATTGCTCTGGCCCGCCCCGGAACGGTTCACGGCCTTCGGGATCGAGAATTTCGGATATCACGACGAGGTCGTATTTCCGCTGCGTATCGCATTGTCAGACCCCGGCGCGCCGGTGCGGTTGAATGCCGATGTCACGCTTCTGACCTGCTCGACCGTTTGCGTCCCGCAGGAGTTCACACTGACCCTGTCACTGCCGCGCGCGAGCGGAATCGACACGCGGTCGGCGGCGCTCATTTCCGCCTATGCGGAAAAGGTGCCGGACGAGGGGGCCGAGAGCGGTATCAGGGTCCAGTCGGCCCATCTCGACCCGGACATGACCGCGCTGACGCTGGCCGCGCGCAGCGAGCAGCCATTTGCGGGTCCGGATGTTTTTCCCGAACTGGGCGCGGGCACAGCATTCGGCGAGCCCGATATTCGTCTGGGCGAGGGCGGCCGTCTGCTCTGGGCGCGTCTGCCGGTTCTGAGCGCAGCCGCCAACCTGCCCGATCTGCGGATTACCGTGACCGATGGCGACCGTGCGGCCAGCCTTTTCGCCGAGTTGACGGATGAAGCAGCGAAGCCGCCCTTCACTCTGGACCGCGTACTGCCCGGTGTTGCGGAACTGGCCTGGATTGCCGTGATCGCCTTTCTCGGCGGTCTCATCCTGAACGTCATGCCATGCGTGCTGCCGGTGCTGTCCATCAAGCTGTCCTCGGCGATGAAGAGCCGCGACCAGGGCGTGGGCCGCATCCGCAAGGGGTTCGCCGTCTCCGCGCTCGGCGTATTGGCGTTCATGTGGTCGCTTGCGGCGCTGACCATCGCGGCGCGCGGTCTCGGGATGACGGTGGGCTGGGGGCTGCAATTCCAGAATCCCGTCTTTCTGGCAGTCATGTTCCTTGTCCTGGCCGTGTTTTCCGCCAACCTTTTCGGGGCATTCGAGATCGAGTTGCCTTCCTCAATGCAAACCCGGCTCGCGCGTGCGGGCGGCGGCAAAGGCTATGGTGGCGACTTTGCCACGGGCGCCTTCGCCGCCATCCTCGCGACACCCTGTTCGGCGCCGTTTCTCGGCACCGCCGTGGCCTTTGCGCTTGCCGGACGCGCGCTCGATATCGCGGTGATCTTCACTGCACTGGGGATCGGTCTGGCCTTGCCCTATCTCATCGTTGCCGCGTTTCCGGCGGCGATCTCGCGCCTGCCGAAGCCGGGCCGCTGGATGCTGTGGCTGAAGATTCTGCTCGGGCTGGCATTGGCGGGCACCGCCGGCTGGCTGTTCTGGGTGCTGATCGGCGTTGGCGGCATGGCGTCCGCGCTCGCGGTTCTGGCAGCCAGTGCAATCCTGGTCGCGCTTCTGTCCGCCAAGCGCCTGGCCGCAGGCCCCCGCTTGTCCGGGGCTGCGGCCACGGGCGCGTTGGCCATCTTCCTGGCGGGATTCCTTTCTGCGGCCGGCACGCCGAACGCCAAGCCGGCGACGGACTGGGCCGCATTCGACCGTCGAGAAATTCCGAAGCTCGTGTCGCGCGGAGAGGTGGTTTTCGTGGATGTGACCGCCGATTGGTGTCTCACCTGCAAGGCCAACAAGGCGCTCGTGCTTGACCGCGCGCCGGTTCGAACGGCCCTTCGCGCGCCGGGCGTGACGGCGATGCAGGCCGATTGGACCCGGCCCGACGAGGCAATCTCGCGCTATCTGGAGACCTTCGACCGCTACGGTATTCCGTTCAACGCTGTCTATGGACCCGGCGCTCCCGAGGGTATCGTCCTGCCCGAGCTCCTGTCGTCCGAAGCGGTTCTATCAGCGCTCGAGAAGGCGGCGGAGCGCGCGGTGGCGTCGGGCGGATAGGGCGCGCTCTTCATGTGGGGAGGCATCAATAAACTGCCACGGAAAGGAGGTTCGATGAGTTCCGAAACAGAATTCCATATTCGTGGACACGGATCGCACATGCCGACAAGCGGGCGGGGTATGGTCATCTCGGCCTGGCTGACCGGCGTCTATTTCATCATTGAGCTTGGTATCGGGCTCTGGACCGGATCGATCGCTGTCCTGTCGGATGCATTCCACACGTTTTCCGCCGTGGGCGGAATCCTCGTCGCCGTGGGCGCGGCCCGGCTTTCCCGGCGGCCTGCCGATGCAACATTCAGCTTTGGCTGGTACCGCTCCGAAATCCTCGGCGCGCTGGTGAATGGCGGGTTCCTGGCCGGAATGGCCTTCGTCGTTATCTATATGGCCGCGATGCGGCTGAACGCGCCCATCGACCTGCCGACAGGGCCAATGCTGCTTGCTGCAGCCGGGGGTCTTGTGACGGAGTTCATTTCGCTTGGCCTCATCTGGAAACAGAGCCGGAGCGACATGAACGTGCGCGGCGCGCTCTGGCACATCATCCAGACCTTCGTGGGCAGCCTGCTCATCATCGTCACGGCGCTGGTGATCCGCTTTACCGGTTTCCTGATGATCGACCCACTTCTGGGCATGGCTTTCGGCTTCGTGCTGCTCTGGGCCAGCTGGGGCATCCTGCGGGATGCGGCGCGGCTCTTGATGGAGGCAGCGCCGAGCGAGATAGATTTGAACTCGGTGATCGCGGATCTGGAAGCGTTCGACGGTGTGCACGACGCGCATCATGTCCACGCATGGACATTGACCAGCGGGCGGAACGTGTTTTCGGCGCACCTTCGCGTGGGTGACGGCGTGGACCCGCAGGCGGTGCAACGACGGGCGCACCGCTTGCTGCGCCGCGATCACGGCTTCTTCTTCGTAACGCTCCAGACTGAAACCGAGTGTCTGGACGAGTCGGGTGCCGAGACGATCGATATCACCTCGGGCCATCAGGTCGGCCATGTCTGACGGTTCGCTCCGCTTGTGGCTGGCACGCAAGCTGATCGGGCGCATCGTCGCCCGGGCGGCGGGGCGCGGCCTTGCCACGCGCGGCCTGCGCGACACGGAGGGGTGCGAGATCCGTTGGCTGACGCCCGAAATCGAGGCATTCGTGGTGGCGATGACCGCGGAAACCGTCCGCCTTCGCCCCCATGCGCAGCAGGCAGAGCTTCCGACTTTCGGTAGCCGGCTGATGGTGGAAATGGCGATCTGGACGATTGCGGCCGACCGCAGCCTGCGCGCTTGTGGCATCGCGCCCGAGACCGCGCGACAGGTGGTCGCCGATCTCGGCTGGGACATCTACCGGCGGATGCTGGCGCTCAGCGCATTGCCCGTGCGCCTGCTCACCCGCGATTCCGGCCGTCGGCTGCGCTGGACCATCCGCGCGCTGCTGGTGTTTCCCTTCGCGCCCTCCGGTGCGCCGGGTTACGCCGTTCGGGTCAGCCGGGACGGGGACGACCTGTTCACGCATTTCACCCATTGCCCGCCGCAGAGCTTCGTGCGCCGCATCGCCCGGGCGGAGGACGATCCTGAGTCGCTGGAGTCGTTCCGGCAGAGCTGGTGCCGCTACGACTGGCCCGGTGCCGACGTCATCGCCGGGGATGGCCAGCGCGGTCACTATCGCCGCCGGCGTACTCTGTCCCATGGCGACCCGGTCTGCGACATGTGCTGGATCGGGAACGCGAGCCGCGACGCAATAAGTGGCCAGGAGGACCGCGACGAGCCGGCGGCGTCCTGAGAGCGTGAACGAGAGAGGATCAGAACCGACCCATGCGCACCATCCTGTTACTGCTTCTCATCACCTTCTCGGAGGCGACAATCGGCGTCTTCGTCAAGCTGACAGGCGGTCTGATCCCGATCCACACGGTGAATTTCTACGCCATCCTCACGGCCGCGCTGTTCCTCATGATTCTGATGCCGTTCGCAACCGGGAACCCGCTTCGCGTTCCGTGGAAGAACCTCAAGGACACCGCCATCATCGGTATGCTGATCGCCACCCAGATCAGCGTCTTCAATTACGCCATGACCCTGGTGCCGATTGCCAACGCGGTCATTTTCTGGAGTATCGCGCCGTTCTTCACCTTCATATTCTCGGCGCTGTTTCTCGATGAGAAAGCAAGCTGGGGTCACTACCTGACCTTCGCGGTCGCCATCATGGGCATTGTTCTCGCGAAACCGCTGGAGGGCGGATACATGGTCGGAAATCTTGTCGCGCTTGCCGATGGGGCGATCTATGCCGCGATGATCACCTACATGCGCCACGAAGGCAAATCCGAGACCGGTAACGACATCGCCTGGTCCATGCTTGTTGCCGCCCTCGTGCTGTCGCCGGTGCTGGTGATCTTCGGACCCGGCGACATCATGGCAATGACAGTCAATGAGCGGATCGGCATTGCTGCTCCGGCCGGGCTCTGGGCGCTGATGCTGGGACTGGTCTCTACCGGGTTCGCCTATTTCGGCATCTCGCTTGTGCTGAAGACGCTGAACGCCAACGTCTATTCGCTGGTCGACATCATCGTATCGCCGGTGGTTGCGGCAACGCTGGGCTTTCTCGTATTCGGAGAGGTCCCGGCGACGGGCATGATCTATGGCGGCGCGTTGCTTCTGACGGCCGGGTTCGTCCTGACCCGTCTGACCACCCGGGACGATCCAAACCTTGCGGCGCATCCCTGTCAGTGCACCTGATCGCATTGGCAGGGAAACCATAGCGCTGTTTCGGCCTCAGCCGGGCAGCTCTGACATCGCCTGCCGGATTTCCTGCGCACGCGGGTCGTCGGGAGGCAGGGTCTCGGCGAGCCTGTTGGCGGTCAGATATGCCTCCCGCGCCTTCGCCGCCTCACCGAGGACGCGATAGGCGTTGCCCAGTCGCATCCAGCCATCCAGGTCATCAGGGTCGTCCCGCAGCCGCTCGGCCAGCCGCTCAACCATCGAGCGAATAAAGGCGGCCCTGTCGTCCTCGCTCATGTCCGCTGCGGCGGCGACATCGCCCGCGGTGGGGCCCGGCGTATCGCCGCCAGCCGTGGGCGCGAATGCCGCGAGGCTGACCGGCTCGCGGCCGAGCGTCTCGCCGATGCTGTTGGCCTGCGCGACGAACGCCTCCATCCAGGGCGCGGGGCCATTGGCCGCGTCCAGCCGGGCAATCAGCAGATCGTGGGCCTCCGCGCCGTCGCCCGCCTGATCGAGCGCGATGGCCTCGTAGTACGTGGCCGCCGGATTGGACGGATCCATGTCGCGTGCCCGTCCGATGGCCGCGCGGGCCGCGGGCGTCACGATCCCGTCATCCGCGGCGATCAGCGCCTCGGCGTATTGCGACAGGATGGCCGAACTGGCATCCGGGCGCTCGGTCACGTTCTCCATGGCGGATACCGCATCCCTGTAGCGGCCCATGCGCATGTAGGTTTGGCCAAGCAACATCCACCCCTCGGTCGGGCCACCGCCCGGATCGCTTTGCAGGCGCTCCAGCAAACGTACCGTCAACCCGGCGATTTCAACCTGCTGGTTTCGCTCCGCCTCACGCTCGGCGAACGCGATGCTCGGCATGTCGGGCGATCCCAGTTGCAGGTAGAGCGCTGCCGCGGCCACAGGCACCGTCAAGGCGGTCGCCCAGACGACGACGCCGGCGGAGCGACCCGACATCGCCGGCCGCGCGCGTTGGCCTTTCCGTTCCAGCGACAGGATACGCCGCTTGATCTCGATCCGGGCGGCGCGGGCTTCCTCCGGCGAGATCAGGCCGCGTTCCGCATCGGCGTCCACCTCCCGCAGCTGATCGGAGAGGATGGAAATGGAGCCGTCGGTTCGGTCGGAAACCTTCGATCCGAAGGACCGCAGTGGAAGCAGCAGGAAACCTGCGGCAAGCAGCGCCAGAAACGCAAAGACAATCCAGAGCATCACGGCTCATTCCTTTCGCGCTGCGCCAACAGTTCGGAAACCCGGCGCTCTTCTTCGGCGCTCAGGCCTGCCTTCGCCTTGCGCCGACCGGACCTGGCAAGGACCGCGACCACACCGCCGGCCCCCAGCAAAAAGAGTGCGAGCGGCGTCAACCAAAGAGCATAGGTTTCCGGTTTGAATGGCGGTTTCAACAGGACATAATCGCCATAGCGCGCCTGAATGTAATCCAGCACCTGCTGATCGGTGTCTCCGGCAACCAGCCTTTCACGGACCAGCAGCCGCAGATCGCGCGCAACGCCCGCGTTCGAGCTGTCGATGTCCTGGTTCTGGCAGACCACACAGCGCAAGTCTTTGGAGATCTCTCTCGCACGGGTCTCAAGGATCGGATCAGCCAGCATTTCGTCGGGTTCGACGGCATGGGAGGCAAGCGGCAAGGCGATCACGATCAGGATCGTCAGCACGACAATTCGGATCATGTTCCCGCTCCTGTTGCAGCACGTGCCTGCGCGAGCGCGGTTGCGAACTTCTCTTCCGCCTCTGCGCCGACGACCGGGCCGACATAGCGGAAAAGAACCGTGCCGTTGCCCGAGACGATGAAGGTTTCCGGCACGCCTGAAATGCCCCACTCGATCCCGGCGCGGCCGTTCAGATCGGATCCGATCCGCTCATAGGGGTTGCCCAGGTTCTCCAGCCAGGCGCGCGCGTCCTCGGGCTTGTCCTTGTAGTTGATGCCCATGAGTCGCACGCCGCCCTGTTCGACCATTCGGGTCAGGACCGCATGTTCGGCCCGGCAGGGGACGCACCAGGAGGCGAAGACATTGACCACGACCGGCGCAGGATTGTCCGTCAGGTCCGCCCGTGACAGGCCGGGCACACCCACGTGATCCACCGGCGCCAGATCGAATTCCGGTGCCGGCTGAGAGATCAGCACCGACGGGATCGCGTTCGGGTCGCGGCTTGGATTGAGGCCCCAGAGAAAGAAACCGCCGACAATCAGCGCAATCAGGATCGGCAGGGCGGCGAGGGCTCGGGTCATGGACTTACTCCGCCGGCGTTGCTTGTGGTTTCGGAATAGTAGCGCGGCGCGGCGCACCGACCCGCAGGCGCCGATCCGAAAGCGACAGACCGCCGCCCAGCACCAGAAGCGCCGCCCCGATCCAGATGAAATTGACCAGCGGCTCGTAGAGGATTCGCAAGGTCCAGGCCCCAGATTGCGCCGCGCCCTCCGCGGCCGGCTCGGCCAGCGAGGCGTAGAGGTCGCCCGCCAGCGTCGAGCGGATGGCAGATTCGGTGGTCGTGCTCTGGGCGACCGGATAGAAACGGCGCTCGGGGTAGAGTGTCGTGACGGGTGCACCATCGCGCGTGACCACCAGCGTGCCGCGGTCGGCGACATAGTTCGGACCCTGCACCCTTTGGACACCGTCGAAGCGCACGTCGAAACCTGCGATCTCGGTCACGGCGCCGGATTGGACGAAAACAATTTTCTCGGATTTCCAGGCGCTCGACCCGACGAAGCCGAAGACCGCCACGGCAAGTCCCGCGTGTGCCAGCGTCATGCCGTGGGCCGCGCGGGGCAGGTTGCGCGCCCTCCGAACAGCCTGCGCGAACGGCACATCGAAGAGTCTGATCCGGGCCGCCCATTCCCGCAATGTCGCCAGAAGGAGCCAGGTGGCTATCGCGATTGAAAGATAGGCCAGGGCGGGCCCGCCCTCGGTCAGGTACCAGACCGCAAGTGCGGCCAGCCCTGACAGCAGCGCGACAAAGCGCAGGCGCTGGAATACCCCCTTCAGGTCGGCGCGTTTCCACGACAGGAGCGGCCCGACGGCCATGATCGCCAGCAACGGCAGCATGATCGGTATGAAGGACGCGTTGAAGAACGGTGGTCCGACCGAAATCTTCTGATCGGCCAGGGCTTCGGTGAACAGCGGATAGAGCGTGCCGACCAGCACGGTTCCGGTGGCCACGACCAGCAGCAGGTTGTTGATCAAGAGGCCACCCTCGCGACTGATCGGCGCGAAGAGGCCGCCGCCTTCCATCGACGGGGCGCGCCAGGCATAGAGCGCGAGCGAGCCGCCGATGGAGAGGCCCAGCAGGCCGAGAATGTAGAGGCCTCGTTCGGGATCGACGGCGAAGGCGTGGACGGATGTCAGAAGGCCCGACCGGACGATGAACGTGCCCAGCAGAGACAGCGAGAATGTCAGGATGGCCAGCAGGATCGTCCAGCTTTTGAAGGCATCGCGCTTTTCGGTGACGATGGCCGAATGCAACAGCGCCGTGCCCAGAAGCCAGGGCATGAAGCTGACATTCTCCACCGGATCCCAGAACCACCAACCGCCCCAGCCCAGTTCGTAGTAGGCCCACCATGATCCGAGCGCGATGCCCGCCGTCAGGCTCATCCAAGCCGCCAGCGTCCACGGCCTGACCCAGCGGGCCCAGGCCGCGTCGACACGGCCCTCGATCAGTGCGGCAACCGCGAAGGAGAAGACGATCGAGAACCCGACATACCCGAAATAGAGAAGCGGCGGATGCATCGCCAGCCCCACATCCTGCAGCAGCGGATTGAGGTCGTTGCCATCCAGCGGCGGCGGGAACACACGTTCGAACGGGTTGGAGGTCAGCAGCAGGAAGGATAGGAATCCCGTGCTGATCCAGGCTTGCACGGACAGGGTCCGCGCCTTCAGCGCATCGGGAATGTTCGTCCCGAGCAGGGCGACACCTGCGCCGAAAGCCGCGAGGATCAGCACCCAGAGCAGCAGAGACCCCTCATGGCTTCCCCAGGTCCCTGCGATCTTGTAGAGCATCGGCTTGAGCGAATGCGAGTTCTCGACGACATTCGCCACCGTGAAATCGCTGACCATGAAGGAGCGCATGAGGGCGGCGAACGCGATACCGATGAAAACCAGCTGAGCGAGCGCCGATGTCCGCGCACTCCGCATCCAGACCAGATCGCCGCGCGAGGCGCCGAGGATCGGTAGAACGCTTTGCACCAGGGCAATGATCAGCGCCAGTGCCAGCGCGAATTGTCCGATTTCAGGTGTCATGTCGATTCCTCGTCAATCTCTCGTTTTGGCGGTGCATGCCGCCTTCCCGGACTGGAACGTCAAGTCCGGTATCGGCACCCGGTCTCACATTGCCGTTAGTTGGATCATTGCCGTTTACCCGGTCCGGCCTACGGCATTACGGCGAACTGATGGGCGGTACTGTTCGTGGCAATCGTCTGGCGAAGCTCCAGCGTCTCGGGATCGAGAATCCACAGTTCCGGCTTGCCGGCACTGCTCACCAGCAAGGCATCCTCAACGCGCGCCATGTGGTAAGGTTCAGGTCCGACGTTGACTTCCAGGCGTTCACCGGTCGACCGGTCGACACGCACAACGAGATTGCGTTCACGCGCGCTCGACCAGATCGCGTCCGGGTCAACCGCTACGCCATGCAATTCTCCGCCGATGTCGAACCTGTCGAGGATCTCGCCGCTGTCGGCATCGACGATGGAAACGGTTCCGTTGTCGGATTCGCTGACGATCAGTTGACGGGTATCGGCATCGAGCTGGATGTGCTTGGGTGGCCCCTGCAGCTTGAAATTTCGCGTCACGATCCCGTCCTCCGGATCAAGCACACTGATCGTTGCGTTGCCGGCGTTGGAGACAAGGAAGTTTCCGGTCTTCGGATCGGCGACCGCATATTCCGGAATCGGGCCGGTGGCGACCGTCGCGGTGACCTGGCCACTCTCAAGGTCAATTACCGAAACAGCATCGAGCCCGGGGTGGGTCACGGCGGCAAACCGTTCATCCGACGAAATCCCGACATGGTGAACGATGCCCGGCACCTCGATTCGGCGCCGAATTTCGCGACTGTCAGCGTCAACCAGCGTTACCAGACTTACCGCGTCCGGCTTGGCCGTGTTTCCACCCCCGTGATGGGCCGCGTGCTCCTCTTCCGAGACGGCGGCCGGCTTGGCCACATCGCCGGGTGTGGATTCCGACAGGCTGCCGGCCACCAGTATGCCCCGTTCGGGCGCACCGGCGAGACCGTGGACGTTATCGAGCCCTTCGATGCGACCCATCTCATTGAAGGATCGATCCAGATGAAGCACTGTTCCGAGCTCGCCTTCGGGGATGTAGACGTCGGCAATCGCGGCGCTGCCGGTCATCAAGACCGCACTGAGTGTCAGGGTCGTGATGCGCATGATGTATTTCCTTTCATGGGTGTAATTGCGTCTATCGAGAACGTACGGACGGGATTGCGACTATCAAGACAGCCTCGCGGCCTTTCATGTAAGCGTTTGTCGCAATGCCGGAGCCTGTTACAGTGAGAGACAATTTTTTCGTGTAAAGACGGGCAAACACCGACGTGCCGGGCTGACGAGGACTCCGACCGGCACTTTCAGTACCGGTCCGGTTCCGTACACATCATCGTTTTCGGGCCTCCAGTTTGGCCAGCCGCCGCTCGAATTCATCCTCGTCGATTTCGCCGCGGGCATAGCGTTCACGAAGGACATCCATCGCAGTCTGACCATTCCCGGTGTCGGAGCGGTTGGAAAAGCCGCGAACCGCAAGAAAAATCAGACCGATGATAAGTGCCCAGAAAATCACCATCATCAGGCCTCCAAAGATACCGTGCCCACCCCACATCATGTGGCCGGAGCCATCGTAGATATCGGCCATGCCCGGCGTTGCGACGAAGAGGAGCGATCCTGCAGAGATGACTGAGCCGTTGAGTTTCATGTCGTTGTCCTTTCCTGTTTCAGGGGTTCCGGTCCCAGCGGCAGCGTCACGGTCGCCACGAGGCCGCCTTCTGCCCGGTTGGTGAGGCCAATGTCCCCGCCATGCGCCCGGACGATCGTCCGGGCGATGGACAGTCCAAGTCCGGTGCCGCCGGTCTCTCTCGAGCGGGATTTCTCAAGCCTGAAATAGGGCTCGAAGACCTGTTCAAGCTCGCCGTCCGGTATACCGGGGCCATTGTCAGCGACGCGGATAATGGCGTGATCGTCCTCGCGTCCATAGCTGACATCAACCATTCCGCCATAGCGTTCGGCATTGTCGATGAGGTTGCGAAGCGCGCGCCGGACTGATTGCGACCGCAAGCGCAGGTGAATGGTTTCGCCCTCCTTCAGAGAAAAACCGTTCAGCATATCGGCGCGGAGTTGACCCAGAAACGCGCCCATTTCGACGGTCTCGTAGTCTTCCGAGCTTGTGATCCCGCGCGCGAAGGAAAGCGTCGAGTCCACCATCTCCTGCATCTCCTCGATTGAGGTTATGAGGCTGTCGCGTGTTTCCCGCTCGTCGACCATCTCCGAGCGAACGCGGAGTGCCGTGAGAGGCGAGCGCAGGTCATGTCCAAGGGCCGCGAGAAGCCGGGTCCGGTCCGCGAGGAAGCGGGTCAGCCGGGCCTGCATCCGGTTGAATGTCCGGGTCAGGTCGCGCACCTCGGCGGGTCCGATCAAGGGCAGTGGTCTGACATTTTCGCCGCGCCCGAGACTGTCGGCGGCACGGGACACGCGCAAGAGCGGGCCAGTCAGACGGGTCAGAAGAAACCAGCAGGCGGCAACAAGAATAATGGCAGCCGTGAGCCCGAAGCTCAGGAAAGAGGCCCAGGGCCATTGCAGGGGCGGGCGCTCGAACCGCGTGCCGACATTGAGCCACTGTCCGCCCGTCAGGGCGATGGACAGCTGCATCTCGATGGCCGACAGATCGCCCCGCATCATCGCCAGATGCATTTCCGCCATCTCGGGCGCCATATGCGGCATCGGAAGGATGCCGTGATCGACCTCGTGCACCTCCACGCGAATTTCACGGTTGTCCTTGGCTCCGAGAAGACCACGCACTCTTGCCTCGATAGCACCGCTGTCCGCGTGGCTGTCGTGATCGACGGTCGGTGTATCAGACAGGTCAAAGCGCACCAGCGGTGAATTCGCCGCGCGCAGAATGGCCGGTTCCAGCGTTGCCGGCGCTTCCTCGATCAACCGCGCGACGTTCGCGGCCCGCCCCGCTGCCTCGAAGCCGAGCGCGGCCCGCACGGCCAGGCCGCGCTCGTCAACGAACAACCAGAGGCTGACCGCTTGGGCGGCGGCGAGTGCCGCGATGATTAACAGGACCAGTTGGCCGCGCAGACTGTCAAAGAAGCGCCACATCAATCCAACTCCGTCACATCGGCGGCAAGGCAATATCCGCCACCGCGCACGGTCGTGATCAGCCGGGGCCTGGATGGATCGGCCTCGATCTTTCTGCGAAGGCGGCTGATCTGATTGTCGATCGTCCGATCGAGCGGGGAGGCCGCGCGCCCTGCAGTGAGATCGAGAAGCTGATCACGGTTGAGGACGAGGCGGGGCCGTTCGAGCAAGACAACCAGAAGCTTGAGTTCCGAACCGGTGAGATCGATTTGCGCACCGTTTTCATCGGTCAACAACCGGCTGTCGGTATCGAGAGTCCATTGTGCGAATGCGATGCGTCTTCCCGAGAGTTTTCCGGCATAGGTCTCGGGCAGGGATGAACGCCGCAGGATGGCCTTGATCCGCGCAAGCAGCTCTCGCGGATTGAATGGTTTGGCCAGATAGTCGTCCGCGCCGATTTCGAGCCCGACGATGCGATCCGTCTCTTCGCCAAGCGCCGTCAGCATCAGGATCGGTACGCCACCCGTGGATGACAGACGGCGGCAGACCGACAGCCCGTCCTCGCCGGGCATCATGACATCCAGAACGATCAGATCGTACTGACCCATCGCGAGCTTGGCGTCCATCTCGACCGCATCCCGCGCCGAGGTCGCACGCAGGCCGTTCTTCTCCAGATAGCGCGAAACCGAGTCTCGGATTTCGCGATGATCGTCGACGACGAGGATATGAGGCTGATCGTTCATGTTCTTCCTTCTAACGGTTGCCGCATTGGTTTCCCGAAGAGATTTGTCACGAAATGTAACAGGGGCGGCGCTTGTGACACGGCGATACAATACCGTTGTTTCCTCGCATTTCATCACGGCCTAACGCTGCCATATGAAATCTATCGAAACCGAAACATGAGGAGATAACGATGACCCGCAAAACCCTGCTCGCAGCGACCGTTTTGGCCGCAACTGCAATCGGAGGAGCCGCGATCGCGGATTCCAATCACGGACATGGGGGCCAGTCCGGCCCGAAGGATCGCGCTGGCATGATGCAGGGCGGTTCCGGAATGATGGGCAACATGGGCGGCATGTCCGATATGATGGGCATGATGAAGCGCATGCACGGCCAGATGATGGGCGGCGGCATGATGGGCGGAATGGGTCCGATGGGCGGCGGAATGATGCAGATGTTCGACGCTGACGGCGACGGCACGGTGACGCCCGAGGAAATGCGCGCCGGACTGCAGGCCAAGCTGACCGAATACGACAGCGACGGTGACGGCACCCTGTCTATCGAGGAATTCGAGGCGCTGCACAGCGCGATGATCCGCGAGATGATGGTGGATCGCTTCCAGCATCTGGATGCCGATGGCGACGGCGCCATCACAGCCGAAGAAATGGCGGCGCCGGCCGACAAGATGGAGCGCATGCAGAAGATGCGCGACGCAATGGGGCAGATGCAGCCCGGCGAGAGCCCCGGCATGGGCGACGGCGACATGATGAACAACGATTGAGCGCTTTCGGGCGTCGGCCTATGGGCCGACGCTCGTATCCGGCACCGAGGCACGGTTTGCGAAACGGTGCTGACCTTCCCCTGCTTTGACGGAGGCAGACCTCATGAGCCTTGAAATGATGACCGTTTTGCTGGTTCTCGCGACAACTGCGATCATGCGGGGACGGCTCAAACCGATCAGGCAGTCGTTCGAGTAACCGAAGGAGATTGAAATGAATTATACCTATGACCGCTCACTCATAGGCGTCAGCATCGACGACGCGGAAATGCGCGTTCGCGCCGCCCTAACTGATCGGGGTTTCGGTGTTCTTACCGAAATCGACGTCAAGATGACGATGAAGCAGAAGATCGACGTCGATATGGACGGCTATCGCATCCTTGGCGCCTGCAATCCGCAAATGGCCCACAAGGCGATCGGGATCGAACCGCGCGTGGGCGCGATGTTGCCATGCAACGTTATCCTGCGCGAAACGGACGGCGGCACCGAGATCAGCGCCATCGATCCGGTGGCGTCAATGCAGGCAATCGACAACGATCAGCTCCATGAAGTCGCGTGCGAGGTGCGCGACATGCTGCGCGAGGCCGTCGATGCTGCATGATCGCCATATCGTTGACCTTCCGGTCACTGGAGGGCGTATGCATCGGGGAATCGGGTTCGAACCCCAGTAACCGGGAGACAAGGCGGTATGGTGGCTGACAGCATCCAGGATACAGAAGAATCCCCAACCTTCGGCGAGGGCTTCTGGGGGCCTGGCGCTGTGGGTGCCGTCTTGTTTCTGATCGCCGCTCCGGTGCATCTACTGGTGCCCCATCAGATATCGGTGGCGATCGCCGCGGTAACGTTGGCGCTGATCGGCGGAGCCTACATCGGATTTGGTGCGACCGCCAATTCGCTGAAACGCTTTTTGGCGGAACTGGCGGTCGCAGCCCTGTTCGCGGCGACCGCGCTGGCCGGATTGCTCTGGGCTCCATTGGCCTTGCCTGTCGGGTTCGCCGCACATGCCGCGTGGGATCTTCTGCATCACAACAGGGTGTTCGGCGCGCCGGTCCCGCGATGGTACATTCCGTTCTGCGTCGTCTTCGAGCTGTTGGCGGCAGCTTTTCTCTTCGTGCTGTATGTGCCGTGAGGCCGGGAATACCACGGTTCGTGTTCGGGCGAACCGCACAATTGGTTGCTGCGGCACTGCTAATCTTCGCCATCGTCGCCCTGGCCTTGGGTCCGCTCGCCGACGTCATCGAGAGCTTCGACGGCGAGAGAATCTCCGGCTGGATCGAGGCTGCCGGCATATGGGGACCGGTCCTCATCGTCTCGCTCATGACGATCGCGATCGTCGCGACGCCTATTCCGAGCGCACCGATCGCATTGGCGGCCGGTGCCGCCTACGGGCATACTTTGGGGACCGTTTACATCGTTGCCGGAGCCGAACTCGGCGCACTTGTCGCATTCGGATTGGCGAGGGTCCTCGGGCGCGACGTGCTCGTCGGATGGCTTGGCGACAAGGTGGATGCAGGCTGGCTCGGCTCTCAGAACGCTTTGACTTTCACCGTCTTCGCCAGCCGTCTGATGCCGTTCATCTCATTCGACATTGTCAGCTACGCGGCCGGGTTGAGCCGCCTTCACTTCTGGCGTTTCGCACTCGCCACGCTTGCGGGGATCATCCCGGCCAGCTTTGTGCTCGCCCATTTAGGCAACGAGGCGGTCAGTGGGCCTTCTTCCCGCGCAATCTGGGCCGCGATCGGGCTGGGAGCGTTGACGTTTGCACCTCTTCTGATTGTCGCCGTCAGGGACTGGAAAAAGCACCGGATGACCCATGACTGATCGCCGAAAATCTCGCCTGCCGTTTCGTCGACAGGCTTCCTATCACCTCCGGCGCGCAGCCGCCGTGGCCAATCAACCGCAAACACCAGATCAGGACCTACAGATATGTTGACCGCCGCAATTCCATTTCCCAACATCGGCCCCGATCTTTTCTCTATTGAGATCGGCGGGTTCACGTTGGCGCTGCGCTGGTATGCGCTCGCTTACATCGTCGGTATCCTGATCGGCTGGCGCATCTGCGTCGCTGCCGTTGCGCGCCCTGCGCTGTGGCCCGCTGCCGGGCCGCCACTTGATCGCCGTCAGATCGAAGACCTGCTGACCTGGATCATTATCGGCGTGATCGCTGGTGGCCGACTGGGTTTCGTGCTGTTCTACCAGCCCGAGTATTACCTGGCCAATCCGCTGGAAATACTCATGATCTGGCAGGGCGGCATGTCCTTCCACGGCGGGTTCCTCGGCGTCGCCGTTGCTGGCCTGGCATATTGTATTCGTCAGAACGCATCCATGCTGAGCACGACCGATCTTCTGGCCATCGCTACACCACCGGGGCTGTTTCTGGGGCGGATTGCGAATTTCATCAACAACGAACTCTGGGGGCGGCCCACGGACGTGCCTTGGGCCGTGATCTTTCCGGGCGAGGTCGCCCAGACCTGTCCGGGCATCACCTCGATATGTGCCCGCCACCCCTCGCAGCTTTATGAAGGTCTGCTCGAAGGGCTGCTGCTCGGGTTCATCCTTCTTTACCTCGCCTGGCGCCGGGGCTGGCTCAGGATGCCCGGCGCGCTGACAGGTGTTTTCCTGACCGGCTACGGTCTTGCCAGAAGCTTTGTCGAGTTGTTCCGGCAGCCCGACATGCAGTTCGTGACCTCCGACAATCCGATCGGCCATGCCCTGCACTTCGGCGATTGGGGGCTGACGATGGGACAGGTTCTTTCTGCGCCAATGATCCTGGTCGGGCTGGCGCTGATCCTTCGAGCGGTGAACGGATCCGGGGGCGCAACCGGGCAACGATCGAAAAAAACTGCCTGACCTCGGCAGCGATCTGCAACTGGTGATTGGGAAATAGGATGGCCGCAAAGTCACTTATGAATCGATTGGCGGCACCCATGAACTCGATCGTCCGTGGTACCGGGTCGATGCGAAGGTGGCGGAAAACGAAGTTTATGGGTCCAGTAATGAGACAATACGTCGGGCAAATGGGGGCATGGAATCTCACCGTTCTTGCCATCATAATTGCCTCTTGGGTCATATATAGATATTTTGCACCAAGTAACTGGCGGGAGTGGGCCAGTGCCGGGATCGTGCAAGCGTTTATCATTTCACTTTACGCCGAAATGTACGGCTTCCCTCTTACAGTATACCTTGCTGTTCGATTTTTCGGAATGGACAGGGGCGATCTCACGACCAACTTGTGGTCAAGCCTTCTGGGCTTCGACGAGGCCATGGTTCTTGCAATGCTATTAGGCTATGCGCTCGCGCTGGTCGGCATTTGCCTCATAGTGGGAGGTTGGCGCGAACTCTACAGGAATCGAAAGAAAGGTACCCTTGCGACGGGTCGCCTTTATAAATTTGTCCGGCACCCTCAATATTTGGGTCTGTTTATCGTCCTATTTGGAGAGGGAGTGGTGCATTGGCCAACACTACTATCTGTTTCTTTGCTCCCGTTCATCATGTTCTTTTACATAGCATTGGCGAAAAGGGAGGAGGAGACTCTGGAACGATTGTTCGGCAAACAATATGCGCTGTATAAGCAGGATGTTCCTGCGTTTGTTCCGCGTTGGGATCAGCTTCGAGACGCTGTGATGATATGGATTTTGTTCCGAGACTAAACGACAGATGTATAAATTGGTTTTGACGATGCGGCCGCTGCCCTTCGGTATCGAGGTGACAAAGCGCCGATGGACGACATCGTGGTTTATGGACGGCCGTCGGTGGATGAGCGCATGATTTCGGGGGAGCTTGTTCCGGTCGAGAGGACCGAACGTGATCGCGTGACCGCCACCACGATCAATGGAACCGCCCCGACTGAGACCGCTGCGCAGGGCTGCAGCGCGGCCCGGCGTCTGGAACTGACGATCCGCCCTCTCGACGGAATCGACCCGTGGGGCGCGCCGGTCGCGGCGCTGTCAGACACGCAGACTGGCATTGACTGGTCTGGCCAATGCAAACACTACTCACCATGAGGAAAAGGAAACTCCCGAAAAATGTTTCGAAAGATAATGGCGATTTCACCCCTGTTCGCTGCCGGACTGGCAACGATCCTTTCAGCTCAATCTGTGAATCGGCATGCAAAATTGACCCACTTAGGTGGGTTATGAGCGAGTAAAATTGACCCACCTGCCACGTTAACA
>CANNCP010000014.1 GCA_947503145.1 uncultured Roseovarius sp.
CGTTTCAGTCTCATAGTTCATCTCCTTTGTTGCAGTAAATGCTATCAAAGGGGCGGCATCAAACCGCGACAGGTCCATACTGCCTCGCTGCTATTTATCTCGAAAAGTAGGTGATTGGGACCCTCGGGGGCAGGTCGAACTCAAAGCTCCATGCTGTGACGGACGCTGTCGGCCGTCCGATCCGTATGTTCCTGAGCGGCGGACAGACCAGCGATTATATCGGCGCCAGGGCCTTGGTGGGCAGCTTGCCAAAAGTCCGGCACCTGTTGGCGGATCGCGAGTATATGTCGTGGATTAGTTCCGTGAAACCCTTATCATATGGGGTTTGCGACCTGCATTCCGGCGCGACGCAGTCGCAAGCTGCCGATCATGCACGATGTCGAACTCTACAATCGTCGCCACCGGATCGAGAACAGCTTTGCCCGCCTAAAAGGCTGGCGACACGTCGCAACCCGCTATGACAGGTGCCCGAAGGTATTCCTGTCCGTCTGCGCCCTCGCAGCCGTCGTCATGTTCTGGCTATGTGTCCTGACCCTAGCTAAAAAATTGTTCCCTAAATGGTTAACGTAAGGTAAAGTGAGTTAAGATGTTTTGCCTTATTCCTGCCTACTTTGAGCTATTTTAGAAAAAAATCCGCACTATCTGGGTAGCTCGTTAATATTTGAACGAATTACCTTTTTTACCGGCTATTGCGGAAGTGGGAGATTCGAATCATGAAACCGACAATCATTGTCATCGACCGCCGGTGTATTTTCACCGAATGCCTTTGCGAATATCTAACGGCTAGCCTTCCCGAGCTAAGAGTTCTTTCCGTCAGTAACGCTCAACAGGCCGCCGAGCTCGCCTTCTTACCCGTCACCTGCGTCCTCGTGTCAGAGAGTTGTGACATGTCGGCCATGCGACGTACATTCCCTTCAGCCTCGCTGCTTTTGATTTGCGAAGGTCGGGGGAGCGAGGCATTCGATCCGGAGATACCCAAGATCATGCTCGACATGCCGCGCGATGTCTTTACGGAGATCGTGCGCAGTGCTGCGCGGCGCGGCTGCGTTGACGCTTTGGCTGCCGTCCCGGCCCCCTCCGACCATGAACCGCCCCCAAATTCCATCGAGGATGCCGAGGAACAGACACGGATTGCCGCGTGCTCCGTCCGGCTATCGGGTCGCGAGGGCGAGGTGCTTGCCGCACTCAAGCGCGGCCTTCCCAACAAGCTGATCGCTGACGAGATGCATCTGAGCGAGAACACCGTAAAAATTCATGTCCGCAACGTCATGCGAAAGCTCGGCGTCACCAACCGGACAATGGCGGCCCTATGCAAGACTGCGGATCATCCCGCGAAGGTGACGGCCCCTGACATCGCACATTGACTGACTGACCGCCGGGGGTGTGGCCCTCGCGCATATCTTAATCTTCGCGGAACGCGCGGGACATACTGTCCCTCAGCGGTTGCAGAAGGTAGTCGAGGAATGTCCGGTCGGCAGTGCGGATCTGGATCTCGGCCGGCATGCCGGGACGTGGCGTGAAATCGCGTACTCGCATCTCTTCACCCGCATTGAGCGCCACGCGCACAAGATAGACATCGCCGGTTTGTCCCTGCCGAACGCGGCTTCCAGGCAGCGCATCCGCCGAAACATAGTCCACGTATCCTGACAAGACCGGCGTGGTGCGCTGATTCAGAGCCGTGAGTCGGATGCTCGCCTCCTGCCCCTGACGAACGACGTCGATATCCTTGGGCTGCACGATCGTCTCAATCACGAGTTTTTCTCGCAGCGGCACGATCTCGGCAATGACTTGGCCCGCGTCAATCACCCCGCCGGAGGTGTACTGGTTCATCGTGACCACGATCCCGTCCACCGGCGAGACGATGTTCAGTCGGTCTAAAACGTCCTCCGCCTGGCGCATCTGTTCGTCGATATCACCAATCCGGCTGCGCACGTTCTGCAGACTTTCGACCCCGAGACGCACCACGTCGGTCCTGACACTCAGGGTCGCGGCATTGATGCCCGCAATCCGCTCGGTCGTCTCGGCCGTCTCGGCCTTTACCCGCGCGATCCTAGAAGTGTTGGCCGCTTGCGCGCGTTCCAGCGCCAGCACCGAGGGTCTTGTGGTCAGACCACGATCGAACAGCGTGCGCTTGGCCGTCACCTCCTCGGCGAACATGCCAGCTTGGAGCTTTAGCCCGTTCAGTTCTTCTTGCATCCCGTCCATGCGTCGTTCAAGCGATACGCGGTCGTGAGAGAGCGCAGTCAGATCGGCATCCACCGCATTGCGGCGCGCGTCAAAGACCTCCCGCTGTTCGGCTAGCGCAGCGCGGATTTCGGCATCATCGGCCTCCGCGAGGATCTGGTCGGGGTAATCGAGCGTTTCGCGCCCCTCGATTTCGGCCAGCAGTCGCGTTTCCATTGCCCCTAGCCGCAACCTCGACAGCCTCAGTCGTGCAAGGTCGGCCTTTGCCGCCGTAGCACTTAAGGTAAACAGGGTTTCCCCCTCAGTTACAACATCGCCTTCCCTGACGTGGATCTTATCGACGATCCCGCCTTCAAAGTGTTGCACGGCCTTGTTTTGACCTGTCGTGACAAAGACCCCGCCGGCGACCACTGCCCCGGCGATCGGGGCTGCGGCAGCCCACCAGCCAAAGCTCAGCACCCCGGCGGCCATGATGGCATAACCGAAGAGCGTGGCCCCCCCGGCGCGGCGGGGGACGTCGGAATAAACAGCCTCCAGATCGGGTATCGCGGTCATTGGGCCTCTCCTTCAAGCAGTTGCGGCGTCGCGGCGGCGGGTGGCAGCGACTTGCCCCGCAGCAACGGCAGGATCTCGGACTGCGGACCCATCATCTTCACGCTCCCCTTTTCAAGAACCAGGATCTTGTCGACGTTGCGCAGCAGCGACGGGCGCTGCGTGACGGCAACAACCGTGATCTCGCGGGCCTTGGCGCGGGCGAGCGAGGCTGCAAGCGCCTGTTCTCCGGCCGTGTCGAGATTGGAGTTCGGCTCGTCAAGCACGACCAGGCGCGGGTCTCCAAAGAACGCTCGCGCCAGGCCAATCCGTTGCTTCTGCCCGCCTGAGAGCGGCGTACCGTCCATCGATACGAAGGTTTCGTAACCACTGGGGAGTTGCGAAATCAGCCCGTGGACATCGGCAATCTCGGCAGCGTCGAAGATCGCCTCGTCAGTCGCGTCGCTGCGCATCCGGGCGATATTGGCTTTCACCGTGCCGGGAAAGAGCTGCACGTCCTGCGGGAGGTAGCCGATCGAAGCGCCGAACTGGCGGATATTCCAGTTTCGCAGGTCCATCCGGTCGAGACGCACCGCCCCCGCTGTCGGCATGACCGAGCCCACCAGCATTCGTGCCAGCGTACTCTTGCCCGCCCCAGACGAGCCGACGATGGCCAGAGATTCGCCGGGCTCGAGCTCAAAGGAGATGCCGTTGAGGATCACTTTCTTTTGCGGTGGCGGCACGTAGAGTATGCGTTCGACGGTCAAGAGGCCGGTAGGCCGTGGCAACTCAAGTCGGGCGATGTTAAGCGGCGAATTCTGCAGCAGGTAGCGGATGCGGTCATAAGCTGAGCGCGCCGCCACGACGTTCTTCCAACCCTCGATTGTTCCCTCGATCGGCCCTAGCGCCCGCGCACCGATGATTGAGGCCGCGATAATCATGCCTGCGCTCAGCCCTCCTTGTAACGCGAGGAAAGCGCCCCAGCCGAGAATGGTAATTTGTGTCATCAGCCGGACAAATTTCGACACCCCGGCGGCCAGTACGTTGCGGTCCTGCGCCAAAATCTGCGCCTTGAGCGAAGCGGCGGTCTCGCGGCCCCATAGCACCACGCCCTCGGGGGTCATTCCCATTGCGTTGATGACCTGAGCGTTGCGCGCCAGCGCGTCGGCCTGCAGGTTCGCCCGCGCCGCATGGACGTTGGCCTGCGCGAAGGGGATCGCGGTGAAGCGTTTTGTCAGCCACGCGACCACCCCGAGGATCATGGCCGTTCCCGCGACGATATAGCCGAAATGCGGATGGATGAGGAACAGCGTCCCCAGATAAAGCGGCGCCACGGGCAGATCGCACAGCGTCAGCAGCGTCGGGCCGGTGATGAAGCTGCGGACCTGTTGCAGGTCGCCGAGCCGTTGAAACTCCATCGATGAGCCGTTCTGCGAAGCCCGCGCCGCGGCCGACAAAACCGGCGCGCCAAGGCGGCTCTCGACCTGCGCAGCTGTGCGCATCAGCACAATCCGGCGGGCCACGTCGATGAGCGAGTGGACGAACAGCAGTCCGACGATGATGACCGTCAGCATCATCAGCGTATCAAGGCTGCGGCTCGACAGCACGCGGTCCGAGACCTGAAAGAGATAAATCGGCACCGACAGCAGCAGCGCGTTGGCGACGAAGGAGAAGATGATGACCGTGGTGATGTTGGCCCGGAACGCCGCCTGCGACCGGCCCAGCGCGGCGCGGAAATCTTCGTCTGCTTGCAGCCGCTGAAGGGGGGGCTTTCCGGGAGCCGCCGCATTCGCGGCCGCCGGAACGGGGACAGGGCCAGGGGACTTGGTGTCTTTTTGCCCGCTCGCGTCCGCGGAGCGAGGTTGGGCCTTGTCACGTCCGGGCAATATACCCTGCAGATCGGCGGCGCGTATGTTGTCGATCATTCGCGCAACCTCGGGCCGGCGCAGCAGGCCCGGCTCGAAAGCGGGGGCGGGTGTATCGTTGCGCTCGGTCATGTCATCATTCCACTCAACATGTCGTCCCCTGCATTCATTGAAACAAATCCGAACTGGCCGTCCGCGTCGGGCTCCGTAACGAGGTCGGGATCGAGAAAAGCGATGACCTCGCCCGCAAGCGTCTGCGCATCCATGATCCTTACGTCCTTATCTTCTGCCAAAATGTTGGTCTGAATCATCATCTCATCGTCGTAATGCTCGCCTCCGGCCATCGCGACATCGCCCTGCCCGCGAAAATCGACGATCTGCGCGACGTTCATGGCCATGTTGCCTCCGGTCGAGAGCGACATCTGCCCTACCCCAAGCTGCAAGGCGGCGTCGGCGTCGTGGATCTCGTTGGTCTGGGAAATCACGTTGACATCGAGGTAATCGCCCTCCACGAAAAGGACCTGCAGCGGCATGCCTCCACCCGCCGGGACCGGCAGATCGGGCGGGTCATCGAGCGTCGTCTCGCGCCCTTCGAGTATGTCGAGGAAATCCTGCGCCCCATCGGTGACGGCCGTGAATACATCCGTGCCAACGCGCTGGATTAGTGCCTCATTCCACAGCGTATTTCCTCCGCCGAGTATCGTAGCGGTCCCATCCGCACCGCTACCGATCACGCGCATCGCGTCATCATCAAGAATCACGTTGTGTTGGAAAATCATGTTGGCACGGACCATGTCCCCGCCCACAACAATCACGTCATAATAGTCGCGCAGGACCATCAGATCGGCGGAGGCGATGCTTTGGTTCTGGCCCAGCACAAAGCGCTGGAAGCCTGTCTCGGTATGCTGCATCGAAAGGTCGCCGTCGCGGATCACGTTGTGTTGAAGCAGCATGTTGAAATCAATGAGATCGCCCTCGACCACATCCACGTTCCAGCGCCACGCCATTGGAACCAAGCTCGTAGCGTCGGAGGCAATCATCGACGGGTCGGTCTGAAAGTGGGCCAAGTTGGTGAGGACGTTGGTGCTCGCAGCCAGTGGGTCCACCGGCCCGGCGAGATACGCCTCATCAAGATCAGACAGCATGTTGGTTTGCCAGATGACGGAGAGGTCATGAACATCACCCATCACGACGAGCGTGCCGCCAGCGTCGTTAAAATCGCGGATGGAGGCCGAAGACAGCGCGAGGTTGCCGCCCAGTTCGGCCTCCATACCAGGTCGTTCGAGCCCGTTGCGCCCTTCTGTTTCGGGGTCAGCGCCGTCCCCACCCTGCAGAAAGGATCCGGGATCAGCGTCGGGTATCACGCCCGGATCGGCGGACCGGTCGCGGTCGGTGAAATCGGGTCGCTCGGGGGGCGTATCGGTCAACACGCCGTCCAGCCAGATGCCCTCGCCTTCAATGGCCAGCGTCGTGAGCCAGCTTTCTGCGCCCTCTGCCTCCGGTTCCCCCTCTTCGCGCGCGGCGGCCTGCTCGGCGGCATATATCTGCGTGTCGAGCACGACCTGAAGCGCGTCGGAAAAGGTTTCGGGGTCAGCAATCGTGTCGCGCAACCTCACAAGATCCGCCGGAATGTCGCCTAGATCAGCATCCTCCAAGAGCATGACAAGACGCGCGTCGGTATCGGCATCGGCCCAGCCAGGCCGTCCCGCATCGGGATTTTCGAGGACCGTATCGTCATCCTCAAGGACATTGACCTGTCTGATATGAATCAGCTGTGACCCGATCGCGAAATATTTAAGGGTAATGTCATAGTCCGGCATCAAAACGGGTGAGCCCGGTGCATAGATGTCTGACAGAAAGAGGGGATTGTACTCGGCGAATGCGCCCCAGGGCTGCATTGGCACCCCCGCTGCGAATCCTGCGCCGGGGATCAGAGAAGGAAGCTGGGCCGGGGCGGCATCAGGTGCGGAGGGCAGAGATGTGGGACTGGCGGTGCGGCCCAGAGGGATAGGTCCGGGGGATTGTGGCAGAGATTGCAGAGGGATGAGAGGCAGCTCAATATCAAGCTCAGGTGCCTCGCCTTCTAGGATTGGCTTGATGCGTCCTTCGGCTTCAAGAAGTCGCAGATAGCCTGCGAAACGCTCGATATACTCGCCGACATCATCCATTTGCATCGCGCCCTTCCCGAAAGTCCGTCACGAAATTAAAGCGAACCGGCGGGGGCTGAGCCCCCGCCGGGCCAAATGGTTGGTCGTTATGCTGCGTCGTCCGCATCCCCGGTATCCGAGGAGTTACCGCCGACAACCGCCATCTCGGACAAGTTGTACTGGATGTTGGCGCCCAGCGTCAGGTTCTGGGTGAACGCCTCTTGAGTCAGCGACGCGTCGGCCGAGGTCGTAGAGTTAAGGGCTATCGCGTCATGACCCGCACCACCCGAAGCTCCTCCGGCACTGAAGTTACCCATTTCGGCATGGCCACCCTGCGCCGTCGCGGTCTGATAGAAGCCGCCTGCGGCTGACCCGCCCATGCCGCCATCGGCCGGAAGCCCATGATAACCACCAGCATCACCTTCGCCGCCGGTACCACCGCCCCCGCCCGGGCTGCCGCCGTTATAGGAGACATTTGGGCTGTTCACGATGTCGTTATCGATCATGTCGTTCGCCTGATCGATCGAGAACGCCATGTCGTTACCGGCGCCGTTCAGGGCATCGGCCAGCAGGCTGTCGATCTCAAAGCCGCCTACGTCGTCGAAATCGATGAGGTCATCGTCCGAATCATCGTCACGAAACGAGTCGCTGATATCGACGTCGAGATCCATGCTGCTGTCGTTATCGCGGTTGTTACCAGCTCCGTTCAGAACGTCTGAGACGTCGACATCCGTGCTGTTGTCGTTGTCACGGTTGTTACCAGCTCCGTTCAGCACGTTGTCAGCATCGAGATGCGTGCTGCTGTCGTTGTCGCGATGATCACCGGCACCGTTCAGCGCGTTTGTGACGTTGATATCATCGTCGCTTCTGTTGTCGTTGCGGTCACCGTCATCATCCGACTGGTTGATTGTGGAGTTGACCGCATTGGCCTGATTGTCACCGTTGTTGGTCTGATCCGCGTCAATTACGTCATCGTCACTGCCGTAATCGTCAGGCATGTTGATGTCGAGATCGGCATTGACATTACCGCCCGTGCCGCCCGTGGCGAAGGCACCGGCCGCAGCACCGGCGATCGCGCCAGCTGCAGCATTGCTCTCAGTGTTGGTAAAGGTTGTCATTGTTCTCACTCCGGTTATGGTCGGAGACGGCGATCACAGCCTCGCAGCGACTATCTCATCTGCGACAGACCTTGCTCTCCGTTTCCCTGTTGTTGCGGTTGGCTTGCCGGCCCCTCATGGGTCGAGCCCCGCAGTAAGAGCATGCGCCACATCCGCCCAATCTACCGACACGCCAATTAGGATTTCATCCGCAATCCGATGGGATTAATCCTTGTGGGGGGAAGGAGTGGCAGGAATTCTGAGAGTCACGAAAAATGCCCGTTGACGGCGCATGGAACGGGTGGGAGGCCTCTATTCCTCGTGGTTCACGTGCTGCTCCAGCCGCGGCAGCAGGGCCCATAAGCGCTGATTGAGTCGCCCCAACTCGTCAATCACCTCTGTGATCTTGGCCAGCCGGGCCGCGTCGATAGGCCGGACCCGGCCGAAGCTCAACCGTTTGCGGTTCTGCTCGACCCGCATTGAGCGGGTGGAGACCGGACGCCCCGCTTCATCGAACTCGTAGGATGCATGTTGCAGATCGTTGCGGACCCGCCCGCATTTCTCAAACGCGTCCAACACATCATCCACGTCGCGGCGTAAATCCTGATCTGAGACCCGCACACGTGTCAGCCGCGACACGAGGTCGGAACGTGCCCGCGCTGTGTTCAATGTGCCGTAAACCAATGCTGCGGAAACGTCGTCGGTGCGCAAGAGCACCATCATTAGATAGATCAGGACGCTCTCGTTGTTAGACCAAGAAAGGCTGAGTGCGCCGATCAGGGTCATAAGACGCTCGCGTTCGGCCGCACCAACTTCCGCCTCCGCGTTCATCGCAGTGAAATCGGGTGGTTGCGGGAGATCCCGTTTGGGCATGCTACGCTCCTATCGGCGCAAGTTCGTCCGTATGCTACACTGATTTTGCCCAAGCACGAAGCCTGGAGAGTCGCGAAAAGGGGATCATCTTGCTGAGAGATGCGATGAATGCTGCGGTAGCGCGCAGACGCGTAACGCGCCTTCTTAGACCTTATGCCGAACGCGCGGCCTGGGCTGGAGGTGTTATGTCTGAGGCCGAATGGCTGACATCGCGGCGTGTGGGTTTCCTTGCGGGCGCGATCGACAGGATCGTTACGCACGACAAACTCAATGAGGAAGGGTTTTCCACCGTTCAGCTCGGTGTCTGGAAAGACCTTACGGGCGCCGCGCCCGATCTGTTTGCAACCCGACTTTATCTGTTGTCGTCGGACGGCGACATTGATGTGCGCGAGGGTTATGATGCAGGCGCATGTTTCGTAGATGCGCTGTCATCAGGTCAGGAAGAGGCTGCCCGCGCAGCCTGGGACGCTGACATGGTAGAGGCTTCGTTCCCCGGCACCCACGGCTTCGGCGGATAGAAGGGGGAAGTTCTTACGCGAGCAGATCGCCAATCCGATCGAGCGCCGCGTGCCAAAATGTTGTGGCGGAAAGAGTGATCTGCTCAATGCCGACACGCAATTCCGGCGAGTGTTCTGCGGCGATGATCCCGGTTCCGAAGGCGATCAGCGTCAACAGGGCAACCGACAGTATACCGGGGGTGCGTTTCGACTGCATCGTAAAGCCATTCCCCCCCTCATCCAGCCGCCCTTCGACCCGTTCGAGCATCTGGGCGATGCGCGCCACTTCTCCGGTATTCGATCCCTCGATGATCCGTCCTTCCAGCGTTGCCAGCCGGCGGCGTAGATCCTCGAACGCCTCCGTCAGGATGCGCGCCGGGCTGGGCTCATTACTCTTAGCTTTCGGAGCAGCCGACTGCTGGGGAGCCGACTGCGCGGGCGCCTGCTGCCGATGGGCGGGGACCGCTTTGGCAGAGGTATCTTGAATCACTTGGGCTTGCATTGTCGCCTCCTGTAGATGCTCGTTGCGCCAAATCCCAAAGGTGGGAACGGGCGACCCTGCAGTCAAAAATCTGCAATCTGGTCCCACCGTAATTCGAGTGTGTTCCCAAGAGGGCCTCCGGGACAACCGATACCATCGGGCTAATCCGGGTAGGTAGGATTGCGGCGCATTTTCGGTGCCGAACGAGATCACTCCCCTGAAACTTGGCCTTCACTCCAGTTTCGTGTGTTCGACAGTTATTCCCAATGACCTACCCGCCTAAATGCTACGGCTGGACCCCATTAAAAATGGGGGGATTACCTCATGCTTCATCTCTATGAAAATGAGATCCTCAGACGGCAGGTCAGCACGTGATTTCGACAGGGCGCGCGCGTCAGTTGGTGACCAGCGAATATTGCGTGCCGTTGCCTTTGTTGATCACCTGAATGGTGAATTCCGCAGTCGCCAAGGGCTTCCACCCGCAATAGGCGATATCGGTGATGTCGGTATCCGAACAGACCAGCCGCCCTGCCCCGTCATAGACGAACAGATCGAGATTGGACTGCCCCTGGCCTTCGACATAGATCTCGGCATAGGCGCCACCCTCGAATGGCACCTGAGGATATTTGTGATCCTTCGCCGCGGCGATGGCGGTGCTGGAATAGACCGGGCCGCCGGGCACACCCTTTACATCGGTAAAGCGCACGTCCTTGACCAGCTTTTCCATTACCGGGTCACCATCGGCCAATACGGCGGCGGCGTTCAGCATTGCTTCGGCGCTGAGCGGATCGGCACCGTCGGCGATTCCGCCCTCCGGGGCGAGCGCGCGAAAGGTGAGCGGCACGGATTTGCGCATCTTGGCTGCCGCGATCACCATAAGCGGATCCTGATCTGACAGGCCCGCCTTGTAGATCATGCGCGACGCTTCGAGCCGTTTGATCGGGGTGATCCCGCCCGGATCGCCCGCCGCAGCAGGCGCGGCCAGGCTCAGGCACAGGGCTAGCGGCGTCAAGACTATCGGAAAACGGGGCATCATTCACACTCCTCATCAAATATCCGCGCCATGGTGCTGGCCTGCATAGATCATACTGGCGGGGCCCAAGAGGTTACAAGCGCCGGTTTTCCCTACCTTGTGCGCTGACGGCACCACTCCTGCACCCGCTGAGGGCACTATGCGAAATCGCTTTGCGCGGGGCGTGCTCTGGCTTAGCCTTGCCGCACGGCTCGGGCGGGGGGGGAAAGATAATGCAGGCAGTGGTGAAGGGGATGATTGCGGCGACGGCGGCCACGCTGATCGGCTGTTCTGCAACCAACGCGCCGATCAACACCAGCCTTTCGAGCAGTGACAGCCAGATCAAGGCAGGATTTGATGCGCATCATTCCGAGATCGACGATGACATTTATATCGGGCTTGCCTTCTCGGGTGGCGGCACGCGGGCCTCGGCCTTTGGCTATGGGATGTTGCAAGAGTTGCGCGCGACCGCACAAGAACAAAGCGGCCGCGACGGACTGCTGAAGCATGTCAGCCTGGTATCCGGTGTCTCTGGCGGATCGGTCACAGCGGCCTATTACGGGCTGCATGGGGCGAAGGGGCTTGATACTTTCCGCGAGCGGTATCTGATCCAGAACGCCGAGAAATACATGGCCAACTCGCCCTATAACCCGTTCACCATCGCGCGGGGCCTGGCGGGCGGTGCGAACGGCCGCGATACCTTTGCCAGGTTCCTGAACGAAAGCATTTTCAAGAATGCGACTTTCGCCGATCTGGCCGAACGCGGCCACGCGATCACCTGGATCAACGCCGCCGATGTGGCCAACAACACGCCGTTCCTCTTTTCGCCCGAAACGTTCGACGCGCTTTGTTCGGACCTGGGCAAGCTGCCGGTATCCGAGGCCGTCGCCGCCTCTGCCGCTTTTCCGCTGGTCTTTTCTCCCATCGTGCTGGAGGCCCATGCCAATACCTGCGACTATTCCGAGCCGGATTGGCTGACGGCGGCGCGGTTCAATCCCGAGGCCTCGTCAGCGATGCGGGCCTATGGTCAGACGCTGGAAAGCTACCGTGACCCCGAAAAAGTCAGGTATGTGAAGCTCCTGGATGGCGGCATCACCGATAATTTCGGCACCACCGGCCTGACTATGGCGCGTGCCAAATCGCAAACCCCCTTTGGCCCGCTCTCCGCGCAGGAGGCGGTCAAGCTGCGCCGCATGCTTTTTTTGGTGGCCAACGCGGGCGTACAGTCGGACTATAAATGGACCAAGCAACAAAAAGGGCCCGGTGGTCTGCAACTGGCCATGTCGATCGCCAATTCCTCGATGTCCTCGGCCACGCGCGTCGGTTACGACCTGATGCGCTTCACGCTTGATGATTGGGTAAAGGACATGATCGAATATCGCTGCAGCCTCAGCCGGGCCGAGGTGCGCCGCCTGCGCGGATCGCTGGAGGGGTGGGACTGCAGCGATGTGAAGCTGTTTGTCGGGCAGATTTCCTTTCAGGACGTGACCGACGAAGAGCGGACCAAGCTGAACGCGATCCCGACTCGCCTGCGTCTGAAAGCGGAAGAAGTCGATCTGGTCATCGCCGCCGCGCGCGAGGCGACGCGCAGCAATCCTGAACTGAACGGCTTTTTGCGCAGTATTGATGGGCAATCGGCGCGGATCATCGCCGCGTCCACGGCCCGGCGGATCGTTCCTCAATAGCTCTTTGATCGGCCCGGCTCGGACGATTTTTGATCAAGAAATGGCGCGCCCTGATTGCGGGGGCGGATGGTTTCAGGTTTACTCCGCACCAACGCACCAAGAGTGCGCACGATCCAACCAAGGAGTGAAACAGCACGGCATGCAGTATTTCAAACCGCAGACCGCCGCCGAGGCGGCAGACATCCTGGCCAAGAGCGCGGGCAAGGCCCGTATTCTGGCAGGCGGCACCGATCTGTTGGTGCAGTTGAAATCCGGCATGATCGAGCCGGAGATGATCGTTGATATAAAACATCTCGACGGGATGCACGATATCACGCAGGAAAATGGCGGCTACCGCATCGGCGCCGCCGTGCCCGGAATCAAGCTGGGGCAGCACAAGGGCGTCGTGGCGCTCTGGCCTGGTGTGGTCGAGGCGTGCGAGCTGATCGGTTCGACCCAGGTTCAGGGGCGCTGCACCATGGTCGGCAACCTGTGCAACGGATCGCCCGCCGCAGACAGCGTGCCCGCGATGGTGGCGGCCAATGCCGTGGTACGGATCACCGGGCCGGAGGGCACGCGCGACTGTCCGGCGTTCGATATTCCGACCAGCCCGGGCAAAATCTCGCTCATGCCCGGAGAGTTCATCACCTCCGTCTACCTGCCCGCGCGGCCCAAGCACGCCTCGGACGCCTATCTGCGCTTTATTCCGCGCACCGAAATGGACATCGCCGTAGCCTCTGCGGGGGTCAACCTGGAACTGGCCGAGGACGGCACGATCCGGGCTGCGCGCGTCGTGCTGGGCGCGGTCGGGCCAAAGGTCATGCTGGTCGAGGACGCAGCCAGCGCCATCATCGGCTCCAAACTGGACGACGCAGCTATCGACGCACTGACCGCCGCATGTCGCGCCGCCGCCTCGCCCATCGACGACAAACGCGGCACGGTCGAGTTTCGCACCCAAGTGGTGGGTGTGCTGGCCAAACGTGCCGCCCATATCGCAATGCAACGCGCCGGAGACCAGACATGAAGAAGATTCACGTATCCACTACCGTCAATGGCGACGAGATCGAGTTCATTTGCCCCCCCGGCGAGACGCTGCTTGATGCGCTGCGCGACCGGGTCGGCCTCAAGGGCGCCAAGGAGGGGTGCGGCACCGGCGATTGTGGCGCCTGCACCGTCGAAATGAACGGCGAGATCGTCTGCTCCTGCCTCGTGCTGGGGGCGGAGGCCGAAGGTGCCAAGATCAAGACCGTCGAAGGCATGACCACGGGCGATAGGCTGCACACGCTGCAACAGGTCTTTATTGATCATGCGGCACTGCAATGCGGGATCTGCACGCCGGGCATTCTGGTCGCGGCCGAGACCCTCCTGGAACGCAACCCGGACCCGTCCGAGACGGAAATCCGCTATTGGCTGGCGGGCAACCTTTGCCGTTGCACCGGCTATGACAAGATCATCAGGGCCGTGCAGATCGCAGCCGCTGAAATGAGAGGGGCATGACATGAACTTCCCTGTGAAAACCAAGACTGATTTCAAGGTCGTCGGCACTCGTGTCGCGCGCCCCGATGGCGTCGAGAAGGTCACGGGCCGCGCCCTTTACGGTGCGGATTTCTCGGTCCCCGGCATGCTGACCGGGCGGGTGCTGCGCAGCCCGCATGCCCACGCAAGGATCAAGAGCATCGACACCTCCGCCGCCGAGGCCCTGCCCGGCGTCAAGGCGGTGGTGACCGCTGCCGATTTTGGCGTGCCCGAGGACATGTCCCTGCGCGATGTGCAGGACAATTGCATGGCCCGCGACAAGGCGCTTTATGACGGGCATGCCATCGCCGCCGTCGCGGCCACGGATGCCGAAACCGCGCGCGCTGCGCTCAAGCTGATCAAGGTTGACTACGAAGTGCTGCCGCATGTCACGGATGTGGACGCGGCGATGGCCGCCGATGCCCCCGTGGTGCAGCAAGACCGCGCCGACGAGAGCGTGCCCGAGGGCAGCGGCCCGAACGTGACCAACTTTTTCGAGTTCGGGCATGGCGATCTGGACGCGGGCTTTGCACGTGCCGATCTGATCCTAGAGCGCAGCTTCAGGACCGAGGCCACCCATCAGGGCTATATCGAGCCGCATGCCTGCCTTGCCAACATGTCGGCCGACCGGGGCGAGCTGTGGTGTTGCACCCAGGGCCAGTTCTTGGTGCGTGAACTCTGCGCCGGGATCATGCAGATGGACGCGAGCCAGCTGCGCGTGACCGCATCCGAGATCGGCGGCGGCTTTGGGGGCAAGACGACCGTGTTCATCGAGCCCGTCGCCCTCGCCCTCAGCCGCAAATCGGGCCGCCCGGTCAAGATGGTCATGACCCGTGACGAGATTTTCCGCGCCACCGGGCCAACGATATCCTCGTCAATGGACATCAAGATCGGCATGACCAAGGATGGCCGCATCACCGCCGCCGCGGCAAAGCTGCGCTATCAGGGCGGGGCCTTCCCCTGTGAGACCGTCAGCTTTGGCGCGCAGGCAGCCTTTGCCGCCTATGACCTGGAGGCGGTGCGCAGCCTTGGCTGGAATACATTGGCCAACCGGCCCAAGCAGGCGGCTTACCGCGCGCCCGGCGCGCCGGTGTCGATCTACGCGGTCGAAAGCGTGGTGGACGAGCTTTGCCAGGAACTGAAGCTCGACCCGCTGGAGGTGCGCCTGCTGAACGCGGCGCGCGACGGCACCAAGGCATCCTACGGCCCGACCTTCGATCAGATCGGTCTGGTCGCGACGCTCGAAGCGGCCAAGGCGCATCCGCATTATGCGGCACCATTGGGCAAAAATCAGGGCCGAGGGCTTAGTTGCGGGTTCTGGTTCAACTTCGGCGGCAATACCTGCGTGTCGTTGAATATCAACAACGACGGCACAGTGGGCGTCACCGAAGGCAACCCGGATATCGGCGGCAGCCGTGCATCGATCACGATGATGGCGGCAGAGGAACTGGGCATTCCCTATGAAAAGGTGCGCACGGTCATCACTGACACGAATTCACTGGGCCACAACGACGTGACCGACGGCTCTCGTGTGACCTTTGCCGTGGGGCTGGCCACCATCAAGGCCGCGCGCGCCGCGATCGAGGTGATGTGCGCCCGCGTTGCGAAAATCTGGGGTATCGACGAAGATGCCGTGGCCTGGGAAGACGGCTATGCCAAGCCATCAGGGCCGAACGCAGGTAATTTCGATCCGATGAGCCTTGCCGAGATCGCCGCCATCGCGTCTGAAACCGGCGGACCGATTGCGGGACACCACGAGGTGAACGCCGAAGGCGCCGGTGTCAGCTTTGGCGTGCATCTGGCGGATGTCGAGGTTGACCCCGAAACCGGTGCGACCAAGGTCGTGCGCTATACCGTGTTTCAGGATGCGGGCAAGGCGGTCCATCCCGACTATGTCGAAGGCCAGATGCAGGGCGGGTCGGTGCAGGGCATCGGCTGGGCGCTGAATGAGGAATACATCTATGGCGAGGACGGCAGGCTGCAAAATGCCGGGTTCCTTGATTACCGCATACCGGTCGCCTCGGACCTGCCGATGATCGACACGGTGATCCTGGAGATCCCCAACCCCGGCCACCCCTACGGTGTGCGCGGGGTCGGTGAGACGTCCATCGTGCCGCCACTGGCCGCCCTGAGCAACGCGGTCAGCCGCGCGGCGGGTATCCGGCTGCACGAATTGCCAATGTCGCCGCCCAAGATCCTCAAGGCGATGATGTCAAAGGACTGAACAATGGTTGCGGTCACACTCTGGGGATCGCTGCGCGAATTTGCCGACGGGCAAGAGGTGGTCGAGGTCGAGGCGAGCAACTTTAAACAGTTGCTCGACGAACTGGGCCGCCTCTACCCCGGCCTGCAACCACAGATCAGACGCGGCGTATCCCTCGCCATCGACGGGCGCGTCTACCGCAATTCGTGGTTTACCGAAGTCAGGCCGGACAGCGAAGTGGTGCTGATGCCGTATATGAAGGGCGGGTGACTGGGCGTCTTGGGATGACTGCCCAAGAAATGGTCTATTTCCACTGAGGTCCGGCGTCCGCTGTGCGACAAAGTGTGAATTCGCATCGAGACGATACTAGAGCATTTCGCGCGTTTCACCTTTGTCTGATGTCTCAGGTTAACGGCGAAGCGTTTTAAGATCTAATTGCCAATACCTGGGCAACGCAACACCGCAGCACTCCGTGAGAAAGGCGGCGAAAAATCAAAACAGAAACCGCTATATTGCTGTCAGGAATGCGGCACAAAGACGGTTGCGTTAAGAATTGACAGTGGCGGTTGACGCCATCATGGTTCGTCAAGTCTATGGAGCCAATCTGGTGGAGATAAAGTCATGATGTTAGGTGAGGTTCTGACCGCCGCGCGTAAATCCGGCAATGGGATGGAAGACTGGTTGGCCCCCGCCGAGCCAGAGATTTGGGCCGCTCTGGGCAAGGCCGCCGAAGCAGAAGGCATGGACCATGCCGGCTATGCCCGGTTAGCGGTCGTCGATTTTTCAAACAGAGCACCTGAGGAAGACTGGGCAACGATGATGAGCCGGATTCGCGATGCCCAAGACCCCGGTCAAGCCTGCCTGCTATCCATGATCACCTGGCGCTTGGCCAATGTTAATAAAAAATGCGACCATAACCACTGAAACCTATTGAGTTTTCCTGAAGCAAGGAAAACGGGGAATGCTTACTCCCTCTCATATCCATCGTCCCATCGGCTGACTTATTTTTGGGATTCCCAAAACGGTTGAAGTCTGGCTCACTCACCTGCCCTATATTCGTTTTACAAGCCGCGCGGTCGCCAGCGCTGCGGGCGGTCTGGCGATCGCGCGGCGGCCTGCGGCCTTGATCCCGCGCGAGGGCCCTTCCCTTACCCGTCCTTGCGGATAACCTCGTTCTTCGGGTCATAGGGGCTGTCCTCGGTCACGGTCGCGTCCCAGAGCTTGTCCATGATCTTGACCTTCAGCACCGTGCCCGGCACCACCAGTTCGGGACGGATATAGCCCATGCCGATGGATTTGCCGAAGGCCACCGAATAGCCGCCCGAGGTCAGGCGTCCGACCCGCTCGCCGTCCTTGGTGTACAGCACTTCGCGGCCCCAGGGGTCGGCATCCTCCGGGCCGTCGATCAGCAGCGTGCAGCATTTGGCGCGCACGCCCGTCTCGACCAGCCTCGCCTTGCCGTGGAAATCCTTGTCCAGATCGACAAAGCGCGGCAGATCGGCCTCCAGGGGCGTCGCGTCACGGCCCAGTTCGTTACCAAAGGCGCGATAGGATTTCTCCTGCCGCAGCCAGTTCTGCGCGCGGGCACCTACCAGCTTCATCCCGTACTTTTCCCCTGCCGCCTCTAACAGATCAAAGAGATAGTTCTGCATCTCCATCGGGTGATGCAACTCCCAGCCCAGCTCGCCCGTATAAGCGACTCGGATGGCATTCACCGGGCACATGCCCAGCTCGATCCGGCGGGCGGTCAGCCACGGGAAACGTTTGTTGCTAAGTGCCGTGGCGGGATCGGCGTCCTTGATCACCTCGCGCAAAACATCGCGCGATTTCGGCCCGGCGATGGCAAAGACGCCCCATTGGGTGGTGACATCCTGAATTTCGATATAGCCGAATTCCTCCATCTTGTCCTCGGCGGCCTTGCGCAGAAAATCGGCGTCGTATTCCGTCCAGGCACCGGCCGAGACGAGGTAATAGTTATTCTCGCCATTGCGCACGATAGTATATTCCGTGCGCGTCGTGCCGTGGCTCGTGAGCGCATAGGTCAGGTTGATCCGACCCACGCGCGGCAGCTTGTTACAGGTGAACCAGTCGAGGAAGGCGGTCGCGCCCGGCCCTTTGACCACATGCTTGGAAAAGGCGGTGGCATCAATCAGACCGACGCCCTCGCGGATCGCCTTTGCCTCGTCCATCGCATGCTGCCACCAGCCGCCCCGGCGAAAGCTGCGCGCGTCATGGTCAAAAGTCTCGGGCGCGTCCTGTGGCCCGAAATAGTTGGGCCGCTCCCAGCCATTGACCCACCCGAACTGCGCGCCGCGCGCCTTTTGACGGTCATAGGCGGGTGCCGTGCGCAGGGGGCGACAGGCGGGGCGTTCTTCGTCGGGATGGTGCAGGGTATAGACGTGATCGTAGCATTCTTCGTTCTTGCGCGCGGCGAACTCGGTGGTCATCCAGCCTGTGGAGTACCGCTTGGGATCGAGGCTGGCCATGTCGATCTCGGATTCGCCGTCCACCATCATCTGCGCGAGGTAGTAGCCAGTGCCGCCCGCCGCCGTGATGCCAAAGCTGAAGCCCTCGGCCAGCCACATATTGCGCAGCCCCGGTGCCGGACCGACCAGCGGATTGCCATCGGGCGTATAGCAGATCGGGCCGTTGAAATCGTCCTTCAGTCCCGATTCTTCACAGGACGGGATGCGGTGGATCATCGCCATGTACTGTTCTTCGATCCGCTCCAGATCGAGCGGGAACAGATCGGCACGAAAACTGTCGGGCACACCATATTCAAACACCGCAGGTGCGCTTTTCTCGTAAACACCCAGGATCCAGCCGCCGCGCTCTTCGCGCACGTAGGATTGCGCGTCGGCGTCGCGGATCACCGGATGCTCCGGGTTGCCCGCCTGCTTGCGGAATTCGACCAATGCCGGGTCGGTGTCCATCACGATGAATTGATGTTCGACCGGGATCGCCGGGATCTTGATCCCCAGCTTCTTTGCCGTGCTCTGGGCGTGGTTGCCGCTGGCGGTCACGACATGTTCGGCCGTTATCACGATCTGCTCATCCGAGGGCATGAGGTTGCCGCCCTTCTCGATCATTTTCGAGCAGGTCACTTCCCAATGCGAGCCGGTCCAATGGAACGCGTCGGCCTGCCATTTGCGCTCGATCATCACGCCGCGTTGGCGCGCGCCCTTGGCCATCGCCTGTGTCACATCCGCGGGGTTAATGTAGCCGTCGGTGTTGTGATAGAGCGCACCCTTGAGGTCGGAGGTGTTGATCAAGGGCCATTTCGCCTTGATCTCGTCCGGGGTAAGCCAGACGTAAGGCACACCGCAGGTCTCGGCAGTCGAGGCATAGAGGCGGTATTCGTCCATCCGCTCTTCGGTCTGGGCCATCCGCAGGTTGCCGACCACGGCAAAGCCTGCGTTGAGGCCGGTCTCTTGCTCCAGCGTCTTGTAGAAATCGACCGAGTACTTGTGGATATGGGTCGTCGCATAGCTCATGTTGAAGAGCGGCAGCAGCCCCGCAGCGTGCCAGGTAGAGCCGCTGGTCAGTTCGTCGCGCTCCAGCAGCATTACATCGTCCCAGCCCGCACGGGCAAGATGATAGGCGATGGAGGTTCCGACGGCGCCGCCGCCGACAACAAGAGCTTTGACTTGGGTTTGCATGTGACCGACTCCCTGACGCATGTGGTGTTCCGCTTTTATCATGCCTGTGCAATGGCGCGCAGCCCAGCCGACCTAAGGCAGCGCAAAACCGACGCGTGGCCGGCAAAACGCAGCCCTACCGCGCCAGCGCCGCATCCAGTCGTCCGACCGGAAAATGCGGCGACAGGATCACCCGCAGATCACGCCGTCGTTTGTTCGCGGGATCGTAGAGCGCATAGCACAGATAATCCTCCACCAACGCCGCCTGCTGCTCGTATCCGTAGGTCAGAAACGCAGACGTCTCCCTGGATGCGTAGAAATAGGGATCAAGATTGACCAAGCTCTCCAGCGCGGCGCGCACGGGGTGATAGCCGGTGCGTCTGCGATTCTGCCATTGCCAGACATGCACCAGTTCATGCGCCATCACCAACGCCTCGGGATAGAGCGCGTAGTCTGGCCACCCCATCGCAAGATCCGGCTGGTACAGTTCGGCGACCAGATGCACCCGGTTATAGAGCGCCCAGGCAGGTGGCGGCCCGGACGGGGGCTGCGGCGCGATGCGGTCGCAGGTCCCTTCATGCGGCGGGCTGTCGACGGGCAGTGATCTGGGAACCCGTTTGGGTGTTGCGGGTGGCACGACAAAGCCCATGCCATGCGCTACCCGCACCTTGTCGGGGTCAAGGCCCGGGCCGAGAAGGTCGGCAGCAAAGGCACGTTCATCGGGCGTCAGCGCGCGTGTGCAGCCACCGAGTAAGAGCACACAACCAAGCGTCAAGAGCAGCGCATGACCGCAGCGACGCAACACGCGCCCTAGTCCCGGAACCGCGCGCAAACGGGCGCAGCAGACGTTTCATGGCTATGTGACTGGACATTCATGGCGGGTTCCCTTCCCGCCAGAACCATCGCGCATTTTCGCACGCAGGCCAAGAGCTTGGGGAGGAAAGCGCCCGCACACCAGCCGGTGCGCACACCTCATGGGCTTATTTGGTGCCGCAGAATTTGCCCACACTGCTGGTGCGGCATGCGTCCGGGTTCAGGTTCAGCCGCTTTACGCCGACTTCTCTCACCTCTGATTTACCGGTGGAGTTCTCATCGATTTCAGAGACATTACCGTCTTTCTCGCCCTGGCCAATTAGCTGTTTGGCGTCGCTCAATTCTGCGTTTTCGTTGGTGTTACCCGTTAGCGTCTCTTTGATCGCCGACATGTCGGTATTGTCGGAAACGCCATCGTTTTCGGGCGTTCTGCCAGATTGCGACACGCCCTTGGATGCGTCCGGCAGGTCGGTTTTGGCCAAAGCCTCTGCCTCGACCGGCACAGGGCTGATCAGCGTTCCCAGACGGCTGGTCACGCTTCGGGTGTAATCGGTCACTGAAAACTCGCCCGGTTCCTTGCCCAGGGCTTGCGCCTGAGAAATGTAATCGACCCCGGTAACCGCAAAGGCGGCAACCGCGGCAAAGCCAAGTGCAAATTTGTTGATCATGTCGGGCCTTTCAGGTCGCATCGCTTCGCGCCAGTTGTCCACGACAAATCGGGCGGAAATGGGATGTTTGGCGGGCCTCTTTCAGGCGGTGCGCGCTACTCTCCCAGCGCGACGCCCTCGCGGCGCGGATCGGCCCCACCGCGCAACACATCGCCGACCGAGATCGCGTGCAGCCCGGATGTGAGATCGCGCGACCGGACCTCATACCCCAACGCGCGCAGCGGATCGGCAAGCGCGTCGGCGCTGGTGCCCGCCTCAAGGTCATAGGTGCCGAAGCGGTTGACAATATGCGGCAACGCGATCGCCTGTTGCACATCCAGTCCCCAATCGAGATGCGCAATGATCGCGTTGGTGACATAGGGAATGATCCAGCTGCCCCCCGGGCTGCCGATCAACAGCACAGGCGCACCGCCCTTCAGCACGATAGTCGGCGCCATTGATGAGCGCGGCCGCTTGCCCGGCTCGACCCGATTGGCCACCGGTACGCCATCCCGGTGACTGCGAAACGAGAAATCCGTCAATTCGTTATTAAGCAGAAAGCCCGCCACTATCAGCCGCGCGCCAAAGGCGCTCTCGATGCTGGCAGTCATCGACAGTGCGTTGCCATAGCTGTCAACGATGGAAATATGCGAGGTCGACGGCAGTTCGATCGCGTCGCCATCTGCCCAGTTGAGCGCATGATCGAACTCCGGCACGCCCGGCGTCACCTCGGGCAGCGCGCCGTCGCCCTTCAGCAATTCGGCCCGTTTGGCCACGTAACCCGGCTCCAGCAGCCCCTGTGTGGGCACCGGCACATAATCGCTGTCGGCCAGGTAGCGGCCCCGGTCGGCAAAGGCGAGCCTGCTGGCGTCACCAATCAGTCGCCATGCCTCCACGCTGTCCGGTCCCATTGCCGCCAGATCGAACCCCGACAGCAGACCCAGCGTCTGCCCGACAGTCAGCGCCCCGGACGATGGCGGCCCCATGCCGCAGATGTCATGATCCCGATAAGGTGCACAGACTGCCGCGCGTTCACGCACTTGATAGATCGCAAGATCCAACTCGCTCAGCAGCCCCGGATTGTTGGGTGCGTCTCGTACAGCTTGCACAATCGCCTTGCCGATGCGGCCGGTATAGAACACCTCGGGGCCGTACTTGGCAAAGCTCTCCAGCGTATCCGCATAGGCCGGATTGCGCAGGGTCTGGCCCGCGGCGACCGGCGCGCCATCCGGCAGGAAATAAGCGACCGTTTCAGGAAATGGTGCGAATGTCGGTGCCTCGCGCACCACGGAACGATGCATGCGCTCACTGACGGTGAACCCATCTTTGGCCAGTCGGATTGCATCGTCAAAGAGCGTCGGCCAGTCCGCCCGCCCCCAGCGCTGGTGCGCCGCATGCAACAGCGCGGGCGTGCCGGGTGTACCAACCGACAGGCCACCCGGCACCGCCTCGAAGAAACCAATCGGTTCGCCATTTGCGGTCTGGAACATCTGCGGTGTCGCGGCCAGCGGCGCGGTTTCGCGCCCGTCAAGCGTCGTCAGGCTGCGGCTCTGCGCGTCCCACCACACCAGGAACCCCCCACCGCCCAGCCCAGAGCTTTGCGGCTCGACCAGTCCCAGAACCAGCTGGACCGCGATCATCGCGTCAGCCGCCGTACCACCGTTGCGCAGCACCTTGGCACCGGCTTCTACCGCCAGGGGATGCGCCGCGGCCACCATCCAGTCATCGGCCACGACCGGCAAACCGGCCTGCTTGTGGCGCTGTGCATCGGCCACAGCAGGGCTGGTCGCCACCACCCCTGCCCCGCCACGTTCGGGCGCGACAGCATCCGCGGCTTCCTGTGCCAGCGCACCACCCGCCCAGAGCAGCAACGCCGCGATAATCGTAAGACTGCGCATGACGCCTCCCTTGGAACGACCGCCCCCCCGCAAGGTCCGGTCAGAGCATGGACGGCACTACCTGATCCGGTGGGCGGTGGCCGTCTTGATAGGTCTTGATGTTGACCAGCACCTTTTCGCCCATCTCAATGCGCCCCTCGATCGTGGCCGACCCCATATGCGGCAGCAGCACGACGTTCTTGAGCTCGCGCAGGCGTGGATTGGCCCCGTCTTCGTAAACATCAAGACCCGCACCCGCGATCTCGCCCGCGCGCAGCATGCGTGTCAGCGCATTCTGGTCGATCACCTCGCCACGCGACGTGTTCACGATCACCGCGTTCTGCTTCATCAGTTTCAGCCGCCGCGCATTCATCAGGTGGAAGGTCGATGGCGTGTGCGGGCAGTTGATGCTGATCACGTCCATCCGCGCCACCATCTGATCGAGGCTCTCCCAATAGGTGGCTTCCAGCGCCTCTTCGGTCTCGGGGCGCAGACGCTTGCGATTGTGGTAATGGATCTGCATGCCAAAGGCTGCTGCACGCCGGGCCACCGCCTGTCCGATACGGCCCAGCCCCAGAATGCCCAGACGACGCCCCGCGACGCGTCCGCCCATCAGCGCGGTGGGCGACCAGCCATGCCATTCGCCCGACTGCATCAGCGCCAGCCCCTCGGGAATGCGCCGGGTCACGCTCAGAATCAGCGCCATCGCCATGTCGGCGGTGTCATCGGCCGAGACACCGGGCGTGTTCGACACCAGAATGCCGCGCTGGCGGGCGGTAGCCACATCGATATGATCGACGCCCGCGCCGTAGTTCGCGATCAATTTCAGCTTGTCCCCGGCCTGCCCGATCAGCCCAGCGTCGATCGTATCGCTGAGCGTCGGCACCAATACGTCAGCCTCCCGGATCGCGCTGGCCAGTTCCTCGCGGGTCATCGGCGTGTCATCCTCACGCAGCGTCGTATCGAACAACTCGGCCAGCCGGGTCTCGACGACCTCGGGCAAACGTCGCGTTACGACAACACTCAGGCGTTCAGTTGACATGCGGACCCTCCTAGTTCTTTTCACGATGGCGCGTTGCTGGCAGAGTGACGCAGGAATGGACGGGGCACAAGAACCCCGCGCACATACACAGGCAGAAATCGAGATATGTCGAGAGTTTCCAATCTTCTCTGGGCCACATTGTTGGTCGCTGCGCAGACCTTGGGGGCTGCGGCACAGGATCGCGGCTCTGTCACCAAGCTCCCGCTGCCACGCTTCGTGTCGATGAAGGCCTCCGAAGGCAACGTCCGGCGCGGCCCCAGCAGCACACACCGGATCGACTGGATTTTCAAACGCAAGGATATCCCGCTGGAGATCACCGCAGAGCATGGTCACTGGCGACGCATCCGTGATCGTGACGGTGCTGGCGGCTGGATGCACTATTCACTTCTGTCGGGCGTGCGCACGGCGATCATCGAGACGGACATGCTCGAAATGAAGGCCCAGCCTGACCCGGCGGCACTGGTCGTCGCGCAGCTGGAGATGGGGGTCATCGCCCGAATCCAGGAATGTGGTCTGGAGTGGTGCCAGATCCGCTCTGCCGGGTATCGCGGCTGGGTGCACAAGACAGATTTATGGGGCGTAAAGCCGGACGAAACGCTGGAATGATGCCGCGCCACCGACCGTAACGCCCTTTGGGCACTCATTGTATCCACAGCAGGCATTTTTTCCGCATTCCGGCCTTGCACCAGAATACCAGCCGCGCTAGATACCTCGCCATTGTTGGGATGTAGCCAAGTGGTAAGGCAACTGTTTTTGGTACAGTGTACCGTAGGTTCGAATCCTACCATCCCAGCCAGAACCACCAAAACACTGATAACAATGCTTATACCCTGAGCATCACCCCTGATTTCGCGGGGTATTTCTGGATATCGGAATCCGCCAGACGGCGTTCCACACGTATTCGGGCAGATTCTTCCAAAAGTCTGGGAACCGCTTTTCGACGGTAGCAGTTTGATCGCGGTTGCTGGGTAGGATTGTTATGTGTTCGCCAGCGGCCTTGTTACACAAATCGGTTGCCGGACGGGCTTTGCTTTGCCCCAGGCGGTCTTGCCGAAGCCTATGACGCCCCGCCTTGCATCGATCCCGGCAGGGGGGTGCCTATGACAACGCCCGCGCCGAAACCATAAATGGTCTTTACAAAACCCGATTGGTTCATTGCCAGGGCCCATGGCGCAACATGCAGGATCTGGAAATAGCCACGCCCGACGGGGTCGATTGGTTCAACAACAGACGCCTGTTTGGGCCTAAAGCGTTCCGCCAAAAACCTGACTCACAGCTTTTCGCGGAACCCAGCGATACATATGATCGTTGCACGCGTTCCGCCTTAACTGAGTGCCTCAGGTTTAAGGCGGAACGCTTTATCGGGAACATCCCGCCAGTCGAAGCAGAAGATAAATGCCATGCACAGCGCAACGTGCTCGATATGATCGCGTCAAATGAAGCTATAGGTCTCCGGTAAAATCCGGACGTTTCACTGACCATGATCGACGCACATTGTCACGTTGTCGCGTTAACGGGTGTGACGTCCTGTTCATCGAGTTCCAGATAGCCTTCAAGGTCCGCGCGTATGTCCGGGTCCAGCGCCTCGGCGTGAATGAGGCGGCTATAGAACAAGGTGAAATAAACGACCTTGATCGCGATAACGGCACGCGCAAGCATAGCGTGCAGAATGAACCCGAGAAACGCAATCAGGAAGACCGGAAGCCAGTTAAAGACGGTATCAGGCCCGATGCTGCCAAACTCGGGAATGTCCGGAGACAAATCGCCTAACACGCCTGCGGAAAATGCCTCTGGCAAGCTTGCGCCAAAGAAAAGCCCGCAAGCAATCGCCGCCAGCGTCCCCAATACATAGATCGGCGACATCAGCGTTCCGATCACACCACCCATGATGTCGATTCCGAATACGCCTGCCAGCGTTTCGGGCACATGATCTTTCAGCCGTTTCATCCGCGTGACACCCTCGCGCAGGCCCAGTCTGTCGATGGCGACGGCCGGCAACATGAAGTGGTTGACCAAATCCCAGACCTCGCCGATGCCGCCCAGCAAGAGCCCCATCAGTCCGCCTTCCTTGTTCTTGCGGCTGGAAATCCAGGCGGCAGCCATGTCGAGCACAGCAAGGGTGCGCACCTGGGAACCGAGGCCGGCAATCTCGCGCCGTGCCTCGCGCCGGGTCGGCAAACCGCCGGTCGCAGTGTCGTAGGTCAGGCGGCTCAGCGTCAGTTCGGCGCGATTGTAAAAAAAGAACTTGTAAACGAACATCACCGCCCCGCCGAGCAGGAACCAGGTGCTTCCGGCGCTGTCATAGAATACCAGAAAGAGCCCGACAAAGAACAGAAGCACCATGACGGAGGCATAAATCCACATGGCAATCAGTGGCGCCAGCAACGCGCGGTTGCGCCCGACAATGGTGAACGTGTGCCGTATGAGAAAACCCAGTTGCGCCAGCCGCGCCTTACGGTTCGGTTTCTTGAAGTCCATGGGAACTCCCCTTCTTTAATAGTGGTATTGTGGAACGCGGCTCAGCGCGCCTTTCCGTCGCTCAGCGGGCCGAATGTCATGCCGTCTCCGGTCAATTGCGCCGCCCCGTCCTGCATCGCCGCTGCGAGTGCGGCATCGCCGGTTCCGGTAACTTCGCTTTCCCTCTGGGCAAGGATCTTGCCGCTTTCGATGTCAATGATCCGTGCAAAGACGCTGAATCCATCCGGGTTCTCCAGCTCGACAATCTTGAAATCAAGCATCCGGCGCGGCGGATCGAGTGTGCCTTCCTCAGCCCTGCAAACCTCGCGGAAACGGGTGGCGGCGCGGGTGGCGGGCAGGATCGCGTGGTCACTGCCCAACAAGAAGCGGACATGCCGCGTGCTGCCCTTGCGCGACTCGGTCTGCGTGCGGTTCTCGACCTCGGCGGCGCGGAAATAGTCCTGCAGCGCAAAGTCGGGTGATGGCGGGGTCAGGCCGCGCGCCGCCATGAAGGCACGCGTCGCGGCGTTCTCGCGCGTGAAATTCTGCCGGTCGCCGTCAAAGATACAATCGACGGGTTGATGTTCGGTTCCCTTCACAAGGGTCAGCTTCATACCGCGCTGCACGGTCATGCCGCCGCCGAACGCATCCATCCAACTGTCGATCAGGCGCGGGGTCAGGGCGTTGAACCTGAAGATGCGGGTTGCGCCACCCCCTGTCAAAGTGCCGCTCCAGCCGGAGGTGGCAGAGCGGACAATTTCCATCCGCATGCCCTGCCCCGCAACCGTGATCCGGTCGCAGCCGTTATAAGTCAAATCCACCGTGCCTTCGTTCCGGTTACGCGGATCGACCTGGACGATGCCGCTGGCCGACATGATCACGTTGCCCGACACCGCGCTGTAGCGCCCTTGGCAAGGCAGCGGATCGGCCATTGCGCCCGGGATTGTCAGCGTGCAGGCGACAAGTGCACCGGCGGTCCTCTTTAACAGTGTCATCACGGAAAGCTCCATCCATCATGCTCGATACGAAAAATGCGCGATGGTGCGCCGGGCTGCGCGGTGTCGGCGCGCAGCAGAAAAACGGCGCGCTTGTCCAGACCGAAATTGGTGAAATCGACATTCACCGTGATCATGCCGCGCAGCATCGGCTGATCGGGATCGGGCGTGATGCGGGTAATCCGCCCCTGAAAATCCTGTGCATCATAAAGCACGTCCCCCCCGTGGCCAGCCAGAGCCGGCACCAGGTCGGCAAAGAAATACTGGCGTGCCAGAGGCGACGCGAAGGGATTTTCCGCCGCGCTGCGCTGTGCCTCGAAGGCGGCATAGAGATCGCGCACGAGAAACGCCGCGTTGTCGATCAGCGGATCACCGATGGTCTGCAAGACATCCGAACCGGTCGCGCTACCGGGTGCGCTGACCTCTTCCAACCCGTCCTCCATCAGGAAACGCTGTGCGACCCAGCCGGCCTTGCTGAAATCGCCCGTGCGCATGAGGCACCAGCGCTGCGGCAGGTTTGCGCGCTGCGCCTCGGTGAGCCTGTAATAGATCGACGGGATCAGCAGCGGCACGCAGGTAATCAGTTCCAGCCCACGGGCATTCGGAGGAAGGCTGTCGATCACCAGATATGACGTACCCGGCCCCATCCGCATGTTCAGCACATCATCCGCAGCCACGCCCGTCACGCGCCAGGCATCTGGCCCATGCCCGTCAATCTCGGCCCAGGCGGCCGGGGCGGCAAGAGCCAGCCCACAGCAGAACGCCAACCTGGTTATGAATCGTCGCATCACTTCACCTCCATCACAGACCGACCAAGAAGTCTCTGGCCGAAAACATCCAAAAAGCAGACCTCGTACAGCCCCGGTTCATCGGGCATATTCAGGCCGATCACCTTCGCCTCACCCATCTTTTGTACAAAAAATCAGGCGAAGCCGGGCTGCTCCTTGCGCACCGCGATATCTGTTAATCCTCGCCCGCGGGGTCACCGGGGATCCCACGGCGGAATATGCTTCATCCGCAGCTTCGGACCTCCCGCCGTGGCCCTTGTATTTCCCCTTGGCGTAATGCGCCTTCTTCAGTTTATTGCTGCTCGCATCCGCAAGAGCGGCCTGCACATCGTTTATGCCATCTTCCTCGATCGCAAAGAATTTGAAGCGAAGACGCTTCTCGGCTGATGGGTATTTCGCCTCCGGAGCGCAAAGGTCATCTGCGGCCGGATCATCAACGCGCACCCGGTTGGATGCGGAGCCGACTGTCGTAACCGGGAGAAGCCGCCCTTCCTTATCCAGCAACAGATTGGCCTCGACAATCGTCGTGGTATCTGGCGGTAGTTAATACCAGTGTCATCCGGCGAAGTAATGTAATTGCCATGCTTCAGGCCCCTGTTCTGGCGGTATTGCGCGCAGATTTTGCGTTTATTTTCCCGTCTTACCCAACTTGTGAACTGTCTATTTTTGGCGTTGCATGAGCTTGCGCTCCGAATGCCTTATCTTTCAGCTTGCGGAACTTACCCGACAGTTGCTCCAGCTTGGCTTCCCATTCGGGGTTGGGTTGCTGGCCCTCGATCGCCTTGAAATAGACCTGCATCATGCAGGTGATTGCGAAGGGTTCCAGCACAGCAGCCTTGACGCTCCAGGCGAACAGCAGTGCAAAGACCACGCCCCCTGCGGCCCACGCGCCCGGCATCAGGTAAACGATCAACGCCGCCGGCGCGAGCATAACGAGAAACACCAGAAAGCTTAGTCCGTAAACAATAAGCGCCAGCCACGCGGCATTTTTCAGCATCGGTTTGTAGTTCTGCCCGTAAAGCACCAGCGCCTCCTTGGCAGACATCCACGCATTGTCAGAGTTGGTACGGATCGCATAGGCTAGGATTACCTCGTCGATGAATCCGACCGCGATACGCAGAAATGCCGACAGGATCGCCCCCAGTTGCCGCGCACCGGGGATTGGCAGGATGGTCAGGATGCCGCGCACCAGACCACTAACCGCCCCGATAACGCCCTTGATCAGCTGGTCGATGGCAAAAAGCACGCTGGCCTGCGGAAAACGCTCTTTGACCACGGCGCTGGCATGGGTGATCTGGCTGCGTCCTTCGGGCATCGCCTTGCCATCAATCAGCTCGATCAGAACCGCGATATGCCCAGCCTTGACGATATAAAGGATATATTCACGCGCCCAATACATAATGGCGCCAAAAATGCTGAACCCTGCGATTCCGCCCCACATGGTGGCGCTGGCGTGCAGTCCTTCCTCGGCAAAGCCGCCAATGCCATAGCCGACCCCTGCCCCGACACCCGTGACCAGAATATAGCCCAGAGTAATCCCAAAATAGACGGCGATGCGCAAAAGAATGAATGGAAGCGTTCGCCCCATCATCCCAAGCGCACCGCCGACGCTAAAATCCCACATTGCAAATATCTCTCTAAAATCTCGGTGTTCGTCGAATATTATCTGGGTGGCAGGTCAAATCTCGCATTTGTCATTGCCGTATTTCGCAGAGCAGGCGCGGGCGGCACAGGAGGAAATCTGCGGGTCGCGCTGCGTTTTGCGGATGTCGACCCTCTCCATCGCGGTATAGGGCACCGAAATCGTCTTCATGACGGGCTTGCACCTGGTTTTGGTGCCCTTTGTCTCGCAGACGGTCTCACCGCTCGGCCGCTTCACGCTGCGGTATTTCGTGACAGGTTCGTGACGGTAGACCGGGGGTATCTTCAGTAGCCACTCAGCCTCGCAATGGGTGCGCTCGGCGCGGTATTCGGGCGTGCCGCAAGACTGCAAAAGGAACAGGGCAGCGGCAAGTGTGATGGCAGGTTTGAGAAGGGACATAACAAAAATACTCTTTAAAGCTGTACCAATCCTATCCTCCGGGAATTGCACCCGCCCCGTTCGTTCAGAGGGGTAACGGCAGAAAAATCTGAAATATGAATTGAAAGCTGCGCGTCAGCCTGTTGAACTGGCGACAAAAACCGGGAGGAGACCACGATGCGCCTTTCTGTCACCGCAGGCCTGCTATCTCTCGCGCTTTCAGCGCTGCCCTTGGTCGCGGCTGAGCCCAGGCCGGTGCTGCACGTCACCGGCCAAGTTGCAGACGGCGCGCAAGCTTTCGATATTTCCGAGCTCCGCGCCCTGCCCGCCACCACCCTTGAGACATCAACCGTCGTGACCGATGGGACCCATCGTTTCACCGGCGTCCTGCTGCGCGATCTTCTGACCCGGCTCGACGCCGACGGGGATATGGTCACGGCAATAGCGCTGAACGACTATGCTGTAGATATACCGGTCAGCGATTTCGATAAGTTCGATGTGATCCTGGCCTACAGCATGAACGGCGAAGCACTGGATCGTGCCGACAAGGGGCCGCTCTGGATCATTTATCCGCGCGACGCGCACGCGGAACTACAAGACATCCGCTATGATTACCGCTGGGTCTGGCAGCTATCGGAGATCGAAGTCAGATGAGGCGCCTTGGCGGTTCCGGTCTCGGGCTGATCCTGCCGTTGATCGCCATTCTGGTCTTCGCCGTCCTGCTGACCTTTTCCCTGCTGCGCATGGTTGAGGTCGAAACCGACATCCGGGTTGATGCCGAACGAAACATGCTCTGGGTCCTGCACCAAAGCGAAAGCGCAGCGCGGCGGCTGATCGAGACCACGATGCGCGCGGAACTGGGCGAAGCCGACGCCGAGGAAATCGCGCTGCGTATCGATCTGCTGCGCAGTCGTTTTGCGTTGCTTCAGGACGGGCCACAGCAGCGGTTCATGACCGAGATCGGCTTGCAACGGCAACTGGCCGAAATGCATGCAACGGTACAGGCACTCCAGCCGCCGCCCGAGGATTTCACTGCCGCCGAAGCCCGACAGATTCGCGGGGCGGTGACACACTTTCCCGCCTTCTTTGCCCGCGCGGCGAACAAGACGATGATCCGCGAATGGGACGATCTAGGCGGCCGGTTGGAAACCTCCCGCGACCAGTTGCGCCAGATCATCGCCTCGCTGATCGGCATCATGGTGACAGGCGTGATCCTGACCGTCACGCTCTTTCTCGCGCTGCGCCTCACGCGCCAGCGCAACGACATGCTCCGCCGGGAACGGGATTTCTCGGCGCTTCTGATTTCTTCCAGCGGCGAGGGGATTCTGGCGGTCGATGACGCTGGAAGGTGCACTATCTGGAATCCGGCGATGGCCGCCATGACCGGTCGAGCGGCGGAACAGGCAATGGGCAGAAAACTGTCCGAGATCGCCGGGTTCTTCGACATCGCGCCGATGCGGCAGGCGGTTGCGGCATCACTGGGTGGCAAGACCACGACCCTTGCACTGCAACCCTACTTTCGCGATGCACATGAACCGCCCTTGCACGTCGATCTGAGGATCTCGGCCATGCGCAATGATGGCCGGGTTGTCGGGGCCATCGTCTTCATGCATGACGCCAGCGACCGCCACGCGGCACGTCAGAAAGAGGCAGAGACCCGCGCGCGGCTGGAACATCTCGTGGCCGAACGGACCCGTGAACTGGATGATGCACTGACGCGGGAACGATCCGCCGCCAATCTCTACCGCAATTTTGCCGGCATGATCTCGCACCAGTTTCGCACACCGCTGGCGGTTGCGGATTCGGCATTGCAACGGCTGATCCGAAGGGGCGCGCGCGCCGACGCGGATGAGATCGCAGAACGTGCGGCTGGCGCCCGCAATGCCATCTCCGGGCTGACACGTCTGGTCGAAAGCACCCTCGATGCGGCGCGGCTTCAGGCCGGGCAGGTCGGAGCGCGGCGCGTGGCCTGCGACCTGACGGCCGTGTTGGAAATGGTCAGAGCCCGGCAATGCACGGCATCGCCCGATACCAGGATCGAATATCACCACGCGGAAGCGGTGGATGCCATCGTGCTTTGTGATCCGGCTCATGCCGAACAGGTACTGGAAAATCTGCTGTCCAATGCGGCGAAGTATGCCGAGCCTGACACCGCGGTTTCAATGCATCTGCACCACGATGATGCGCACGTGCATTGCGATATCAGCAATGCGGGTCTCGCGATCGAGGAGGCGGACCGCGCGCAGCTGTTTGATGCCAACTTTCGCGGGGGCAACAGTATTGGAACACAAGGCACGGGTGTCGGACTGTTCATCGCACGCAGCCTTGCACGCATGCAGGGCGGCGAGGTCAGCTTGCTTCCCGATGGCACAAGGGTGACATTCCGCCTGTCTCTGCCACGGCTCGAAGGTGCGACAGAATGAATGAAGAGCAACCAGCCCCGCTGATCCTCGTGGTCGAGGATGAACCCGCCCTGCGTCGCGACATCGTGGAGGAATTGCAAGAAGCGGGTTATCGCACGCTTGCCGCTGCAGATGGGCAGATGGCGCAAGAGCTTCTTGCCGGGGTCACGCCCGCTCTGGTTCTATGTGATATCACCATGCCAAAGCTTGATGGCTATGAGCTACTGGCGACCCTGCGCGCAGAGCGGCCAGACCTTGCCGCCGCGCCCTTTGTCTTTCTCACCGCGATGTCGGAACCCCGGGAGGTGATCAAAGGCAAGCTGCAAGGCGCGGATGATTACCTCGTCAAACCGGTGGATTACGACCTGCTTCTGGCAACGGTTGCCGCGCGACTGTGGCAGGTGGCGCGTATTCGCGGCCAGCATGCTACCGAGGTCGACACGTTGCGCACGGCACTGGAAGGGCTGTCCGGTGGCAGGTCCCAGCAGGTACTGGATCTGATCGCGCTGGGCATCGTGCTCCTGGACGGACAAGGTAATGTTGCCCACGCCAACCGCGCCGCGCGGGAGATGGCCGAAGAGGCCGTGTTCTTTTCTATCCGGCGCGGGGTGCCTCGGGCAACCGATCCCCTCTCAGACAAGGCCTTGCAGCTGGCGATCTCGGACACGCGTGCAGTTACAGAGAACGAAACGGTTACAGGCGTCATGTTGCATGGTGAAGGACAATCGATCTCGGTGCTGATCTGCACTCTTGCACCGGACCCGGCCACCAAAGGCGCACAGCCAACAGTCGCCCTGTTCCTATCTCCGCCAACGCCAGCAAAGAAAGTATCGGAGCAACTGCTGATCGACCTGTTTGGCCTGACGCCCACCGAAGCGCGCGTCGCCGCCAGTCTGACACGCGGCTCGCGGCTCTCTGACATAGCTGAGGAACTTGGCGTGTCCCAGACCACCATTTCGTTTCACATGCGCAACCTGTTCCAGAAAACGGGGACCAATCGGCAGATCGATCTCATCGCCCTGATCCTTGCCGGGCCGATGGCTATTGAGACATCCTGAACACACGGAGAGTTCTGACGCGGCGCGCTGGCCGACCCGCTCGGAGAACGCCACCGGAGAATTCCCACCAGTGTTCGATTGCTGGTCTGATGCCCTGGTTTGTGGCTCAGGGGTTTTCTGCTCCGCTGGTTGGTAATCCCGCACGGCCGCCTGATCGCTGCGGCACGAATATTCCGTAATGACAGGGGGCAACCGTTGATTGTCTGCCGAATTGCCCCGATCCGGCACCGTTCAAGCAGGTTTTACAGGCGCATTTGCCTTTAGGGCCGCTGCGTTTTCACGCCTCAAGCGCTTGGACGCCATTCCGGGATCAGCCCCCCAAACCGCGATCCAACGATAAAAGACGGGGGTCAGGAACAAGGTGAAGAAAGTGGCGAAGCCAAGACCGCCAACGATGACCCAGCCCACGGCGATGCGCGCTTCGGCTCCTGCCCCGAAGGTCAGAATCAGGGGCAGCCCGCCGAACACGGTCGAGACCATCGTCATCATCACCGGCCTGATCCGCAGACGCAGCGCATCACGAATGGCACTGTCGATGTCCTGACCCGCCTCGCGCAGCTGGTTGGCAAATTCTACGATGAGGATGCCGTTCTTGGCCATGATGCCGATCAGCATCACCAGCCCGATCTCACTGTAATAGTTCAGCGACCCGCCGGTTAGTGAAATCGCCATCAGTGCGGCAGCCAATCCGAAAGGCACGGTCAGCATGATGACCACGGCGCTGGCGAAACTCTCGAATTGCGCCGCAAGGACCAGAAGGACGACGGCAAAGGCCACGCCAAACACGATGAACATGCCCAGCTGGCTTTCTGACAGGCTTGCTGCCTCTCCGGTAAAGGTGATGCCCATCCCGTCCGGCAACGTATCCGTGGCGATGATCGACAGCCGGTCCATGGCGGTGCCGAGATTGACACCTTCGCCCAGATTGGCTCGCACCGAAACGGCCAGCGAACCGCCCTGACGCTCGATCCCGGATCGGCTGACAACCTGTTCCATTGTCGCCGCAGACGATAACGGGACAAAGCCGCCGCCCGGCAGGCGAAGGTAGATCGATTCAAGGTCCGAAGGGTCGTTGATAGGTGGACCGCCCGGCACGACATTCACGTCCGTTTCGATGTCGTTCTCAAATACGGTAACGGCGATTTTGCCTTGTACCATCGCCCCTATGGTGCGCGTGATTTCGGCCTGGGTCAGGCCAAACACGCTGGCCATGTCAGGATCAACGCTCACGTCCAGCTGGACCTGCACCGCGTCACCCGACAGCTGTGGATTAACGAACGTATCATCCTGCGCCATCGCGGCCACCAACTCTTCGGCAGCGGCAGTCATCGCGGTCACATTATTGCCGGTCACCGCAAAGCTCAAACCCCTGCCAGCGCCGCGAATGTTCAGACTGTTGCTGGACCGCGCACTGACCTGAACGCCGGGCACGGTGTTTAGCTCGTCGTTGATACTGGACATGATCTCGGCCTGAGACCTGTCGCGTACCGCCCAATCGGGCAGGCGCACGATAATGAATGCGCTGGTGCCGCCGCCGACGCCGATAATGCTCTGGACCGCTGCGATTTCGCCACTTTCGCGATAGGGCGTCAGGATATCCTCGATCAGTGTCACTTGCGTGTCGAGATAGTCGACCGTTGTGTCGGACGCACCGCGCGCCAGTATCATGAAAAAGCCCCGGTCCTCCTGCGGTGTGATGCTGGACGACAGGGTGCCGGCCGCCCCTATTGCGATGATTGCAAAACCGCCTGCGATGGCGATCACGATCAATGGCGCGCGGATCGCATGGTCCATGACCGCGTCAAAAGTCCGCGCCGCCCAGCCGGGTTTGTCGGGGTTGGCCGCCTGCCCGGTTGGTTTGCCGGGATCAAGAAAGGCGGCCATGACCGGCACCAGCGTCAGCGCCGTGATCGACGATATCGCAACGGCAAAGGCCAGCACATAACCAAATTCACTAAACACCCCGCCCGCCTGTCCGGGCATAAACGAGATCGGGATAAACACGGCAGCCAGGGTCGCAGTGGTCGAGATGACAGCAAAGAAAACCTCGTTCGTGCCGGCAGCAGCAGCAGCGAATGCGCCCATCCCCTCGCGGCGCTTTCTCATGATGTTTTCAATCACGACGATGGCATCATCGACCACCATGCCCGTTGCCAGCACCAGCGCCAGAAGGCTGATCGTGTTGACCGAAAATCCGGTCAGCCAGATCGCGGCGACCGTACCAACCAGCGCTACCGGAATGGTCACAGCAGGAATAACCGTTGCGCGGGGCGAACGCAGAAAGATGAAAATGACCGCGATCACGATCATGGCAGCGAGGCCGATGGATTTGACCACCTCGTCAATCGACCCTTCGATAAAGACGCCGTCGTCGGAGGTGATGATCAGATCCACACCTTGGGGCATGGCTGCACGCAACTCTTCCACCGCGGCGCGGACCTCTCGCGAAATGGTGAGCGTGTTGCCGACCGATTGCCGGGTTATGTCGAGACCGACAGCCACCTGCCCGTTGACGCGGGCCGTCACCGTGCTGTCCTCGGGGATCAGCCGGACAAATGCAACATCGGACACCCGTGTATGAGCGTCTATCGGGATCTGGCCCACGCTCTCGACTGTCACAGCCACATTGGCCACACTCAGCGCAAGCGTCTGTGATTGCGTTTCCAACTGCCCCAATGGCGTGTCATCGCGCAAGGCGGTCAGCGCCTCGGACACATCAAAGATCGTCAAACCCCGGCTGAGCAGTGTCGGCATATCAAGCGTCACGCGGAATTCGTTGGAGCGGTTGCCGCGCACCGTTACTTCGGCGACCCCGTCAATGGTGGTCAAACGGTCATAGATCGGGCCTTCGGCCAGCGCGGTCAGTTCGTCAAACGTTGCGTTGCCCAGAATGGCCAGACGGATGATGGCATCCGCGTTGCTGTCACTTTTCGTGACTGTCGGATCATCCTCAAGGTCATCGGGAAGCCTGCGCAGCGTGGCCGACACGATTTCGCGGGCCTCGTTGGCGGCGACATCCACATCAGTGCCCTCGGACAGGTCAATGGTGATACGGCTCTGGCCGGTGGAAGAGCGCGATTCGATATAGGACAACCCTTCGAGCGCACTCAAGGCGTCCTCAAGAACCTGCGTGACTTCGCTGTCGACAGTCGCGGGAACAGCGCCTTCGTAATTGGTGCGCACCGACAAGACGGGTTGGTCCACGTCCGGCATCTCGCGCACGTCCACCGCAACAAGTGCCGCCAAACCTGCAATGAGGATCAGCAGGTTGATGACGAGGGCAAAAATCGGTCGGCTGACGAACAGACCGGCCAGACCTGATCTGCTCTCTGGAGTGACTGGCGCGTTCATGTCGGATCCTTGGCGCTAAGTTGAGGAGCAGCGTCTGGTGTGGAAATCCGCGCACCGGGGCGCAGTTTCTGCGCGCCCTCTGTAACCACCATCGTGCCTGTCTCGATATCCGCATCAATCCAGACAGTTTCATTACGCCTGAACAGAAGTGTGACGGGCAGCCGCTCGGCGACGCCGCCCGCATCAATGTAAATGCCCGAGCCCTCCCGCGACCATGTGATTGCCGTTGATGGCAAGGATGGCAACGGTGCACTCTCCTGGATCAGGCGGACGGTGAATGTCATTCCCGGCCACAGGGTGCTGTCAGAGTTGTCAATTCGGGCCTTGACCGTCACGCTGCGCGTCACGCTGTCGATACGGCTGTCAAAGGACACGATCTCGCCCTTGAACACCCGCCCCCTGAAGGTAGGGGTGCTGGCAAGGACCTCACTCGCATCGGCCAACAGGCCGATCATCCGTTCGGGAAGCTCGAATTCGATCACGAGCGTATCGGACTGATCAATGGTGGCGATGACACTGTCACTGGCCAACACATCGCCGATCCCTATATCGCTCAGACCCAGTTGCCCCGCGATAGGCGCACGGATGGTGCGATCCTCCAGCCCCACCTGCGCCAGCCCCACGGCGGCTTCTGCCAGCCTCAGGGCCACGCGGGCGTCAGAGAGGGTCACTTCGGTAACGGTCGAGTTGCTGCTGGCACGAAGCCGTTCATAGCGCGACAGCGTGTCGCGCGCCTGATCCAGATTGGCCTGCGCAATTTCAAGATTGAACGCTTCCGTACGCGCATCGAACCGCAAGAGCATCTCGCCCTCTTCTACCCACCGGTTTGCCGACAGGTTTGCCTCTGTAACTGTGCCGGACGTGTTCGATACGACATCGACGCTGCGCAAGGCAGATGCGGTGCCGATCGCGTTCACGACGCTGACATAGGGCCGCAACTCCAGCGGCGCGATCACAACAGCCGTCGCCGACAAACGGCCACGCGCCCCCCGAGGCTTCGCTCCGGGACCGGTCGACATGCTGCCCGGTACGCCGGAGCTATCCCCGACTGTTGCCGGGTCGCCGTCAGATCCTGTTGCGATCAACCTCGTTATCGGAGCGGGCAAACCGAAGCTCACTGCATAGGCCCCGGCGAGGATCATCGCGCCGACAATCAGCGTCAGAAATGTGCGCATCCGGAAATCCTCCAACGCTGTTGATCGTAATCATTCTTGTCATGCTACCAGTCGGGCTTGGGCAGGTTCGCGGACCATGCGGCACAGCGTGGTGTCGCGGTCGATGAAATGGTGTTTAAGTGTGGCCCCGATGTGCAGGATCAGCAAGCCGACCAATGCACAGGCGGCGTATTGATGCACCATGCCAGCGCGGCATGGGTGATGCGGATACTATCCGGTCTGTGCGTTTGCTGCGATTTGCAGTCAGTCCACAATGCGCGCGGCGGAGGCTGATAAGCCCCCGCCACTTGTTATTCAGTCGCGGTGGTAACCTTTGTGTTTGCCACCATGCTTGTGGCCTTTGCCGCCCCGGCGACGCCGGTCGTCACGGTCCAGTTTGCCGTCGTCATTGCGGTCCATCCGCTCGACAACATTGCCGAACCGGTTGTCCATTTCGGCTTGTGTCACCACACCGTCGCCATCCGCATCGAGCTTTTGGAAGGAATCAACCATGCGCTCGCGGGTCAGTTCGAGATAGATCGCCTCGAACTCATCAAGTGAAATATCGCCTTCGCCGGACACATCCGCGCCCTCAACAAGGCTCGCGCGGAACGTGTCGATTTCGGCCTGTGTCACCGCGCCATCACCATCGGCATCGACCTTTTTCATGATCTGGCGCATCATGCCGTGCCCGCCACGTTTACCGTGACCCTTGCGAAAATCAGCACGTGTCCCTTTTGCTGTCTGCCCGGATTCTTCCACCTGAACAGGAGCCGTTTCAGACGCTGTCTGCGCGGTGGCAAACGTCAAGCCGGACAAGAGGGCTGCGACGGCGACAAGGGTGCCGGGGATGATTTTGGAGTTCGTCATGTCGTATCCTTTCGAGATTCCAATGAGGCATTCATCGCCTCGGTGAACCTTACTTAGGGGATGTTGCGCCGAGAGGTTTGTCAGCGCCAGCATCACTTTGTCGCCATTTGTCGCAAGCCGGTGGCCTGATACATCTTGCGACAATTCAGATCCCAAACAGCCCTTCAATCGGTTGATTTATGGGGTGAAAAAGGCGCAACTAAGTACAGCGGAAGCACATATGCATCCGAGGAGACAGACTTTGACAGACCCCATTGCGCCCCAGATCCTGATTGTTGATGATGCCCGCGACATTCGTGAACCCCTTGGGCAGTACCTGCGCAAGCAAGGGTTCCGTACCCGGCTTGCCTCTCATGCCGCCGAAGCCCGCGAGGCTCTGGCAGAAGCCACTATTCATCTGGTGGTTCTGGATATCATGATGCCGGGCGAGGACGGACTGAGCCTGTGCCGCTGGCTCGCGGCCAATGACGGCCCGCCGGTCCTGCTGTTGACCGCCATGGCCGATGAAACGGACCGCATCGTCGGGCTGGAACTGGGGGCCGATGATTATCTGGTCAAACCGTTCAACCCGCGCGAATTGCTGGCGCGGGTACGGGCAATCCTGCGCCGCGCGCCGCCCGAGATCGCCGCCCCGCCGAGCGGACGGCGTGCCTTTGCCGGTTGGGTGCATGATCCCGATGCGTTGAAGCTGTCCCGCGACGGTGGACAGGCCGTTGATCTGACGACCGCTGAAAACCGCCTGTTAGGCATTTTTCTGGATCAGCCCCGCACCGTGCTCAGCCGTGCGACCTTGCTTGACCTGACCGCCGGACGCGAGGCCAAAGCCTATGACCGCGCCATCGACAACCAGATCAGCCGCCTGCGCCGCAAGATCGAGGCTGATCCGAAAAACCCGCAGATCCTCGTGACAGAATGGGGCGGCGGCTACAGGTTGGCGGTGGATGTGACGCCAGATGTACAAGGGGCCAGATGATGACCCGCCTCAAGCGCCTGTTTCCCGATACGCTTGCGGGGCGTTTCGTCCTTTTACTGGCGGTCGCCATTCTTGCGGCCAACGTTATCGGGCTCGGTGTTCTGAGCCTTCAACAACAGCGGTTTGACAGGCAAGCCATTGATGATCGCTGGGTCGCGCGGATCGCGGCGCTCATCCCGGCTCTGGAGACTGTGGATGCCGACATCCGACAGGTGATTGTGCGCGAAGCGTCCGGCCGTCATGCGCAGGTTCGGGTCGAGGATGAACCCTTGCTGACCAGGATTGCAACGGACAGCCGGTCCATGTCCATCGCCGGGGCACTTGGTGAAACGCTGGGCCGCGATGATGTGAGCGCAGGACTCGTCGACCGTCCGTCATCACCGGGGGCATTTGGCCGCTCGGGCGTATCTCGATCGGATCGTGTTATTGCCGTCACCATTCCGCTATCTGCAAGGGATGGGCAGGCAGCATGGCTAAATGTGACGACAGGCGGCAGACCCTCGGGGCCCAGGCCCATCAAGAACAAGCCGTTCCTGACTTTTCTTGCACTGTCACTGCTGTGTGTTCTCGGGGTCGGCACTGTTTTCGCAAGCCGCCTGACAAAACCCCTCAGACATCTGTCAGACGCGGCCCAGGCTGCCGGACGCGGCGACCGCAGCGCGCGGGTGCCCGAAGAAGGGGCACGCGAAATGCGCCAAGCGGCCAGGGCTTTCAACGCCATGCAGACCGAAATTTCGCAGTTCGACGCAGAACGGATGCGGATGCTGGCTGCCGTGGGTCATGACCTGCGCACGCCGATGACCAGCCTGCGCATCCGCGCGGAAATGATAGATGATGAGGACCAGCGCGATGCGATGGTGCGCACGCTCGACGAGATGACCGTGATGGCGGATGGTCTTGTCACCTACGCAAAAGACGGGCGGGACGCCGAGAGAATGCAGCCTCTCGATCTGGATGGCCTGCTCGGTAAGCTCTGCGAGGATCGCGGGGCGCAATACAATGGCGTATCAGATATTCAGGTGATGGGCCGCCGTGTCGGCCTTGGCCGTGCCATTGGCAACCTGATCGACAATGCCCTGCGGTATGGCGGCAATGCCACGGTCAGGCTTGTCCAGGAAGGCCAAAATGCCGTCATTACCATCAAAGACACTGGTCCCGGCATTCCACCTGACCGCCTGGACGACATGTTCCACCCGTTCACACGTGGTGACGACAGCCGTAATATTGCCACCGGTGGTGCCGGCCTTGGCCTTGCCATTGCCCGAACGATCATCCTCGCCCACGGAGGAAAGATCACACTCGAAAACCGCGCAGAAGGCGGGTTGTGCGCGTCAATAAGCCTGCAGATGATCAGCTAGAGCGCAACATGCCATAAGCTGACATGTCAAAGCTCTATGTCTTTGTCCCACAGTTCCTCAACCGTTCCTGCCCGTATTTGGCTGCCCGCTAGAGCCGCTCTCTGCCGGATTGGGCGATTGATGTAGAGGAGTATGATGCAATCCATTCCCTCTCGCTCTTTGAAATGGCGACCCCGTGAGACTGCGCACCATCGCACAGCAGCCTTGCGCAAGTGGGTAAAGCCTGAGGGGACGGAAACGTTTACACTTCGTATGTCACTAAAAGGAGCCCCCCATGACCAAGACTAAACTCGCCGTCATTTTCTATTCGACCTATGGCACAAATCATCAGATGGCCGAGATCGCCGCCGAAGCCGCCCGTGTCGCCGGCGCCGAGGTCCGGCTGCTGCGCGTTGCCGAAACCGCACCCAAGGCGGTGGTTGACGGGCAGGAAGCCTGGAAGGCGCAAGCCGACAAATCCGCCGCGATCCCCGAGGTCAGCCATGACGATCTGGAATGGGCAGACGCCTATCTGTTTTCGGCACCTACCCGCTATGGGTCAGCCCCGTCGCAACTGCGTGCGTTCATTGACACGCTGGGCGGACTCTGGAGCGAGGGCAAACTCGCCAACAAGGCCATCAGCGCCATGACCAGTGCAAAAACCACCCATGGCGGACAAGAGGCGACGATCCTTGGCCTTTACACCAGCTTCATGCACTGGGGCGCGGTGATCGTGGCGCCCGGCTATACCAACCCCGAGATTTTCAAGACCGGCAATCCTTATGGCTACAGCCACACCCAGGACGCGCCCTTTGACGACAGCGTCCGCACGGTGATCGGCCATCAGGCCACACGACTGGTAGAGATAGCAGCCAAGATCGCCGGCAATTGATACCGGTGAATGTTTCGCTGACATATCTGGAGAATGGCTGAAAATCCGGCTGGTTGGCGGATGAGGCTGACAAGACAGTCTTTTCCCCGACATCTCTGAAAAAGAGTGATGCAGGTGTACTCATCGAGGGTAGGTTCGCGGCAACCGTCGGCTGCCGCGAACCTCTTTTCAGCGGTGTGGTCGACACGTCGCGAACAATGCAGATCAGCGGCAGTTTCGCGCAACGCTGCCCTATTTCCTCATTGAGGAAAATCAGAGCGTTTCGTGAAAATCCTGAATCACCGCCTTTTGCGAAACGCTTTGGACAAATTCATGCGTCAGCAGGCGGAAATACCCCCGCTCAGCTTTCGCTCAGCGCGACCTTCATATCCTTGACGATATAGATCACCTCACCGTCCGCCTCCACGATCCCGTCGGCGACGCCCATGGTCAGCCGCCGGGTCTGGATCGCCTTGGTAAAGTCGATCTTGTAGGTCAGCATCTTGCGGTCAGGCCGTACCATGCCCGTCAGCTTGACCTCGCCCACGCCCAGTGCATAGCCGCGCCCCTGCCAGCCGCGCCAGCCAAGGTTGAAGCCGGTGAGCTGCCACAGCCCGTCAAGGCCCAGACAGCCCGGCATGATCGGATTGCCCGGAAAATGGCAGTCAAAGAACCACAGGTCCGGCGTGATATCGAACTCGGCCACCACATGGCCTTTGCCATGCGCGCCGCCATCGCCCGAGATGTCGGTAATCCGGTCCATCATCAGCATCGGCGGTTCGGGTAATTGCGCATTTCCCGGGCCAAACAACTCGCCCCGCGCGCATTTCAGCAAATCGTCTTTTCCGAAGCTGGTCGGGTAGTCGGCCATTCTTGCGGCTCCCTCTTGATTGGTCGCATGTTTTAGCTCCTCTAGCATCCGGGCGCGCGCCCGTGCAAGCCCGCCGCATCACCGGGCACGCAGCACAACAGACCGGCCAGAACGAGATTTCCATTTGATATCCACCCGCCTAGCGCCATATATTCACCTTAGTGAAATGAATGCAGGCACAGATGTTACCCAAGGCTTTGGAATGCGGATCGGACTGGTTAACGGATGCAGGGCTGCGCCCGACGCGGCAACGCGTGGCGCTGGCGGCTCTGCTCGTTGGTGACGGCCAGCACCGGCACGTGACTGCAGAGAGCCTGTTTTCAGATGTCCTGCGCCTAGGCGAGAGCGTCTCGCTGGCCACTGTCTACAACACGCTGCGCACCTTCTGCGATGCGGGGTTGCTGCAGGAAGTGATGGTAGACGGCTCCAAGAGCTATTTCGACACCAACACCAAAGATCACCCGCATTTCTTCTGGGAGGACGAAGTCCGGCTGACCGATGCGCCCGCCGATCAACTTCAGATCACACGCCTGCCCGACGCCCCCGAGGGCGCGGAAATCGCCTCGGTCGATGTGGTGATCCGCCTGCGCCGCCGCAGCTGAAGCCTTTTTCAAAGGGTGGGCGTGCGGTCACGCATCTATCTCTATTCGTCGCACACCCGGATATCGGATAGGCGCGCCTTCCCTGTCCGCTGCTCGCTCTTGCATCTTGGGCGCCCGGCAGGTTCAAGGACAGGAACAGCAGAGCACAAGGAGTCCCAGACATGCGCGCCATCAGCTATGACAGGTTCGGCCCCGCCGCCGACGTTCTTGAACGGGTCGAGATCGACACGCCCGCCCCCGGACCGGGCGAAGTCCGCGTACGGCTGGCATGGTCCGGCGTGAACCCCTCGGATGCCAAGGCCCGCGCAGGCGCGCGCCCCGGCGTGACGAAACCGGCCTTTGATCGGATCATCCCGCATTCCGACGGCGCGGGCGAGATTGACGCGGTCGGGTCCGGCGTTGATGCCGCGCGGATCGGTCAGCGGGTCTGGGTCTGGAATGGCCAGTGGCAGCGCCCCTTTGGCACCGCGGCAGAGGCAATCTGCCTGCCGGACGCGCAGGCCGTACACCTGCCCGAGGGCGTCGACCTCGCCGCGGGGGCGACCTTGGGCATTCCGGGGCTGACGGCGGCGCATGCGGTTTTTGGCAGCGGCGACGTCGCTGGCCAGACCCTGCTGATCAGCGGCGGCGCGGGCGCGGTCGGACATAGCGCGGTACAACTGGCGAAATGGGGCGGTGCCACGGTGATCGCGACGGCGCGGGGCGACGGTCTGACGCGCGCCGCCGAGGCCGGGGCCGATCACTGCCTCGACTACACCGATCCCGAACTGGCCGCGCAGATTCTGGCCGCGTCAGGCGGCGCGGGCGTTGATCGTGCCGTAGAGGTGGAATTTGGCCGGAACGTGACGATGCTCGCCGAAGTAATGCGCCCGCAGGGCACGATCTGCGCCTATGGCTCGGGGGCCGAGATGACGCCCGTGCTGCCCTTCGGCCCGTATCTGTTCAAGGCACTCACCCTTGATATCCTGCTGATCTACATCCTGCACGCCACCGCACGAACCCAAGCGATCCACCGACTGCACGCGGCATTGCAGGCAGGTGCCCTGCATCCTGCGATTGCCGGGACGTATCCGCTGGCCGACTGCGCCGCCGCACAGGACGCGGTGATGACACCGGGCCGGGCGGGCGCGGTGTTGCTGGAAATCTGAGGCAGGGTAGGTTTCGGACCCACCCTGCCCCGTCACGCTTTCAGGTGATCGCGACCAGTTCAATCGCAAAGGTCAGATCCTTGCCCGCAAGGGCATGGTTGGCGTCCAGCGTCACGTGGTCGTCGGTCACCTCGACCACGGTGACCGGCATCGCCTGCCCGTCCGGCGTCTGAACCTGCAGTTGGGTGCCCAGATCCAGCGGGATATCTTCGGGGATGCCCTCGCGCGGCACCTGCTGGAGTGCCGCCGGGTCGGGCTGACCATAAGCATTGTCAGCAGTCACCTCGACCACCTTCTTCTCGCCCGTGGTCATGCCGGGCAGCGCGGTGTCCAGTCCGGGGATGATCTGGCCCGAGCCAACTTCGAATTTCAGAGGATCGCGGCCTTCGCTGCTGTCAAAGACAGAGCCGTCTTGCAACGTGCCGGTATAGTGAATGTGTACGGTATCGCCAGTTTTTACTTGCGTCATGGTAGCTCCAGTCTTGGGGAATTTGCCTCGGCGCATGTGATATACACCCAAGGCGGGGTCGTCAGGAATGGACGAGGCCGCGCCGCACGCGGGTGCTCGTTTCTGATTCGCAAAACGGTAACGCGGCATTTCCCGGTTTGCAAACAGACTGCGCGCACACGCTGGCCTGCACCTGAAACGACTTTTCCCGCCCGGCCATCCATGCAAGTCTGCCACCAACGCATGGAGGATCAAATGACCATCACCACCTGTATATTCGACGCCTATGGCACGCTCTTTGACGTGGCGGCCGCCGCCCGCACGGCTGCAGCCGAGCCGGGCCGCGCCGCCTTTGCCGCGCATTGGCCGAAAATCGCGCAGAACTGGCGGCTCAAACAGCTGCAATATACCTGGCTGCGCGCAGTCATGGACCGGCACACCGATTTCTGGCAGGTGACGCAGGATGGGCTGGACTGGGCGCTGGAGGCCGAAGGACTGGACGGTGATGCAGAGCTGCGCGAGCGGCTGTTGCAGCTCTACTGGGAACTGGAAGCCTTTGCCGAGGTACCCGCCATGCTGCGCACGCTCAAGGACGCGGGCCTGAACACGGCGATCCTGTCGAACGGCTCCCCCGACATGCTGGACGGCGCGGTGAAATCAGCCGCGTTGGACGGTCTGCTCGACGATGTGTTATCGGTCGAGGATGTGGGGATCTTCAAACCCGCCGAGGTGGTCTATGACATGGTCGGCAACCGTTTTGGATGCACCCGCACTGAGGTGCTGTTCGTGTCGTCAAACGGCTGGGATGTGGCGGCAGCGACGGGCTACGGTTTCAGGACGGCCTGGGTGAACCGCGCGTCCGAGCCGGTGGACCGCCTGCCCGCGCGCCCCGGACATATCTTTAACGATCTGACCGGCATCCCGGCACTGGCAGGCGTCTGATGCCTGCGTTTCAGGCCAAGGACGGGCTGACCCTGCATTACGAAGACGCAGGCGGCGGCCCACCTGTCCTGTGCCTTGCAGGCCTGACACGCAACAGCGCCGACTTCCAGTTTCTGCTGCCCTTCCTGTCCGACTTCCGGGTGATCCGGCCCGACTATCGCGGGCGCGGACAATCGAACCATGCCGACGATTACATGAGCTATTCCATCGCGCAGGAGGCGCAGGACGTCATTACCCTGCTCGACCATCTGGGTCTGGAGCGCGTCACGATCATCGGCACATCGCGCGGGGGGCTGATCGCGATGTTGCTGGCCCATACGGCGCCCGAACGCCTGTGCGGCGTGATCTTGAACGATATCGGCCCCGAGATCGCGCCCACGGGCATCGAGCGGATCATGGACTATATCGGCAAGGCGCCGACCGCGCCCGACCTCGATACCGCCGCCGCCACGTTGCGCGCCGTCAATGCCGAGGCCTTTCCCGGCGTGACATTAAATCGCTGGCGCGTGCAGGCCGAGATGATGTTCCATGAAAAAACCGGCGGCGGCCTTGGCCTGCGCTATGACGCACGGCTGCGCGACGCGCTGGTGGGACAGGCCGGCGCTGGCCCCGCGCCCGACCTCTGGACCCTATTCAAAGCGCTGGCGCAACTGCCGCTCACCGCCATTCGCGGCGCGAATTCCGATTTGCTGAGCGCCCAAACCTTTGCGAAGATGCAGCAGTGCGCGCCTGATATGCGCGTAGCAATCGTGCCCGATCGCGGCCACGTTCCCTTTCTCGACGAAGCCGAGTCACTGGCGGCGATCCACGCCCATCTGAAGGACCACAGCACATGAGCAACATCGAAATGATCCGCGCCGCCGCACTCCGGCTGGAGGGACACGCGCGCCGCACGCCCATGCTCGGTTCGCCCTTCCTTGACGAGATCGCCGGACGGCGCGTGCTGGTGAAACCCGAGTGCCTGCAACATACCGGCAGTTTCAAGTATCGCGGCGGGCGTTCTGCCGTCTCGGCCCTTGATACGGATGTGCGTGCGCGCGGCGTCATCGCCTATTCCAGCGGCAACCACGCGCAGGGCGTGGCGCTGGCGGCGCGCGAATTTGGTGTGCCTGCGGTGATCATCATGCCAGCCGATGCGCCCCGGATGAAAATCGACAACACCCGCGCGCTGGGGGCCGAAGTCGTGCTGTATGACCGCGTGGGCGGTGAGGACCGCGAGGCGCTCGGTGACAGGTTGAAGGCCGAGCGCAACCTGACCCTGATCCGCCCCTATGACGAGCCACAGGTAATCGCGGGTCAAGGCACCACGGGTCTGGAGATCGCGGCACAGGCCGCCGAAATGGGCGTGACACAGGGCGATGTGCTGGTCTGCTGCGGCGGTGGCGGGCTGACTGCCGGTATCGCCTTGGCGCTGGAGGCCGACGCATCGGGCCTGCGCGCCCGTCCCTGCGAGCCGCAGGGCTTTGACGACACCAAACGCTCGCTCGCCTCTGGCCGGATCGAGACGAATGACACCCAGTCAGGCAATATCTGCGATGCGATCCTGACACCTTCGCCGGGGCAAATCACCTTTCCGATCCTCTCGCGCCTCTGCGGTCCGGGCATTGCCGTTTCCGAGGACGAATGCTTGCACGCCATGGCGCTGGCCTTTCAACGGCTCAAGGTGGTGGCAGAACCCGGTGGCGCGGTGGCGCTTGCCGCAGCCCTCTTTCACCGCGACGAGATCGAGGGCGACGCGGTGATCTGCACCATCTCGGGCGGCAACGTCGATGCCGAGGTCTTTCAGCGCGCGCTCACCCTTCATGGCGGGGCTGCATGACCGACGCCACCATCGCCTATTTCCTTTGGCGCGCGGGACACCTGTGATCCCGTGGCCACCCTGACACCGTCGCGCCCCCTGAGCCAAACCTCAACAACCAACAGGCCCGTGGCCTTGCCGCTTTCACGCTTGCAGCGACGCCCGATTCCGGTTCAGGCTGCGAAGCACAGATCATGGGAGGGATCATGCAGACCATCAAAGCTGCCGTGTGCCACGCCTTCGGCACCCCTCTCGTGATCGAGGACGTGCAACTGCGCGCGCCCGAAATGGGCGAAGTGCAGGTGGAACTCTCTGCCGTCGCCATCTGCCACTCGGACATCTCCTTTATCGACGGGGCCTGGGGCGGCTCGCTGCCTGCGGTCTACGGCCACGAGGCCGCCGGGCGCATCAGCGCGGTCGGGGCGGGTGTTGTCGGGTTCAAACCAGGCGATCCGGTGCTGGTCACGCTGATCCGCGCCTGCGGCCAATGCGCCAGTTGCGGCAGCGGCAAGCCCAATTCCTGCCAGACACCCTATGACGGCGACCTTGGCCCCCTGCAAACAGCCGATGGCAGCAAGCTGCATCAGGCCATGGCCTGCGGCGCCTTCGCCGAAAAGGTCGTCGTGGATCAGAGCCAGATCGCGCATATCCCGGCGGACATGGCAATGGATTCCGCCTGCCTGCTCAGTTGCGGGGTGATCACCGGCGTCGGTGCGGTGGTCAACGTGGCACAACTGCGTGCGGGGCAGGATGTGGTGGTGATCGGTGCGGGTGGTGTTGGCCTCAATGCCATTCAGGGCGCGCGCATCGCAGGTGCGCGACGGATCGTCGCCGTCGACATGACAGAGCAAAAGCTGGAGATCGCGCGCAGCTTTGGCGCCACCGACGGCGTGCTGGCCACCAGCGACAAGCCGTGGCGCGCCGCCAAGGCCGCGATGGGGCGCGGCGCGGATGCGGTCGTCGTTTCGGTGGGCGCGATCCCGGTTTACGATCAGGCACCCAGATACCTCGCCACAGGCGGGCGGATCATCATGATGGGCATGCCCCATGTCGGCGCCGAGGCACGTTATGAGCCGGTCAATTTTGCCGCCGCCAGCCAGGCCATGCTCGGCTCCAAGATGGGCGACACGGTGCTGCGGCGCGATATCCCGTGGATGATCGACCTCTATCAGCAGGGTCGGCTGAAGCTGGACGAACTGATTTCCGGCTACTGGCGGCTAGACCAGATCAACGAAGCAATCGCCGACACCAAGGCCGGCCGCGCCAGCCGCAACGTGATTCTTTTCGACCGCACCTGACCGCCCCCTCGCTTCCCCGGTTGCAGGACCCGGTATGCCTGACGCCGCACTCGCGCTCCAACGTGGCGGTATTGCGCGACAGGCCCGGCACGCATCAAGCCTATGCAAAGCCACACCAGAGCCATACGCAGCTAATACATGATTTTCCTCTATTTTTCCGCGCTCTGTCCCTCTCTCTCGCCCGCAGCGCCGCATTTCCCTCTTGTCAGCGTTCCGCCGCCGCGCCACCCTTGCTGCGACAAACTGGAGCCACCTGCATGAAGCTGCAAGACCTCGACATCATCGTGACCGCTCCCCCGTCGCCGGGCTGGGGTGGGCGCTACTGGATCCTCGTCAAAGTCACGACCGATGACGGTATCACCGGCTGGGGCGAATGCTATGCATCCTCGGTCGGCCCACAGGCCATGCGCGCGGTGATCGAGGACGTGTTCACGCGGCACATGCAGGGCGAAAGCCCTGAAAACATCGAACTCATGTTTCGCCGGGCCTATTCCTCGGGCTTTACCCAGCGCCCTGATCTGACCGTCATGGGCGCGTTTTCGGGGCTGGAAATCGCCTGTTGGGATATTCTGGGCAAGGCGCGTGAGCGACCCGTTTACGCCCTGCTGGGCGGGCAGATGAATGACCGCATTCGCGCCTACAGCTATCTCTATCCCCTGCCCCACCACGATCTGAACGTCTTCTGGTCCTCGCCCGAAATGGCCGCCGAAAGCGCGGTGGCGCTGGTGGATCAGGGCTATACAGCCGTCAAATTCGACCCCGCAGGTCCCTACACGATGCGCGGTGGCCACATGCCCAGCCTGATGGATATCGACCTGTCCGTCGCATTCTGCAAAGCCATTCGCCAGGCTGTTGAAAACAAATCAGATCTGCTCTTTGGCACCCATGGTCAGTTCACCGTTGCGGGTGCGATACGCCTTGGCCGTGCCATCGCCCCCTATGACCCGCTGTGGTACGAGGAGCCGGTGCCGCCCGATAATGTCGGCGCGCTGGCAAAAGTCGCCGCCGCCACCGGCATTCCCATCGCCACCGGCGAACGGCTGACCACCAAGGCCGAGTTCGCCCCCGCCCTGCGCGATGGCAGCGTGAGCATCCTGCAACCCGCACTCGGGCGCGCGGGCGGCATTTGGGAGACGAAAAAGATCGCAGCCATCGCCGAGGCCTATAACGCACAGATGGCGCCGCATCTTTATGCCGGGCCTGTGGAATGGGCGGCGAATGTTCACCTCGCTGCATCCATCCCCAATATCCTTATGGCCGAGACGATCGAGACACCGTTTCATGCAGCCCTCATCCGAAACAGCATCAAGATCGAAAACGGCTATATCATCCCGCCCACCACGCCGGGGCTCGGCATCGAGGTGGATGAAGCATTGGCCCGCGCCCATCCCTATTCCGGTAGCGGACTGCACCTGGAAATGCAGCAAGACCCCTGCAACTATCACCAAGGCAACGCCTTTACCGGCGGCGCGCCACCCAAGGAGGGCTAAGCAGCGACCTTCCTTGAGGGAAAATCAAAGGACTTTAGGAATACCGGTCTCAGGCCACCTGGCGCGGCACCGGAAACAGCAGATCATAGACCCAGTTGAACACGAATGCATAGACGAGGTAGAAGACCGCGAACGAGATATCGAGCACGAAAGCATCCCACACCGAGATCCCCAGATACCACGCGATGAAGGGAAGCAATACGATCAGCAACCCCACCTCGAACAGCACCGCGTGCAGGATGCGAATCGCGAAAGTCTTGGCAACCTGCCCTCTGAACCGCATCATCGTGTGATCAAAAAGGATGTTGTAGAGGTAGTTCCACAGCGTCGCGAGCGTGGCACTGACCACCGAGACAACACTGACATCATCCATTGGCAGACCAAAGAGCAGCGACGCGCCCGGAATGGCCATCATCAAGGCTATGATTTCAAATGACAGCGCGTGGCGTATCCGGTCTGCGGTGCTGCGCATGGCGTATCTTCCTTGCAAACGCCGGGTCGTCCCGGCACATCGCCCCGAATGAGGGGGGAGGTCGTCCTCGCTTGCCCTTGCCTATACCGATCCGAGGACGGCCCGCAAGGGCCGGAAACGGGTCACGGCAGAACGCCCATCCAGCCCCATGCGCTGAGGATCGACAGCGCCGTGCCGATCAGCACCGCTGAGGCGGCAACGCGTTTGGCCCGGCCGTACATATTGGCAAAAATATAGGCATTTGCCCCCGGCGCCATCGCCGCTGTCAGAACCGCCGAGCGCATCTGGGCATCGTCCAGCACGAATGCGCCACCCAACATCCGCGTGATCAGCGGGTGCGCCACCAGCGCGACCAGACAGATAAAGGCGATCACCCGCAGATCGCCCTCGGGCCGGTACTGCGCCAGCACCCCGCCCAGACCAAACAGCGCCGCAGGCAGCGCCGCGCGCGCAATCAGGTCAAACCCGTTCTGCACCGTCACCGGCAATGTCAGCCCGGTTATGTTGACCAGCAGGCCAAGGCCGATCCCGATGATCAGCGCATTGGTGAACATCGCCCTGAAGACGCGCCGCACCACTTCTGCACCTGCCGCGCCGCGCGCGCGGGTGATCTCCATCACCGAGATGCCCACACCGTAGCAGAACGGCGAATGCAGCGCGATGATCGCATAGTTCGCCGTCAGCGCATCAGGGCCATAAGCCTGTTCGGTCAACGGCAGCCCCAGCAGAACCGAATTCGAGAACAGACAGCAGAACCCGATGACAATGGAATCCTCCCACGGACGGCCAAAGATCAGCCGCGCGCCGAAAAGACCGATCACGAACCCCGCAAGCGCCCCGGCATAGAAGCTCAGCAACAATCCGGCGTCGAAACCCTGCCCCAGATCAAGCCGCGCCAGCGCCATGAACAGCAGGCAGGGAATGGCGAAATCCTGCGCGAACCGCATCAGCCCGTCGACACCCGCCTGGGAAAACCATTTCAGCCAGACTGCCAGATAGCCCGCGCCGATCACTACAAAGACCGGCAGGATCACATCGAGCAGCGCCTGCATGCGTCTAGATTTCGTAGTTCAGCATCAGCCCGTCATAGGCCGGGATGATATGTTCAGGCAGTTCCTGCTGCAGCGTGCGATAGTCCATGTCGATATGCATGTTGGTGATGACCGCACGGCGGGGCTGCGCACGTTCGATCCATTTCAACGTGTTTTCCAGATGCGAATGCGTCGGATGCGGCGTCCGGCGCAGCGCATCGACAATCCAGCAGTCAAGCCCGTCGAGCACCGGCCAGATATCCTCGGGGATGTCCGCCACATCCGGCAGATAGGCCACATCACCGATACGGAACCCCAGCGCTTCAATGGCGCCATGCCCGACGGTAAAGGGGGTCAGCGTGATTGCCCCGCCGGCACCCTCGATGGTTACATCGCCGTTGATCGTGTGCATGTTCAGGATCGGCGGATAAGGCGAGGTATCGGGCTGTACAAAGGCGTAACCGAACCGCGCATAAAGGGCGTTTTGTGTGTCGCCATCGGCCCAGACCGGCAGCCGCTCTTTCGTGTTGAATACGATCATGCGCAAGTCATCGATCCCGTGCACGTGATCGGCATGGCTGTGGGTGAACAGCACCGCATCCAACTCGCCCACCCCGGCATCCAGCAGCTGCGCGCGCAGATCCGGCGATGTGTCGATCAGCACCCGCGTGATGCCCTCCGCACCCTCCTGTTCGATCAACATCGAACAGCGGCGGCGCGCATTGCGCGGCTCATTCGGGTCGCAATCGCCCCAATGTCCGCCCAGACGCGGCACGCCGCCCGATGATCCGCAGCCCAGGATGATGAAACGCCGCTCTGCCATCACGCCGCAACCTCGTATTGCGCCGCTTTCCAGAACAGGCGGTCGAAATTGGCCTGTGTCTGCGCGGCAAAATCTGGCCAGTCCATGCCGAAGGTTTCTGCACCGACCTTGGCCGTATGCACCGTATAGGCCGGCTCGTTGCGTTTGCCCCGAAAGGGCGGCGGCGCAAGGTATGGCGCATCGGTCTCAAGCAGGATGCGGTCCGCCGGGGCTGCGGCAAAGATATCGCGCAGGTCCTGGCTCTTGGGGAAGGCGGCAATGCCGGACATCGACAGGTAGAACCCCAGATCAAGCGCCATGCGCGCCAATCCGGCGCCAGAGGAAAAGCAGTGCATCACGCAACTATAGGCACCATTGGCGTGCTCTTCGCGCAGGATACGGGCCATGTCCTCATCCGCCGCCCGCGCATGAATGATCAGCGGCAGTCCGGTCTCGCGCGCCGCTGCGATATGGATGCGCAGACTGGTCTGCTGTACCTCGGCGCTTTCTGAGGTGTAATGATAATCAAGACCGGTCTCGCCGATGCCGACGAACTTGGGGTGGCGCGCAAGGGCTGTCAGCTCATCGACGCTGGCCAGCGGCTCGTCCGCAGCACTCATCGGATGCGTGCCTGCAGCATAAAAAACCGGCGCGTGGGCCTCGGCGATGGCGCGCACCTGCGGCTCCAGCCGCAGCCGGGTGCAGATCGTGACCATGCGTGTGACGCCTGCCGCCACAGCGCGTGCAATAACGGCGTCCCGCTCCGCATCGAAATCGGGGAAATCCAGGTGGCAATGGCTGTCGGTGATCTGGGTGGTCTGGGTCATGCGCGCCTTATCAAGCCTTTTGCGTTTTTCTTGAATCAGGGAAAGCGGAAAAGGCCCACGCCCCATCAACATTGTAGGCGTTTTGCATTTAATCTGTAACACCGATTAGATGCAAAACGCTTTAGCGGACTGCGCCCGCTGCCGTTTTCTGTATCTTTATCATGGTATCTAGGACCAGCGCGGCAGGGTCAAGGTTGACCGCCCGCCCGTGTCGTGCCCGCACGCCGACCGACTGTGCACAATCCGCCCAGGCCCGGCCCTGCGCCGGGTTCGGGGCCAGACGCATCATCATCTCCGACTCACCTTCTGCGGCCTCGGGCGTCGGCGGCAAGCCCAGGCTGCCGGTGCGTGCCAGCCGCGCCAGCAACAGATCAAAGAGCCCGATCAACAGGTCGAGCCTGTCCTCGGCGCCGCGCGTGGCCGCCGCATTCGCCAGCTTCAGCGTGCGAGGACGGTCTAGTTGCGGCAACCCGGCAAAGAGCTGTGTCAACTCACGGTACATCTCCAGCCCGCCAAGGTTGGTCAGGCGCACGGCCTCGCCCACCGACCCGCCCGAAAGAGCCGCCAGTGCCGCCGCAGCATCCGCACCGCCTGCGTCCACGCCGGCCTGCGCCAGCGCAGCGGCCATGTCATCCACGCCCAGAGGCGGCAAACGCAACTCGCGACAACGCGAACGGATGGTCGGCAAAAGACCCGTGGGCTGGTGACTGACCAGCAGCAGCGTGGTGCGCGCCGGCGGTTCTTCGAGCATCTTCAGCAATGCGTTGGCCGCCTGTACGTTCATTTCGTCAGCGCTGTCGATGATGATCACCCGGCGTCCGCCATCGGCGGCGCTGAGCCCGAGGAACCCGGCCAGCCGCCGCACGTCGTCAACGACGATCTGATCGCGCAAACGCCCGGTCTTTTCGTTCACCGTCCGCGTAATGTGGTAAAGTCCCGGATCCGACCCCGCCAGCAGCCGTCGCGCGACCGGATGATCCTCTGACACATCCAGCGTTTCCGGCACCACGGGCGCATCCCCAAAGAGGCCGCCGCCCGCATCCGCATCAGGCGTGGCCAACAGAAACCGTGCGATGCGCCATGCCAGCGTCGCCTTGCCCACACCGCGCGGCCCGGTGATCAGCCAGCCGTGATGCAACCGCTCTGAATTGAACGCATCCAGAAAACCCGCCTCTGCCGCGCCCTGCCCGATCAGTTGCAGTGTCTCGCGCGGATGCGGCGCGCCTTCGACGCGGTCCGGCTGCTGCGGCTCGCCGGTCATGCCAGATAATCCATCACCAAAGCGTGCACGTCGCGCGCCACCGCGTCCACATTTCGCGCGCCGTCGATCACCCGGATGCGGTCCGGTGCGGCCCGCGCAAGATCAAGAAACCCCTGCCGCATCCGCCGCTGCAGATCGCTGCCAAAGGATTCGAACCGCGCCTCACCGTCACCCCGCCGCAGCGCACGGGCAAGGCCCGCATCCGGGTCCATGTCTATAAGCAGTGTCAAATCCGGCTCTTGCCCGATCATCAGATCATGCAATGCGTCGACCTTGGCGCGCAGATCGCCGCTGCGCAAACCCTGATACATCCGTGTGCTGTCGACGAACCGGTCACAGATCACGATCTGGCCCGCCGCCAGCGCCGGGCGGATCGTCCGCTCCAGATGATCGCGCCGCGCGGCGGTGAATAGCAGCAGTTCGGTTTCGGCCGACCAGCGGTCGGGATCACCTTCCAGCACCAGTTTGCGGATTTCCTCGGCGCCGGGGCTGCCGCCCGGCTCGCGGGTCAGGACCGCGTCACGGCCCGCCCCGATCAAAGCTTCGTACAGCAGGCGCGCCTGTGTGGATTTGCCGGAGCCGTCGATCCCTTCGAAACTGACGAACCTGCCCTGCCCGCTCAAAGCGCGCCCTCAGGCCCCTGTTGCAACCGTGTCAGCAACAGGCCCGAGACGGTCTTGATCCGGTTGACAAAGCCACCGCGCGCCACGCTTGCCGCCGCCACCAGCGGCACCCGCACTTCGGTCATGCCTTCGGGTGTCATCACCAGTGTACCCAGCGTGTCACCCTGCGATACCGGAGCCTGAACCGGGCCGTCGTAGATCACTTCGGCCTTGACCTCTTCGGCGCTCAGCACCGGCAAAAGCATGGTCACGTCCAGCTCTGCGACCAGGCCGACGCTGGCCGCGTCGCCCATCCACACATCGGCGCGCAGGACTTCTGTGCCGCCCTTGACGACGGTGCTTTCGACGAACTGGCGAAAGGCCCAACTGACGATCGCCTCGGCCTCCTGTGCGCGCTGCGCCGAAGTGTCGAGACCGGAAAGGACAAAGACAATGCGCCGGTCGCCCTGCAGCGCCGAGCCAACCAGCCCGTACCCCGCAGCCTGCGTGTGCCCGGTCTTCAACCCGTCCGCGCCGATCCCGAGGGCCAACAGCGGGTTGCGGTTCTGGGTGTTCTGCGGGGCGCGGCCGTCAAACTTGAATTCGGTCTCGGCGAACATCGGGTAGTATTCCGGGAAATCCTCGATCACATGACGCGCCAAGAGGGCCAGATCACGCATGCTCATCCGGTGGTTCGCAGCCGGCCAGCCATTGGAATTGGCAAACACGGAATTGGTCATGCCCATCTTCTGCGCGCGCTGGGTCATGAAACGGGCAAAGCCGGCCTCGGTCCCGTCGGGGCTGAGGGCTTCGGCGATCACTGCGCAGGCGTCGTTGCCGCTGAGCACGATAATACCGCGCAACAGGTCCTCGACACGCACCCTGTCTGTCGTGTCCAGAAACATGGTCGAGCCGCCATAACTCATCGCGTGTTCGGACACGGGCAGCTTTTCGTCCAGCGACAGCCGCCCCGCGCGGATCGCCTCGAACGCGACGTAGAGCGTCATCAGCTTGGACATGGATGCAGGTGGCAGCGGCTGATCGGCGTTCTTGGTCAACAGCACGGTACCGGTCTTGAGATCGGTCACATAGGCTGCACGCGCCTGCGTATCGAACGCCGCGGCAGGCAGCGCAAAGACAAGCGCGATGAAGAGGGCGAAACTCAGGCGGGTGACATGGGACAGCATGGGCTCTTTCCGGGTCAGTTGGTCACGGGATAGGCGTCATCGAACCCGACGCCCTTGATTTTGTTCAGCAGCGCCGTGCGTTCGGATTTGTTGGCTGCCGGGCCGACAACGACGCGCCAGAATTTCTTGCCGCTCGATTCCTGCTCCAGCACGGTCGGCACCATTCCGGCCTGCCGCATGGCGGTCGCGGTATCGTTGGCGTTCTGCTCGACGCTGAAAATGCCGATCTGGATGAACGGCTTGTCCAGACTAGAGGTGCGCACAGGTGCAGCGGGTGCAGCCTCTGGCTTGGGAACGGCGACGGTTGCGGTCGCCGCATCGTCGGCCTCGGCTGCGTCGATGGCGGCCGCCGCACCCGCGATCGGATCAAGCGTGGTCGCCTCGACATCGTTCGGCGCAAGCGAGTCTGCGGCAACATCCGGAGCCTCTTGTGCTGCCTCGCGGCGCAGCGCGGTCACGTTCAACTGCGACGGTGCGCCCGCCAGCATCCCCAGCGCCGCCGCGGCATCGGACGATATCTGCAGGACCGGGCCGGGATTGGACCGCTCGCGCCGGAACAGGGCGCCGATGACGAATTTGGAATTGGCCGTGTTGCGGATGATCACGCGCTCAGGCTCGCTGACGTCGGGATGTGCGACCCAGACACCGCCCAGCGACGGGCGACCATCCCACAGGCCCATATCCGTGACCTGAAAGACATCAGGCGCCTCGACGTCGCGTTCCACGAGGCGAACCGAGGAGGCATCCCCCGAGACTGTCGATGCGGCCTCGGCGTCGGGTCGCTGCTTGAACGGGTTCACGTCCTGCAACCCCTGACAACCACTCAGAAAAATGACGGCCGTTCCGGCCCCGAGCGCGACACGCCAGCCCGCCCGTCCGCCTGCCCCAGAGAATTCCATGCCATACCCCTTGCCTGTCTCGTGCGCGCCGCTTTGGACCGGCGCTGCCGGTCGTGTCGGTTTCGTGCTGCTGTGACGGTCGTTGCCGCCTGGCGGCATGTTAGCTCTTTGTCTGTCCCAAGAAAAGTGTGCAGGTACGCGTTCGGCGAAATTCCCCAGAAATCTGGTGCTTTCAGAATCGCTGCGGGCGCTGTAGGCACGTCAACAGTCGGAGGAGTGGCAGAGTGGTCGAATGCACCGGTCTTGAAAACCGACGTAGGTGAAAGCCTACCGTGGGTTCGAATCCCACCTCCTCCGCCAATATTCCAGCCTTACCCACTGTATAATAACGATAACTTTCCAGAACCCGAAATACCGTCCCCCTGAGCGTCCCCCCGCATGAATTGGTGCGGGTCGAACGTTTGTGGATGCGCAAGCTGGCGGTGGGTTTGCTCATCTTTGGCCGAAGCCAGTATTTGGTGGTACGTCGCTGGTGTTTTCGAGATCATGATGAACCCCGCAATCTACCATCCCCAAGCAAACGCCTCCCCGCCATAGCCGCATCCTCAATTGCCGCTGCCGCATTCTGCGCAACGATGAGGGTCTGGCGTCAGAACTCGACTATGTTGAGCAAACCTCATGAGTGCTAACGTTCTTCAGTTGTTTCAGCGCGACTATCCCGCCAACAGAAGCTCAGCCATATCATCCAGCGTTTTCTTCGCGACATGCCACTGCGGCAAGCTGTCATCCAGTAGCCGCCAAAACGCGGGTCCGTGGTCGTGATGCTTGAGGTGGGCCATTTCATGTAGGACAACGTACTCGATGCAGGCGCACGGAGCCTTGATCAGATGCGGGTTCAGAATAATCTGGCCACCGGGTGAACAACTGCCCCATTGCTTGGTCATATCTAGAAGCCGGAGCTGCGGCGCCTGGTCGACCCATGGCAGGCGCGTAGCAGCCTCGTCGATTTTGCGGATGAAATAGTCGCGCGCCTTTACCTTATACCAACCGCGCACCTTGCCACGCACAGCCTCGGGCTCGGTGGTTCTGGTTTCAACTTCCAGCCGATTGCCCTTCAAACGGACGGGTCCGGGCCTGGCGTTGGTTGGAATGACTTTCAGAACATAGCGGCGTCCGAGGTACAGGATCTGTTCGCCCGACACATATTCTCGTGGGCGGACAAGTCCAACCTGATGGTCCTGCTGACCAAGGCGCTGTTGCTGGAGGACACGCTGACCGACTGCCGGGTGATTATCGTCACCGACCGGGTCGATCTGGAAAAGCAACTGGCGAGCACCTTTCTGACCGGCGGCGCCTTTGGCTCGGACGTGGCGACCAAGAAGGACGGCGAAACTGCCAAGGTGCAGTCGGGGCGCGATCTGGCGCAGCGGATCGGCCATGGCAATGAGCGGATCATCTTTACCCTGAGCTACCCCCCGAAATTCGGACACTGACGTAAGCTGCAATTTGTTGTCTGCTGATCTTCAATGCGAAGGAGATCAGACATGTCGAAACGGAAGCAACATCACCCGGAGTTCAAGGCAAAGGTCGCGTTAGAGGCGCTGAAAGGCGAGGAGACGGTCAGTGAACTGGCCAGTCGGTTCGGCGTGCATCCAACAATGATACACCAATGGAAACGTGCTTTGCTTGAGGGCGCATCGGGCGTGTTCGAGCGCGGCGGTCGCAAGGTTCCGGAAGTTGATGAGGAACAGGTCAAAGACCTGCATGCCAAGATCGGGGAGCTGGCCGTCGCCAACGATTTTTTGGCCAGAAAGCTCAAACCCTGGACCGGCAAGTGAGGCGTAAGATGATTGAACCGAACCTGCCGGGCCTGTCTGTTGGAAAGCAATGCGCTTTGCTGTCGATCTCACGGTCCTCGTTTTACTATGAGCCGAAGGGCGAGAGCGAGATGAACCTCGATTTGATGCGCGTGATTGATAAGCAGTTCCTTGAGACCCCGTTTTACGGAGTGCGCCAGATGACGTGGCATCTGCGTAATGAAGACCACCTCGTGAACGAGAAACGGATCCGGCGCTTGATGCGGCTGATGGGCCTCATGCCGATTTACCAGAAACCCAACACCAGCAAAGCGGCGAAGGGGCACAAGATTTACCCCTATCTGTTGCGCGGCTTGCGCGTGGATCGGCCCAACCAGGTCTGGTGCGCCGACATCACATACCTGCCGATGCGACGTGGCTTCCTCTATTTGGTCGCCATCATGGACTGGCACACACGCAAGGTTCTGGCGTGGCGCATCTCGAACACGCTGGAGGCAGACTTCTGCGTCGCAGCCTTGAACGAGGCCATCCACAAGTTCGGGCCACCTGAGATCATGAACACTGACCAAGGCTCTCAGTTCACGTCCTTTGCCTGGACCGACCGGCTGCGCAGATCAGCCATCCACATCTCCATGGACGGCAAAGGCCGGTTCCTCGACAACATCTTCGTGGAGCGACTGTGGCGGTCGATGAAATACGAGTGCGTCTATTTGCATGCTTGGGAGACCGGATCAGAGGCCAGGGCCGGGATCGGGAAATGGATGGAGTTTTACAACCACAAGCGACCACACTCTTCCCTTGGCGGCAAACCACCGGCCGTGGTCTATTGGCAGCGAAATGAAACAACCCAACCAGATCAGCAGGTGCAAAGAGTAGCTTAAATCACGCCAGATCCTGTCCAACGATTGGGGAGTAGCTCAGCAGCCAACGCTATAAACGAACGGTTCACGACGCTACCGTAACAAGCTACGACTACTACGACGATATTATTGTTTTGAGGCCAGTTCCGATGATCCCAGATTACCAGTCTCTGATGCGCCCAGTGCTGGAGTGCGCAAGAAACGAACCACGAAAAATAGCTGATGTGGTGGAAGAGATTTCAGATCACCTGGGATTGACGGATCAGGAACGCCAGCAACTCCTACCAAGCGGGAGACAAACAACAATTGCGAACCGAATTCATTGGGCACGTTCGTATCTGAAGCAGGCTGGTTTAGTGCGAAATATCAAGCGCGGTTGGTTTGAGCTTACGGAGCGAGGACGGTCAGCCTTGAGCGACCCCACTGTTCGGATAGATGCTAAGTACCTTACACAGTTTGAAGAATTTCAAGATTTTAAAACTCGCGGGAAAGAAGACGGTCAAGAGGTGGAAAGCACACCTGAAGATGTAGCCGCTACGAATACTCCTGACGAGAACCTTCAAGCGGCTCACAAAAAGCTAGATGCCGCGCTGGCTGCAAGCCTTCTGGATTCTGTGCGAATGGCATCGCCACTCTTTTTCGAAAACCTTATCGTCGATCTCTTTGTTGCGATGGGTTACGGTGGCACTTCCGAGGATGCTGGTCGAGCGTTGGGTCAATCAGGTGACAATGGCGTCGATGGTGTTATTGATCAGGACCCCTTGGGCGTGGATCAAATCTACCTTCAGGCAAAACGTTATGGAGCCAGTAATAGCGTTGGGCCGGGTGAAATACACGACTTTTACGGGGCACTAAGCATAAAGAAGGCCACAAAGGGTATTTTCGTGACCACGTCTTACTTTACGGGATCAGCAGCGCAAACTGCAAAAGATTTAGGATTTCGCATTGTGCTGATAGACGGCTCACAACTAGCAAAGCTAATGATACAATATAACATTGGATGCCAAGATAAAGACATCCTACATATTAAACAAATTGATGATGCCTATTTTGAAGAGGTGGCAGGCTAGAGATTAAAGCGCTGCCCGGCAGCAGCGGAGGTCGGACCGTTCCTCCCGTGGGTATGGCGGACCGTTGCCGATGACCTGCCCCCCGCGAGATCCCTCACTTTAATGTAGAGTTTGCTCAACCACGAAGGAGCAAACTGATGCGAAAGA
>CANNCP010000015.1 GCA_947503145.1 uncultured Roseovarius sp.
CGCGGGATGGAGCAGCCCGGTAGCTCGTCAGGCTCATAACCTGAAGGTCGTAGGTTCAAATCCTACTCCCGCAACCATCGTAACCGACCCGGCCCGTGCAAACTGCGCGGGTTTGATCGTTTCAGCCTCCCCCAATGCCAAGATGCCAGCCAATTCCCCAGAGAGTTCAATGTGATGGCCATTCGGTGCGTTTTCATCCGGGACCATCCGAATTTCCGAGATCAGGCCGCGCAGTGCCTCGGTGGCCTCCATCTTGAGGTCCGGGTCCTGCAAGGCGGATGAGAGGTTCCGGATCTTGCTCCGGTAGAGGTCTGACAAGCTCGGATGCAGCCGCAGGGCGGGTGGCTCCGGGCTTTGCTCCAGGAAATTCATCAGGTCGCGCTTCTCGGCTTCCAGCTCGGTCATCCGATCCTTCATGCTGGGCTGATACATCCCGTCTTCAATTGCTCCGAGAATGCCACTGATCTTCTTGTCGATCTGCATTACGTCACGGCGGGCTTTCTCACGTGCGGCATCGGCTCCCGCCGCCTCTGCGTTGAAGGCGCGGCGGTATTCCTCGACGAAGGTCGTGATGAGAACAGGGTGCAGCAGGCTGTCGCGCAGACCGGTGAGCACACGATCCTCGACCACCTCGCGCTCAATCGTGGCGCGGTTGGTGCAGATCGCCTCACCCTTGTTGCGGGCGGCCACACAGCCGTAGCGGGTCTTGTTGATCAACGTGTAGCTGGTCCCGCAGCAGCCGCATTTGAGCAGGCCCGAAAACAGATAACTCGGGCGGCGTGCATTCTCCGGCCGCTGACGATCATTCTTGATGCCTGCGGGGTTCATGCTCTCGCGAAGGGCTGACTGCCGGGCCTTGACCCGATCCCAGAGGGCGTCGTCGATGATCCGCAGGTCCGACACGTCCTCAATGATCCACTCTTCCGGCGGGTTCAGGCGCGCCTGCCGTTTCTGGGTGTCAGGGTCCTTCACGAACGTCTGTCGGTTCCAGATCAGTCGCCCGATATAGAGCTCGTTGTTCAATATCCCCGTGCCGCGCTTCCAGTTTCCCGAGATTGTGGAGGGCCCCCAGGCACCGTCGCCCTTGCCACTGTCCGGGCTGGAAATCCCGTCCGCATTCAGACCGGCGACGATGGTGCGGGCGGAATGCCCGGCATCATATTCACGAAAGATCCGTGCGACGATTGCGGCCTCCTCAGGGATGATATCTCGCTCACCGGTCACCGGGGTGCCATCGTCATTAAATGCCCGCGTCACGCGGTAACCATAGCTTATCCCGCCTGCGGATTTTCCCTTGCGCGCACGCCCTTCCAGACCGCGGTGGGTTTTGGCTGCAAGATCCTTGAGAAACATCGCCGAAATGACGCCGTTGAAGCCAATGTGCATCTCGCTGACATCGCCCTGTGACACGGTGACGATACGGATGCCGCGATATTGCATCTGCTTGAAAAAGCCCGAGATGTGTTCCTGATCGCGGCTGATGCGGTCGAGGCCTTCTGAGACGATCACGTCAAAGCTACCGTTGCGGGCATCTTCCATCATACGCTGATAGCCCGGGCGCTGGAGCGACGCGCCAGAAATCGCGGCATCAGAATATTCCTGTGCGAGGGTCCAGCCGCGATCCGCGATCAGCCGGTGACAGATCCGCTGCTGGTCCTCGATAGAGGCATCGGACTGCATGTCGGTGGAATATCGGGCATAGGTAGCAACGCGCAGTGGGTGGGATGGCATCATATCATTCCTCCGGTGGGGTTGCCCGCTGGGCGGCAATATCGGCTTTCGCTGCCTGACGCGCCAAAAGCCTGACAATCTCGGCAAGGCAAGGATGGGGATCTATGTGAGTCTGGGCAAGTGGTCGGTCGGCGGGGGCGCCAGCCGAGGTCGACATAGCATCGGGTAGGGGCGCCAATGCTGGCAGTCCCTCCCCATCGCGCGCATGTCTCTTCCGGTCCCGTGCCATTGGCCGAGGTCTCCTGCCCGTCCTGAAACGGGTTCAGGCGGGGTATGCTGATAACAATCTGGCCGAAAATCTGCTCGGCGGTCTGTTCATCAATATAAAGCAAGGGGACCTCATGGGGTGGCCAGATTGGCGGGAAATGCGGGGTGGGTGTCGGAATAGTGTGGATAGTCAGGTAGTTCGAAAATTATTTTCAAATACTTTGAAACGGAACCGATGCAAGGAAATAGTAAAGGACCAACAAAATCTCGAAAATCCGTATTTTTGACTCCTGCAAAAGAAGGAAAATGAATAATAATAACTTCCTTTACTTTCGAAAAACATGAAAAAACAATCCAACACTCAAAAAAGAAAAAAGAAAAAAGAAAAAAACAGAAAATAGACAACACAAACGATCAAAATGCTTGAAGACATACGATATCTTACTGGGTGTTTACCTTGCGCGATCTTCCTGACCTTAAGGCCGCAAGAACCGCTTCACGGTCCGCGATGATCCGGGATTGGAGCCGGTTACATGCACCGGCCATCCGTTTCCCCGTCGCGCGGTCGAAGTCATGGATGCGCCGCCAGCCGAGGCCAGAGACCATGACCCAGCCTGTCGATTTGATGCCGACAACGGTGTTTTGAACGCCGTCAATCTCAACGCGGGGATCGCCTGAAGGGGCGATGTGAACCATGTTGGTCGTGATGGTGGTCTCTGGCGTTTCGTCAACAGGTGGTGTGCTGAACATAAATTCAATAAGGGCATTCATCTGGGCCAATTGGTCTGCGTTTGTCATGATATTGCTCCTCTCCGGGTTTTGAAGGTGGGCATAAAAAGGTGACCTGTGCCGCTTTGGGCGCGGCGGCACAGGCTGGCCTTGGTCATCACATTGGATTTTGATGATCCGTTTTGGCACAGGGCGGCACTGTCGGTGCATTGGTTTGCAGTGCGATACCGCGCAACAGGTGGTCCACATCCCGCGTTCGCAAGGACCTTTTCCCGACGAGCTCGCGGGCCAATGCTTCCAGTGTTTCACGATGCTGGGCCAACAGATCTTCGGCGCGCTGTTCGGCGCGGGTCAGACGTTGGCGCACCCGATCGCGAACGGCGGGCGTTTGCAAATGTACGATCTGGGGTTTTGCGTGCCAGACCAACCCTTCAACGCCGAGGCCCAAAGTGGTCTCGATTTCGATGGCAAGTTGCGTTGCCGTTGCCAGGTCGGATTGTGCAGGGCCACCCGCCCCAGCGGAGATTTCCCCCAGGATCAGGCGTTCGGCGGCACGACCGGCGAGGCCATAGGTGATTTCTGCTTCGATGTCCGACAGCAGGTTTTCATTCGTGACATTGCGGCGGTGGATCTGACCACCGCTATTTGTGACCGTAATGCTGTCGATCGCCCCCAGGCCAAGCGCTTTCCCAACAACTGCGTGCCCAGCCTCATGAACCGCCACCCGCCACAGGATCTTGTCATCTGCACCGGTGATGTCGATCCCCATCTGCTCGTGCAGCATCTCGATGGACAGCAGCGCCCGCTGATGACGCGCATCGGAGCGTGCGGCCCGGATGGCGGCGTCAATGTCTGCCGCACTGCGCCCGACGGCGAGATGGGACAGGATCTGCAACTCACCGTCCGCGATGTCTTCGCGCAGATGATGGCGTAGAATGCCAAGGATCGCGTCCGCATCGGGCAGCGGAACACGGACTTTGAGGTCCAGGCGACCCGCCCGAAGCAGAGCAGGGTCGATCCGTTCGGGATGATTGCAGGTGCCGATGACAATGACGCCTTCCTCGCGCGCGATCGAGTCCATTTCACCAAGAAAGCTGTTGATGACCTGCAGTCTGTAATTCATCGCATGCCGATCGGTATCGCTGCGGGACCCCACTGCGTCGAACTCGTCGATGATCAGGGCAGCAGGGGCAAGGCGGCGCGCCTCGGCAAAGCTCGCTTTCATTGCCGCGAGCATATTGCCGAGATGGCCCTTTGCCTGCCAATCGGCGAAGCCGGCATTCACCACCGCGATGCCTGCACTGTTGCCGATCGCACGGGCGAGGAATGTTTTGCCGGTGCCGGGAGGACCGTAGAGCAAAAGAGAGCGGCTGATCTCATCCCAGCCCGCCTTGCCCTGTTTCCAGAGCAGCAGATCATCCACGATTCGCCGCGCGGCGACAATCGCCGGCGTTTCGCCGCTGAAATCCTGCAGTCGCGGCCCTGTCGCTTTGGCCTCCCGATCGATCATCGCGTCCAACCGCCCAAGGGCCAGCCGTGGCGTTGGGGCGCGCAATGCGGCGCAGACGTCCAGTGTGGACAACTCCGACAGATCGTCATCGTTAGGCAGGGCGTTCCGCAGTGCGGTCCTATCGGGAATCTGGTCCGCATGTTGGCCAACGCTCATGTAGAAGGTGACGATGTCGCGCGAGATTGGCGGCAATGGCAGAATGGGTGATGCAATCGCCAACGAATGACGCGGCAGGGATACACCTCGCGCCTGCAAGATCAGCACCGGTTCAATTCTGTCGATATGATCCGCAATGGCGGTGCCAAAACGATCCTGAGCGGTTCTCGAAAGCCCGCCATCCGTCATGTCAGGGGAGACGACCTGCCAGCCCGCGTGAGGCAATGCGCGTTTCAACGTCTCTTTCACCAGGGCCAGATCCTCGAGTGGGATATCGCCGATAACCGTCAGGGCACCGCAATGTGTGCTTTTGACGTAGGTGTCTGACCCGCCGAACGCGGCGGCAAGGCGCACGGCCATCATGAGTTGCCGCGCCGGGACATAGCGCGAGGGTGCATCCAGGACGCTCCCGAATTGCGCGTTGTTTTCGTTGCCCCCAAACCGTGCGAAGAGCTCATCAAGCTCGGATACCGGCTCCATCTTGTTCTTCGTGTTGTCGGAATACGGTGTTCTGAGGCCGTGATGGATGTGTAGGTTCTCGACGGCCACATTAGCGAAGTCGGCCCACGCGGGTGCATGTGTCTTGAATTTGGGCATGGCTGCGCCCTCCCTGTAAATGGGTGATGTAAGGGCACCGGGCTGGCAGTCCGGTGCGTGCAGTGGCGATGGAGGCGGTGCTTTACGCGGCCGAACGTTCGATCTCCGCTTCGATCTCACCCAGGCGCGTGAGAACAGTCTGGGTCAGTGCAGCATCGTAGATTTCCGAGACCACGCGGATTTGGTTGCGATAAACAGCGGGGGCGACCACATGCTCGGGGTGCGCCTGTTTCAGCTCTTTGTGCAAACGCTTCTCCAACCGGATGGCCTCCTGTCCGGTCGGCACTGCGACCGCGTGCAGGAGTTCGCAGGGCATCCGGGGGTCGCGTTTCAGCTGATGGTGCAGCCGGCTGGCCGGGTCGCGTGAGAATCCCGCTTTTACAAGGTCGCGGCCATTTTCCAGTGTGAATGCCATTGCGTAGATAAAGCTGGCCGCCGCCGGCCAATCCTTGCCGCATCCGCCGCAGGAGACGCGCCCCGTTTGCATGTTGGGGCGTGCGATCCGCTGGGTATGGCCACAGGCAGGGTGGCGATACATCCTGTAATTCGGTTTGCCTTCGGAATCCGGCCTGATCAGATCCCAGCCGCGTGCGCGCGCTTCGGCTGCCTCGACCGCCACATGGCAGGTTTCGCAGCGCAGACCCGTCGCCCCCCGCGCGACCCGCTTGATCAACGCGAATTGCCGACGCGCAACGTGGCCGCAAGGCAGCTGATAGATACCGTAGTGACGATGCGTCGGGTCCCGGTGCAAAAGCTCCAAACCAGCGGTCTGGGCATCTGCCCGCCAAACGCTCTCGACGCAGTTAGCGCACAGGGGCTGGGCGCTCATCAATGTGAAGAGGCGGGTCTTGTTCATGTGGCCGCACTGGTGACACTGGAGTGCCAGATGCAGCCGATCGACAACGCGTGCGACAATGTTGAATCCCTTGTCCTGTGCGGCACGGATCCAGTCCGGCTTGATCGCGCCGGTGTGGATGGGCAGAGGGAAGTTATCGATGGTCATTGTATTTGGGGTGCTGGGCGTGTTCATGAGGAAGTCCTCCGACAATTTGTAAATTGGTCAGCAACATCGACAGGGCCGCCTGACCACGTCAGGAGGTTTCTGCGGAGATGTGCGTTGAGGGGCGTTGGTCCGGCCTGAAACGACCGGAGAAGAAAGCGATCAGATTTGAATGGCGTGGATCGTCTCGCCTGCATCCGCTTCAACTTTCCAGTCATAGGTCAGCAGGGTAGCCATCGTGTCGATATGGCGCCGTGCGGTTCCCAGCATGGCATTGCGATGACGCGTGGCATGGTCCTCGCCACGGCAGCAGAAGAGGCTCTCATATTGCGGCAAGAGCCCGTAGAGGCGCATAAATGCATCCGGGTTCTCGGAAATGATCATCGCGTCAATCAGCATCGCCATACGCTGGAGAGGCCTGTCATCGGCGCACGTCAGTTCCGTCGTTGAAATCGTGAAAAGATGGGTGGTAACCTCCGTAAAAACGCGCTCGGCGTCAGTCAGCCAGTCGCGGAAAGCGGTGTCCCAGATATCGGCATGCTCGATTTCCCGTTCCGCTTCGATATGGCGAGCGAGAGCAGGAAGCAGTGCGGCGAAAGCACTGGCAATAGGCGTCGGATATTTGGGATGGTCAGCTTCAAACGCCGCGAAGGGCGTGATAGTCATATAATTAGCCATGATGATCTCCTACGATCGTATGGTTAGGATGGAGGCAAGGGTCCTACCCCTTGCTTTCGTCCGACCAATGTGGCATTAAAGCATTATGATGTCAACATCAAAATTCAAAAAGGTTAAAATGGCACCTCCTAAAAAGGATACTGAAGCACTGACGCTTCGACTCTCACGCGAAATGATTGAAGCAATCGATGACCGACGGCGTCTTGAATCCGACCTTCCAACGCGCCCGGAAATGATCCGGCGCGCGCTTCATGAATGGCTGATGACAACAGACCCGCCAAAATGCTAAAGGTCGACGGTTGCGCATCAACGCTGCCAGCGCCAAGCGCGGGGTATGCTTCCTATAAGTCTGTTCGCCCCAGATCATCTTCGTCTTCTTTGTAACGCGCCCGCAGATCATCAAGGCCATCATTGGAACCGATTCCCATGTGTTGGCGGATTTCGTCCAAAGCCTTGATGTCATGCGCGATCGCGGATCTCTCGCGTGCGAGAATGGTGTCGACGGTTGTGCGGATAAGATGAGCAACCCTGGTTAGCAACGGCATGACCGGCTTTATGCGCAAATGAATAGCCTGCCGATCCTTATTTTCGGCGGGAGCCGCTTTTGCGAAAGCCAACCCTTCGGTTTTCTTCTTCGACGGCGGTCTGTATCTGATCACGTCTTGAGCCAGGTATTCGAGACCCCGATCAAAGGCATCCGCGCAAGTTCGCATCGCCGCTGCTTGCGTCTCTGCTTCTTGCGCGTCGGCTTTAGCCTTACGCTTGGCCTCTTCCGCTTCGACCGCCTCGGCCCGTGCGAGATCGCGGTTCTTTAGTGCTGCCGTTTGGGAAACTTTCGCGGCGTCAGCAGAAAGAAGGGCAGCGTCACGCTTGGTCTCGGCCTGCGCAAGTGCGCCCAAGACGACATTTCGATCATTCCTGGCCTGTGCGAGTATTTCACTTTCGACCGTAGCCTTCGCCGCAAGTTCGCTTGCACATGTTCGCGCACGCAGTTCCTGAGCCAGCGCTATGGCCTCGGCTTGCCGTGCAACCTCTGCGGCCTGCTCATCCATTGCGCGTTTCGCCTCGGCAGCCTTGACTAGCCGTTCAGCTTCGGCCTTTCGTGCCCTAGCTTCCTTGATGGCGCGTTTGCGGGACTTGCGAACGGTCTTGGTCGCCGTCTCACGAGCGTCATCAATGATCAGCTTGGTTGTCTCGGATGCCGCGTCCCGAGCTGCCTCGGATTTTCTGCACGCGGCCTTGGTGGACATCAGCTTCTCTGTGGCCCCCGCAAGCTCAGCCTGAACACTGACCAGCTTTGCTTCTGCCTTGCGGGATTTGCGCCTGGCGGCCCGCTCCGACCGAGAAGCGCGTTTGCGGGTTTTCTTCATCGCAGTCGTGCAGTCCTCGACCGTTCCCTCCACGACGATCGCGGCATCGGCACGACCCTTGCACCGCTCTGTCTCACGATATTCCGACGGCGGGATATGATGCCGTTTCTCGGGGGTAGGTAGACCCGCCTCTTTCGCTTCTCGCCTTGCCTCTGCCCGACGTTCGCCGCGTGCAATACCAATCTCCTCGAAATGCTCCCCCGCCAGATCCTGAGCAAACTCATAGCTTTTCAGAATCGGATTTGCCGCCGCACGTAACTGGATCTGTTCACCGCGATTTCCGGTTTTCTTGATGTCCCATGTGGCCGTGACAAAGTGGATATGGAATGATTCTTCGTCGCTGTGCGAAGCGGCGTAGAGCAGTTGGCCGCCCGGGAAATGCGTGCGCAGGAAGGCCATGGCATAATCGCGGAACACCATGACCTTGTTCTGATCCCACGCGTCCACGCCAGAGCCACCAAACCATGCCTTGTTGACCGTGAGGAGACCCTCCCGAAGCGGCGCATCCGTATTGGCATGCCATGGTGATTTGGGCCCCTGTGCCTGCCGTCTCCTGGCTTCACCGGCCCGCCCCTTCGCCTTCAGTGCGCGCACCTCGTTTTTCAGATTGCGCTCTGCCATACGCTTAATCCGGCGTTTCAGTTTCGGGATCCAATCGTCGTCTCCATGTTCGATCCGGTTGAGGCTCTTCTTTGTCAAATCAATGTGGCTGAGGTCACCACCTGACCGCCTGTCATGCATCTTGAACCTCGAGAGTTGCCTGGGTTTCAACCGTGCGAAACGCAGCACGACAGGCGGCATTTCGGCGGCTGTGTTTGCCGGAATGGCATTGTCAAAACTGGGATGAACGGACATGGTGGCCTCATGGATCGGATATCGTTGTTTTCCGATTCTACGATGGAACCAAGAAAATCCCGCCGACAAAATGCGAGGCGTGCCAGAGATCACTACTCACTAGCGAAGTTGCGGTCCCCACAACTTCCCCGCTCGCAATGGGGATACCCCCTTGACCCCTTCTCGTCTGCAATATGGGCTGAACCCGATATTGCAGACTGCGACCAGCGACCACGCTGGACCCGGTAGCGGGGCATGCCCCTTTTAAATCTCTGAGGTCTATCAAGCTCGGTCATTTGACATTGAACGGGGTGCGGACATACTGCGCTGCCTGTCACCCGACGCGATGATTGAACCCTTTCAATCCTGTGCGTAAGGTTGCGAAAATAACCAAAGGCAGAGCATATGATTACCGGCACCGTTCGCACGCAAATTGACCAGATCTGGAATGCCTTCTGGTCGGGTGGCGTCTCCAATCCGCTGTCGGTGATCGAACAACTGACGTTTCTGCTGTTCATCAAGCGGCTGGATGACCTGCACACCGTCGAGGAGCGCAAATCCGAAGACCTCGGCATTCCGATGCAGCGCCGCATCTTCCCCGAAGGGGCGGACGACAAGGGCGAGCCTTACGACAACCTGCGCTGGTCGCGGTTCAAGAACTTCGAGGCCCGTGAAATGATGCGGATCGTGGATGAGCACGTCTTCCCCTTCCTGCGCCAGATGGGCGAGGAAGGATCCTCTTACGGCACCCATATGAAGGACGCGCGGCTGGGCTTCTCCAATCCCAACCTGCTGGCCAAGGTGGTGCAGATGCTGGACGACATCCCGATGGAGGGGCGCGACACCAAGGGCGACGTGTTTGAATACATGTTGGGCAAGATCGCCAGCGCGGGCCAGAATGGCCAGTTCCGCACCCCGCGCCATATCATCGCGCTGATGGTCAACCTGATGGCGCCGACCCCGCAGGATACCATTTGCGACCCGGCGGTCGGCACCTGCGGCTTTCTGGTGGCGGCGGGGGAATACCTGCGCGACAACCACCCGAAAATGCTGCGCGACCCGGAACAGCGCAAACATTTCCACAACGCCATGTTCCACGGGTTCGATTTCGATGCCACCATGCTGCGGATCGGCGCGATGAACATGACGCTGCACGGCGTGGATAACCCTGACATCGCTTACCGCGATTCACTGGCCGAGGAGCATGGCAGCGACGCGGGCCGCTATTCCCTGATCCTTGCCAACCCGCCCTTTGCCGGGTCGCTGGATTATGACACCACGTCAAAAGACCTGCTGAAAATCGTCAAGACCAAGAAGACCGAGCTGCTGTTCATGGCGCTGTTCCTGCGGCTGATGCGCATTGGCGGGCGGGCGGCGGTGGTTGTGCCCGATGGGGTGCTGTTCGGCTCCTCCAAGGCGCACAAGGATATCCGCCGCATGCTGGTCGAGGATCACAAGCTGGACGCGATCATCAAGATGCCCTCGGGCGTGTTCCGCCCCTATGCCGGTGTGTCCTGCGCCATCGTGGTGTTTACCAAGACCGGCGTGGGCGGCACGGGCGATGTGTGGTTTTACGACATGCAGGCCGACGGGCAAAGCCTTGATGACAAGCGCACGCCGCTGCTGGACGATGCCAAACTTGGCCCCGTGCCGGAGGTTGCGCTGACCGACGACGAGCATGCCAAGAACAACCTGCCCGATATCCTCACCCGCTGGCAGGCGCTGGAGGATGAGGGGAGCCGCCCCCGCACCGCGCAAAGCTTCATGGTGCCAGCGTCCGAGATCATCGCCACCGGATCATGGGATTTGAGCCTCAACCGTTATAAAGAGATCGAACACGAGGAAGTCACCCACCAATCCCCCGCCGAGATCATCGCAGACCTGCGCGCGCTGGAGAGCGAGATTGCCGAGGGGCTGGATCGGTTGGAGGGGATGTTGGGATGAGTTGGCCGACTGTTGCGTTGCGCGAAGTGGCTGACATAGAGCGCAACAGCATTAAGCCCGAGGATATCGGCACTGGCACCAGATATCTTGGCCTTGAGCATGTTGAAAGCGGCGGGCGGATCATCAGTTCCGAGATTGTTGAGAATGGCGAATTAGCAAGTTCGAAATTCAGCTTTAACCCCCGGCATATCCTCTATGGAAAGCTGCGACCCTACCTCGCCAAAATCGCATTGCCGGACTTTGAAGGTGTGTGCAGCACCGACATTCTGCCCGTTCTGCCAAGCGAGCGTATCGCAAAAAACTATCTGGCTCATTTTCTACGGCAATCGTCCATGGTGAACTATGCCAACAGCCGATCAACAGGGGCAAATCTGCCGCGACTGAATCCAAAGGCGTTGGCAGAGTTCCCCATCCCCCTCCCGCCGCTGGAGGAGCAGAAGCGGATTGCGGGGATACTGGATCAGGCGGACGCGCTCCGCCGCCTCCGCACCCGCGCCCTCGACAAGCTGAACACCCTCGGACAGGCGATCTTTCATGAGATGTTTGGGGAGGAAGCAAGCGCTATAATTGCAAGTCGAGCGCAATCTATTAAGGACTTTTGCGACGTCTCGTCTGGATCAACACCGAGTAGAACAATAGCCGAATACTATGCAGGAACAATTCCATGGGTGAAAACCGGAGAAGTCAACGGCAGCACAATTACCGAAACAGAAGAATGCGTTTCTGACATTGGCAGAGAAAGCGCGAGACTAAAAGTATATCCAGCAGGAACAGTTCTGATCGCTATGTATGGTCAGGGAAAAACCCGTGGTCAAGTTGGAATTCTTGGGGTTCAGGCCACTACAAATCAAGCCTGTGCGGCCCTGATTCCCAAGAAGGAAATTCTGTCTGAGTTTTTATTTTACCAACTTCGGTCGTCGTATAATCGCCTCCGGGATCAAGGACGAGGTGGAAACCAGCCGAATTTAAATGCCAGTATGGTTAAAGACTTTCCTATATTTGTCCCGGACTTAAAAGAGCAAGCCAGATTCGTAAAGCGCGTTCATAGCGCAGAAAAGCGAGCTGAGGAGCTTCGCGCCTGCATAGCGAAACATCAAGCCCTCTTCGCCTCCCTGCAACACCGCGCCTTTCGCGGGGAGCTTTGACCGCGGCGCACTCAAAGGTTGAGGCGCGGGTGCCTCCGGTCTAACCTCCTGCAAGCTCAGGAATTTCCTCATGACCCAGTTTGCCTTTCTTTCCGCCGATTTCCCCGCCCTGCAACAGCACGCCGAAAAGGCGGAAAAGCTGGCCTTGTCCGATCCGCGCGGGGCCTGTTTCCGCGCGCGGCTGACGTTGGAAACAGCGCTGAAATGGCTTTACCGTCGTGATCCCGCCCTGCGCCACCCGTATGAGCGCACGCTGGCCGCCCTGATCGCGGAACCCAGCCTTGCCGCCCTGACCGGCCCGGCCATCGCCACCAAGGCGAAATACATCAAGGATCAGGGCAACCGCGCCGCCCATGACAGCGGCAAGCCCCTGACCCCGCAGGATGCCGCCGCCACGGTGCGCGAATTGTTCCACGTCTGCTATTGGATCGCCCGCACCTATGCGACGGGGGCCAAGCCCGATCCGGCGTTGACCTTTGACATGGGGAAACTGGAAAAATCCCTGACGATCTCCGCCAGCACGGTCGCGCAGATCCAAAAGGTCGAAGGCGACATGCAGGCCGAGCGCAAACGCGCGGACGCCGCGGAAGAGGCGCGCAAAACCTCGGAAGAGGGCCGCCGCGCGCTGGAAGACGAGCTGACCCGCCTGCGCGCCGAGGTTCTGGCCGCGCGCAAGGCCAATCAGGCGGTGCCCGACGATCACGATTACAACGAGGCCGCGACGCGCGACGCCTTTATTGATTTGCTACTGAACGAGGCGGGCTGGCCGCTGGACCAGCCGCGTGACCGTGAATATCCGGTGGCGGGCATGCCCAACCAGACGGGCAAGGGCTTTGTCGATTATGTGCTGTGGGGCGACGATGGCAAACCGCTGGCCGTGATCGAGGCGAAACGCACCAAGAAGGACAGCCGCACAGGGCAGCAACAGGCAAAACTCTATGCCGATTGCCTTGAGGCACAATTCGGCCGCCGCCCCGTGATGTTCACCACCAACGGCTATGAGCATTGGCTGTGGGATGACGCGGCCCATCCGCCGCGGCCCGTGTCCGGTTTCCTCAAGAAAGACGAGCTTGAGCTGCTGCACCAGCGGCGGGGCAATGTGAAACGCCTGGGCGATGTCGAGATCGACGAAGATATCGCAGGCCGGTTCTATCAACAGCGTGCCATCCGCCGCGTCGGCGAAGCGTTCGAGAAACACGCGCAGCGCAAGGCGCTGTTGGTCATGGCCACCGGCAGCGGCAAGACCCGCACGGTGATCGCGTTGATCGACCAGTTGATGCGCGCCAACCGCGTCAAGCGCGTGCTGTTTCTGGCTGACAGGATCGCGCTGGTGAAACAAGCACATGGCGTATTCAAGACCCATCTGGGCGCCACCCCCAGCGCTAACCTGCTGGAACGCCACGACCCGAAGAAAAACGACCACTCCGGCGCGCGCGTCTGCCTGTCGACCTACCCGACGATGATGGGCCTGATCGAGCAGATGAAAGGCGACGAAAAGCGGTTCGGCCCCGGCCATTTCGACCTGATCGTCATCGACGAGGCGCACAGGTCGGTTTACCGAAAGTACCGGGCCATCTTCGAGTATTTCGACAGCCTGCTGGTTGGGCTGACGGCAACGCCCCGCGACGAGATCGACAAGGATACCTATTCCCTCTTTGGTCTGGAAAAGGGTGTGCCGACGGATTCCTATGACCTTGACGATGCCGTCAGCGATGGTTTCCTGGTGCCGCCCAAATCCATTTCCGTGCCGCTGAAATTCCAGCGGGACGGCATAGATTACGATCACCTGTCGGACGAAGAAAAGGAAGAATGGGACGCCATCGAGTGGGACGAAGACGGCACCGTCCCCGACCGGGTGGAAAGCGCCGAGCTGAACAAGTGGCTGTTCAACATCAACACCGTCGATAAGGTGCTGGAGCACCTGATGCGCAACGGCGTCAAGGTCGCGGGTGGAGACCGCCTTGGCAAGACGATCATATTTGCGAAAGGCAACAAACACGCGCAATTCATCTTGGACCGGTTCAACGCAAACTATCCGCATTACAAAGGAGAATTCGCCAAACTAATTGATTACAGCGTTACCTATACCCAAGCCCTGATCGATGACTTTTCCGAAAAGGAAAAGGCACCGCACATCGCCGTGTCGGTCGACATGCTTGATACGGGTATCGATATCCCCGAGGTGGTGAACCTTGTTTTCTTCAAGGTTGTCCGGTCGAAAACGAAATTCTGGCAAATGGTCGGGCGGGGAACGCGCCTGTGCCCGGATCTGTTCGGCCCCGGTGAAGACAAGAGCGAATTCGTCATCTTCGATTTTTGCCAGAACCTGGAATTTTTCCGCGAAAACCCCGACGTGACGGATGGTGCGGGGGCAAAGCCGCTGAGTGAACGGCTTTTCGTGACGCGGGTTGACCTGATCGACGCGGCGCAGGAAGACGGCGAACCGCACGAAGACTATATCGCCGCGATCAAGCAGCGCCTTCACGACGAAGTAAGCGGGGTGCCGATAGAGAACTTTATTGTGCGGGCAAAACGCAGAAGTGTCGAACGCTTCCAGAACCCGGAAGGCTGGGCCGATCTTGATCTGGAAGCCCGGCTTGCCCTTGTTGAAGATGTTGCCGGCCTTCCGTCGGCCTTTGATGATGGAACGCTACCAGCCAAGCAATTTGACCTTCTTTGCCTGAACGCGCAACTTCAGCTGTTGAAAAATGAAGGCGGATTTGGCCGTCTGCAACAGCGCATCATTCAATTCGCATCGGCACTGGAGGAATTGTCCAATGTGCCGCTGGTGGCCAGAGAGTTGGAATTGATCCTGGAAATCCAGACCGATGCCTATTGGGAAGACATTACCATTGAACTGCTTGAAACCCTCCGGCGTCGTTTGCGTGATCTGGCAGAGCTGATCCGGCCAAAAGAACGAAAAGACGTGATTACCGATTTTGAAGATGAAATCGGGGCTGGTGAGGATGTCACAATGCCGGACATTGGCAGCGGCGTAGACAAGGCACGCTTCAAGATGAAAGTTCGTCGATTTGTTGAGGAACACGAGGATCACATCACGCTGAACAAGGTCAGACGTGGCGAGCAACTGACGGACCAGGATTTGAATGAGCTGGGGCAAATCCTGGTTGATGAAGGTATTGCCGACGATGCCATATTAGCTGATCTTGTCGATGAGGGTGGATTGGGGCGCTTCCTGAGATCCTTGACAGGGCTAGACCGTGCTGCGGCCAAAGGGGCATTTGGAAACTTCACTACGAAGTATCAATTAAATGCGGACCAGACTGAATTTCTTGATCTGATAATCAACAGCTTGACCGAAGGTGGTATCGTTGCCCCTCAATCCTTTTATGAAAGTCCCTTCACCGATCTGGATGACATGGGCATTTCCGGGATTTTCGACCGGGACCAAATCAAAGCGATAATTGGGATAGTCAAAACGCTGAACGAAGCTGCGGCCGCATGATGGACGATACTCATGCAAACTGGGCGCTGCCCTTTCGGGACGCTTCCGTCCCATGGACTAAGCCGCTCCGCGGCATTGGCGCATTTGGCTGATGGCGGTGACACGCCCCATAACGATGTGCATTTTGCGATCTGACCGAACTGCCTGACGATTGGGGTTTCTCAATCGTCAATCAGGAGGTTCCCATGACACAGGAGAAGATGAGCCCGCTGCGCCAGCGGATGATCGAGGACATGCGCATCCGTGGGATGGGCGACAAACACCAAAAGTCCCATATTCGGGCGATCAAGGACTTTGCCGCATTCTTGGGCCATGCGCCGGACACCGCAACGCCGGAGGAACTGCGCGCTTATCAGTTGCACATGACGGACAACGGGGTCACCCCCTCGACCTTCAACACCCGTATCGTGGCGCTGAGGTTCTTTTTCGGCATGACCTGCGGGCGTGAAGAGATGAAGCGCTACATGCAATTCCGCACCGAACCGCGCAAGCTACCTGTGGTCTTCAGCGTCGAGGAGGTGTCCGACATCCTGATGGCTGCGCCCGGGCCAGGGTTGAAGTATCGCGCAGCCCTGAGCATTTCCTATGGCGCAGGTCTGCGCGCCGCCGAGGTTTGCAACCTCAAGATCGGCGACATCGACAGTGACCGGATGCTGATCCATGTCGAGCTGGGTAAGGGTCAAAAGGACCGCAAGGTCATGCTGTCACCCGGATTGCTGGAATTGTTGCGGGCTTGGTGGTGCGAGGCACGTCCCGAAGGCTGGCTATTTCCGGGCAAGCCCAAGATCAACCCGATCTCACCGCGCCAACTGAACCGCGCCTTCACCTCGGCCAAGCATATGGCCGGCGTCAAAAAGCCGGCCACCTTGCACACCCTGCGCCACAGCTTCGCCACCCACCTGCTGGAAGCCAACACCGATGTGCGCGTTATCCAGGTGCTGCTCGGCCACGCCAAGCTGACCACCACCGCACGCTACACCCACGTGGCCACCAAGACGATCCGCGACACCGTCAGCCCCTACGAGATGCTGGCCAGGTTGCAGGACCAGACCGTGAAGCGAAGCCTGGAGTGACTGAACGCCGGGGTGTCCCGGCCGAAGCTGGAGGTCGCTGACATCTTCCGTGCCCATGGCCCTGCGTGGCGGCGGGCCAACGCCGGGCATGTCAGCCTGTCCCAGCTCAAGGTGATGTCGGCGATTGAGGCCTGCCGAACCGAGGCACTCGGCGGGCATGTGGCGGCGTGCGGCAAGTGCGGTCATCACCACATCGCCTACAATTCCTGCAAAAACAGGCACTGCCCGAAGTGTCAGGGACCGGCGGCGCGCGACTGGATGGAGGCCCGCGCCGAGGATCTGCTGCCAGTGGAATACTTCCACATCGTCTTCACCATGCCCGCCGAGATTGCGCGGATTGCCTACTGGAACAAGCAGGCGGTCTACAGCCTGCTGTTCAGGGTGTCGGCGGAAACGGTCATGGCCATTGCCGCAGATCCCAAGCGTCTCGGCGCACGGATCGGCATCACCAGCGTGTTGCACACCTGGGGATCGGCGCTCACTCATCATCCCCACATCCACATGATCGTCCCGGGCGGCGGGTTGTCGCCCGACGGCACAAGGTGGATCGCCTGCCGCCCCGGGTTCTTCATGCATGTGCGGGTTCTGTCGCGGCTGTTTCGGCGCCTGTTCCTGGACGGGCTGTTGGCCCTGCACCGCGCCGGACAACTGGCCTTCTTCGGTCACCTCGAACGGCTGGGTGACGCTGGCACCTTTGCTGCATGGCTCGCCCCATTCCGCAAATCCGAGTGGGTGGTCTATGCCAAGCCTCCCTTCGGCGGGCCGAAGGCGGTGCTGGCCTATCTGAGCCGCTATACCCACCGCGTCGCCATCTCGAATGCCCGACTGGACAGCGCGGACGCCCAGACCGTGGCTTTCCGATGGAAGGATTATCGCATCAAATCCGGCGATCGCCAAAAGGTCATGCGGCTGGCAACGCCCGAGTTCATTCGCCGCTTCCTGATCCACGTCCTGCCAGATGGCTTCCACCGCATCCGGCACTACGGCCTGCTGGCCAGCTCGGCCCGCAAGGCCAACATCACAAAGATCCGCGCCTTGCTATATGTCCAGCACCCGGACCAAGCCACCGTGTCAGGACCCGAAGCCGAGATCATCCCGCTCACCTTGCGCGAACCGTGCCCCTACTGCGGTGGTCCCATGCGCATCATCGAGATATTCCGTCGCGGGCAGAAACCGATGTCGCGCGCCCCACCACGTGAGCAGGCCGCATGACCCACCGCCTGTCAGATGCCAAAGAACGCCACCGGCTGCTGCCCCCCGCCGACCCGGTCCGAACAGACTGCGCCCCGCCTCCCTCGGCGCGAAACACGATAGCTCTCATGCCAAATCTCTCAGAGTTTCGGGGATCATCGAACGCGTTTGTCCCCGTCTCGGCCATCATGCGCATCATTAACCGCACCGCTGACATAGCCGTCGCCCCAACCGTCTTCGCACTTTCACCATAGGATGATCCAAGTCCCCCTCGGCTTCCTCCTTGGGAGGTTTTCCAACGCGGGTCGTGGTCGCGCGAAGCCACAGCCTTCCGCTGCGACCCGCATCAGAAAACCTTCACCTTTCCGGACATTCACCGTACCATCGTACCGCTGCGGGGTGGCCCGCCATTCCAGACTTTCGCTGCAGATGCTAAGTCGAGCTGACGACGAACTGGTAGTCTGCGGACTTTGCAGACTTTCTCAGGGGCTGCGCTAAGGTCTGTTTTGTGTTGATTGGATAACCTTATATCCTTTCAGACGACCCAGCCGAGTTCCGCGGAGCCAGTAGGTGTGAACGGCGGCGCAATACTCGGCCAGTGGAAGACTTTTACGCCGCCGTTGACACCAGTAGGATTCTGATGTCTGAAATGAAGACCGGATACATGAGGACGAGGGTCGATATGCTTAAGTTCCCGGTGGAATTGGCGAGAAGCAGGTAGCCCATGCAACTTTGAGGTAGTACGCTTAACTCAGAAGTTTTTGGCGTTCCAAAGGACAAGTATGCTGATTTACACGCGAGGCTCAGCCGTAATCGAACACGGCGAAACGTCAGAAGTATTTGAAATTGAAGAAGATGAGTTGGATTGGGAACCCATTGGCGGCGATGAACGAGGCATGGGGCCGGAAACTACTTATCAAGCGTTGATTGATCACGATGAATTAGGTGAACTGCGTTGGACGATGTCTGAATACCCCGTGGGCGCTGAGGGGCCAAAGACAACTGACGTTGGGAAACATAAGCTGTTAGAGGACTTCGAATTTGGGCTGGAACACGAGCCTGAATACGAAGAAGAAGACAACAGCTACGGTGCTTTACGAGATGTTCTCAAAGCTAATCCAATTCTGACTGGAAGAACAAATAAGTCACGTATGGTCGAGATGCTTGTTGAGTGGTTTCGCCAGTATTACGAGGACCCAGCAAACGAAACTCCGTACAACGGACGTGAGGGCGGATATCTGTATGTTTACGGTGGACCATATTCAGCAGAAGAAGAATTGCGTGAGAACTTTGAAGATATAGTGCAAGAAGAAGCGATCATGGAGGCTGTCGCCATAATACAAGAAGACGGTACTTGGGATTGGGCGCCCTCTAGTAGGCACCCAGCAAAGATCGCCTTTTATGAAGAGGCCATGGCTGAGCAAGATCAACAAGAGGAATTAGATTTTGATGACTTGCGCAAAATTGCATCTGAGAGAGCGCCTTCTGGGATAGGTACTGACGAAGAACGGTCCATGCGTGCCGAGATTTTGCTGCAAATTGCTGCCGCTAGATCAGAAATGCCGCGACCTCCATCACATGGCGGAATGGGGCACAATCATCCACCGGAAGAATTTGAACTTCATGGCCAAGAATTAGAGAACGCGGCGCAAAGCCTCGAAGTCATTGAGACCGAATTGGCAAATGATGTACCCGATGTAGAAGTAGTTGCAGAACAAACGTCATTTCTTAAAACAGCGTTGGGTTGGGTTGCTGGTAAGTTGGACACAACGATTGACGAATTTTGCAAAGGGTTTGGCAAAACGCTTGGTGTTGCTACTGGGGGCGCAGCTATTGCGCTTCCGGCGGCAATTCTCGGCACGGCCTATTGGGGTAAAATTGCGGCTCTGTTTGGTAGCTTGAAAGGTTGGTTGCTTCTTCTGCTTGTTTAAAATGTTCCGAACGGCATCGGCCTTTTACAACCATATTGTGAAACCCGCTTTGTTGCGCACAGTGGGCATCCATGCATCACGCAGCATTTGTAACTATGGGCCCTCTGCGGACATTAGGGTCTGGATTCATTGAGTTTCAAAGCCAGTAGATGACGATGGCTGCGAGAGCGATGGCTGTGAATCGGCATGCGAAATTGACCCACTTGGGTGGGTTATGAGCGAGTAAAATTGACCCACCTGCCACGTTAGTATCCGCGCCGAATAGTGCGGAGGAATAAGCAGGTGATATTGATGGAAAGTGTCTCGAAGATCCGTTGCTGGATATTGGGAGAGGGTCGCAGCATCCGATCTGTGGCGCGGGCTACCGGTTTGTCGCGGAACACGGTGAAGAAGTATCTGAAGGACGACAGCCCGCCGAGCTATCAGCGGCAAGCGCCACCGGCCCGGCATAAGCTGTGCGATGGATTTGACACGCGACTTCAGGAACTTTTTGAGCAAGATCAGAAGCGCCCGCGCCGGGAGCGGCGAACGGCCGTGAGACTTTATGAGCAGCTTGTGTCGGAAGGGTATACCGGATCCTATTCGCCGGTTCAGCGTTTTGTCCGCGACCTCAAGCGCGCCGACGCCGGATCGGTAGATGCGTTCATTCCCCTGCATTTTGCAGCCGGTGATGCCCTCCAGTTCGACTGGAGCGAAGAGCGCGTCGTCTTGGGGGGTGTCGAGCGATCGGTGAAGGTTGCCCACTTCCGCCTGTGCCATAGTCGCAAGCCCTTTGTCGTCGCCTATCCCGGCGAAGCCCAAGAGATGGTGCTGGATGCTTTTGTGCGGGCGCTGTCCTTCTACGGCGGGGTCCCGCGACGGGTGATCATCGACAACCCCAAGACCATGGTGACCTATGTCTCGCGCTCGAAGGACCGGATATTCCACCCTCGGTTCCTGGCCTTGATGAACCACTATGTGATGGAGCCGGTTGCCTGCACCCCTGCGTCGGGTTGGGAGAAGGGACAGGTCGAGAACCAGGTTCAGTTTTTACGAGGCCGGTTGTTCGCTCCCATGCCAGCCTTTGATGATCTCGATGCGCTGAACGACTGGTTGCACCGGCGCTGCGTAGACTTGGCAAATCGCGCCCATCCTGAACAATCGACCCGCACGATTGCAGAGGTTTTTGACGCTGAGCGCGCCGAGCTGCGCCCCCTGGGGCGGGCTTTTGACGGCTACGTGGAGAAGACGGTGCGTGTCCGCTCCACCTGCTTGGTTCAATACGCCAACAACCGCTACAGTGTGCCTTCCCGGTTTGCAGGCCAGCATGTCTCCCTGCGCCTATGCCGGCCGGATCGTGCTGGTGTCAGGCCAGGACGTCATTGCTGAGCACAGGCGTCGCTTTACCCGCAACGTCAGCTACTTTGAGCCGTGGCATTATGTTCCTCTGCTGGATCGCAAGCCGGGCGCCTTGCGCAACGGGGCACCCTTCGTGGATTGGCAATTGCCTGAGGCCATGCATCAGATCAGGGAGCATTACATGGCCGGCAAAGGCGGGGATCGGGAGTTCGTCGATCTGCTTCTGCTGGCCCAGGATCACGGGATCGAGGTGGTGGAGACGGCATGCGAACTGGCAGTTGAACAAAACACGTTGCGCCTTCCTGCCATCACCAATCTGATCAACCAGTTGGTGGAGCCAATCATCACGCCGTTGAACGAAGGCTATTCCTATCCGCAGTTGACCTTGCGGCCCGAGGCCGATTGCAAGCGCTATGAGACGCTGTGCTCGGCTGAGGAGGCTGCCGCATGAACGCCCTCATCGACCAACTGACTGCCTTGAGGCTCCATGGAATGGCAGCTTGCGCACACGATTTGCTGTCCGTGGGGAGTGTCATGAACTCTGTGTATCTGGCCCGGCCCATGCGGGTTTCAGATACGGTCACGCATTGAAGCGCTCGTCGAACATGATAGCAAATTGGTTGCGGGCGGCAAACCATTCCCGGACATTCCTGCCTCCTTTCTCGAAGTTTCGGATGGCGAGGTAGATCAGCTTCGTAGCGGCCTCCTCGGTTGGAAACGAGCCACGCGTTTTGATCGATTTCCGGATTACCCGGTTTAGGCTTTCTATGGCATTCGTGGTGTAGATGATCTTGCGGATTGCCGGATCGAAGGCGAAGAATGGGATCACCTCCTGCCACGCCCGCCGCCATGCTGGGGCAATCGAGGCGTATTTCCCGGCCCATTTCTCCTCGAAAGCGTCCAGTTCGGCAGCGGCCTGATCGGCTGTGGCAGCCCCGTAAATCAGGCGCAGATCGGCGGCGACGGCTTTGCGGTCCTTCCAGGCGCAGAAGTTCAGCGAATGGCGCACCAGATGCACGATACAGGTCTGAACTGTGGCCTCGGGAAAGGCGGCTGTGATCGCCTCCGGGAAGCCCTTGAGGCCGTCCACGACGGCGATGAGGATGTCCTGGACCCTGCGGTTCTTCAGCTCGTTCATCACGGAGAGCCAGAATTTGGCACCCTCGTTCTCTGCGATCCAGAGCCCCAGAACCTCGCGGACACCGTCTCGTGAGACGCCCAGGGCCACATAGACCGCTTTGTTTTTCACCATGCGGCTGTCAGCGTCACGGATTTTCACCCGAAGCGCGTCGAAAATGACGATGGGATACATTCGGTCCAGCGCCCGGGACTGCCATTCGCGAACCTCGTCCAGCACAGCGCCGGTAACCCGGCTGATCAGGTCCGGCGAAACCTGTAGGCCGTAGACATCCTCAAGGTGGGCGCGGATGTCGCGGACCGTCAGGCCCGCTGCGTAGAGACCGATGATTTTGTCATCCATCCCGTCAATCCGGGTCTGGCCCTTCTTGATCAACTCGGGCTCGAAACTGCCGTCCCGATCACGAGGCACAGAGATCGGCACCTCGCCATCCTGACCCTTCAGGCGCTTGCTGGCTGTGCCGTTGCGCCGGTTGGGCTGACCTGGCGGCGCGTCCTTGCCTTCCTCATAGCCCAGGTGCGCCGTCAGTTCAGCCCCCAGCATCCGCTCCATCAGCCTTATCCTGAGCTCTTTCATCAGCCCGGTATCGCCGAGCAAATCCTCAGGCCGCTCGCAGCCCTTCAAAAGCTCGTCCAGTAATTCCTTGGAAATCGTCATCGTCCTTGCTCCTCTCAGGAAGCATGGACCAAAGCGCAGTTACACAGAAGACCGGACACTCTCTGTCCGTGCGCAAACCGCCAAGTCTGACCACAGCGATAAAGCAACTGATCGACGCGGAAACTGTAGAGCGGCGAGTGCGCTCCATCCAGTATCAAATGCGCATCGCGAAGTTCCCGCATCACAAGGACTTCGCCACCTTCGATTACAGCGCCACCGCGGTCACCAAGGCCCAGATCGAACCCTTCTGCTCGGGCCAGTTCACCGAGGAGGCGCACAACCTCATCCTGGTGGGCGGAACAGGGACAGGCAAAACCCACATCGCCATCGCGCTTGGAACCACATTGATCAACAACGGCAAGAAGGCCCGCTTCTTCAAAGCGGTCGATCTGATCAATGCCCTGATCAAGGAACAGGCCGACGGCAATGCCGGGAAGATCATCCGGCAGCTGTCGGCCCTGGATTGCGTCATCATCGACGAGTTGGGCTATATCCCGTTCCCAAAATCCGGCGGCGCATTGCTGTTCCACCTGATCAGCAAGCTCTATGAGAAAACCAGCGTCATCATCACCACCAACCTGGAGTTCGGGGAATGGGTCGCTGTCTTCGGCGATGCCAAAATGACAACTGCACTGCTGGACCGCGTCACGCACCACTGCGCCATCATCGAGACCGGCAACAGGTCATACCGCTTCGCGCAGAGCAAACGCCGCACAGAAAAATAACCGCGCCGCAAGCAAAGCCCCCAGACGGACTCGCTATATGAGGGTGGCCCGCCTGGGGGCTTTGCCATCCAAAAGGCGGGTCAGAATCAAATGCTGAAGCCGGGTCAACTTTGAACGCTTATTGACAATAGCGTTTCGATCCACGCCCCCGTGAAGGAGGCGGCCGCCTGATCGACCGTCACCTCTGGCGCTGGCGGGTTTCGATCCACGCCCCCGTGAAGGAGGCGGCACCGTAACTGGCGTGCAGGGCCTTGGTAGAGCCTGTTTCGATCCACGCCCCCGTGAAGGAGGCGGCCACCGCACATGCGTGACGTGCTGGGCGGACTGCTGTTTCGATCCACGCCCCCGTGAAGGAGGCGGCGGATGTGCGACAAGAAAGCCGTATCAGTGTCGATGTTTCGATCCACGCCCCCGTGAAGGAGGCGGCCCGGCACGGGCACGGTAGCGATACTGGCGAGTAAGTTTCGATCCACGCCCCCGTGAAGGAGGCGGCGACGGATCCGCCCTTGGGCACCGTGCCGCCCTCGTTTCGATCCACGCCCCCGTGAAGGAGGCGGCATGACAGCGCACCGTCTGCGCAGCTTACCGTACAGTTTCGATCCACGCCCCCGTGAAGGAGGCGGCCCTCGAAGATCGCAAATTCAGCGCGTGTCATGGGGTTTCGATCCACGCCCCCGTGAAGGAGGCGGCACGCGGGTTAAGGCGCTCGGCCCAAAGAGGACAGTTTCGATCCACGCCCCCGTGAAGGAGGCGGCGCAGGCCGCAGCCTACGGGGGTTTCAGTAATGGCGTTTCGATCCACGCCCCCGTGAAGGAGGCGGCGAATGTTGCGGGGTCAACGCCGGTTGAGGTGGTGTTTCGATCCACGCCCCCGTGAAGGAGGCGGCGGTGGGGGCGGCATTGGCGCGGCGGTCGCTAATGTTTCGATCCACGCCCCCGTGAAGGAGGCGGCCGCAGATTGAGATCAGGATAGGAGACGCGCCATGTTTCGATCCACGCCCCCGTGAAGGAGGCGGCGAGGGTTTCAGGCCCTTCAATCTGACGCCCCTTGGTTTCGATCCACGCCCCCGTGAAGGAGGCGGCTTTCTGGCTGCCATTTGCGCAGCGCCGTGGCTACGTTTCGATCCACGCCCCCGTGAAGGAGGCGGCATCCGCCTCAGCCTGCCATTCCCGCCACTCGCGGGTTTCGATCCACGCCCCCGTGAAGGAGGCGGCCAGCACGATCATGGCGAGCCCGGGGAGCAGCATGTTTCGATCCACGCCCCCGTGAAGGAGGCGGCTCGTAATACTCAACGGCTGCGGCCATAATGGCGTGTTTCGATCCACGCCCCCGTGAAGGAGGCGGCCCGCGACGGATGCCGCATCAGTTGCGGCAATACCGTTTCGATCCACGCCCCCGTGAAGGAGGCGGCCGCTGTGTCATCACAATTCTATAGAGGTTCGACATGTTTCGATCCACGCCCCCGTGAAGGAGGCGGCACCAGTGGCTTGGGCCACCATGCCAACAGACCTGTTTCGATCCACGCCCCCGTGAAGGAGGCGGCTCGGCACGGGCATGGAGCCTAGCACGGTATGGCTGTTTCGATCCACGCCCCCGTGAAGGAGGCGGCTAGTCAAAAAATAAAATCCGACGATAATCATCTGTTTCGATCCACGCCCCCGTGAAGGAGGCGGCTTCCCCGCCGTATCCGGCGCGGGGCTTATCGTGGTTTCGATCCACGCCCCCGTGAAGGAGGCGGCATCCGCCACCAAGCGGCATATTACATCATTGATGTTTCGATCCACGCCCCCGTGAAGGAGGCGGCCGCTGTGTAGATGACACCCTCAAGACTTGGGGAGTTTCGATCCACGCCCCCGTGAAGGAGGCGGCAATAACTTGATCACCTCTGCAACCGTCTTGGCAGGTTTCGATCCACGCCCCCGTGAAGGAGGCGGCCAGGATTGCCGCCGATCAGCGTATTGCACAACTGGTTTCGATCCACGCCCCCGTGAAGGAGGCGGCCCCCGGCTTTGTAATTCGGTGCATGTGGTTAATTAGTTTCGATCCACGCCCCCGTGAAGGAGGCGGCCCACTATTGGAGCAGTCGTGTGGCTGGTCCGCCTCGTTTCGATCCACGCCCCCGTGAAGGAGGCGGCTTTTGATCGTGCTGCGGTGTGGCGTCAGGGGGGAGTTTCGATCCACGCCCCCGTGAAGGAGGCGGCGAAATGTCTGACTTTGATGGCGTAGGCACTGTTGTTTCGATCCACGCCCCCGTGAAGGAGGCGGCTTCAGGCCTTTGATGTCGCCGCCTAGGTTATCTCGTTTCGATCCACGCCCCCGTGAAGGAGGCGGCGGCTGGACGCTGGCAGCCGCATGCCCACCACATCGTTTCGATCCACGCCCCCGTGAAGGAGGCGGCCGCCGATGATTGACGCATCTTGTGTGTCCGATTGGTTTCGATCCACGCCCCCGTGAAGGAGGCGGCATGTGCCAGATTCCTTGCCTTGGGTTTCCCCGTTGTTTCGATCCACGCCCCCGTGAAGGAGGCGGCGGGTAGCAAAGGCCGTGCGCCAGCGATCAGTGCCGTTTCGATCCACGCCCCCGTGAAGGAGGCGGCCGCTGATATAATCATCGCCACCGCCCGGCAGCGTGTTTCGATCCACGCCCCCGTGAAGGAGGCGGCGCTCCACATCACGGCTGGTGGGGTCGTCCAGGCCGTTTCGATCCACGCCCCCGTGAAGGAGGCGGCGAAAAACCCGGCGCGGGACCGGGGTGGAGGGCGGTTTCGATCCACGCCCCCGTGAAGGAGGCGGCGGCTGGACGCTGGCAGCCGCATGCCCACCACATCGTTTCGATCCACGCCCCCGTGAAGGAGGCGGCCTTTTTTGTAGGACAATGACGCCTCCATGAAACGCGTTTCGATCCACGCCCCCGTGAAGGAGGCGGCCCTTCGATTATAAACGATTGAAAGAGCGTTGGGAAAGCCCGGCAATTTGCGAACCTTCCCTGAAATGGATGCTGAAGATCAATATTATAGCGTGAAGCGCCCCAAGCCCATCGTTTTTCTAGCTTGCGAACCACAGGCGTTGGGAGCGAGCGCTACAGGTTCGCAGATTAAACGATCAGCAGCCCATCCATGTCGGTCGAAGGCTTTGCGCCGATATGTTCCACTCGTTTACGCCATTCGCGTCCCAATAGATAGAATCGTAAGGAATCTGTTTCAGGATTGATGATCTCGATAAGGCGGGCGCGCAACGCGGTCCATTGGGCGGGATCGAGGTCGCACTCAAAGACAGAGTATTGGACACGTTGCCCCCAATCTTCGCAGGCGCGGGCGATTTGGCGCAGACGGCGGCGACCTTCCCGGCTCTCGGTGCTGACATCATAGGTGACAAGGACCATCATGTTTCAACTCCAGATCCAGGCCGGATACGCATCAATATCGCCGCGCAGATGCCGCGCGAGAAGCTGTGCCTGCACCTGAGGAACCAGACCCAAGGCTATTCGTTCATCCAGCCACGGATGGCGTAGCTCGGTTCGCTTGCGCGCCTGGTAGCTCTCAAGAACGGCTTTACGGCCTGCATCATTCAGAAGGACAGCACCCGTCTCTTCGTGTCGAAAACTTGAGGATGTCAGCTGGCGACGGTTGATCAAGCTCAGGCACACGCGATCCGCAAGAGGGGCGCGCATCTCCTCCATGAGATCTAGGGCGAGTGACATGCGACCGGGACGGTCGCGGTGCAGGAAACCCATCTGTGGGTCCAGACCATGACTTTCGCAGGCAGCGCGGGTGTTTAGCGCGCAGAGCACATAGAGAAACGACAGTGTCGCGTTGACGGCATCGCGTGGCGGACGGCGGTTGCGACCGGTGAAGGTAAATACCGGCTCAGGGTTACGGATAAGGCTGGGAAAAGCGGACCAGTAAGCACGGCCAGCTTCGCCTTCGTAGCCACGCAGGGCGTCAAGATCGTCTGCGCTAAGGGCGAAACGGGCCGCGTCCAGTAGTCGCCGTTGAGCCGCATCCACAACATCGCCACCGCATGTGTCGGGGTAGTCGCGCAGATGGCGGCGCAAGACTGCGCGCTGATTGGCGATCTTGGCCGCAACGACGGCACGGGCAACCGGCAGCGCATTTGCGGCCTTGGTTGCTTCGTGCTGGGCCCGGCGCAGCAACACATTGCCAGTTTGTGGGCCTTCGATCCTGGCCATCAGCTTGCCTGAATATCCGAGCCACGCAACGGAAATTCCGGCATCGCTGGCAAACCCCATAAGGGCGGGCGAAACGGCGACCTGCCCGAAACAGACGATCTGTCCCAGAAGGTGGGCAGGCGCACGCGCGCGCACAGTTCCGTCAATCTCGACCGCGATCGTCTCCCCATCCTTGCGCAAGTAGGCACCTTCGGTTGTGACGTAGAGCGTGTTGAGCAACTTTTTCATTCAGGCACTCCGGCACGCGCGATACGCAAGGCCATCCAGTCCGGGCCTGTATCACGCGGAGCTTCGGGCCTGCACAACTCGGCCAGCGAGCAGGCATTGCAGCGCCGGGGCTCGAAAACCGGCGCTGGCAGCGTGCCGGTATCAATTGATCTACGAGCGTCGCTGGCGACTTTCAGGGTCGCCGCTCGCAGGTCATCATCCATGGCGATGATCTTGCGACGACGGGTCTTGCCGTAAAATAGGGCACCTTCGGGGATAGATTGGCGGGTCATCTCTTCCAGGCACAGTGCCTGAGCACAAAGTTGCACCTCGTCTGCGCGATGTGCTTTGGGACGACCGCGTTTATATTCGACGGGATAGGGGGCGTGCCCGTGCATTTCAACCACATCAGCGACACCATGTAATCCATGCAGTTGTGACGCGACCTGCGCCGAGCGCAAGATCCGTATGCCATCGCGGCTTTCGGGACGGCCATCATCTGCGCGCTCGTGCAGAACGCGACCTTCGGCGGTTAACCGATTCTCGGCCCAGACCCTTTCAATGTGGATCAGCGCGCATTGACGAGGGCAAAATAGCCAATGCTGCAAGGCCGAGATCGGCAAGCTGTCGGAGATAATCAAAACGGCTCGAAGATTGAAACCCCGTCGGGCAGATCTGCGTCGTCCAGACGGATAGCATAATCTGTAAATGCGCGGGCCACCGGCCAATTGTGGGGGCGGTCGTCGCCGACAGGCGCGGTTTCGCCTTTATGGGCGCGGTGGATCGTGACACGCTCGAACAGCTTGTGTGCCTGTGCGTTGCCAAGAGCGCTGTCATGACGAAATGCGATCAGGCGCCGGGCGGCCATCATGCCGCGGGCGGCCGAGCGGTCATGCTCGAACATGTCGCGAAAACCGGCCCAGAGCAGTGTAAGATCATCCTCGGAAAATCCGGTGCGCCCAGCCAGATTGGCGTTGATGAAACCGTGCGCGCTGTAGAGCCCATAGGGCACCACATGCTTGCGACCCATAGTGCGCTCTTTCTCGGCGTCTTTTTCGTTGGTGACAGATGAGCGCGTGATCGACACCTCAAGCGGCATGATCGGCTCAGCAGATCTGGCGAAGGTCAGTTGCACAGGGCCACGCACCTGCCCGGCATTAACCTCGGTGGTCATCACCGCGCCGAAAGTGCGAATGTCCCAGAAATTCCGACACATCCAGTCGGTGATGCGTGCGGCATCCTCCTTTTTATCGGCTTGGCGCTTCTTTGCAGTGTTGGGCTTCAACTCCTCGGCTTCATAGGCCAGGGCATGCTGGCGGTTAAGAACAGCACCGTCCTGCATGTAGATCGCATGGCCCGCATCGTCGCCTTTTGCAGCGGCAACATAATTGCGCAGCTTGCGCTTGAGGCACACGTCTGTGACCAGTCCCTGCGAGGTTTCGGGGTCCATGCGTGGCAGGTTGCCAGCATCAGGATCGCCATTGGGATTGCCATTCTCGACATCAAAGAATAAAATAAAGTCATAGCGGTTGGTTAGGGCGGTCATGTGTCGGCTCCTTCTGTGTCGATGATCTCGGCAGCATCTTCGGCCTTGGCGTAAAAGGCAGATAGTTGATGATAGAACCCGACAAAAAAGCGCCCCTGATCTTCCAAGGGCAGCGATGCGGGAAGATCGCCGCCGCCCGGCAGCAGGGCCAGGATTGAGGCGACGGCCTTTTCAGCCTTGACGCCAGCGCCGGTCTTATGGCCACCCGCCTTGGCCAGGGCCGAGCGATTATGCTCATACCCTTTCATCAAAACAGGAAAGATACGCGCGGGTGTGGCAGCCGCGCCGCCCATGTATTTGTCGCGGATGGTTGCACCCCGGTCTGCATAGCTGCGTTCAGCGTAAGTGAATGCGCCGAAAAGGCGGCCCAGCACATAAGCGGGATCATTCGATGTCTCGTCCAGGGCCATTGGCACCTCCATCTTGGTGTTGCGCGTCAGGACTGCGCGGATGATTGCGGCGCGGCGACCGTCAGAATAGCGATCGGGCGGTGTGCCTTCGACTCTGAGCCGTCCGATAATACCGCTGAGCAGCGTGCGTGGATAATCGATGCCGGTCAGGACCGACCGCATAACTGCCCCGCCCAGAAGAGGCGGAATATTCTCGGCTTTGCCAAGGGCTGCGACGTCGTAAAGCAGCCGCCAGACAGCAGGCGGGCGCGGGCTGCCGCCCTTGCTGACCCAAGGGCTCGGTTCGATGCGCAGTTCATCCCAGAAAGTGGCAATACGCGCGGCGAAATCCTGCATCCGCCCCGGATGCCAGAATCGCACCGACAGGCGCGCGGCGTTTGGCGCGAGGCCCAGAACGAAAACGCGCGTTTCGGGATCATAGTCGGGCGCGTCCTGCCAGCGACCCTGTGCCACGGCTTCGATCTCGCGCTTCAGCTTACCCAAGGCGGTGTTGGTATCCTCGGTTGCAGGCGCCAGCGCAGAGCCAAAGAGCGCCGTAGCCATATCGGCCTGCCCGGCGCTGGCCGCCTCGACCCAGAAAACCACGGTCGCATCGCCAACGCGGAGGTTGTGCCCAGAGTTTTTGGCTAAAAGCGCGTTAAGCGCAGTGCCATAGGCGAATGCCGCCTGCTGCGACACCGGGGCGTTGTCGCCTTGTTTCTTGCCGTGAGATTCATAAGCGAGCTCGTTGAACGAAACCAGCGATGCACCAGCGCTTTGTGCGCCCATCACGCCCTTGATCGACGGGTGAAGGCGCGCGACGGGGGCCAGATCTCCAGTGACCAGACACATATCGTTGCCCGCATCGTCAGACGATAAAAGCGCAGAGGCTTCGGGAAGATCGTGCAGAAACGATGCTTCTCCGTCCAGCCGAAAGACGAGGTTCTCGTCCAGAAGGGCAGCAGGATAACCACGTGCGGCAAACTCTTCAGGTGCCCAGGTTTCGAGAAACCCCCGCAGTGCGAGTAGGCCGGGCGCTGTGGTGCCTTCGAGGAGCTCCAAGTGATGCCGAACGAACCCCGCCTGTTCGTCAGCTGTCCGTCGCCCCTGCCCGGCAACCGGATCGCCCATCTCGTCCGTTAATGGCTTACCACCGTCACCTACCGCAGCAACGATACCCAGAACATAGGCGCTCTTATCCCAGAAATGGTTAGGTTTGATGCCCGCAGTCCGCTTGACCGCCGCCGGAACGGCCATCATGCGTGGCTGCATCTTTCCTTTGACGTCCGGCGCGCCTAACAAGTTCATTTCGACCACAGTGCCGTCGGGTGCCAACACGATCTCCCCGCCAATCTTTTCGGTCGAGAAACCGGGGCGGGGCAGATCGTCCCGCCGAGCGTAGAGCGCTGCCAGCTCCGCCAGAATGGTCACGATGCCAGTCCTTTTTGCCTGGCCTCGGCCACGTCGATCATCCCGTCCTTCATCACCGCATGAAAAAAGGTCGAGCGACGCCCGGCATCGTAGTCAATATCGTGCAACATCCAGCCCAGATCGCGGTTTCGCGCATCCTCGGGGATCAACGTTGCGGGAAAATCCTCGGTCAGTTCGAAATCTGCCGCAAATTCGCGCACACCCAGACAGGGGCGATGAAAGCACTGGCCCTTCGCGGCACGGCGCATGAACATTTCGCGATGCTTGCCGGGATTGTCGCCCGGACCGGCCTTTGATGTCATTTCGAAATGCGCCTCGATACCATAAGCTACATCGCGCAGCGCCAGCATGGCGCGCTGCTGGCGCTCGGCAGTGACGTCGATGCCCAAATTTGACAGATCACCGGCCCTTGCCGCTGCTCGGGCATTGCGGTCGCTGACCTTCGCGCCCACTTCGTTGCGGCGAATGTTTTCGAACCGGATCGGTTTCAGCACATGGATGCGGTCAATCACCCAGCGGATCGAGGGCTTCCAGTGGATGGCTTCTAGAATACCACGCGCGGCCGATGGGGTTATTACATCGTAGCTGACACGCTCGACTTTCATTTCGGGTCGGGTAAAGCAGGCGTTTTTGCCCCAGATAAGTAGTTTGATACCGTAGTTCATTCCCTCATATGAGCGGATAATAGCTCATGAGGGAAGGATTATCTTTCCGCATCACTTTAGAAGATCTTTTCTTTTCACCAGATCCAATCACCTTCGTCAATTTTATCCATCCGCATTCCGGCGCGTTCGTCGTAAAGATTACCGTGATCAAGCAAGAGAAATTCTCGCCCGAATAGATCCTCCCGCCAGAGGCTTGCCGCACGGTTGATCTCTAACTCCCGCCGCAGGCCGTGCGGCACGTTTACGATATAGGGTTGGAGCGCGCGCGCTATGCCGCCCGTGCCCTCGCGCCATTCGAGGCTCTTCAACAAATTGTCTGGAATGCCCCAACGACCGCCCCGGATGATCACCGGCGCCTGGGCGTCGTCAATCATGCGAAAGGCCCGCGCGATGGCATCGAAGCGAATGTTCAGGTCGTTCCCAGTCGCGGCAATCTCCTTCAGGATGCCGACTGTGACCACGCCGCGTTCGCTACTGACTGTAGCGGCATCCAGCGCCTCGGGGCCAACCTGCCACAGATAACGGCGGAAATACTCGGCAATCGCAACCTCCGACAAAGGATCGTCGGAATGTGCGGCGATTATCTTTTTCGTAATCTCGGCCCTCGCGCGGATTTCTTCGGGTGCCTTGGCATCGTCGCCCATTGGGGTGAAGACCAGAACTTCGCCCAAGGTCGTAAGTTTGCCCTCACGGTTACAGCGGCCCGCCGCCTGCGCCACGGAATCCAGCCCGGTTGCCGCCCGCATGACGAGCGGAAAATCAATATCTACGCCAGCTTCGACCAAGGATGTAGAAATCAACCGAGTGGGCGCTCCATCTCTCAGATTCTCGCGCACCTGCGCCAAGACATTGCGCCGATGCATCGGAGTCATCATCGTGCTCAAATGCGCACTGCCGGGCAAGTCCGCCACGCGCGCAAACAGCACACGCGCGTGACGCCGATTGCCAACGATTGTTAGAACCTGCGATGCTGCTTCAATCCGTTTTGTCAGCGCATCATCGCCCATCTCTCCGACATCCGTTACGCGCACACGTTTCAGTGCGCGGTAGAGAGCAGGCGGATCGGGAGCCAGTTCACGGACGCCGCTGAGCGCCTCGGGAGCATCCAGCCCTGCTTCGCGCGTGACTACTGGCTGCGTCGCCGTGGAAAGAACCACAGACGCACCATAATACGCGGTTAACTCCCGGATCGCAGCAAGGCAAGGGCGTAGTAGGTGACGCGGCATCGTCTGCGCCTCGTCTATAACGATGACAGAGCGCGCCAAATTGTGAAGCTTGGCACAGCGGCGTTTCCGCGCAGCAAACAGGCTTTCAAAGAACTGCACGGCGGTGGTGACTATGATCGGCGCATCCCAATTGCGCGTAACCCGGCGCAGTCGTTGCTGCGCCTCGTCTTCGGTGACATTCTCCCAGTCAAAACTGGAGTGATGCTCGACCACCGCTTCGGGCTCCAAGATACGAGAGAAAACATCGGCTGTCTGCTCGACGATGGATGTGAAGGGGATGACGTGGATGATCCGCTCCATTCCGTGCACCAGCGCGTGATCCAGAGAGAACCCAAGGGAGGCCAATGTCTTGCCACCGCCTGTAGGCACCGTCATCGAAAATAGGCCCGGTGTGAGGGTGGCACGCTTCCGGGCTGTCGCGAGTATTTCTGTCCGCAATGTGTTTACCGGCCCTTCTGCGCCATCAAATCCCGCCATATGCTCGTCGAAGGCCGCCTTATGGGCTTCGGTCACGGTATGGGGCGCTCTGGTGACGGAATTACCGGTCAGTCCATCATAAAAAGCGGCCGTTTCCAATTCGTCGGCATCAATGAGACAGGAAAAAAGCATCCTCACGGCGAACTGGACCGAAAACGGCGACGGTGCGCCCAGCAGCGGGCCAAAGGGTGCGATTTCAGCAGGAAGGGTTAGCCACTCTGGCAGCTGGATATCCTGCGTCGCGGCAAGCCGCGGATGCAGATCGGCGATGTCGGGCAGGCCGGAGTGATGGCCGGCAACACAAGCACCTAACAGCAAGCCCAGTCCTCCGTAGTGGCTTTGCAAAAGGCGGGCGCCCTCGCCGCTGTGAGGCTCATTGTTGGCTTCGCCGCGAAGTTTCGCCTGAAAGCGGGGTTTAATTTTGCCCAGATCATGAATCATACCTAACAAGCAGGCAATCTCTTGACCCTCAAATCCGGCAGCGAAGGTGCTCGCCCGCAGCGCAACCGCTTGTGCGTGCTCTTCAAGAAGTTCCCATTCGCTCTCGGAACGGTCAGGGACACTATGTGCGTATTTGATCAAGCTTCACCTCACAACGACTGACTACTCGAACTCTAACTGGCGTGCTAATGAGTAAGCAACGATGGAAGGTTTTCGTGAGGACGAGAATCGGACAATCGAATGATGGCGCCTTCTTGCATGTGGCATGGGTAGTTAAAGCATCCGGTTCGAAAGCTGAATTGCGGGGTTTCCTTTGATTTTATCCTGTGATTCATCCTGATTGGGGGGGTGGATCGTGTCACCATCTTTGCCGGATGATGGCGACTAATCAAATGAGCACGCGCTTGTCATCGACGCGCGACCTGACATTGGCCTTAAGAAAAATATCGAGTCGCGCGATCCGCGTTTGGCTCAGCCGGAAATGATCACTCATTTTATTGCTCCAGCTCGGATCAAAGAATGAGAGTTTCACGGCAAACGCAATGAACCTGGCCACATACTCAATTCTTGGCAAGAAAATCAACGATGTGGGAAGACTGCCATGGTATTTTGCCTCACACAGGGCTTCACAAAACTTCACGCGCTTTTCTGCTTCTTTTGATTGTTGCAGAGGTTCGGTCAAGGTCAATGCGGCCTCCCGCAACCAGAATAACCGACTTAGCCCGTGCAACATGCGCGGGTTTTGTCGTTTCATACCATGATCGCTCCAAAGCGATTTGTCGTGAAACTGTAACAACACTCTTACACCAGCATCATAAACCCCGCGTATCCGACCACCATGGTCGTGACAGCGACCGATGCAAATCTAGGAGCCATTATGCCTTACCTGAAATCGACCGCTTCTGTCTGTGCGATTGTCGCCATCTCCACAACAGCCGCCGTCGCGCAAAGCCGCGATTCAATCCGCATCGTCGGGTCTTCGACCGTGTTTCCGTATACCCAGGCGGTGGCTGAGCAGTTCGCGAACAACACCGGCGCGCCGTCGCCCATCGTCGAATCCACCGGCACGGGCGGCGGCATGCAGATATTCTGCGGTGGCATCGGCGAAGCGCATGCCGATGTCACTGGAGCTTCGCGAGCCATGAAAGAATCTGAATACAACCTGTGCCGCGAAAACGGCGTCACTGACATCACCGAGGCGCTGATCGGCTTTGACGGGTTGTCGCTGGCGATCTCACGCGCGAACGACACCGACTGGAACCTGACGTTGGGCGAGATCTACCTGGCGCTTGGCGCGCAGGTTCCCGTGAATGGCGTCTGGATCAATAACCCCTATACTAAGTGGTCGGAAATCAACCCCGACCTGCCCGACACCGCCATTTTGGCTTATGGCCCGCCGCCCACATCCGGCACGCGCGACGCCTTTGTCGAGCTCGCGATGCATGCGGGCTGCGAAGAGCTGGACTACGTCGCCAACGGCGATTTCGACGGTGACTGGGTCGAAGAAAACTGCTCGCGCATGCGCACCGATGGTCCCTTTGTCGAGGCGGGCGAGAACGACAACCTGATCGTTCAGCGGGTCGAGGCCGACTCGAACGCTATGGGCATCTTCGGCTACTCGTTCCTCTACGAGAACATGGACAAGCTGAAGGGCGTGATGATCGAAGGCGTCGAGCCGTCGATCGAGACCATCGCCGACAAATCCTACCCCATTTCTCGTCCGCTTTATTTCTACATCAAGAACGCGCATCGCGGAGTGATCCCCAACCTCGATGCTTTCATCGAGGAATACATGTCGAAGGACGCGCTGGCATCGGGTGGCTACCTGTCCGAGCGAGGTCTCGTGCCGCTGGCCGAGGACCGCATGCAGACCCTGCAGGACAACGTTCTGAACAGCCTTTCGATGGAAGCCCCCGCAGGCTGAACCCTTGCCATGATCCTGCCCGGGCCGGTTGGATCCGGCCTGGGTGCTGCACTTTGAGCAGGTGAATCCGATGACGACCTTGGCTTTTGCTATTCTACTTATGGCCAGTCTGGCAGGTTACGCGCTGAACCGGCGCGCCGCGACAGGCATCCGCGATGGCGGTGCAAGGCTGCATTCTGTCTCGAATTATCACGGCCTTTACGCGCTGCTGTTGATGCTGGTGCCGGTGATCGTCGTGATCCTGATCTGGCTGGTGCTGCAAGGGCCAGTCGTAAACGCGATGGTGATGTCGGCGCTGCCCGCAGGCACGATGGACGGGCTGGATACCGGCCAGGTCGATCTGATCCTCGCCGAAATCCGATCGATCTCAGGCGGTCGTATCTTTGGCAAACCCGACCCGTGGAAACTGGCTGCCGCCGAGCATCTGGCCGATCTGCGCCAACTGGCCGCGCTAAGCCTCGTGCTGCTGACCGCGCTCTTGTGCCTCGCCATCATGTGTTTCGCCCGTCAGAAGGTAACCGCCGAGTTCCGTGCGCGGCAAGCGGTCGAGCGCATCATCTCGGGCCTGATGATCTTCTGCTCGGTCGTTGCCATCTTTACCACTGTGGGCATCGTCACCTCGCTGGCCTTCGAGACCTATGAATTCCTGCGCCTCGTGCCGCTGTCCGAGTTCCTCTTTGGTCTCAACTGGGAGCCGCAGATCCCGATTCGCGCCGATCAGATCGCTGCTGCCGGTGCGTTTGGCTGGATCCCGGTGATCCTCGGCACGATCGTCATCACCCTCGTCGCCATTGTCATCGCCGTGCCGATTGGCCTGCTGTCGGCCATTTACCTTTTCGAGTTCGCGCCAAAACGTATTCGCGCGGTGGCCAAGCCGCTGTTGGAGATCCTCGCGGGGGTGCCGACTGTCGTTTATGGCTTCTTCGCCATCCTCGTCGTTGCGCCCGCGATCCGCAGTTTCGGCGCGTCGATGGGGATTTCTGTCGCGCCCAACACCGCGTTGGCGGCGGGCAGTGTGATGGGGATCATGCTGGTCCCGTTTATCTCGTCTTTCGCCGATGACGCGCTGTCGGCAGTGCCGCGCGCGATGCGCGACGGCGCGCTGGCCCTTGGCGCCACCCGCGCCGAAATGGTGCTGAACGTTCTCTTTCCGGCGGCGATCCCCGGTATCGTCGGCGGCGCCCTACTGGCGGTCAGCCGGGCCATTGGCGAGACCATGATCGTTGTGATGGCGGCGGGTCTGATGGCCAATCTCACGCTGAATCCGCTGGAAAGCGTCACCACTGTTACCGTGCAGATCGTCACGCTGCTGATCGGCGATACCTCGTTCGACAACCCCAAGACGCTGGCCGCCTTCGCGCTGGGGATGATGCTGTTCCTCGTCACACTTGTCATCAATATCTTCGCGCTCCGGATCGTCCGAAAATACCGCGAAGCCTACGATTGAGGCCTGATCCCATGACCGATATCCTCTCTGGCTCCCTTCCCCAGACCACGATGGACAAGGTGCGCGGCAGCCTCGCGCGGCGCCACCGCAAGCAGTTCATCCTGCAAGCCCTTGGCATCACGGCGATCAGCCTCGCCTTCCTGATGCTCTTCATCCTGTTCGCGTCGCTGATCTCGACCGGCCACAAGGCCTTCACCTTGACCAAGATCAAGCTGGAAGTTTTCATCGACCCCGAGGAGATCAGCGTCGAACGCCTGCCGCGCGGCAATTTCGACGATGTGCTGGCGACGGCATTGGCAGCAGACCTGCCCTCGGTTGACCCGAATGACCGCGCTGCGATGCGCGCGGTGGGCGCCATCCTGTCGAATGGTGCTCAATTCGACTTGCGTGACCGCGTCGTCGCCGACTCCGCGCTGATCGGCCAGACGATCAACATCAGCGTGCCGGTCTCGGATCCCTATGACCAGCTGTATAAGAACCTGATAGACCGCACCATGCCCGAAAGCCTGCGCCGCCTCGATGACACGCAGATTGGCTATTATGACAAACTGATCGAGATTGGCGCGATCACCTCCAGCCTCAATACCGGCCTTCTGACCAATGCGGACAGCCGTTTTCCCGAATTGGCGGGCCTCAGGGGGGCAATCATAGGCTCGTTCTGGGCGCTCCTGATCTGCTTTCTAATTTCGTTCCCGGTGGGCATCGGCGCGGCCATCTACCTTGAGGAATTCGCGCCCAAAAACAAACTGAGCGATTTTATCGAGGTAAATATCAACAATCTTGCCGCCGTGCCCTCGGTCGTCTTCGGCCTTCTGGCGCTGGCGGTGTTCATCGGCTGGTTCGGGATGCCGCGCTCGGCCCCGTTTGTCGGTGGCATGACACTGGCGCTGATGACTATGCCAACGATCATCATTGCCACGCGCGCCGCACTCAAGGCCGTGCCGCCTTCGATCCGCGAGGCCGCCTTGGGGCTCGGGGCGTCAAAACAACAGGTGGTCTTCGGCCATGTGGTGCCGTTGGCTATGCCCGGTATCCTGACCGGCACGATCATCGGCCTCGCGCAGGCTCTGGGCGAAACCGCGCCGCTTCTGCTGATCGGGATGAATGCCTTCATCACCTCGGCCCCGGCGACACCTTTTGACAGCGCCACCGCGCTGCCGACGCAGATCTTCATCTGGGCCGACAGTCCCGAGCGCGGCTTTGTCAGCCGTACATCGGCGGCCATCCTCGTGCTGCTGACCTTCCTCATCATGATGAACGCCATCGCGATCTATCTGCGCAGCAAATTCGAACGCAAATGGTAAATAACCCGAAAGGAGAGGCAATGGACGACCTCAGAGCCATCACCCGCGACGTTGACATCAACGCCACAAAAATCAGCGCGCGCCGCGTGCAGGTCCATTACGGCGACACGCACGCGATCAAGAATGTCGATGTCGATATTAAGGAGCGCACCGTCACGGCCTTTATCGGCCCGTCGGGCTGCGGAAAATCCACCTTCCTGCGCTGCATCAACCGGATGAACGACACGATCGACATTTGCCGGGTCCAGGGCGATATTCGCATCGACAGCGACGATATTTATGATCGAAAGGTTGACCCGGTGCAATTGCGCGCCCGTGTCGGCATGGTGTTCCAAAAGCCGAATCCGTTTCCCAAGTCGATTTACGACAACGTTGCCTACGGCCCCAAGATCCACGGGCTGGCGCGCTCAAAGGCCGACATGGACGAGATCGTCGAGCGGTCGCTGCGCCGCGGTGCCATCTGGGACGAGGTCAAGGACCGCCTGCATGCCCCCGGCACCGGCCTGTCGGGTGGCCAGCAACAGCGCCTGTGTATCGCCCGCGCCGTGGCGACCGACCCCGAGGTGTTGCTGATGGACGAGCCGTGCTCGGCGCTTGACCCGATCGCGACCGCGCAGGTTGAAGAGCTGATCGATACCCTGCGTGAGAAATACACCGTGGTCATCGTTACCCACTCTATGCAGCAGGCCGCGCGGGTCAGCCAGAAGACCGCCTTTTTCCATCTCGGCAGCCTTGTCGAATACAGCGATACCGACGAGATTTTCACCAACCCCAAGGACCGCCGCACCGAAAGCTACATTTCTGGCCGGATCGGATAGGAAAGACGTCATGACCACGAAACACATCTCCAGCGCGTTCGACCGCGACCTTCAAGGCGTACAGACCATGCTCATGAAAATGGCCGGCTTGGTCGACGAGGCCATGAATCGGGCTGCCGAGGCCTTCGAGACCAGTAATCTGGAAATGGCCGAAGCCGTGCGGAAGAATGACAGGGCCATCGACGTGCTGGAAGAGAGCATCAAGATAGATTGCGCCCGGATCCTTGCGAAGCGGTCGCCGAACTCGGGCGATCTGCGCACCGTGCTGACGGTCATGAGCATCGCCTCGAATCTGGAACGGTGCGGCGACTATGCAAAGAACATCTCTAAACGCACGTCCGTGCTGGCCCATGCGCACCCGGTCAAGGATGTTTCCTCGGCTCTGCGCCACATGCAGAAAGCGGTCGTCGGTATGATCGCGGATGCGCTCAAAGCCTATACGCGACGCGATGTCGAAATTGCTCTGAAGGTCCGGGCGCGGGATTGCGAGGTGGATGAGATGTATACCATTCTCTTTCGGTCGCTCTTGACGCATATGATGGAGGATCCGCAGGGCATCACCAGCTACATGCATCTGCATTTCATTGCCAAGAATATCGAACGGATGGGCGATCATGCAACATCGATTGCCGAACAGGTGATCTATCTGGTGACAGGCGATTTGCCTGACGACGATCGACCGAAAGGGGATCTAACTTCCCTTTCGGGCCCCGAGGCTATTGACGGGAACGCTTGACGAATGGCACTCAATTCCACAATTCCAGATATATGGATGAGCATCACGCACTCGACGCCTTTGCCGCTCTCAGCCAGTCCACCCGGCTTGACGTGTTCCGCATGCTCATCAAGGCGGGGGACGCGGGCATGGCGGCTGGTGACATCGGCGATACCCTCGGGGTTCGCCAAAATACGATGTCGGCCAATCTCGGGGTTCTTACGCGCTCCGGCCTGATCTGGAGCCAGCGGGAAGGGCGCAGCATTCGCTATTTCGCCGACATGGACGGGATGCGCGGGTTGCTTGGCTTCCTGATGGAGGATTGCTGCGGCGGAAATCCCGATCTGTGCCAGCCCATCATCAATGAACTTGCCTGTACCTGCTAGGAATCTATCATGACAGATACATCGCTCCCCGCTGTTGCGGGTCTGGGAACCTTTGAACGCTGGCTGTCCGTCTGGGTGGCGCTTGCCATCGGCGCGGCGCTTTTGCTTGGCAACCTGTTTCCCGGCGCCTTTTCATTTCTGGCCTCGCTGGAAGTCTCCTCGGTCAACCTGCCGGTGACGGTGCTGATCTGGGCGATGGTCTATCCGATGATGGTGGGCGTGGATTTCGGCCGCGCTGCGGCAGGTGGGCGACAAGCCAAAAGGTCTGGTCGTGCTGGTTGAGGTTCCGGTGATGCTGTCACTGGTCGCCTTTGCCAATAGCACCCGACATTGGTTTCCATTGGAGAAGGACGCGGCATGAGTATCGTTATACATCACAATGCCGATTGTGGCACCTCGCGCAACGTGCTGGCGATCATCGAAGCGTCGGGTGAAACGCCCGTAATCATCCTCTACCTCGAAACCGGTTGGACCCGCCCGCAGCTGTTGGCGCTTTTTGCTGCCGCCGGTCTGACACCCCGTCAAGCGCTGCGGACGACAAAATCCCCGGCGGAGGTGCTTGGCTTGCTCGATCCTGTCGTGGATGATGAAACGCTGCTCGCGGCGATGCTGGAGAACCCGGTTCTGATCAATCGTCCTATTGTTTGCTCATCCAAGGGCATCCGGCTTTGCCGCCCGAGCGAAGCGGTTCTGGGCCTGCTCGACAAATTGCCTTCCGGCCTGATGACAAAAGAGGACAGTACGCTACTGATCGACACTCAGGGAAACCGGGTTGGCTAAAACGTCTAAACATGAAGCTCGGCACTTTCATCATGTTCGACTCGCAACTCCTGACAACCTTTGACAAAAGTTTCAGCGGGCCCGTGGTATAAATGGGGCGGCGAAAGGATTTGGAATGGACCGGCAATGGCTTGACGATATTCTGGGCGGTGCCCCATTGCCAATGGTGCTGATTGGCGCGGATGAGCTGATTTTTGCGGCCAACCCGGCAGCCGAGGCCATTCTGGCAACAAGTCCGGTCGGCCGCCACCACGCCATTGCCCTGCGCCAACCCGCCTTGCTGGCCGCGATCGAAGTTGCGCTGCGCGATAACGTGCCCGGGCAGGCACGCTATGTGGTTCATGGTCCATCGCATGAAGTAACCTATCTCGTCACGGTGACTCCCGTTTCCGGCACGGACAAGAGCGCTGCCTTTTGCGCCTTTCAGGACATCACCGAACAGGAACTCATCGGCCAGTTGCGCCGTGATTTTGTCGCCAATGTCAGCCATGAATTGCGCACTCCTTTGACGGCGCTGGCAGGGTTCATCGAAACCCTGAAAGGCGCAGCCCGCGACGATCCTGCTGCCCGTGACCGTTTCCTGACCATTATGGAACGCGAGACAGGACGCATGAGCCGCCTTGTGCAAGACCTTCTTTCCTTGTCGAAGGTCGAGGCAGAGGAACGCCGCCGCCCAACTACCCTGGTGGATGTCGGGGCGGTGATCCGGTCCGCAGTGGCCGCCCTACGCCCTATCGCAGAAGAGGGTGGCGTGGCGCTGGAAATTACCGGGGCAGAGGCGGCACCGCCTGTCCCTGCCGATGCGGATCAACTGTTGCAGGTGTTCCAGAACCTGATCGAGAACGCGATAAAATATGGCGCCTCCGGCCAACTGGTAACGATCAATATCCATACGCCCACCAAAGGCGCGCTGCTGCAAATCGACGTGATCGACCGGGGCGAAGGCATCGAGGAACAGCACTTGCAGCGCCTGACCGAGCGGTTCTACCGCGTTGACACTCATCGTTCACGCGAAAAGGGCGGCACCGGGCTGGGGCTTGCCATCGTTAAGCACATTGTCAATCGTCATCGTGGTCGGCTCACCATCAGCAGCGAACGGGGCAGGGGTGCGTGCTTTTCGGTTTTTCTACCGATAACCTGATAGCCGTCATAAAACTGTTACAGAACTGTCGCAAAAGCGTGGCGGACCGTATCCAGAGTGACCACATGATCTGCCGACGGAGGAATTGATGCAAACGGAGCGCCATAACACGTCTAACCTGGATCGCGATCTCGAAACCGTTCAGGCTATGATCACCCGAATGGGCGGGATGGTCGAGGCGGCCATACTGGATGCGGCACGCGCGCTGGACACATGCGACGAGGACCTTGCCGAAGCGGTGCGCAAAGGCGATAGGTCCATTGACGCCCTTGAAGAGCAGATCAATGCTGAAGCCGCCCGACTGATCGCGCTGCACGCGCCTGCCGCCGCCGACCTGCGCATCGTGCTGACCGCGATCAAGATCGCCGCCGCGCTGGAGCGGTGCGGCGACTATGCCAAGAACCTTGCCAAACGCGCGACAACGCTGGCTGGGCTGCCCGCCATCAATGGCACCGCCGGCTTGATCCGGCGCATGGCCAAGGCGGTTCAGCTCCAACTCAAGAACGTGCTTGATGCCTATGTCAGGGGTGACGCCGACCTGGCCGAACGCGTGCGGCAGAGCGACCATGATATTGACCAGATGTACAATTCGCTGTTCCGCGAATTTCTGGCGCATATGACGGACGATCCTCGCAACATCTCGTCCTGCTTGCACCTGCATTTCATCGCCAAGAACATCGAACGGATGGGCGACCATGCGACCGGGATTGCCGAACAGGTGATCTATCTCGCTACCGGCTCCCTGCCGGATGACGACCGCCCCAAGGCGGACAAGACGTCGATCGCATCAGGCATGGCAGAACAGGAGACCACATGGTGACCAAAGAACACCCGCTGATCCTCCTGGTCGAGGATGAGCCCGCACAGCGCGAAGTGCTTTCCTACAACCTTGCTGCCGAAGGCTATCGCGTGCAACACGCGCAGGACGGCGAAGAGGCGATGCTGATGGTCCGCGAAGAACCGCCCGACCTGATTGTCCTTGACTGGATGATGCCGAACCTGTCCGGCATCGAGGTGTGTCGGCGCCTGAAGGTGCGGGCCGAAACCCGGACCATTCCGGTCATCATGCTATCGGCCCGGTCGGAAGAGGTGGATCGGGTACGCGGCCTTGAAACCGGCGCGGACGACTATGTGGTCAAGCCGTATTCCATCGTCGAACTGATGGCCCGCATCCGCGCAAACTTGCGGCGCGTGCGCCCCTCGGCCACCGGCATGGTGCTGGAGGTTCAGGACATCCGGCTCGACAGTGAGACCCATCGCGTCACCCGCGCGGACCAACTGCTGCAACTTGGTCCGACCGAGTTTCGCCTGCTTGCCACGTTCATGGAAAGACCGGGGCGGGTTTTCAGCCGCGAACAGTTGCTCGACCGTGTCTGGGGCCGCGATATCTATGTCGAAACCCGCACCGTCGATGTCCATATTGGCCGCTTGCGCAAGGCCCTTTGCGGGCAAGGCGGCGAGGATCTTCTGCGCACCGTTCGTGGTGCGGGCTATGCGTTGGGCTGATGGAAAAATTGCCCTCAGTCCGTTCACATTCCGTATCTATCGCTACTCTATCCAGTTCATGAGTTTTTCGCCTGCCCCTAATGACGGCTCTCCAGCGTTTTCGGGTGCTTGGTCAAATCTTGCAATTGAGGCGAGGTAGGTTACGGCGGTTGCAGCCTCCCGCAACCAAATTTACCAAACAACAACAACACGTTACGAGCCATCCTGAAGGGTGGCTTTTGGCGTTCCTGCGCCGTGTGGAAGCACTGTGGAAGCAGCCGGAGCATGAAACCTTGTGTGGCAGACGGGCAACGCTAGCGCCACCGTCGGCAGAGACGTTCCCCGATCAATACACCGGCAATGTCTCGGCCATCCGACAAGCGACAACTTCCAATCCAACGATCATAGCTGCGTTCACCAGTGAAGCTGCAGTTGACGCGTTGCCCTGAAACCAACGCTTTCATGTGGCGTGTCGCGGCGTCCCCGGCAACGCTGCCGCTCTCGGCGCAATCTAGGGCGGCGATACGTATAGGGCGTCCACCAACCTCGATCGTGTCGCCGTCGCGAACGTGGGTCACAACGGCACCTGTAGGGGCGTCGATGGTCATCGTGTGGCCTGCGCGTGCGTTCCCGGTCCTCTGCATCGCATTGCCACCGCGCAGAGCGCGAGGCAGGGACCGTTCGGACGGGTTGTCAACGGATCGACCACCGGCCCCGGCCAGCCATCGTGTCGGGTGCCCCTCATGCTTGTAGTAGGCGCCGACTGCCAACCCAATCGCCAATAGAAACAAAATCAAGACGCGCGGCGACCGTTTGCCGATCAAGCGCCGCCTTGTGCGTCTCCGGTTCTGGAAAGAAACTACTCTCGAACTGTTTCTATCGCGGGGTCCCATGAACGGCGATTACCCTAGGAAAATGGCATTTTATGGGCTGCTGTTGCGACGCTGCTCGCGTTGGTCTCCGTTCACAGCGCACTTCCCGGTCCAGAGCCGACCTTGGGATCGTCGTTCGGTTTCTGCGCTTGCAGCCCACGTTCCTTACGTTCGCCGCAAACCCGAAACCTTTACTTGATCGAACTAACAGGTCAAGGATGCAGCAGTCGTTTGCGATTTTGAGAAAAAAAGCCTGCTCTTATCTGTTTCCCCAGCGGCACCGAATGCTTACGTGTAGTCAAACAAGGCACTCCAAACGAGCCAATCACACCATTTTTGAAACGGAAAGAACTGATGATCAACTATGTTGCTCCATTGGGCGGTCAGACAATCGGCAAAGCCGCAAGTCGCGAAGATGCCTGGTGGCTTTGTAGCCGCTATGGCTTGAAGCCATTTCCTTTGAATGATGCCTCAGCGGTGAGTTTAGAGGACGCTGAGAATGGAGCGATGGTGTGGACTGTTCCCTGCGAGCATACCCAATACCCATATGATCGTGCTGCCTTTGAAAATCGGCGTCGTGATGGCTTGTCTACACTAGAGAACGGCCTTCCAGCATGGCCTGTTGCTGAAGAAAATGGGATAGCATTCCAAACCTTCAAACAACGGCTCAAGCGAGGCTGGTCGGGTGAAAAGGCAGCGACTGAAGGAGTGCGGGAAATAGCGCATAATCCGGATGACGAATGGGAAGTAACTGCGCTGGAAAACGGCTTATCTGTCCGCGCATATCGCAGCCGTGTTCAGGCTGGTTGCCCTGAAGCCATCGCCGCAACAATGGGGCTAAGTTGGCGGAAGTGGTGAAATGCGACTCGTAGTGGGCACACTCCGCCCACGGACGTCCACCGACCACTCCTACGCCGCAGTGCAGCTTAATCAGACCGGCCCTTGGTTTATTACGCAGCATTTTGGCGGACTGATCGACATGATGCGGACAAAGCCCCCTTTTGATGCGATCGACGGAACAGCTGCTTCGTTTTCCACTTTTTCATGCTCCATCCTGTCAATGAGCATTCAAAACTGACCCGGCTTCAGCATTTGATTTTGACCCGCCTGTCGGATGGCAAAGCCCCCAGTC
>CANNCP010000016.1 GCA_947503145.1 uncultured Roseovarius sp.
CTGGGGGCTTTGCCATCCGACAGGCGGGTCAAAATCAAATGCTGAAGCCGGGTCAGTTTTGAATGCTCATTGACAGGCAAACCGTGCCAACATCCCCGTTACATAGACTTCGCCGAAGGTTACAGGAGCCGAGATGCGAATGACGCCGGTCAGGCCGCGCGATCCTTCGGCAACGCTGCCGAGCAGCTCATCTAGATCATCGAGCAGCGCCGGCGCCCGCGCAATCAGGTCCTCACCCGCCGGTGTCAGCCCCACCTTGCGGGTTGTCCGCTGAAGCAGGCGGGAACCGAGGCGTTGCTCGAGCGCAGCCACATATTTGGAAGTCAGCCGGTTCGACACGCCCAGTTGATGGGCGGCCGCGGTGAACGAGCCCGTCTGCGCGGTGGCCACGAAGGCCCGGAGTTCATCGACGATATCCATGGCAAATTACTTAGTACATTTTGTGGATAGTCATTCTCCATAGTCGCCATTTCATTGCCTAAAGGCAAGGCGTATCTTCCTGACAGATCAAACAGCGCCTGAAGGCGCGCACTGAAAGGAACAAGTCATGAAAATCGCAATCATTGGTAACGGCAATGTCGGATCCGGTCTGGCAAATATCCTGAGCAAAACACAACATGAAGTAGGGACCTTTGGTCGCGCCGACGATGTGGCAAAGGCCGTGACTGAGGCCGATATCGTTATCTTCGCGACACCCTATGGGGCAGCTGCCGAAATCGCCGACCAGGCAGACTTCACCGGCAAGATCGTCATCGATGTGTCCAACCCCGTCACCGAGGATTTCTCGGCCCTGCAACTCGGTACCACCACGTCGGCCGCCGAGGCGATCGCTGCGCTCGTTCCGGGAGCGTTCGTCGTGAAGGCATTCAACACGATCTTCGCCCAGCACTATGCGGGGGATCTCAAGCTGGACGGTCAGCCGTTGCAGACTTTTATCGCCGCCGACGACGAGACGGCGCGCGAAACTGTGAAAACGCTGGCCGCAGAGGCCGGGTTCGAGCCGGTCGATGCCGGCTCCCTGTCCACCGCCCGTCAGCTTGAGCCGCTTGGCTTCCTGAATATCCAGTTCGGCTATGTGCTCGGAAAAGGCACCGAGATCGCGCCGCGCTGGCAGTTTTCCGCCTGACCCAACCTCCCGAACAAAGGAAAAAGACAATGTCCAACGCAAACCATCATAACCCGCCTCAATCACCGCTGATCCCCGGCGTGGCGAATGCCGATCTGGCAGCCACAATCCTGCGCGTTGCGCTGGGAATCCTGTTCATCGCCCATGGCTGGCTGAAACTCGTGATCTTCACGCCGGCGGGAACGACCGCCTTCTTCGAAAGCCTCGGCTTTCCGGGAACACTCGCCTATCTCGTAATGGCCGCCGAGCTTGCCGGTGGCGTGGCGCTGATCCTCGGCGTCTGGACCCGCTGGGTGTCGCTCGCGCTGGTGCCGGTCCTGCTCGGCTCGATCTACGCGCCGCATGGCGCGGCCGGTTTCTTCTTCTCGAATGAAGGCGGCGGCTGGGAATATCCCGCATTCTGGGCGATCACACTGGTCGTGCAAGCTCTGCTGGGCGACGGCGCCTATGCGCTCAAGCGCAGCCGGAACTGATCCGATCCGCCTTCATGGTGCGGGGCAAGCAGCCCCGCCCCCATTCCCCAAAGGAGTATCACGATGGCCAATCCAATCGAAAAATTCGACATGAATGCCGCGCCGATCCGCATCGATACCGTTCGGCTCAGGGTGCGGGATCTGGATGCCGTTTCGTCCTTCTACCGTGACGTTCTGGGGCTGGTGCCGCTGGCAGAAGCCGGAAGCAGCGTGACACTGGGCACCGAAGAAACGCCGCTGCTGCATCTTGATGGCGACCCGTCGTTTCGTCCGCGCGATCCCAGGCAGGCGGGGCTGTTTCACACCGCCTTCCTGCTGCCGTCGCGCGGCGATCTGGCCCGATGGCTCGGCCATGTCACCGAAAGGGACACGCGGCTGCAGGGGGCGTCGGATCACATCGTCAGCGAAGCGATCTACCTGGCCGATCCCGAAGGCAATGGGATTGAGGTTTATGTCGACCGACCACCAAGCCAGTGGCGCGATCGCGCGGGCGAGATCCGCATGGCAACGGACCCGCTGGACCTCAAAGATCTGATGCGCGCGGGGCAAGGCCGGACATGGGCCGGTTTCCCGAAAGGCGGCATCATCGGCCACGTTCATTTGCAGGTCGGCGACACGAAAGAGGCGGATCGCTTCTATCACGACACGCTCGGCCTCGACATCGCCGCGACCTATCCCGGCGCGAGTTTCTACGGCAGCGGCGGTTATCACCACCAGCTGGCCGGCAACATCTGGAACAGCCGCAGTGCCGGGACGCGGGACGCGTCCGAGGCGGGGCTGAGCGAAATCACCCTCGGCGTCGATCCGACAGCGCGTCAGGCGATCACGCAGCGCCTTGGCGGCGATCGCTTTTCCGATCCCTGGGGCACCGCCTTCGCCCTGGCGCTGTAAGGTGATTTGCGAACCTGATAGTAATAAAGGAGACAAGACATGCTTGTGAATGGAAAATGGGTCGAGAACTGGCAGCCTGTCCAGAAGGCCGATGAACAGGGGCGTTTCGTGCGCCAGGTTTCGGAGTTCCGGAACTGGATCACAACCGACGGGCGTCCCGGCCCCACGGGCGAGGGTGGTTTCGAGGCCGAGGCCGGGCGGTACCGGCTCTATGTCGCGCTGATCTGCCCCTGGGCCTCGCGCACCCTGATCGCACGGCGCCTCAAGGGGCTAGCGGATCTGATCCCCGTCACGGTGGTCAACCCGACGCTGACCGATCAGGGCTGGCGGTTCGGCGGCTATCCGGGCGCGGATGAGGACCCGCTTTACGGATCGAGTTACATGCATGAACTCTATACCCGTGCCGATCCGCATGTTTCGGGCCGCGCCACCGTGCCGGTATTGTGGGACATGAAGCGCGGCGTCATGGTGAACAACGAAAGCGCCGACATCGTGCGCATGTTTGATACCGCCTTCGAAGCGATCGCCCCATCCGATCTGCGTCTCTATCCCGCCGCTTTGGCCGACGAGATCGACGTGCTGAACAGGCAGATTTACGAAAGCCTCAATAACGGGGTCTACAAGGCCGGGTTCGCCTCCAGCCAAGAGGCCTATGACGAGGCCGTCGATGGGGTGTTCGCGATGCTGGACCAATTGGAGACGCGCCTCGGTGACGACCGCCCGTATCTGTTCGGCGACGAGTTGACCGAAACCGATATTCGTGCCTTCGTGACGCTCATCCGGTTCGACGCGGCCTATCACGGATTGTTCAAGACCAACCGTCGGCAAATCGCGGATTACCCGCATCTTTCAGCGCATATGGAACGCGTGCTGCGGCTGCCGGGCGTCGCGGAAACGGTGAACATGGATCACATCACGCGAGGCTATTATTCGATCAAGGCGTTGAATCCGACGGGCATCCGGCCGGCCGGCCCGGCGCATGTCCGGCGTTTGCTTGACGTAGTCGCGGCCGACTGACGGAACCCGCTTGCGCGGCATTGGGATCTGCGCGCAATCGCACAGCCGATGCCACTTCTTCGCCAACAGCGATTTCGCCTCCAAGGGCCATCTTGGATGTATAAGAATAAAGGAGCCTCCATGACGTTCAGACCAGTCGCAGCGACCAGCAAGGCGCAACCCGCACTGGAAGGTGCGGGCGTGCATCTGCAGCGTGTTTTCGGATTCGACGATCCTTCGTTAACCGATCCGTTTCTGATGATGGACGATTTTCGCAACGATGATCCTCGGCTTTATTCCAAGGGGTTCCCTTGGCATCCGCATCGCGGGATCGAAACGATCACCTATGTTCTGGACGGTCAGGTCGAGCATGCCGATTCGCTTGGGAACCGCGGCCTGCTCGGCCCGGGCAGCGTTCAGTGGATGACCGCCGGATCGGGTATCGTGCATCAAGAAATGCCTTCAGGCAACTCCAAGGGTCAGATGCACGGCTTCCAGCTCTGGGCCAACCTGCCCTCTTCGCTCAAGATGACGGCGCCGCGCTACCAAGACATTACCGCCGGAGACATACCTGTCGAGGGCGACGATGACGGCACGGTGGTCAAGGTCATCACCGGCTCGTTCTGGGGCAAGACCGGCCCAGTGGACGGAATCGCAGCCAACCCGATGCTGCTCGATGTCTCGGTTCCTGCCGGGCGGCGCAAGGTGCTTCCGGTGGACACGCGGGCCAATGCACTGGCCTATGTCTTTGCTGGTTCCGGCACTTTCCGCGATGCCAGCGACCCTGTAGGCATCAAGGTTGAAAAGGAATATCGCGGGACCGAGCTGAACATCCGCGACATGACCGGAAACCGCACGCTGGTCCGTTTCGGATCCGGCGACGAGATCACGGTTCAGGCTGGCGACGAAGGTATCCGTTTCCTGCTGATGACCGGCAGACCGATTCAGGAACCTGTCGCCTGGCATGGCCCCATCGTGATGAACACCCAGAAGGAATTGCGCCAGGCACTCCTCGAACTGAACAACGGCACCTTCATAAAGCACGCGTGAGGATGCCGCCCGATACGAAAAACCAACCAACTGAAAAGGAAAAGACAATGGCACAGCCCAAGATCGCAATTATCTTCTACTCGACCTACGGAACCAACCATGCCGTCGCCTTGGCGGCGGCAGAGGCAGCCCGCGACGCAGGCGCGGATGTCCGCCTTCGCCGCGTTCCCGAGACGGCCCCGAAAGAGGTTGTCGAAACCCAGGACGTCTGGAAAGCGCAACTGGACAAGATGGGCGATATCCCCGAAGCGACGGCCGACGACATGGCATGGGCCGACGGTTATTTCTTCTCGACACCGACCCGTTTCGGCGTGGCCGCCAGCCAGCTTCGGGCCTTCATTGATACGCTGGGCGGGCTCTGGGGTGCCGGCAAGCTGGCCAACAAGACCTTCACGGCCACGACGAGCGCCCAGAATCCGCATGGCGGTCAGGAAGCGACCATTCTCAGCCTGTACACCACTGCAATGCATTGGGGCGCCATCATTGTCGCGCCGGGTTTTACCGATCAGTCGATTTTTGACGCTGGCGGCAACCCCTACGGCTTCTCGACCAACGCCAATGGCTTTGACGATGCTGGGAAGGCGGCAGTGACCCATCAGGCCAGGCGCCTGGTCGAGATGACCGGAAAGATCACCGGCTGATCGAGACGGCAGATCGCGGGCGATATCGCGGCGCAAACCAGCGCGCCCCACCGCCCGCGAAACCGGTCATACGCAGCAAAAATATCAGTTCGTGGGACAAGAAGACTGCTGTTGCGAAGTCGTTAATGTCGTTTTGCACAAATAAGTTCAGCAGTTTTTTACCCTTCGGCAGGATCAACTGCAACCGGCGGGGCCGTCGCGCACCGCCTCGACCCGGATATCGCCGGTCTGCAACACCCGGCTGCGGCTGCGCGCGTAGCGACCTTTCACGTTGGCTGCGAGATCGTCCAGTGAAAGATACTGCTCGTCATCGGGTCGGCTGAATCATTCGGGCGACATCCGCCCGTTCCGCTCGCCCCGGCTGACATCTACCTTATAGCCACCTGCCCTTGTTGGTAGTACAGCGTCCAAGAATTCCACAACACCCATCGGCATTCCTCCGTGATAGGCGCTGGAAGCCACTCTCCCAGCCTTTAACCCGTCGCGAAAGCAACCAACACCTCTTTGACTGTTAACTCCGCAGCTTGATGGAAAATTTTTGCGACGAAACGTGGCTTGCCGAACGCTCACCATGCCAAGCATTCTTTCAGTTGAGATGATGTGATGGTCATTCAACGCGCTCTATTCTAACACGACAATTCCAGTGCGCTTTGACTTATGCTCAGGTTCAACGTGGATGGTGATGCGCGCATCTGGAACCGCTTTGGCGATACCAACCTCAACTCTGTCACAGATCTCGTGGGCGTCGAAAACCGTCATTTCGCTTGGGACCACAAGATGAAATTCTACAAAGTTCGCACTGCCCGCATGACGGGTCCTGAGATCGTGCGCTTCGACCGCTCCGGCCGCTTCGATTGAGATGGCTTCACGTATGCTGGCCAGAATCTCTTCTGGAACCGCCTCATCCATCAGGCCGCTCAGCGACTCTTTCACGACGCGAGAACCAGACCATATGATATTGATCGCAACCAATGCAGCCATAAGCGGGTCAAGGACCCACCATCCGGTAGCAAGTGCAAGAAGAACTCCCATCGCGACGCCTGCGGACGTAAAGACATCGGTCCATAGATGCCTCCCATCGGCGACCAACGCTGGAGATTTCAGTAGACGCCCTCTTCGAACCAGCACGAAGGCCCACATCGCATTGAGCATCGTGGCCGTTCCGTTCACCAGAAGGCCCTCTATCGGAGCGCCAAGCGCGCGAGGGCTTAGGAAGCCTTCGTACGCCTCCCGCAGGATGAATATCGCCGCTACGATGATCATCACCCCCTCTAGGACGGCGCTGAAGAACTCCGCCTTGTGGTGACCAAAGGGATGATTTGCGTCCGGCGGTCGCGCCGCGATCCGTATCGCAACGAGCGCGGCGAACGCAGTTGCGAGGTTCACAGTGCTTTCGAGCGCGTCCGAGAGCAACGCCACGGAGCCTGTCATCAGCCATGCCAGTGTCTTTAACGCTAGAACAATGCTCCCAACGACAAGACTTCCAAAAGCAAGTTTGAGCGCAGAATGCATTTTTGCTCCGATATAAAGGCATTTGAATTACAGGTCGGCAATGAACTATTCAACCTATTGAATTTGCCAATGATAATGCCTCTCACTCCGAACAGGAAGCACACCGGTCGCTAAATCAACCAACACCTCTCTGACTCTCAAACGCAGGCCGAGGTCGAAGTACCGCCTGTTGGCAAGCAGCCCGGCGCAGGCACAGTGACACCGGGTGCTGACCTAACTGTTCGGGCGAGACTTCAAGCTGGCCATCGCATCAAGGAAGGCCTGATCCAGCACCGGATCGTCCCATCTGCCAGCGACGGCCATCCAGCGATCAAGGTCCTCCCGGAAACCCGGATCATCGCTCTTGATGTGAAACGTGAACAGGCGGTTGACGATGTCCCGCATCAGGCTTGCCATCTGGCCGTTGTCGATATGGGCGGCCTCAAGCCATGGTATTTCGCGGCCCTCGGCATCGATCACGAGGACATCGGAATAATCCCCCGTCTTGGTTGTTGGCACCGTGCCTGCGTGCAGGTCTTCGAGGCGCGAATTGCGGATGCAGATCATGGCCATGATCTTCGCAAGATTGGCCGCGATGCGGTCTTCGTCAGCGGGTTTCATGGTCAAATCCTCATGTGGTAGATAAATATCGACTGTCGGCTTGTGTGACACAAGGACAGGATCATTCGTTGAGATAAGCCGTCCAATTTTGCCGCGCATGCACAATACGCAGCACGCTTACCCAGCTGGCTTCGATCCGATAGAGGATGAGATGGGACCCTGAGCGGTACACCCGCACCGGTGGGCGAATTTCGAGCCGTTCGCGCGCGATTTCCGGGTGTCGGACCAGCAGGGACATATCGCTGGCAATCGCGAGGATGTAGGTTTCGGCCTGGCCAACAGACCAGATGCGCACGGTATAATCCCAGATCGCGTCCAGATCGCTCAAAGCTGCGGGGGACAGCCTGTATTCAGTGACCGGTGGTGTCGGCATTATGTTCTCGCTTGCCGGCAAGAAATGCTTCGACATCCAAATGCCTTGCGGGACCACTGGCGATGCCCTCATCGACGAGCTGTTGCAGCTCCGCAATGGCGCGGTGGCGGTCCTGATCTCGTCGGATCAGATCGCGCACGTAGTCACTGGCGTTGCTGTAGCGCCCATCCTTGGTTTGCGCCTCGACCCAGATCTTCATCGGATCGGGCAATGAGACATTCATCGTGGCCATGATCTTGATCTCCTTTGTCATGAAGATGGCATAGATTGCCAAAGTTTGTCAATAAGTGCGCCAGCGCCAGACTGGACCTAACCGGCTACGGCGCTCCCCGAACCCGGCGGGTTGTCCCGTCGGGCCCGAGGGGGAGACCCGGCGGGTGAACCCACCCTCAGAACGGGATCTCGTCGTCGCGGTCGACCAGCTCGGGGTCTTGGCCCTCGGCTGATTTCGGACGGCTAAGGAAGTTTCGGCGATGATCTCGCAGCCGTAGCGGTCAATGCCCATGCTACCGATCCACTTGCTGTAGTGGATACGGCCGTGGGCGAGGACCTTCATGCCCTTTTCGCAATGCTCCGTGACCGTCTTGCTGAGACCGTTGAAGCAGGTGATGCGGTGCCATTCCGTGTCCATGACCCGGTAGCCGTTGTCGTCGCGCATCACGCGACCTTCCGAGAGGCGGGAGCGCGAGGTGGCAAGGCTGAAGTTGGTGATCTGGGTGCTCGCGCCTTTCGTGGTGCGGGCTTCGGGGTTCTGACCGATGTTGCCGGCGAGGATGACGATGCTCTGCATGGGTAAGCTCCTGTGTTTCCTGTCTTCGGGACCGTCCCTTCGACAAGACCCGAAAAAGCCCGTCGGGTGAGGCGTGCACGGCGGACGGCACGGACGCCGGAATCCCTCCAAAGGACCGGGGTGGAGCGGGCAGGACGCCACAGGCGGCCAACACGGCCCGGACTGACGCGGGGTTGGGCGCAGGAGACCGAACGGGATTAGGGGATTGTCAGTCGAACGAAGGACCCAGAGGACAGAGAGGCACGGGGAGCCCATGCCAGACCCTGTCACCTTGCCAGTCGAACTTATCTGAACCTAATCCCTGCACCTCTCTGGCGGTGACGAAAGTGACGATCATCGACTCGCGCCCTTCTGCCCCTGCCTGCCGGAAGTTTCGGGCCTATGCTGCAACGGGCTATCAATATCGGAACATTCAGGACACGGACCGCACCAATGGCTGATTTCGATCTCGAGGCCCTGTCGCTCAGCGAGCTGAAGAAAATGCAGAAGGATGTCGAAGGCGGCTTCCACCTATCAAGATCGACAAAGGCGGTAGTCTGCGCCGGAACTGGGCTACTCTCTTGCCGAACTTGTCGGCTCCAAGGTGAAAACCACCCTTGTGCAATCCGCTGCGAAATCCTCACCACCTAAGAACCCTACAGCTCATCCGGTCTATCCGTGGGCGTGACCCGAAGTGGTTCGTTGACGCATTCAAGGCGGGCACAGACCCAAGTTAAGAAAACAGCTTTTTACTGACATGACACGAAGATCATGTTAGCAAAGCGACACTTTCTTAACACGAGGCAGGGAACATGTTAAAGCCGACCTATATCATCCCCACTCTGCCCCCGACGGCGGAAATCGAAACTATTCCTGTGCTCAAAGCGCTCGCTCGCGCTAGCCGTGCGCTTGCGGACCTGAAGGGGCAGGCAAAGACCATCCCAAATCAGGGCATTTTGATCGATACCCTCGCACTCCAGGAAGCCAAGGCCTCCTCCGAAGTCGAAAACATCGTCACGACGCAAGATGAGCTGTTTCAGGCGGACATCTTCCCCGACGATCCGCAATCCCCTGCGGCCAAAGAGGTCGCCCTTTATCGCGATGCTCTCCGGCTTGGCTATGCACGGTTGGGTGAAACCGGCGGCCTGATTCCCAACTCGGCGATCATCGACATGTTTCGTCTGCTGAAAGGGCGTAGTGATGGGTTTCGAGTAACACCGGGAACCGCCCTAAAGAACGAGAAGACCGAAGAGATCGTCTTTGTGCCGCCTCAGGATGCGCGCGAGATCGTCACCCACATGACCGCGTTGGAACGGTTTATCAACGATGACGGTCTCAGCGACCTTGATCCGCTGATCAAGATGGCGCTCATCCACCACCAATTCGAAAGCATCCACCCCTTTCCAGACGGGAACGGGCGAATCGGCCGCATTCTGAATGTCCTCTACCTTACCCGCACCGGGTTGCTCGACATCCCCGTGCTGTACCTGTCGCGTTTCATTACTCGCAACAAGGCGGACTACTATCAGCACCTGCAAGATGTGCGTGATACCGGAAACTGGGAGAACTGGGTCATCTACATGCTCGAGGCCGTTGCAGAGACCTCTGCGACGACCTTCGAGATTGTTACCGGTATCCGGCAGCAAATGGCGGACGTCAAGCATCGGCTGCGGTATGAGTTGCCCAAGATCTACAGCCAGGAACTGCTGAACAATCTCTTCCGCCACCCTTACACGCGGATCGAATACCTGCAGAAGGATCTGGATGTCAGCAGACAAACCGCTGCGAAGTATCTCGACACCTTGGCGGAGCGGGGCTTTGTGGAAAAGCACCGGTCTGGGAAGAATAACTACTTCATCAACGTCGCCTTGGTGAAACTCTTCCTAGACGTCTCGGGCGGCCCGTAGGACTCTGACTAGCCTGACAATTCGAGGAAGGTGACGATCTGCCGGCCTGCATCGGCACTCTGTCTCGTTCAGCTGCGGCGACTGGCAGGCGTAGAACTCAGGTCGGCGCCCTTGCGCCGAACCTGAACCTTGGCGGAAACCGTGGGCCTAAGCCCACGGGTCAACCTCAACCAGTACCTGAACTTCGTCGCCGTCGATTTCATCGGCAGGGACGGCGCCGAAGATTCCATCCCCAACTTGGAAGACGACGATCGAAACCATGAGCGTGGCGGCGAGGGAGGCGGCGAAGGCGTGTGCATCTTTGCGGGACATCTGTTTGGCTCCCGTCTTGGAGGCGGGGGACCATCCCTCGCGCGACAGGACCCCGCAGGCCCGAAGACTGGCTGACATCACCGGGTCCATTCGGCGGCACGGACTTGCCCGTAGCGTCAGATGTCAGACAAAACCGACTTTTGTGTAACTGCACTGACCCAGATCACCGGTGCAGAACTCAGACCGATCACTCGTGCTCCACGCGGCGAAGGTCGGCAACGAGCCCGAAGCGGAAGAACTCCCCTTGTCCTGAGTGCCGCGGTCTCAGGGCTGTGGCCATAGTGGAAGGTGATCCAGTCCTTCCCACGGTGCCAACTGCTCCAATACTCAATCAGCACGGCAGTCATAACCTTTGCCACCGCGGGCAGGATGATCCGGAGCAGGCACTAATCCGAGTACGACGGCGAACCGACTGCCGATTACCTGCAGAACCGCCTCAGTCGTCTGAAAGGATGATGGCATCAACGAGGGCGATCGTAAGGTCGGCACCCAATATGGAGACCCAGTGCGACCCTCATTCGCATTATAGCAGATCAGATCGCGCCTGGTGCTCGTTGCAAGCCCCGAGCTTTTACGCGATGTGGACGGCACCATCACTCTTGAGCGTCTGACCGAGTTGCCGACGCTGTCGATGGACGAGGAGGGCGACAAAGTCACGTGGGAGCTTGTCGGTCCGGACGGCGAGACGCGAAGCCTGTCACACCGACCGCAACTTTTGTGCGCAAGTTCCGACGTGTTGCGGAAATCAGCGCTTGAGGGGCTGGGCGTGGCGTTGCTACCTGAGCATGTCGGCCGAAATGAGATAGGCACGGGGCGCCTCATGCATCTGTTGCCCGATTGGCATTCTCCTTTTGGAACAGTTCATGCCGTGTTCTCATCCCCAAAAGGACTCGTGCCCGCCGTCCGGGCCTTTATCGATCACCTCGCAGCCGAGGTGTCCATTCGGTCGGGCCCTTCCTGACGGGCCCGGTCTGCCAACCGATCAGCCCTGACGGAGGCGTCAGGAATGACCGCGATGGTCGGTCCGGACAAACGGATGCATACATAGCGCCGATCTAGCGCTCGCAGCGAACGGCAGGAAGGTCCGCTCTGCCGCCATGCATGGCTTCAAAAACAATGTTTGCTGTCCCGTTCGAACATCTGCCAGATTGAGATATTGACCAGCTCAACAAAATCAGCGACTTGCAAGGTCAGAAGCCAAGGGGGTTCAATTGGGACGGTCTTGACAGATCGCTTGGAGTGTCATTTCGCCCCGTCCAGCAAACGACCCCTTGCGGTAGGCTTCTCTACTCCAAATGCACTCATGCATGAAAGCGCTGCCGGTATTCGCCCGGGGTCAGGCCCACGTACCTATGAAAGATCTTCCGGAAAGCACCGGCATCGGAATAGCCGACTTCCCAGGAAATGCGCTCGACCGGCAGGCGACCGAATTGCAGCAGTTCCTGCGCTTTCGCGACCCGGAGGCGTTGCGCATATTCGGTCGTGGTCAGGCCGGTCGCTTTCTGGAAGCGGCGCAGCAAAGTGCGCTCTTCCAGCCCTGCTTCCTCTGCTAGCGTCGCGAGCCGCGCATCCCGCCCCTCGTTGGCCTGCAGGAAATGCTGCGCCTTGAGGACGGCCGCGTCACCATGGGTTAGGCGGGGCGCGAAGCCGCTGTAATAGCGCTGCTCACGCCCCGGCGGGTCTACGAGCATCATCCGGGCAGTCTGCGCCATAACGACGGGGCCGAGGAAGCGGTCGACCAGCTTCAGGCCGAGATCGGTCCACGACATCAGGCCACCTGCCGAGATGATGTCACCGCCGTCGATGATCAGGCGATCTGTATCCAGCGCCACATCGGGGAACCGCTCCCGGAAATCCTCGGCATAGGTCCAGTGCGTGGTGGCCCCTCGTCCGCTCAATAGTCCCGTCTCAGCCAACAGGAAGGCGCCCCCACAGACGGACGCCAGCATCGTCCCTTCACCATGACGTTCCCGCAACCAAGCCGCGAGCGGCGCTGCGACATCAGGCTGGATGGGGGCCTCGAGTGACGGAGGCAGAATCAGGACCTGACAGGGAGCGTTGTCATGGCCTGACGCTTCGGGATCACCAGCAGGCATCGGTGGTACCGGCTCGCAGGCCTGAAGGGTTTGGACCCGCAACCGCGGGACGCCCTGATCCGACCGCTCTGCTATCCGCCCGGCGATGAGAAACAGGTCCGTCAGCCCAAGGGCGGCAGAGAGTTGCGCGCCGGGGTAGAGGACGATGCCAATCCTTAAATCCTCCATATGTCGATATCGCCCCTATTTATGTCGATTGCGCCAATGGTAAGGAATGTGGGCATACGCCAGATTGAGGTCAAGAAACCCGGACCCAGAAAGGTAAGACCATGTCCAAACGTGCAATCATCGCAGTTGATCTGCAAAATGAATACTGGCCGAACGGTAACCTGCCGCTCGAAGGCATTGATGCCGCCGCCGCCAATGCGGCGCGCGTCATCGTTCATGGCCGCGAAGCCGGGGACCTTGTCGTGAATGTGCGCCACGAGATGCCGGGTGGACCGGTCTTCGTCCCCGGGTCGGAGGGGGCCGAGATCAACGAGGTCGTCGCGCCCGGCGAGGGCGAGCCGGTCATCACCAAGAACTTTCCCAATTCCTTCCGCGACACCGGTCTGAAGGGCCTGCTTGACGAGAAGGGGGTCGAGGAAGTGGTCGTGATCGGTGCCATGAGCCACATGTGCGTTGATGCGACTGTCCGGGCCGCCAACGACTTCGGCTACAAGACCGTGACCATCCACGATGCCTGCGCCACGCGCGACCTAGAGTTCAATGGCGCGACCGTTCCGGCGGCGCATGTCCATGCGGCGCTGATGGCGGCATTCGCATTCGCCTACGGCGAGGTTGTTGCCACCGACGACTTCATCAAGCACTGAACCGGCGAGAGGAGAGATCTCATAACCACGCGCCGACAAATGCTCGCCATGTCCGCCTCCGCCATCGTCGGAAGCGCTGTCTCTGCATCAGCTCAGGGAAATGACGTCAGCTCCGAAAGCAGGAGCAAGATCACCCAGATCCGCAATGCCACCTTGCGGATCGACTACGGCGGCGTTCGCTTTCTCGTCGATCCGATGCTGGCGGATCGTCACAGCTTCCCGGGGTTCCCGGGGACCGCGAACAGCGAGCAGCACAATCCGATGGTGCATCTACCACTGCCGATTGCCGACATCGTCGACGTCGATGGCGTGATCGTCACTCATCTGCACGAAGACCACTGGGACCAGGCGGCGCGAGACGCGCTGGAAAAGGATCTGCCGGTCTTCGCCCAGAACGACGCCGATGCCGAAGTTATCCGTGGTCAAGGCTTTACCGATGTCCGCGTACTGTCCGAGAACACCGAGTTCGATGGTGTGCGTCTGATCAAGACGGCGGGTCGGCATGGAACGCAGGCACATTACGAGGCAATGGCAGAGCTTCTGGGCGACGTCTGCGGCGTGGTGTTCAACCATCCCGAAGAGAAGACCATCTATCTTGCCGGGGACACGATCTGGAACGAGAACGTCGACGCTGTCCTGTCTGCGCACGCACCTGAAATCGCGATCCTGAACGCGGGCTACGCGATGGTCCAGGGCATTGACGGAGGCATCATCATGGGAACCGAGGATGTCCTGCGCGTTCACCAGGCCGCGCCCGAGGCTCGACTGATCGCTTCGCACATGGAAGCGATCAATCATTGCGTCCTTACGCGCGCAGAACTCCGGGCCTTCGCAGCCGAAGAGGGGTTCTCGGACAAACTGCTGACCCCCGGAGACGGCGAAACCAATACGATCTGACAGCATGGAAGACTGGCGGCGGTGCGATGGGCGCCGTCGCCGGGAGCTATGGCGAACAGCCCATAGCTGCATACGGAGCATTGGGCAGCCTTTTCCCTCGGTCCGGCCCCCCAGGGCGGGCACGGCGGTCGGCAGTGCCGGGCCCTTTCAGGGCATTCCCGGCGATTGCTGCGTAAGCACAATCGCGTGGTCAGGCGGCGTCCTGTAGAAGCGGACGCAGCGCCACCTCGACCCTTTCGCGGGAGGCAGGCTCGAGCGGCAGGATCGGACGCGGCGGAGTGATGCGCCCGAGACCGAGGATCTCCGCGATGGTAAACATCACGCGGAAGCTGCCGAACTCGCGGAACAGCGCCCAAAGGGGAGCGAAAGCGTGATCGATGCGCTCGGCTTCGACCGCGTTCCCGGCCTGAGCCGCGCGGGTGAGGGCGAGAGCGGGTTCCGGCAAGAGACCGGCCACGACGCTATACCAGCAGGCATCGCCGGCGAGCAGCGCATCTTTCGCACCCCAGTCGCCACTGTAGCCGATAGCGAAGCCCTCCGGCGTCATGGCCCGCAGGCGCCGCATCTCGCCCGCGTAGTCGCCGTCCGTCGGCAGAGGCATCTTGACTGCGGCCACGTTCGGGATTTCGGCCAGTCGCGCGATCAGGTCCGGGCTGAAGGTGAATTTCGTGGTGCCCGGGTTGTTGTAGATGCACAGGGGCAGCTCGCCGGCCGCGGCGACAGCCTCGAAATGGCGAAAGACCTCATCATCGGTCAACGGCTGATATGACATGGGCGCGAGCAGCAGGCCGTCTGCGCCGGCTTGTCGGGCGTCTCGCGCAAGGTTCTCGGCAACATCGGTTGTTAGAGCGCCGACACCGACGATGAGCGGCGTCCGTCCTGCCACGCAGTCCACGGCAGCCCGCAGCGTGCGCTTGCGCTCTTCCGGTGTCAGGTAGGCGTATCCGCCGGTGCTGCCGAGCAGTCCGATGGAATCCGCTCCCGCAGCCACGATCCGCTCGAGGAACCGTTGCAGAAGCTCGGGTTTCAGCTGCCCCTCGTCATCAGTGGGAGTGAGCGGGAAGGCCGACAGGCCGGTGAACAAGGTCATGCGAATATCTCCTTCAAAAGCGTGACATGAGCAGGCGGAGACCGGCGAACCCGAAGAAGGCGGCCAGAACGCCCTCGATCCCGCGCCGGGCCTTCCGGTAGAGGCGGATCATCGGTGCCGTCGAAAACACGAGCGCGTAGCCGGCGAAGATCATCACGCTCAGGACCGCACAACCTGCCAGAATTGTGGCCACGTCACGCCAGGATGGCTCAGCACCGAGGCCAAGCGTGACCAGGGCGATCCAGGCCAACACCGCCTTCGGGTTGGCCAGATGCATGATCAATCCATGGCGGTAGAGCGCGACCGAGGACGGAGGAGACTCTTCTCGCGCCGGTCCGCTTGAGGTCGCCGGGTTGGAGGTCAGCGCGCTTCGGGCCGCGCGTACCGCGAGGTAGAGCAGGTATATGCCGCCGAAGATCTTCAGGAAGATCAGGGCCTCGGCATAGCGCGCGAGCAACGCGGAAACACCGGTGGCTGCGGACAGCCCCCAGAACAGCGACCCGGAGATGACGCCCGCCGCCAGTGCCAGCCCAGCCCGGCGACCGTGGTTCATCGCCACTCCCATGATCCGAAGAGTGCTCGGGCCGGGACTTCCGGCCGCGATCACATAGGCGGTGAAGACGATGAGCAGGTGGTTGAGGTTCTCCATGACGTGTATCCCCTCAGGTTCCGGCCAGCAGCTTGAAGGCGATGAGCCACATCACCAGCGCGATGAGCGTCTCCAGGACGCGCCAGGCCGCTGGCCGCTCGAACACCGGTCTCAGCTTGGTGGCACCGTAGCCGAGAGCGAAGAAGAACACGAACGATCCCAGGATCGCGCCGATCGCAAACGACCCTTGGCTGTCGGTGAACTGCGTGGAGATGGTCCCCAAGAGAACGACCGTGTCGAGATACACATGGGGGTTCAGCCAGGTGATCGCGAGACAGGCCACCAGCGTGCGGAAGAGATCGGTCATCGGCAGCGAGGAATCCGCGGCCAACGCCTCGTTCGAGCGCAACGCGGACAGAAGACTCTTCACGCCATACCAGATCAGAAAGGCCGCGCCACCGTAGCGCATCACCGGCTCGAGCCAGGGCAACCACTCCGAAACGCTCCGAAAGCTGGTCACGCCGACGGTGATCAGAATCGCGTCCGAGACCGCGCATGTGAGACAGACAGCCAGAATGTGCTCGCCACGCAGCCCCTGTCGCAGCACGAAGGCGTTCTGCGCGCCGATGGCCACGATGAGGCTGAGACTCATCAACATGCCGGTGAAGAAGACTGCGATATCCATATGCGGGCCTCCGATCCCAAAGACTGCCCTTGGACTATTCGGTCGCAGTGGCTTAGACAAATTAAAGACGCTGATGCCAATAAAGGAAAACTAAATGGCGGTGGACTATGCAGCTCTCCGCGCCGTCGCCACGGTCGTCAGGACCGGTAGCTTCGAAAGGGCCGCCGCTTCTCTCAACGTGACCCCGTCGGCTGTCTCGCAGCGCATCAAGCACCTTGAAGAACGCCTCGGCGCGGTGCTCATCGAGCGAGGAACACCCTGCACCGCCACGGACAAGGGCCTTGCGCTTTGCCGGCACATGGACCGCGTGGGGATGCTCGAGAAGGATCTCATGGAACATCTGCCCGAACTTTCCGGGGCGGAAGGTGCCGGACAGGTAACCCTCAACGTGGCCACAAACGCCGACAGCCTCGGAACCTGGTTTCTCGAGGCCATCGCCTCCTTCACCAAGGCCACCGACTATCTCGTGAATGTGGCGATCGACGACGAGGACCATACCGCCGACTGGCTACGCCGCGGTCGCGTGCTTGCCGCCGTTACCTCGCTGGAACGCCCTGTGCAGGGATGTCGTGTCACGCCGCTCGGTGCGCTCCGCTACCAGGCGACGGCAAGCCCCGACTTCGTTGCCCGATACTTCCCCGACGGTCTCACGGAGGAGGCGTTCCAAAACGCGCCCGCTCTGACCTTCAACCAGAAGGACCGGCTCCAGACCGTCTGGGCGCGCGAGGTTTTCGGGCAGGACCTGTCCTTTCCCACGCACTGGCTCCCCTCCACGCAGAGCTTCCTCGAAGGCAGCCTCGCCGGCATGGGGTGGGCGCTCAATCCGGTGCAGCTCGCCAGACGCGATCTCGAGCGCGGAGATCTGGTCGAGCTGGCCCCCGGTCAGATGCTGGAGCGGCGCTTGTTCTGGCAGATCAACCGGCTGGCCGCCGATCAGCTACACGAACTGTCCCGGTCAATTCTCACGGTAGCGCGGCGCGAGCTCAGCTCGCAAGCATGACGCTCATTAGAAACGACGGCTTCGTTCCGCTCACCGGACCTCGATAGGTCAACGGATGAATATCTTTGGTTCTGAGTGTCAGGATTCAATGCTTGAGCATGATCAAGTTGAGGAGGATGTCCGTTTGACCGCCTGCCCGCACTTTGTGTCCGCTTCCACCAAAAAACAAACATTGGTCGCCACCACATCGAACGTCCGCTTAGCCCAAGTCCCGCACAGCGGCTTTACATGTGCCATGCAGCTAAGGTCGGGTCTGGGTTGGAATTGCTTGGCAGCTGGGTCAGGGTTGCTTTGCACAGCCATCCGACAAATTCCAGAAAATCCGTGGGTTCGAGCCGCTTTCGGATGGCATGCGACATGTAGTCCGACCCCTCGCGGGTTGATCTCGAAGACAGAATTTGGGCCAAGGAAGGGAATGGCGAGCGGGGGATGGTGCCCTGACGACTGGAGCCGGTTGTCCCGCTGATGCTTTTGCCTCCAGCCTCCCGGCCAAGATCTTGGTTGAAGACGTCCTTCCTTGGGGATGGCTCCTTTGGCGCCCCGCGTCATAGCGGGACGAGGGTGTGGTCGGTGAGAGGCCCGCGCTGAGGCGGGCCCTCGGTTTCAGTTGGGCTCAGGCGGCCAGGTCCGCGCCCCCTGCCCTTTCGCCCTCTTCATCGCCGACGATTTCAAGCCGCGCGTTGCGGTATCCTTCTTTGGCGATCCAGAGCTCGGCTGCGGTGACGGACTCCGCCAGATGCAGCAGCTCGGTGTTCCCGCCGAAGTCGAGAAGCACGCGCACCTGCCCGGGCTTCGGGTCCTCGGCCACCTCGAAGACGACGGCGCTGTCAGCGGAATGGCTGCGCATGATGGTGACGAGGATCACCCCGTCCGAAGCGAAATTGCCCTCATGCAGCGTGAACGACGCGGGAGCCGTCCAGGTCGGATAGGACCGGGGTGGTTCCTTTTTCACAAGACGGCCGACACCGTTCGAGCGCTCCCAGGCCGCCAGCTTCTTGGTAAAGCGTGCCGGTAGCTTGGGACTGCCGTCGGTGTAGCGAATGAGCGCCCCGAGGGGTGCAGTGTCGATGATGGTTATTGCAGACATGATTCCTCATTCCGAATGCGAATATTCGCATTCATCCTATTGATATTGTTGCGTTATAGGGTGATTGGGGGCGGAATCTCCGCCCCCCGCTGGATCACGCTATTCCGCGGCCAGCATCGACGCGCTTTCAGCAGGCAAGTCATCCGTCAGGAATGCAGGAAGGTCAGCCTCACTGACGCTGTCGGCCACTTCGGCATCGACATCCGCCCCCTGCCCTTCGGCATGGCCCTCACCGTTCAGCGCCGCGAGATCGTTCCGGCGAAGGACCTCGGGCAACCAGCCGCTGCCCTTCAGCAAGCGCTCGGCCTCACTGGCCATCTCGCCTTTCTTCAGGTGATCGAGAAGCTGGGCAGTCCCCTCCCCTTTCGCCTCGCGCACGGCCTCGAGGATGCGGGCCTTGGGCACGCGGTTGAGATAGGTGTCGACCGTCGGCTCCCAGCCGGCCTCGACCATATCGAGACCTGTGGCGCGCGCCACGAGATCGGAATGCGCCAGCAGAGCCAGCCGACTGCCCTGGTCGAGGACCGTCAGATAGTCCCAGAGTGCCGCATTATCGCCAAGCGGCAGATCGGCTTCCCATTCCGCATGACGCTCGTCGACCAGCTTGGCCACCACGCTGTCCTTCAGATCGGGCGCTTGCGCTGACATATAGACCTGACGCACGGATGCCTCGAGACAGCTTCCCGAAGCAGAGGAGGTGCGGAAGGTGTCGGTAACAAGCTTCAGCAGCAGCAGCGTCAACGCCACGTCGGGCGAGCGCCCGATCGCTTCACGCAGCGCCAGCGTCCGGTGGGCCGTCAACTCCATGACCAACCGCTCGGGCAGCGGCTTCAGCGCTCCTTCATCCTCATCCTCCGGCAGGTCGCCACCAATCGGCTGGCCTCCCGACATGATGACGGTTCCGCCATGAGCGGCACTGCCATCGCCATCGGTGAGATCACGATCAGCCGCCTGCCCCACCACCGTAGGATCAGTACCATCCTGGACCGCGGTCTCGTCAACGGGTTCATCCTCTGGGCGCACATACCCGCGATAGACTGCCAGAGCGCCGTAGCGGTCGAGCGTGACGAACGCCCCTGCCCGTCCGATTTCCAAGGGATCGAAGATCAATGGCCGGGTCTCGATCTTTTCCATCAATATCACCTGCTCATTCCTCCGCGCTATTCGGCGCGGATGCTAACGTGGCAGGTGGGTCAATTTTACTCGCTCATAACCCACCCAAGTGGGTCAATTTTGCACGCCGATTCACAGACCGCAGCCCGTGGCTGTAGCCGTAGGGCAGGTCAAGCGCGACCTCGATCCACTTCCAGCCCTCAACCGCAACCGTCTCAGCCTCGGCCTGGAGTTTTTCCGCCACCAGCCGATCGAGCAGGGCAGGGTCCTCGAGCCAGCCACCGTCATCGCCCTGAAAGAGGTCATGTAACATCGTGCCGCCCGCCGCTTCATAGGCCTCAACACCCGCGAAGACCGCGCGCCGATCGGACGCCCGGACCGAGGTCTCTGTCAGCATGCGCCGGATCTGGAATGGCTCCTTGTTCCAGGATGAATGGATCACATCCCAGACCTGAACCTGACGCGCATGTTCGGGGTTCACGGCGAAGGCCATGAGCTGTTCCAGCGTCATGCCATCCTCGGCATAGACCTCAAGTAGGGCAGGGGCGACGGAAGCGAGTTTCAGGCGCTGCTTCACGATCTGCGGCGTCACGAAGAAGGCGGCAGCAATCTCTGCGTCGCTCTGACCCTTGTCCCGCAGCGCCACAAACGCGCGAAATTGGTCGAGCGGGTGCAGGGCGACCCGTTGCATGTTCTCGGCCAAGGAATCGTCCTCGGCCAGGATGTCGGACGCAGCATCGCGCACGATGCAGGGAATGGGCGTGGTCTTTGCCAACCGCTTTTGCTTTACCAGCAAGAACAAAGCTTGGAACCGACGGCTACCGGCCGGGATCTCGAACTTGCCGGTCTCGGTCCCATCGGCAGCCAACACCGGCCGCACGCTCAGGCTCTGTAAGAGACCGCGGCGGGCGATGTCTTCGGCCAGTTCCTCGACGGACACGCCAGCCTTGATGCGCCGCACGTTGGACTGGCTCAGCACCAGCTTGTCAAAGGAGATATCCCGCGAAGGGGACAGAGTGATTTTCTGGACAGCTTTCGTTATAAGATCTTCTCCACGACGGGCGCCGGAACCCACTCTCCCGATCTCACTTCCCGTCACCCTCAAACCAACACTCCTTTCTCTCTCACGGTGGTTCTTGACCGCGGTCAAGAAATTCATGTGGGAGCAAGTTGTGTGCGTAGGATCCTTTCGAAATAGGCGTCAGGATGTTTGATCGTGTCTGCTCTTGCTATCAGGTAGTCGAAGACGAGAAGCAGGTTTCCCGCGCCAGCTTTCTGGATGCCATGCCGCAGTTTGTGTTGGCTTATTCTAAGCAATCGACCGAGGTCGTATAGAATGCGGGTGAGGGCTTCTCCTGTACGCGGCGGTTCTGGGAAAAATCCTGCAACATGGGTGAAATCCTCCCATGCCATGCGTGCTGGGTCTCGGTTCATCGTCGGTTTGGTTTTTGCGGTTTGTTCACCGCGATTGACCGTAGAGGGAGCAATCTTTTTAATATCTTTTTTTATAGACTCTGTGTGCCGGACATTTTGTCCGTTTGTGGCGGGCAGATCGTTGGATTCTGGTGCATAAGGTTGGTGTTCGATAGCTTGTAAATTATCTTCGGAACCAGCCTTTGCTGCGGCATGGTGTTCACCGTAGCTTGCGTGGGTATCGGCCCCGAGGGCTCTAAGTTCCGAGATAACGCTCAGGACTGCATCAACGGTTAGTGTTGCTCGACGCAGGACATTTCTGATCATGTTGAGGGTAGAGAGCTTTGTTTCATCGAAGCGTGTCTGTTGGAGTAGCGAAGCACGTAGGGCCAACGCCTCAGCCTTCAGTGAGCGCAAGCGTTCGCGTTCTTCGGTGAGTTGCAAGGCTTGTGTCGCGAGCGAGCCGTACCTCTGTATCAAGGGTTTCAGGTCGATACCGAAGGCATCTCTGATAACGCCTCCATACCTCAGCGGAAAGCGTTTGCCATTTGCTGAGTTCTTGCGTTCGATCAGTTCAGCAGCTGAGAGGCGTCCCAGGCTGCGTCGAAGTGTTCTCTCATCGAGTCCATTGGCGCGCTCTGACAGAGAAGCGTTCGATGGGAACACGACAGTGAGCGTAAGTCGCTGGCTGTCCTGAATCTCACGTTCTTTGCGGGGTAGGAAGCTAATGAGCGCGGTCAGAACGGCGAGGTCATTGGTTGTGAGACCGAGCTCCTTCCTCAGTACGCGAACCGGGCCCAGAAGCTCGTAGGGGTTAGGGCAGGGCAAAGATGTCCGTTCCGCCAGGGCGGTTGTTGTTTCAGTTGCATGTCTCATAGTGTTTCGGAAGAAAAAGCTTCCCCGTTCACCGCGAGCGGTGTTGAAATCGATTCGTTTTGGGGGTATCAATCAGGTGTCGAGACTGATTGAGGCCCTTCGGAAGCATCGCTTTCGGGGGGTCTTTCTTTTTCTAGCCGGTCCTCCTTTCGTTCTCTGCTCGTTTCTTTTGATGTCTTGACCGCGGTCAAGACACGGGGTTGTCACTCTGGCCCGTCTTGACCGCGGTCAAGAAGCTCCATGACCAGCTTCCGGACTGCCTCCTCAACACGAGGGACAAGATCAGCGTCCACATCGATGGTGATGCGGTTGCCCTTTCGGCCGATCTTCACGCGCTCACTCGGATGTGTCTTCTGCGTCGATGGTTTGGTGGCTGTCAGCAAGGCAACCGCCGCTTCGAGACGGTCGGGGCCCGGTATGTTGCGAGGGATTTCGTCGGCAACTTCTCGGGCTCTCGCGACGTCCTTCTCGCACAGCCTGAAAAGCTTTTCCCAAACCCGTCGGCCAACGCCGTGTGCAGGTCCGATAGCCTGGATCAGTTCCATCGGGATGCCCGTAGCGATACGGTTCATCCGCGAGACGAGCGATTCATCGATCTGAAGTGCCCGATACGCGATCGTTTGAGCGTTCTTGCGCGTTTCGTCGGTTTTCCCAAGTTCTCGAATGATCCCGGCGACAAACAGAGCCCTTTCGATGAACGATGGGTCTTGACGCGCATTATTCTCCACGCCTTGGGCAATGAGAGCTTCCTCGTCGGTCATCTCCATGACCGTCGCGCGCACTTTCTGACCAAGTTGGCGACAAGCGAGAAGCCGGCGGCGTCCATAGACGATCTCAAGCGCACCGTCCTCGGTTCGGCGAACCAGCACTGGAACCTTTTGACCGTGCTCGCGGATCGACGAGACAAGCTCATCCAGACCATCGCTTGGATCGATGCGGTCCATGACCGCGGACATCCGTATGGCGGTCGGGTCGATCAGCCGCGTGGCGTGTTTATCCTCTTCGAGCACAGATGCTTGAGCGCGAGCTACAGTCGGGCTCGTCCGTTTCACATCCAGATCCTCGTCCGAAGGCGGCGTTTTGCCCATCGCGTTCTTGAGTGAGTCCCCGAAGACTTTACGCGCCATGGCTACGCCCCCATGCTTTCAGGATTTCGCGTTCGACTTCGTCGGTCACGCGCGAGACGGACTCGATCGCACGCTCGTAAGTTCTGCGATTCACGTCGCGAGGTTCGACCTCGAAGATGCTCTGCTGGGTGTTCGCAGCATCACCCACGGCTGTTGATTTCAGGAACTCGGCAGACAGCACGGCATCCCCGAGGACTGTCCGAAGCAGAGACGAAATCTGCACCTGCGGACCATCCGTATTTTCGTAACGGGTGATCAGAACTCGCACGAAGTTCAGTCCATGTTCCGGGGCGTGTGCCTCTACGACGCCCATCAGGTTGCTCGCCATGCCCAGAAAGCTCGCCAGCGACATGACATCGAGCATCGACGCGTTGAGCGGGATCAGGACCCCAGTTGATGCAAAGAGTGCAGAGATCACAGAGAAGTTCAGCTGCGGTGGGGTGTCAAATATCACCACATCATATCGGTTGAGGACGGGCTCAAGCGCTTCCCGGATGCGGCTATGGAACGTGGTGGCGCCGTGTCTGAAGCTCAGGGCGACCTCGAACTCGTACTCCATGATGTCCATGGATGCCGGGATCAGATCCACGGTCGGGAAGTTCGTTTTGCGAATGATCTCTGCTGCGGGCAGTGGATCATCGGATCGGATAAGATCGTATGAAGTAGGCATATCCGGATCGAGCTCGGGAGTAACCCCGAACAGGTTTGTCAGGCTTGCCTGGCTGTCGAGGTCGATCAGCAAGACCCGGTATCCGCGGAGACCCAGTAGTTGTCCTACATGGGCAACAGATGACGTCTTTGCCGAACCACCCTTCAGGTTGAAGATCGTCAAGACCTGACAAGCCTCTCCCGGTCTTCTGTGCGGGTGTTCTTCTGGCTTGATCCTTCCAGTCTCGAGAAGTACGCGTTGTGCCTCGACCATCTCCTCGGCAGAGAAGCTACGGCGGTTGCCGCCCTCCAGAACACCTTCGGGGAAGCCTTCGAGGTTTGACACATGATGGCGGAAGGTGTTCTGATTAATGCGAAGAAGTTCAGCCGCTTCCCGCATGGCGAAGCGGCGGAGGCCCTTCTGAGCGTCCGGTGGGAAGGTTTCCTGCGCATGTTCACGCAAACGACTACCAAGCCGCTTGGACATGACTTCAAATCTCTGGGAGGCCCTTATCCCGTTCATCGCTGCCCTCAAGTCTTTATTGTTTTGCAAAGCTTAACAGATATTGTGGATAAATCCAGACCAAACCGTTGAGCGGCCTGGGCGCGTTGAAGGCACCGATTTCTGTCGATGGTAAACTGTTAAAAATCAGCGTCTTGGGCGACTGCGCTCTCACTCTACTTCAACACCTCGTTGCCAGCTACGAAGTGACCACAAGATGTATTGTGAGTGCGTACAGAAATCAGTCGGCAGAATCGGATGTACGATTCTCGGGGATCTCAGTCGAGCAACCCCAGCCTCTCAGCCCGCTCCAGTAGCATCTTGACCGAAGAAGGCTGCCAGCTTGTCCGCCCGCGTGGTGTGCGTTCGCGCATCGCTTCCAGCCGGGTACAGATCGCCTGAAGCGTGATGTCGGGGTCCGCGCCCTTGATGCCGGCGATGATGGCGGGCAGACGGTCGTCGGTTTCGCGGCGCCCGGCGCGGGCCAGCACCTCGGCCGGCAGGAAGCCGTCGCGGACATAGGCATTCACAGCGCGCAAGAGACGGCTTTGGGTCCAGCGACGCGCCTCGGGCAATGGGCCGTTGATGATGCGCACCACGTCTTCCCAGGCCAAGTCGGGTCGCAACCGGCGCACATGGGGCACCCAATCTTGTGCCGTCTCGTTCAGACGCTCCATGTAGCCGTCTTGTCGCGCCAGCCGCACTTTGCGAAGAGCAGCAGGGTCTTTGGCCCGCAGTCCAGGGTTCCCGCCGACCCGGCCCTTGGTACGGGCGCTCGCCAGCCCCGCCTTGGTACGTTCCCGGATCAGCGCCCGCTCAAACTCGGCCGCCGCGCCCAAGACCTGCAACGTGAACTTGCCCTGGGGGGATGCGGTGTCGATCGGGTCTTGAATGGAACGAAAGAACGCGCCCTTCGCCTCGAGCCGCTCGATCACCTCCAGCAGATGCGACAGCGACCGCGCCAGCCGGTCGATACGCACCACGACCAGGGTGTCGCCCCGGTCGATCCGTTCCAGCAGGCGCGCCAGAACGGGCCGCGCGCGATCGCCGCCCGAGGCGTGTTCCTCGAAGATCTCGGTGCAGCCTGCCGCGGCCAGGGCTTCGGATTGGGGCAAGGGGGTCTGATCTTCGGTCGAGACGCGCGCATAGCCGATCAGGGGCATGGAACCGGCCCGTTTGCAATTTCGGATATCGCCAACAAACGACCGTTTGTAAACGAATGCAACCGCTCTCTCTGTGGTGCTGCTCATCAAAAACCCCTTGGATTCCATACGCTGAGCGTGATCAGAGAGATCTCGCAGACCACCGCGCGCACGTGCTATATAAGGTGTGTGGGCGCACCCTGACAAAACACTTGGGTAAAATGCAAAAGTGTCGTATTTTGCACATATGAAGCCTCAAGTATCTACACATTATGATAGTTTTGACGATCCTCTAGTGGATTCGGAGGGGCTTGAAGAGACGTCTGAGGACGACCTGTGGTTCCTGCCCGGTCCGATGGAAGTGGAGCCGGATTATCTGCCGCCCGGACCGAGAGCAGAGCTGCGTGAAACCGCAGTCCTCGACGATTGGCGGAAGGCAGAGGCGGTTAATGCCGCGCGTCTCGCCCGTGTGGCTGGTCGGATCGGCGCATTGGATGACCGGCTGCGCCGTGGCCCGAAAGGCTGGCGGCACAGGCTCGCGCTGATGGAGGCGGCAGACCTCAGCTGGTTTGTGGGTGACCGTATTGGCCCGGATCGGCTGGCGCTCTGGATATCCATGCGCCTGTCCGGCGTGCAGGACAACACTGCAGCGCTCGCGCGTGTCGGATGGGCAGTGCGGCGTCTAACAGGCGGTCCCGGCCCAGAGGTGGACCTGTCCGCCTTCCTCGATCGCCGTGACCCCGAAAACATAGCAGGTGAAGCCGAAACCTTTGCGGATCGCGCGGGCGGTTGGCTTGACCTGATGGCGCAAGCCGTCGACCTGCACCCGATCACACGCGCCTGCATGGGGCTTCACCTCTGGAGCCTTGCGGGCCTCGGGCAACAGGGCGAACGGATGGAAGCGGCGGTTACCGCCGCACGCATTGCCGCCAGCGAAGGCCCGAATTCGAATGGAGGGGCCATCTTTGCGCCTCTGGCTATGCGCGGGGCAGGGGGGCTGCGCGCCAGTGGCCCACCAGCTGAGCGCTTGGAGCGTTGGCTCGAGGGAATGGAAACAGCATGCCTGACCGCGATGCGGCACCTCGACGATATCCAGGCATGGTCAGCGCGGGCGGAAACCATGATGGCCCCGCTCTCTGGCAAGACACCACCAGCATTGCGCGCCGTGCTGGCCGAATGGCCCCTCGTCTCCGCCCCAATGGCCGAGACCCTGACCGGTGCCAGCCGCGCCGCCGTCCAGCGCAACCTCGTCTGGATGGAAGCGCGGGGTTTGATCTGCGAAGTGACCGGGCAGGGCCGGTTCCGGATGTGGCGCACCACGACCTAAGAGATGAGCGTCATCGCTCGGTATCCTGACGGGTGCGTGCCAGTCGGCCAAAGTTCCGGTAGGAGGAGGCAAAGCCCGCCGGAACCTTGGCAATCAAGGTGCTCGAATTTGGAGATACTCCTCGCCAGTGCGCAAGGCCGCTGTGGCCGGCGCTTCCGTGCGGTTGTGCCTTCACCATCTATGATGACTGGTGAAGGCGGCGAGCAAGACGCCCGGTATTTTGGACACTGCGCGGCCCTGTTTGTCGTTGCTGCTTTGCCTGCCCCCGTCACCGTGCAAGTCAAAGTTCACCACACTGCCGTTCGCTGCTCAGGCGAAGCGGGCGATATGGCCTTCCTCCATAGCCAGCTTCGACAGGATCTGACTCTGCAGCAACCGTGGTCTCGGGAACAGGCCGGGTCAGGCTGGGCGGCGCGCCGATCTTTTCGTAGTAGCGGATGGTAAATTGCGGATCACAAGGATCGTGTGTTTTCACGAAAATATGTCCTTGAACCTCTAGCCACTAGAAGTCCTATCTAATCAAAGTGAACAGATACCGTTCTTGCCATAGATTCTGGTGGGAACCGAAAGGGTAAGACATGCTGACAAGACGACACTTCATTCAAACAACAACGGCGCTATTCTCCGCGTCTGTTTCCAGCCCCCTGTTGGCCGATACCTGGCCCGCCGAGGCACAGAAGGCTGAATGGGACGCGCAAGTCACGCCGCCCGGATTCGATCCGGCCACGTCAAACCCTTGGGGCCTACACCCGCGCTTTTTGCCCCAGCGCGTGGTCGCGAAACCCGGACTCGTGCCAGGAGACATCCATGTCGATGCGGTCGCGCGGTATCTCTATCATATCGAGGAGAGCGGGACCGCAATGCGCTACGGTGTGGCCATTGCCCGGGGCAACCTATACGAGCCTGGGGTCTACACGATCAAACGCAAGGTGAGGTGGCCGCATTGGACACCGACCCAGAACATGATCGAGCGGGATCCGGAAAACGCACGATGGGCCGACGGGATGGAACCCGGCCCCGAAAACGCTTTGGGATCACGAGCCATCTATCTGTACGTCGGAGACCGCGACACTTATCTTCGAATACACGGCACGCCCTATCCGAGAAGTATCGGCGGTCGAGCCAGTTCGGGTTGCGTGCGGATGGTCATGGCTCACATTAACGAACTTTATCCCAACGTTGAGATCGAATCGACGGCACATTTGTACTCGGCGGAGGACAGTGTCACCGCGCGAAGTTGAGTGTGGTGCGTAGGTCTGAGGCGCGTTGATCCAACGTGTGGCGCGTCCTCAAGCTTCGCGTGCCACGCAGATCGGATTACCGTTCGCCGTGCGCAACGGCAGCAGCGTCGTTTCGACCGGCCCGCTGTGTTCGTACCAATAGCAGCCGTCTTCCGGCACGAGGCGCGCGGTTGCAACATCCTGATCCGGAGCAGCCATCGTAACCACGGCTTCGGGAACGTTGCCCGTCTGGTCTGCCGTGTCGTTCGGCCCTGTCGGCTGGATGGCGCATCCTGTCGTGAGCAAAAGCGCCACCGCAACCATCATTTTTTGCTTCAGCATCAAAACCTGCATCGAGTTTCCTTTCTTTTCTGTTTTCTTAGTATCGGCTTTTTATGCCTCACGCCGTGATTGAGGCTGTCGTCGGACCGTCTAGCAAGAAAACAAACGGAAATACCACCGAACTTTTCTCTTGAAGCTCTAGCTACTGTAGGGGCTATGTCATTACAAAGCACCCGAATCCAGAGGTCCGTTCATGCCGTCCGACACCCACCGCCACGATCACGATCACGCCGAAGATGCCCAGGCAAGCGGCGGCAGTTGCTGTGGTAGCGCCGGAACGTGCGGCGACATCGCACCGACGACGCCCGCCCCAACCGGCGGGCGCAGTTTTCAGGTGTCCGGCCTCGATTGCGCCGAGGAGGTCGCGATCTTGAATAAGGTAATCGGCCCGCAGATCGGCGGGGCCGAGCATCTCGCGTTCGATGTGATCAACGGGAGGATGACCATTCTCGACAGCGCAAAGAGTGTATCGGACGACGAAGTTGCGGAACTTGTCGCGAGCACCGGCATGACCGCGAAGCCGTGGAATGCCGAGAACGCGTCGGTCGACCAAGCGGCCCATCTTGCACGACAGCGGCTGTTTACGGCTCTCAGCGGCGGCTTCTGGGCGGCGGGTTTTCTCTGGCACATCGTCGAGACAGGTATGGGCGGGGCGCTCGGCCTCTTCGCGGGGCACGGCGAAGCGCCGATGCCGCTGGCCGAGGCAGGGCTTTTTGCAGTTGCTATCCTATTCGGCGTTTGGCTTGTGGCACCGAAGGCATGGTCGTCCGCACGTCGGCTGTCGCCCGACATGAACCTGCTGATGGTTGTCGCAGTCGCCGGAGCCATCGGGCTCGGTGAATTCTTCGAGGCAGCGACAGTGGCTTTTTTCTTTTCGCTGTCCCTCTTTCTCGAAAGCTGGAGCGTTGGGCGCGCGCGGAACGCGGTGTCGGCGCTCCTGGATCTTGCGCCACCCACCGCGCGCGTGATCCGCGATGACGGAAGCGAGACCGACATGCCGGCGGCGCAAGTCGCCGTAGGCTCAAGCTTTATTGTACGCGGTGGCGACCGTATCCCGCTCGACGGCCTGGTGACGGGTGGCGCGGGCGCGGTCGACCAGGCGCCGATCACAGGCGAAAGTGCTTTGATACCCAAAGAGGCCGGAGACGAGGTCTATGCGGGCACGATCAACGGCGAAGGTACACTAACGGTGCGCGCCACGAAGGCCGCCTCGGATACCGTCTTGGCCAAGATCATCCGCATGGTCGGCGACGCTCATGCCCGCCGCGCGCCCGTGGAACAGTGGGTGGCAAAGTTCGCCCGCATCTACACGCCTATCGTCATGGCTCTCGCCGTCGCAATTGCGCTACTGCCGCCGCTTATCTTCGGCGGAGCCTGGGATTACTGGTTCTACAATGCCCTCGTGCTGCTGGTGATCGCTTGCCCATGTGCTCTGGTCATCTCGACCCCTGTCTCCATCGTCGCAGCGCTCACCGCTTCGGCGCGGGCGGGCGTCCTCATCAAGGGCGGTGCCTATGTAGAGGCGCCGGGCAGGACGACGGCGCTGGCCATGGACAAGACCGGCACAATCACCATGGGCCAGCCGGAAGTGGCGGCGGTGCACCCGCTGGGCGGGGCTTCAGCGCAAGATCTGATGACCCTCGCCGCAGGACTGGAGGCACGTTCGTCGCACCCTTTGGCGCGTGCCATTCTCGCGCGGGCGGAGGCCGACGGCGTCAAGGTGTCCGCCGCAGAGGATACCCGCACCATTCCCGGCAGAGGACTTGAAGGACGCACTGACGGACGGTCGATCTGGCTGGGGTCGGACCGGTTTGCCGAGGAGAAGGGTTTCGGCGACGCCATTCCGAAGGATCTGCGGGAGCGGATCGAAGGCGCCGGCAGCACCCTTGTCGCTGTCGGCGATGAATCCGGTGTGACGGGCATTCTTGAACTGCGCGATCGCATCCGCCCTGATGCCAAGGGCATCGTGGCGCAACTTCACGCGCAGGGCGTGAAGACCATCGTCATGCTGACCGGTGACAACGAGCGAACAGCGCGCGCCGTTGCCGCCGAGGTCGGTATCGACGAGGTGCGCGCTGAGCTTCTGCCCGAAGACAAGGTGACAGCCATCGAAGACCTGGTCAAAACTCATGACATGGTTGCCATGATCGGCGACGGGGTGAACGATGCTCCCGCAATGGCGCGCGCGCATTATGCCATCGCGATGGGTGCGGTTGGTTCTGACGCGGCAATCGAGACGGCGGACATTGCCCTCATGACCGACGACCTCGGCAAGGTGCCTTGGCTGATCGGTCATTCGCGCCGGACAATGTCGATTATCCATCAGAACATCGGTATTTCCTTGGCGACCAAGGGAGTTTTCGTTGTCGCTACCGCGTTCGGAATGGCATCGATGTGGGGCGCTATTGCAGCCGACGTGGGTGTGTCATTGCTGGTGGTGGCGAACGCCCTGCGCCTGCTTAACAGCCAAGAGGCCAAGGCACCGCCGTCCGGTGGCGAGCAGGTTGGGCCACAGATGGCAAAGGCCGCGCTTGCCCACGGACATTGATCACGCAGCATTTGCAAGGTAACATAATGTCCATATCAGACCTCACGAAAGAGGCATCGAGCAGTGAAAACCATCCGATTTCCCCGCCGCGCCGTCCTGTTGGGTGGCTTAGCGGCCTTTTTGTCGGGCTGTGCCGGCAAGTTCCGCAGCTATGACGGACCCGAAGTGACGCGACTCCGGCTCTACAAGGGACAGCGTTTGCTTTTTCTCGACGGATCCGATCGCGTGCTGCAAACCTATCCGATCGGGCTGGGCTTCGCTCCTCAGGGTCACAAGCAATTCGAGGGAGACGGTCGGACCCCGGAGGGCACCTACATAGTCGATAAGCGCAACCCTGAAAGTACGTATCATCTTTCAGTTGGCATCTCTTATCCAAATGAGGCCGACATCGCCTTTGCCGCAGCGCAGGGCCTTTCCCCCGGCGGCGACATCTTCATCCATGGTGGTCCACGCCCCGGCATCGACCCGACGGACATCCGCGACTGGACAGCTGGCTGCATCGCAGTCACAGATCGGCAGATCGAGGACATCTATGCAATGGTGAAGGACGGAACGCCTATCCACATCTTTGCATGACGGTCTTTCTCATGCGGCGGTAGTTAGCCGTCGCATTGGCCGCCAGAGCCCAGCTCCACGAAGCCAAGATGAGCGCCAGCAACATCCAGTCCCCGAAAAGCGCATATGGCGTAGGCGGCTGCGCTGAGGGAAGATCAGCGTCGATGATGCCCCTTTCCCCGGTATCGAGCCGCGCAATGATCTCTCCGTTCGCGTCGATGACCGCAGAGATGCCCGTATTCGCGGCTCGGATGACAGGAAGGCCTTCCTCTACGGCGCGCATACGTGCGGAAGCCAGATGCTGCTCGGGTCCGATGCTGGTTCCAAACCAGGAATCGTTCGTCGCGTTAAAAATCCAGTCGGGTCGGAACATGTCGTCGACCACATGGCCCGGGAAAATGATCTCATAGCAGATCGCCACGGCGACCAGGGGCATACCCGGAAGCGCAAGGGTGCGCGGACCCGGTCCGGGCGTAAAATCGCCCAGCCCCGCCGTCAGCCGCTCGATCGGCAACCAGCCGCGGAATGGCACGTATTCGCCAAAGGGCACGAGATGGTGTTTCGCGTATCCGGTCAGGATCTCATTGGTATCGTCAAAAGCCTGGACGGTGTTGAAATATCGGGTGTCATCCTCGCTCAGTACACGGTCCGGCACTCCGGTTAGCAGCACGCTGCCGTCCGGTAGCGCAGCGGCAATGCGGGATCGCGCCTGGCCATCCTCATCGAGGAACCCGGGAAAGGCGGTTTCCGGCCAGAGAAGAACGTCGAAATCGCCGGGCTGGGTTGAAAGCTCGAGATAGAGCGCGAAGGTCGCCTCGCGGTTCTCGGGCGCCCATTTCTCCTCTTGGGGAACGTTGCCCTGAACGATGCGCAGGTCGACATCCGGTGGCTGTGGTGCATCCGACTGGAGGCGAAGCGTGCCGACGGCCCACATCGTCACGATGCCGGCCAGCGGCATGAGCGAGATGATCAATCGTTGTCGCCCGACCGCCATGAGAGCCGCGCCGGGGAGTGCCGCTACGAACACGGTGAGAAAGCTTAGCCCATAACTTCCCACCCAGGCGGCGGGCTGGCGAAGGGCGGCGTAATCGACAAGAGCGTAGCCGGCGAGGTTCCACGGAAAACCTGTCAGAACGTGACCGCGCAACCACTCGGCCGCGGTCCAGGAGGTCGCGAACAGGAGACAGGCCAGGAGACTGCCCATGGCTCCGCGCCGCGCGATTTCGACGAAGAGCACGGCGGCAATGGCCGGGAAAATCGCGAGACCTGCGGACAATCCCGCGACGGCCGGGATCGCCAGCGCCCCGAAACGCTCGGGTTCGACGTAGAAACTTTCCGCGATCCACGAAATCCCGAAACCGAACTGGCCGAGACCAAACGCCCAGCCGACGAGAAAAGCACGCCCGAAGGAGAGGTCGCGAAGACCGACAAACAACGCAGAATAGGCAACGGGAACAAGAAGGAGAATCGAGAAAGGCGGGAAGGTTAGAACGGTCAGCGCCCCGGCGGCGAAACCAAGCGTCATCCGCGAGAGCAGACGTTTGCGCAGAGCGAAGCAGTTCAGAATTACCGGCTTCACGACTTGATCGGACGCCGCGCACTGACCCAGGGTGCGGCGAGCAAGAGCCCCACGCCACTGACGACAAACACATCGGCCATGTTGAAGGCAGGCCAATGCGTTGAGTTGATGTAGAAATCCAGGAAGTCCGTTACAGCCCGATACCGCACACGATCAATGACATTGCCCAAGGCTCCACCGATGATCGCTCCGTAAGCGAGCGTTTCAACCGCATTTTCGGCGCGAAACAGCATAACCCCCAGCCAGCCGCAGATGGCAAGAGCGAGAGCTATGAGGCTCCACCATGGTGCGCCGCCAAGTAATCCGAAAGTGACGCCATCATTGCGATAAAAGACAAGGTTAAAACCTGGAAACACGGCGATTCCAGTGCTTAAGGAGGCCGCATTCGCCACAACAATGGCTTTTGTGATCTGATCGATTACGAAAGCGGTAAGCGCCGCAAAAATGCCGATCACCGGAGATAGTTTATGCACTGGCATTGCGTCACCCCAACCAAACATCGAGAAAAAGCATCAAAACGAGCCCGACGGCCAAGCCGAGCGTTGCCTTGTTCTGATGGCCGCTTCGATGGGTTTCGGGGATGATTTCGTGGCTGATGACATAGAGCATGGCGCCTGCGGCAAAGGCCAAGCCCCATGGCAGCAGCGGTTCCGACAGTGTGATGATGCCCGCCCCGAGCAAACCGCCAATCGGCTCGACCATGCCCGTTAGCGCGGCGATGCCCCATGCGCGCAGCTTCGGATATCCTTCGCCCAACAGGGATACCGCGACGGCCAGCCCTTCAGGCGCATTCTGAAGCCCGATGCCGATAGCGAGTGGCAGACCGCCCTCCATACCTCCGGAACCGAAGCCAACTCCGACCGCGAGGCCTTCGGGGAAGTTGTGGATCGTGATCGCGATGATGAACAGCCAGACCCGCCGTAAGGACGCCGCTTCGGGCCCTTCGCGTCCCGTTCTGAAATGCTCGTGCGGCAGCCTTTCATTCATCAATGCAACGGCCCCCATGCCCAAAAGGATCGAGACGCAAACGATGGCCGCAGGCATCGCGCCGTTTTCGAACATCGGCTCCGCCGCATCCAATGCCGGGATGATCAGAGAAAAGAACGAGGCTGAGAGCATGACGCCGGCAGCGAAGCCGAGCGACAGATCGCGCGTCGCCCGCGACGGGATGCGCCCGAACAGCACGGGAATTGCTCCGACTGCCGTGAGCGATCCGGCGGCAAGGCTTCCGAGAAAGCCGAGCATTATCGGAGACAGGTTTTCCATAAGCGGGCCAGATTATCCTTCGGCGTAGCTTGAAAAGACTTCGGTCGACCCGTCCTCGCGGATGAGGAAGACATCATAAGCTTCACGGTTTTCTTCCGGCCCCATGCCGGGCGAGCCATAGGGCATTCCCGGAACGGCGAGGCCGACGGCGTCCGGGCGTTCCTCAAGAAGGCGGCGGATATCAGCGGCCGGGACATGGCCTTCAATCACGTAGCCCTCTATGAGCGCGGTATGGCAGGAGACCATGCGCTGCGGCACGCCGTTGTCGAGCTTGAAACGAACCAGCGACCCGCCAAACATGTTCTCGCCCGTCGGCGCGAATCCGTTTTCCTCGAGATGGTTCATCCAGGACAGGCAGCAGCCGCATCCGTTGGTCTTGCGGACGTCTATCGCTGTTGCCTCTGCGAGGGCCTGGGCCGCCGGGAACAGGGCGAGCGCGATGGTCAGAGCTTGGGTCATGCGTTTCATGGGTCAGAGCCTTTCGGTTGTCGTCTGGGCAATTTCGCTGTCAAGGTTTTCAGTCAGAAGCGCGCGCGCCTCGGTCAGACGCAACAGCGCGGCGGTATCATCCACCTCTTTCTCTGCGGCTTCTGCGAGCCGGTCGTCAGAGAGAGGGTCAGTCGGACGCCCATCTACGAGGACTTCGTAGTGCAGGTTGGGACCTGTCGCTGTGCCGGTTGCGCCAACGCGGCCGATCACATCTCCCGCCGCCACGCGTTGGCCCTGTGATAGGCCCTCCGGCACGGCGCTGAGATGCGCGTAGCGCGTCATGGTCTCGGAGCCGTGGGAGATTTCGACCACGCGTCCATAGCCGCCTCGCCAGCCGATGAAGCTGACCCGGCCCGGTGCCGTCGTCCGTACCGGCGTCCCGCTTGCCGCGGCAAAATCGACGCCGGTGTGCATCCGGACGTTTCCGTAGACCGGATGTGTGCGGCGCCCGAACACCGAGCTGAGGCGCGCGCCCTCGACCGGCTGTGCAAAGACGCGAAGCACCTCGCCATCGACGTAGATCGTCGCCTGACCGCTGCCGTCGTCCGGCCAAACGATCTCGTAAAGCGAATCGCCGATTTCCAGTGCGGCGAAGGCGAGGTCCGGCTGTCCGATCTTGTCATCGCCGACGCGCGTCTCGCGCCAGAGAAGCCTTAGTGTCTCGCCTCCAGCCATCTCACGGCGGAAATCCACGGTTCCACCCAGCATTTGCGCAAGGTCCACGGCAAATCGGGCGGGGATGCCGGCATTGTCGAGTGCCGCGAAGATCGAGGTGTCGATCACGGCCTCCCCAGCAAGGGTTACGACCTCCGGATCCGGCGCCACGACCTGCGTGGACACCTGCTCGCCAAAAAGCACCTCGATCCGCACCCCGTCCTCGACGGCGAGCGAGACGGTGCGGGGGCTGCCATCCATAGTCGAAACAACAGTGACCGAATTCCCCGGCCGCAACCGTCGCAGATCGTATTCCGCGCCAAGCGCAAGGGCGACTTCCGCCCGGTCGGCTCCCGCAAGACCGGCTTCGGAAAGCAAGGAGTCGAGCGTTTCACCAGAAGATATGTCGCGAGACCAAGTCAACAGGGGCGGTTCGATCGCCTGCATCGGCCTGTCAACAACAGCGGCCTGCAGCAGGGGCAAGGGGCCGAGGCGGGGTGTATCTTCCGCCCACGCCGTAGCTGGCAGCGACAACGGAATGTCCAGGCTCCGGGGAGCTTCAGGACGCTGGGGCATCCAGCTACCTGCCTGGGCAAGTTCTGGCGGCACGGATTCTTTCGACAGAACATCGAAGAAGGCGATAGCCGCCCCCGAAACGGTCCCCGCAAGCGCGACACCTGCCGCAAAAGTTCTGAGCCTCATGTCGCCCCCTCCGTTTCTTCTTCCAACGCGCGGCGGATCTTCGGTACCGCGAATTCCCTCGGTTCATGATAGTCAATCATGGTGACGAACCGTCCAGCAGCACCGAACAGGAAGACGCTGGCCGTGTGGTTCATCGTGTAGTCGCCGCCTTCCGTGGGCACCCGCTCGTAGGCAGCGCGGAAGCCGTCCGCGATGCGCGCAATCTGCCCCTCCGGTCCCGTCCAGCCGCGGATCGCTGGGTGGAAATAACTGACATATTCTGCCATCGCCTCGACGGTATCGCGCTCGGGATCGACCGTGATGAAAACCACGTTCAGCTGTTTGGCTTCGTCTCCTAAATCGTCGAGCCAACCTGAAATGTCCGAGAGCGTGGTCGGGCAGACATCGGGGCAGTAAGTGAAACCGAAGAACGCCATCGTCGGTCGCCCGATCAGGGTTTCCGGCCCGACCTCGTTGCCTTCATGGTCAGTCAGGCGGAAATCCATCTCGGTCAGAGCCATAGGCCGCTGCCCGATAGGTTCGGGCGCACCGGGTCCGTCGACCCGCCACCAACCGACGAAGAGCGTCAAGGCAATTGCACCGGCACCGGCCGCGCCGTATCCTGCGATCGTCCTTCGTCGCATTAGTCTTCCGGTCCGCGTGCGGCGATGCCAAGGATCGGCACCTCGACCGTCACCTCGCCCCCGTCGACAAAAAGTAGGGTCAGCGGAAAGGTTTCCCCTTCCGTCATGGGTTGTTGTAGCCGCATCAACATCGCGTGGAGGCCGCCTGGCTCAAGCGCGACGCTCTCGCCCGGGGCGATCGCGATCTCACCTGCCGCGCTCATGGAACTCACACCTTCGGCATTGGTCTTCGTCTCGTGGATCTCGGGCATCATCGCGAGGGGTGTTGAAAGACCAATCAGCGTCACCGGCTCGTCGCCAGTGTTGCGGATCGTCATGTAGGCGGCCCCGGGGCGGTTCATCCCTATGGAGGCGCGAGACCACGCGCTTTCGACGACGACATCCACGGGTCCGGCCAGTGCGGGCACTGAGAGCCCTCCAAAGGTCAAGAGCGCGGCCAGTGTGCCCGTCATAATAATCTTTTTCATCGTTTTGGTCCTGCCTTTTCCATTCAGCTTTGCACGGCGGCAACTTCCGCGGCCACTAATCGCCGCAGTTCTGCCTCCCCGAATGGATCGAGCGACTTGCCGTTTACAAAGAAAGTAGGAGTCTGGCGCACTCCCACGGTTTCGACGTCCGCACGATCCTGATTCAGGATCGCAACGACATCTGGTGCCAGCATTTGCGTGCGCGCGGCCTCTGCATCGAGTCCGGCAGTGGCGGCGATCTGGAGGATCAGACCGAGCTCAGGCGCGCCGTGCGACGCCCATCTCGGCTGATCCCGCAGAACGGCTTCGAGCACCGGCTCGTAAACGCCTTGCATGCGTGCTGCCTCGAGCACGCGGATCGCTTCCTCGGATGCCTCGCCATGAAACGCGGTGTAGCGGATAACGACGCGGACGGCATCTCCATGCTGTGCCATGATGTCCTTCACGATCGGATGGAAGGCGCGGCAAGCCTCGCAGGCCGGGTCAAAGAATTCGACAATCGTGACGGGCGCGTCGGCAGGTCCGAGGATGGGCGAGTAAGAGCGGATCATCGCGTCCGCGAGTTCCGGCGCAACGGTTTTTGCTTCGGCCGCGGGGCCGGGGCGAGTCGCGTACCAAGTGGCTCCGCCGAAACCGGCAACGCCGAGGGCGAGAACGGACAGGATTAAGCCGCGTCGATTCATGTTTGTGTTTCCTTCAATGAAAGGGCCGACAGGAACCCGATCAGCGCGAAGGCGGCCAGCGCCATCAGCGGGATCGGGATGCCGAAGACCAATTGGTTATCATCGGTGCACGAGGGGCCGGTGGCCGTGCAGGGCTGGATACGTTCGGGGATCAGGCCCGCGTAGAGGCCCATGTGCCACAGGGCGACCACGCCACCACCAAGCGCCAGAGCGATGCCATAGCGCCCGACGCTGCCGTCTCGCCACCAAAGGCCGAGGCCGAGAATGATCGCGAGCGGGAACATGAAGGCGCGCTGGAACCAGCACAACACGCAGGGTGTCTGCCCCATCACTTCGCCGATGAAAAGTACAGCAAGCGAGGCGACGAGGGCAACGATCCATGCCAGCCCGAGGGCGGTTTCTGCGGGTACGCGGTTCATGTCGGTCAGATCCTCTCTTCCAGATCGGCGAGAATCTCTTCAGCGGACGTGCCATAGGGCCATGAGTCTGCAAAGCCTGCCTCGGGGTCGAACAGAAACAGATGCGAGGTGTGGCCCATTGTGTAGCCATCCGGCGCTGTGGCCTCTTCGATGCGTTCAAAGAAGATCGGAAACGTTTCGGATGTAGCGGCGATCTGTTCGGGCGTACCTGTCAGCCCGATGATGTTCGCATCGAACAGCGGAACGAATTCGGCGAGTGCCATGGGCGTGTCCCGTTCGGGGTCGATGGTTATGAAAATCGGCTGGACCCTCGCGGCATTGTCGCCCAGACCGTCCATCACCGCCGCGACCTCAGACAGTGTCGTCGGGCAGACATCGGGGCAGTTGCTGAAGCCGAAAAATACCAACATCCAACGCCCCGAAAAGTCTTCTTCCGTTCGAACCACACCTTGGTGGTCCGTCAATTCGAATGCAGCGACAAACGCTGGATCGGTGTCGGTTCGGGCGCGGTCAGCGCGATAGTCCGACCAGAGCAAAAACCATACGAAGGCAAGCGACGCGACGCCTGCCAAAACCCAAAGAAATTTCTGTGCCGATGTGAGGGACAATCCTGTGCGCCTGATTTTGATTCTTGATTATTGCCGCGTTTACATCCTCTAGCTACTAGAGGTTCAAGCGCGAAATCACGTTGTGGCTTAAACTCACGCGTCTGTGAATCCGGCACTTGTCTATTGGGGCGGCAAAACCTACAAAGACTGTAACTTTTCATGGAGGCGAAGATGCTCACGATCGGCACTCTGTCAAAGAAGACCGGCACAAAGGTGCAGACCATTCGGTACTACGAGCAGATCGGGCTCATGCCCGAACCCGGCCGGACTGAAGGCGGACAGAGGCGCTATGACAATGCACAGCTCGACCGACTGTCCTTTATCCGCCATTCGCGACAACTCGGCTTCTCGCTTGATGCGATCCGCGAGCTGCTCGACCTCAGCGACCAGCCCAATCGGCCCTGCGAAGAAGCCGACGCGATTGCGCGTCGCCAGCTAAAGCAGGTGGAGCAGCGCATGGCCCGTCTGAAGGCGCTGCGCACCGAACTGAAACGCATGGTTCACGAATGCAGCGGTGGACGTACCGCCGATTGCAAGGTGCTTGAGGTGTTGCGGGATCATTCCGAATGTTTGACCGAACACGACGAGATCGGTGCCTGAGATGCCTGCCGCGCTTGCCTATCCGCTTGCGGCCTTGGCCGAGATCGCCGGGTGTTTCGCGATCTGGAGCTGGTGGCGCCTCGGCGCATCCGCGGCTTGGCTCGTACCCGGTATTGTAGCCTTGGTGGTATTCGGGTGGCTTCTGGCGCAAGTCGAAACGGTTGCTGCGGGCCGCGCCTTTGCCGCCTATGGCGGAGTCTACATTGCGGCTTCGGTACTGTGGATGTGGCTTGCAGAGGGTCACAGACCGGACAGGTGGGATACGCTTGGCACAGCCGTTTGCTTGCTCGGCGCAGCTATAATACTGGCCGCGCCACGAACCAATTGAACTTTATGGTTTGAATGTCAATGAGCATTCAAAACTGACCCGGCTTCAGCATTTGATTTTGACCCGCCTGTCGGATGGCAAAGCCCCCA
>CANNCP010000017.1 GCA_947503145.1 uncultured Roseovarius sp.
CTCTTTCGCATCAGTTTGCTCCTTCGTGGTTGAGCAAACTCTACATTAAAGTGAGGGATCTCGCGGGGGGCAGGTCAGAGGGAATTCGTTCTTGTAGGCCCGCGCCCTGTCATAGGTCAGGGATTCCATCGCCATGCGCAGTTCTAGCGCGGCATATTTCAGCCGCGTGTCATCGTGCTCCAGAGCCTCGTGGGCACGATTGAGTGCCTGATGCGCTTCATGTCTGTAATTCACTTTGCCTCTACCGCCGGTTTCCTGCCGCGAAAAAGTGATCCAACATCATGAGCAGAAGTCTAGATCTACGCTTGGCCATGCGCAAACAGACAGTTACCCATCTCGGTGCCGGGACTAAACACCTAGCTGCGCCTTGCTGGGTCAATCCGAAAGCGGCAGATCCGGCGCTTGGGTGCGGTGGATTTCCCCCATGTCGAGTAACGGTGAGGCCTCCAGGGTGGACGCGTTCAGCATGGACACGACCCGTTCCAGTGCAGCCACGATCATCGCCTGCTCCCAGTCTTCCAGGGCTTCGAACTCATCGACGTATTTCTGCTGAAGCGGATCCGGCATGCCCTCGATCGCGCTCCGGCCGGTGTCGGTCAGCACGATGTTGACCTGGCGCCGGTCGACATCCGAGCGCTGGCGTTCGATCATCGCCTTGGCAGCAAGCCTGTCGAGCAGGGTCGAGACGGTCGCAGCGCTGACGCCCAACTGCTTGGCAATCTCCTTGGGCGTAGCCGTTTTACGGACCAGCAGAATTTGCAGGACGCGAACCTGCACCGGGGTCAGCCCCGCCGATCTGGCCAGATCGCGACCGTAAAGCTCGGTCGCCCGCAAGATTCGGCGCAAGGCGATGAGGGAAATATCGGTCCGATCCACCAGGCTCTCCTGCCGCTGAATATCGTTTTAATTTAGACGTTTGCGGGCTGTTTCGCAAGGCGATAAAGTAATTAGCCTAGCAAGCGACTAAGTGTGAAGTGCGGGGCGAGAAAGTGACGTATTTGAGCTATTACACTTATAAAGCAAGAATTGTAGTGAGTGAAAATAATTAGTAATAATATTGCTTAGCATAGTTGATCTTATGCCGAAGCATCGTATATCTATGCACTTGAACGAAACAGATGCCGAGGTATCCCGTGGTCGATATCCACAAGATCAAGTCGCGTCACGATGACGTCCAGTTCCGCAAGCCCGACGCCGAGGATGGCGCGCTAATCTGGGATCTGATCGCAGCGTGCAAGCCGCTCGACGAGAATTCCATGTATTGCAACCTGATCCAGTGCGATCACTTCCGCGATACCTGCATTCTGGCCGAACTCGACGGTATGCATATCGGATGGATTTCCGGCTATGTCCTGCCCGGCGACGCGGAGACGTTCTTTGTCTGGCAGGTCGCCGTTTCGCCGAAGGCCCGCGGCCTGGGGCTGGCCAAGCGGATGCTGGAGCAGCTTCTGGCGCGCGACGAATGCCGCGATGTCACCCGGATGCAGACGACGATCACCAAGGACAATGACGCAAGCTGGGCGCTCTTTCGCAGCTTTGCGGATGCCCAGGACGGCGAACTGGACCACGAGGCCCATTTCGAGAGAGAGACCCATTTTCAGGGCGGACAGGCCACCGAGCACATGGTGACGATCCAGCTGCCGGAGTCCGACGGGTTGGAGGCGGTGGCCTGAGCGCCACTGCCCGACCCCGGACCTGACACCCACAAGAAAGGAAACCGTTATGACGACTGATACTTCAGCCGATAAATCCATCTTTGAGCGCCGTGAATCCCAGGTGCGCAGCTATTGTCGCAGTTTTGATGCGGTGTTCTGCCGCGCGACCGGCTCGACCCTTTTCGATGCGGAAGGCAATAGCTATACTGATTTCCTTTCGGGCTGTTCTTCGCTGAACTACGGTCACAACGACCCCGATATGAAGGCCGCGCTGATCGCGCATATTGCCGAGGACGGCATAGCCCACGCGCTCGACATGTATACGAACCCAAAGGCCGAATTTCTGGAGACGTTCGAGCGGCTGGTACTGGCCCCGCGCGGCATGGATCACAAGGTGATGATGACCGGTCCCACCGGTGCCAACGCGGTCGAGGCAGCGATCAAGCTGGCGCGCAAGGTGACGGGGCGCAGCAACGTGATTTCCTTCACTAACGGTTTTCACGGCATGACGCTTGGCGCGCTGTCGCTGACAGGCAACGCGGGCAAGCGCGGTGGTGCTGGCCTGCCGCTCGGCAATGTCACGCACCTGCCTTACGAGGGATCGCTGGGCGAGGATGTGGATACGCTGGCGATGGCCGAGGCCATGCTCGATAATGGCTCCAGCGGGATAGACGCGCCTGCGGCCTTCGTGCTGGAACTGGTGCAGGGCGAGGGCGGGCTGACTGCTGCGTCGCGCGAATGGGTCGAAGGGATCGCAAGGCTGGCCAAAAAGCACGGTGCCAAGCTGATCGTCGACGACATTCAGGCTGGCATCGGTCGCGCCGGCAGTTTCTTCAGCTTCGATGACATGGATATCGAGCCGGATATGATCCCGATGGCGAAATCGTTGTCTGGGTTCGGCTTGCCGTTCGCGCTGACGCTGGTCAAGCCGGAACTGGATGTCTGGACCCCGGCCGAGCATAACGGCACGTTCCGGGGCAACACTCATGCGTTTGTGACCGCCAGGGTCGCACTGGAAAAATTCTGGTCCGATGATGCGTTCAAGAACGAGATCGCGGAAAAGGCGGCTGTCCTGACCGATGGCTTGCAGCGCATCGCCGAGATGACCCCCGGCGCGCGGCTGAAGGGGCGCGGCATGATGCAGGGCGTCGATGTCGGCAATGGCGATCTGGCGGGTGCAATCTGCGCCGAGGCGTTCGCGCGCGGGCTGATAATCGAGACGTCCGGTGCCGAGGACGAGGTCGTCAAGGTCCTGGCGCCGCTGACTACGCCGATGGAGCAGTTCAAGGCCGGATTGGACACCCTCGTAGACGCTGCGCGCAGCTGCGTCGAAACCAAAATTGCAGCGGAGTAAGGCTATGATCGTTCGTGATATCAATGACTTGAAGAACACCGACAAGGACGTGCATGACGCCCGGTGGACTTCCGTGCGGATGCTGCTGGCGAGTGACGGGATGGGGTTTTCGTTCCATATCACCACGCTGGAGGCCGGTTCGGAGCATACGTTCCACTACAAGAACCACTTTGAAAGCGTCTATTGCGTGTCTGGCAGCGGCTCGATCACCGATCTAGCCACGGGCGAAACTCACGCGATCCGCCCCGGCGTCATGTATGCGCTGGATCAGCATGACAAGCATATCCTGCGCGCCGAAGAAGAACTGGTGATGGCCTGCTGCTTCAACCCGCCGGTGACGGGCAACGAGGTCCATCAGGCGGACGGCTCTTACGTCGCTGCCGACTGAGACCATGAATGGGCCGGGGGCGGGGTGCGCAGTAGTGACGCACCGTGCGCCCCCGCGCATCATGCACCTGATAGAAACAAGAGGCGCCCCGGATCATCGGGAGCGGACAGTTATGAGCAAAGACACCCAAACCGTTGAAAAGATCGGCGGCACCTCGATGAGCCGCTCGGCCGAACTGCTGCACCCCCTGCTGCTGAATGATGGCGGCGATCCCTATGGCCGCATCTTTGTCGTGTCGGCCTATGGTGGCATTACCGACATGCTGCTGGAGCACAAGAAAACCGGCGAACCCGGCGTCTATGTTCATTTTGCCAATGCCGAAAACGCGCATGGCTGGTCCGACGCGCTGAACCGCGTGGCGCAGGCGATGGGCGACGCGCATCGCAAGGTGCTGAGCGCGCCGGGCGACATTCAGGCAGCGGATGATTTCGTGCGCGAACGGATCGAAGGCGCGCGTTCGTGCCTGACCGACCTGCAACGTCTGTGTTCTTACGGGCATTTCCGTCTTAGCCAGCATATGGGTATCATCCGCGAGCTGCTGGCGGGCCTTGGCGAAAGCCATTCGGCTCATGTGACGACGCTGCTGTTGCGCCGCGCCGGGGTGAACGCCCGTTTTGTTGATCTGAGCGGCTGGCGCGACGACCGCGAGTTCACGCTGGACGAGCGGATCGAGCAGGCGTTTCGCGATATCGACTGCGCGCGTGAATTACCGATCGTGACCGGCTATGCGCAATGCACCGAAAACCTGATGTCGCTTTATGATCGTGGCTATTCCGAAGTCACGTTCAGCCGACTCGCCGCCCGGATCGGCGCGGCCGAGGCGATCATCCACAAGGAATTTCACCTGTCCTCGGCCGATCCGAAACTGGTCGGGCTCGAAAACGTCAAGAAGCTGGGCCACACAAATTATGACGTTGCGGACCAACTGTCGAACATGGGGATGGAGGCGATCCACCCCTCGGCGGCCAAGACCTTGCGACAGGCGGGCATCCCGCTGCGGGTGACGAACGCGTTTGAACCCTCCGACCCCGGCACCCTGATCGACGACGCCCCGGCCCAATCCCCGCAGGTGGAAATCCTGACGTCGCTGGATGTCTTTGCGCTTGAGTTGTTTGAACAGGACATGGTCGGCGTCAAAGGCTATGACGCGACGATCCTTCAGGTACTGACCCGGCACAACGTCAATATCGTTGCCAAGACGTCGAATGCCAACTCGATCACGCATTACGTCGAGGCATCGCCAAAGTTGCTCAAGCGGGTCGAAAATGACCTGACTGTGGAGTATCCGACTGCCTCCGTCACGATTCGCGGGCTTTCTGTTGTAGCGGCAATCGGGCGTGACCTGAGCGGTTTGAATGCACTCGGGAGCGGATTTGCCGCGCTGGAACACGCCGATATCGCGCCGGTCGCCGTGCAGCAGGGGCCGCGCAACGTGGACATCCTGTTTGTCACCGCCCGCGATGATGCGGATGCCGCCGTCCGGGCACTGCATCGAGCATTGGTCGAGCAGAACGGTGAAAACGGGCGCGAGGCGCAGGGCACGAAGGTCAAAGGCGGACCTCAATTGGCCGCGTGAGATCGTAGGGCCACCAGCTACTTTCAGGCAGATCGGGTTCGACCTCTTATTCGCCTCCGAGATGCGCAAAACCAGGGTCCAGCGGATGCGTGCCTACTCGAACTGGCGGCGGCATCGTGGTGAGGTTTTCGCGAAGATCAACGGCGAGAGGCAATACCAGTGGCGGGCAGAGGTGTCGGGGTAGGGCGGGCTTCAGACCTGCCCTGCGGGTATAAAAACGGCCTTGAAACCATACGGGGTCGGGGCTATACGCCCCCGGGTGGCGCCATGTGTGTCACGAACCAACCCAATCAAGCCGCGTTCGGCCACTCCCGTCGCTGGGGGTCGCATCCGGCATAAGGAGAAGCGACATGAAGCTGCATGAACTGCACGATAACGAAGGCGCCACCAAGAAACGCAAACGCGTTGGCCGTGGTGCTGGCTCTGGCATGGGTAAAACCGGCGGCCGGGGTATCAAAGGCCAGAAATCCCGTTCGGGTGTGGCGATCAAGGGCTTTGAGGGTGGCCAGATGCCGCTCTACCAACGTCTGCCCAAGCGCGGCTTTACCAAGCCGAACCGCAAGAAATTCGCCGTGGTGAACCTTGGCTTGATCCAGAAATTCATCGACGACAAGAAGCTTGATGCAGGCGCTGCGATCACCGAAGACGCGCTGCTGGCATGTGGCCTGGTACGTCGTAAACTGGACGGTGTGCGCATCCTCGCCAAGGGCGATATCAGCGCCAAGGTCACGCTGGAAGTCACCGGCGCATCGAAATCCGCGGTCGACGCAGTCGAGAAGGCCGGCGGCAGCCTGACGATCACAACCGCGCAAGCGGCTGAATAAGAGGTTGTGAGCGGCCCCGCTGCCGCTTACATATCTTTTAAGTTTTTCAAACACGCCGCCGGCTCGCTGAGAAACAGCGGCCCGGCGGCGTTGTCATAAAAAAGAGAGCCGCATGGTATCCGCAGCAGAACAAATGGCCGCCAACACCAGTTGGGCCGCACTCGGCAAGGCGACAGACCTTCGCAAGCGCATCTTCTTCACGCTGGGCCTGCTGGTCGTCTACCGACTGGGCACGTTCATCCCGGTCCCCGGCATCGACGGGGTGGAGCTGCGCGCATTCATGGATGGCGCGGCGTCCGGCATCGGTGGCATGCTGTCGATGTTCACCGGTGGCGCGTTGGGGCGGATGGGTGTTTTTGCGCTGGGGATCATGCCTTACATCTCGGCCTCGATCATCGTGCAGTTGATGACGTCGATGGTGCCCGCGCTGGAGCAACTCAAGAAAGAGGGCGAGCAGGGGCGCAAGAAAATCAACCAGTACACGCGCTATGGCACGGTATTTCTGGCAACGCTGCAATCCTATGGTCTGGCTGTCAGCCTGCAGTCGGGCGATCTGGTCACCAATCCCGGCGGGTTCTTTATCGCGTCCTGCATGATCACCCTGGTAGGGGGCACCATGTTCCTGATGTGGCTGGGCGAACAGATCACCCAGCGTGGCATCGGTAACGGTATCAGCCTGATCATCTTTGTCGGTATCATCGCCGAGGTTCCCGCGGCTCTGGCGCAGTTCCTTGCATCGGGGCGTTCGGGCGCGATCAGCCCGGCGGTGATCATCGGGGTGATCGTGATGGTGATCGGTGCCATCGCATTCATCGTTTTCATGGAGCGCAGCCTGCGCAAGATCCATATTCAGTACCCACGTCGCCAGGTCGGCATGAAGGTCTATGACGGCGGGTCGAGCCATCTGCCGATCAAGATCAACCCGTCAGGGGTGATTCCGCCGATCTTTGCCTCGTCGCTGTTGCTGCTGCCTGCCACGATCTCGACGTTTTCGGGGGCGCAATCGACCAACCCGATCATGTCTACGGTTCTCGCTTATTTTGGCCCGGGCCAGCCGCTATATCTTCTGTTTTTCGCAATCATGGTCGTATTCTTTACCTATTTCTACACCTACAATGTCGCGTTCAAGACTGACGATGTGGCGGACAATCTGAAGAACCAGAACGGCTTTGTTCCGGGCATCCGGCCAGGAAAGAAGACCACCGAGTATCTCGACTATGTGGTCGCCCGGATTCTGGTTTTGGGATCGGCCTATCTGACGGCAATTTGTCTCTTGCCCGAGATCCTGCGCGCCCAGTTTGCCATTCCATTCTATTTTGGCGGCACTTCGGTGCTGATTGTCGTGTCGGTCACCATGGATACAATCCAGCAGGTGCAGAGCCATCTTCTGGCGCACCAGTATGAAGGGCTAATCGAAAAATCACAGCTAAGCGGTAAGGGGAAACGCCGCGCGCGTAGAAAAGGGGCAGCACGCCGATGAACATCATTCTTCTCGGACCGCCGGGCGCGGGCAAAGGAACACAAGCGCACCTTCTGGTCAGCGAGCGGGGAATGATCCAGCTCAGCACCGGCGATATGCTGCGCGAGGCCAAGGACAGCGGCACAGAAATGGGTCAGCGCGTGGCCGAGGTGATGGCGCGCGGCGAACTGGTGACGGACGAGATCGTGATTGCCCTGATCCGCGAAAAGCTCGAAGGCGACAATGCCGGCGGTTTCATCTTTGACGGTTTCCCGCGCACGCTGGCACAGGCCGACGCCTTGGGCGAATTGCTGAACGATTGCGACGAGACCCTGGATGTGGTTGTCGAGATGCAGGTGGATGACGAGGCGCTGGTCAGCCGCATCACTGCCCGCTCGACCTGCGCGGACTGCGGCGAGGTCTATAACGACAACACCAAGCCGATCCCCGAGGATGGCATCTGTACCAAGTGCGGCAATGCCACAGAGTTCAAGCGCCGCGCTGACGATAACGAAGAGGCGCTGCGCAACCGGCTGATGGAATACTACAAGAAAACATCGCCGCTGATCGGTTACTACTATGCCAAAGGCATGCTGAAATCTGTCAATGGTCTCGGTGAGATTGACGAGGTCAAGGCAGCTATTGCAAAGGTGCTGAGCTAAGCGCCTGAGCGCTTTCTTGCGGGGCAGGCGTGATGTCGGCTGCTTTCCGGCACCCCGGATCGCCACAGTGGGCCGTAGCCGCGTATGCGAGGGCTTTTGTGATCCGGAGCTTCTTAGAAAACCCCGGTATTCTGCGCGTAGATCGGGGTAAAAGCGGTGAACCGGTACTCTATTGCGTCTGCGCATGACCGAGGGGTTGACGCCCTCCTGAAATCCTCCTAACCAGCACCATCTCTCAAGAGAGAATGATTCCCCCGCGGGCCTGCCCAAAAGAGGAATCGACCACCTGAATTCAGCTGCGGCCCGGTGCGTGAACGCCTCGGGTTTATGTTGTGAAAAAAGGGTCTGGTATTACGGACCCGCAACGAAAAAGGAAACGACACTTGGCACGTATTGCCGGCGTTAACATCCCGACGCATAAGCGCGTCCCGATCGCCCTCACCTATATCACCGGAATTGGCCCCTCGACCGCCAAGTCCATCTGCGACGCCGTCAATATTGACCAGTCGCGCCGCGTCAATGAGCTCAGCGATGCCGAAGTACTGGCCGTGCGCGAGCATATCGATGCGAACCTGACCGTTGAAGGCGACCTGCGCCGCGAGACGCAGATGAACATCAAGCGCCTGATGGACCTTGGCTGCTATCGTGGTCTGCGTCATCGTCGCAACCTGCCGGTGCGTGGTCAGCGGACCCACACCAACGCCCGTACCCGCAAAGGCCCCGCACGGGCCATTGCCGGCAAGAAGAAATAAGGGAGGGCAGCAGATATGGCACGCGATACCCGCCGCACGAAGAAAAAGGTTTCCAAGAACATCGCCACCGGCGTTGCGCATGTGAACTCTTCGTTCAACAACACCAAGATCCTGATCTCCGACGTTCAGGGCAACGCGATCGCATGGTCCTCGGCCGGCACTTGTGGCTTCAAGGGCTCGCGGAAATCCACGCCCTACGCCGCTCAGATGGCTGCCGAAGACGTGGGCAAGAAAGCTCAGGAACATGGTATGCGCAGTCTGGAAGTCGAAGTGCAGGGCCCCGGCTCTGGTCGTGAAAGCGCATTGCGCGCTCTGGCGGCTGTCGGCTTCAACATCACTTCGATCCGTGATGTGACGCCAATGGCCCATAATGGTTGCCGCCCGCCGAAACGTCGTCGGGTCTGATCCACGTATTTACCGGTTGGGGCCGCGTGTTTTGCACGGCCCCATTCCGTCATTTTAGGCGTTTCGGCAAATAACCGAGACATGGCTGGGACGAGACGCTGAACGAGAAATCAGCGTTTTACGCGTTTCACGAAAGACTGTTTCACAGGTTTTCGCAGAGCGCTTTTGAAACCTCGGGCGCCTTGGCCTTCGGACATGAGGACTGGGCAGGAATGGAGGGACACATGATCCACAAAAACTGGGCTGAATTGATCAAGCCGACACAGCTGGACGTCAAGCCGGGCAATGACCCGCTGCGTCAGGCGACTGTCGTCGCCGAACCGCTGGAACGCGGCTTTGGCCTCACTTTGGGCAACGCGCTGCGCCGCGTGCTGATATCGTCGCTACAGGGCGCGGCGATCACATCCATTCAGATCGACAACGTGCTGCATGAATTCTCGTCGGTGACGGGCGTGCGCGAAGATGTCACAGACATGGTGCTGAACCTCAAGGGCGTCGCGCTGCGCATGGAAGTCGAAGGGCCGAAGCGCCTGTCGATTTCCGTCAAAGGTCCGGGTGTCGTCACTGCCGGTGATATTTCGGACAGTGCCGGGATCGAGGTCCTGAACCGCGATCACGTGATCTGCCACCTTGACGACGGCGCCGACCTCTTCATGGAGCTGACCGTCAACACCGGCAACGGCTACGTCGCCGCGGAGAAGAACAAGCCAGAGGATGCGCCGATCGGCATGATTCCGATCGACGCGGTCTTTAGCCCCGTGCGCCGTGTCAGCTATGATGTGCAGCCGACCCGCGAGGGCCAGGTTCTGGACTATGACAAGCTGACGATGAAAATCGACACCGACGGTTCGATCACGCCGGATGATGCGGTGGCCTATGCCGCGCGCATCCTGCAGGATCAGCTGAGCATCTTTGTCAACTTCGAAGAGCCCGAAAGCGCAGGCCGTCAGGACGAGGATGACGGGCTGGAGTTCAACCCGCTCCTGCTCAAGAAAGTGGACGAGCTGGAACTCAGCGTTCGCTCGGCCAACTGCCTGAAGAACGACAACATCGTCTATATCGGCGATCTCATCCAGAAGACCGAGGCAGAGATGTTGCGCACGCCGAACTTCGGCCGCAAGTCGCTGAACGAGATCAAGGAAGTGTTGTCGGGCATGGGGCTGCACCTTGGCATGGATGTCGAGGACTGGCCGCCAGACAACATCGAAGACCTGGCCAAGAAGTTCGAAGACCAGTTCTGAAGATCGGTGACGTGCCCCTACCTTGCGCAGCATGTGCAGGGTAGGGGGCACGACCCACCACACCGGGCATCTGCCCCAAGGAGAGTGGCCTGACACGCATCACGCCGCCGGACAAAGCAAAACATAGTTACGGAGAAAGAAAATGCGTCACGCACGAGGATACCGCCGCCTGAACCGGACCCATGAGCACCGCAAGGCGCTGTGGGCGAACATGGCTGGCTCGCTGATCGAACACGAACAGATCAAGACGACACTGCCCAAGGCCAAGGAACTGCGCCGGATCATCGAAAAGATGATCACGCTGGGCAAGCGCGGCGACCTGCACGCACGCCGTCAGGCCGCAAGCCAACTGAAACAGGATCAATATGTGGCCAAGCTCTTTGACGTGCTCGGCCCCCGCTACAAAGAGCGCAACGGCGGCTACGTTCGGGTGCTCAAGGCGGGATTCCGCTATGGTGACATGGCACCGATGGCAATCATCGAGTTCGTCGATCGCGACGTTGATGCCAAAGGCGCCGGTGATCGCGCCCGTGTGGCCGCTGAGGCGGCAGCCGACGAGGAATAGGCGCCACACGACAAGTTTGAAACAGAACCGCCGCCGGATTGCTCCGGCGGCGGTTTTCATTTGTGGGGCCTTTTGCAGGGGTATGGACCTTTGCCATCTTGCGCGTCACGGGGGAAACGCAAACGCGGCAGAGCCGGGTGGCGGTTGCAATCGGTGCCGCCGGGGCGCATATCCGATTGACGGAACACCAGAGAACCAGAGGGAAATGATGCTTCGGATCCTCGTTATCTTGATCCTCGCCCTTGCCATGCCCGTTGCGGCGGACACACGCGTGCCTGCCAGCCAGGCCGAGGTTCAACTCAGCTTTGTGCCCGTCGTCAAGGCGGCAGCCCCGGCGGTGGTGAACATCTACGCCCGCCGTGTGATCGAGCGGACCCACAGCCCATTTGCGGATGATCCGTTCTTTGGCCAGCTCTTTCGCAATTTCGAGGGGCGTGGGCCACGGGTGGAAAACTCGCTCGGGTCCGGTGTCATCCTCAGTGCGAGCGGTATCGTGGTGTCGAATTATCACGTGGTCGGGCAGGCGACGGATATCCGCGTCGTGCTGAACGATCGGCGCGAATTCTCGGCCCGCGTATTGATGGGCGACGAGGAAAGCGATCTGGCCATCCTGCAACTGGAGGACGCGCCGGACATGCCCGCACTGCCCCTGCGCGACAGTGAAACGGTCGAGGTGGGCGAATTGGTGCTGGCCATCGGCAACCCGTTCGGCGTGGGCCAGACGGTCAGCAGCGGGATCGTATCGGGGCTGGCGCGCTCCGGTCTGGCCACGGGCAATGTGCGCGGCTATTTCATTCAGACCGATGCACCGATCAATCCGGGCAATTCAGGTGGCGCGCTGGTCGACATAGAGGGGCGGCTGATCGGCATCAATACCGCGATCCTCAGCCGTTCGGGCGGCTCGAACGGGATCGGGTTCGCCATCCCGTCGGCACTGGTGAAACAATTCGTGGCGCAGGCCGAAGCGGGCAACACCCGGTTCGAGCGCCCCTGGGCAGGGCTGACCGGCCAGCCCGTGACCGCCGACATGGCCGAGGGTCTGGGATTGCCACGCCCGGGCGGGATCATCATTTCGGATATTCATCCCGCCAGCCCGTTCATGGCCTATGGCTTTGCTCCGGGTGATGTCATTCTGGCGGTCGGCGGCGAAGAGGTGAACAGCCCCGCCGAAATGATCTACCGGATGTCTGTCGCCGGGCTGGGTACCAGCGTACAGGTCGCCGCGCGCGTCGGAGGCAAGGCGCGGGCATTCGACATGACACTGATCGCCGCGCCCGAAACCCCACCGCGCGCGGTACTGGAGACCAGCGCACGCGCCGCTGTGCCGGGCATGAAGCTGAGCAATATCAATCCCGGTGTTCTGGCCGAATATGACCTGCCACTATCGGCGACAGGCGTGCTGATCGAGCGGCCGGGCACCGTGGGGCTGCGCGCGGGGCTGCGGCAGGGCGATCTGCTGTTGTCGGTCAACGGCATGCAGATCACCGATGTCGCAAGCGCGAATGCAGCACTTGAGGCGGCGCGACGTCTCCTCACGCTGGAGGTCCAGCGCGGCGGGCGACGGATGATGTTGCGGTTCCGGCTCTGATGGCGGCGGATCTGTTCGATAGCGGCGCAGATGCGCCTGTGCCCGTGGGCCGGGATACGCCGCGCCCGCTGGCAGACCGGTTGCGCCCGCAATCCCTGGGTGAGGTGATCGGACAAGCTCAGGTTCTGGGCCCCGAGGCGCCGCTGGGTGTGATGCTGGCGTCCGGCAGCCTCGGCTCGCTGATTTTCTGGGGACCGCCGGGCGTCGGCAAGACCACCATCGCGCGGCTTCTGGCGGATGAGACGGACCTGCACTTCATCCAGATCAGCGCGATCTTTTCCGGTGTGCCGGAGCTGAAAAAGGTGTTCGAGGCGGCCAAGCACCGGCGCGCGAACGGGCAGGGAACGCTGCTGTTCGTGGACGAGATCCACCGCTTCAACAAGGCGCAGCAGGACGGGTTCCTGCCGTATATGGAGGATGGGACCATCCTGCTGGTGGGGGCCACCACCGAGAACCCCAGCTTCGAGTTGAACGCGGCATTGCTCAGCCGGAGCCAGGTTCTGGTGCTGACGCGGCTTGATCTGGGCGATCTGGAGCGGTTGGCGCAACGCGCCGAAAAGGACCTGGGCCGCGCCCTGCCGCTGGACGGTACGGCACGCGAGGCGCTGCTGGAGATGGCCGACGGGGACGGGCGCGCGCTGCTCAATCTGATCGAGCAGGTGGCGGTGTGGAAAGTGGAGGGCAAGCTGAACGCGCAGACGCTGAGCACGCGGCTGATGCGGCGGGCGGCGAAATACGACAAATCCGGCGACGAGCATTATAACCTGATCTCGGCATTGCATAAATCGGTGCGCGGCTCTGATCCCGATGCGGCGCTTTACTGGCTGGCGCGGATGCTGACCGGGGGCGAGGATCCGCGATATCTGGCACGGCGGATCACCCGTATGGCGATCGAGGATATCGGTCTGGCCGACACCCATGCGCATCGTGTCTGCCTTGATGCGTGGGAAACCTACGAGCGGCTGGGCAGCCCCGAAGGCGAGTTGGCGCTGGGGCAGGCGGTGATCTATCTCGCGCTCGCGCCCAAGTCGAACGCCGGGTATGCCGCGTTCAAGGCGGCGTTGCGCGAAGCAAAGAAGACCGGTTCCGAGCCACCGCCGAAACACATTCTGAACGCCCCGACAAAGCTGATGAAGGACGAAGGTTACGGCGCGGGTTATGCCTATGACCACGACGCAGAAGATGGATTTTCAGGGCAGAACTACTTTCCTGACGGGATGAAACGCCCCGTCCTTTATCAGCCGGTCGAGCGAGGGTTCGAGCGCGAGCTGAAGAAGCGGGGCGATTATTTTGCAAAGCTCCGGTTGCGTCGCGACTGAGGCTGCCGCCCCTCTGAGGGGGCGGCGAGCAAAGCTGTTCTACCGTCTGGGGAGCGGGCAAGATTCCCGGAGGTTGGCGCAAGAACCTATCCGAGATGGCGGTTAACGAATTGATTTTTATTGATAAAATTTAAAATAGCCGGGGAGGGGCTGGAAGGTTAAGGTATTTCATGCTTTCATAAGGGCATCTGATCGGCACTTGCGGCAAAGCTCCTGGGGAGCAACGACGGCGCTTTCTTGCAGGGACGGTTCAGAAAGAGTGGCCTTTGCGACAGGTTACAACTCTGGTTTTTTAGGGAGACAGCATGACCAAGATCAAAAATCAAAAGATGATAGACCGACTAGCCGATGCCGCCCGGACGGGCAGTATTTCACGTCGTTCTTTCATGCATTATTCCGCTGCGGCAGGTGTGACTGCGTCGGCGGCGACCGGGCTGTGGACCAGTTCCGCCAACGCGGCTCCGCAACGGGGGGGCACGTTCCGCTTTGGCGTTCATGATGGCAACTCTGCCGATTCTCACGATCCGGGCACCTATGTCAGCCGTCAGCAGATTTACCTTGCGCACCAGTACCGCAGCTATCTGACGATGATCAATCCCGATGGCACGCTCGGTTCTGACCTCGCGACCAGCTGGGAGGCCAATGCCGACGCGTCGGTATGGACCTTTGAGATCAACCCCGAGGCGTCGTTCCATAGCGGCAAGCCGGTGACATCTCAGGATGTGAAGGATTCACTGAATTTCCACCGCGGTGACAAGTCGACCTCGGCGGCCAAGGCGCTTTTGACTGCCGTCACGGACATCCAGACCGATGGTGACCATACGATCGTGATCTCGCTCACGCAGGGGATCGCCGATGTTCCGTGGCTGATGACCGACTATCACTTTGCTGTCTGCCCGTCGGATGGCGAGGGCGGGATCGACTGGCGATCAGGTGACGGCTCCGGCCCTTACAAGATCGACTCCGGCGAATGGGGCACGCAATGGGAACTCAGCCGTCACGAGGGCTGGCACCTTGAGGGCGCCTATTTTGACAAGCTTTTCATGATCGTGCTGAACGATCCGAACGCACGCCAGACGGCGCTCGTCACAGGCGGGGTCGATGCAATCTCGCTGGTCGATCTCAAGACCAAGGCGCTGCTTGAGCGCGACCCGAACATCGAGCTTGAGAGTGTGCCGTCGGCCGCCGCCATCACGATGCCAATGTTTTGTGATACGGCTCCTTTCAATGACGTGAATGTGCGCAACGCGCTCAAGCTGGCGATGGATCGCGACGAGATCATCGAGAAGATCGCGTTCGGCGAGGCAACAAAAGGCAATGATTTCCACCATTCGCCTGCCATGCCGTACTGGCCCGAGGGCATCGAGCAGCGCGAATATGATCCGGACCAGGCCAAGTCGCTGCTGAAGAAGGCGGGTGTCGATAACCTGTCGGTCGACATCCACACGGCCGATTCGGTGTTCTCCGGTGCTGTTGATATGTGCGTGCTCTACTCTGAGCATGCCAAGAAGGCCGGCATCGACATCAATGTCGTGCGTGAGCCCAACGATGGCTTCTATTCGGATGTCTGGTTGAAGAAATCCTTTTCCTCCGTCAGTTGGGGTGCACGTCCGACACCGGACGTGATGTACAGCCTCGCCTACAAGTCGGACGCGGCCTGGAACGAGAGCCGCTGGCAGAACGAAGAGTTCAACAATCTGCTGCTCAAGGCCAAGGCCGAACTGGATGATGGGCTGCGCGCCGAGATGTATCGTGACATGGCGATCCTGGCACGGGACGACGGCGGCACGGTTATCCCGTTCTTCAATAACTTCGTCTATGCGCGCCGCAGCAATGTCATGCGCGGTGACAATCTGGCGGCCAGCTGGGAGCTGGACGGCGGACGCGCACCCAGCCGTTGGTGGTTCGCGAGCTGACGCGCCATTGCGGACCAAATCAATGCGCATCCGCCCCTTTGGGGGCGGGTGGGCCCGTCTTCAGCGGTGGAAAAAACTGTATTGGTTTACAAAAAGCTAGATGGGAGACACGATTCGTGTTTTGCTTCCATCATGTCGCATTCATGCTATCCGCGATCCGGTGCCAGATAGTTTTTTTGCAGAAGGAGACCTCCTCTTGGATGCAGTTCATTTGACGCAATAATCATAAAAACAACATTCAGGGAGATAACATGACCAAGGTTGAAAACCAGAAAATGATCGATCAATTGGCGGAAGCGGCCAGCAAAGGCAGCATCTCGCGTAGGTCGTTTATGAACTATTCCATGGCGGCAGGTATGACCGCGACCGCAGCCACCGGCCTGTGGACTACCAAGGCCCAGGCGGCGCCCAAGCGTGGCGGCACGTTCCGCATCGCGCAGTACGACGGGAACACCGGCGACAGCCACGATCCGGGCCTTTACGAATCGAACGCGGAAATTCTGCTGTCACATACGTTCCGCAGCTTTCTGACCATGATCAATACCGACGGCACGCTGGGCCCCGACGTGGCCTCTGAGTGGTCGGCGACGCCGGACGCGTCGGAATGGACATTCAAGCTGAACCCCAGGGCAACCTTTCATTCGGGTGCCAAGGTGACGGCAGAAGACGTCGTTGCATCGATGAATTTCCACCGCGGTGAAGAGACTACCTCGACGGCGAAATCGCTGTTGACCAGCGTGGTCGACATCGTGGCCGACGACGAGCAGACCGTCACGTTCAAGATGGACGCCGGCAATGCCGATCTGCCGTGGCTGATGACCGACTACCACCTCGTCATCCTGCCCCGCAATGCAGATGGCACCGCCAACTGGAAGAGCGGCGATGGCTGCGGTCCCTACCGTCTCGACAATTGGGAGCCGGGCGTCAGCGCGAGCCTTACGCGGTTCGATGACTGGCATGGCGAAGGCGCATATTTCGACGCGGTCGAAGTGGCCTTCATCAACGATCCCAACGCGCGTCAGACAGGGCTCGTGACCGGCGACATGGATGCCGCCAGTCTGCTGGAGAACAAGACGCTGTCGCTGCTGTCGCGGCATCCGGATATCGAGGTGATGAACATCCCCTCGGCTCAGGCGATCACCATGCCGATGTTCTGCGACGTAGCACCTTTCGACAATGTCGACGTACGCAACGCGCTCAAGCTTTCGATCAACCGACAGGAGATGATCGACAAGATCACCTTTGGTGCCGCCACGATCGCTAATGATTTTCACCATTCGCCGGCGATGCCTTACTGGCCCAAGGACGTTGAGCAGATGCCGTATGATCCCGACAAGGCCAAGTCGCTGCTGAAGAAAGCCGGGGCAGAAGGCTTGTCCGTTACGTTGCGCACGGCCGACTCGATTGCCACCGGGGCAGTGGATGCTGCGGTGCTGTATTCCGAACACGCCAAAGCGGCGGGGATCGAGATCAAGGTCAACCGCGAGCCCAATGACGGCTACTGGTCCGACGTATGGCTGAAAAAACCCTGGTGCATGGTCGCCTGGGGCGCGCGTCCGACGCCGGACGTGATGTACAGCCTCGCCTACAAGGACGACGCGGCCTGGAATGAATCGCACTGGCAGAATGAGGCGTTCAACAAGTTGCTGCTTCAGGCCAAGTCCGAACTGGACGACGGTCTGCGTGCCGAGATGTATCGTGACATGGCAATCCTGGCACGCGACGATGGCGGCACGGTTATCCCGTATTTCCCGAACTTCGTCTATGGCCGCCGCAAGAACGTCCGCACCACCGGCGAATACGCGGCCAGTTGGCAGTTGGACGGCTACCGGGCCGCCAGCCGCTGGTGGTTCGAAAGCTAAGATACGAAATGACCTGGCGCGCGAAAGCGCGCCAGGTCTCCACTGTTCTGGGGGCGCTTGTCGCCCAGTCAGGACCACGAGCAAGGCCTTGCAAGTACCGGGAACCATCCCGGCATCGAAGCACGGCATAAAAAACTGTTAGGCTGAGCGTCTGAACCCCGGGGACCCCGGGTGCGCTGGCACCAACAGCAGGAGGGATAAATGGGAGACATACTGGGGCTCGTTTTAAAACGACTCGGTCTGGGGCTGGTGATTCTACTGATCATCTCAGTCATTATTTTCTTCATGGTCGAACTTCTGCCCGGCGATATCGCCGAGGCGGTTCTGGGCCAGGGAGCAACCGAGGATAACCTGGCCGCACTGCGCGAACAGATGGGGCTGAACAAGCCAGCCATCATGCGCTATCTGGAGTGGCTGTCGGGCGCTCTCATGTTCGATTTCGGCAGTTCGATCGTGACACAGGAACCGGTCATGAGCGTGATTGGCGAGCGGTTCTTGAACACGCTTTTCCTTGCGGCTTATGCGGCTGTGATTGCTGTGCCTTTTGCAATCATTCTGGGTGTGATCGTCGCGCTTTTGCGTAATTCGATCTTTGACCGGGTTGCCAACGTGCTGACGCTGACCTCAATTTCCAGCCCCGAGTTTTTCCTGGGCTACATCCTGATCCTTTACTTCTCGGTTAAATGGGGCATGTTCCCTGCGATCGCGAACCTGAGCGAAGGGATGACCTTCTGGGAACTGCTTGAGCGGACCTTCCTGCCGGCCCTGACGCTGGTTCTGGTCGTCGTCGCGCACATGATGCGGATGACCCGTGCCGCGATCATCAACCTGCTGGCCTCGCCCTATATCGAAATGGCCCGCCTCAAAGGCGTGCCACCGTGGAAAGTGATCGTAAGGCACGCGCTACCCAATGCCTGGGCCCCGATCATCAACGTTGTGGCGCTGAACCTTGCCTACCTGATCACCGGCGTGGTGCTCGTGGAGGTGGTGTTCGTATATCCCGGTGTTGGCCAGGCTCTGGTTGACGCGGTCAGCAAGCGTGACTTCCCCGTTGTGCAAGCCTGCTGCCTGATCTTCGCTGCGACCTTCATCCTGCTCAATCTGGCAGCCGATGTCGGCGCAATCCTGACAAACCCGCGTCTGCGGCATCCGAAGTAAGGGAGTACGAGACATGAGTGTATTTGTAATCGGCTACTACGCCCTGCTTCTTTCGGCCTCGTGCCTTGCAGCGTATTTCAACAAACGATCAGTGTTCCTTCTGCTTTTTTCGCTAACGCTGGTGTCCTTTGTCGTGGGCATTGTCGGCGGGGCGGGGGCACTGAAGGCCATCGCGATAGGCGCGGGCATGCTGGCGCTGGCAGCGATGGTCAGCTACGCGTTCCGCGAGTTCCTGATCCTGCTGGCCAGCACCGAAATGGCCAAGGAGCTGCGCACCGCGCCGCTCACCGCCGCGTTCGGAATGTTCGTCATTTTCACCTATGCCATCGCAGGTATCTTTGCCCCGATAATCGCGCCCTACGGCGAGGCGGAAGTGATCAGTTCGGCCTTTGCGCCGGCGGATGAGAACATGCTGCTGGGCGCGGATCAGTTGGGCCGCGACATGTTCAGCCGTCTCGTCTATGGCACGCGCAACTCGGTTGGTCTGGCACTGACCGCGACCTGTGCGGCCTTTATCATGGGCGCGGGTGCGGGCCTTCTGGCTGCCACCAAGGGCGGTTGGTTCGATCAGTTCATGGGGCGCTTTGCGGATGTGATCATGTCGATTCCATCGCTGATCTTTGCCCTGCTGATGCTGTCGATCTTCGGCCCTTCGATGCCGGTGATCATCATTGCGGTCTCGATCATCTACGCGCCTCGTGTCTTTCGCCTGACACGGGCGGTCGCGGGCAACGTGGTTGTGATGGACTATATCGAGGCGGCCAAGCTACGCGGCGAAGGCACCGGATATCTGATCCGGCGCGAAATCCTGCCCAACTCCACCGCGCCACTGATCGCGGAGTTCGGTCTGGAGTTCTGCTTTGTCTTCCTTCTGGTCGCAGGCCTGTCGTTCCTGGGGCTGGGGATCCAGCCACCCACGGCGGACTGGGGATCTATGGTGCGTGAAAACGCTACCCTGATCTCGTTCGGCGAAATCACACCGCTTATCCCTGCCGCCGCAATCGCGCTGCTGACCGTCGGGGTCAACTTCGTGGTGGACTGGATGCTGCACCGGTCTTCCGGCCTGAAGGAGTAATCAAAGATGGCTAAAGAAAAAGAAGTATTGCTGAAAATCCGGAACCTGAAAATCCAGGGTTATTCGGATGAAACCTGGGTCGACATCATCAAGGGTGTCGATCTGACCCTGCACCGCGGCGAGGTGATGGGCCTGATCGGGGAATCCGGCGCGGGTAAATCCACCATCGGCGCCGCTGCCATGGGGTATGCCCGCGACGGCACGCGGTTCTCCGAGGACAGCTCGATCGAGTTTGACGGGATGGAACTGACCACCGCCACCCAGGCCGAGCGGCGCGCCCTGCGCGGCAATCGCATCGCCTATGTCGCGCAATCGGCGGCGGCGTCGTTCAACCCGTCGCACAAGATCATCGACCAGCACACCGAAGCGCCGCTGCAATACCGCCTGAAAAAACGGATGGAAGCGCAAGAGGACGCGATGGACCTCTACGAGCGTCTGCGTTTGCCCAATCCCAAGGAGATCGGCTTTCGTTATCCGCACCAGGTGTCGGGCGGTCAGTTGCAGCGGGCGATGACCGCGATGGCCATGGCCTGTCGGCCGGATCTGATCATCTTTGATGAGCCGACAACTGCGCTGGACGTGACCACCCAGATCGAGGTTCTTGCCGCGATCCGGGACATTGTAGAGCAATTCAACACCGCCGCGCTCTACATCACGCATGACCTGGCCGTGGTTGCCCAGATGGCCGATACGATCAAGGTTCTGCTGAAGGGCGAAGAGGTGGAGCAAGCCTCTACCGAAGAAATGATGAGCAACCCCAAGGAGGACTATACCAAGTCGCTCTGGGCGGTGCGCAGTTTCAAGAGCCCGCAGCGCTACCGGCCCAAAGACGCCACGCCGTTGATCTCGGTCAGGAATGTGGACGCAGCCTATACTGCGGGCCCCAAGATCCTCGACGATGTGTCCTTTGATATCTACGAGGGCATGACCGTCGCCGTGGTGGGTGAATCCGGGTCGGGTAAATCCACGGCGGCACGGGTGATCACCGGCCTGCTGCCACCGCAGGAGGGCGAGGTGCTGTTCAAGGGCACGCCGTTCCCGGCCGACTATCGGCAGCGTAACAAGGAACAACTGCGCCAGTGCCAGATGATCTACCAGATGGCCGATACCGCGCTGAACCCCAAGGTGCGCATCAGCGAGATCATCGGGCGTCCGGCGCGCTTCTATTCCGGCCTCAAGGGGGCGGCGCTCAAGGCGCGGGTGGATGAATTGCTGGATCTGATCGAACTGGAGCCGGCGCAATATTACAATCGCTATCCGCCAGAGCTTTCGGGCGGGCAGAAGCAGCGGATCGGCATCGCCCGTGCGCTTGCGGCGGAACCCAGTTTCATCATCTGCGATGAGGTGACATCGGCGCTCGATCAGCTGGTGGCCGAGGGTATCCTGCGGTTGCTGGACCGGCTCCAGAATGAGCTGAACCTGGCGTATATGTTCATCACCCACGATCTCGCCACAGTGCGTTCGATCGCCGACGAGGTGGTTGTGATGCAAAATGGCAAGGTGGTGGAGCAGGGGCCGAAGGACGAAATGTTCAAGCCGCCACACCACCCCTATACCGACCTGTTGCTCAGTTCGGTGCCCGAGATGGACCCGAACTGGCTGACCACGCTTCTGGAAGAGCGCGGCGTCGACAATGTGGGCGATTCGGCCGCGGCCAGGATCGACCCCGAAGATGAAAAAGTCGTGCGCTGATAGATGTTTGCCCCCCGGTGCGCCGGGGATCGTACAGACAAAAAGACGGCGGTCAGGGTTCCCTCACCGCCGCCTTTTTCGTTGAATTTCAGGCTGAGATGATCAGATGATCATCATTGCTGACGTCACCATCGTGCCCACGATGATCGCATAGACGATCAGCACGGCGGGGAGAGAGGCACTATGTGCCCGCAGCTCACGGTTCAGTTCTTCGCGTGTCATGGTCCGGCTCCTTGGACGACAGAGAGAAGGGCATAGCCCCGACTCTCTCAAAGCGATTCACCTTGCTTGAAACTCGGCAAACAGGGTGAGGTACTTTGGAATAGAGATGCGGCGCATGGAGCTTGTGTCCATCCGCCGGGCTGTGTTGTGTCATGTACGATAGGGGCCGCGCAGGCCCCGATTACTGGGCCGGATCAGGCGGTAATCGCCAAGGCCGACAGGACAAGGGTCCCGATCAGAATGCCGTAGACAACCAGCACCGCCGGAAAGGTGGCACTATGCATGCGAAGTTCGCGGTTCAGTTCATCCCGGGTCATGGGTGCCTCCCTATTCAATTGCCAACGTCAGGAGCACGCCCTGTGCCCTCAAGCCCCATCTATCCAGTTTTTTCTTTATTGCAAGCCCTAACTTCGGAAATCTTACATGGTTTTATCAGGCCAGATCAGCAGTTTGTGCATGGCTCGTTAAGGTCATGGTAACTAACAGGAATATAATGGAAATAATGTATGGCAAGCGAAAGGCTTTGCGCCCTGCCGTAGGCCAGCGGGATTTTCGGCAACACGGCGCACTCTGGGGCGAGAGCATAAAGCGTTCCGCGAAAACCTGGCTCACAGCTTTCGCGGAACGCAGCGATACATATGATCGTTGCACGCATTCCACCTTAACTGAGTGCCTCAGGTTTAAGACGGATACTTTAGTGATCGGCACCAGCGACGGGGCCAGTGCGGTTATCACCGAATGGCCGGACAAATTCACGAAGGACGCTGCCGAATTGAAGATCGGCGAGGTTCGTAAAACGGTCTACCGAGAGGATCGAATCCGTATGAGCAAAGAGATGAAAGACGAGATCGTGGCCAACGTCTGACGCGAGCCTTACGTTCCTACCCCCTGCAACGGCATCACTTGGAGTTCTCCCCCTTCGCGGGACTGCATTGCCAGCGCCACGACGTGAGCGGCCGCAGCGGTGGTGAAGTAGGGGATGCGGTTATAGAGCGCGACCGAGCGGATTTCGCGACTGTCCTCGACAGCCATCGCGCTTTCGGTGGTGTTCATCACCACGGCGATCTGCCCGTCTTTGAGCATGTCCACCACATTGGGCCGACCTTCGTAGACCTTGTTGACGATCTCGCAGGTCAGACCGTTCTCGGCGAGAAACGCAGCAGTGCCCCGCGTGGCGACGATGGTAAAGCCGAGGCTGATCAGGATTCGTGCGGTCTCGACCAGTTGCGGTGTCTTGTCCTGGTCCTTGATCGAGAAGAAGATGCGCCCCTCTGTCGGCAGATCGACGCCGGCCCCCATCTGCGCCTTGAGAAACGCGCGCGGGAACGACACGTCCCAGCCCATCACTTCGCCGGTGGAACGCATTTCGGGGCCGAGGATGGTATCGACACCGGGGAAGCGGGCAAAGGGCAGGACCGCCTCTTTGACCGAGAACCACGGCATGCGGTAATCGGCCAGCGTCATCTGGTCGGCCATGGGCAAAGTGCCCGGCTTGGTGTCCGCAGGGTAGGCGCCGCGATGGGCAAAGGCGCTGAGCGGCTCTCCGGCCATGAGGCGTGCGGCGATGGAGGCAATAGCGCTGTCGGTGGCCTTGGCGACGAACGGCACAGTGCGCGAGGCGCGCGGGTTGACCTCGATGAGGTAGATATCGTCGCCCTTGACGGCGAACTGCACGTTCATCAGGCCGACCACATGCAGGGCGCGGGCCAGCGCCACGGTCTGGCGCTCGATTTCCACGATGATGTGCTCGGGCAGTGAATAGGGCGGGATCGAGCAGGCGCTGTCACCGGAATGCACGCCGGCCTCTTCGATATGCTGCATGATGCCGGTCACGTGCACGTCGGTACCGTCACAGAGCGCGTCCACGTCGCATTCGATCGCGCCCGACAGGTAGCTGTCCAGCAGGACGGGGCTGTCGCCCGAGACCACGACCGCCTCGGAGATGTAGCGCTCCAGATGCGCCATGTCGCGGACGATCTCCATCGCGCGACCGCCCAGAACGTAAGAGGGGCGGATGACCAACGGAAAGCCGATATCTTCGGCAATCGCCAGCGCCTGTGCATCGGTCGAGGCAATGCCGTTATGCGGTTGTTTCAGATCCAGTTTGTTCACCAGCGCCTGAAAGCGCTCGCGGTCCTCGGCCAGATCAATGGCGTCGGGCGAAGTACCCAGGATCGGGATGCCTTCGGCCTCAAGGGCGGCAGCGATTTTCAGCGGGGTCTGCCCGCCAAACTGGACGATGACACCGTGCAGCGTGCCGTTCTCCTGCTCTTTGGTCAGGATCTCCATCACATGCTCGAACGTGAGCGGCTCGAAATAGAGCCGGTCGGAGGTGTCGTAATCGGTGCTGACCGTCTCGGGGTTGCAGTTGATCATGATCGTCTCATAACCCGCACCCGTCAGCGCATAGCAGGCGTGACAGCAGCAATAGTCGAATTCGATCCCCTGGCCGATCCGGTTCGGGCCGCCGCCCAGAATGACCACCTTTTTGCGGTCCGTGGGGCGCGCCTCGCATTCCACGTCGCCCATCATCGGAGCCTCGTAGGTGGAGTACATGTAGGGGGTCTGCGCCTCGAACTCGGCAGCGCAGGTGTCGATGCGTTTAAAGACGGCGGTGACGCCTACCGCGCGCCGGGCATGACGGATCTCGGTTTCTTTCTTGCCGGTAATATTGGCCAACCGTGCATCGGTGAAGCCGAACATCTTGAGACGGCGCAGCCCGGCCTCGTCGGTGGGCAGGCCATCGGCGCGCACTTCTTCCTCGATCTCGACGATTTCGCGGATACGGGCCAGGAACCATGGGTCGTACATGGTGACGACGTGAATCGCGTCATCACTCAGACCGTGACGCATTGCCTGGGCGATCACCCGGATGCGGTCCGGCGTCTGCTGGCTAAGCGCGCGGGTGATGGCGGCGGGGTCGGGGGCGCCCTCGATCGCGATCTCGTCAAAGCCGGTCAGGCCGGTCTCCATCGACGCCAGCGCCTTTTGCAGGCTCTCGTGGATGGTGCGGCCGATGGCCATCGCCTCGCCCACGGATTTCATCGCGGTGGTCAGGTGAGGCTTGGAGCCGGGGAACTTCTCGAACGCAAAGCGCGGGATCTTGGTCACGACATAGTCGATGGTTGGCTCAAAGCTGGCCGGTGTGACCTTGGTGATGTCGTTGTCCAGTTCGTCCAGCGTATAGCCCACGGCCAGCTTGGCCGCGATCTTGGCAATAGGGAAGCCGGTGGCCTTGGACGCCAGCGCCGAAGAGCGTGACACGCGCGGGTTCATCTCGATCACGACCATGCGGCCATCTGCCGGGTTGATCGCCCATTGCACGTTTGATCCGCCGGTTTCGACGCCGATTTCGCGCAGCACGGCAATGGAGCCGTTGCGCATGTTCTGGTATTCCTTGTCGGTGAGCGTCAGGGCAGGGGCCACGGTGATGGAATCGCCGGTATGCACGCCCATCGGATCGACGTTCTCGATCGCGCAGACGATGATGGCGTTGTCGGCCTTGTCGCGGACGACCTCCATCTCGAATTCTTTCCAGCCCAGCAGCGATTCGTCGATCAGGATCTGGCTGACCGGCGACGCATCCAGCCCGGTTTTACAGTAATGTTCGTAGTCGTCGCGGTTATAGGCAACACCGCCGCCCGTTCCGCCAAGGGTAAAGGCGGGGCGGATGATTGCAGGCAGGCCGACATAGTCGATGGCGGCCATGCATTCGTCCATGTTGTTGGCGATAGTCGCCTTTGGGTTCTCGATCCCCAGCCGGTCCATCGCCTCGCGGAACAGCTTGCGGTCCTCGGCCATCTCGATCGCCTGGCGGTTGGCGCCGATCAGCTCGACGCCGTATTTCTCCAGAATGCCCATGTCGGCCACCGCCAGCGCAGTGTTCAGGCCGGTCTGCCCGCCCATCGTGGGCAGCAATGCATCGGGGCGTTCCTTTTCGATGATTCTGGCGACCATCTCGGGCGTGATCGGCTCGATATAGGTGGCATCGGCGAGTTCGGGATCGGTCATGATCGTGGCCGGGTTCGAGTTGACCAGGATGACGCGGTAGCCCTCTTCGCGCAGGGCCTTGCAGGCCTGAGCGCCGGAATAGTCGAATTCGCAGGCCTGCCCGATGATGATCGGGCCCGCCCCGATGATCATGATCGATGAGATGTCGTCTCTTTTGGGCATGTCATGTCCTCTGGTCAGCAGATCGGTGCCGCAGGGTGCGGGCAGCAGAGCGGTTCTTTGGTAAATTGTCCGCGTTATAGCTATGACGTGCCTCGGCGCAAGGGCTAAGGAGGAATGGACCCCGAGGCGTCGCATTTGCACCTGTTTTTCGGGCACGGGTCAGATTAGGTAACGTCTGCAGAGGCAATCTCGGGGGCGCATTTGCAGATTCGCTTTGATCATGGACCGGACGGCATGGCGTGCCAGTTCGCCCGACCGCTGGCGCAGATCGTGGCTGAGGTGCCGGACGAGGTGCCCGGCGCGCTGGCCGCCCTTGATGCGGCGCGCGCCGAAGGGAGGTGGCTGGCAGGCTATGCCAGCTACGAGTTGGGCTATGCGCTGGAGCCGCGCCTGGCACCGTTGATGCCGACTGTGCGGCGATTACCGCTGATCTCTTTCGGGGTTTATGACGCGCCGTCGCCGGCCCAGCCGCTGCCGGGTGGCCCTGCGGTGCTGGCGGGGTTCACGCCCGCCTGGGACGCCGCGCGTTACGCTCAGGCCTTTGATCGGGTGCACGCCTATATCTGTGCTGGCGATATCTATCAGGCCAATCTGACCTTTCCCGTGGCCCTGCGCGCCACCGGCACCGCGTCTGCGCTCTACCACGCTCTGTGCCGGGTGCAGCCGGTGCGCTACGGCGCATTGATCGAGGAAGAGGGCCGTGCGATCCTGTCGCGCTCGCCCGAGCTGTTCTTTCGGACTGGCGCAGACGGGCTGATCGAGACGCGCCCGATGAAAGGCACGCAACCGCGTAGTGCCGATCCGGCCGAGGACGCGCGGCGGCGCTATTTCCTGCAAACGGACGAGAAGAATCGCGCCGAGAACCTGATGATCGTGGACCTGCTGCGCAATGACCTGTCGCGTATCTGCACCCCCGGCAGCGTGCGTGTGCCCGAACTGTTCACGGTCGAGAGCTACGAGACCGTGCATCAGATGACCTCGCATATCACTGGCCGGATGGAGCCGGGGACCGGGCTGGGGCAGATCCTGACCGCGCTGTTTCCCTGCGGTTCGATCACCGGCGCGCCCAAGCTGCGCGCGATGGAGATCCTGGCCGCGTTGGAGTCGGCGGCGCGCGGCGTCTACTGCGGCACCATCGGCTGGGCCGCGCCGGACGGACGGGCCGAGTTCAACGTGGCGATCCGCACGTTGTTGCTTGAGGGGGACGCGGCGATGCTGAATGTCGGTGGTGGCGTGGTCTATGACAGCACCGCCAGGTCCGAATATGAGGAGGCACTGTGGAAAACACGCTTTGTCCGCCCGCTGATCCCGGATTTCGACTGATCGAGACGATGCTGTGGACGCCCCGGGGCGGCGTTCGGCACCGGGGGCGGCATGTGCGACGTCTGGCGCGCACCGCGCGGCGTCTGGGAATCGTGCCGCAGGGGGTGGATGCGGTGCTGGATGCGGTGCGCGGACAAGGGCCGCAGCGGGTGCGCCTGACGGTGGATGCAGGCGGTGTGGTGCAGGTGGCGCAGGCACCGTTTGCGCCGCTGCCCTCCGGTACGATCTGGCGCGTGGCGGTGCATCCTGAACGGCTGACGGCCAGTGATCCGTGGTTGGGCGTGAAAACCACGCGGCGCGCGCTGTATGACGCCGCGCGTGCGGCGCTGCCCAAGGGGGTGGATGAGTGGCTGTTCCTCAATACCGGCGGGGCGCTTTGCGAAGGGGCGATCACCAATATCTATGCGGTGCGCCAGGGCGTGTTGCTGACCCCGCCGCGCGCCTGCGGATGCTTGCCGGGGATCGGGCGCGAGGTGCTGATTGCGGATCGGCGCGCAAAGCCGTGTCGGCTTAGTCTGGATGACCTGCGCCTCGCGGATGAGATCTATGTCGGAAATGCGCTGCGGGGCCTGATCCGGGCGGAGCTGGTGGAGATTGACAGATGAACACATCATTTGCCGATGACGAAACGCGCGGGGCGCGATTGCCAGCGCTTGCGGGCGGTCTGGCGATCGTGCGGCGGCCCAAACGGGGCCTTGGTTTTGCGCGCGGGGACATCGTCATGGGCTTGCGTTACTCCGCTGCCTGCCGCCCTGCCTGCGCGTCTGGGTAGAGGTAATCGCGCGTCAGCGGCACCGCGTCCTGCACCGGCGAAAGCTGCATCTGGAACACCACCTGCCGGTTCAGCCGAAAAGTCAGTTCTGACGCGATGAGGTAATAGCGCCACATCCGGCAGAACCGCTCGTCATATAGGTCCCGCGCGGCGTCAATATTCGCCATGAACCGGTCATGCCAGTGGCGCAAGGTTTCGGCGTAATGCAGGCGCCAGATCTCGACATCGGTGGGGATCAGCCCGGCATTCTCTACCGCGCGGGTCATTTCCGACAGTGCCGGGACATAGCCGCCGGGAAAGATGTACTTGGTGACCCACGGGCTGGTTGTGCCGGGTGGGCGGGCGCGCCCGATGGAGTGGATCAGCGCGATGCCGCGCGGGGCGAGCCGCTCTCTGACCTTGTCGAAATAGGCACCGTAATGCGGTACGCCCACATGTTCAAACATGCCGACCGACACGATCCGGTCGAACTGACCCTCGACCGCGCGGTAATCCATCAGCTCGAACTGTGCACGATCCGCCAGCCCGGCCGCGCGGGCGCGCTCATTGGCGACCCGGTGCTGTTCGCTCGACAGTGTGACCCCCAGAACCTGCGCGCCGTAATCACGGGCCAGGGTCAGGCCCATGCCACCCCAGCCACAGCCGATATCCAGCACCCGCATTCCGGGCTGCAACAGCAGCTTGGCCGCGATGTGGTGTTTCTTGGCGCTCTGGGCGTCTTGCAGGCTCATATTGGGGTCGGTAAAATAGCCGCAGGAATACTGCCGGTCCGCATCCAGAAAGAGATCGTACAGCTTGCCCGACAGGTCATAGTGATGCGCCACGTTGGCCCGTGCGCGCGGGGCCGGGTTGAACTGCGCGGCCCAGCGTCCCAGATGGCGCGCCACCTCCAGCGGGCGGCGGAACCATGGCTGGCCCTGCATCGCGACATTGCTGATCGCGATCCCGAGAAAGCTATGGAGATCGTCATCCTCGACGCTTAGCCGCCCGTCCATGTAGCCCTCGCCCACAGCCATGTCGGGCGATAGCACGATGCGCCGGGGCAGGGAGGGATCGTGCAGGGTGATCGCGGCCTGCGACCCGCTGGCAGCATCGCCATAGATCCGTTGCGTGCCGTCCGGATAAGTGACCCTCAACTCGCCCTGACGGATCAGATGCGTCAGCATACGATGCAGAATGTTGTTCCACATGTCTTACCACTCCCATTCAAACGCGCCGCTCGCGGTGCCTCCTTCGGGTAGACGCAATGACTGCGCTTGCAGCGTGCGGTGGGCAAAGTCTTGCGCAAAATTGACGTTGTGTAAACGGTTATGCCACATTTCAGGCCTGGCTGGGCCATTCCAGCCACCGGTCTGGCACGGGCCCGGCATTGGCCTGCCCCTTGACTTTGCCGCGTGAGCAAGGTGTATCGGCGCAACCGACAGACGCCAACCAAACGCCGATTTCCAGCGCCCCGCAGACCGGGGCCCAAGAGGACCGACATGCACCCATTTCGCAGCCATACCTGCGCCGAACTGACCAAATCCAACGTGGGCGACGATGTCCGCCTCAGCGGCTGGGTCCACCGGATCCGCGATCATGGTGGTGTATTGTTCGTCGATCTGCGCGATCATTACGGGATCACGCAGGTGCTGTGCGACCCTGACAGCCCGGTCTTTGCCGAGGTCGAGAAGCTGCGCAGCGAATGGTGCGTGCGCATCGACGGCACCGTGAAGGCGCGCGACGCAAGCCTGATCAACTCCAAGCTGCCCACCGGCGAAATCGAGGTCTATATCCGCGATGTCGAGGTTCTGGGGGCCGCCAAGGAGCTGCCGCTGATCGTGTTCGGGGATCAGGAGTATCCCGAGGAAACCCGCCTGCGCTATCGCTATCTGGACCTGCGCCGCGAGGCGATGCAGGAAAACATGAAACTGCGTAGCGATGTGGTGTCGTCGATCCGCCGCCGCATGTGGGACAAGGCGTTCCGCGAGTATCAGACGCCGATCATCACCGCCTCGTCACCCGAGGGTGCGCGCGATTTTCTGGTGCCGTCGCGCCAGCATCCGGGCAAGTTCTATGCGCTGCCGCAGGCACCGCAGCAGTTCAAGCAGCTGCTCATGGTCAGTGGCTTTGACAAGTATTTCCAGATCGCACCGTGTTTCCGCGACGAAGACCCGCGCGCCGACCGCTCGCCTACGGATTTCTACCAGCTCGACATGGAAATGAGCTTTGTCGAGCAGCAGGATGTGTTCGACACGGTCGAACCGGTCATTCGCGGCATTTTCGAGGAGTTCGGCGGCGGCCGAAAGGTCGATCAGGACTGGGAGCAGATCAGCTACAAGGATTCCGCGCTGTGGTACGGTACGGACAAGCCCGACCTGCGCAACCCGATCAAGATGCAGCGCGTATCAGAGCATTTTGCAGGCTCCGGCTTTGCCATCTTTGCCAAGCTGCTGGAACAGGACGGCACCGAAATCCGCGCCATTCCCGCGCCGGGCGGTGGGTCGCGCAAGTTCTGCGACCGGATGAACGCCTTTGCCCAGAAAGAAGGACTGCCGGGGATGGGGTATATCTTCTGGCGTGAGCGCGCCGAAACGAACCCAACCCGAGAAAAGATTGCAGCAATGATAGCCGGAAAAGCCGCGATTGAAGAATTGGAAATTGATGAGGTTCATCTAAAGGATGTCCAAAGTCGGATCGTTGCCGCTTTGAACAAGGGCGATACGGAAACTGCGAAGTTTTTGAGCAGTGCGTATTTCGGAGATTTTGAAGCCGCAGGCCCACTCGCAAAAAACATCGGCCACGAGCGCACCGAGAAGATCCGCCAGCAACTGGGCCTTGGCGTGGGTGATGCGGCGTTCTTCCTCGGGGGCAAGCCTGCCGCGTTCGAGGCCGTCGCGGGGCGTGCGCGCACCGAGATCGGGCGCGAGCTGAAGCTGATCGACGAAGACCGCTTTGCCTTTGCCTGGGTTGTCGATTTTCCGATGTACGAAGCGGACGAGGAAACCGGGCGCGTGGATTTCAGCCACAACCCGTTCTCGATGCCGCAGGGCGGCCTGGAGGCGCTGCAGGGTGATCCGCTGGATGTGCTGGGCTATCAGTACGATCTGGCCTGCAACGGCTACGAGTTGGTCTCGGGCGCGATCCGGAACCACCGGCTGGACGTGATGATCAAGGCGTTCGAGCTGGCAGGCTATGACGAGGCCGAGGTGCATGCGCGTTTTGGCGGGATGGTCAGCGCGTTCCAATACGGCGCGCCGCCCCACGGCGGCTGTGCTGCGGGTATCGACCGGATCGTGATGCTGCTGGCGGACGAGGCCAACATCCGCGAGGTCATCATGTTCCCGATGAACCAGCGCGCCGAAGACCTGATGATGAACGCCCCCAGCGATCCGACCAGCGATCAACTGATGGAACTGGGCCTGCGGGTGCTGCCGCGCGAAGACTGATCGCGCAGCCGTCACAAGGTGACGTACAAGGCATGGAAATGGCCGCGGGCAGGATGCCTCGCGGCCATTTTTCATCGTGGCTTGGCAGCCTGACGCGGGGCCACGGTGCCGTATCGGCCCTCAGAGAGTGGGGTCGTCCACTGCGCGCACCAGCCGCGTGAGATCGCTCAGCGCTTCGTGTTGCTGCCCGTCGGGTGCGAAATTCGACGGCTCTAGCCAGAGGCGGAAGGCCTCGTCCAGCGCGGGCCATTCGGTGTCGATGGCAGAAAACCATGCGGTGTCACGGTTGCGCCCCTTGACCACGGCGGCCTGACGAAAGACGCCCTCGTAGCTAAGGCCGAGACGCTGCGCTGCGCGGCGCGATGGGCGGTTAAGCGCATCGCATTTCCACTCGAACCGGCGGTAGCCCGCCTGAAACGCCCATTTCATCATCAGATACATCGCCTCGGTCGAGGCTCGGGTGTGTTGCAATTGCGGGGCCATGGCGATGTAGCCCATTTCGATGGACCCTGCCTGTGGCTGGATTCGCAGAAAGGACGCAAAACCGCCGAAATGGCCGCTTACCTTGTCCTTGATAGCGTAAAAGACGATGCCGGGCTCGGCCACCTTGTCGCGCATCCACCGGTGGAACTGCGCGGACGAGGCAAAGGGGCCTGCGGGCATGTAATCCCACACCCAGTCATGCCCGTCGAAGGCGCGAAAGAGCAGGGCTGCGTGGGTATCTGCATCGAGCGGCTCCAGCATGGCATAGCGTCCGTCCAGCATCATGGCGCCGGGGATGGGCGGCGGGGTCCACCCTTCGACGCGCGGGCCGTAGGGTCGGGGCTGAGATCGGGGTCGGGCATGTACGGGGCCTCTCATGCGGTGAGTAATACGATCATAAATCGTTCCGGCTTGTTAGCGGAAACAGATGCCAGGCGAAACGCAGTATGAGCTGTTAATGTTGAACGCGAAACGCTTTGGGCATGCAAGTGCACGTGGCAGGAAAGCAGAATCTTCAGAGGATCAGGTGCGGATCGGTGCCCATGTCGAGACCGGGGAAGATATTTGCTTCCAGCGCGTGCAGTTGCGGCAGTACCACGCCAAACCGCGCGATGGGCCAGGTCGTGCCTGCGCCGTCCGCGCCGGTCAGCCGGGCCAGCCCGCAGCCAAAGCGTATCTCGGCCAGTCGCGGGTCAAACGGCACCCCGGCACCTCCTTGCTCTCTGCGCACGTCACCTGCGTAATATAGGGCGGGCAGGCGTGGAATGCACCGGCATCGTTGGTGGCGACGTTTTACATCGCTGCCCGGTTGCCCAGACGCGCCTGCACCAACCCGGCCAGTTGCGCCAGCCGGATGCCGTGTGCCGCGTCGCCACGGTGCCGTTCGGCCAGCGCGGTGGCGGCGTCCAGTAGCGGCGTGTCATCGGCTGCCCGCGCCACACCGCCCAGAAACTGCGCCACGTAGTCGATCACCGGCCCTTCGTCGTGCAGTTCCAGCAGGTTTGACGCGTGGACCATGTCATCGTGGAATGCCAGCGGATCGGGGTGCACGGTGTCGTTGCACAGGATGCGCGGCCCACGGGGCTGTCTGTCGCGGGGCAGGGTATTCAGGATCACCTGCTGGAACGCCCCGAGATTGGCCATAGGCTTGGGCAGGAACCCGTCAGCACCTGCTTTCAGCGCGTCGGTCTCTGCCCCGTCGGTGCCGCTGGCACCAATGATCGACCCGACGCGCGGCCGGGCCGCGTCCAGCTCTGAAATCAGGTCGATCCCCGATCCGTCGGGCAGGCCCAGATCAATGATCACCGCAGAGGGCCGGTAGACCGACAGATGCCGCCGCGCGGATCGCAGACAATCGGCGCGGCGGATGCGCGCGCCGCTGTGCAGGCACATCAGGCGGACCGCGTCGCTGGTATACAGGCTGTCCTCGACCACCAGTATCGTCATGCCCAGTAGCGGGCGCGCGGCAGAGGGGCTGGTAATGTTGGTCAGGGCGGGCAGATCGTCCATGTCAGGCTCCTGTCGGGTCGGATAAATGGCAAGATGCAGGCAGCATTGCTCATGGATGGCTAATGGCGGGTTAACGGCCTCGGTCATAGCCGGCCGCGGCCCGGCGCGACGTGCTGACGCCTTGTCTTGACGCGGCGCGCACCCCATAACGGCGGTCAGACCGAATGAGACCCCAAGAAGGAGAGCCGCCATGATCGGCCGATTGAACCATGTCGCCATCGCCGTGCCGGATCTGGAGGCGGCGGCGGCGCAGTACCGCGATGGGCTGGGCGCCACCGTCGGCGCGCCGCAAGACGAACCCGATCACGGTGTCAGGGTCATCTTCATCGAGTTGCCCAACACCAAGATCGAGCTGCTGTATCCGCTGGGCGAGGGTAGCCCGATACAGGGATTCCTGGACAAGAACCCCTCGGGGGGCATTCACCATATCTGCTATGAGGTGGACGATATCCTGGCTGCCCGCGATCACCTGAAATCGACCGGCGCGCGTGTGCTGGGCAATGGCGAGCCGAAGATCGGTGCGCATGGCAAGCCGGTGCTGTTCCTGCATCCCAAGGATTTCAACGGCTGCCTCGTCGAGTTGGAGCAGGTCTGATGGGGCCGGTTTCAGCCATCGTGCTCTTTGTCATCGTCTGGGCGATGACATTTCTGGTCGCGATCCCGATCCGGCTGCAGACTCAGGGCGAGGCCGACCAGGTGGTGCCGGGCACCCATGAAGGGTCGCCACAGCGCCACCACCTGAAGAAAAAGGCGCTGATCACGACTGTCGTGGCGATTGTCATCTGGGGGATACTGGCGTGGATCATTGTGACCGGACAGATCACGCTGGCCGATATCGACCTTTACGAACGCTTCGGGCCGGGTGATTTCATCCCCGCCGACTGATCGCATGAAACAGATGCGTGAACGTCGCCGCGCCGAGGATGGGAATGACGAGGTTCACCAGCGGCAGCGACAGCGGCATCGCCATCAGTGCGCCCGCGGCCCAGATACGCAGCCGGTGGCGGCGCCACAGGTCGCGCGCCGCCTTGCGCCCGATCCGGCGCATTGCGGCCAGTTGGAAATACTCTCGGCCCAGCAGATAGCCGTTGAGCCCCCAGAAGATGAAGATCGCCGCGAAAGGCAGGAACGCATAGACCAAGAGCGCCAGCACGTTCGCGCCCACCAGCACGCCGAGAAAGTTGACCGTATCGCGCACCGCATCCCAGAAGGGCACCGGCGTGGCGGGCGGCAGTGCGGGATAATGCCGGTCCTCGACGGCCTGCGCCACTTCCTCCAGGAACATCGACGTGATCGCCGAGGCGACGGGCACCATCAGGAACACCGACAGCAGCAGCATGAGAAAAAGGCTACCCCAGCCCAGCAGGTCGTTCAGCCAGCGGACCTCGCCGATCAGTGGCAGCGTGCTGCTGTCGCCCGCCAGCCATGCGATCAGCGCCAGAAACGCCGCATAGGCTGCCACCAGCAGCGCGATGGTCAGCACGATCCCGAGCAAGAACACGCGGCGGAACCGCCGGTCGTTCAACTGACCGAGTGCCTTGAAAAAGCTGGAAAATATCATTCTGCAACCCATGTCGTGATGGCGTCGATATCCGGGCGCGGGCGCTCTGGCGGCACTGACGATGCGGTACCGATATGGATCAGCCCCGCGATCCGTTCGTTTTCCGCCAACCCGAAACCGGCAACGCAAAATCCGCGATCATGACTGGGCCAGCCGCTAAGCCAATTTGCCCCCCAGCCCGAGGCAAGCGCTGCATTCAGCAGCGCCAGACAAACCGCGCCAGTTGAATAGGTCTGTTCGATGGCAGGGATTTTATGCGGCAGCCTTTGCATCTCGATCACCGCGACGGCCAGATGCGACTGCGTGTATTGCGATTGCGCCTTGGCGATCTTTGCCGCGTCGTATCCCAGCCGCGCGCCGCAATCGGGCACAAGTGCCGCCAGCCGCAACAGTGCCGCACGCTCCAGCACGACAAAGCGCCACGGCTCCAGCTTGCCATGATCGGGGCTGCGCGCGGCGGCGGTCAGCAGCGGCATCAATGCGTCCCTGTCCGGCACCGGCAGGCCCAGCGTCTTGGCCGGGCGTGACCGGCGGCTGAGCAGGAAATCGAGGACAGGTTGGTTGGCAACGGGCATGGCGGCAGCTTTCGTTCATTAGGCTAGGGTCCGCCCTATGTCAGCGTCCACGCGCGCGGGGTCAAGAGGCATGGCTGTTGCACTCTGCCGGGATGCGGTAGGGGCGGGGTATGGATATTCCGAACCTGTCACATCTTGCCGTGCCCGGCACGCAGATCACCATCCGCGCAACGCCAAAGGCCGCGCGCAACCGGATCGTCGAGGACGGCAGCACGTTGCGGGCCTACGTCACGGTCGTCCCCGAAGGCGGCAAGGCCAATGCAGCCATCACCAAGCTGCTGGCCAAGGCGCTGGGCGTGCCCAAATCGCGCCTGACGTTGCTGCGTGGTGAAACGGCGCGCGACAAGGTGTTTCGCGTAGACATGTAAGGCCGGTCCACCGGTGGTCAGCTCTCTGGTGGGGCCGGTTCCAGGCTGTAGACCCCTTCGGGCAGGTTCAGGGCCGCTGCCAGATCGCGCAACTGGCTGATCGACAGCGTCACACGCAGTGTCTGATCGGTGCGGGCATCGTACTGCTCGACCGTGATGCATTCCTCGAACGCGTTGATCACCACGTCCTCAAGCAGCGGGGCGGGTCCTTCGTCGACGAGGGTGATCACGGTCGAGTCGAATTCGTGCTCGATGGAAAACATATTGGAAGCCTATCGCAGTGGCGGGTGTTTGCAAGATGCGGCGGCACATCGCCAAACACACTGGTCCTCTTGGCCCGGGCTGGGTAGAATAGCATCAGACACGGCGCGTTTCCCGAAGCGCACCGAAACACAAAGGCGTCGCGCGCGGTTCATATGGTCTGAATGGCTCAGGCTGAGCGCGACACAATTCAGAGGATCAAGAGAAAGAGCATGCGCAGAATCGCCTTTATTTGCCTGATGGCGCTGACCGCCTGCGGGGATGTCACCACTACGACCAGCCCATCACAGCAGCCCGCCAGACCGGCTGCACAGAATGCGAATACATTACCTTCGAATGCCGCCCTGGCACAGTTCAAGGCCGTGGTTGCCAATGTCGAACCGGTCGCCGAGCGCGAATGCCTTGCCCGCACCACGGGGCTGAACTGCGATTTCCGCATCGTCGTGGATGATCGCCCGAATCAACCGCCCAACGCCTTTCAGACCGTGGACAAGAGCGGCCGTCCGATCCTGGCCTTTAACCTGGCGCTGATCGGCAGCGTGCGTAATCGTGACGAGATGGCCTTTGTCATGGGCCACGAGGCGGCGCACCATATTTCGGGGCATCTGGCGCGCCAGCAGAACAACGCCATGGCGGGCGCGATCATCCTTGGCGGTCTGGCGGCGATCACCGGGGCCAGTCAGGGCGCAGTGCAGAACGCAACCGATCTGGGCGCGTCCGTGGGTGCGCGCAGCTATTCCAAGGATTTCGAACTGGAAGCCGACGCGCTGGGCACGGTGATCACCAAACGTGCGGGATATAACCCGATGCGGGGGGCTGAATTCTTTACCCAGATTGCCGATCCCGGCGACCGGTTCCTGGGCACGCACCCGCCCAACGCCAAGCGGATCGAGACCGTGCGCCGGGTGAATGACAGCCTGTGACCCTGCCGCGCCGCGCCCGCCCGTGATCCGGCAACTGACGGGCGTGATCAGTGATCGCGGCTCGAAATACGCGGTATCAGGCGCGCCCGCCGCCGGGCCGGATGAAGTCGATGCGGTTCTCAAGGAACTCAAGCGTGCCAAGAAATTCGCCAAGGCGACCCATAACACCTGGGGGCTGCTGCTGGCGGATGGCACGCCGCTGAAATCCGATGATGGCGAGGCCGGTGCCGGCATGGTGATCCTGCGCATGCTGGAGCGTGCAGCGGTGCATGATCATGTGGTCATCGTGACCCGCTGGTATGGTGGAAAGCATCTGGGCGGCGACAGGTTTCGTCATGTGCAGGACTGTGTGCGCGCCTATCTGGACGCCTTTCCCGCTTGATCTATATCAAGGCGAGCGCCCCCGCCGGGCCTTATCGTGATGCTCTGGGCGCGGGAACACCGTGCCGTGCTGAGGAGAGGGCCGATGACAAATCCCAAAACGCTGAAGCGGCACGCGGCACTTGTCGAGCGCATGTCGAGGACGTTGGGGCTGGATCTAGAAGAAGAAATGATGCGCGGACAGATGCAGGTCGATGCGCTGGGCGATGCGGTGCTGCGCTGCACGGGTTGCGCCAACGTCGATGAGTGCGATCATTGGATGACGGAGCAGGAGGCCGAGGCCGAGGCGCCACCCGCCTATTGCCGGAATGCCGAGATTTACGCAGCACTCAAGGCGGGCAGGCAAACCTGACTGTAACCGTCCGCGCGCTACATCGGGGCCGCGATGACGTGGCCGATCCCGACAAAGAAACAGCCCGACGCCACCAGCACGAAACCGTGCCATATGGCATTGGCGTAGCGCAGTTTCTCCCATGAGTAGAACACGATACCGATTGTATAGAGTACCCCGCCCAACAAGATGAGGTGCAGGCTCAGCCCCGGTAGCAATGCCGCCAGCGGCACGAAAAGCATGATCCCCAGCCAACCGAGTGCCAGATAAGGAAGCCAGCTGGTGGTCATCTTGCCACGCTCCATCCGCAGTTTGGTCCGTGCCCCCAAAAGCGCGAGCCCCCAGACCAGCAGTAGCAGGAAGTAGCTGAAGGCCGTCCCCAGAAAGACCGCCAGCGGCGTGAATGTGCCCGCGATCTTGAGGTAGATCGCGGCGTGATCGAGCCGTCGCAACATGGGCCGTGCGGCGGTGTCGGCGAGGATGTGATAGGCTGCCGATGCGCTCAGCATTAGCAGCAAAGCGACCGAATAGATGGCAATGGCGGTAAAGACACTCCATTCCATCCGGTCATGTGCCGAGACAAACAGAATAGCGATTCCCGCCGTCGCCGCGCCAACGCCCACCACGTGAACCGTGCCATCGGCGATCCGTTCTGCCTTTGAGTAAGATGGGTAGGTCACTCTGCTCATGCCTCCTTATCTTTACCTAGGCATTGTGGAATGGCAACTGTCGGGCTGTATTGTGGCTATGTCGTGAATAATGCACGCGTTTGGGCACTATTGTGTGAATCGGCATGCAAAATTGACCCACTTAGGTGGGTTATGAGCGAGTAAAATTGACCCACCTGCCACGTTAACAT
>CANNCP010000018.1 GCA_947503145.1 uncultured Roseovarius sp.
ACTGGGGGCTTTGCCATCCGACAGGCGGGTCAAAATCAAATGCTGAAGCCGGGTCAGTTTTGAATGCTCATTGACAACTATTGCCCCAATTCTCTTAAAGGTTGAACGACAGCATCGTGATATCCTAAGCTCAACGTCACCCGGACAGAGGAGGTTATGATGGATCGGCCCGATTACCTGGTTCAGGGAGAGGCCGCACGGCTCTTCCCCGTTTTGTCAACGACGTCGAAAGAAGGCCGAACGACCTCGATCGTTCTCGCCTGTATGGACAAAGTTGAAGAGTTCGGAGCGGAGCTATTGGGGTCGATTGGCCAGCGCGTCGGCAAACGCAGCAGGATGGGCACTTTCACAGAGATTGTTTTCAAGGATGAAAAGAGCGATCTGCGTGACCGCCCGGACGGGTTGATTGTACTTTCGACAGGGGCCCGGGAATGGCGCGCCCTCGTCGAAGCGAAAATCGGTAATGCCGACCTGTGTGCCGATCAGGTGGAAAGATATCGCAGTTTGGCAAAGCAATATAGGATCGATTGCGTCATTACGCTGTCTAACCACTTTGCGACGGTACCGACCAATCATCCACTTGAGGAAGTGCAGAAGAGCCGATCCAAGATCCCGGTCTTTCATTGGTCATGGATGTATGTCCTGACCACGGCAGACTTGCTTTTGAGGGGTGGGGAAGTTGCTGATGTTGATCAACAAATCTTGCTGAATGAACTGGTGCGATTTTTAACGCATGAAAGCGCGGGTATCAAAGGCTTTGACCGGATGCCGCCTGAATGGAGCGAATTGAATCGCTTGGTTTCGGCAGGCGGGCGCATTCCTGCAAAATCACGGGAAGCTGAGATTGTCTTGGATGCCTGGCATCAGGAGACTAGGGATTTATCGCTTATACTGAGCCGCCAAACCGAAACCACGGTGGTCGAGAAGCTGCCACGTAAACACATGGGCAACTCGGGCGAGCGCAAGAAGGATGAAATGAAATTATTGTGTGGCTCCAACCAGTTGGCCGCGTGCCTTCAAATTCCCAACGCAGCGTCGCCCTTGGAGATCGTGGCAGACATTGCGAGGCGGACCATTGACGTAGGGATGACCTTGCGCGCGCCGGAGGATAAAAAATCGTCCAAAGCACGCGTAAACTGGTTGCTTCGCCAAGTACGGTCTGACCCGTCGGATGAGGTCCATGTTCGTTTAAACTGGCCGGGAAGGAGTGAGGCCACTCAATTCCCGTTGCAAGACCTGATTGAAGATCCGGGTATTTGTGAACAAGAGAAGTCTGGCCTTCAGGTGTTGAGCTTTCACTTGTACATCGCCAGACGTCTTGGTGCCAAATTTACGCAACAAGTGAATTTCATCAAGGAATTGGAAGAAGTGGTCCCGCTGTACTATCGTGAGATTGGGCAAAACCTGTCTGAATGGCGCAGGCCGGCACCCAAGATAAAGCCAAACCGCGACGTGGCTTCTGATGTCTCACCCGAGGGGTTGGCAGAAGAAGCCGGCGACAAGAGTCTGGAAGACGAATAGGGAATGTGGAAAGCGAATTGGCTTTCACGACTTGTACAACACGCCCCATAAATCGTATTCCCCGGCCTCGTCCACCTCTACCTTGACTATGTCGCCGACCGTCAGTCCTTGGGTGCCTTCGTCGATGAATAGATTGCCGTCAATCTCGGGCGCATCGGCATGGGTGCGGCAGGTCGCGATGCCGTCTGTGTCGATGTCGTCGATGATCACCTCTTGTACAGAGCCGATCTTGGCGGCTAGTTTGTCCACAGAAATCCCTTGCGCTTTTTGCATAAAGCGATCCCAGCGATCCTGCTTCACATCATCCGGCACATGGTCCGGCAGCGCGTTCGAGCGCGCGCCGGCGACGTTCTCGTACTGAAAGCACCCGACCCGGTCGAGCTGCGCCTCGTCCAGCCAGTCGAGCAGGGTCTGGAACTCTGCCTCGGTCTCGCCGGGATAGCCCACGATGAAGGTGCTGCGCAGGGTGATTTCCGGGCAGATCGAACGCCATGCGGCGATTTCTTCAAGTGTTTTGGCGGCGGCGGCGGGCCGCGCCATGCGGCGCAGGACATCCGGGTGCGCATGCTGGAAGGGGATGTCGAGATAGGGGAGTACCAGCCCTTCGGCCATCAGCGGGATCAACTGGCGCACATGCGGATAGGGATAGACATAATGCAGCCGCACCCAGGCACCCAGGCTGCCCAGATCGCGCGCCAGGTCGGTGATATGCGCACGGTGGCCGCGGGCTTCGGCATGTTTGATATCGACGCCGTAGGCGGATGTGTCCTGAGAGATCACCAGCAGTTCACGCACGCCGTTCTCGACCAGCTTTTCCGCCTCGTGCAGCACTGCATGGGCCGGGCGACTGGCCAGTTTGCCGCGCATGTCCGGGATGATACAGAACTTGCACTTGTGATTGCAGCCCTCTGAAATCTTCAGATAGGAAAAATGGCGCGGTGTCAGGCTCACGCCGCTGGCAGGCAGCAGGTCGATGAACGGATCGGGGGCGGACGGCACGGCGGCATGCACCGCATCGAGCACCTGTTCGTACTGGTGCGGGCCGGTCACCGCCAGCACCCGCGGATGCGCGCCGGTGATGTATTCCGGATCGGCCCCGAGGCAGCCTGTGACGATCACCTGGCCGTTTTTATCCAGCGCCTCGCCGATCGCCTCCAGGCTCTCGATCTTGGCACTGTCGAGAAAGCCGCAGGTGTTCACGATCACTGCATCCGCACCGATATAGTCGGGCGAGATCGCATATCCTTCGGCGCGCAGCCGCGTGAGGATGCGCTCGCTGTCCACCAGCGCCTTGGGGCAGCCGAGGCTGATCATGCCGATGGTCGGTTGGCCGTTGCGGCGCGGCGCGGTGCGGGGCAGGGTTGCGCGCGCCAGGTCGGGGCGCAGATCCGGAGGGTTTGTGCTCATTAGGCGCTATAACGCGGCGAGCGCCGAGCGAAAAGGGGCAATGCTTGTTGACGCGGGCGCATCATTCTACATTGGTGGGAAAACAAATGCAGGTAAGGCGGGCGCATGAATTTTCTTCTCAAGCTGATCGGATTTCTTCTGGTTGCGGTGTTGATCATGGTCGGAGCGCTGTTCTTCCTGCCGGGCGACAGGATTGCGCGGATCGCGGCGGACCAGATCACTGCGATGACCGGACGACGCGTCGAGATGACGGGCGACACCACGATCAGTTTTTATCCGGTGCTGGGAATCAGTACCGGGGCCACGACCATCGCCAATGCGGACTGGTCGGATGCGGGGCCGATGCTGCGCGCCGACAGCTTTAAGGTCGGCGTCGATCCTATGGCGCTGATCAGTGGCGATATCCGCATCACCGGACTGGAGGCGGTCGGCCCCGCCATCATCCTGGAACGCGCCAGCGATGGTCGCGTCAACTGGGAACTGGGGGTGGAGGGCGTGGCCCCCTCGGGCCAGTCGGAAGGCGGCGGTAACGCCACCTCGCGCCGTCTGGCGCTGACGCTGGACCGGGCGCTGATCCGCGATGCATCCGTGACTTTCATCGATCACGGCGCGGGCGCGCGCCATACCATGGCCGGCATGGCGCTGGATCTGCGCTGGCCCGATTACGAGGGCGAGGCGACATTCGAGGCGGTGCTGCGTCCCGGCCCCGAACCGGTCGAAATCAGCGGCCGCGTGGATAAGGTCGGCACGCTTATCACGGGTGGGGTTTCGTCCCTGCGTGCCACCGTCTCGACCCGCGGCGGCACGGCCACGTTCGACGGGCGCGGCAGCACCGCGCCGCAGATGGCTGGCCGTCTGTCGCTCGATCTCAAGAACACCAGCCAGTTCCTGACGTCGCTGGGCCTTGGTGCGGCGGATATCCCCACGGGGTTCGGCCGCGCGATCAAGGGCGCAACGCAGCTGACCCTGACCGAGGACATGCGCATCTCGATGCGCGATCTGGGGCTGTCGCTGGACAAGAACCAGCTAACCGGTGCGGCCGATATCTACCTCGGCGGGGTCAGGCCGCGGGTCACTGCGCAGCTGACGGCGGGCGCGCTCGACTTCAGGTCTCTGGATGGCGGGGCAGGCGATGGCGGCGGCTCGGGCGGCACGGCAGTCAGCGAGGGCTGGTCCAAGGCGCCGATCGATGCCAGTGCCGTCGGACTGGCGGATGCCGAAATTTCGCTGAGCGCCAGCAGCCTCGATCTGGGCACGCTGCAATTCGGACCGACGCGTATTCTGGCCACGGTGGATCGGTCGCGCGCTGTCTTTCAATTCAGAGAGTTGCAGGGCTATGGCGGCAACGTCACAGGGCAGTTCGTGGTCAACAACCGCTCTGGCCTGTCGGTGGGCGGCGATCTGAGTGCCGCGGGCATCGACATGGAGCGTCTGCTGGCCGATGCGGCGGGGATCACGCGGTTTGCGACCAAGGGGCGTGCCAACCTCAAGTTTCTCGGTGTCGGTGGATCCATCGACGCGATCATGCGCAGCCTCAGTGGCTCGCTCAGCCTGGCCACTGGGCGCGGGGTGATCAGTGGCTTTGACCTGGACAAGCTGATGCGCTCGGGCAATGGCACCGGCGGCACCACGGTGTTCGACGAGATGAGGGCGACTTTCGACATCAAGGATGGCGACATGCGGGGCGACGACCTGAAAATGTCGCTGCCGCTGGCCTCGGCCACCGGGCGTGGGCGTATCGGCCTCGGGGCGCAGGATATTGATTATGTGTTTACGCCGGTCCTGTTGGAGGGTGGCGGCAGCAAGGGCTTTGCCATCCCGGTCAAGATCCGCGGCCCCTGGGCCAACCCCAGGATCTGGCCTGATATCGAGGATGCGATTGACCTCAACTTCAAGAAAGAAAAGGAAAAGCTTGAGAAAGAGGTCAAGCAGGAAGTCGAGAAGGAGGTGAACAAGTTCATCGAGAAAGAGCTGGGCGTGAAGGTCGAAGAGGGCGAAAAGGTCGAGGATGCGATCAAGAAAGAGGTCGAAAAAGAGGTCATGAAGGAGCTGTTCAAGCTCTTTGATTAAAGTGTTTCACCTTTAACCTGAGACATCAGATAAAGGTGAAACGCGCGAAACGCTTTCAGGGTTGCGACGCTTGGCGGGCCGATCTTGTCCGACCCATAATTTGCGTTGATCTGGCCCACGGTTCTGGCAGGGCAAATGGAAGGTACGGCGCCGATCATCACGATCAGGCGCCGTACCTCGGTATCTTTCGGTTGGAAACATCCCCGCCGACGATCGCCACACCAAAGACGCCTATCAAGGGCGGTTAAGGTGCGCGCGCGCCTCAGCGCCGCCGGTCGCGGCGGCTGCTCATCGGCTGGAACGCGACGCCCACATGCGCCTCGCAATAGGGCTTGCCCGCCTGCACCGGCAGGCCGCAGAACCAGAAATCATCCGTGGCCGGATCACCCACAGGCCATTTGCAGGTGCGCGAGGTCAATTCCATCAGGTTCAGCCGCTTGGCCTTTTTCTCGACCTCGGACACCTTGGCCAGCGCCTTGGGGTCAATCTCGTTGATCGAAGGTTGCGGCGGCAGCGGCTGACCCGCCGGGATGATCGGTTTGATCCGGGTCACGGGCGGCGCGACTGCGGGCTTTTCGGGCTCCGGCTGGGGTTCCGGCTTGGCGGCGGGCTTGGACTTGGCCGCCGGTTTCGCCGCAGGCTTGGTCGCCGCTTTCGCCTTGGTCTCAGCCGCAGGGGCGGTGCCACCGCCGCCATTGCGATTCGACAGGCCCAGACGGTGAACCTTGCCGATCACCGCATTGCGGGTCACGCCGCCCAGTTCCTTGGCGATCTGGCTGGCCGACTGGCCCTCGCTCCACATCTTTTTCAGTATTTCTACGCGATCATCGCTCCAGGACATTTCCGTTCCTTATCCAAAAAGGCGGGCTAAAAGGGCGGTCACGTCAGATGCGCGCCGCCCTGTAACTTTCTTCCATCCTATTCTAATCACTGAGGCCTGAGTTACAAGGCACCGAATCGCCTGAAACAGGAGGGCCAGAGATGACACAGCATTCCTCAATGGGCACGCGCCGCTTTGGCCGGGTCAACTGGCGGGGTCTGGCGACGCTGGCCGCACGCGAGATCATGCGCTTCTGGTCGGTCTGGACCCAGACGCTGTTGGCCCCGCTGGTGACGGCGGGCCTGTTCGTGTTGATCTTCTCCATCGCGATCGGGCCGCGCCGTGGCGATGTCATGGGAGTTGATTTTACCACCTTCATCGTGCCGGGAATCACGATGATGACCGTGATCCAGAACGCCTTTGCCAACACGTCGTCATCCATCGTGATCGGCAAGGTGCAGGGCAATATCGTCGATACGCTGATGCCGCCGCTCAGTGGCGCAGAGCTGGTGTTGGGCTATCTGGCCGGCGCCATCGGGCGCGGCCTGCTGGTGGCCGCGGCGATCCTTATCGGTGTCGCGCTCTTTCTCGGGATCGTGCCGCAGTATCCGCTGATGGCGCTGGGCTATGTCGTGCTCGGGTCGGCGCTGATGGGTGCGCTCGGGATGGTGGCGGGCATCTATGCCAACAAGTTTGACCAGATGGCCGCGATTACCAATTTCATCGTGACCCCGCTGGCCTTCCTGTCCGGCACGTTCTACTCGGTCGACGCCCTGCCGCCGGTGCTGCGCACGATCACCCATTTCAACCCGATCTTCTACCTGATCGACGGGCTGCGCTATAGCGTGCTCGGCGTGTCGGACAGTGCGCCGGCACTGGGGGCGTTGGTGGCAGGCGGGGCCACGCTGGCGATTTGCCTGCTGGCCTGGGTGATGTTCCACCGGGGCTACCGGCTCAAGCCGTGACATGCGGCGTATCATCATGCCCCGCAGGCATAAGCGCCAAATCGCCCCAGAGGCCATGTTTTGCTATGCGGGCCGCGCCAAATCGTCTATTCCAATGGTCATGAACACGGGATTTGCCACTTGCGGCCCTCCGGGGGCCCGACGCCGACGCAGCTGACCACCTGCCTCGCCCGCGCCCTGTCGCACATAGCTCACCAGATATTATTGACTTTGCCGCAGCACCCCTGTCACTGGTCCTGCGTCCCGCCTTCAAAGGATAGACTTCATGATCACGCCCATTCTGCCGACCTACAACCGTGTGCCGCTCAGCTTTGTCAAAGGCGAGGGCAGCTGGCTGATCGAGGCGGATGGCCGACGTTTTCTCGATCTGGCGGCGGGCATTGCGGTGAATGCGCTGGGCCATGCGCACCCTGCACTGGTGGCGGCGCTGACCGCGCAGGCGCAGCAGCTGTGGCACACGTCAAACCTATATGACATTCCGCAACAGCAGGAACTGGCAGAGAGGCTGGTGGCCTCGACATTCGCCGATACGGTGTTCTTCACCAACTCGGGCACCGAGGCTTGCGAATTGGCGGTCAAGATGGCGCGCCGCCATTTCCACGACGCAGGCCAGCCCGAGCGCACCGAGATAGTCGCCTTCGAAGGCTCGTTTCACGGCCGCTCGGCCGCAGGCATCGCGGCGGCCGGGTCCGAGAAGATGACAGCGGGCTTCGGTCCGCTGCTGCCCGGGTTCATCCACCTGCCATGGGGTGACCATGACGCGCTGCGGGCGGCGATCACCGACCGGACGGCGGCGATCCTGATCGAACCGGTACAGGGCGAGGGCGGCATCCGCCCGCTACCCGATCAATGCCTCAAGGGGCTGCGCGATCTGTGCGACGAACACGGGGTGCTGCTGATCCTCGACGAGGTGCAATGCGGCATGGGGCGTACCGGGCGGCTGTTTGCCCATGAATGGGCAGGCGTGGAACCCGACATCATGATGGTGGCCAAGGGCATCGGCGGTGGCTTTCCCCTCGGGGCGGTGCTGGCGCGCGAACATGCCGCCAGCGCGATGGTGGCAGGCACCCATGGTTCGACCTATGGCGGCAACCCGCTGGCCTGTGCCGTGGGCAACGCGGTGATGCAAATCGTGGCCGAACCCGCTTTCCTCGACGGCGTGCGCACCCGCGCCGGGCTGATGCGGCAGAAGCTGGAGGGCCTCGTCGCGGCCCATCCCGATGTGTTCGAGGGCGCGCGCGGCAGCGGGCTGATGCTGGGCTTGAAATGCCGGGCGCTCAATTCGGACGTGGTGAACGCGGCTTACGACCAGCTGCTTTGCACCGTGCCTGCGGCGGATAACGTGGTGCGCCTGTTGCCACCGCTCAATATCACCGAAGACGAGATCGCCGAGGCGATCAACCGCCTTGACCGCGCCGCAGACTCCCTGACTTCTTCTTGCTGAAAATATCCTCCGGGGGTCCGGGGGTGGAAAACCCCCGGCGCCGCCACTGAAAACCGGACCCATTACATGAATCATTTCCTTGATATCCACAAAACCGACCCCGCCGCCCTGCGCGCGATCATCGACAATGCCGCCGCGATGAAATCCGCCCGCAAGGGCCACGCGCGCGGTGCGCCCGATGACGAGCAGCCGCTTTCGGGCCATATGGTCGCGCTGATCTTCGAGAAACCCTCGACCCGGACGCGCGTCAGCTTTGACGTAGGTGTGCGGCAGATGGGTGGCCAGACCATGCTGCTGTCGGGCACTGACATGCAGCTGGGCCACGGCGAGACGATCGCCGACACGGCGTGCGTGCTCAGCCGCTATGTGGATTTGATCATGATCCGCACCTTTGACGAATCGGTGCTGGACGAGATGGCGGAATACGCCGATGTGCCGGTGATCAACGGGCTGACGGACCGCACCCACCCATGCCAGATCATGGCCGACATCCTCACCTACGAGGAGCATCGCGGCCCGATCAAAGGCAAGAAGGTGGTCTGGTCCGGCGACGGCAACAATGTCTGCGCATCCTTTCTGCATGCGGCGGCGCAGTTCGGCTTCGATCTGACGTTCACCGGCCCGGCGCAACTTGATCCCGAGGCCGAATTTGTCGCGCTGGCCCGCAAGGCGGGCAGCAACATCCAGATCGAGCGCGACCCGCGAAAGGCGGTCGTGGGCGCCGATCTGGTCGTCACCGATACCTGGGTCAGCATGCATGATACCCAGTCCGCCAAGGAGCGCCGCCACAACATGCTGCGGCCCTATCAGGTGAACGATGCGCTGATGGCCCTTGCCAAGCCGGATGCGCTGTTCATGCACTGCCTGCCCGCGCACCGCGAGGAAGAGGCGACAAGTGCCGTGATGGACGGCCCGCATTCGGTCGTTTTCGACGAGGCCGAAAACCGGCTGCACGCGCAAAAGGCCGTGGTGCGCTGGTGTCTGGGCCTCTGAGCGGTCAAGATTTGTCAGCGAACGGTTGCGATACTCGCAGCCATGGTCTCGGCGCTTGCAATTCCCGGCGCACGGCCTAGCCTGAGCCGGTAAGAACGGGGGAGCTTCATGGGTGAAGCGCAGATCGGCGTGTACGGGCTGGGGACGATGGGCAGCGCACTGGCGCTGAACATGGCCGAGCATGGTTTTGACGTGGCCGTGACCAACCGCGAGCAGGACTGGATCAGCGAATTCGTCAAGGAGGCCGGGCCGCTGGCCGAGAGGTTGCACCCAAAGGACGATCTGGGCGATTTCGTGGCCAGCCTGAAAACTCCGCGCGTCATTCTCTTCATGATCCCGTCGGGGGCGCCGATGGATGCGATGATCAGTACCATCACGCCGTTGTTGGGGCCGGGTGACACGATCATCGACGGCGGCAATGCCGATTTCCATGCCACCCGTCGCCGCGCGGCAGACCTGGCAGAGCGCGACTTGCACTTTGTCGGCATGGGCGTTTCGGGCGGTGAAGAGGGTGCGCGGCACGGCCCGTCAATGATGCTGGGTGGCAGCAATCACAGCTGGCAGCAGCTCAAACCGATCCTGCGCGCCATCGCCGCGCGTTTCAACGATGATCCATGCGTCGATCACTTTGGCCCTGATGGGGCGGGGCATTTCGTCAAGACCGTTCATAACGGTATCGAATACGCCGATATGCAAATGATCGCAGAGGTTTACGGCCTGTTGCGCTATGGCGCGGCACGCAGCCCGGCGCAGATCGGTGAGATGTTCGCGCGCTGGGATCAGGGGCGGCTGAAATCCTACCTGATCGAGATCACGGCCAAGATACTGACCTATGCCGACTCTGAAAGCGGGCACCCAATGGTCGATGTGATCAAGGACGCGGCGGGCCAGAAGGGCACCGGGCGCTGGACGGTGGTGGAGGCCGTGCGCCTTGGCCAGTCGGCCAACATGATCGAGGCGGCGGTGGGTGCGCGCAGCTGGTCGTCGGAAAAGCCTGTTCGCATGGCCGCAGAGCGCATCCTGGGCGGTACGCGCGGCGCGTTGGATTTGAGCGATGACACGCTGGCAGAGGCATTTCTGGCCGCCCGCATCCTGGGTTATGCGCAGGGGTTCCGCATTCTCGCGTCGGCGTCGCAGGAATATGGCTGGGCTCTCGATTTTGCCCGGATCGCCGAGGTCTGGCGGGCGGGCTGCATCATCCGCTCGGCGCTGCTGGACGACATCTCGGAGGCCTTTCGGGGGGGCGATCCGGCAGAGGGTCAGCTGATCCTCGCACCGAAAATGGCCCAGCTGCTGGAGACCTGCCTGCCCGCGCTGCGGCAGGTCGTGGCAGCTGCGGTGGCAGGCGGGCATGCGGTGCCCGCACTGGGCGCGGCACTGGCGTTTTTCGACAGCATGCGGCAGGGCTATGGCACCGCCAACATCATTCAGGCGCAACGCGATTTCTTTGGCTATCATGGTTTCGAGCGACTGGGGCAGGAGGGCAGGTACCACGGCCCGTGGTGGGACTGACCGCGCTGTGCTTCGCCCCGTACGGCTCTGTCAGGCGCCGCCATCGGGTCGTTTGCGTTTCGCCCGCAAGGTCGGATCGGCTTGCGTTGGGTCCTCGGGCCAGGGGTGTCTGGGATAGCGCCCGCGCATGTCGCGGCGCACGTCTGCGTAGGAACTGGCCCAGAATCCGGGGATGTCAGTGGTGGTCTGCACCGGTCGGCCTGCGGGTGACAGGAGCGTGACGCGCAGCGCCGTGCGGCCCACATGCGGGTGGTTGGTCTGGCCGAACATTTCCTGCAGGCGCAGGCTGATCCCGGGCGGATCGCTGGCATAGTCGATGGGGATGCGGCGGCCCAGCGGCGTGATGAAATGCGCCGGTGCCGCGCGTTCCAGCGCCTGCATCTGGACCCAGCTCAGTTGCGCACGCAGCGCCTCCAGGATGTCAAAGCGCCGCCAGTCCTGAGCGGAGCGCACGCCGGTCAGATGCGGCAGCAGCCAGTTGTCGACCCGGTCCATCAATGCGGCCTCGGACATGTCGGGAAGGTCGGGATCGGCAGCGCGGCACAGGGTCACGCGCGCGGCAAAGCGGCGGGCCGCATCGCTCCAGTTGAGGCCCAGATCGCGCACCCCGTCCAGCATTGCGCGGGCGGCGGTATCCTCGGGCGCGTCCTTCCAGATGCGGTCATCGAGGGTGATCGCGCCGAAATTTTCCTGTTTCCGCGCGATCACGCGGCGCTCGCGACGGGACCAGTGACAGGTGTCGTGCCAGCCGATCTGGTCGGCATAGAGGCCGCGCAGTTCGGCCTCGGCCAGGGTGATGGCCTGACGGATGCGTGCCTCGCGCGGGTCACCGTCAAGATCGGTGACGACGATCAGGCGTGCGCCCGCGAGCGTGTCGTCGTCGGCCAGAACAGCGCCCTTGCCGCCCGACAGGATATAGCGCGGCGCGTCGCCGGGACGGCGCAGACCGATACGGTCAGGATAGGCCAATGCCGCCATCTCGGCGTCACTCATCAAGCCCTTGCGGGCATTCTTGGTGGCGCGGATCAGCCGTTTTGCCTCTTGCCGGATGCGTTGAAGCGTGGCGCGGTTCGGCTCGAAGGGCAGGCGTGCCTTTGGATCGCGGATGGCGGTGAGCCGCAGCGCCAGATCGCTGGGAGCGGCGCGCGGCAGGGGATCGCGCTCGGCCAACAGGGCGGCCAGCGGCGCGGCGTCCGGTCCGGCCAGGCTGAGCATATGCGCAAGGCGCGGGTGCAGCGGCAGCGCGGTGAGCGTGCGGCCATGCGCGGTGATGCGCCCCGACTCGTCGAGCGCGTCCAACATGCGCAGCAGCGCCTGCGCCTCGGCATAGCTGCCGGGATTGGGTGGGGTCAGCAATGGCAACTGGTCGGGCGTGGCCCCCCACATCGCCAGTTCCAGCGCCAGCGGCGCGAGGTCCGCCGCTTCGATCTCGGCGGGCGGGAAGGCGGGCAGCGCGCCCTCTTCGCCACGCGTCCAGAGCCGGTAGGCGGTGCCGGGGGCCACCCGGCCCGCGCGGCCGGCGCGTTGGGTCGCCTCGGCGCGACTGACCGGCTCTGTCACCAGCCGCGCCATGCCCGAGCCGGGATTGAACCGCGCCCGGCGCGACCGCCCGCCATCGACCACGATGCGGATATCCTCGATGGTCAGCGAGGTCTCGGCGATGGAGGTGGCCAGCACGATCTTGCGCCCCGACGTGTCGGGCGCGATGGCGGCGCGCTGCTCGGCAAAGGGCATGGCGCCATAGAGCGGGCGGATATGGCAACCTGCGGGCACGCGGGAGGCGAGCAAGGCTGCAGTGCGGCGAATCTCGCCCTCACCGGGCAGAAAGGCGAGCAGCCCGCCCTCGCTGCTTTTCAGCGCGCTGCAGATCAGATCGGCCATCGCGGGCTCAAGCCGGGTGCTCCTGGGCAGGGGACGCTCCAGCCAATGGGTTTCGACCGGATAACTGCGCCCTTGGGACGTGATCATCGGGGCATCATCCATGAGGGCTGCTACCGGTTCGGCGTCGAGCGTAGCGGACATGGCGATCAGGATCAGATTGTCGCGCAGCGCGCCTGCCACCTCAAGGCAGAGCGCGAGGCCGAGATCGGCGTTCAGCGAGCGTTCGTGAAACTCGTCAAAGATCACCGCGCCGATACCGGGCAGGTCCGGTTGCGATTGCAGGCGGCGGGTCAGGATGCCTTCGGTCACCACCTCGATGCGGGTAGCGTCCGACACTTTCGCCTCGCCACGCACCCGGTAGCCCACCGTCCGGCCCACCGGCTCGCCCAGCGTTTCGGCCATGCGCTCGGCGGCGGCGCGCGCGGCCAGGCGGCGCGGCTCCAGCATCACGATGCGCCCCTGCACCAGCCCTGCGTCCAGCAGCGCCAGTGGCACCACGGTCGTCTTGCCCGCACCCGGAGGCGCTTGCAGGACGGCGCGCCCATGGTCGCGGATCGCGGCGATCAGCGCGGGCAGGACGTCATGGATTGGCAGGGCGGCGGTCATGACGAGCGTTATCTGCGGAAAAGCTCGGCTTTGCCATAGGTGGTGCGCACCGTGACCTGCTGCGCCTGCATCCGGCCACCGCCGGGAGTATAGCGCACGGAGAAGGGATAGACGGTCTGACGTTTCAGCTCGCTGGCTGAAAACCCTGCAAGACGTGTATAGGCACCGGTGCAGATCACCTCGGGACCAATCTCGGCACGGGTGGCCATTTTGATCCGTGAACGCCGTGCGCCATCGAATACTGTCACATCCGTATTGCACAGGGTCGCGGCAGGCTGATCGTGCAGCGCGGCGAACAGCGCAGTGAGCGGATCGAGTGTGCCGCCTTCTCGCGCCGGGTCAAGCGGCACTTGATCCGGGTCAGGCTCTGCCGCTGCCAGCGTGCCGCCGGTGATGCGCGGCACGCCGCCCGTATAGCGCAGCCGGGCCGATGAGGCGCGGCTGCCGGTGTTGATGGCCTCATCGTAGCGCTCCGGGATGAACCGACTGGCAGTCACGCGCCCGCGCGAAGTCAGGTCAAACCCGGCGCGCGCCACTGCGCCGATCAGCCCGCGCGTGGAAAATGTTGATTGCGCCACATAGCCGTCGGCGACGATGCGCCCGGCCAGGGTCATCTCGCCCACTTTCACGCCGATGAGGCGCACATCAAATCGCGCTGTCGTATCGCCCTCCGCAGGCGGCCCGGCAGCGGCCAACCCAGCGGCCCAGAGCGCCGTGATGGTGATCAATCCTGCGATGACGCGCATGGTGTACCTCTTTGTTGCGGTCAGGGCGGGTGGTCTGGACAAGACCCCGCGTCAGAAGGCATGTAGACTAAAGACAGCTCAGGACCAACCGGCGGACAGGCATGGATATCTCAGATCTCGCGGACAAGATTGTACAAGGCGACCGGCGCGCACTGGCCCGCGCCATCACTCTGGTCGAGAGCAGCCGCGCCGACCACCGTGACGATGCCACCGCGTTGCTGGAACGGCTGCGCGCCGAGGGGCGCGAGGCGCTGCGCATCGGTCTCTCGGGCACGCCGGGGGTGGGGAAATCCACCTTTATCGATGGGTTCGGCGGGATGTTGACCGGCGATGGCCTGAAGGTCGCGGTGCTGGCGGTCGACCCCAGTTCGGCCCGCTCGGGCGGGTCGATCCTGGGCGACAAGACGCGGATGGAGCGGCTGAGCCGTGATCCCAATGCATTCATCCGCCCGTCGCCCAGCCAGACGCATCTGGGCGGCGTGGCGCGGCGCTCGCGCGAGGCGGTCGCACTCTGCGAGGCGGCGGGGTTCGACGTGGTGTTGATAGAGACGGTGGGCGTGGGACAGTCCGAAACGGTCGTGGCCGAGATGTCGGACCTGTTTGCACTACTGTTGGCACCTGCCGGGGGCGACGAGTTGCAAGGCGTGAAACGCGGCATCATGGAGATTGCCGACCTCATCGTGATCAACAAGGCTGACGGCGATCTCAGGGCGACCGCGACGCGCACCTGTTCCGACTATTCCGGCGCGCTGCGCCTGCTGCGCAAACGGCCGCAGGACCCTGACGGCTTTCCCAAGGCGCTGATGGTGTCGGCAATGGAGGAAACCGGATTTCGCAAGCTGTGGGAAGAGATGCAGACGCTGATCGACTGGCGGCGCGCGCATGGCCACTGGAAGGCGCGGCGCGCAGGTCAGGCGCGCTACTGGTTCGAAGAGGAAGTGCGTCAGGGTTTTCTGGCGCAGCTGCGCACGGATGCAGCACAGGCTGCCTTGCAGGCGCTGGGCGCGCAGGTGGCCGAGGGGCGGATCACCCCGTCTGTGGCCGCCGCGCAACTGCTGGAGCAGATCGGCGTAGCCCCGGCGTAACAGCCATGCACGCCTGGGCTGCGTTTGTGGCTGGTATCGCGGCTGGCGGGCGCTCGAACTGTCTATGTACAAAGATAACTGGAACCAGCCCTCCTGAGGCAGCCAGTCCTTTTGTGGCGGCTGCCCCGCCCGCAACGCTGTGGGCCTACCTGTGCTCGCATTACCGACCGTTTCGCAAATGGATGGTCGTATTGGCGATCAGCGGCATCGGCGTGGCTCTGGTCAAAACCGGGCTGATCTTTTATTCTGGCCGGTGATCGACCTGCTGGGCGCGACCGAGCCGGGTGGCTTTCCAGGCGACCAGATGGCGCAATGAACAGGTTTGCTTCTTCTTGCGACAAATATCCTCGCCGAAGGCATGAAAACCGTCATGGTGCAGCATGGCAATTCCGCGCAGCGCCCCTTGACGCCCTCTCCGATTCCGCCTATCCACCGCCAACGGAATTCGGGACGCTGCCAGAGGCGGCGTTCGTTTGTTTTAGACGGGCCGCCAAGGCCCTCATGAAAAGATGAGGATGATCCCATGTCGCGCCGCTGCGAACTGACTGGAAAAGGCCCGATGGTCGGCAATAATTCGAGCCACGCCAACAACAAGACCAAGCGCCGGTATCTGCCGAACTTGAACGATGTCACGCTGCAATCCGAGGCCCTGGGCCGCGGTATCAAGCTGCGCATCTCCGCGGCTGCCCTGCGCAGCGTGGATCACCGTGGCGGGCTGGACGCCTTTCTGGCCAAGTCCAAGGATATCGAACTGTCCCCGTCTGCGCTGAAGGTGAAGAAAGAGATCGCCAAGGTCGGTGCCGCCTCCGCTGCGGCCGCGCTTGACGCCTGATCGCGCCGCCTGATTCGTCGGGCTCCGCACGAGATTTCACAGCCCTGCCGGAAACGGCGGGGCTGTTTTCGTTTGCGCCGCTCAGTGGTTCAGGATGCGCTCTGCCCAGTCCGGCATCACCTCTGACGCGGGGCCGGTATGGCTTTCGGCAAAGTTACGGGCGTTGCTGGCTGGCTCCAGATTGATCTGCACCCCGTGTGCGCCCATCCGCGCGGCTGCTACGCATAGACGGCGGCGGGTTGCATTTCCTGTGGTGCAGGCCAGTGGTGATCGCAGGCATGGCAGAGCACGCCCATGAAGCGGCCGCCCAAGCCTATGCGATCAGCCGCAGGTTTTTGCGGCCCGTTTGCCGTATCCCACGTAGGCGTCCCAGAACGCCTTGTTGCTGGAGCGGTCGGACGTGCGGGTGTCCTGCGCTTTTTGCGGGTCGTTGTAGAAGGACGCGGCGCGGCGTTGCTGAGAGCCCGACAGGGTCTTGTCAGCGACGGCCTGAATGCACCCGCACAGATCTGGCGAGCGCGCCTTGCGGTCCGAGGCCATGCACGCATTGCTGAGCGGGCCGGTAGCACGCGGCTTGCTGACGGGGATCACCAGAGCGGCGGGTTGTGCGGCGCGGGCCGGTGTGCGTTTTGGTTGGGATTTGAACCGGTTCACGCCACCGCATCCGGCCAAAGCCAATATCAGTCCCACGATCAGGATTCTTTTCATCGTATTCGCCTCGCATTGCCTGCCCGCTCCCGGGGCTGGCCCCCGGCGTTTGTGCGCGTCGCAGCGATCATTGCCTGATACAGATGGAATTTTCAATTCACAACATGAGCCCGGCGGCAATTCAGTGGGCGGCTGAGGTCAGGCCGCCTCGGGTAGCATCGGGCCTTGTGTGATTCGGTCGGCCAGATGTGCGGGGCTGCTGCATGTTGCCGGGGGGGGGAGGGCTGAGGATGTGGGACATGGCCGCCCCCAATGTCTCCGTGATCTGGTACGCAGCCGTCGGTGGCAGACCCCCACAGGGGGGGGGGCATGGCCGCAGATGGGCCGGGAAAATGACAATTGCGGCGCATGTGCCCACAGATCGGTCCGCGCCCCCTATGCCATCTTGACCAAGTGCGAAATCCCCACCATATCCCACTGTCATGATACCCCTTTCCCATATCCGCAATTTTTCGATCGTGGCGCATATCGACCACGGAAAATCCACGCTTGCCGATCGCCTGATCCAGCAGACCAACACGGTCGCGGAACGGGACATGAAGGCACAGATGCTGGACAGCATGGATATCGAGCGCGAGCGCGGTATCACGATCAAGGCCCAGACCGTGCGGATCAACTATACCGCGCAAAATGGCGAAGACTATGTGCTGAACCTGATCGACACGCCGGGCCATGTGGACTTTGCCTATGAGGTCAGTCGCTCGATGCGGGCGGTCGAAGGCTCGTTGCTGGTGGTGGACAGCACCCAAGGGGTCGAGGCGCAGACGCTGGCGAATGTGTACCACGCGATTGATGCGGGGCACGAGATCGTGCCGGTCCTGAACAAGATCGACCTGCCTGCCAGCGATTGTGACCGCGTGGCCGAACAGATCGAGGATGTCATCGGCATCGACGCCAGTGGCGCCATCCGGGTCAGCGCCAAGACCGGCCAGGGCATCACCGAGACACTGGAGGCGATCGTGCAGCATCTGCCCGCGCCCAAGGGCACGCTTGATGCGCCGCTCAAGGCGATGCTGGTGGATAGCTGGTATGATGCCTATCTGGGCGTGATCGTGCTGGTGCGGATCATGGACGGCAGGCTGAAAAAAGGCGACCGGGTGCGCATGATGCAGAACGGCTCTGTGCACCAGGTCGACCGGATCGGCGTGTTCCGCCCGGCGATGACCGTGGTTGACGAACTGGGCCCGGGCGAGATCGGGTTCATCACCGCGTCGATCAAGCAGGTGCGCGATACCAAGGTAGGCGATACGATCACGCTGGACAAGGCACCGTGCGACGAGCCGCTGTCGGGGTTCAAGCCTTCTGTGCCGGTGGTATTCTGCGGCCTCTTTCCGGTGGACAGCAACGAATTCGAGGATCTGCGCGAAGCGATCGAGAAACTGGCACTGAACGATTCCAGCTTCAGCTCCGAGATGGAAACCTCCGCAGCACTTGGTTTCGGCTTTCGCTGCGGCTTTCTTGGCCTCTTGCACCTCGAAGTGATCCGGGACCGGATCGAGCGGGAATATGACATCGAGATGATCACCACCGCGCCATCGGTGATCTACCACATCTACATGAAGGACGGGATGATGCAGCCGTTGCACAACCCCGCCGACATGCCCGACCTGACCTATGTGGAGCATCTGGAAGAACCGCGGATCAAGGCGACCATCCTCGTGCCGGACGAGTATCTGGGCGATGTGCTGAAGCTCTGCCAGGACCGCCGGGGCATTCAGATGGACCTGACCTATGCCGGGTCACGCGCAATGGTGGTCTACGATCTGCCGCTCAACGAGGTGGTGTTCGATTTCTACGACCGGCTGAAATCGGTGACCAAGGGCTATGCGTCGTTCGATTACCAACTGGTCGGTTACCGGCAGGACAATCTGGTCAAGATGTCGATCCTGGTGAATGACGAGCCGGTGGACGCGCTGTCGATGATGGTCCACCGCGACCGGGCCGAGGCGCGCGGTCGTGCGATGGTGGAAAAGCTCAAGGACCTGATCCCGCGCCACATGTTCAAGATCCCGATCCAGGCAGCGATTGGTGGCAAGGTGATCGCGCGCGAAACCCTGTCGGCGATGCGCAAGGACGTGACGGCCAAGTGCTATGGCGGCGACGCCACCCGCAAGAAGAAGCTGCTGGAAAAGCAGAAGGCCGGGAAAAAGAAGATGCGCCAGTTCGGGAAAGTGGAGATTCCTCAGGAAGCTTTCATCAGCGCGCTAAAGATGGACAGCTAAGCTGTTCATCTTTAGCGTTGATGAAAGACGGTGCGGGTAAGCGATTGGCAGGGCCAATTGCGGCCGCACTTCGGTGAGGTGGAGTGAATTTTCGTTTTGAAAGTTGATGGTTAAAGAGCTATGAGGGATGGGTCTTTTTAGAAAATACGGCTGGGAGTGTATTGCACTAGCGGTGGTAATATCGACAATTTGGGCTGTTTTGGCTGGCTTTTTTAATGCTGCAAGTGACAATGTTAAGGCTGCATCAATTACTGCGTTGGTTACAGTCTCTGTATTTACAGTCGGGAGGTATCTTGAGCAAAGGCGGGATGCAAGGCAGCGGCTAAATGTTGAGAAAATTGAAGTATATAAGCGCTTCTTCAATTTCTACTTTGATGTGTTCACATATGAAAAAATTCATGGTGAAAAGATGGCTGCGGAAAAAATATTGGTAGACATGGTTGAGTTTCAAAAGGATGTCGTACTTTGGGGGTCAGATGCGGTGATCAAGGAATATTTAGAATTTAAAGATCATCTAAACGTGTTTTCCTCGAAATCTCAGGGCGCTTCAGAGGAACAGAACGCCAAAGATATTGTAGAAGTGTTTCGTTCGACCGCTCGCTTATTGTCAGCAATGAGAAGGGACGTCGGTTATACGTTTACTTCTTTTTCAGCTAAGGACTTAGCGCGTTTGCAGCTGGCAGGTGAGGACGAAGGCGCCATTACACTAAAACAGCTAGGCCATAAGTCGAAAGAATAATGTTAGTGGATGTGCGCAAACTTTGTTTGCGCAGCGCCCGAACCGCCCCCACGGGGCGGGCGCTTCACGCCCTCCCCATCGGTTCGGGCGCTGGCGTTCGGGAGCAACAGGATGACGCTCCGGCAGTGCGCAACTGCGACGCAATGCCATCATGACAAGCCGGACAAGGTTTGGTAGCCGCAGGTGAAACATGTATTGCGTTTCTCAGGAGACTGAACATGGCATCGCGCGATCATCTGCCGCTCGTTTATTCCTGCTCTGGCTGTTTCAGCGCGGCGCAGTTGGCCAACGATGTGGCCATCGCTCTTGACCGGCACGGGATGGCCGAAATGTCGTGTATCGCCGCCGATCTGGCGGCAAACCCCCTGGCCAGATCCGTAGCCTGAACGCTGCGCGCCGGCCTCACCTGATCTTTGGAGCCCCGACATGACTTGTGCCCTTTGCTCGACCGATGCGCCCCTTGTGGCGCAGCCGGTTCCCGGTGGCCCGGACGGGGCCAGCGCAGAGATATGCGACACCTGCGCCAGCCAGATCGCGGCGACGACAGATCCCGAGCATTGGCGCTGTCTGTCCACCGCCATGTGGTCCGAGGACACGGCGGCACAGGTTCTGGCGGTACGGATGCTGGAGCGGCTGGATGGTCACGATTGGGCGCGCGATCTGACGGCACAGCTGTGGCTGGACGATGAGGCCCGCGCCTGGGTGGACAACCAGCCCGAAGAGACCGAGCACCGCGACAGCAATGGCGTGGCTCTGGCGCAGGGCGATACCGTCGTTCTGATCAAGGATCTGCCGGTGAAAGGCGCGAATTTCACTGCCAAACGCGGCACTGCGGTGCATCGTATCTCGCTTGTGGCGGACAACCCGGCGCATATTCAAGGGCGGGTCGAGGGGCAGCAGATCGTCATCCTGACCGAGTTTGTCAAAAAGCGCTAAGATGCGGCCGCTCTGACCCAGATCAAAGCCGGACCCTTCGTGCGGCAGTAGCTTCTTGTGAGTAGATTTGACAGGAGGCGCCAATGATTTGGCTGATATTCATCATTCATCTCTTTATCGGAACCACGCTGGCCGGGATCGGTGTGATCGCCGCGCTTGTATCGGGGTATGACACGCTCAATGGGGTCCTGATCGCGGCGGCAGCAGGGTTTATCCTGTCACTGCCTGTGACGTGGATCGTGGCCCGGCAGCTATGGCAGCGGAAATAGCCACCCTGCAGCGACACAGTCCCGGAAACCTCCATATTTCCTTGAATCTTAGGCAGTTATGCGCCGATGTGGCAAATCTGATTGACAGGTTGGGCCAGTTTACTAGCATCCGGGGTCAGCCAATATTGGCACCACAACGTCTGCGAGGGGGATCAGATGCGCTATTTTCAAATTGTTACCATGGGCCTTTGTGTGGCCGTCATGTCGACCTCGACCACGCAGGCCGGAGAGGTGATGATCTATCCCTATGTCACGTCCGAGAATTACTGCCCGGCGAACCTTCAGCCGGTGGCCGTCATGGGCGAGATCAGCTGTGGCCAGCCAAACACGCATGTGACCTATCAGCAGATGATGCGCCACCAGCAGCGCGGCAAGACAAAGCGCCGCTCGAACGCGCAAACCTATTGTCCCGTCGGCACCAAGGGCTGCTGACCGCACGCTGGCACGCCACAAGCGTATCTGCGGCATGACGCGGGCGGCTCAGACCGTCGTAGCCGCAAAAAAATTGACAGACAGGCAGGCTCGTATACCATGCTTGGTGAACATATGTGCCCAGCAAATAATATGATGAGGGATCCGATGCGCCTCCTGCCGACACTTTCCACGGGCCTTGCCCTGGCTTTCCTAGCGGCTTCGCCTGCTGTCGCCAGCGATCCAATCCTGTATCCGTATGCGACCAACGTGAATTACTGCCCGTCTGGCCTGCAGCCCATCGTGCTGAATGGTGTGATCTCCTGCGGCCAGCCGACCGCGAATGTGTCCTACCAGCAGGTGATGAAGCATCCGCGCGGCGCAAAGAAACGGCATTATTCGGCGCGCCCAAGTTGCTCCATCGGCAGCAAGGGCTGTTCGTAACCCAAACCCTCGATCGCATGCCGTCCCGCCTAAGGTGTTTCGCGAAACGTTCACAGCATTGGCAGGTCTACGGTATTCCGCCTTGCTTGTGAGTCCGCAGGCAGGGCGAAATGCCTTGTGTGACAGAAACGAATAGTTGCCCGGCGCTGCGTGTGCCGCGCCGGGGTGCGCGATAGTTGCGATCCCATCAGGTCAGGTGCAGGGCTGGCGTCAGAGCAGCTTGATATCCGCCGCCATCTGCCGCCCGTCGCGTCCATCCTGTAGCTCGAAGGCGACCTTCTGATCGTCGGTCAGGCCGGTCAGCCCAGAGCGTTCTACGGCCGAGATATGCACAAACACATCCTTGCCGCCTCCGTCGGGTGCAATGAACCCGAATCCTTTGGTGGAATTGAACCATTTCACGGTGCCAGTTGGCATTCCGCTTCTCCTTCTTCTCTTCTTCCCGGATACAATGCCGGGCCATGCAGAAGGGGTTCGGCGCAGTCAGAGCGCGCGGACATTTGTGCCCCCGCTGCATCTGTGATGATTGCACGGGTATTGTAAAATGCAAGTAAAAGAGCGTGATCTTTCGTCGCGCCCGGGATAGGGACGTGGCAAGTTGGAGGGCAGCCATGAAGCTATATGGGTTGAAGACATGTGATACATGTCGCAAGGCATTGAAATCGCTTGAGGGCGTTACGTTCGTTGATGTCCGTACCGAAGGCGTACCCGAGGATGTTCTGAAATCGGCCTATGCCCGATTTGGAGGCGATTTGGTCAATACCCGCTCGACCACATGGCGTGGTTTGGACGCCGATATGCGGGCGACCGATCCGCTGGAACTGCTCGTGCAGCATCCGGCGCTGATGAAACGGCCTCTGATCGAGGCGCACGGCACGCTCTACCTTGGCTGGGACAAGAATGTGCAGGCCGCGCTACTGGATTGAGCCGAGGGGGGAGGGTGTGCGATCAAGCATTCGCCGCCAAACCTCTGCAAAGCCGCTAAAGCGTTCCGCGAAAAACCTGACTCACAGCTTTTCGCGGAACGCAGCGATACATATGACCGTTGCACGCATTCGGCCTTGACCGAGTGCCTCAGCTTCAAGGTGGAACGCTCTGATGTTACAAAATATCGGGGGGTGTCGCATCCCGGGCCAGATCGTCTAATATATCGTTCAGCGCCAGAACACTGGTCTGCTTTTCCCCCAGACGCCGGACCGAGACAGTGCTTTCCTCGATCTCGCGCATGCCGCAGGCGAGGATGACGGGGACCTTGCCGACCGAATGTTCGCGCACCTTGTAGTTGATTTTCTCATTGCGGATATCCGCCTCGGCCCGGACGCCGCGCGCGCGTAATTGTTCCACGACATCATGCACATAATCGTCAGCCTCGGACACGATGGAGGCAACGACCACCTGACGCGGCGCCAGCCAGAAGGGCAGTTTGCCGGCGTGTTCCTCGATCAATATGCCGATGAACCTCTCGAAACTGCCCAGCGTCGCACGGTGCAGCATGACGGGGCGGTGTTTGGCCCCATCGGCACCGATATAGCTGGCATCCAGCCGTTCGGGCATGACGAAATCCACCTGATGCGTGCCGCATTGCCAGTCGCGCCCGATCGCGTCGGTCAGCACGAATTCCAGCTTGGGCCCGTAGAACGCCCCTTCGCCGGGATTCAGCTCAGGCTCGATCCCCGCTGCGCGGGTTGCAGCCAGAAGCGCGGCCTCGGCCTTGTCCCAGACCTCGTCCGAGCCGGCCCGCTGGTCAGGACGGTCCGAGAATTTGACGCTGAAGTTCTCAAAGCCGAGATCGTGGTAAACCGCCGACAGGAAGCGGATGAATTCCGCTGTCTCGGGCTCGATCTGATCCTCGCGGCAGAAGATATGGCCGTCATCCTGGGTAAATCCGCGTACCCGCATGATCCCATGCAGCGCACCCGAGGGTTCGTAGCGGTTGCACGATCCGAATTCGGCCATGCGCAGCGGCAGATCGCGATAGGATTTCAGGCCCTGATTGAAGATCTGCACATGGCAGGGACAGTTCATCGGCTTGAGCGCGTTTACGGATTTCTCGCGCGCATGCTCTTCGTCCACTTCGACGAGGAACATGTGTTCCTGGTATTTCTCCCAGTGGCCTGATTGTTCCCACAGCTTGCGGTCCACTACCTGCGGCGTGTTTACCTCTACATAGCCGCCCGCGCGCTGGCGGCGGCGCATGTAATCCTGCAGCAGGGTGTAGATGGTCCAGCCGTTCGGGTGCCAGAAAATCTGCCCACGCGCCTCTTCCTGCATGTGGAACAGGTCCATTTCGCGGCCCAGCTTGCGGTGGTCGCGCTTGGCGGCTTCCTCCAGCATGTGCAGGTGCGCTTTCAGCTTTTCCTTGGCTGTGAAGGCGACGCCGTAGATGCGTTGCAGCATCTCGCGGTTGCTGTCGCCGCGCCAGTATGCGCCCGCGACGCTCATCAGCTTGAACGCATCGGCGGGCAGCTGGCCGGTGTTCTGCAGGTGCGGCCCCCGGCAGAGATCCTGCCAGTCGCCGTGCCAGTACATGCGCAGCGGTTCGTCGCCGGGGATCGCCTCGATCAGCTCGACCTTGAAGGGCTCGTTATTGTCCCGGTAGTGCTGGATCGCGCGGTCGCGGTCCCAGATCTCGGTGCGCACGGGGTCGCGGGCGGCGATGATCTCGCGCATCTTTTTCTCGATCCGGCCCAGATCTTCGGGCGTGAACGGCTCTGCGCGGTCAAAGTCGTAATACCAGCCGTTTTCGATCACCGGGCCGATGGTGACTTTGACATCAGGCCAGATTTCCTGCACCGCGCGGGCCATCACATGCGCCAGGTCGTGGCGTACCAGCTCATTTGCCTGGGGCAGGTCCTGCATGGTGTGGATGGCGATCTGTGCGTCGGCCTGAATGGGCCATTGCAGGTCCCAGTGGCGCCCGTCCACGGTGGCGGAAATCGCCTTTTTGCCCAATGACTTGGAAATGTCGGCGGCCACATCGCCGGGCGTCACGCCTACGTCATAGCTGCGTGCATTGCCGTCGGGAAAGGTGAGGGAAATCTGGGCCATCTGCGGCGCTCCTCGTCGGTTTGGCGCCTACGCGTGCGCCCGGTTGCGGGTTGGTTTGTGCCCATATGGCGGGGGCGCGGAGCCGAGTCAAGTATGCGGCGGGCCATCGGCCCCTTGCACCTGACCGGCAGTGGAGTGACACTGCGCCGTAGTAAAGGCGGGGGTGCAGGACATGACTGACCAAGCGGAATTTCTGACAACCGATCAGGGGCGGCGGATCGCCTATGTGCGGGTGCCGGGCAAGGAGCCGGGCATCGTGTTTCTGGGCGGGTTCAAATCGGACATGCAGGGCACCAAGGCCGTGCACCTGGAGGCGTGGGCGCGGCGTACCGGGCATGCCTGTTTGCGGTTCGACTATTCGGGGCATGGTCAATCCCGGGGCGCGTTCACCGACGGCTCGATCGGCGACTGGACCGAAGATGCACAGGCCGCGATCACAGCGCTTACAACCGGACCGCAGGTTCTGGTCGGCTCTTCCATGGGCGGCTGGATCGCGCTGCTGGTGGCACGTGCCATGACGCCGCGCATCGCGGGGCTGGTCACGATCGCCGCTGCGCCGGATTTTACCGAAGACAGCATGTGGGCGGGGTTCGATGCGCAGCAACGCGCGGCGTTGCACGATGAAGGGCAGGTAGCGCTTCCCAGCGAGTATGGCGAACCCTATATCATCACCCGCAAGCTGATCGAGGATGGCCGCGCGCATCTGGTGCTGCGCCAACCCTTGCAATTATCCTTTCCTGTTCGATTTCTGCAAGGTACGGCGGATAAAGATGTGGATAAGTCTGTCGCATTACGTCTTTTGGAACATGCGGTTGGTCCGGATATGCGCCTGACGCTGGTCGATGGGGCCGATCACCGGTTCTCTGACGCGGGGTGCCTCGCGCTGATCGAGGCGGCGGTGGAAGAGGTGATTGCACGCAATGCACAGGCCGTTGGGGGGACGTGAATGGAGCAACGCAGCTCTCTGATTACGCTGGGTGTTCGCGACATGGATTGCGCGGCGAGGGTTTATGAAAAACTGGACCGGCAGCGTATCGAAACCCTTGATGGGGTGATCGCGTGCGATCGGCATATCAGGGAAAACGCCTATAACGCGGGCGCACGGCTGTCGGAAATAGGCGCGTTTCGCTGGAACGGTTTTGGGTAATGCGCAAACCGGCCAGCATGTGGAGCCTGGAGACACTTGGCCGGGTGCGCCTTAGCCGACATTTCTACATGCGCGATTTTCTCTACTCGGAAATCGGTAATTTCCACAACATTCAAAATATCCCGAAAAACCCTGATCTGGCAATAGAAAATGGCCGCCAGCTATGCTTGAAACTGCTCGATCCGCTAGAGGAAACCTTTGGCCGGATCGCCATCCGCTCGGGTTATCGCAGCCCCGATCTGAACCGCTATGGTAACGAGATGAAGCTAAATTGCGCCCGCAACGACGCCAATTACGGGCATCATATCTGGGACAGGGGCGATCCGGCACAGCGCGGCGCGGGCACGTCGCTGGTGATCCCGTGGTTCGCCGACCAGTACGATCAGGGCCGTGACTGGCGCGATCTGGCGTGGTGGATTCATGATCATCTGCCGTTTTCGGATTTGTGTTTCTTTCCAAAGCTCTGTGCGATGAACCTCAGCTGGTGCGCCGCGCCGCGCCGTCAGATCGCCAGCTATATCGCGCCTCGGGGCACCCTGTTGGCGCACGGGGCGCACCCCGGTGAACCTGAGGCAGAACGCCGCAAACGCTATGCCGATTTCCCGCCCTTTCGCGGTATCGCCTATCCGTCAGGCGGTTGACGCGAAGCAGCGTTGTGGCAATGTGGACGCAAAGAAAAACAGGCGCCTTCGGGCAGAAGGATATGAGGCATGCAGGAACCATTGGTGTTTTTGCCGGGCATGATGTGTGACGCCAGGGTGTTCGGTCCGCAACTGACCGCGCTCAGTCCGGACATGGCCGTGACAATCGCGCCGATCACCCAGGGCGACCGGATCGAGGAAATCGCGTCGAATCTGCTGGATGTTTTGCCGCGCAAATTTGCGCTGGCGGGGTTGTCACTGGGCGGGATCGTCGCGATGGAGGTGCTGCGCCGGGCCCCCGACAGGGTCAGCCGGATCGCGCTGATGGACACCAACCCACTGGCCGAGACCCCGAAATCCTCGGCCGACCTGGAGCCGCTGATCATCAAGGCGCGCTCCGGCAATCTGGCAGAGTTCGTGTCGGGCATCCTGCAGCCTGGCGTGCTGGCGCCCGGACCGGGCCGGACCGAGGTGATGGCGCTGGTGCGCGACATGGCAGAGCATCTGGGCGCGGATATCATCCTGCGGCAGGTGCGCGCCATGCAACGGCGGCGCGACTATCAGTCGGTGCTGCGCCGGTGCAAGACGCCCGCACTGGTGCTGTGCGGCGAACATGACGGGCTGACGCCGATCAAGCGGCACAAGTTCATGGCCGAACTCATTCCTTATGCGGAGCTGGAGGTGATCGAAGGGGCCGGGCATCTGCCGACGCTGGAGCGACCAGACGAGACCACCCAGGCGTTGCGGACCTGGATGAAGCAGCCGCTGATCCTGCAGTAGAAGGGGGGCGCATCGCCTGCAGCCGGGCGCGGGAGCCAAGCCGCAGGGTCGCGCGTTAGGCCGCGGCGCTTTTGTTCGCCGGTTTCTTCGCCTTGACCTGCTTCACCGCATCGCCGCTGTTGGCGTCGATGAAATTCAGCACCAAAGGACGGATATTGTTGCGCCAGCTCTTGCCCGCGAAGATGCCGTAATGGCCCGCGTCCGGCTCCAGATGGCTGGCCTTTAATGCGTCCGGCAATCCGGTGCACAGATCAAGCGCCGCGATGCATTGACCGGGGGCCGAAATGTCGTCCTTGCCGCCCTCGACCGTCATGACCGCAACATTGCTGATCTTGCCGATATCGACAGCGCGGCCAGCGACGGTGAATTCATTGTTGGCGATCTCCAACCCTTTGAAGATACGCTCGACCGTCGACAGGTAGAATTCGGCGGTCATGTCCATGACGGCGAGATATTCATCATAGAACCTGTTATGCTGGTCGTAGTCGCCATCTTTGCCCTTGGCGACGCGTGTGATCTGGTCGCTGAAGGCCATGCTGTGTTTTTCGCTGTTCATCGAGATGAACGAGGCCAGTTGCAGCAGGCCGGGATAGACCATGCGTCCGACGCCGGGGTATTTGAAACCGACGCGCTGGATCATTGTCTGTTCCAACTGACCCATCGTCACGCGGCGCCCGAAATCCGTCACTTCGGTGGGGGTGGCGTCCGGGTCGATCGGCCCGCCGATCAGGGTGAGCGAGCGCGGCTGCGCCTCGGGCTCTTCCTCGGCCAGAAGGGCCGCTGCGGCCAGTGCCAGCGGGGCGGGCTGGCAAACCGCGATCACGTGGGTGTCCGGCCCCATCGCGCGCATAAATTCCGCCAGGTAGAGCGTATAATCCTCGACGTCGAACTTGCCCTCGCTGACGGGGATGTCGCGGGCGTTGTGCCAGTCGGTGATAAAGACTTCGCAGTTTACCAGCAGGCTCTTGACGGTCGAGCGCAACAGCGTCGCATAGTGGCCCGACATCGGCGCCACCAGCAGGACACGCCGTTTCATCGGCTTGCGGCCGGGCACGGCGAACTGGATCAGGTTGCCGAACGGCTTTTCGACGATGGTGTCGATGCTGACCAGGTGATCCCTGCCATCCACGCAGGTGAAGGTGCGAATGCCCCAGTCGGGCTTTGTCACCATGCGCGCAAAGGTCCGTTCGGTGACTTCGCCCCAGGCCGACAACCATTGGAATGCAGGGTTTGGCGTCATGCTGAAGATCGGATAGGATGCCATGGAAAGGGCAGTGGCCCCCAACCATTGGTTTGTGTTACGAAGGGTTTCCATCAGATCGTATGTAGCCATATAGCGCATAAACGTCTCCTTGGGGCGCGGGGCCCGAATCTGTGTGCCGCTCTGCCCCTCCCGACAGTACAACATGATGCTGCATAGCAAAAAGACTAGGGGGAAACCATTTAAATGGCAACGCAGGAGGGCGCGATGGACAAAGACCTTGAAAAGATGAACGCAAATCTGGAGCGGGTCGAAGATCTGTCCCAGCGCCTGATCCAGGCGCTGTCAAAAAAGAACCCGGCCAATCCATCCCTGAGCGGACCGGATCAAGAGCTGTTCGCCAAGGCGGCGATGTCCTACTGGTCCGAGGCGTTGGAAAATCCCGGCAAGATTTACGAGCAGCAATTGGAGTACTGGGGGAAGTCGGTCCGCCATTACATGGAAGCGCAGCAGATGCTGCTCAAGGGCGATGCTGTCGAAGTCTCGGGCGAGTCCGAGGATCAGCTGAAGGACAAGCGTTTTTCCAACCCCATGTGGGAAACGAATCCGTATTTCAGCTACATACGCGAACAATACCAACTCAACGCCGAGGCCATCGCGCAGGCCGTATCGGAAGTGGAAGATCTGGCACCCAAGGAGAAGCAGCGGCTGAAATATTTCTCGCAGCAGATCATCGACATGATGTCTCCAACCAATTTCCTGGGAACCAACCCGGACGCCCTGGAACGCGCGATCGAGACCGAAGGCGAGTCCCTGGTCAAAGGGTTGGAGAACCTCATCGCGGACCTGGAGGCGAACAATGGTGAAATGGTCGTGCGCCTGGCGGATGAGAGCGCGTTCAAGGTGGGCGAAAACATCGCCACCACCCCGGGCGCGGTGGTCTACCGAAACGAGGTGATGGAGCTGATCCAGTACAGCCCCTCAACGGAAAAGGTGCATGAGATCCCGGTGGTGATATTTCCGCCCTGGATCAACAAATTCTACATTCTCGATCTCAAGGAACAAAACAGCCTGATCAAGTGGGTCACCGATCAGGGCTATACACTCTTTGTCGTGTCGTGGTTCAACCCCGATAGCAGTCATGCGCAGATCGGGATGGCTGATTATATTGAACAGGGATTTCTGACCGCAATCCGCGAGATCAAGGCGATCACCGGGCAAAAACAGGTGAACGCCGTGGGCTACTGCATCGCGGGCACGACGCTGCATATGACGCTGGCGCTGCTGGCCAAGCGCAAGGATACCAGCATCAGGTCGGCGACATTCTTTACCGCGCTCACCGATTTTTCGGAACAGGGGGAATTCACGCCCTTCCTGCAGGATGATTTCATCGACGGGATCGAGGCAGAGGTGGCAGAGCAGGGCATCTTGCGCGCCTTCATCATGGGGCGCACCATGTCGTTCCTGCGCTCCAACGACCTGATCTATCAACCCGCGATCAAGAGCTATATGATGGGTGAACAGCCCCCCGCCTTTGATCTGCTCTACTGGAATGGCGACGGCTCGAACCTGCCGGGCGCGATGGCCGTCGAATATTTGCGCGGCCTTTGCCAACGCAACGAATTCGTCACGGGCGGGGTCGATCTGCGGGGAGAAAAGCTGCATATCAGTGACGTGAAGGTGCCGCTGATGTCGATCACCTGCCAGAGGGACCATATCGCGCCCTGGAAAGACTGCTATCGGGGGTTCCAGCAAACAAGTGCGAAGGACCGCACCTTTATCGTGTCGGAATCGGGCCATGTCGCAGGCATCGTCAACCCGCCCGGCAGAAAGAAGTATGGCCACTATACCAACGACGACCTGAAGGGGACGGCCAATGAGTGGCTGGAAGGTGCCGAGCGGCACGAGGGCAGTTGGTGGCCGCGCTGGGAGGCCTGGCTGCGCAAGCGCTCGGGCAAGAAGATCGAGGCCCGTCAGCCCGGTGATTCGAGCCATCAATCGCTCGGTCCCGCCCCCGGAACCTATGTCACCCGCAAATCGACAGGCGAGTTTTCCTAGCAATACTGGTTGCTTGCAGGAAAATGCTGCAACGCAGAAATAATCCTTGAAATGCTGCGGTGCAGCACGCATATTGATTGCAGACGCAGAAAGCGGGATCGGCCCGCAAGCGACGAAAGGATTTATCAAATGGCTAAGCAACAAGACTTCACCACCGCAATGAAAGACATCATGGGCGCATTCCCCGTCGACACCAAGTCAATGGAAGGCGCGTTCAAGAACCAAGCCGACCTGAGCGAAAAACTGTCGGGTGTTGCCCTGGACGCAGCCGAGAAATCGGCTGAAATTTCCAGCAACTGGACCAAAGCGACTCTGGCGAAGCTGTCGGACATGTCCAAAGCCAAGACCGAGCCTGCCGACTACGCCAAGGCAATGACCGATTTCGCATCGGCCAACGCCGAAGTTGCTGCCGAAAACATGGCAGCTTTCGCCGAAATCGCGAAAAAAGTGCAGACTGAAACCGTCGAGCTGATGATGTCGGCTGGCCGCGACATGCAGGCTGAGGCCACCAATGCCGTCAAGAAAGCCACCGACGACGCGACCGCCGCAGCGAAAAAAGCGACCACGAAGTAAGAGAACATCGGATCGCATCATCGCTCCTCCCTGCGATGATTGCGAAAGGATGAGGGCGAGCCGGATCGGCTCGCCCTTTCTTTTTGCTGCACATGCGATTAATACTTTCTGCACTGCTGCATTCTCAGGAAGGAATACCTCGTGGTCGATACACAAAAGCCCCTTCTGATCAAGCGATACGCCAGCCGTCGGCTCTACAACACCGAGACGTCCGACTACGTCACGCTCGAAGACATCTCGGGGTTCATCCGCAGTGGACGCGAGGTGCAGATCATCGATCTGAAATCGGGTGACGACCTGACGCGGCAATACCTGCTGCAGATCATCGCCGAGCATGAGAGCCGAGGCGAAAGCGTGCTGCCGACCAATGTGCTGAACGATCTGGTGCGCAGCTACACGACACAGGCGGGCAGCATCGTGCCCGAGTTCCTTCAGGCCAGTTTCGACATGCTGCGTGACGGGCAGTCCAAGATGCTTGATAATATGACCAAGGCGACCCCCCTCGCAGCGATGCCCGGCATGGAGGCAATGCGCGCCCAGCAAGAGGCGTTCATCAAGGCGATGACTGGCGGGCTGGGGCCGCTGGGGGCCGGCGCGGCGTCAGAGCCCGAGTCCAAGGCGGGCAGCAGTGACGCCAAGGACGCGGACAAACGCGATGGCGAGGACCTTGACGAGATCAAGCAGCAGCTCGCCGAATTGCAGCACAAACTGTCGAAGCTTGGCAAGTAAGCGGGTGATGCACGGCTATGGTTGACAGTCCGGGCCGGATCACCCTCTGGGGTATCGAGGTTTTCATGGCCGCGGCCGACGAGCGGTCCATTTCCGCCGCAGCACGTCGGCTTGGCGCCAGCCCGTCCACCGTCAGCCAGCAATTGACCAATCTTGAAACCGCGGTTGGCGCGACGCTGCTGCAGCGCAACGCGCGACCGGTGCGCCTGACACGCGCGGGCGAGATCATGCACCGGCGCGCGCAGACCATCCTCAACGAGGCAGCACAGGTTCGCGCCGAGCTGGCGATGTCCGATCTGGCGATGCTGACCCGTTTCCGCCTCGGCATGATCGAGGATTTCGAGGCCGACGTGACGCCGCAGCTTCTGACCCACATGGCCGGAGAGCTGAAGGGCTGCCAGTTCCTGCTGGAAACCGGTGCCAGCCACACGCTTCATGACCTGCTCGACGCCCGCGCGCTCGATGTGATCGTGGCGGCCGAACTGGGGGGAGAGGCGGACTGGGTCGAAGTGCATCCGCTCCTGCGTGAAGGGTTCATCGTGGCCACTCCCAAAGGCATGATCGACCCAGCCAAGGACGTGCTGGATCAGCTGAAACGCGCCCCTCTGGTGCAATACACTCAGCGCCACTACATGGGCCGCCTCGTGACGTCGCATCTGGCCCGACAAAACATTTCGCTGCCGTATCGGTTCGAACTGGACAGCTATCACGCCATTCTTGCCCTGGTCGGACAGGGCAGCGGCTGGACCATCCTCACGCCGCTGGCGCTGATGCGTGCGCGCCGCTTTGCCGATCAGATCGATGTAATGCCGCTGCCATTCGAGCCACTCAGCCGAACCATCAGCCTGACCGCGCGCAAGAATATCCTGCAAAACATGCCTTCGCAGGTCGCCGCGACGCTCAAGCCCATCTTGCAGGCCAGCATCGTCGCGCCCGCGATTGCGCGGCATCCGTTCCTCGACGGCCAAATCACCGTTCTCTGAACCGGCATCATGGCGCGTGACATTACGTCCCGTAGCGCGCCGTTTGTCCCATTACTTCGGCTGCGGCGTCGCATATTGCCGTTGCGATCAGATCGAGCTGGCTGCGCGACAGACGCGCGGGCAGGCGGGTATCGCAGGCCGACATCAGCATCGCGCGGGTCTGTGGCAGGTCGGGCACGTCGCCGGGGATGAACCGCCAGTTCCAGAAGGCGCGGGCATTGTCGGTCGACTGTCCGAACACCTGGACTTTCACACCGTGCGCGGCGGCCGCTGCGGCAAAGGCGCGGGCTGCGGCATCGTCCATACCCACCAGATTGAACTGGATCGAATCCGGTGCGCGCTCTTCTGGGGGCAGGGGGGGCGGTACGTCCAGCCATGGGCTGTCATTCAGACAGGCCGCGACATAGTCATGATTGGCGCGTCCGTCCCGCACCCGGCGGGGGATTTCAGCCAGCTGCGGGCGGATGATCGCGGCGCTGAGGTTGCTCAGGCGCAGATTGTAGAGTGGCAGCCGGTTCTGCCAGCGCTCGAACGCAGCACCCAATGCGGGATCGCTTCCGGCCATGTGCTTGGCCCAGTTATGCTCGTAAGCGCCGGACATGATGATGGCGCGGGCGACCAGATCGGCGTCGTCGGTGATCATGATCCCACCTTCGCCTGCGTTCACCAGCTTGTAGGACTGGAATGAAAAACAGCCCACCCGCCCCAGCGTGCCGATGTTGCGCCCGTGCCAGCGCGTACCCAACGAGTGCGCGGCGTCCTCTATCACCGGGATGTCGCGCGCAGTGCAGAGCGCCAGGATCGCATCCATGTCCGAGGTGTGGCCGCGCATGTGGCTGATGATCACCGCGCCGATGTCGCGGCCCAGTTTTGCCTCGAAATCCTGCAGGTCGATTCGGTAATTCGCCCCCACTTCGCACAGCACCGGCAGGCAGTCGGCATGCAGGACCGCAGAAGGTACGGCGGCAAAGGTAAAGGCCGGGATCAGCACCCGCGCACCGCGTGGCAGATCGAGCGCCTTGAGCGACAGGAAAAGCGCAGCCGAGCAACTGGAAACCGCCAACGCGTATTTCGTGCCCATCAGTGTGGCGAATTCGCGCTCCAGCAGGGCTACGGGCGCGTCCTGCGGTGCTGTGTAGCGAAACAGATCGCCAGATTGCAGCATCGCGTCGATGGCAGCGCGGGCCGCCTCGGGGATCGGTTCGGCGTCGTAGGTGTTGGATGCGAGTGTCATGTTTTCATATTTCCCGAAAGACAGTTTCGGGAAATCTTAAATCAATTGCACACCTGTCAAAAGCGAAAACTTTGCGACAGCGTGTCACTGTAGCGTGATACCGATTCTTGCAGTGAATTACAGCAATGGCTGCAGTGAGCGATTTTTAAGTCAGGCCAGGCGGGAGGGTATTTAATACGTCGCTGAAAGGGGTGTTGAATACCGAACGAATCGGGGCGCCGGCTTCTTGCGGTAGTGATCCCTGAGCGCACCCATGATTCTGTCGATCGAGGGGGAAGCTTCCCCTTGGCAGTGATGAACAGGTGACGCACCTGCTGCGACCCGCAGGGTATGGTCGCGTGAAATGAGGTTATAGCTCTCCGGTAAACCCAGCGTTTCATACCGTTTCGGCGCGATATTGCTCTGCAAGGTCAGCGCCAGCACCATGGCCCAAAGAAGAATCCTGCCCAGCAACCGATTTGACATCAAGATCCCGACACGTTGAAAACCCCAAAAAAACAGGCTCGAAACCCGCCTCATTGGTCCCTTCACCAAGGCTCGACTGGTCACGTCTGGCTTGTGTTTAGGGGGGCGACGGGCTGCTTGTCGTCTTTAACGAAAAAAAGGGCTTGCGGCTACCAGCGACAGGCTCTAGAAGCCCTCTCAACGGCGACGCAGACAAGCAGCGCCGGACGCCAAACGGACCAGACGGGCAGAAGCCTGGAAGGGAAGGGAGGTTACTACATTGAGGCAATTTAGGCGGGTGGCGCTTGATATTTAGCGCGTCCGGTTTATTTTGTCTTGGGGTCTTTCGGGGTTCC
>CANNCP010000019.1 GCA_947503145.1 uncultured Roseovarius sp.
TCCATGCGTACCCCGCGCATGGCTGATCTGCGCAACATTTATCACCGCCGCGATGCGGTGGATGCCGGGTTCGAACGTTACGAGGCGGTCGGGCGCTGAGCGCGGGTATCACGCGCTGACACCGGTCGCTTCTGCGCGGCAATGGGCCCTGTGCCGCGCCAGCCGCGGACAGGTTTGGCCGCGGTCAGGGCGATCAGCCGCAGATCTCCCCAAAGGGTCTGGTCGGCAGCATAGGCCGCATCCAGCCGCGCCAATGCGTGGGGCTTTGACATATCGACACCCGCGATTTGCGCCGCGCCGGTGATGCCGGGCCGGACATCGAACACGCCGAGGGCTGCCCGCGCAGCGATCACCTCTGTCTGGACCGGCATGCAGGGGCGCGGGCCGACAAGGCTCATCGCTCCGGTCAGCACGTTAAGGATCTGCGGCAACTCATCAAGTTTGGTCCGGCGCAGGAACCGCCCGACACCGGTGATCTGCTCGGCCCCGATCTCGTGACTGCCACGCTGTGCCGTGCCCGGCTTCATGGTGCGCAGCTTGATCATGACAAAGGGCCGCAGCCCCTGTCCGAGCCGGGTTTGCAGAAAAACCGGGGCGCCGGGATTCTCAAGCCGGATCGCTGTCATGCAAAGAAGACAGATACCCGCAATCGGGGCCAGCAGGACCAGTGATATCAGCACATCCACGAACCGTTTCATCGCAGATGGCCCGCCGGGCCGGTGGCGAAAGCAGAGAGACAGGACAGATATCGCATGGCAAAACTCCGGGGGGGGACGCTGCTGGAAGAGATGTGTTGCGCCAGCCTACCCGATGAAGATTTCTCACCTCTTAAAGAGTTCCGCAAAAAGCCGTGATTCAGGTTTTTGCGAAACGCTTCAGGAAAGCCTGCATCAAGGCCGCCTGCGCCGAATAGCAACAATGCCGTATTTCGCGGCCCGTATGCTTGTCGTGCCTTTCCACAAGGTCTATCCCTCGCGGGAGCAGGCGTGCTGCCGCTTATGACACAGCCCATTCGAAAGTGATCCCATGACGATGCTCAGCAATCTCACCCCGGTCTCCGAACTTTACGTGAGCTACGACAGCGCGCAGAAGCTGAAGCTGGAGGCCGCCGATCTGGTCAGCCATGATCTGACGCCGCGCCAGATCTGTGATCTGGAACTGTTGATGAATGGCGGCTTCAACCCGCTCAAGGGGTTTCTGGGCGAAGAGGATTACAACGGCGTGGTCGAGACCATGCGGCTGGCCGATGGCGCGCTCTGGCCGATGCCGATCACGCTGGATGTCAGCGCCGATTTCGCCGACAGGCTGGAACTGGGCCAGGATATCGCGCTGCGCGACCAGGAGGGCGTGATCCTCGGCACCATGACCGTGACCGACCGCTGGACGCCCGACAAGGCGCGCGAAGCCACGATGGTATTTGGTGCCGATGACAGCGCGCACCCGGCGGTGAACTACCTGCACAACACCGCCGGTGCGGTCTATCTGGGTGGCCCGGTGACCGGCATCCAGCAGCCGGTACATTACGATTTCCGCGCCCGGCGCGACACCCCCAACGAGCTGCGCGCCTATTTCCGCAAGGTGGGCTGGCGCAAGGTGGTCGCATTCCAGACCCGCAACCCGCTGCACCGCGCGCATCAGGAACTGACCTTTCGCGCCGCCAAGGAGGCGCAGGCCAATCTGCTGATCCATCCGGTCGTCGGCATGACCAAGCCGGGCGATGTGGACCACTTTACCCGCGTGCGCTGCTACGAGGCGGTGCTGGACAAATACCCCGGCGCCACCACGTCGATGAGCCTGCTCAATCTGGCGATGCGCATGGCCGGCCCGCGCGAGGCTCTGTGGCACGCGATGATCCGCAAGAACCACGGCTGCACCCATTTCATCGTCGGGCGCGACCATGCCGGCCCTGGCAAGAACTCCAGCGGCGAGGATTTCTACGGCCCCTATGACGCGCAGGAAATGGTTCGCGAACACCAGGCCGAAGTCGGCATCGAGATGGTCGATTTCAAGCACATGGTCTATGTGCAGGAGCGCGCCCAGTACGAGCCGATGGACGAGATCACCGACAAGGACGACGTGACCATCCTCAACATTTCCGGCACCGAGTTGCGCCGCCGTCTGTCCGAGGGGCTGGAGATCCCCGAATGGTTCTCCTTTCCCGAGGTGGTGGCCGAGCTGCGCAAGACGCGCCCGCCGCGTGCCAGGCAGGGCTTTACCGTCTTCTTTACCGGCCTCTCGGGCTCGGGCAAATCCACTATCGCCAACGCGCTGATGGTCAAGCTGATGGAGATGGGCGGGCGTCCCGTGACGCTGCTGGACGGCGATATCGTACGGAAAAACCTCAGCTCGGAACTGGGGTTCAGCAAGGAGCACCGCGATCTCAACATCCGTCGGATCGGCTATGTCGCCAGCGAGATCACCAAGAACGGCGGCATTGCCATCTGCGCCCCGATTGCCCCCTATGCCACCACGCGGCGCGCGGTGCGCGAGGACGTGGAGGCGTTCGGCGCCTTCGTCGAGATCCACGTCGCCACATCGCTGGAAGAATGCGAGCGCCGCGACCGCAAGGGGCTGTACAAACTGGCCCGCGAAGGCAAGATCAAGGAGTTCACCGGCATTTCCGACCCTTACGACGTGCCGGAGACACCCGAATTGCGGGTCGAGACCGAGAATGTCGAGGTCGACAACTGCGCCCACCAGGTCATTCTGAAGCTCGAACAGATGGGCCTGATCAAAGGCTGAGCAGGCTGGAAACCAGTGAACAGCCGCCTTGGCCCTGGGTGCGGAGGTCAGCTATGTGCCGCCGCGCGCGTAGGATCACTGCATTTCAGCAGTTTTCCGGGGGTGCGACATCACAAGCGCTTCGCCTTGTAGTCCAGAAAACAGCGGATCTCGACACAAACCGAAAATTGCGACCAGATTGTCAAGCCTCGCCGTATAACGGAGCGTCGGCGCGTTTGCAGATGTCCATCAACATCTGCTGGTTTACACGGTTGACGTCATATTTCTCACGGGCAATCCGCAGGCTTTCCCGCCCCATCTCGTCGATCAGCTCAGGCGAGTCGAGAAACCGGCGCATTGCCTCTTCAAGCGCGGCACTATCCCCGGGCGGCACCAGATAACCATTGACGCCCGGCACCACCGTTTCGCGACAGCCGGGCGCATCGGTGGTGATGATCGCGCGCCCCGTCGCCATCGCCTCAAGCACCGACCGCGGCGTACCTTCGCGATAGCTGCTGGGTAGGACATAGACGTGACATCCCGCCAGAAATGCACGCACGTCCGGCTGTGCCCCATGCCAGTTCACACCCTGTTCGGCCACCCAGCTTTGCAGTTGTTCGTGTGATATTGAATCAGGATTTGCATCGGTCCCGCCGACAAGATCAAACGATGTGTCTGGATGTGTCGCCCGGATTCTCTCAGCAGCCGCGACAAATTCCCGGACACCCTTGGCGCCCAGCATGCGGGCGATCAGAAGGAACCGGATCTGGCCGGTCGTTTGCGGCAGTGGTGCGGGCCGGAAATGCTGCAGGTCAACGCCAGAGCCGTTGACCACCGATACCGATGCGCGCGATCCAAGCAGGCGCAATTCCTGAAAGAGAGCAGCATCATCCGGGTTTTGAAAGAAAACATGGTCCGAACGGCTGAGCGCCGCACGGTAGAGTTTTTCCATGATGGAACGCAGTACCCGCCGTTTGCCTGTGGCCTCACCGGTAAAGGCGTATCCCAGGCCGGTTACCAGCGCCACGCGCCGCCGGACCCCGGCCGCAGCCGCCGCAAGCATTCCCCAGATCACGGGCTTGGCAGTATAGGCCAGCACATAGTCCGGTGCGATGCGCCGCATCAGGTGACGAAGCGCGAAAAAGGCCCGCAGATCCGCCACGACGCTCTGACGTGTCCGCTCCAGCGGGATGTCATGCAGCACGACGCCGCGCGCGCGCAAAACCTCTACCGTGGCGTCATCGGCGGTCAGGTCGGGCGCGGCGACATGGACTTCCAGCCCTTTCGCCAGAAACGCCTCGATCAGCTTCAGACGGAAATTCACCAGCGACGAGGCATAGCCGGCAATAATGAGAATTCTCAAGGACCTGCTCCCTTCGGCCGGCATGCATCAGCAGCCGCGCCGGAAAGTTTGGGAAAAAACAACGTCACACATCGCCGCCATAACCATGGGGGTTCTGCACCTGCCATGCCCATGTATCGTGACACATCTGCGCGATGTCCCGCTCTGCCCGCCACCCGAGCAGCGCATTGGCACGCTGACAACAGGCAAAGCAGCTGTCGGTGTCGCCGGGTCGGCGCGGGGCGTTGCGTGTGGCGATGGTGATCCCGGTCGCCTCTTTGAATGCCGCGACAAGTTCCAGCACGGTGGTGCCATGCCCGGTGCCGATATTTATCGTCTCGCAATGGCCGCAATCTGCCATCCTATCGAGTGCAGCCACATGAGCGCGCGCCAGATCAACGACATGGATGAAATCACGCTCGCCGCTGCCATCGCGCGTGTCGTAATCCTGCCCCAGGATGTCCAGATGCGTACGCCTGCCACCGGCCACCTGTGCGATCAGCGGCATCAGGTTATTCGGGATGCCGCGCGGGTCTTCGCCGATCAGCCCCGATGAATGGGCACCCACAGGATTGAAATATCTCAGCACGATGGCGCTGCGCTTGTCCGACGTGGCGCACCAGTCCTGCAAGATGTGCTCGACCATCAGCTTGGTGCGACCGTAGGGGTTGATCGGGCCGGTTCGGTGCGCCTCGTCCAGCGGCAGATATTCGGGATCGCCATAGACCGTGGCCGACGATGAAAACACGATCGAACTGCAGCCATGCGCATCCATCGCCTCAAGCAGGCGTATCGTGCCATGCACATTGATATCGTAATAGGTCAGCGGAATGGTCCCGCTTTCGCCGACCGCCTTGAGGCCGGCAAAGTGGATCACCGCATCCGGCCGGGCCGCGCGAAAAGCAGCATCCAGCGCAGCCGCATCACGGACATCGCCCTCGATCACCTCGATTTTGCGCCCCGCAACAAGGCCCGCACGTCGAACGGCCTCGATGTGACCGTTTTGCAGATTGTCGAAAACCACAACATCATGGCCCGCTGCGATCAGTTCAACCAGTGTATGGCTGCCAATATATCCGGCCCCGCCCGTCACAAATACGCGCATGGTCTGTTACTCGCTTTCGTTGGGCTGGCCGGTGGCGGATCGGTGAATGTTTTGTGCAGATATACCCGAAAAGTCAACCACGGCGGGTACTGACGTTTCGCCGCTGATGGGCCCCGGAACGCTTTAGACGGCTCAGCCGACTATTGCCGCCTGCCAGACCTGATGATAGCTGCTCACCATTCTATCGAGTGAGTATTTTCTTTCGACCCGGTGCCGCGCCGCTTCGCGCCTGTCGGCCCAGTTGCCCTGGCTTTCGCACGCCGCGAGGGCGGTTTTGATGGCATCGGCCAAGGCATGTGGTTCGGATGGGGGAACGATCCAGCCCGTCTCGCCGATGATCTCGCGCGCATCTCCGACATCGGTCGACACGCAGGGGGTGCCGCAGGCCATCGCCTCGCACAGAACGTTTGGAAACCCCTCCGAGCGGCTCGACATCACGTGCAGGTTCATCGCGCTCATCACTGCCGGAACGTCATCTCTCGGGCCCAGCAGGTGCAGACGACCCGAAACGCCTGCCTGGGCAATCTTCCCGGCCAGTTCAGGTGTTTCCATGGTCATGTCTGGCCCTGCCAGGACACACTGGATTGCAGGTGGCAGTAGCGCCAGTGCCTGCAAAAGCGTTTCATGGTCCTTATCCGGATTGTAGCGCGCTACGAACCCGATAACGGCAGCGTCGGGGGCGATGCCCAATTCACTCCTGATCTCGCGCCCCGCCTGAGCATCTTCGTTAAAACGCCCAAGATCATACCCGTTCGGAATGACGACCATCCGCTTCTTGTCGTAACCGATATCGGCATGAACGTGGCGGGCCCTTTGGGCACAGCATACGATCCGGCGCGGGATCACGCGACTGAGGCGTGCGCAAAGCCGGGCAACAAGGTGCGTACTGCGCCGCGAAGTTTCCGGGCTCAGGTCTGAGTGGTGCAGACCCCAGCAGATCGCCCTGATACCGGCGGCCCGTGCAACCATGCCACCAACCAGATCCGAGTGATACATCCAGGTCTGAACAACGTCCGGTCCGGCCGCACGTGCAATCCTCCAAAGCCTGACAATACCGCGCAGCGTCACCCTGCCGCGTTTCATCCCAAGCGTGTGGACAGCTACACCCTCGGCACGCAACAGCAGGCCAAACTTCCCCTCATCCATGAGCGAGATCACCTCATGCTGCCAGTCTGACGCCTGTATAAGGTTGTACAGCACAGCCTCGGCACCGCCGGTGCCCAATCCGGTGATGATGTGCAGGCATTTTCTGGTCATTCTACTTGCTGCGGCCCGCGATCTTGTCGCGGGCATAGAAAAGAGCACCAATCACTACCGCGGGCAGCATCGTGATTCCGTATATAAGGAATTTTGCAACTCCAAGTTTGTGAAGGGAAAACCGCACAAGATTGGATTGCGCCCGAAGCCTCAACTTCATTGGAAACTTCATCAGGCTCATCTCGAAATGATACTGCAAAGTACTATTCAAACTGTTGATACGATTCCTGAGCACGGTGTCAGTCATACCACCTTCTTGGTATTCTATGATCTGCAATGCTGTATTGGTTGATACGAATAAATACCCGCTTTGAAACATTCGATTCAAAATCGCGCTCTGAGGCACAAAGAGTTCACCATGGAAACCTGGAAAAGGGAAACGTTTCAGAATTTCGGTTTTGTAGACAATGGCCTTGTCACCAGGCGCTATTTGGCCCAGTGCTTGTGCGCTGTCAATCAAGCCCTCTTCGGGAAATGCCTTGCCGATCACAGTGCCATCCGGACGCTTCGAAACACCTATCACTCCACAAATCATTGGATTGCTGGTATAAGATTTCATCAAGGAAACCTGGCTTGCAAAGGAGCCCTCTGAGAACCAGTCATCAGAATCAAGACATACCAAAAATTCACCCTCGGCCAACCTAACTGCTTGATTGAAAGCCACATGTTTACCTTGGTTTTCCTGATACACATAATGTACTGGAAAAGGCCCGCTCTTAATAAAATCTTCAACCTTTTCTGCCGTCCCATCCGTTGAGCCATCGTCAACAATAATCCACTCCAACGGAGGTTCTGATTGCGCGCAGAGGCTGTCATATGCGCGATCAAGCAGATGTGCCCTGTTATAAGCAGGCGTGATCACGCTCAAAACCGGCTTATTCTCTGCAGTGTCTGCATCCATTCTAGCGCTCCCTCACAACAGCCATCGGATTAAAACTTTTCGCGGAACGCAGCGATACATATGATCGCTGCACGCATTCCACCTTAACTGAGTGCCTCAGGTTTAAGACGGAACGCTTTGAGAAGATACAGCACCCCGCAATATACGGCCACAGACAGCAGGGCCCCAAGCGGCCACGGCACATCCACCGCCAGCTTTGCCGTATGGATGACGACGTTCATGGATATAACGGCGGCCAGAAGCTTGAAAACTCCGCCAACAATCAAAGACATCCGCCAGAACATGCGATCTCTGATCATCGAGAATACCAAACCGATCAAAAACGTGATCAAGGTTGCGACGGCGGCCCCGTAAGCTCCATGCGCGGGGATGAGGACCAGGTTCAACAAGACATTGGCCACCGCCATGATGATCGAGAGGACCAGAAGGTAGGTGGTATGCTGTGCCAGTTTTGCCGGCACGTCAAAAACGCTCGATTTCAAGACGGCAAAAATGATCGCCAGGCTCACGATTGGCAGCAGCATCGCGGCATCAGACGCAATCTCGCGCCCCAGAACCAGTGCCGACACTTCGGCGCCATACCCTATAAACCCGCTAAGTATCATTCCGCCGAACCCCAGCATCAGCAACAGCAGCAGGCTTGCATATCGACTGACACCATCCGCCTCACCCTTTTCATGGGCCCTCGAAACCCTCGGAAAGACCGTTACAAAGATGACACTCAGCAATGCACCAGTGGTCTGTTGGCTCAGGTTATATGCCGCCGAATACATGCCGACCTGCGTGAGATCGGCAAAAATACTCAGCATATAGCGATCTGAAAAATCGATGACTATGATTGCAATGATCGAAACCGACAGTGGCAGGCCATAGCGGATGATGCTCTTGCGCGTGTCCGGGTCTCTGGGCAGGCGCAGTGTCCGGTTGCCGAAAATTCCGAATGAAGCGGCCATGACATAGCTGCATGTCACAGCCAGCAATGCGCCGAATTCATCATATCCGGCCAAAAGAGTGACGCCGACCAGCAAGAAAGCCAGGATGGCGCGGCCGGATGTTATCACCATATATCTGACCGGCTGGCCCGAGGAAGTGGCTAAATTGAGCTGCACGTCCACCATGCCCGCAAAAGCCGTAAGCGCGACCATCGCCGCCGCCTTGGGCCATGACATCAGATCGGGCAACGCGGCGTAAAAGACAGCAGGGCCAACAACGACAATCAACCCGCAGACCAGCAGGTAAAGGCGCATCGCCTCGCCATAAAGCACGGCACGCCGGGCATTGTCGGGATGATTGAACCGAAAGATCGAAACGGCAATCCACTGATATGCGATCGCCCCAAGGCTGGTCGCGAATGTGAAGAGAAGCGCATAAGCCCCGTAGGCACCAGGGCTGAGCGTCGACGTCAGCAAAGACAACATGGCCAGAGCGGCAACGCCATTGATCACTCTGGCGCTGGTATAAAGGCTGATGGATCTCAGCATCGGTTGGAAACTGCCCTATGCATTAAAGCGCCCTGCCTTGTCTTTGAAACCAAATCAAGGCTTGAATTGCTCTAGGCAAACTATATTTCATTTGCCGAACGCTTTGAGATAAACCTGCAAATCATGTAAAATAAAAAACAGACAAACGCAGACAGACCGGCGAGTCTGAGCATGGTCAAACTCACCTCCAGAGAATTTCGCGGGTAGTAAAAGCAAAAAGTCCCCAGCGCGAAACACGCCCATGAAGTAATCCATATATTTTTCGACCTGATTATTATCTTATGAATAACCCAAAGAATAAGCGTAAGCATGAAAGTCCATAAAACTACCCCGGCAATCCCCGCGACGGCGTAGCCTTCGCCAAAATAGGTGTAGGCCAACCCATAGTCTGAATCGGTTCGATAATTTTCTTCCAGATATCTTGTGAAGCTCTGCGAATCTGCACCAAAGATACTGGGAAAAATCAAAAACTGGAGAGCCGCATCTAGGCTATCGATAATATCGTAGGGTCTCGGATGGTTGATAATATCGATGAGATAGGACGTTATTGCATACCCCTCCAGCTTCTCCATGATAGTAGCTGCAGACGTGGTTCTGATACTATCTGAAAGAGCCGTAAAACTTCCGATCCTGATACCAACAGCCATCAACTTTCCATATGTCGCAAAAAAAGCGACCGCAGCCAACACTATCAAACGTCTTGCAGAGAGAGATTCAATGATTCTGGTATTATATATCTGATAGAAAGCCGCGCCGAGCAATGGAATGATCATGGTAGAGCGGCTGATCAGAAAGATCGACAACAATAAGAGTGCGCTGAATGAGCAGGCAACAGATACCCAATCCCTTGTCAAGAAAGCAATCAGAAATACAATCATAAAGCCGTAGGACATAAGGCCAAAAAAGGAAATGTCGGTGACGATGATTTCCTGTTTGCTTAGCATCAATGAATCTCGGAACAAAATGAAAATAGATATTATAAATATCAGAGACACCACACTCATCAAGCGTACAAATTTCCGATCAAACTCACTGACATTACAATGAGGCCGCTCTTTTCCGGTCTGTGAAAAGCTCAGGAGGCCGGCGCAACTCATGATAATAATCAAGACGAGAACGGCAATAAACGCTAATTCAGTGTTATTAGAGGAAACCCAGTCGGAATAGTTTTCTTCCTTCGACAGGAAATGAATTAAAACCAATGAATGATGATATACAACAAAGCCAAATAATGCGCCAAGAATAGCATTGAAACGGGCCGTTGTGAGCAGAGCAACACTGACGACCATGGCTATCAAGGCAAATTCAAACACTGTTTCTCCACTTGCTTGGAAGGTATCAAAACCAGCCGATCAAATGCGGCAAACTCCGTCCAGGGTAGCCGATAGCCCCGCGTAACCAGGCCCGGTGTCGCCAATATTCAGTGTGCCGGGTATCATGTCCACTGTCCAACCCTGCGGATATTCTGTTTAACTTGCCTGGCAACATAAACCGCAACGGTCCACGAGCCCAAGCGCCACGGCGTATCAGGTATAGGTTTTTGGCCTGTTAAAGCGTTCCGCGAAAAACCTGAATCACAGCTTTTCGCCGAACGCAGCGATACATATGAGCGTTGCACGCATTCCGCCTTAACCGAGTGCCTCAGGTTCAAGGCGGAACGTTCTAGCTCATTCGTCGGCTGTCGTCCACAAAACGCCCTTCATTGTACATTTCCACAAGATATCGGGGCTGAACAGAGTCGGTTTCTGGGCGGCTTGGTATAACACAGCCTGACCACCAGACGCGGTGGGGCGGCTGATTTGGCCGGCAAGGTTGCGACCTTAAGGTAACAAGGGGCCAGTTTTCTCGGGTTCTGCTCAGCTCCATGCCTTGCAACTTATGCGTGTTTTCGGGCAAACGGGAACTGTACGATCAAGCGGGGGCGGAAAATGCTGAAACATCTGGTACTGGTTGTTGGTCTTGCTTCTCTGGGCGGGTGCGGTGTGGCGTATATTTCGCCGAAAGTGACCGAGGCCGAGGGCAAGTTACGGATCGTTCCGCTAACCTCCGATAGCGTCCGGGTCGCTAACGGGTCCTCCTATCAGCCCAAGGAAATTCCGTCCGTCTTCTTTGCCAATGCTGGCGGCGGTCGCGGTCTGCGCGGTGCGGGTGCCACGCCCGAGCCCTCGATCGACCGTCAGAACCGCCCCGCCGTGATGGAGACCCGCCTGCCCCCGCCCGTCAATCCCGGTCCCTACGAGATCGGAATTGGTGATGTGTTGCTCCTGGCGACCAAGACCCCCGGAAACACTGTCGAGGAACTCAGCGGGCTGCTGGCCGCGCAGAACAGCCGTCAGGGTTATACCGTGCAGGATGACGGTGCCATCGCAATTCCCGATGTTGGCCGGGTAGATCTCGTGGGCATGACGCTGGAAGAGGCCGAGGCGCAACTATTCCAGAGTCTTGTCGAAAACCAGATCGACCCGACCTTCAGCCTGGAAATCGCCGAATTCAATTCCAGGCGCGTCTCGCTGGGCGGCGCCGTGGCCAGACCGACAGTGGTGCCGATCTCGTTAACCTCGCTGACGCTGGACGCGGCCCTGTCCGCGGCGGGTGGCATCAATACCAAGGATCTCGACTATGCGTCGATCCGGCTCTACCGCGATGGCTCACTCTACCAGATCCCGCTCAATGAGTATCTGCGCCGCGCCGATGTGCAAAAAACCCGGCTGGTGGATGGTGACAGCATCTTTGTCGATACCGAGTTCGAACTGGACAAGGCCCAGAGCTACTTCCAGGAGCAGATAAAGCTGGCCGAATTCCGGCAGCAATCACGGGTGCAGGCACTCAATGAACTCAATGCCGAGGTCGGCCTGCGCCGCGGGGCGCTGAACGAATCGCGCCAGAATTACCGCGCCCAGTTGGAAATGGACGCAGTGGACCGCGATTATGTCTACCTGACCGGCGAAGTGCAGAGGCCCAGCCGGTTCGCCCTGCCCTTCGGGCGCACGGCAACACTGGCCGATGCGCTGTACGACAGCAACGGGTTCAACAACGAAAAGGCCAACCCCAGCCAGCTTTATGTGCTGCGCAGCTCACCAGAACCGGGCAATTCTGATCTGGTGACCGCCTGGCATCTCAACGGCTCAGACGCCGGCAACCTGATCTTGTCCACCAGGATGGAGTTGCGCCCCAATGACGTGGTCTTCATCGCCGAACAGCCGATCACCCGCTGGAACCGTGTCGTGCAGCAACTTGTGCCATCGCTCCTGACCACCGGTGGCGCACTCGCAGCGCAATAGGCGCCGCGCTGCTGGCTCCATAAGAGCCGTTTCAGCCGAAATAGAGACTAAAAGCGTCCCGCGAAAAATCTGAATCACAGCTTTTCGCGGAACGCAGCGATACATATGACCGTTGCACGGTATCCTCCGCTCACCACAGATCCACAGCCACTTTGTGAACTCCCGGATGCACCAGGAACATGATGCTGGTCTCGCCCAGGGCGCGCGCCACCGGCAGGCTCTGACCCGGGCGCAGCCCCGTTCCGTCAAACGCCTTTTCGCGGTAGATCTCAGAGCACGATCCCTGCATGCAGGGCAGCCCCTGTTCGTTGAAACGCGCGATCACATCGTCGCGGGTCTTGCCGACAGGCAGAGCCTCGGGGCGGACATAGGCATAGAACTTGTAAAATCCGTGTTCGGTCCCCTCCCCGGTATCGGGCAAAGGCAGACGTAACAGGCCATCCGCCCCGGCAAAGGGCGTCAGCACCTCGACCAGATCGGCGGTGTTGTCTACGCGGGTCGCGTGCCAGCGGGGCATACGCTGTAACTGGATACGCCCGATGGCCGATTGCATTTCAGTCAGGCGCCAGTTGGTGCCAAAGCTTTCGAGCAGCCAGCGAAAGCCGGGGGCATGGTCGCGCTCATAAACCGCCTCATAGCTCTTGCCGTGATCCTTGTAGGCCCACATCCGCCGCCACAGATCCTTGTCGTTGCAGGTGACCATGCCGCCTTCGCCGCCTGTGGTCATGATCTTGTCCTGGCAGAAGGACCAGGCGGCAACATCCCCGAGACAGCCCACAGGACGGCCCTTGTAGCGCGCGCCATGAGCCTGGGCGCAATCCTCGATCAGGCGGATATCCGGGCCAGCCAGATCGCGCAGCCCGTCCATGTCACAGGGCCAGCCCGCCAGATGCACGGCCAGAATGGCGCGGGTCTGTCGCGTCAGGCAGGGCGCGACCGTCTCGGGGCTGATATTGCCGCTGACACCGTCCACATCGGCAAAGACCGGGCGCGCGCCCGCGTTTACGACCGACGACACCGACGCCATGAAACTGCGCGGGGTGACGATTACCTCGTCCGTGGCATCGCCGCCGTTCCGGTCGCCGATCCCCAAACCGTGCAGCGCCAGATCCAGGGCCAATGTGCCATTGGCCAATGCGATGGCATGTTTGGCGCCCGCAAAGGTGGCGAATTCACACTCGAATGCGCGCCCTTCCTGCCCGGTCCAGTAATTGACCTTGTTGGACAGTAGTACACGCGAGACGGCATCGACCTCTTCTTGCGTGAAACTTGGCCAGGGCGGGAAAGGTCCATTCAGCATGTCATGCCCTTTTGTTACAGCGGATGTGCCGGAGCTCCAGCCACGCGTGCCTTATCTGGAATATTCTCTAACACGACAGCTCCAGCTCCGACTATGGCGTCTTTTCCTATCACTACACCTTCGCGGACCACGGCCCCGATGCCGATCCATGACCGCGCACCGACGTGCACATTGCCGGCCAGCCGTGCGCCGGGTGATAGATGCACGAAATCCTCCAGAACGCAGTCGTGATCGACACTGCAGCCGGTATTCAGAATGACGCCGCGCCCGATGACCACATCTGGATTTACCACCGTTCCGGCGATAATCAGCGTGCCGCCCCCCAAGATAGCCGATGGTGCACAGGCGGAAAACGGATGAACCAGTATTGGCGCATCATCTAGACTTAGCGTCGCGAATAATTTGGCACGTGTCGCGTTATTTCCGACGGCACAAAAAAGCGCCACACCCTTTGTTCGCTCGGGACGACCGACAATGGCCCAACCACCATTCTTTTGCCGGTCGGGCCAAGTCGGGTCGAGAAAGGCAATTTCGTCCCACCCTGCCGCACGGGCAGTATCAGCCGCGACCTTGCCGTGACCGCCGGCCCCGATGATGTGCAACGCGGTCATGCGCCTGTCTCTTTGTACAAGTTTGAGGGCTGTGCTGCTGTATCTGATTGTCCGGTAAACTTGGGCATCGTTGCCTCTCCATTGGCTGAAATACCGTCACGCTTCAGCACCCTGCCGACCGTCATCCAGATGATCTTCAGGTCCAACCACAGGCTGCGATTGTCGACATACCACACATCCAGCGCGAACTTCTCGTCCCAGGACAGCGCATTGCGGCCATTGACCTGCGCCCAGCCGGTAATGCCCGGCCGCACATCCATTCGTCGTGCCTGTTGGGGCGAATAGAGCGGCAAATACTCCATCAGCAGAGGCCGCGGCCCCACGAGGCTCATCTCGCCTTTGAGTACATTCCAGAGCTCGGGCAGCTCATCAAGCGAACTGGCGCGCAGCCTTGTGCCCAGCGGCGTGATACGTTCGGCATCGGGCAGCGGCGTGCCGTCAGGGCCGGTGGCGTCGCGCATCGAGCGGAATTTGATCATCTGGAACGGTCGGCCATGCAGGCCGGGGCGGACCTGCCGAAAAAATACCGGCGCGCCCATGTCGCGCCGGATAAGGACATGAAGCAGCACGAAGACCGGCGACAAAAGTACCAGCCCCACACCGGCCCCCAGAATATCCAGCCCTCGTTTGAGGCCCCCCACCTCAGAGCCTCAAATCGGCTGCATCGACAGGCAGCATCAGCGGCGTCAGATCGGGGCGTTTATGCAGGTCGATCGGGGTCGGCACGGTCACGATATAAAGGTTGCAATCAGCGATATCCTGCGGGTCGGTAGCATAGCTGAGATGCGGGGCCTCGGCCAGTTCCTGGGGGCTGACCTCACGCGTGCCATCATGGCCGCGGCGCAGCTCGTCGATCCGGGTTGCATTGATGTCGAATCCCACAATGGGGCGCGACTTGCCGAATTCCACCGCCAGCGGCAGCCCCACATAGCCCAGCCCGATGACAGCGAGCTTGATATCCTCAAAATTCTTCATGGCGCAACGGTCTCTCGCATGCTTATTTTTTGTAATAATCGCGGAACCACGTCACAAAGCGCGTGATCCCTTCACGAAAATCTGTTTCGGGCCGGTAGCCTGTCAATTCCTGCAACAGCGAGGCGTTCGCCCAAGTGGCGGGCACGTCGCCTTTTTGCATCGGCATATAGTTGCGCTCGGCCTTCTGGCCCAGAGCCTCTTCGATGGCGTCGATGAAATCCAGCAGACGCACCTTTTCGGAATTGCCGATATTGACGATGCGAAACGGCGCCACCGGCGACAGGCTGTCGCCTTCGGGCACCTGGTCGGGGCTTTCGGGGCGGACCGGAACCGCGTCGATCAGCAGGCGGATCGCCCGCACCAGATCATCCACATAGGTAAAATCGCGGTACATGTCGCCGTGGTTGTAGATGTCGATCGGGCGGCCATCCAGAATCGCATCGACAAACTTGTAGAGCGCCAGATCGGGCCGGCCCCAAGTGCCGTAGACGGTGAAAAAGCGGAACATCGTCGTCGGCAGGTCCCACAGGTGGGCATAGGAATGGCCCATCGCCTCGTTCGCCTTCTTGGTGGCGGCGTAGATGGTCAACTGGGTGTCGGCCTTTTCGGTTTCGATGAACGGCATCTCTTCGTTGGCGCCGTAGACCGAAGAGGTCGAGGCCATCAGAAGGTGATCCACTTCCAGCCGCCGCGCGGCCTCCATCACGTTGAAGGTGCCGATCACGTTGCTGTCGAGATAGGATCGCGGATTTTCCAGGCTGTAGCGCACCCCCGCCTGCGCGGCCAGATGCACGATCACGTCCGGTCGGAACTCATCCGCGACCTTGTCGAACAGCACCTGATCCTCCAGCATTCCTTCGGTGGCGGCAAAGTTCGGGTTCTGCAGCAGGATGGCATGGCGGCGTTGTTTGAGAGTAACGTCGTAATAATCCGTCATCCCGTCATAGCCATGCACCTGAAACCCTTCGGCCAGCAACAGCCTGGCCAGGTGAAATCCGATGAAACCGGCCGTTCCGGTGATCAATACCCGTCTACTCAATATACCTGTCCTTTAATTCATCAGCCCGTAATTCATCAGCCCGGCGCGTGAACGCCATCAAAAATCCTGGCCCGGCCTATGCCCCTGCCTGTCCAGGGGCGCCTCAAGGCCGATACGTTCCATCTGTCACCCGCATATCATCATATTTATCAACACCTTGGGTCTGGCTGTTTCGCGCGCGAAACATCTCAGCGTTCCCGCACAGCTTCCAATGTCGCGCGCAAACGCGCCTCCACCTCCTTGGTCAGTCCCGGCCCTGAAACATGCAGCCCCTTGCCATCCCGACAGAACCACAGACCCGGTGCAATCTCTTCGCCCAGGGCCGGAGCACAGACAGGCGGCGAGCCTGAAACAGGGGCCGCGTCAGAAGACACCCCTTGCACCGCCTCGGTCAAGGCGCGCTGCAACAGCGCGCCTTCGGCTTCTGCACTGTTTGGGGATGCCTTGCGCAGCCGGTCCTTGAGCCGGGTCGCAAATCCGTCCTCCTCCAGCCGCACCGATAGTTTCAGGCCAAGCCGCTCACCGATCGCCGCGGGAAAGTTGAGATGCCCGCCCAGTGCTTTCACCAGCGGCAGAAAGCTCTTGATCTTCGATCGCTTGGCTCGGCTGGCAGACCCGAACAGGCAGTTTAGACCCTGTTGGATGTCTGGATAAACCCCCTCCTCGACCGCCCGCGCCACGATCCGCGCCCGCTCGAAATAGCTCAGGCCGACACGGATCTCGTTTTCCTCGACCATGGCGATATAGGCATCAGCCGCCGTTTCGGGACGGCGCACCAGCGCATGAACCGTGGCGAAACGCGGCTCATCAGTTTCTGCGTGCAACGCCCGGAGTGCACTCAATCGCCGCCAGCCCGAAATCAGCCCGTACCGGCCCGGCTCTGTCTCGACCACCTCTATCGGCGTCTGCTGACCGCGGGCGCGCAGGCTGGCCATCAGGCTCTGCATCTCGTCATCAGCCACTGCCGCCGTCAGCCGGTCGCGCACCAGATGATCCGCCACCACCGTTTCCAGCGGCAGGGCCTGTACCAGCCGCCCCTCGGCGCGGACAGCCTCCAGCTCGGCGGCAACCTCGGACAATGCGGCAGTGGCAGCTGCGGCTCCGGCCACATCTGCAATCGGCGCGCGGCGCGGCGAAGGGCCGGGGGCCACGCCCATCGGGTAGCTGGGAAAGATCGACTTGGTTTCGGGTGCTCCCGCCTCGTCATCCGAGAGTTTGGGCGGGGTCAGTCTCTTGCGTTTGGCCATCTCTGCATCCTTTCGGCTGGCGCGCAGGATCGCGCGGGTGGCGTTTACATTTCCTCAAGGCTGCGCGCGCGCTCGTCGCGCCGCCAGGCCCCGATCAACAGCCGCTTGAACGCGGCGTAGGTGGCGTCAAAGGTCTGTCGACCGCGCACATAGGTCTCGCGGTTGAAATCGCGGTAATCTGCTTCGTAGATGCCGTTCACGCTCTCGCCGGCCTGGCCGATCAGCGCGGTAAAATCCTGGCGGTGCGGGCTGAGCGTCTGACCTAGATAGGCCTGCATCAAGGCCGCCAGTTCGGCCTGCTGCGCGCCGTCGTAACGGGTGACGACCGCGCGCACTGCGTCCCACTCAAAGCTGAGCCCCTCGCGCCCCAGCGCCCGGGCTGCCATGTTCTCGCCTTCCTCGATCGACGAGAAGGTGGAATGCAGCATGTCAAAGAACCGCCCCGTGCTGTCGAACTCCAGAAACGACGCCCCGAGCGGCACCAGCAGGATATCCGCCGCCGCCAGCCCGTTGATCGTGAGATACCCCAGGGCAGGCGGGGTATCGATGAAGATCACGTCATAGTCGTCCAGCACCCCGTCGGCGGCCAATCGATCGGTGAGCGCATCCCACAGCTTCCAGCCACGCGCGGCCATGCGCCAGACCGGGATCTGGAACTCGGCCCAATAAAGGTTCAACTGCGCGCCGATCAGGTCGATATTGGGCCAATGGGTGGGGCGGATCAGATCACTGGCCGTGATTTTCAATGCTTCGCCCAGCGTGTCGTCGATATCGATGGGGGCATCGCCGCGTGCCACGCGGGTCTGGTTATCGGCCTGCATCTGCGCGGCATAATGCCGGGCAATAAGGGGAAAGACCGTCTGCCACTCGTCCTCGATACGGCCGCCAAAAATAGAGGTCATGCTGCCTTGGCTGTCGAGATCGATCACCAGTACCTTGTAGCCGTCAAGTGCTGCGGACATCGCCAGATGCGCGGCGGTGCTGGTCTTGCCGACGCCACCCTTGAAATTGGCGACCGAGACGATTTTGGCGGGCAGCCCTTCGGGGCGGTAGGGGCGGTATTCCTTTGACTTGCGGCCCTCACGCCCGAAATATGCGCGCAGGCGCAACACCTCGTCCAGGGTGAACCACTTGGCCCCGCCCGGGGTCTCGGACGCGCCTTGTGGCAGGTCCGGGTTGGCCTTCAGAACGCGGCGGAAATGGGCCTGGGCGACGGGGATCAGATACTTGGTGATCTCCCAGGTGGAAAAGAGGCGCAGCGTCTTGCTGCCCGTCTCATCAAGGCCGCGCCCCGCCAGATCATCACGACCGCGCGCACAGGCGCGCGCAATGGCATCAAAGCCCGCGGTGGAAGTGGGATCATCAAGCTCGGCAAGTGCCTGATCGGGATCAATGTTGAAATAGGGGGGCAGGGGGACAGCCATCGGCAAAACCGTTCATGTGCGCTCTTTTCGCTAATGTACCCTAAAACCCGGCACATGGAAGCAAAACCCGCACACTGCCTGCTTTTTCCTGGCTTTTCCCAGGCTCAATCTCTGCGCGCTGCTGGCGGTTTTAAAAAAGTCGAGGTGTTATATGGTGTTATATAAGTGTTAAGCAATTCTCAGAGGTTTGCCAAGCATCTGTTTAAAAATGATTTTCTGCGCTTATCCAGAGTGATGGTGACTCTGATACCACGCTTGCCCGACTCTGATCCCCCGTCAAAGCGATTCTGATACCCCGATCCGGTCGGCGGGATTGTCTGGACAGGCCTTGTGGGTGACTTTTAGGGTGGCGTCATTAAAACCACGATTCCCGATACATGGGAACGCCAGAGCACGAAGCCGGGTTTTCCGGCGGATGAGGACAGCAGATGACACGATCAGGCGGGCTCTTGCCGGAACGGCACCCAACGCGGGATTTCTTTGTCTGTGATATCTGGAGTGCGATCCCCAAGGACGATCTGATGACCATGGAGCATCCGGTCTTTTCGCTCTCGACACGGCCCGACCGGCGCATCCTCAGCTACATCCATAACGGCACCGAGATCACCGTCGTGCCGTCGGTCAAGGGGCTGGCCACGATCCACGACAAGGATATCCTGATCTATTGCATATCTCAGCTGATGGCGGCGCTCAATGCCGGGCGCACCGTGGCGCGCACCGTCACCCTGAAGGCGCATGATCTGCTGGTGGCGACCAATCGTGAAACGTCCGGCGATGCCTACCGGCGCCTGCGCGAGGCGTTCGAGCGGCTGGCAGGCACGCGCATCACGACCAACCTGGAGACCGGGGGCCAGGAGATCACCAGCGGCTTCGGCCTGATTGAAAGCTGGGAGATCGTGCGCAAGGCCAAGGGCGGCCGGATGAGCAGCGTTTCCGTCACGCTCAGCGATTGGCTGTACCGTGCTGTGCTGAGCAAATCCGTGCTCACGCTCAGCCGTGACTATTTCCGCCTGCGCAAACCGCTGGAGCGGCGCATCTACGAGCTGGCCCGCAAACATTGCGGCCGCCAGAAAAGCTGGCGGGTCTCGGTTGATCTTCTGCTCAAGAAATCCGGCAGCGCCAGCCCGCGCCGGGTGTTTCGCAAGATGCTGCGCGACATGATTGTCGCAGACCATCTGCCCGACTACGAAATGACTGAGGAGGCGGGCGACATGATCCGGTTCATACGGCGTGATACGGTCGTGGACGGGGCAGCGGGCCCGCCGCTGAGGGCCGAGGTGCTGGAGGAGGCGCGGCGTATCTGGCCCGGTGCGGATGTTTACCAGCTCGAGGCCGAATGGCGCGCCTGGACGCAACGCTCGGGGCGCCCGGCCCCACGCGCCCCCGAGGCGGCGTTCCTGGGCTTCGTGCGGACCCGGGCAGGGCGTTAGCGCGCGGCCCTGACCGACCGGCGGGCAAAGCAGGCGGATCAGAGCGGATCTATCGAAGGGGCGGCAGGCACCAGCGATAACGTTTCAGCGGCATAGTTGCCCCGCGGCACCTTGATCTCCTGCGCACCGGTCGGCATGGTTTGCATTACCGCCAGCGGTTCGGGCGTTACCGACACTCCGGAAAACCATATCCGATGATCAGGTCCGGTATCGGGATATGTGGCGCTGCCGCCGGGAATGTTCGTATGATTGGCCAGCCAGAAAACCCTGGCAAAGGCAGTGCCGGGGGGGAAGTTATCCCTGATATTGGTGCCCGAACGATCTATGCCGCCGATATGTCCGGTGGTACGATACCATCGGTCGGCCTGCGGCGGGACAAGGCTGCTGTAAAAGGCGTATTTGGAGCTCATCCCGGACGAGCAGTTGGCGATTGCCGTGCCCGCTGGCCAGACACCCGACGACTCGTCGGGATTGGCCAACGTGGCGGGCAGGGGTTTGTTGAGGGTGACGATATTGGTGCTCTTGTCCAGATCGGCGTTCTCGAACAGATCGAACTCCACCAACCGGCTGTACTGGTCATAGGCAAACCCGTGCGAGTTTCGGTAGCCAAAGAGGATCAGCCCGCGATAATGGGGCGCCGTTTTGCTATGGTTCCAACCCGCAGCATTGGTCAGGTGCACCACCGTGTCGCCCGGGGCCAGGGGGGCTGCCAGCGTGGTCAGGCTGTCGGTGCCTGCATGCCGGTAGCGCATGTGATGCTGCGCCTGAATGCTGAGCCCGTCGCGGTCAAAGCAGTCAAGCCCCATATATTGAACGTGGCGGCAGCCATTGGGATAGCTCGACCAATCCCCCGGCAGATCCTCCTGCCGCAGGTAAGAGCCGAGGCGATAGACTTGGTTGGGATCGATTGGCAGCAATTCTTCCATCTGGACCACCCCCGAGGAATACCCGGCATAGGCATGGCTGGCTGGCAGGTTGGGGGCGACAACAGGGTCGTGGGTGAACACGGTGGGGTAGTTGTAGGCATTGCCCAGCAGACCGGTGCCGTTTGTCACCAGATCGCCGCCACGCGCCGCCGCGTACCCGGTGGTCAACAGCGCGCCGGGGCCAAATGCGACCGGCGCCAGACCATCCGCCCCCTGCGGAAAGCTGACCCGCCCTGTGGTTGCATCCGCCACCAGCGCGCTGTGAAAGGTGCTGCCGTCTGCACTTACCTTGATCTCGAAATCGTCCGCCCCGGTGGTCCCCATCTCGGCGCGGCCGGACCAGCCGGTCTGAAACAGCAGGCTGGCGGTGTCTGTCGTTGTTGATTTGTTGATCTTCAACTGGTGGCCAGCGCCGGCATGGGTCAGCAGCGTGGCCTCTGACGCAACTGCCAGACGGTTGACCGCATCGGCGCTGGTCTGCACGCCGATCTGTGGCAGGTTCTGGTAATCCGGCGTGCCGGTGGCCCGGCCCCAGGTACTGCCGTCAAAGACCATCAGCGCCGCGCTGTCCTCGACCCAGGCGCGCCAGCCCGGTTGTGGTGTGTAGAATGCCCAGGCCACATCTTCATGGACCGCCAGAGTGCCTTCAGGCTGGCCGGCCCAGCCCCCGCTGGTCCCGGCTGGCAGGATATAGCGCGCGTCGGGTGCATGGGATGCGGGCGGCGCGGTCACGCTTGCAGACAGAACCGAAAGCTGCACCAGCGCATCAAGCCGCCGCAGCGCCTCGTTATGGGTGACGTGTTTCTGCGCCTGGGCGGGCTGGATGTAAGGCAGCGACAGATGCGTTGAAGGGTTGGAAATATCTGGCATGAGGCGTTCCCTGTTCAGGCTTCGGATGCAGGCCGGACGATGCGGCCCAATCCTGACGAAGCCCCTACCAGGGCGCACGCTCGAAGATAGCATGATCGAACAGCCTCATCTGTGCGTTGACGAACTGACACGCCCCCAACATGGCCATATCGAGCCGCGTGAGCCTTTCGGCACTGACATTTCACAGCCTGTCGCGCTACTTCCGATAAGGCAACATTATCGGACGCAAGAAGAGAGGGCAGAGCGGGGCGGTTTGTGCGGTATATTGTGGATAAAAGCGCCGTTATGAGGCGGGGTTACCGCATGATGTCCGGCATTCCACCTTAACTGAGTCCCTCAGGTTTAAGGCGGCAAGCTTTATCGTGCAGGAAACACCTTGGTCATATGGCGCCGCCCGTTCAGGACGCGCATCAGTTGTCGTAATAAGAGCTGTACGCACCGTAGCTGTCGCCATAGCCATAACGCTTCATGCCTTTGGCGCTGATCTGGCCCAGAACCAGGCCCGTGATCCGCAGATTCACGCTCTCGAAGGCACGCAAGCCCTCACGGACCTGCCGTTGCGAAGTGCTGTCCCATTTGACCGTATATAGGATCGCATCCACCGATTTCCCGACCACCCGCGCGTCCGGCACGGCCAGCACGGGGGGCGTGTCGATGATGATGTAATCATAGACCTCGCGCAGGTCCTTCAGGAACGAACCGAACCTGTCGGAGGAAAACACATCGGCGGCGTTGGTCGAGGTCTTCTCGGCCACCAGCAGATCCGCCTTGAGGGTCGGCTGCTGGATCACCGCCTCGTCGAAGGGCGTGCTACCCGAAAGGACGGATATCAGGCCCTTATGATCCTTGATGTCGAAATACTCCGCAAAGCTGCGGCGCCGCATGTCACCCTCGATCAGCAGCACCTTCTTGCCCAGGCCGGACAGGTTCTGGGTCAGCGCGATGGATTGCGTGGTCTTGCCCTCGCCGGGGATCGACGAGGTCGACATGATGATTTGCGGTGGATTGTCGAGATCCGACAATAGCATCGAAGTGCGCAGATTGCGGACCGCCTCGGCTGCGGCCGAGGTCGGCTTGTCCGACAGGTATTTGAGGACGTTCTTGCGTTTCCGGGCCGGGATCGCCGGAATCTGGCCCAGCACCGTATAGCCGGTCCTGGCCTCCAGATCTTCTGCGGTGCGAAACGAGCTCAGTGTCAGCTCGCGGAACAGCACTAGCGCTGCGCCCACAAACAGCCCCAGGATCAACGACATCATCATGATCAACGATTTGCGCGGCGCAGAGGGGTTCTGCGGCACGACGGCCTCGCTCAGTATCCGGCTATCGGCTTGCTGAATGCCTTGCTGGATGCTGGTCTCTTTCAGCCGGTTCAGGAAATATTCGTAGATCAGGCGGCTGGCTTCGGCTTCGCGTTCGAGCTGCTGCAATGTCACCAGATCGGCAGATTGCGTCTCGATCTGCGCCTCTTGCGTGGTGATAGACGCCTGAAGCGCCGTGATCTGGCTGGTGGCGCGCGTCACGTCAAGCTCTGCGCGATCAACAATCTGATCAAGACGCGCCTCGAATGCGGCGCTGTTGCCGCCCTCTATCAGTCGCAGGATACGGGTGAGGGTCGTGTCGTTTGCAACATCGGCCATGACCTGGAAATCACCGCTGCTGCGGGCGCCTTCCAGTTCATCGACCCGCGCCTTGGACAGGCTCGACGCGTTCTGCGCTTCGCGCAACCGATCGCGGGTTTCCTTTAATTGCCGGTTCAGCCCGACCAGCGCCTCGGGGCTGATGAGGTTGGTGCCCGAGTTGAACTTCTTGACCGAAGCCGCCGCCTCTTCAAGCTCGACCTGCAACTGCCCGACCCGTTCGCCTAGCCATTGGGTTGCCTGTTCGGTCGCGGCGAATTTGACCTCGATCTGATCGCGAATATAGAGTTCGGCAAGCGTATTGGCTATCAGCGCGGACTTTTCCGGATCCTCGGAAATTACGATTATCCGAAACACATAGCTTTGTCGCACGTTGGATACCGAGATCGCCTGAAGCACGTTATCGACAACTATATCCAGTCGTTTCCGTTCGCTTTGCAACGCTTCGTCAGCAGGAGCCGCGCCCAGAACCGAGCGGGCCCAGCCGATCGCCGCGCCCAGAAAAAAACCAGCGTTTTCACGCAAGGCGGGATTGAACTCGGGATCGTTTGTCAGATCGAGCTTGCGCACCAGTTTTTCGGCCAGTCCACGCGACCGGATAACCTCGATTTCGGTATTGATCGATGCCTGATCCCCCGACAACCCGGTCATCACGCTTTCCAGATCGACCACTTGTTCCTTGCGGCTCTCCAGCATCACTATCGCACTGGACGTGTAGCTCGGCACGGCCACACCGAACGTATAATAGCCACCCGTTAAAAGGGCCACAAACGCACAAAGGGCGATCCAGAGTTTGCCGCGCCAGAGCGTCCGCAGAAGCGTGCCCGGATCGATCTCTCTATCCGCGCTGGTTTGCACCGGCTGATTATCTCTGGCAGGGGCCATCATATCTTTCATAACCACATCATTCTTCGCTGCGTCATCCCGAATCTGCGTTCACATACCAGCCTGATTATCGCAATGTATCTTGCCTAATGGTTAATGTTAGTTACCGCTTTATGACCAGAAGTCTTTCCCCTTAGGGCCTCCAAGGTGATATGGGGGGGCGCGGGCCACACAGTAATGTGCAGATAAACTTGCACATGGCCATGCCGTGCATATTCGTGATTGACGCGCAGATGCTCTAACGTTCAATACAGGATCCTGTTTCCCTTTGCGCCAATACCTGAAAAACCTGCCTGCGTTTCGCAAGCCTGTGGCTGCAGAGTCCGGCCCTGTCACCCTGCCGATCGCCCCGGAATCGACGTTCTATGCCATTGGCGACATTCATGGCCGTGACGATCTGATCGAACCCTTGCTGGCGCGGATTGACGCCGACCTGATCGCTCACGATCACGCCGCCCCAAAACTGGTGTTTCTGGGCGATTACGTGGACCGGGGCGATCAGTCCGCCGATGTGATCGAGCATTTGATGCTGCTCACTCGCGATCTGCCGGGCATCGTGACTTGCCTGATGGGCAATCACGAACAGATGCTGCTTGATTTCCTCGATGATCCGGCCGGGCGCGGCGCGCGCTGGCTGAACAATGGCGGCTTGCAGACACTGGCCAGCTACAGGATCGGTGGGCTCACCGCACAGTCTCCGATCGAGGACATGGCCGACGCGAGTGAAGCGCTCGCCGCGGCGCTGCCCGCAGGCGCCGAGGCCTGGCTGCGGGCGCTGCCGCTCAGCTGGCAGTCCGGCAACGTGGCCTGCGTACATGCCGCGATGAACCCCGCCAAATCGCTGGCCGAACAGGATGAGCGCGCCTTGCTCTGGGGGCACAAGGAATTCACCCGAACCCCGCGCAGCGACGATCTGTGGGTGGTACATGGCCACATCATCGTGAAAGAACCCATGATCGCGGGCGGGCGCATCTCGATCGATACCGGGGCGTATCATTCAAACCGGCTGACCGCGGCGGCGATCAGTGAGGGCTGTTGCCGGTTTCTCTGACAATGGCCACCAAGGACCGCAAACCAAAAAGAGCCTCGTCCTTTTGCCGACTGCGGCGATATTCTGCACATTCGGGACACCTGCCAGCGGGGCAATGTTTCGCGTGCGAAACATCATCAAAGCCGAATCCGGGATTGAGGTAAAACCACACCTTGGCCAAAAAATCGCAGGGCCGTGCAAATTTCGCCAGAATTCCGGCACGATCCAGACCATAATGGCGCCCAAACCGCCTAAAAACGAGCGGGACACAAGAGCAGGAGAATACCATGCGTATTGCAATGATCGGGACCGGCTATGTCGGTCTGGTCTCAGGCGTGTGCTTTTCGGATTTCGGCCATGACGTGATCTGCGTTGACCGCGATCCGGCCAAGATCGCAAGGCTGGAGGCCGGGCAGGTGCCGATCTATGAGCCGGGGCTCGAAGAGCTGATGGCGCGCAATGTCGAGGCCGGGCGGCTGTCATTCACCGGCGATCTGAAAGCGGCGGTGGCGGGGGCCGACGCGGTCTTCATCGCGGTTGGCACGCCGACCCGGCGCGGTGACGGGCATGCCGACCTCACCTATGTCTACGCCGCCGCCGAAGAGATCGCCCCGGCGCTGACCGGCTATGCGGTGGTGGTGACAAAATCCACCGTGCCCGTGGGCACCAACCGTGCCGTGCAGGAGATCATCGGCCGCACTCGCAGCGCGGATGAATTCGGCGTCGCCTCGAACCCCGAGTTTCTGCGCGAGGGGGCTGCGATCGATGATTTCATGCGTCCCGACCGGATCGTTGTGGGCGTCGAGAGTGACCGCGCCGCCGACGTCATGCAGGCGATCTACCGGCCGCTCTACCTGCGCGAATTTCCGATCCTGCGCACCGATCTGGAAAGTGCGGAGATGATCAAATACGCTGCCAACGCCTTTCTGGCGACCAAGATCACCTTCATCAACGAGATCGCAGCACTTTGCGAGCGGGTCGGCGCAGACGTCAAATCCGTGGCCAAGGGCCTGGGGATGGACAATCGTATCGGCAACAAGTTCCTGCATGCGGGCCCGGGCTATGGCGGCTCGTGCTTTCCCAAGGATACCAGGGCGCTGGCCCGGATCGGCCAGGAACATGCCGTACCGCAAAGCATCGTCGAGACGGTGATACGGGTAAATGACGGGGTCAAGTTGCGGATGCTGGAAAAGGTACGCGATCTCTGCGGCGACAGCTTCAACGGCAAGACGGTCGCGGTGCTGGGTGTCACGTTCAAACCCAACACCGACGACATGCGCGACGCGCCCAGCCTGACCATCGTGCCCGCGATGGTGGGCGGCGGGGCACGTGTGCGCATCGTCGATCCGCAGGGTCGCAAGGAAGGCGAGGCACTCTTGCCCGGTGTCGAGTGGTGCGATGATGCCTATTGCGCCGCCAGGGACGCCGACGCGGTGGTGATCCTGACCGAATGGAACGAGTTTCGCGCGCTCGATCTGGCGCGCCTGGCCAGTTCCATGCGTACCCCGCGCATGGCTGATCTGCGCAACATTTATCACCGCCGCGATGCGGTGGATGCCGGGTTCGAACG
>CANNCP010000020.1 GCA_947503145.1 uncultured Roseovarius sp.
CAACCACACGACGAAGATTATGAAAACCAGACCCGCAAACTCTCGTTATGAATGAGGGAGCCTCGGGGGGCAGGTCAAAGGCCTAAACATTATCTACGAGGTCAGTTGCCTGCCTCCACGGCCCTTACAGAGAAAGGTCCTTCTGTGATCGATCACCCCTCAAAGAAGGGGCGATAAGGTTCGCCATTTTTGATGACCCCGTGAACCGTACGGGCCATCTTCGCAGCGATTGCGGTATACGCCTTTCGGCGCAAATGGGTGTTTTGTCGGTCCTTTGCGATGTAGCGTTCGAACTTATCGCGGAAGCTGTTGGTCCGCTGCAGAATGGCAACCTGGCCAGCCATCCACAGGGTGCGGCGCAAGCGGGCATTCCCGTATTTTGACAACTTGGTTTGGCCACGGAATGTGCCGGACTGGATGGTTGCCAAATCCATACTGCAGAACTTCAAAAACTGCCGGTGGTGTCCAAAGCGGCGCAAGTCGCCAGCTTCTGCCAGGATGGTCAGGGCGTTGATCGGGCGGATCCCAGGTATTGATGTCAGCAACTGATAGTCAGGCAGATCTTTGAGAAGTGCTACCGCGCGATCTTCGATTTGGTTGCGTTGTGCGATTAGACTGCGCCCTTCGCCAAGGACCAAACGAAACATGCCGATCGCGTCAGCATCGGAAGCAACGGGCAGCCCCACATATGCTTTGGCGGTCTCATAAATATCGGCAAGCAAACGTTCTTTTGCAACTTTGCGGCCCACAACGTCCCAAGCGTCAGCGGTAAATGCGTCCTTGGTCATGGCTGAGATAAAGTGTGGTGATGGATAGCGCTCAAGGAATGCAAAGAACCAGTTGCTGCGCGAGCTGCGGTGAAAGCGGTCAGCTTCAGGGAAGTACAACGGCAGGTAATGTGTCAGCACGCGGTGCCACAGTTCGGTCTTCGACTTGGAGACGATATCGTGGGTTTTGGACAGCTCTTGAATGTCATTCGTGCCATGCACCAATGGGTCATGATAAAACTGCTCGTTCCCGATCTCCATGATATGCAGGATGACCTGGGCATCCTTGGGGTCATTCTTGTCCCAACTGTTGTTGAGTGCTTCCCGCGTATGCGCCAAATCAACTGATGACACCAGCTTCACCTCAAAGCCAGCTGTTGCCAGATGATAACCCAAGGCGCGGTGATAATTGCCGGTCGCCTCGAAGGCCACACGCACCGGGTATCCGTAATCCCTCAATGTAGCGATGAGGCGGCTAAAGTCGGCAAGCTGGTTCAAAACGGTTAAGCGGCGTCGCCGTTTCTTACCTGGAATAGCGATCAAAACTTCGTGCCGGGCCTTGGCGATGTCGATGGCCGCCAAAACAGGTGGATCTTGTGCAATAACAGTCTCGGTCATAGTCGGTCTCCGTTACGGTGTGGTTTGTGCAAAACCACTGTAGGGACCTGAGACCCGGCTATGACCACCTGCTGCGCTATTTGAGGGCTGCGCAGGTGGCCATAGCCTCTCAATAAGCGTCATTCCGAAGGTGTTACGGGCCTGAATACATCGGTGAAAAACTAAGAGAATGGGCTGAGAAACATGGGGTTACGATCCAGCACATCCAACCCGGGAAGCTTCAACAAAACGCCTACATCGAACGTTACAACCGAACGGTCCGGCATGAGTGGCTGGACCAATACATCATCGAAAGCATAGAGCCTTACGGCGATTGCGGGCAATCACCTACCGGCCAGCGGGAGGCGCAAGATCACGCCACGCAATGGCTATGGACATACAACAACAACCGCCCGAACATGGACATTGGCGGCATCACACCCGCCATGAAACTGAAAATGGCTGCGTAAGTTCTACGAATGAACCCCGTCAAAAATGGGGGGATTACCGTTTCAGTCAAATCCTTCCCCCGGCCAAAAAACAACCAGTGTGTCTGTCGTCATGTGAAATCAGCTGCAACCACCAAGCGGTGATGCGGAAGACCGGGGTACCGGACTAGAGTTTTGCCTCAAGCAGTTCGGCGACATGAAGAGCCAAGTCGTCGCATCCGCGCGCCGCGATCACCTGTGCGCCAAGCGGAAGCCCTTGCTCCCAGCCGCATGTTACCGTGACCGCTGGTTGGCCGCCCAGGCTCCAAAGCCGCTGCGGGGCCCGGGATCCCGTTCCCTGTTGGCGCAATGGCGCGGTGCCTAGTGTCGCCGGCGCAAGGAAAACGCCGTCTGGGCCGATTGCCGCGTCAAGACGCTGAGCAATCTCGTCTTGTTGCCGACGGGCGGCCTGATAATCGTCAATCGCGATCCGCGACCCTTCTTTCATCATCTCCACAAGTGGATCGGACATCTTGTCGCCATCATGCCTGAAGTCGTGGCCGTGGTGTCGCACCAGATCATGGCAAAGCAGGGTCGATGACACCGCCTCTTCCGTGATGCCGATATCCCCGGGAAGCGCGGCGTCTTCTACCGCGATTCCGGTTTCGCGCATAATTTCTGCCGCTTTCCGCAACGCTGCCGTCATCGCTGCCGAAACAGGATCGGAAAACCATGGAGCAAGCAGAGCGGCCCGGACCCCTGAAAGGTCGGGCCGCGCACTTTGTTGGCGATCCGTCAGGGCCGACAACAAGAGGCGAACGCGCGATACGCTGTCGGCGATGATGCCCAGATGATCGAGCGCTTCGCAAAGCGGCATGACACCGCTGTTATCGACGATGCCCCAGGTCGGCTTGTAGCCGACGACACCGCAATAGGCCGCCGGGCGGATGATCGAGCCGATCGTCTGTGTTCCGAATGCCGCAGGAATCATGCCGGCCCCCACCGCGGCTGCGGAACCGCTCGACGATCCGCCAGGAGTGCGAAGGGAGTCATGCGGATTGGTTGTCGACCCCGGCCGCGCCAGGGCGTATTCCGTCGAAACTGTGATTCCGGCGACGATTCCCCCGGTGTTTCGCAGCTTCTGTACCATCCTGGCGTCCGAGTCCGGCACGCGATTGCCGTGGATCGGTGTGCCCCATGCACAGCGATAGCCGGCAACATCGATGATCTCTTTCACCCCGACGCAGAGGCCGCGCAGCGGCGCCGAAGACTCCACCGAACGCATCTCGTCACGAACCCAGTCGGGCCGGTGGTCGACAAACGCGCGTATTTCCGGCTCCCGATCGAAAATCCGGGCGAGTGTCTGTTCGACACCGGATCCGATTTCATCCTGCCGGGAACGGGCGACTTTGCCCACTTTATCATATGTCACGACGGGGTTTCCTTTCGGTCAACGCAAGGGTGACGCGGCGCCCTGGAACCGGCAATCTTGCTCCATTACTGATATCGCGCCAGGAACTGCTGCGCCCGGCGGGTCTCAGGGTTGGAAAAGAACCGGTCGGGCGTTGTCTGTTCTACGATCTCTCCTTGGTCCATGAAGATGACCTCGTCCGAGACATCACGCGCAAAAGCCATCTCGTGGGTGACCACGAGCATTGTCATACCCTCTCGGGTAAGATCGCGCATGACGGCCAGCACCTCACCGACCAGTTCCGGATCGAGGGCGCTGGTGGGCTCGTCGAACAACATGACCCGCGGCGACATCGCCAGAGCCCGGGCGATGGCCACCCGCTGTTTCTGACCACCGGAAAGCGAATAGGGATAGACGTCCCGCTTGTCCTGCAGGCCAACCTTTTGCAACAGCTGCTCGGCCTGTTCAATGGCCTGGGCCTTCGGTACGCCGAGCACCTGAACCGGCGCTTCGATCACGTTCTCGAGCACAGTGAAATGTGGCCACAGGTTGAAGCTTTGGAACACCTTGCCCATGCGCGCCCGGATAGCGGCCAATTCCCGGTCCGACATCAATTCACCGTTCGGGTGCCGCCCGACCGGTTCTCCGTCCAGATAGATTTCGCCGCTGTTCGGCCTTTCAAGCCAGTTGATGCAACGCAGCAACGTCGACTTGCCCGAGCCCGAAGGGCCGAGGATGCTGACCGTCTTGCCGGAATTAATCTCCAGCGACACGCCATGCAAAACTTGAAGAGCACCGAAGGATTTGGTGATGTTCAACGCCTTCAGGACGGGATCACTGTCAGGTCTGGCCAAAGCCTCTCTCCTTTGCTGTACGATGGACAAGCGCGACCAGTCCTTCGATGAGAAGACTGACGGCCCAGTATAGCGCGATGGCGATGATGAAAGGCTGCAACGGCACAAAGTACATCGATTGGACCGAGCTCGCGGCATAGGTGAGCTCCTGGACCGTGATGATCATCAGAAAGGCCGTGTCCTTGAGCATATAGATCAACTGATTTCCCAGTATCGGTGCGGTATTGAGGATCAGTTGCGGCAGGATGATGCGACGAAACATCTTGATCCCGTAAAAGCCGCATGCCTGCGCACTTTCGCTTTGACCGTTCGGCAGCTGATCCCACGAACCGCGCAATATTTCTGCCACATAGGCGCTGTGATAGATGACCAGCCCCAGCAGCCCGGCGGTCCAGGCGTCGAGCTTGATTCCAAAGGATGGCAGTCCGTAATACAGAAGGTAGACGAAGATCAGGAACGGCAGCATCCGCAGGCCATCGACATAAAAGTGGAACGCCCGGCGCACGATGCTTCTGGATGAACGCAGGCCGTTGACCATTAGGCCGCCAAGCACGAAGGCTCCGATGGTCGAGGCAACAAAAAGAACGACGGAATTCAGGAAGCCGTTCGCGAAGCGTGGCCATTCCTGTATGATGATGTCCCAGTCACTCATCCTGCCGATCCTTCTCAAGCGCTGGCATAGCGTTTCCTGCGGTCTTCCAGAACGCGCTGCAAGCGGACGAGGCTGCCGATGGACAGCATGTAAATAACGCCCGCGATGATAATCGGCGGCAAGGGCTCATAGGTCTGCGAGGCGATCCGGTTGGTGACCCGGGTCAGGTCGACTATTCCCACCACCGCGATGGCCGGGCTTGCCTTGATTAGAAACGTCATCTCGTTGAGCAGGGCCGGCAGGGCCGTATAGAACATCTGCGGCAGCATGATCCGTCGAAAGTACAGGCCCCGGGTCATGCCCATTGCCTGCGCGGCCTCGATCTGCGATTTCGGAAAGGAAAGGTATGTTGAGCGCCAGATCTCGGTATTGAACGATGCGGTGTTCAGCGTCAGCGTCAGAACGCTGGCGGTGTATTTGTCAATGTCGAGACCGATTGCCGGTAAGGCAACGAACAGAAACAGCACTAATGTTATTAACGGGGTCGCACGCCCCACACTGACATAAAGGGTGATGATCTGCGACAGCACCGGCAATCGGGAAACACGGATCAGGCTGAACAGCAAACCCAGAGGTACTCCAAGGGCTATGGCCAGAAGCGAGATCCAGACCGTGATCCACGCCCCTTCCAGGAGCATCTGGAAACCGTCAGCCGTCATTTTGCCATCTCCTGTTTTCCGTTTGCCGGTGCCGCCGTTCAGGCAAGATTATTGCACTGTCGTCATCATCTGGAATTCCTCGAACGACGTGATGGGTTCCAGAGGAAGATCCGGAAAGGTTATCCCGAACCACTTTGACTGCAACTCGGCCAGCTTGCCGGTTTCAGAGAGGTGGATGACGAACTCGTTCAGGTATTCCAGCACGCCATCTTGTCCCTTCGGAACCGGGTAAGCGTGGAAACCGGGTCCGGTGACCGGTTCACCGATGACGAAAATATCACCGCGCTGCTTGATCAGATCTTGTGCGTTGACGATCGCGTTCACCACATAATCCAGGCGACCGTTGGAAAGATCCTCATAGATTTCAGGATACGACGTGTACTCGACAATCTGGCCCAGCTTGCCGCCGGTCTTCTCCAGCATCGAGTTGAGTTCCGGCAACCTCGACAACAAGACGCTGCCGGCCTGCACACCCACCGTCAGCTCGTCCAGATCCTCCACACTCTGGATGCGGTCGTCATCCTTGCGCTTGATATAATAATGCTGCGCACTGGCGGTCGGCACGGCAAAATCAAAGACGCGCAGACGTTCCTCGGAAACGATGGAACCGGTGATCGCGGCATCGAACTTGCCCGCCCTCAGCGAGGTCAGCAGGCCGGACCACGGCATGATCTCCTGGCGGATCTCGAAGTCCGCATATTCCCGCAGTTCCGCCACGACATCGTTGGTGAATCCCGAAGCCTTGCCATCCTTCATGATCTCGAAGGGCGCATAGCTGTCCTCGGTCGCGATCTCCATATAACCGCGATCCTTGATCTCCTGCAAAGATGCCGCATTCGCGACAAGCGGTGCCGCGGCGGCGATCATCAGCCCTGTCAGAAAATACCTAGCAGAGTGCGCAAAACCGCCAACCTTGATCGTTCTCATAGCATTCCCTCCTTGTTTACTTTTCAGCTTCCTGTTGGCCCCTGCGACCGTCTCAGCCACTTGCCGGACCCGCCGCTCGAATGGTCACGTCAATCGGTTTGGGCCGCCGATCGGCACCATTCGTCAAGACAATATCCATCGGACAGGCCGAGACGACGAGGACAAGATCCATTTCCGCGCGAAGCGCGATATACTGACCCGCCTCGACCTGCGGCGGTTCGATATGAAGCCCACCCTCCGCGTCGATCGAAACATTCTCGAATATGTTGACCGGCGAGGGGATCTCCGGCACCTCAAGCCCAAGATCGGCGAGACCTGATCCGAGATTGTCAACACAGTTGGCATGATATCCCCCGTGCCCAAGCAACGTGTAGCGGGCAATGTCGCAGGCGGACAGCAACAGATCGTGACGACCGGGGGTGGTGTCGCGGACAATTGTCAGCATCGGATTGCGGCGGTTGCTGAAAAAGGCATCCCCGACCCGTGGCGTCAGCCGGTCGAGGCAGGAGCGTGTGTGCTCGGTGGAAAGGAATTCTGCCAAGTCGCCCCCTTTGAAGGCCCAAGTATCAGCGACCTGCGGCCCCTTGGGCAACATCAGCTCCACCGTCTGACCCGCATATAACCGAAAGGCGCGTCCCTCACCTGCGGGAATACGATGAACCTCGCTCTCGCTCGCAACGCCCTCAGATGCGTCCGGTCCTGACCCTGCAGACATCACACGCCTCCCCAACAAACATGGTGCACAATCTTTTTCATGCCGCCTGTCCTTTCCCGGGGCCTGCCGTGCCGTCCTATCGGACGACCGGCGCTGTTCTACAGGGTGTAGGCTGTACGCTCTCGAAGAAAAAGTCAAATTTTTCGTGACATGACGTCACACTTTTTAAATCTTCAGTCAACCTTATCCTGCTCTTGCCCAATATCCCCGGCAAACATGGCTGCGCTGATTTTAGTTGCTGTTTCGTTCAACTGCGGCAGTATCTCGCGTACGCGCCCGAGCGATAACCGGGCTTCCGGCGCGTGAACCGCGAGCCCGGCAATAATGTTTCCCCAAGGATCGCGCACCGGGACCGCCAGCGCGATCAGACCGACTGCATCCTCTTGATGATTGACCGAATAACCCTGATCAAGAATCCGGTCGAGCTCGGCCTCCAGAAGCTGCAGATCGGTTATCGTGTTCGCAGTGTATCGGATGAGCGGGGGCGGTCCGAGCAACCGCTGCCTGTTATCTGTATCCTGGTGGGCCAATAGCAGTTTTCCGATCGCGGTGCAGTGGATCGGGACATGGCTGCCGATTTTCAATTGCACGCGAAGCGGCCAATCGCACTCCACCCGGTCGACATAGATCACCTCTTGCCCGTCGAGCATGCCGATGTTGCAGGTCTCTTGAAGTTCTTCAACGAGCCGCCGCAGAAGCGCATGTGTCGCCCCGGTCGACTGAGAGGTCATGATTGCCGAGAACGCAAGACGGTGCAGCCTCGAGCCGATGAAATAGCGGGCGCCTGCCGGGTCGCGCACCAGCATCCCCGAGTCCTCAAGTTGGCGGATTACACGATGAACCGTTTGCCGGGACAACCCGAGATGGGTTGAAATGTCGGATATCGCCAACGGTCGCGTCGCCCTCGACACCTTCTCAAGGATGGCAATCGCCTTTTGTATTGCGGAATTCGTTTCTGACCTGTCGACCATTGCTGTTCCACTTTGGTTACCCTGCTGCAATCGAGTGATACTCGGCAGCAACCGATCATACTAGGCATCAGACCCGCTGAGTCTTGCAGCCAGAAGGGGTCTGATGCCGGAGGGGGGTGCTGTCAGACCAATTCGAACCAGTCTCTGCAAGGGCAGTATGGCTGTCCCTTATGCCGCGCCAAGTTGGCGCCACTCGGCAAGAGCGGCGGCGCGGTTCAGCTTGAAATTCTGTCGTGAGTAGAGATGGCGCTCCGAATTGAAATGGTTGTAAACCGAGGCGTGGATGGCGGTGAATTTCTGCAAACTTCGCGTGCTGCGAAACCCGAACATCGCCCTTTCCCTTCGTCGAAAAGGCAGGTACGAGTTTTCGGCCCGGTTGTTCTTCCAGCGGCCGGTTTCCTGGCGATCCATCGCGCCGATCTCTTTCAATGCGGCGCCGTAGGAGCGTAGCTTGTCAGTCACCAAGATATGCGGCGAACCAAAGCGTTTCATCGATTTCCTTATGAATTTCAATGCCGCTTTCTTGTCGCACTTCTTCGTCACAAAACTTTCCAGCACTTCGCCTTCGTAGTCGACTGCCCGCCAGAGGCAATGCCTCTCGCCGTTGATCTTCACGAAAACCTCATCAAGATGCCATTGCCAGTTCGAGTAGGCGCGCAAATGCCGAATGCATTTCTTGCGTATCTCTGCCGCGAAAATCAGGCCTAAACGGTTCCACCAGAACCGAACCGTTTCATGGCTGATGTCGATGCCGCGCTCGTTCAGTAGGTTCTCGACATTCCTGAGCGAAAGCGGGAACCGGACATACATCATCACCGCCAGGCGAATGATCTCGGGACTGCTATGAAAATACTTGAATGGGTAGCATTTCTTCATGGCCAGACGTTACGAAACCGCCCGGCCCGCTTCAAGGCCAATCCTTCTGAAACTGCCCACGCCGCGCCTAAAGTTCGAAGCCGCCCAAAAAGGTCAGACAAGTGTCCTGAAAAATAAACCGTTACCAAGGTAGATATTGTCGTCACCATGAGCATTGCCCCGACGACTTTTTCGTTTGCTCCAAAGCTGTCGAACAATCGTGGTATCATAAAGGTCAGGCCATAAGCGCCCGCTTGCAGGAATATTGCTGTAAAATACAGAAAAAACACGAGAAACCGTGACATATCCGGCACCTAAAAACTGTTCAGACAGGGATGCTATACAGGATAAAATCTGACTTGGACGCGTAGGTGTCATAAAGTCGCCGACCTGCGTAGTTATAGTCTTGGGTTAGCCAGCGCACGTTGTTCAAACCGCTGTCTTTTGCAAACCCCATCACATGATCAATAAAGGCACGGCCAGCACCTGTTCCGCGCACGTCTGGCCTCACATAAAGATCGCTCAAATAGCAGACCATTGCACCGCTAAGTGACCTATGCATGAGCTGGTATTGGGTGAATCCGAACGGTTTACCCTCATCATCAACAGCCAAGTCACACCAAAAATCGTTGTCTTGATCGAATATCCAAACCCATACACGGTCATGTCCACCTTCGGGCACTGACGTTTTATAGAACTCGGCATACTCATTCATGAACTGCTCCCAAATGGCGCGATCACCTTTTTCTAACGGTCTGATTTTCATGTTCAACAGGCTCCCAAAACAGTTCCAAATTCTATGTGAAATACCAATCACTATATAGGCTTGTTGGCAACAAAATTGCCCACGCCGAAAAGGACCGTTTTTGAACGGTTCGATCTGAAAGCAAACTTTGGCCTGAATTTGGCCAACGGCAGCTTAGTCCGCATTGTTCAAGTTCGATCATGCTGCGGCGGAGGGCGGCTTGCCTGATCAAAGTTTGATCTGTCCGAGAAACCCAATCCCGTTTGAAGCAACCCAGCGACGTCTCCGGCTCGAACGACTCCGGTTTTCACGAGCCTTTCCGCAGACTGTGTCATGGTCCGGGCAACGATGTTGGGGTTGGAGCAGCTCTCCGAGAACACCTGCTTCACCAAATTGACCCACTCCAGAACCGGCACGTTCAGAAATTGATCCCGCACATGTCGATCAAAGACAAGATACTCTCGCAGGGCCACACATCCCTTAGCGATGCAGTTGCCGCACGAAAGCCTCGTTTATCTCACTGGCGGCGAAGTTGAAGCCTGAGATATCTTTGTAGGCAGGGAAGCGCGCTGCTTTCATGTGGTAAGCGATGGAGCGCACCTCCTTGGCGTAACCCGTCATAGCGCGCAACATTGGCCTCGGGTTCTTTGCTTAGCGACAGCGCGCTCGGTGGCGTCACGTCTGGCAGATCAGTTGGCTTTCCATCCACCAGCCTGTGAAGCAGGTTCAGGACATGGATCTTGGTCGGCCCGCCTGCGTCCAGTGCCATTTCTACGGCGCAGAGCACGGCCTGCTCGTCATGCTGCAAAACCAAGGACAAGGTATCGACCATTTCCCGGTCTCCGCCAGGCTTACGCAGCATCAGGCTCTGTAGCTTGCGGAACGCCTCTGGCATCTCGACAAACGGTGCTCCGTTACGCAACGCCCCCGGTTTGCGCTGCACAACGGTCAGATAATGGCGCCAGTCATAAATGGACGCGCCCATCTTGTCCCTTAAAGCCCATCGTCGAACTACGCTCAAAAATCCCATGTCTAGCGTAACCACGCCATTGGCCTTGCAGTTACCCACAAGTGTGGTGTGGCAAATTGATTCACCCCCCAGACTTGATCTTGCACGATAGTAACCGGTCATGATTCGTCATGTGGCACCGAGCGATTGAGGTGCGCGCATGGGACGGAATTGGGTGGAAGCGGAAACTTCTGGATGCGATCTGGGAGATGTCCGGCTGAACCGGCGGCTTGAGGCAATGCTGGAGGCCCTCGGGGAACGGCCGGGGAAATCACTGCCGACGGCGTTCCAGGATTGGTCGAACACCAAGGCCGCCTACCGCTTCTTCTCCAACGGGAACGTCAGCGAAGACAAGATCCTTGAGGGGCATTTTGCCGCCTCCGCTCTGCGCATTCGGGCAACCGACGGTCCCATCCTGATCCTGCAGGACACCACGGAATTCTCCTTCAAGCGATCGAATCCCGAGAAAGTGGGGTTCACAGGGATATCGACCGGTCGCAAGCAGAGCGAAGGCCGCCATCAGAAACATGCGGTCTGCGGGCTCCTGATGCACGCCAGCCTGGCCATCACGCCGGAGGGGCTGCCCCTCGGGCTGACGGCGGCGAAATTCTGGTCGCGCAGCAAGTTCAAAGGAACCGCCGCGCTTAAACGCAAGATCAATCCGACCCGGGTGCCGATCGAACAGAAGGAAAGCATGCGCTGGCTCGACAATCTGCGCCTGTCCACCGAACTGACAGGGACGCCGGAACGTTGTGTACATGTCGGTGACCGGGAAAGCGACATTTATGAACTCTACTGCCTGGCCGAGGAACTCGGGACTGGCTTCTTGGTGCGCAGCTGCGTCGACCGCCTCGCGGAGGATGGCGGCACGACCATTGCCAAAGTGATGGCAAAGGTGCAGTCCAGCGGCACTCACGAGGTCCGGTTTCGCGATGCACAGGGCAAGGATCATTGCGCCGTGCTGTCTGTCCGACACGCTACGATGACGGTCCGTCCGCCTATCGGAAAGCAGCGGAAATACCGGCATCAGGAACTCCAGATCATTCATGCCGAAGAACTCGATCCGCCTGAAAGCCGGGCGCCCGTCTTCTGGAAGCTGATCACGAACTTGCCGGTGGCGACCCACGCGGAGGCAGTTCACAAGCTGGAATGGTATGCGCTGCGTTGGAAGATCGAGACCTTCTTCCGGACCCGAAGAAACAGTCACTGCGCTGACCGATGACGGGATCGAAGAACTGACGGACATGATCCGCGCCGCTCGTATCACCACCAAAACCTGGCATGAGTTCCTCGATGACTTCGTCAGTGACACCGATCTCGTGGAACGTATCAAAGCTAAATCAACGCGGTAACAATGGGGTGGTTACTGTCTATCACTCCAATATCCCCCGACAAATCCCGTCAGGGGCAAGGTTGCACATGGGTCAATTCTCAGTGACAATTCTGACCTCTACCGGGTCAGTTTTAAGTGACATTCAACAAACACCCGCTACCTTGGCACATTCGATGCCGCCGGGGGCGTCCACCCCATCGCTTACTTTCTAAGACACGTATCCAAACATTGACTCCGCACGGATCGGGTGCCATCAATTGTAAACTACCTGCCTGTTTTACGGAGCAATGCGATGATAGTCGTTACCGGCTTTCAAGGATATGGCGGTCGGGGCGAAAATCCGGCATCCCATCTTGCAAGCGGGCTCAATGGCGAGCGGATCGAAGGGCACGAGATCGTTGGGCGGGTTCTGCCGGTGGATCTGGATGCCGCCGCGGCCAAGGTTCCGAAGCTTCTTGACGAATTCTCTCCCGATATCGTGCTTTCCATCGGGTTGTGGCCGGGAGAAGCCATGATCCGCCTGGAGCGTCTCGCGGCCAATCATTCGCATTTCGAACTCACCGATGAGGTCGGAAACAAACCTGCGGGACCCGTTCGCGCCGAGGGACCCGACGCCTATATCACGAGTCTGCCGATCGACGACATGCAGCGGGCCGTTCGGGATGAGGGTATCCCCTGTCGCATTTCCGGGAGCACCGGGACATTTCTCTGTAACGCGATCTTCTACATGATGGCGGACGAATGCGCTCGGCGGGGCAAGGGCCAGGTGGGCTTCGTGCATGTACCATACGTGCCAGGCCAGGTGGCGGAGCTTCTCGACAAGGTCGATGAAGAAGCAATGCTGGAGCAGCATCAGAGATCGGATTACGCTTCCATGAACTTGTCTGACATGAAGCGGGGACTCCGCGCCGCGCTCGCCTGCGCGGCGAAGGCTCTTCAATGAGCGACGAAGTCATTCTTTCGCTTGCGCATCTTCGAAAGTCTTTCGGAAAGGTGAAACCTGCCGACGATTTTTCGATAGACATCAAGCGTGGCGAGTTCTTTACCATGCTGGGCCCGAGCGGTTCTGGCAAATCGACCATCCTGCGCATGATCGGCGGCCTTGAAACGCCCGACACCGGGGAAATCCGTATCGATGGGCGTGATATGACTCATGTACCGCCTTGGCAGCGCAATCTGGGAATGGTCTTTCAGCAATACGCGATCTTCCCGCATATGAACGTCGGTCAGAATGTAGGGTATGGATTGCGACGAAGCGGGCTGACGGGAAGCGAGGCCAGAGATCGAATATCGGAACTTCTTGAGCTTGTAGGGCTCGCGGGCTTCGAGAAGCGTCGCGTGACCCAGCTATCCGGAGGTGAGCAGCAGCGGGTTGCGACCGCACGCGCCCTGGCGCCGAAACCGAGAATTTTACTTCTCGACGAGCCGCTTTCCGCCCTCGATGAAAAGATCCGTCGCGAGATGCAGTCGGAACTCCGGTCTATCCATACTCAGACCGGGACGACGTTTATCTACGTGACCCACGATCAGGAGGAAGCCCTGACGATGAGTGACCGGATCGCCGTTCTGAACGAAGGTAAATACGTCCAGTGTGGAGATCCCGCGGAGATATTCCGAGCTCCGGCCACGCCTTTCGTAGCACGCTTTTTTCGCGGCGCAAACTTGGTGGATGCGCAGATGACGAATTGGTCCGATGAAAGCATCGCGGTTTCCTTCGGCGGAGGACAGGTGAAGGTTCCTCGTCGGTCCCGCCGGGCCGACGCGGGCCAAGTTGCCATTCGCGGTGAGGCTCTGCGTCTCGGTTCCGATGCCAGTACTTGCGAGTTCCTTCTGGAGGCCACCGTCCTGTCGTCGACATACCGCGGTATCTATACAAGCACGGATCTTCGGCTGAGCGATGGTCAGGTACTTACCGCCACCCGAAGCGGCACCCCGCCTCTCGCAGAAGAAGCGCAAATTCAAGTTGGAATGAGTGCCGAAGACATAGTCGTTCTTGACGCGGATAAGGGCTCAATCAGTGAATCCCTCATGGAGCACGAGCCTGCAAACTGAAGGAGGAGAGATCATGACCAAGTATTCAATGCATGACATCGACAGACGGCGCTTTCTGGGCGCTGGAGTGGCCGCGGGTTCGGCCCTTTTGGCCGGATCGCTTGGAAGCCGGGTGCTCGCGCAGGACGGTGCGACCGTTACGATCGCCGATATCGGCGTCGGAGATCCTGGTGGGGATTGGAGCCGCTTCACGGAGGCAACCGGTAACCAGGTGAAACTCGTCGCCATCGGGAACTCCCCTTCCGCAGTGGTGAACCAGCTTCTGGCCGGTGGTGGCCGCAAGGCGTTCGACCTGGTCAATATCGTTGGCGGCATGCAGCGTCCGCTGGCCGAGGCGGATTTGATCCAAGAGATAGACACCTCGCGCCTCAAGAACTGGGAGAAGGACACGTATATCGCCGAATATCTGGCCCCTGGCACGAAAGGGTTCAACTTCATCGGATACGAAGGAAAGACCTATGGCGTGCCCACGATCTTACAGGCTGACAGCTTTGCATATATGCCGGATGTGACCGGAGAACTAGACAGTTACGGCGCCTACTTCGACCCGAAGTTCCGTGGTTATGTTGCGCTGGAGGACAACTATACGACGGCCGGGCAGAAGACTGCGCTCTACATGAAAAAGAGCGGGCTGGCCGAAATATCTGATCCAGCGGACATGACGCCGAAGGAACTGGCGACCGTCATAGACTTCCTGATCGAGAAGAAGAAGGAGGGGCAGTTCCGCGTGATCTGGTCGAGCTTCGAACAGGCCGTCAAACTTCTCGTCAACAAGGAGGTCCATGTTCTCGATTGCTGGGAGCCGATGGTGATCGCAGCGAACCAGCAGGGCGCAAACGTCAAATACGCATCACCCAAGGAAGGGTTTCTCCTCTGGGCCATGGCTGCGTACCTGGTCAACAACCCGGATCGGAGTGAGGCGCAGACGGATGCTGCCTACGAGTTGCTCGATTTCATGCTTGGGCCCTGGTACGGCGCAACCATTACGCAAATGCGCGGATACATAACCAACCCGCAAGCAGCGCCATTCGCGAGGCAGAGCGACCTTTTCACTGCCGATGAGGCGGATCACATCGAGGAGGTGGATAACCGCGTGAAGGAGAAGTTCTCCTATGGCGGAACCTGGCAGAATCGCTGGCCGACCGAAGTGGACCTTTACGAGGAGGAATGGCAGAGGTTCAAGGCGGCATGAAGCCGAGCCTCCCGACAAGCGGAAATGGGGGAATATTGGGATCTCTTTTTCCCGTACTCCCCCGAACCGTCCTGCTGATCGTTCCGGTTCTTTTCGTGGCTGTGCTGATCATTGGGCCGCTTTCGATCATGGCGGCCGTCAGCTTCTGGACCAAGACCGGTTTCACCATGAAGCCGGATTTCTCGCTCGAGGCCTACCGGACCTTCCTTGGCGGGGTACGCCTGTCGATCTTCTTTCGCAGTCTCGTGGTAGCTACATTCGCCACGTTGATCATGATTGTTATCGCGTACCCAGTGGCCTTTCTCATCGCGAGGCGCGTCCGGGCCGATTTGGTCAGGAGCGTCCTTTTCCTGTTTTCTGTTCCGTTTCTTGTAAACTACATCCTGCGAACCTTCGCTTGGACGGACATTTTGGGTCGATCCGGATGGGTAAACGAGGTGCTGCTATGGCTCGGCGTCGTAGACGCTCCGCTGGATTGGCTCCTCTATAGTCAATTTGCCGTCTATCTCGGTTTGGTGACCGCCTACATGCCTTTCATGATTTTTCCGATCTGGCTTTCCTTGGCGGGTATCGACCGTCGCTACGAGGAGGCGAGCTGGATGCTGGGCGAAGGACCTTTGCGCAGCTTCTGGCACATAACCCTGCCTTTATCCCTACCCGGAGTATTTGCCGCGGCAATCTTCGGCTTTGTGGGCGCTTTCGGTGAATTCGCCGTTTCCACTGTGCTGGGCGGGACAGGCTATCAGCTGCTGGGCAACTCGATCACGAGCGCGCTGGATGTGATCAACTATCCGCTGGCCGCCGCCATGTCGACCTTCACAGTGGGCGTCATGGCCGTGCTCTTAACGCTGTGGTTTCGTGCGTTCGACCTGCGGATTTTTCTGGCCAAGATCCTGGACTAATCATGAGCAAGCAACGATCTTCGATGGAACACCTTCTGATGTGGAGCTTCTTCCTCCTGGTGCTGGTATTCCTGTATGCGCCACTCGTGCCGCCGATTATCGGCTCTTTCAGCAGTGCCGACGGCGCGACCTCCGCCTATACCGAAATTCTTAGGGACCCGGTCCTCATGAACGGAGTCATGAACACGTTACTGATTGGTATCCTTGTGGCGGTCGCGACACCCCTGCTCGCGCTGGCTTTGGCACAAGCGCTTCGCGCATGGCAGCGCCCGAAGCTGATCCTGACGCTCGTCATGTTGCCGCTCTTCGTTCCGGGCGTATCCATGGGCGTTGCGACCGCGCTATTCTTTCGCGTCACCGGAATGGAGGCCTCGATCCTATCCATGGTTCTTGTTCAAGTTCTCTGGTGCCTGCCCTTCGCGACGCTTGTAATCCTTACCGCCATGTCCGGCTTCGACCAAGTCTATCTTGAGGCGGCGCACATGTTGGGTTCCAACCCCATGCAAGCATTCTTCGAAATCGAGCTGCCCCAAATTGTTCAAGGCCTGTTCGGCGCGGCTATTTTTTCCCTGATCCTATCGTTCAACGAAACCATTCGGACTTCTATTGTGCAGGGAGGTGAGAACACGGTTCAAACCTATCTGTGGTCGCAATATCAACAGATCGGGCTCAGTCCGCCGCTATATGCGTTGATGACAATCTTGATCCTTCTCACGCTAGGATTGATCATCCTTCTCGCCGTACTGGATAGACGAACTGCCCGCAGAGCGTCTTGAGCGGCGGGCAACACTCAAGCGTTAGCCCTATCAACGCCATCGAACCGCGGGCTCACCGTAAGCGTCCGGCGTGGCTTGCAGTTACCCATAAGTCCCCGGTGATGAACTTTCCGCGATGCAGGCGCCCTCAACAAGATCGGCGAGTCGGGAGAGGCCGCGCCATATGACGGTGGTCCCTGGGGGTGCATCGGAGGTGCGGTCGAGATAGCCTCCGAGCCGTGCGACAATCCTGACATAGAAATCGAGTTCGCGCGGGAACTGCTGTTTTCCTGTAAGCGCGATCTGGATCCCACCTTCTTCTGAACTGCAGTTTCTGGGAATCCGTCCCTGTCTTGGAACAGGGATGGAGTTTCTCCGTGGAGAATACGTTGGAGTTTTTCCGGTCGGGTGGAGCGCATAGCTCCGCTTCGGGCCGGCGGCGATGGCCTGATGCGCTCAAGGGTCAGATTGTGGCGGAGACGCTTGAGCCCGGGGCTACGGTTCGCGGGGTAGCCGAGAGGTATGGGTTGCGCGCGAACCGGCTCTCGGAATGGCGGCGCTTGGCGAAGGACCGTCCGCGGTGACTGTGAATCGGCATGCAAAATTGACCCACTTAGGTGGGTTATGAGCGAGTAAAATTGACCCACCTGCCACGTTAAC
>CANNCP010000021.1 GCA_947503145.1 uncultured Roseovarius sp.
TTTCGCATCTGTTTGCTCCTTCGAAAGGTTGAGCAAACTCTACATCAGAACGGGGGAAGTTTCGGGGGGCAGGTCAAGGCGCAAACCCCATTGTTTCAACCCAATTGAGGGTGCAGCACGATATAGGATCACCGTCGCGGCCTCGAATAAAAGTTTGCGGGTCAAACGGTCACCGGTCTTCGAGATGCGGCCGCCGATATCGACTTCACCTGACTGATACCGTTTTGGCGTCAACCCAAGATAGGCGCCGACGTCGCTGGCAGATCGGAAGCGGGACGGGTCATCCACCGCCGTGACAAAGGCGATTGCCGTAAGGCTGCCGACACCAGGCGCGCTTGCAACGAGCCGGCAGGCCGCATCTTCCCGTGCAAAACGCGCAAGTTGCCGGTCAAATGCCCGGCGTTGATCCTTGAGCCCAGAGAGCACTGATAGAAGGCTTTCAAACAGATCGCGCAAAATGACATCGTCTGGCAGCGACCGGCGGACAGACTGTTCAAAGACCCGCCCTTTGCCCGCCGACAATGTCAGGCCGAAGGTCTTCGCCAGACCACGAATCTGATTGATCATTGTCGTACACATCCGCACGATCCGCTCCCGCGCCGTCAAGACTGCGCGCATGCGGTAACGGTCAAAGGACTTTATGGCCAGCGGCTCATACCAGCCACTATGGACCAAGCGGGCCAGTCCAAAGGCATCGTTGCGATCCGTTTTGTTGGCTTGCTGCTTCAGGGCAGCGGCAGCACGTCGCGCATGAATACAATCGACCGTTATCCCCAGATCCCGCAAGCCATGCCAGAGCCAGACGGCCTGTGGACCGGTCTCCATAGCCGCCCGCACGAGATCTGGTGCCTTGCTCCGAATGATCGAGGCAATCGCATCTGCCGTGCTGGGAACGCTGCTTTCCCAAATCCGCTGGCCAGCCTCGTCTACGACGCAGACAGCAGTTTCCTTCATTGACACGTTGAGTCCCACAAAATGCTTCATCTTCTCCTCCATGCTGATGAAAGCGTTGGCGTAGCACGAGAGCTGCCCCTCTGATTACGCCATGTGGTTCCAGGGGTGCCCCTTCACGTTGCGCAAATGCAAAAAGCATAACCCAAACCCCCAAGTTTTCCGGGCCTCGGTCAGGCCAACCAGAAGATCGGCAATCTGCTCATTCTCGTTGCTCAGCAGCGGGCTGTAGCGATAGCAGGTCTCGCTGACACCAAAGGCCCGGCAGGCCAGCGCAATGCTGACCCCACAGCGCGCCACCGCATTCACGGCCATCTCTCGGCGTTTACCCTCTCATGGTTCGCAAGCGAACCACTGCCGGGCAGCGGATGGCCGTGTCACTTTTTTCCAAGCGCTTCCTTCAGCAAATCTGCCTGCATGCTCAGGTCCGCATACATCCGCTTCAGCCGACGGTTCTCTTCTTCCATGGCCTTCATCTGGCTGATCAGGGGTGCATCCATGCCGCCATACTTCGCCCGCCATTTGTAGAACGATGCGTTGCTCATGCCGTGCTCGCGGCAAAGATCAGCCACCGGCACACCGCCTTCGGCCTGACGCAGGATCGCAAGGATCTGCGCCTCAGTGTATCTGCTCTTCTTCATTCAAATCCTCCTCAGACATCTCGCCGAGAAAATTCTACTTATGAAGCTCCTTAATTTCGGGGGGGGGATTACCAAACGAATGCTGGGTATTGCCAATGTGGCAGGCCGTCAGCCGGAAATTATCGAAACCTCGATTGGCCCTGGCTGACCATCATTGCAGGGGTTGTTGACCTGTGGACAGTTGGACAGGGCGCAAATCACATCCATTTCCATCTGCAACGAGATCCGGTCTCCCGCTTGCGAATGGCTGGGTCGGAAGACATTTTCGCCAAATTGGTAATTGTCGAATACCGGCACATCGCAGAAGAAATTCACGTTCGGTACGATGTCGCGACGGCCGAGACCAAAGGGCGCCAGCGCCGCGAGCAGGTTTTCGCGGCATCCGGGGAGATCGCTGTCGTACAGCAGTCGATTGGAGGCTGCCGAGCAGCACCCACCGATCGTGTCATGGCCGCCGACGGTGTCTTCGATCAATGTCATCAGCGCGCGGGCGACATCGGAGTAAAGTACGTCGCCCTTCTCAAGCGCGATATGGCCGGCCTTCTTGATCGTGTTTGGCGCATGGTAACGCTCTTCGGGGTTGGTGGCCGAATAGCAGAGAAAATCGACGCCCTGGCGACCTTCCAGATCGACAATCCTGAGAACTTCGCCCGCCGAGAGCCGCCCGCCCCAATGGCCACCGCTTTCGATTCGCTGAGTCAAACGCACAGACTTCGTCATTTTATTGACCTCTCCTCCCATTATATGATCACTCTGCTTTGCAGAGATGTGCTCGACAAGACATTTCTTCCGGTTTTGCTATCTATTAGGGTCTGATGCCGGAGAGTGTAGGATCCTACGCTAAGCGCCGAGCACCCGTTTCCCGTAGTCACGTAGGTTGCCTTTGGGATCGACATATCGATAGAACGTGACGGGCTTCACATCCAACTCCTTGCACAGTTCGGAAACCAACGTATCGCGACTGGCCATGGCGGCCTGCGCCATACGGACCTGAGCTTTTGTCAGCGCAAATTTTCTTCCGCCATTTCGTCCACGGGCGCGGGCGGCTTGCAGCCCCGCCATTGTGCGTTCACGGATCAACTCGCTTTCAAATTCGGCCAAGGCCGCAAAAATACCAAATGAAAGTCGTCCTGCTGCAGTTGCTGTATCGATCTGCGCGCCTTGTCCGGTGAGCACCTTGAGGCCAACGCGCGCTCGGACAGCAAGCTGACGGCTTTGACAAGGTGCTGGAGGCTGCATCCCATGCGGTCGAGCTTCCACACAACCAGAACATCGCCCTCACGCAATGCCTTGAGGCAAGCCTCCAGACCGGAACGATCATCTTTCTTTCCGGATGCCAGATCTGAGTAAATCTGGTCCTCTTCGACGCCTGACGCGATCGAGGCATCCCGTTGCAAGTCGAGGGACTGGCTGCCGTCTGCTTTTGAGACACGAGCATAGCCGATCAGCATGTTTCACAAACGTTCGTTTGTGATGTGTCGGAAACCACCCCGCTTTCGGCCATCAGAATAATTTCCTATTAAGTATCTTAATCATCATTAAGCAAATCATCAAAGGAAAGCAAAAGAAACATGGCGCATCGCATCATCCTGACCGAGCGCCAGCGTTCGACACTTTTTGACCTGCCGACTGACGAAGCGGCCATGCTGCGCCACTACACCTTGGCGGACGATGACCTGGAAATCATCCGCGCCCGCCGCCGCAACTACAATCGTTTCGGATTCGCGCTGTAACTTTGCGCTTTGCGATACCCCGGCCGGTTGCTGGCACCAGGTGAAGTCATCCATAAACCGCGCCTGTTGAGCGATAACGACTCAAGTTATGTCTCTGGCGATCTGGCTGAGTGGTTGCAGAACAAAGGTATGAAGCATTCTCGCGGTGCGCCGTATGGCCATCACGTCGGATGGTTTGCCGCTCGGGCTGACAGCGGCGAATTTTGGTCGCGCAGCATGTTCAAGGGAACTGCCGCCCTCAAACGCAAGATTAACCCGACCCGGGTGCCTATCGAACAGAAGGAAAGCATGCGCTGGCTCGGCTTTGGAACAACTATGCGGCGGAAATGGCAGCCTGAACGAGACGCGGATCTTGATCACGTCGCGGCATAACAACCTGACAAAGCCCCCGCCCCCGTTGCCGAAGTCCTCAGTCTGGGGCGCCTACCTCGCTACTCTTCCAGCGCATCGTCAAATGCACGGTCGAGAAAATCATTGTCCATGCGGTCCGACAGGCCGATGGCGACCAGACGCGAACCGAGGGAGGGGTCGGAGAGTTCCCGTTGCACCAGGCTGGCACGTGTGCCGACCAGATTGAAGACATATTGGCGTTGCGGCAGGTCGGAAAACATCAGCACGCCTTTTGCGCGGACACAGGATGTTGGCAGACGGCGCGCAAAGCGATCAAAGGCCGCGCGGGACAAAGGTCTTATCGTCTCACGGGACCAGCTGACGAAGTCAGGGTGCGCCGCCGTGGCCGGGGCATCGGACGGCAACCGCCGCGCCCCGGCGCCGCCGAACTGATCCATCAACAGGGACAGTCCAACATCGCCCTGCCGGGTCCGGATCAGGTGGGCGTAGGGCGCAGAGATCTTCAGCATCTGCTCGATCTCACCCAAGCGTTCGGCACTTGCCAGATCGGCCTTGTTCAAGAGTATCAGGTCGCTGACAGCGGCGTGGTCGATCAGAAGTTCGGTGTCGGCATAATTCAGATTGCCGAACTGATCCGCATCGACAAGGTAGACATTGGCGTCCCTGCGGATCAACTCGGCCGCCTCAAGTGCGCGCAGCGACGCATCCAACGCGCGCGGATCCGATACCCCGCTGGCCTCGATGAGAAAAGCGTCAGGCGGCTGGGGCTGTCGCGCGAACTCGGCCACCTGGGCGACAAAATCACCGCTCAACGAACAGCAAACACAGCCATTCTTGAGCGAGACCCGGTCCTCCATCACCGTCTTGATCAGGTCCATGTCGATGTTGATGGCGCCGAAATCGTTGATGAAGACCACAAAGCGACGACCTTGGGATTGCGAAAGCAGTCGATTCACCAGGGTGGTCTTGCCGGAGCCGAGGAAACCACTGATGGTCAGTAGCGGTACACCTTTCTCAGGTTCCATGGACCAGTTCACCCGCAAGATAGGTGGCCTCGACCGCGATGGCAGCGATTTCATCAACCGGTGTGCTCAGAGGGTTGCGCGCCAGGATGACCAGATCGGCATGTTTGCCCACTGAAAGTGACCCGAGACGATCTTCCATTGCGATCTGATAGGCGGAATCGATCGTGACCGAGCGCAGCGCGGTTGCCACGTCGATCCTTTCACCGGGGCCGACGCAGCGGCCATCGCCGGCGATCCGCGTCGTGGCCGCCTGAATCAGCCCCAAGGCCGAAGCGTCGGTCATCGGCGTGTCGGCGTGCAGCGACACCCGCATGCCCGCGCGCACGGCGGACCCGACCGGCATGTAATGGGCGGCACGTTCGGGTCCGAACAGCGAATCCTCGATCGGCGCACCCCAATGGGTTATATGGTTGATAAAGAAGCTGCAAATGACACCAAGAGACACCGCGCGTTCGATCTGATCCGCGCGCATCAGCGCGCAATGTTCCAGCCTGAAGCGATGGTCGGGGCGTGGTGTTTCCGAAAGGATGATGTCCAGCTGGTCAAGCACCATGTCAATGGTGCGATCACCCTGGGTGTGGATCGTCATTTGCCAGCTTTCGGCAATATAGGTTCGGAGCATCTTCTCAAAATACTCCTGCGGATAGTTGGGTCCGCCGGTGTGCCCGGGCTTCAACTCCATCCGCTCGCGGGTCAGCTGGTTGTCCAGATAGGGCTGGGTCACCCAGATGTTGCCGATGAAGGGCGATCCGTCGGCGTGGATCTTAACCCCCGCCATCCAGAGCCGGTCTTCAGGGTCGATGATCCTTTCGACGGCCATGTCGCTGGTCGTTGCCTGCTGATAGGCCGCGATCCGCGGCAACGGCAGCCCCTGCCGCAGGGCGGCACCGTACCAGCCTTTGTAAAAGGGCATGTAAAGATGTTCGGTAACCGTGGTGATACCGCTGCAGATAAATTCATGAATCTGCGCGGTGAACTCGGTCGTGAGCCGCTCTTCGCCCCAGGATTTGTAAAAGGTTTCAAGCGCGCTCCAGGTGACTGCCTCGGCAATCTTGCCGGTGGGATGGCCCTGCGCGTCGCGTTCGATGATGCTGCCGGTGGGGGTCGGGGTCGCGGCGTCGATCCCGCAGGCGGCAAACCCGGCCGAATTCAGGAACAGCGCATGACAGTTCGAGGTCTGGATGCCCAGAGGGTTGTCCGGCGCCAGCGTATCCAGAAACGCGCGGGTCGGGTTCTCCATATCGGGGTGCAACTGTGCATCCAGGCCGAAGAAAAGCAGGTGCTCGCCAGGTTGCGCTGCGGCCACGCGCCGCTTGATCCTGGCGATCACGGCGGCATAGGTCGGCACGGTTTCCGCGCGGATATCGACCACCGGTGCGCCGCGCGTCTTGGCCGCCCACAGCGGGTGGGAATGGGCGTCGATAAACCCGGGCAACAATGTTCGACCTTTCAGATCCACATCGACAGCCTCCGGACAGGCCAGCGCGACCTCGGACCTTGACCCAACAGCAACGATCCGACCGCCGTCGATCCCGACAGCTTCAACCTCTGGTACGTCTGCGTCCATCGTCAGGATCGTGCCGCCTGAAAATACAGTCGCGCTCATGACCGGTCCACTCCCCTGTAGCTGTCGCGTAACTCACCGGCCTTCATCTGCGAGGCTATAAAATCCGCGCTTGAAAACAGCGGTATGATCTTGTGATGTTTAGACATCCCGGTTGCTTCCGCAAGGTGCATGTTGGCCGCGACCGACGCCATGTCCGGCATTTCATAGATGAACAGCATGTCGTATTCGCCGCAGGTTCCCCAGGCGTGCAGGAACTTGCCGCCCATCGCCGCCACCGCCTTGCGCGAGATCGCAGCGCGGTCGCTGGGATGATCGAGCATCTCTGCCTTCTTGTCATTTTCGTATTTGATCAGCAAAGCCACCGTGACAGTCATAGTCCTATCTCCCTTTTCCTTGAACAATACGGTCGAGGATCATCGCGCAGAACAGAATCGCCAGCCCTGCCAGGATTCCCTGACCTTCCGATGCGTATTGCAGCGCCTCCAGCACATCCTCGCCCAGGCCCTTGGCCCCGATAAGCGACGCGATAACCACCATCGCCAGACTCAGTAATATGGTCTGGTTGATGCCGGCCATGATCGATGGCATGGCCAGCGGCAGATCGACCTTCCACAGCAGGTAGCGTTTGGATGCACCAAACGCCATTGCCGCCTCGCGCACCGACTCGGGCACGCCGCGAAGACCAAGTACCGTCAAGCGCACCACGGGCGATCCACCAAAGATCATCGTGGCAACGATTGCCGCGGGTTTGCCGGTGCCGAAAAACGCAATGATCGGAATCAGATAGACGAAGGCCGGCATTGTCTGCATGAAATCAAGGACCGGACGCACCAAGACATAGACCCTCGGGTTGCGCGCGCACAGCACGCCCAATGGAATGCCAAGCGAGATCGATATGCAGGCAGCCGTGCCCAGAAGGGCCATTGTCTGCATGCTTTTTTCCCAAAAGCCCAAGTATCCCAGATAGGCCAGCGCAGCGCCAGTGAACACCGCCGATCGCCAGCCGGCAGACAGCGCAGTCAGAAGGATTACGAACCCCGACATGACCGGCCAGGGGCTTTCGACGAAGACTATTTCGAGCGCGTCAAGCACCGTCCGGATTATCGCTACCAAACCGTCAAAGAACCAGTCCGAGCTAATCGCAGCATCGTTCATCCAGGATTTGATCGCATTCGCGGCGGCGGTCTGAACCGCAGGATCGGCCGGAAACCCCTGAAGCGCCACCACCTGTGCCGGAAATCCGAATTTCAGCACGCAGGTCACATAGGTAATCAGCGCAAGACCGACGGCAAAGGTGATTTTTACTAGGCTTAACCCAAAGGCCATGCCAGGTTCCGAGCGCCAGCGATTGTAGCGCACGCGCAACGCCGGGTTGGCCAGCATGGCCTGTCCGGCCCTGAGCAAAGCCAGCACCGCAAGCCCCCCCAGGACCAATGCGAGCGCCTGTCCATCGGCCTGAGCGGCCTCAATCCTGATGTTCTCGATCGCACCTTCCAGCGAGTCTATCGTCCGCTTGAATGCCTCCACCTTGTCAGGTGCATTGTCGATAGCGTCAGTCAATTGCAGGCGTCGTACTGCTAGGGTCTTTTCAATCCCTTCGATCCGGTCGCGGATTGGCGCGCCCAGATCGCCCCAGGCGCCCCGCGCCAATTGGACGATCGTGAGAGTTTCCAGCACGACGAAGACCAGAAAATAGGACCACAGGTTGCGCATCCCGAACCAGACCGGCCCCAGAAGCGCAGCAGCCATGTTGAACGTCGGGACGAACCGTGCAACATCGCCGATCCGGCGGAACTGTGCCCGATAGTAAAGCGCGTTCGGACCGACGAAGTCCCGGACAGACTGCGCGGGGAGGGAATCGTTGCTGTCGTCGAACAGGTCTTCGCTCATGCGTCTGCCATCCCGACGATCACGCCTTTCAAAAGCTCGCTATGTGTCACTACACCCATCGGTTGGCCGTCCGCGCCATCGATCACTATGGGCCGGTTGTGCTGGGATGAGGTATGGATCAGTTCCTTCAACGTGGTATCCCGTGACATATGCGGTGCGTCCGCCGGCAGCCCGCCGGGGATCGTTTCAATCGGTACAAGCAGCGAATGCGCCCTGATCAGGCCGATGCGCGAAATCCCCGAAACGAAGTCGGACACATAGTCATCCGCAGGTTTCATGATGATCTGCTCGGGTGTACCGGTCTGCACCACCACGCCGTCACGCATGATTGCAATGCGGTCACCGATGCGCACTGCCTCGTCTAGGTCATGGGTGATAAAGACCGTCGTTTTGCCCATCTTTGACGCCAGCGCTACGAACTGGTCCTGCAATTGCCTGCGAATAAGCGGATCGAGCGCCGAGAAAGGCTCGTCCATCAGCAGAACATCGGCGTCTGCGGCAATCGCCCGCGCAAGGCCGACGCGCTGTTGCATGCCGCCTGAAAGTTCATGGGCGAACTTGTCGCCCCAGGCAGACAATTCCACGAGGTCGAGCGCATCCTGCGCCGCCGTCCAGCGGGCGTTCTGTGACAACCCGCGGATTTCCAGCGGCATTGCCACATTGTCGCGCACCGTCCGGTGCGGCATCAGTCCAAAATCCTGAAACACCATGGCGATGGTCGAATTGCGCACCTTCAGCAGTTCCGCCGGGCCAAGCGACATGATGTCCTGACCGGCGACAACGATTTTTCCGGCCGTCGGCACGAGCAGCCTATTGATATGGCGCACCAGCGTAGACTTGCCGCTGCCGGACAATCCCATCACACAGAAGATCTCGCCGCGGCGGACCTGAAAACTGGCATCGGCCACACCAACGACGCAATCGAAACGTTTCAACACCTCGGCCTTGGTCAGACCTTCGCGCCGGATCGCGCTCAGCGCTTCGTCGGCGCGGTCACCAAAAATCTTCCAGACATTGCCGAGTTCAACCATTATGTCGGCGCTATGCGAAGCGACATCTTTCATGTGCCTTCTACCTTTCAGAAATGTTCCCGAACTTTCGGAATTATCCCCGGACGGGACTATGCATTGGCGGGAAGATGTCCCGCCAATGCAGCTTTCGCTCAGAAAGGATTAGAGCCCTAGCCAGCGATCCACCCGTTCGCTGTTCGCAGCAATCCATTCCCGGGCCACTTCCTCGGGCGCGCGACCTTTCACCACAATTTCATTCGAGAAGTTGTTGATGGTGTCGATATCCAAGGCGACCTGCGACAAGAAATCGGCAACCAGTGGAGCGCGGGTTTCCAAGCTGACGGAATACCCGACATGAATGCTTTTCTCCTCATCTGCCGAGGTGATCTTGGATTTTTCGAACCAATCCGGGTCTTCGTTCGGATTGACCATCTTGTATTTTTCGGCTTCGAATTCCGGCTCTTCCAGACGCACCATATCAAAGACAAACCAGTTATAATGCGGGTTTGAGCAATAGAAGGCAAAGCCTTCATCCTTGCGCATCGCCTCGGAAATCAATGCGGTCGCGACTTCCTCCTCGGCGACCAGCGGGGTAAAGAAGTTCGTGATGCCATAGTCGCGCACCTTGACGGAATTCTGGGTGGTCGCCGTCCAACCGGGCGCGCCGATCCAGATGTCGCCCATGCCATCTCCGTCACGGTCCATGGCCGCTGCGGCCTCGGGCGTCGCCAGATCAAAGACCGACTTGATGTTGTTGGCTTCGGCAAAGGCGCGTGGTACGCAGAATGCCTGAAATCCCTTATAGCTGCTTTCACTCAACTTCACTGTTTTCTTGCTGTCGACATACTCGCTGGTGAAATTTTCCTGGTTGGGCATCCAGACGTCGGGATGCACGTCGATTTCGCCTTTGCCGCGATCCATGCCGGCAAAAATGACGGCGTTCGTCCCTGGCACCAATTCGACCTGACCGCCCAACTTGTCCTCAATCACGACCTTGATCAGTCCGGCCATCGCCCGGCCACTGGCCCAGTTCGGCTCGGCCACCTTGATCAGGTCCTGGGCGAGCCCCGCCGCGGGCGCCAGACAGGACGCTAGAATCGATACGCCCATAGCTTTCAGAATCTTCATGGAACTTCTCCCGTTGCGAAGTAATTTCATAACATGTTATCTTGATGCTTTGGCATGTCAATTATTATTTCTGAGAAACGCACGTTGCATGCGCCAGCGCGTCTTGGCACTATAGGCAACAGGAGCAGACGGATGGGAAGCGTGAGTCACAAAACAGAGACAGTTGAAAAAGCTCCGATGATGATGCGCGAAGAGGCGTTCATCACACTTGAACGTATGATCGTCACCGGCTCGCTTGCGCCCGGCGAATGGGTGTCCGAAACTCAGCTTGTCGAAATTTCGGGTCATTCCCGTGCCTCGGTCCGGGCGGCGCTGCAACGGTTGCAGGATCAAGAATTGATCCAGATCGTTCCCCGGCGCGGGGCACAAGTCTGCACCATTGATTACAAGCGGCAATTCCGCGCGCTGGAACTGCGGCGCGCGGTTGAGGCGCTGCTGGCACGATCCGCCGCAGTGCGGGCGGATGCAGCACAGCGGGCCGAATTCACCGCTATCGCAGTCGGCTTGGCAAAGGTATCTCAGTCGCTGAATCACGACCGGATGCGGGAACTGGACCTTCGCAGTCATAACCTGCTGATGGCCGCGGCCGACAACCCTTACGGCGCAAAGGCCTTGAGTTCAGTCAAGGGGCTTTCAAGGAGATTCTGGCTTCTGCATCATGAGGAATATGGCGATATCCCCAGGATGGCGACCTCGCTTGCGGGGGTGGCACAAGCGATTGGCGCAGCGGATGCGGACGCAGCCGGAGCCGCCGTTCACGTCACTCTGGATTACGTGGAAGAACTGACGCTCAAGGTCGTCGGCTACCAAAAGTGAGAAGGATAGCGTTTCTTCTCAAGCTCGTGCCACAGGGCGGCGGTGAACCTATCTAGCCCGGAAAATTCATGACGTGGTGGTGAGGGTAGCGTAACCTTTTGAAAACCGGTATATTTGTGGTGTTGACGCCAAAAATGGGTTTTCAGGGAGCTGCCCCTCACCATGGATTTCTCTACACGCGTTCGCCCACCTTCGTCACCCTTGAATGGCAAGTCGATCTTGCTCGGATTTGATGGCGCGGACATGAGCTCCGACGCCGGGCTGACACCAGGTTCGGCCATGATTTCTTCCAAGTCTCGATACGAGACGCCCCTTGTACACGACTCATGCGATTTTCATTCTGCTTTTGGGCCAATGTCGAAATGCCTCGGCGGGGTCGGTGCGTAAGAGGCGCCTGATTTCATCGAGCCCAATGCGGAAGATGGATTTTGCGAAGCGTCCGTGAGATTTCCGTGGGCGCTTTCGTGCTCCAAGGTTTGCGGATGCGATCTTTGCGGCCCAAGCCATTGCGAGCGCGACCAGCCCAATTAGCAGGCTTAGCTTTTTGGCACTTGAGAGACGCGTATCTTCCAGATTGAAGCCCCGAGTTTTGGCCTCAGCAAACAGGCACTCGATTGCCCAGTGAACCGCACCGGGTTTGCCGGAGGCTGATTTGTCTTAGTTACGCTGCCATGTCTGATCTTTCCAGCGCTACGTAATGGTTTGCCTCTGCTTCGGCTGGCGGGCTATTCCTGATAGGTTCCAGCAGGCGGCGGTTGTTGAACCAATCGACCCATTCGAGGGTGGCGTATTCCACAGCATCGAAACTGCGCCACGGGCCACGTCGATGAATGACCTCTGCCTTAAACAGACCGTTGATGGTCTCGGCCAAGGCGTTGTCGTAGGAATCCCCGACGCTTCCCACCGACGGGGCTATTTTGGCGTCTGCCAGCCGCTCTGTGTACTTAATCGACAAGTATTGAACCGCGATCCGAGTGATGCACCAGTTGATCCTGTGCTGGTCTGCGTTGATGAATGGCTTGTTCCAAAGCATCTGTTACCCGGCAGGCGATTGCAGAGCAATCTGCCGAGAGGGCAGGACGAGACCGGCATTGGCCGTGCGACTGGCGCGCCAACCCACGATGCATCGTGCAAAGACATCAATGACGAACGCCACATAAACGAACTCCTGCCATGTCGCGACATAGATAAAATCGCTCACCCAGAGCACGTTTGGCGCAGGCGCGTTGAATTGACGGTTCACCCGATCCAGCGGACAAGGTAGCGCCTTATCCTGCAAAGTCGTTTTGGCTTCTTGCCGCGAAGGACGCCTTCAATGCCGATATCCTTCATCAGTCTGGCGACCGTGCAGCGTGCAATGTCAAAGCTCTGCGCATTTGGTGCCAGACCTTACGCACACCGTAGACGCTGAGGTTTTCCTCAAAGACCCGTTCAATCTCGGGCTTGAGTTCCTCATCACGCCTGGCACGATCCGACCAGCGCGACGGATCAGCCCGCTTGGCCATGTTCTCGTAGAACGTCGCTGGGGCAATCGGCAAAACCCTGCAAATCGGCTCGACCCCGTGCTCAGTGCGGTGATCCTTGATAAACCGGATCATTTCTTGAACGGGCGGTCGAGCTCCGCCTGAGCAAAATACGCGGATGCCTTGCGAAGGATCTCGTTGGCTTGCTTCAACTCGCGGTTCTCGCGCTCCAGGGCCTTCATCTTCTCGGCCATCTCGGTTGTGATCCCGCCGCGTTGGTCAGTATCAACCTCGACCTTCTTCACCCGTTCGTTCAGCGTTTGCGGCGCACAACCGATCTTTGCTGAAATCGACAGGATCGCGGACCAGCGGCTCTCATGCTGCCCTGCGCCATCCAAAACCATCCGTACGGCACGCTCGCGCACTTCTGGTGAATACTTGTTCGTTGTTTTGTTCATGATGCTCCATCCTACTCATGAGTTGGAGCCTCCGGAAAACCCGGTGCGGTTCAGGGATCGACCACGGCCGAACGACAAGTGGCACATGGATGAAGTCGTGATCACGTTCCGTGGCAGGAAGTATTGGCTGTGGTGCGCGATCGACGCGGATGGAGACGTCCTCGATATTCTCGTGCAAACACGTCGCAATGCCAAAGCAGCAAAGCGCTTTTTCCAAAGATTGGTTTCACAGTTTGGCGAGCCGAGGGTGGTCATAACTGACAAATTGCGCAGCTATATCAAGCCGGTCAAAACACCGGCCCCGAACGCTGACCATCGCGCGCACAAGAGCTTGAACAACGCGATCGAAGTGTTTCACCGGCCAACACGTAAACGAGAGAAGATCTTCGACAAATTCAAATCCCACCGGCAGGCCCAGAGGTTTTTGGCCGCACATGATCAGATCAACTTGCTCTTCCGTCCTCGCCGCTATCAACTGAACGCAACTTCATACCGCCACGCCCGCTCCGATGCTTTCAGCCTCTGGGCAGATTACACTGCGGAAATGGTGGCAGGATCATGCCTTTGCCAAGCTTCACAAGCTGGCGCCAACAACTTGGCAATACCGTCTTGATGATTTGCCCATATCTGCGTATGGTACTCTAACAGACTACCGCCATGGAGGAAGAGATGGGCGTCCACAAGCAGAGCGTCAGTTTTACAGATACCGCCTTTGCCTTTGCGCGCGAACTGGTCGAGAGTGGAGAATACCCGAACGTCAGCGCGGCGGTCTCGGGAGAGATGGCCCGCGCGCGTGCGGCCAGGGCACGTGAGAAGGTGCTGTTCGAGGCCGAGGTACAGCGTCGCTTGGCGCTGCCGCTGGATGCTTGGGAGCCAGTGCGAACCGGCGACACCATAACCACTGACGCGAGGGAACATCTCGCTCGGCGCGTGCAAGCGGGCGATCGTGGCTCCGCCTGATGCGGGTCATCCGCCATCCGCTGGTCGCGCGCGATATTACCGCTCTGATGGATCACATCATCGAGGCCACGGACGGCAATTTTGCCGCCGCAAGCCGACGCCTTGATGAGATCGACGCGCTTGTCTCCGACATCATCGGCAATCCCATGTCCGGCATGCGGCTTTCAGCACCGCTGGGCGGCTGGCTCGTCCGGCACGGCGGGCAGGGATATCGCATCACGATCGTGTTCCGTCCTGACCGCGAGGCCGACTGCCTCTTCATCGCTTTGGTCGCGTTCGGCGGACAGGACTGGATGACGACCAGCGAAGCACGAAGATCGGCCTTTGATTAGTGAATAAGTGTTGCAACCAAGTTGAAATGTCCGCTGCCGCGCAAAGTAGAAATGTCCCATTTGGGTGCTGACGGCAGCGCAGCCGGGCAGGGACGTTCACGGCGGTTTTCTCCGGTTCTTCTTTGTTGCCTCCACGCTAGCTGAAAAAGCGCATAAAAGCCAATTATATAAAGGGGAAGGGCCGTCTCGTGGATCAGTCCATCTTGCGGCGTTGGCTTCCCGGCATCTTTTCGCCAGCGCCCTGTGTGATTCGATCCAGGACCATGGCCAGAATGACGATCCCGATCCCGCCTACGAAAGCTTGGCCGATATTCAGCCGCTGCAATCCGGCGAAAACCTCGAAGCCAAGTCCACCGGCTCCGATGATGGCCGCGATCACCGCCATCGACAAGGACAGCATGATTGTCTGGTTCAGTCCGGCCATGATTGTCGGAAGTGCAAGCGGGATCTGGATCCTTCACGAGGATTTGCCGATCTGTCAACCCGAATGCGCGTGCCGCCTCTATGTATTCATCGCCGACCTGGCGTATGCCCAGGTTCGTCAGGCGTATCATGGGCGGAATGGCAAAGACGATCGTGGCGATCAATCCTGGAACGTCGCCTATCCCGAAGAGCATGACCGCAGGTATCAGGTAAACGAAGGGAGGGGTGGTCTGCATGATGTCGAGAACAGGGCGGAGAGCCTTGAAAAAAGTATCGCTGCGCGAGCACAGAATGCCCAAGGGAAGCCCAATAAGAACGGAAAAGACCACGGCGGTCAACACCAGCGACAGGGTAAAAGTCAGCTGGACCCATACCCCCATGAAGCCCAGGGCAAGAAGCGCGACGGCACTGAAGAAACCGACCCGCCACGAAGCTGCCTTCCAGCCCAAGAGCAGGGTCGCACCGATGAAGATAAGGGGATGGATAACTCCGAGCAGCCACTGGAAGCCTTCCATTACCGTTTTGATCGGGGGGCTGATGTAGGCGCGGCAGAAGCCGCGGAAGGGTATTGTCACATTAACTGACCGATTTTGCAAAGTCACAGATGTTGCATTTTCAAACAGCAGCAACGGCCGCTTCCC
>CANNCP010000022.1 GCA_947503145.1 uncultured Roseovarius sp.
TGTTAACGTGGCAGGTGGGTCAATTTTACTCGCTCATAACCCACCTAAGTGGGTCAATTTTGCATGCCGATTCACACCTTGCCAACGTTCTGCGCCGATTTTCCGGCGCAGAACAGCTGTCGATACCCGGGTTCGGCGGCACACCGATGCTGTCTTCGGACGGTTGCGGAACGGGTGATTTGCTGCGGCGCGCAGCAGTGAAGAGCTCGTGACGTCGCTGTCCGGAGGCAGTAACGGGAAAATTCCGTCATCGTGGAGCGGATCCACGCCTCAATTCACTATCCAGCGCCAAGATTGGCGAAACGAAGGCAGGTTTGGAGACCTACATTGCCAAAATTGAGAAAGAGTCGAACTTTTGATCCCACTTGATCGCGTTAAAGAGGGAAACATTCGGACAGCGGACGCCCGCAGCAACTCGACTGAACCGGGCCGGACCTACCCGAAAGCTGTCACTTGAACTCTTGATGACCAGTTTCGCCACGGACGAACTCGGTGATCTCATTGATCAATGCCGACGTCACCTTCCGTCCGATGGCACATTCCCAGACGATCCCAGTTCGCCAGCCCAAAACGTGAAGTTCAGCGAGAACACGCGCGTCTCTCTTCACATTTGCGGAGAACTTCTCGCTCCAGAAATCCACATTGCTTGATGGCGTCGTGGCTTTTGGACACCCGGCATGCCGATGCCAATAGCATCCATGGACTTGGATGACTGTATTCCATTTCGGGAGGACGATATCCGGCGTTCCCGGCAGTGATCGTACGTTGAGGCGAAAGCGAAAGCCTGCTGCATGGAGCGCTTTCCTGAGCATCACCTCCGGTTTCGTATTGGCCCCCCGAATGCCGGACATCATCCGTGAACGTGTATTCTTGTCGACGATATCTGCCATGTTCGGAATATAGCGGTAAAACCAGCAATTTGTACCTGGTTTCCCGTGACAAACCTGGTAGAACACATCCAATCTGGAGGTTTGTGTTGGCGAAGGAATTTGCGATTATCGATCTCTTTGCCGGGCCAGGCGGCTTGGGCGAAGGGTTTTCTTGCGCCGGACGGGAGCGCGGAGCAAAGATGCGCATTCAACTCTCCGTCGAAATGGACGACCACGCCGTCCAGACATTGCGCTTGCGGTCTTTCCTGCGCAGCTTCGAGACATTTCCGGCAGCATATCATGAAGTTCTGAATGCGAGGCGCACCCTGCCCGACTGGTCGGAAACGCATCCGGCAAACTGGCAAAAGGCAATGTCGGAGGTGCGCCAGCGGGTACTGGGTCAGGAGGGCGTTTTTGAAGAATTGGCAGTAGAACTGGACAGAGCTCGCGAAGCTCATCACGGTGACACGATCCTGATCGGCGGCCCGCCCTGTCAGGCCTATTCGCTTGCCGGGCGTTCCCGAAACAAGGGAAAGGACGGCTACGTGCCGGAAGACGATGACCGGCACTACCTCTATCGCGAGTACGTCAAGATTCTGGATCGCCTCCAACCGGCAGCCTTCGTCATGGAAAATGTCAAAGGCATGCTGTCTTCCAAAGTGGACGGCGGTGGTATCTTCAGCCGTGTCCTCGACGATCTCGAGACTGCCGGAGAACATGGCTATCGGCTGATTCCGCTGGGCACCACGCCGCCGTCCGACGGCGCTCGGGCAGATGGTCGGGACTTCCTCATCCGGGCAGAACAGCATGGCGTCCCGCAAGCCCGGCACCGGGTGATCGTCCTGGGGATCCGAAGAGACCTCCCGGTTACGGCCATCAGCCACCCGTTACTCGGCGCCCCACAAAATCCGGTTTTCGTCGCCGAGGTCATCGAAGATCTCTGCCAACTCCGCAGCGGATTGAGCCGCCAGGATTCGACATCGGCGTGGCAAGAAGCCGTCCGCGAACAGGCCGGGATGATCGCCTCCCAAAGTGAAATCGACGGCAAGGTGCGCAGCATCGCACGCAATGTTGCGAAGTCCAACGCCCTACCCGAATGTCGGACTTCGAGCATGAAGGGTGACTGCAAAGCGTTACCCCGGCATCTTCGAGACTGGTTTCTTGACGACAAACTTTTCGTGACGCTACAGCACGAGACCCGGGGCCACATACCTCAGGATTTGGGGCGATACCTGTTTTCGGCCGCCTATTCCCGAATTCATGATCGTTCGCCCAAACTGTCAGAGTTTCCAGGTTTTCTGCAGCCGGCGCACCGAAACCGCGAATCAGGTCATTTCGCAGACCGTTTTCGAACCCAGATCGCGACGCGTCCCTCGACGACCGTGACCAGTCACATATCCAAGGATGGGCATTACTTCATCCATCCAGATCCCGGTCAGTGCCGTTCGCTCACTGTCCGGGAGGCCGCGAGGCTTCAGACCTTCCCCGACAACTATTTCTTCTGCGGCCCACGGACCATGCAGTATCATCAAGTGGGCAATGCAGTTCCACCCTATCTGGCCTATCAGATCGCGAGAACGGTGCAGCGCCTTATCGGCTGATCCAGCGTCCTTTTCCGTATCTCAATTGTAACAATATTCGCCCTGTTCACCTGCTTGCTGTCGCGAGAGAGCGTGAAGCAGGAATGCCATCCTTGATCCCCGCTACCCGGAAAAAGATGCCCTCGATTTCCTTGTACAAAACGGCTTCCTCCAAGTAGCCGAGATCGACGATCTCATTGCGGATTCGGACCAACTTCGTCGCAGTTCGCATGACATGTTCCATGCGCCCACGACCGATATGACGAGATGTTTCGAGCCATGCAGAGGCTATAGCCCGAGCAAGCTTGTGATCCCCGGCAAGCGAGGCTCGCTCGAATATCTGAACCATCGCGTCCTCGCTCAGGGCTTCGACAAGCTGCCATCTCTCAGGCGCTTCCAGGCCAAGGTCCAAGGTAGAGCCTCTGATCCACAGCCTCTGAAAAGTGTTCCGCGCCCCACCACGGAAGCGTTCCGGGTTGCGATCGGGGAACCGCCAGGCAATGACATCAGCAAGTAGCGCCGACGATAGGAAGGACCAGACATCATCTCTCAGGGCCTCGCCCGTCGACAGAGCATTCTGGCTGCCGAGATTGATTGCCACTTGCGTGTCGAACACGGAGCGCGCTTTCTGATCGGAGGAATCCGGAAATCCATGCTGCCGAGCGATTTCCCGGATTTCCTGTGAAATCTCAACGGTCGTTTCCGCGCTCATCGAACCACCGCTTGGTGCGAACCAGAGGAAAGAGGAATGTTCCTCAAGGGTTTCGAGCGTCTCGCTGAGGGATGGAAGTTCGCCAATGGCGTCATCAATGATTTTCATCACGCCAAGTTCGTTCAGGCGGGGCAAGAGCAGGACGCGGGTCATTCGGCACCTCCGACCTGCGCGGCAGCCATGATTGTCGCACGGAACCGACCGGGCGCCCCGGACATCTCGGCCCTGACCTTGTTAAGCGACTGACTTGGGAACGCCATGTCCAGCCAGTTTCGGACCTGGTCCCCCACGGATCCCTCAAAACAATCTTCCAATGCCTCGTCGCAGTCAGGCATGGCGACCACGTGTTCAATCATCTGTGACATGACGTCGCCGAGCACGGCCTGAACTGTCGCTGGATCGCCTTCAACGAAACGGTCGCAGAGTTCCTTGTCGTCGGAGTTGACGTAGACCCGAACTGCGCCTCCAAAATCAGCGTCGAGAAAGCCGGTGCGCCAATGCACATACCAGGGAGCCGACGCATGGGGTTGGCCGGCGAATGCCGTGGAGAAACTGACCGTTTCGAGGGGAAAGCGGGCCGCGCCCCCATCCTCGAGTAGGACATCCTTGCGGGCCGACCAGAGCCTCGAGCCGCGCACTGTGGGAGCAAGCGCGCCGGAAGCGGAAGGCTCCGCATTCAGTACGATGCTGGCTTCGAGTAGAAGACGACCGGAGAGCTGTGAACCGGAGACGATGGCTCGCATGTCCAGATTGGGGACACGTGGGTCGAGCTTCGCCACGCGGATGCGATCCATCCTTCTGGGCATCTTTCCGGACCCGGTGCCAGCTTTCAAGACGAGCGCCATCGACAAGGCTTCGGCAGGTATTTCGAGTAACGCGCTCGCCCGTTCGAAGTCGAGCTCAAAACCGGCACCGACTTCGAGATCCCGTTCATAGTCCCAGCCTTCGAAGATATCCGTGGCAGGCACGAGGGGTTGTCCGGGATCGCCGATTTGCCAACCCATGAATCCGACAGCCTCGGAGTCAAGACGTTTGAAAGGATATGCCACTCGTTGGTTCATGCATCAATCTCCTCAAGCGACAGCCGGAGGCCTACCGCAGCATCATCGGGAAGCGGCACACGACAGGTTACCTTGCCCGCCATCAGGCCGATTGCCATGCTTCCGCCGTGGTTCGTTTCATCAGCGACGGTCAGATCGAGGACTTGCCCACAAAAGCCGATATCCAAATCCTCGGCTGAAGCGGCTCCTCCGTCCATGACCAGATGAGGAACCGCTCTAAGCATCAGCTCCGGCGAGCGTCCATCATTCGAAAGATCGGCTACGAAGACTGCAAGCTTTCGACCACCGTCGAGCTCGAGATGAGAAAAGCGGGCCGGAGACACCTTCGTTTTTCGGGAACTTCCTCCTCCACCGCCGCCGCCGGGTTTCCGTCCCGGCCCCTTTGCGGATCCCGGTTCCAAGAGCTTGCCCATTAGCGCTGCAGTGGATGCGAGGGAAGGTCCGCCTTCGTCCGATTTCCCAGAGGCAGAAAGAGGATTGGCAAATGTGCGAGCCGCTTCATTAATTCTTTTCAAGGCGACATTCACGTAGGTCTTGGAGGGACCTTTCGGAAGATTGTCCGGAATCCAATCGTCATGTGCCGGTGGTTCCGCGTCGGCGAATGCTGCTTCCACCTCGTCTTCATCCGAGCACACGAAGACCCCGCCCCATTCGAACCTTGAATCTGAGAAAGCCTCGCCTTCGACATACTTCACCACTAATTCCACGGGTCTCATGAGCGCGATATGGCTGGCCTGTTTCGGGAAAGGACTGTCGGCACGCAGGGACGCCGCGTGTCGATCGGAACGGAGCCCCTTGACGAGGGAAAGTCGCCCCAGGTTCTTTATGGGCCGCTGGCTGCTAAGGACTTGGCCGTGACCGGCCCTGATTTCGGATAGCGCCCGAGCGAAATGATCAAGGGGAGGGTAATCTTCCGGATCCGGAACGGAGATATCGTGCCCGTCCACCTCGATTGACACATTCAACTTGCGTGGACGTGGGGTGTCTCGGCACATTCTCGGCCAGAAATTCCAGAGAACCGTCTCGAGCAGGTGCGGGCCTACAGGAAGCCGCTCCTCCTCTTCGCTATCATCGTCGAGACGAGGCGAGACGATCATGATTGTCGTGCCAGTATCGAGAGCATCGCGCTCGGGAAGGCCGAGTGCCGTGGCCAACCGAACAACCTCATCACCTTCAACGGGTTCAACCCCACCGGTGCCATCAAGGCGCCCCCACCAGTGACGACCGGTAAACCTCTTCCGAATGCCTCCCTGGATCGCATCGAAGGTTTCGCCCAAGCAACAGCCCATCAGCCTCCGTACCGCGGTTCCATCACACGTCGTCTGGCTGTCCACAAGGATCGTTGAATGCCGGCTCAACGCGTAAAGAGAGGTCTTTCCGTAGCCGTAGGTTCCACCACCTTGATGCGTGTCCCTGGCGGCTCCCACATTCCGTATGAAGTTCACGAAATCCGGATCTTCCGGGCCGTCCCCGACGAGGTCAGCGCGGGTCGGTCCGGCCAGCCCGGTCGTCCCGAAATCGGCGATCTCAAAAACCCTGAGACATTCTCCTAAAAGCGCTTCTTTCAGGGGAGATCCATTTGCGTCCTCGGGAATATCCGAGAAAACCGCGTCCCGGAGCGTGTCGATTGCCAAGCCATTCAGTATTCTGCTTCGCAACAGAACTCGCGGTCCCCGACCCGGAATCGTCGCGTCCATGGAATTTTGAAACGCCTCGCGAATCACGGTCTGCAGCAGTCCGAGCGCAGGTCGTCCGAGAAGCCGTCGAAACCCTTCGCCGGTGATGTTTCCAGTCTTGGCAAACGGCTCGCTGTAGAGCTCCATGGCATTCATTTCAGGAAACCTTCGAACAAGTCTGCCGTAGCATCATGGGAAACAAGAAAGTCGCGGGCATGTGAAAGATCGATCTCGTAGGACAACGTCGCAACACCTGCGGGCAAGGCACCCTCGATGAACTCGTCGGGTGTCAGACGCGGAAAACCTTTGTTTACGCGATATATATCGAGGCCTTCAAAAGAGAAACGCGTGGCATTCCATTTTTCACCAAAAGGCTCGTCGCATCCAATCTCGCTCAGAGCGGCGATCAGGTTTTCACGTTGTGCCCCGGCTTCGAGTATGTCGGTGCACAGGCCTGAGACGGAAAGTGAACCCTCGTCGGCTCTTTCCAAACGAATATGCGCCAGAAGGAGCGTGCCGCCCTCCGGTGCGTGCAACTGGTGGAAACCGTTGATCGCCAGTCGCCCCGAGTCGGAGCGCCCCGACGTCTTTACTTCCAACGCATCGTCACCGCTTCGAAAATCGTGTCTCTGACCGAAGGGGCCTGTCCAGGCTGCTATGGCGCTCGGCTTCAGATCGACGAGGCGCTTCAAAATTCCCAATTCGCCGACGAGTCCCATCAATTCGCCCATTGAGGGGTTCTTGCGTCCTTGGCCGAGCAACAGGGTCCGAAAATCCGATATCGTTCCCGAGACGGCCCTAACCGGTGCCTGCCCTTCGCGGAGCCGGATGAGTATTTCACCGACCAACTCGGCGAAGACGTTGTCGAGTTTTCGGTCGGATACTACGACATCGAGAAACGACACCGAGCGGCCATCGATCTTGAACATGCTGACCCCTGCGAAGAGGTTAGGGCCCGATCCCAGATCTTTCGGCGCGCTTCCCGAGCCGAAAGGGACGAGCAGTCGTGGTTCGCCGGCCGGGCCGACAGCATATAGAGCCGGACCATATCCGGTTTCGACCTGAGTGCTCAAGCTTGGAACCTCGAGCTTTCCGTCACCGGTACCGGTTGACCGCAGCCGACCCCAGAATTCCGTTGCACCCTCAGTCATCTTCTGACTCCCGCGGCTCACCGATTTCCTCGAGTTGGTCGTCCTCGAACTGGTCCGTGGCAGGTGCATCCAGTTCGACGGCGAAGAACCCGCCCGAGCGGTCCTTTTGTCCAGGGAAGACGACGCCGAACCCCATGACATCTTCGAAAGCGTCCAGCGCGACGCGTGTCTTCGATGAACCCTTGGGTGGTGACTCCGCATCGATCGGATACAGCAGAAGCAGGGGGACCTTCGGTCTAAGGTTCTTGAAGTTGCTCCAGTCCTCCTTGCCATCGAACTCGGCAATTCGAACGGGCTCGGCATCGACGAGTATGTCCCTCTTCGACATGAGCGCTTTTACATCCGCGTAGTGATCGGGCGACGCTTCCAGCCGCGATCGGCGTATGGTGCGGACCCGCCCGAGATCACCAAGGTCCCGCTTCGACTCTGTGTCGCTTCGGGGCTGCATGACGGCAACATTCCACGGGCCCAGAGCTTCGCCCATCTCGTCGAGATAGCCGAGAAGATGGGGTTTCTTCAGGTCCATGTGCTCCGTGCAGATTTCTGTCGCCACGAAAAAGTTTCGGATAACCTCGAAGGGCACCTGCCGGAAGAGGATGTGATTCTTCTCGTCAGACCTCCGAGCCGCTTCCTGCATGCAGGCATCGGCAAGGTTTGCCGCCGCTCGCCAATTGCCTCGCAGGATGTCTGCCTTCCGATGATCGAACCGGATCGTCTGAACGTGCTGGCCATCGTAGCTCATGCTCGTGCGGTGCACATGCTTCATCTTCGCGGCCGACGTGATGGCCATGCCGGGAATTGCCCGAACCTTCACGGCAAACTGCATCGGCGACAGAGTGCGGGTGTACTCGGCGATGTCCTCCCGGATCTCCTCTTCGATTCTTGCAAGGGCTCGGAAATTCGCGATCAGGTCACGAGTCGTCCACAACCTCGGCAGATCTTCATAACCCGGCCGGTATCCGAACCAGCGACCCATCTGTAGGAGGGTATCGTATTGCTTTGACGTCCTCAGAAAGTAGGAGACCGACAGCCCCTCCAAAGTCAGACCACGTGCAAGCACCGTGCCTCCGACCACGATGCAGGTGACTGGCTCGTTCTCGTAGTCGAGGCGCCTATTGCTCCTGCCGTTCTCGACAGGGAAGGTAAGTGCTTCGAGAACATCTGGTAGATGGATACGGACGGTTTTCAGGCTTTCCGGGATCCGATCTTCTCCGGCCGGCGCCGTGCGTTCCGCCTCATAATGGAAGAGCTCATCGAATCTCGCCGCCGTATCGCCTATGCCTGAAGCGATTTCCGGTCCATACTGTTCGACCCAGGAACGGATCAAGTCCGACATGTAATCGTGCTGAGCGACGAACTGCGACGAATGAACCAGCATCGTCATGTGTTTGTCTTGATCACCCCTCGAACGGCGGATGGCGCAGCTTGCCAAGAACCACATGATGGCGTTTTCGAGGCTCTCCGTCATGACCGGTCGGAAGCTCTCCTTTTCATCGTTCCTTGTCGGTCTGATCAGATCGGGATCACCTTCGTCGAGCAGTCTAACCATGTCACGGTCATCATACTCATCTTCGGCCGAGTCACTGCCGAAGAGTTCTGCCGCGCCGAAATAGCCGATCGGTTTTTCGAGCGCGGTTATGAAATCGGCGGGATAGAGATCATCCAGTTCTTCCTGATTGAATGGAAACGGATCGATGAAGACATTTGCGAAGGGCGTGGCCGTATATCCGATATACGAGACCGCAGGCAATTCGGCCAGTATATGCCTGATCGCCTCGTTGATCCGTGTCATGTCGAAATCACCTCTTGATGAATTTACCGACGCCTGGTCGCATTCATCATCGATAAGGAGGACCTTCAGCCTGTTCATGACGATCCTCGGTGTTTTCGTGATCGTTTTGCGAAGCGCGCGAAGGCGACTGACCTCTTTTTTCATCACGATTAATTGTGCGTGCCCCTCATGCGGCATCGTGAAGGCTCCATTAGCCGGGTGACTGAAGTCTCCGGTTTCATCGCTGGTGGTATACAATTCCCAAAGGTGCCGATGGCGACCGACCACGTCTTTGGCGAAACGATCCTGGGTCTGTTTCCTGAGCTTGTTGGTCACACCGCCCAGCACGATGATAAGGTTGTAGCCAGCATCGACGGCCTTCGCCATCACAGCAGTCATGTTGGCCGTCTTGCCGGATTGGACATATCCGACTACCAGACCCCGGCAGCGAAACTGCTCCTTCGCAGGGTTGTCGAGAAGAGACACCACCTCGTTCGACGCGTCGTTCAGTGATTGAATTGTCTCCTCCGCCCACCCCTTCGTGTTCAGCAGATAGGCATGGAGCGCGGGCCAATGTCTATCGTTGCCTCGAGGCCCCTCATACCATTTCTCTCGGTCGGCAATGATGGAGTTCTTCCGCAGGATGACGACGTCCTGCTCGGTGGCGCGCACCCGTTGGACCGCTTCATCCAGATCAGCGACCATCTGTTCCGAGAAGGTCATACCGTAGTGCTCGAGGCCTTCTCTGATCGCGGCCGCGACCTGTTCGAGGTTATCGTAATTGGACTTCCTATCTCGGATGTCCTTTTCAAAATTCTGAACCTGTGGTGAAGCCTCATTCAAGCGACTACCCTCCTCGAACATTTTTTGCCAACTCTGCGCAAAGCTCCGCGACGAATCCACCATAATTCAAGCGTATCTCCAAATTCATTTCGTGCGTGTGTCAACTACGAGGCAGATCCGTCTCGATTTCATGGCAATTCTTGCCGTGGAGGGGATCATGACTGCGCATTGTAAAGCGCAGCAGCGTGATTGGCTCTAACAAGGTGCTGAAGAAGTCTGCGAGGTGGAACGGTTTCCCTTTCGCGTGGGCGACGGCGTTCAGTGTCGGGTCCTTCGACGCAGACGGCATGCGCGTCTGAGCTTCCGCATCACCCCGTTTGTCAGGCTTACGAGATTGCCGGGCCCCAAGGCACAAATCGCCTCTTTGCGTCCACAATCGACGTCTCGGCACCCCATTCTGCTGTTTCCGCGGCGCTGGCTTCGCTCGTGTCGAAGGTTCTCCCCTGCCCTGATGCAGATATGATCTGACGACTGCGCACATGGGCTCAGATTGAGCCAACACTCCAGCGCATCACAGGGCGCAAAACCGGCCGATGAAGTTGGGAGCGGCGCAAGGTGCCATCTGCTGCTGGCTCCGCGATCGATGATATCCGTCGGCAATATGGTGCTTGAATTGATGCCCCAAGTACGTCACGACTCCGGGCACATTCTGGAGTCCGATTGAGATCAGCGTACAGTCGTGTGAAATTTTCATTTGGAATCAACGTGGTTTAGCCAGGCGGATAGCCCCCTACCGCCGGAGCCAAAAAAAGCCCTTTAAGGTCAACATCTTAGAGGGCTTCTTTATCTTCAAGAACTCTCGCGTAAGACGAAAAAGTATGGTGCGCGTAAGGCTCAGCGCTGCTTTCCATCGCATGTCGCGGGTGCCACGGTGGCCTGCGCGCCGATCTGGCAACCCTTTAGAAACTGGCACAAATACTGGACCTGTCGCGGTTTCGTGCCGCCCCTGGTGCTCGTTTAAGCCACCTTCCGTTCGAAAGCGACCGGACTTTTCCA
>CANNCP010000023.1 GCA_947503145.1 uncultured Roseovarius sp.
CTGGGGGCTTTGCCATCCGACAGGCGGGTCAAAATCAAATGCTGAAGCCGGGTCAGTTTTGAATGCTCATTGACACAGACGAGGTGCCGGAGTTCCAGAATCTGGAGCGCGAACTGCCCGTTATTCGCGATGACCGCAAAGTCTCTGGCTACATCCGGATGGAGCAGAAGAAGGGCCTGATCGGTATCTATGAGAAGGCAAACCCCAACACGGTCTGGGAAGATCACTGTCCGTGGGAGGCAGAGAACGAGCTGTTCGATGCCGACTACGATCGCGTCATGCCTTGGCTTGAAGAAAGCCTGAACCGCATGCCGATCTTTGCCGAACTGGGCATCACGCGTGATGTGCACGGCGCCATCTCGCATCCCCCCGATGGCAACCCGTTAGTCGGCCCGGCACCGGGTGTGCGCAACTACTGGTGTTGTTGCGGCACGCAGATTGGCATTGGCTGGGGCCCCGGGCTTACGCGAGAGTTGGCGCGCTGGATGGTCCATGGGGCGGCAAATATTTCGATGCGCGACTACGACCCGCGCCGTTTTGGCAGCTATGCCACCAAGGAGTGGCAGGTGGTGAAAGCCCGCGAAGATTACTGTTTGCGCCATGAAATCCCGTTCCCGCATTTTAACCGTCTTGCAGGGCGACAGATCAAACCCTCGCCCTTGCATGAGATGCTGAAAGCCAAGGGAGCGGTGCACGAAGAAGTTTACGGTTTTGAACGCCCCCGCTGGTTTGCCCGTGATGGCGTTGTACAGCAGGATCACTACTCCTTCCGTCGGACGGCCGTTGACGACATGGTGGCGACCGAGGTCAAGGCCGTGCGCGAAAGCGTCGGGATCATGGATGTCACCGCCTTCACCAAGATTGAAGTGGCTGGCCCCGATGCCTACGCCCTGCTCGATAGGCTCACCGCGAACCGGATGCCGCAGAAGGTCGGCTCCATTACGCTCACTCATATGTTGAACCGTGCGGGCCGGATCGAGTTGGAGACCACAATCGTGCGCATGGCTGAGGATCGGTTTTATCTGGTCTGCGCCGCCTTCTTTGAACAGCGCCTGCTGGATCACCTGGAAACGCACCGCGATGGCGCTGATGCCACCGTGACTGCCCTGTCCAGCACATGGGGCGCGCTGTCGCTGAACGGGCCAAGGTCCCGCGATGTGCTGGGGGCTTGCACCGATGCGGCGCTGGACAACGCGTCTTTCCGCTGGCTATCCGCGCAGGAAATCACTGTCGCCGGCCAAAAGGTCTGGGCCTTGCGTGTGTCCTATGCAGGCGAGTTGGGCTGGGAATTGCACATGCCATATGCCGCGATGGTCGACGTCTACAGTGCGCTTTGGACCGCAGGACAGGCGTATGGTATCACGGATTACGGCAGCTTTGCGATGAACGCGATGCGGATGGAAAAGGGCTTCAAGGGTGCGGGCGAGCTGACCAACGAGGTGACACTGGCCGAGGCGGATGTGCTGCGCTTTGCGCGTACGGACAAGGACTACCTTGGCCGCGATAAGACGCTCAACAGCGAAATGGCATGGGTCTGCGCTTACCTTGAGATTGAGCCTGATGGCGAAATTGACGGCCATGGCGGTGAGGCGATCTTGCTGGATGGCGAGGTTGTCGGGTCTACCGCCTCGGTGGCGTACGGCCCGACCGTGGGCAAAATCCTTGCCTTTGCCTACCTCAAACCGCAGGCGGCGGACCCTGGCACAGCGCTTGAGGTTGTTATCCATGGCGCGTCCCGCAAGGCACGCGTGCTGGGCGAACCCGCCTATGATCCGCAAAGCCTGCTGCCACGCACGGAAGCTACACTGGAGCCTGCGCAATGAGTTTGCCAGCAACGATGCGCGCAGTGGTCACAATGGGCCACGGCGATCTGGATCAATTGGTGTTGTACCCCGACTGGCCGCGCCCCGATCCTGAGCCGGGTGAGGTGCTTATCCGCGTCGGCGCATGCGGGCTGAACAACACCGATGTGAACACGCGATCTGGCTGGTATTCCAAGACAGTGACAGATGCCACAACGGGCGGTGCCTTTGACGAGGTGGGGCAGGATGACCCGACTTGGGGCGGCGCGCCGATCACCTTTCCGCGCATTCAGGGGGTTGATGTCTGCGGCACCATCGTTGCCGTGGGCGCAGGTGTTGATGCGACGCGTATTGGCGAACGCGTCATCACGGACGGCTGGCTGAGAGACGCAGACGCGCCCGAGGACATGAACAAAGCCGGCTATTTCGGGTCAGAGCGTAATGGTGGCTTTGCCGAATACACAACCACACCGGCCAGAAATGCATTGGCGGTGAATTCCACACTAAGCGACGCCGAACTGGCGACATTCTCTTGCTCTTATTCGACGGCTGAAGGCATGTTGACCCGCGCCCGCGTCACGGCGGACGACACAGTGCTCATCCCCGGCGCGTCCGGCGGTGTGGGCGGTGCGCTGGTGCAACTGGCCAAACGTCATGGTGCGCGGGTGATCGCAATGGCATCAGAAGCGAAACACAGTGATGTGGCGGCCCTTGGTGCGGATATGATCCTGCCGCGTGCGCCTGCAAACCTGCGCAATGCGTTGGGCGATGTACGCATTACGGTCGTGGCTGATGTCGTCGGTGGCCCGTATTGGCCCAGCTTGATCGACATCCTTGAACGGGGCGGGCGCTACACCTGCTCGGGGGCGATTGCAGGGCCGATGGTGGACCTTGATCTGCGCACCTTCTATCTGCGTGATCTGACCTTCACAGGCTCGACGGTCATTGATCTGGAGGTCATGCCCAATATCGTGCGCTATATCGAGGAAGGTGCGATCAAGCCCTCGCTCGCCGCTACCTATCCGCTTGAGGAATTGCGCGCCGCCCAGAGCGCGTTCATTGCCAAAGAGCACACTGGCAACATCGTCGTGACGCCATGAAAATCACCCGTATCACCGTCTATCAGATCGCCCTACCGTTGGAGCATCCTTATTGGCTGTCCGGTGGGCGGCTCAAGTTCGAGGTTCTTGATGCCACGCTGGTGAAAATCGAAACCGATACAGGGCTCTCGGGCTGGGGCGAGGGCACGCCTTGGGGGCATACCTATGTGCCTGCCCATGGTCCCGGCATCCGCGCAGGGATCGAGACGATGGCCCCCTTCATCATTGGCCTTGATCCGCGCCGGGTACTTGACGTCGAGCGTGCGATGGACCTCGCCCTGCCGGGGCATCTCTATGCCAAATCCCCCATCGACATGGCCTGTTGGGATATCGCGGGCCAAGCGGCAGGCCTTCCGATTGCCGATCTGATGGGCGGCGGGTCGCGCGCGCCTCGGCCAATTGCGTCGTCTGTCGGAGCAAAGACCGTAGAGGAAACCCGCGCCGTCATCGACCGTTACCGCCAGCGCGGCTATGTCGCCCATTCGGTTAAAATCGGCGGCGATGTTGAACGCGATATCGCACGCGTGCGTGATGTGGAAAGTCTGCGTCACGATGGCGAAATCGTTCTCTATGACGTCAATCGCGGCTGGACACGCCAGCAAGCCCTGCGCGTCATGTCCGCAACCGAAGACCTGAACGTGATGTTTGAGCAACCCTGCGAAAGCCTCGATGACATCGCGGCTATCGCAGGCAAACATGCAGCACCCGTGTCTGTGGATGAAAGCCTCGTGACGTTGCAAGACGCCGCCCGCATTGCGCGGGACGGATTGGCAGAGGTGTTTGGCATCAAGTTGAACCGCGTGGGTGGCCTGACCAAGGCAGCACGTATGCGCGACATCGCCTTAGCACACGGTATCGACATGTTTGTCATGGCGACGGGCGGGTCTGTGCTGGCCGATGCGGAGGCGCTGCACCTGGCCGCGACCATTCCGGATGCAAACTGTCACGCGGTCTGGGCGTGTCAGGATATGATCACGCTGGACATTGCAGGCGGGCGTGGCCCACGCAACGTTGATGGCCACCTCCACCTGCCAGAAGCGCCGGGTCTGGGCGTGCATCCCGACGAAGACATCTTGGGTAATCCGGTGGCAGTGTACGGATGAAGATCAAACGCCTCTCTCTTTGGCATGTGCCGCTGACCAGCCACACGGCCTACTACATGGCCGAAGGCAAAACCTGCGACACGGTTGAAACAGCGGTGCTTTGCGTTGAAACCGACACAGGCCTGACCGGCTGGGGCGAGGTTTGCCCGATCCCGCATTACCTGCCCGCCTACGCGCGCGGTGTGGGGCCGGCGTTGTCCGAGCTTGCACCGGTTATTCTTGGCGCTGATCCCATCGGGCCAGAGGCGCTCATGGCCAAAGCAGACGCCTATTTACCCGATCATCGTTATGCTAAATCGGCGCTTGATATCGCCCTTTGGGATCTTACCGGGCAAGCCGCGGGGCTTCCTCTTCATGCGCTTCTGGGAGGGCAAAGGCAGGCTGATTTGCCGCTGTATCATTCGATTACCTGTGTCGAACCTGACGAAATGGCCCGCATCGCAATCGAGGCACAGGCGCAGGGTATGACCCAGTTTCAAGCGAAACTGGGTGCGTCGGGTGACTGGCAAACGGATGTCGAGAGATTGATCAAGGTGCGCGACGCCGTCGGCAGTGGGCCCATTCTTTATGGCGACTGGAACTGTGGCTCGACCTCACTGGATGCAACGCGCACGGGCCGCGCAGTGGCGCATCTGGATATCATGCTGGAACAGCCCTGCGCCACGCTTGAAGATTGCGCGCGTGTGCGCAGTGCCACAGGCCTTCCCATGAAGCTTGACGAATTGGTCCACGACACGGCCAGCCTCCTGAAGGCGCATCAGTTGGGGCTCATGGACGCTGCCGCACTCAAACTGTCAAAGTTTGGGGGGCTATCGGCCACCCGGCGTGCGCGTGATCTTTGCCTGCATCTTGGGGCCAAGATGTGCGTTGAGGACACGTGGGGAAGCGACATCACAACAGCAGCCGTCCTGCATCTTGGTGCCGCCACTGATCCTGCAAGGGTGCTGAATGTCTGTGACCTGTCTGGCTACGTCTCGCCGCGTCTTGCCCAGGATGCGCCCAAACGCGCACAGGGCCGCATCGCCCCACCCCAAGCGGCGGGCCTTGGCATCGCCGTTGACAAAACCGCCCTGGGCCAACCTGACCTGATACTGGACTGACAAAATGCAAAAACTGACCACCCAAGCCGAATGGATCCAACGCGCCCGCGCGGTTTTGCCCGCTGCGGGGTTCGGAAATTTTGATGCCGGTATCGTGATTGCGCGCGGTGAGGGCAGTCATGTCTGGGATGAAGATAGCAATGAATACATCGATTACCTGATCGGATCGGGACCGATGTTGCTGGGCCATGGCGATGAGGAAGTCATGGAGGCCGTACTTGAGCAGCTGCCCAAGGGCATGACTTTCTTTGCCAATAACGCGCAAGGAATCGCACTGGCCGAGGCGATAGTGGATGCGGTGCCCTGCTGCGAACAGGTGCGCTTTGTGACCTCGGGCGGTGAAGCGGACATGTATGCGATCCGGCTGGCCCGCGCCTATACAGGCAAGACCAAGATCCTGAAATTCGAAGGTGGCTACCACGGGATGAGCGCCGAAGCCCAAATGAGCCTTGCCCCCGCAAGGGCCGTGAACTTTCCCACTGCTGTACCGGACAGCGCGGGCATTCCGCAAGGCGTCGCTGACGAGATGCTGATCGCCCCCTTCAACGACCTTGAGGCCGTGGCATCGCTTTTGTCTGAGCATGACGATATCGCAGCAATCATTGCAGAGCCTTTGCAGCGGATTATCCCGGCGATCCCCGGCTTTTTGCAAGGGCTTCGCGCGTTGTGTGACAAACACGGCGTGTTGTTGATCTTTGACGAGATCGTCACCGGCTTTCGCCTCGCCTATGGCGGGGCACAGGAACGCTACGGCGTGACGCCGGATATCTGCACGCTGGGCAAAATCATCGGCGGCGGATTCCCTTTGGCGGCCCTCGGAGCCAGCGCCGAGATCATGGCCCATTTTGACAAGGCCCACGTGGGGGCTGAGAAGTGGTTGATGCAACTGGGCACATTGTCTGGCAATCCGGTTGCCGCCGCTGCGGGCCTAAAGACGATGGAAATCCTGCGCCGCCCTGGCCAATATGATCGCTTGCGCGCGCTCGGTCAAAACTTAGCGGACATGCAGAGTCTGGCGCTAACCGAGGCGGGAATCGCCCACCGCATTTGCGGTGACCCGACTCTGTTTGATATCTATTTCACCAATCACGACGTCAAAGATTACCGCAGTGCGAAACATCTGGACCCACAAGACAACGCGATCTGGAACGCAAGTTTGCGAGAGCAGGGTATCTTCAAATCACCCGGTAAGCTGTACCCTTCTCTCGCTTTAACCGATGCAGACCTGCAACAGACCAAAGAAGCTTTCAGGAATGCCGCGGTTGCACTCGCGAGCAGAAGGTCGGTTAACGGGTGAAAGGTGCGGAATTCAAAAAATTGGGTTCGTAAAGAGAGCAGAACAAGGAAAGCAGCCGTTGACCTACGTAAGGTCTATGACCGTTTTGGTGAAGGTTTTCTGATGCGGGTCGCGGTGTAATGGTTCGTGTTGGCGCGACCTCGACCTGCGTTGGAAAACCTCCCAAGGTGGAAGCCGCGGGGGTCTTGGATCCGTCTATGGGTAAAGTGTGCAGTCGGTTAGGGCGACCGTTACATCAAGGGGGCGGCTGACGGTGCGCATGGTGAGCGATAGGCTCGCCCACTCGGCTAAGGATGCCGACAAAGCTGTGTGTTTTGGTGTCATTGCCGCCCCTTTCGACGCTGGAGATAAACAAGCACACGCCGTTCGAACCAAGTCTGCGAAATGTAGCTGGTGGTTTCCGTGACGAATGACAGGCGATTTGTCATGCGGCCTGCTCCCTCGGTGGTGCACGCGACATCGGTTTTTGCCCGCGCCGGAAGATCTCGATGATCCGCATGGGGCCGCCGCAGCAGGGGCATGGTTCGCGCAGGGTAAACGGGACGATCTCGGCCTCGGCACTTGGCGCGACGGGTTCTTCTGGGCGTTGGACGCAGAGCAAGGCGCGGATCTTCGTAATGTTGGCCTTGCGGGTCGAGCTGGCCAGCAGGCCGTAATGCCGGATGCGGTGGAACCCGTCAGGTGACCTGCCCCCCGCTGGTCCCTCGTTCATAACGAGAGTCTGCGGGTTGGATTTTGGTAGCGGGGTTCGTCGTCTTG
>CANNCP010000024.1 GCA_947503145.1 uncultured Roseovarius sp.
CTGGGGGCTTTGCCATCCGACAGGCGGGTCAAAATCAAATGCTGAAGCCGGGTCAGTTTTGAATGCTCATTGACAGCCACGGCCCTCAAAGGTCTCAAGATCCCCCTCCCGCCCCTCGACGAGCAGCGGCGGATTGCGGGGATACTGGATGCGGCCGACGCCCTGCGTCGCCGCCGCCGCGAGGCCCTCGCCCTGCTCGACACCCTCCCGGGCGCGATCTTCGCGGAGATGTTTCTGTCAACCAGCCCCGGTCAGCCAGTCCGACCCGCGCAGCCTCTGAGCGATCTTGTCGATGCCGTCAGCGGCTCAACACCATCGAAGGGTAACAAGGCATTTTGGAATGGCGATATTCCGTGGATCAGTCCGAAGGACATGAAGTCCGATGACCTTGATCGAGCAATACTCAACATTACTGAGGAAGCCACAAAGACCGGTAAGGCCAAAATTGTCGGCCCGGATGTCACCTTAATTGTGATCCGGGGAATGATCTTAGCTCATTCAATCCCAGTATGCGACTTGCGTGTGCCAGCTTCATTCAATCAAGATGTGAAAGCGCTGATCCCCAGAAAGGGCGTCAGCAACATTTTCATATCCGCAGCGCTTCGTGCGTCAAGGAAGCGTCTTCTCAGTATGGTGTCGAATGCGGCTCACGGAACAAAGAGAATTGAAATGGGCGATCTAATGAATTTCCCGATCCCAAAGGCGACAAGCGCAGAACAAGAAACATTCGTGGGCGCCATCGCAGAGGTTGCCGCGCAACGTGGTCGTTTTGCCGACGCTTCACATGATGGCGAAACCCTCTTTGCCTCCCTCCAATCCCGCGCCTTTGCCGGAGAACTCTGAGAGCCCGCAATGACCGCCAGCAATTTCGCCCATCTCGAACCCGACTTTGCAGCCGTCTTTGCGGCGGCGAGTTCATCCGAGCGGCTGGCGATGACCGAGCCCGAGGCGGCGGCGATCCTGGCGGGCAAGGCGGTAGAATTGGCGCTCGGCTGGGCCTTTGCCCATGACGCGGGCCTGACGCCCCCCGCCCAGACTGGTGCCTCCCGGATGATCAACGATCCTGACCTGCGCACCATCATGGGGCAAAAGGTCCACGCCAAGGCGCGCTTCATCAACCTCGTGCGCAACAAGTCCGCCCATGACGGCGCGACCCTGAAACCCGAGGGCGCGCGCCAGGTGGTCGAGGAGTTGCACCACGTCCTGCACTGGTTCGGCCGCACCTACGCGACGAAACAGAAGCCGCCCGAGCCCAACATTTTCGACCCGACCCCTCTGACCGCCCGCCTCGACCTCATGCGCGAGGCCCGCGGGCGCATCCAGAGCACCGAGAAGGCCCTGGAGGCCCGCAACGAGGAACTGGAGCAGCTGCGGGCGCAATACGCCAATCTCGACGAAGAATTGAAGACCAAGCGCGCAGAGGTCGCCAAGGCCCGCGCCGACCAGTCCGCCGATCCGCATGACTACAACGAGGCCACCACCCGCCTGCGGCTGATCGACCTGTTGCTGGCCGAATCCGGATGGAGCGACCTGAAAGAAGGCCGGGATCTGGAATACCGGGTCGAGCCGATGCCGAATGAGCAGGGCCATGGCTTCGCCGATTACGTCCTCTGGGGCGCCGACGGCCTGCCCTTGGCGGTGGTCGAGGCAAAACGCACCCGCCGCTCCCCTTCCGAGGGGCAGCAGCAGGCAAAGCTCTATGCCGATGCCTTGGAGCAGATGCACGGCCGCCGCCCGGTGATCTTCTACACAAACGGCTATGAGCATTGGATATGGGACGACGCCCGCAGCATTCCCCCGCGCCGTCTGGGTGGCTTCAAGACGGCGATGGAGCTGGGTGAGATGATCGCCCGCCGAACCGAGGCGAAGCCGCTGGTGGATCAGAAGCCCAAGGCCGCGATCGCCGGACGCCCCTACCAGACCCGCGCCCTGACCCGGATTGCCGAGCATTTCGATGGCGGCTCCCGCAAGGCGCTTCTGGTCATGGCGACCGGCACGGGCAAGACCCGGACCGTGATCGCACTGGTCGACATGATGGTGCGCGCGGGCCTCGTGAAGCGCGCCCTGTTCCTCTGCGACCGCATCAGCCTTGTGCGGCAGGCGCGCAATGCCTTTGCTGCCCATATGTCTGACAGCTCGCCGGTGAACCTGGTGACCGACCCCTCGGGCACAGGCCGCGTCTACGTCTCGACCTACCCGACGATGATGAACCTGATCGACCGGGCTGATCGCTCAGGTCGTAGGTTCGGGCCGGGGCACTTTGATCTGGTGATCATCGACGAGGCCCATCGCTCGATCTACAAGCGCTATCGCGCCATCTTCGAGTGGTTCGACAGCTTTCTCGTTGGCCTCACCGCCACCCCGCGCGACGAGGTTGATCGTGACACCTATCGGCTGTTCGACCTCGACCCAGGGCACCCCACGGACTTCTACGGACTCGAGGAGGCGATCGAGGAAGGCTTCCTTGTGCCTTTCGATCCGATCTCCCTTCCGACCCGCTTCATGCGCGAGGGCATCCGCTACGACGACCTTTCGCACGAAGAAAAGGACCAGTGGGACGAGCTCGATTGGGGCGAGAGTGGCCCACGCGACGAGGTCACCGCGGGGGAGATCAACAAGTATCTGTTCAATGCTGACACAGTGGACAAGGTGCTGGCGCATGTCATGGAACACGGCATCCATGTCGCCGGCGGCGACAAGATTGGCAAGACGATCATCTTCGCTGCCAACAAGGCGCATGCAGAATTCATCGAAAAGCGTTTCAACGCCGGGTGGCCGAACTATGGCGGCACCTTTGCCCGCCGGATCGTCCATGGCGAAAGTTACTCGCAAAGTCTGATCGAGGCCTTTGAAATTCCGGGCAAGGAGCCGCAGATCGCAATTTCGGTCGACATGATGGACACGGGCATCGATGTGCCCGAGGTCGTCAACCTGGTCTTCTTCAAGCTCGTGCGCTCGAAGACGAAATTCTGGCAGATGGTCGGTCGGGGGACACGCCTGCGACCAGACCTTTTTGGCCCCGGTCAGGACAAGACCGAGTTTCGGATCTTTGACGTCTGCGGAAACTTGGAGTTTTTCGGCTCCAACCCGGAGTTGAAGGATCCATCGGTCCCGAAGTCCCTGACAGAGAGGCTGGTCGAGGCACGGCTGAAGGTGGCGCAGGTTATTGACCACTCGCTGGCCTCGCCAACGGTCGAGCAGGATGATTGTGCGAGGGAAGACCTCAAGGGTGTCCGTGCGGAGATCGTCGAGGACGTGCGCCGATTCGTGATGGGGTTGGACATCTCTTCCTTCGTGGTTCGCGGGCACCTGCGCTCTGTCGAGACGTGGCAGGCAGATGACGCGCCATGGACCGCGCTATCTGACGAGGCAGCCGAGGAACTGACAGGTCTGGCGGCCCTTCCGAGCAATGCCGATCTGGGGACGGAGGAAGCAAAACGTTTCGACCTCGTGATGTTCGAGCTGCAGCTGAGCTTGATGGGCCGATCGACGAAGATGGAGTCCTGCCGCCGGAAGGTCATGGAGATCGCGACTGCGCTTTCGACGAAGATGGAGATCCCCGCGATCGCGCGTCACGCGGAACTGATCGAGGCAATCCTGACTGAAGCCTGGTGGGAAGGCCTGACGGTGCCGATCGCCGAGCGCGCCCGCCTGCGTCTGCGCGACATCGTGCACCTTATTGATCAAGCGTCGCGCAGCATCCTATACACCGACTTCGAAGACGAACTTGGCGTAGCCACGCCGGTTCCCATTAACCCGGTGGCCGACTTCGCCGCATTTAAGAAGAAGGCACGCGAGTTCCTGTCGAGGCATGGCGACCATGTCGCTCTACGGCGGTTGCGATCCGGCAAACCGCTTACCCGGCTCGACATCGAAGAACTCGAGCGCATGCTGCTGGAGGCGGGTGTAGGATCGGACGCCGACATCGAGATTGCACGGAATACCGAAAGCGCTCAGGTCGGGGGCTTTGGTGTCTTCCTGAGATCTATCGTCGGTCTGGACCGCGGGGCGGCGCAGGAGCACTTCGCTGAATTTATTGCTGACGGCGCCTCCGCCGATCAGATCGAGTTCGTCGGCCTGGTCATCGAACACCTGACGAAGAACGGCGTTATCGATCCGGGTCTGCTTTATGACAGTCCGTTTACCGATCTGACGCCCGATGGCCCTGACAGTGTCTTTGGCGACGAGGTAGTAGATCGGTTTCTGGCGAGCTTGCGTTTCCTGAATCAGTCCGCAGAGGTCAGCGACACTACTGCTGATGTCGGTTGACGATGGTCATTCATCCTGGATCTGGCGCGAATTCCGCCGGTCAGGTTCGTACGAACGCGCTGAGGCGCGACCTCTCGGCTTTCTCTGCTGGCGGGGCCTACCACCTTGTTCTTAGGTGGCTGGAGAAGCCTTGGAGTTCGAGCCCAGACCGTTGACAGATTATTGCCAAACGCCTGGAGCTTTTGTGGCGATATCGGTGAACATATATAATATCAAGCATATACTGCATGGGATCAAAAAAGCGCGATTTGCGCCTTGTTTCTCTGAGCCTATCTGTCTAAACGGGTCAGCGGAGACGTGGCCGAGTGGTCGAAGGCGCTCCCCTGCTAAGGGAGTAGGCCCGGAAGGGTCTCGTGGGTTCGAATCCCATCGTCTCCGCCATTTTCCGCTGTGGCCATTAAGTAATTGAAATGGTTGCCATTTCAGCGGCGTCGGAATTTTCAACCACACACGCTTACCACACACGTTAACCACATAGCAGGGTTGAACGGCTCACACTCCGACTCGCACCGCTACGCGCAAGAACGGCTAGGTGGGCAGGATGTATGCCAAATGTGTGTCAACATCTGCCTCCCTCAGACTCCGGGGTAAGACCGGCAGGATAACGCTTGCAGTGGTTTGAAGCCTGTGAAAGCTTAAAGAAACGAATTCGAAGGACATTCTACATATGGCAAACTGCGAAAAGTGCGGATCGAAGCTTTCATTCTTTGGGAAGTGCACATCCTGCGAAGATACCGAAAGAACAGAAAAGCAAAAGTTGGCCGAAGCTCGCAAGCTAGAAGCAGAAAAATTCAGGAAGTCCGACGCTGAGAGGATAAAACTGGAAGAGGCGAAAAAGAAAGAAGCCCTCGAGTCCATAGTTTTAACTACAGAAGTGACGCTCAACCAGTCAGTGAAAACAAGGCACGGCATCATAATGTCGACGGTCGAGTGCGCTCTGGACGTGAAAGTGCCCAAAGCGAAAGGCGAACTTCTCGACGACCTGAAACACCAAGCATACGAGTTAGGAGCGAACGCAGTTGTAGCAATAGATATTAAATTCGTTGAGACCTACAACGCAACAATCGGAGTTGGAGAACTCAAGAAGTTCAGAATGATTTCATATGGCACCGCGATTACCCTCGACAATCCGGCGGAGATGTCGACAACATCAGGAAGCTTCCAATGACAGAAGATACCCACCTCACCCGATGGGAGGAATTAGAATGAATAAAAATAACGGTCGAAACCTTAAATGCTTCTGCGCGGCTAGTCTAGTAGGCCTTTTGGCAGCTTGTAGTGCTACCTCTACTCCTACCGGCCAAGCTACAGCACTGAACGATATTACGGTTAAAGCGGATAAGTTCAGCGGTGAAAGGCTACTGACGACTCCATTCTACCTAAGCAGACAAGGCTTTACTGACACCTTTCCAGTTCGCATTGCCATTCAAGCTGATGTCACCAACGGACCGCCAACCACTGCACAGCTTTTTGTAAAGAAGTCAGGTACAGAATGGGGTTTCTACAATTCTGCGATTGGTGAAGACCGGTACAAGTTCACTTTCATGTCTCTAGATAACAACGTCACTACGGCTGCTGGACTGGCAACCACGGAAGAGTTCTTCGTATTGGAAATTCCTATTAGGAAACTGGAAGAAATGTCCAGCAGCGACTATGAGATAAAGGTATATGGTCGGAGGGACAATGGAGTTTTTGTGGTTCCTTCTTCTGTCACGAGAGCATTCCTAGTGAAGCTTAGTGAGTTGACTTGAGAGGGGTTCGCGTTTCTTTTGTCTAGGATTCCGAGGTAGCTGCACGACCAGAACAAACCTACCCTACCAGAAATCTGAGGGACCTTACCTTTTAGGCAGGGCCTCTTGATCTTGCTATTCGAGAGAAGCCAGCCTGACTAGCCGTTCAGGATGCGATGAACTGACATGCGGCTGATACCCATGTTCGCGGCGATCTTGTAGGTGGACAAGCCCTCTTCCCTCAGTTCCTTCACCCTGTCACGATCTATGCTAGGCTTCCTGCCCTTGTAGACCCCCTTCGACTTGGCCTTGGCGATCCCCTCTGCCTGTCTCTTGCGGATGATGTTCCGCTCAAATTCAGCGAACGCGCCCATCATGTGGAGTTGCAGCTTGGCGAAGGCATCATCCTTGTTGTGAATCGGCATGCAAAATTGACCCACTTAGGTGGGTTATGAGCGAGTAAAATTGACCCACCTGCCACGTTAAC
>CANNCP010000025.1 GCA_947503145.1 uncultured Roseovarius sp.
TGGGGGCTTTGCCATCCGACAGGCGGGTCAAAATCAAATGCTGAAGCCGGGTCAGTTTTGAATGCTCATTGACAGCTGATCGACCCTGACGAGCGGAGCATCTACCTCTTTCCGTCGATCCGGACAACTGGAGGGCGATTGAACCCGTCGACGTTTCGGCTGTGGTTTCAGGCGGCCGCCAACGACGCGGGCGTTCCGATGACCTTTCATCGCTTCCGGCACGGTTTCGCCAGCATACTGATCCGCATGGGAAAATCGATGCGGAACATCGCCGATATGCTTGGTAACACAGAGGCTGTCTGCAGCAAGCGTTACGCGTTTTTGGACCCCGATCGCAGCGCCAAGATTGCGCAGGACGCGATGGTGCAGGCTGCAGCCGAGGCTGAACGCATAATCCGAATAAGGGGCCGCAAATGACCCCCCGAATCCGCGCCATTTTTCGGGCGCCCCATATGGCAGGTGTCGCCCAATTGCCTGGCATTGCAAATGTCACGGCGGTGGAGCTCGAAGCGCTGGAGCCGTTCATCGCGTTCTGCGCGCAGCACCGCGTCACCGCACCGGCTGTCACGGATATCCGGGCCTTCCTGACCTTGGACATTCCCCCCAGGCCTGCGGATCCCCAATCCGTCGAGATCTGGCAACGCGATTGGCTGGGCCAAATCGAAACCCTCAAGCGGGCCTTTCAGGCTCTGGGGTTCAGTCCGGCGCTGATCGAGGCCGCAACCGCCGTCGGTGAGGAATTAGGGCATCGCACTTTTTACCGGACCCACAACCACGGGATCCGCCGCAGCTACCAGCGGACGGTCTCGTATCGGGTAGAGGATCTTCCGGAGGCCTGGCAGGATACCCTGCGCCATCTGCGTCGCAACCAAAGTTACAGCTTGCCGATCCTCGATCGCATGGAACGCCGACTTGGCATGTTCGCCTGGTCTGCTGTCCAGGCCGGCCTGCCCATCGATCTGGAGGTCAGCGAAGCCGAATGCGCGCTCTACGATGACCTGATCGACCGTTCGAAGGCCAAGGCCATCAGGAACGGTGAAGATCCGGACGCAGCGCAGCCAAGATGGGCGTATTTGCGCAGCACGGCAGAAGAGCTGAAACGCTTCGGAACACATTTCGGTGTGTCGGACGCTGTAATGGACCGGCTGGATCGGAACTATCGCGGCTTTGCAGATCTGGAGCAGCGGCAAACCCCGCTCAAGATGTTTGCTGCCCTGAAGGCACCCACACTACCTGTCACCCTGGCCCGCGCCCGAATCCAACTCGAAGAGGCCACTGCAACCCTAAACGCCGCCCACCGCCACCAGCGGCGCCTGAAAGCCTGCGCGCGCGGCATCACCGTCGCCTGTCCACCCCGTGCACGGGATGTCATTGATCGCATGTATTGGGGCGCGGGGGTTTTCTATCGCCCGCATACCAACATGTATGCCTTCGACTATGCCCAGTCCAAAACCGGAGGACCGCTGAAAATGGATTTCGAGCCGGATTTCAACCGCTTTTTCGACGCGCTTCTGCTGGGCGACAACGATCCCCGATACCTGCCGCAGATCCGCGACCAAGCCATCGCGCAGCGCCGACCGCTCTTTCTGCGCTATGAGGGCGGTCCTGTGGCCTATGGATGGTTCGGACGCGTATGGGATGAGGCGATCGGATCTTCCAGTCACTTGGCGCGCACGCTTTTGCAGACCTTCTTGGCCGATTTGGGCGAAGCAGGTTTCCGCTACGGCCGCAACGCGCTCGGACATAAAGGCGAAAGCATGATTGAGAAATACCGCGACGACCACGCCAGGCGGAGGTCCGCCCGACTGGCCGCCGATGCTTTTTCCGCCCGGGCGGAAAAGTTCACCAATGATGATATCACGGATTTACTCTGAAAATGAAAAACACGATGCATTCGTCCACCCTCAATCTGCAACCCGATCACGGTGCGGTCGCCGGTACGGTAGCGCAACCCCGTAGGGACATCGCCACTCTCCGAGACGTGAGCGACGCCCTCGCGGATGCCGCCAGATATGGGATCCCCAGTATCGCAGACTGGCCGCATCGTGAGGTTGATTTCCGGATTCTGGAACGGGTTCTGGACGGGCTGGATCATCCGGTCGAGGCGTTCGGAACGTTGTTTCCCGCTGTCTGGAGCAATTTGTCACCCGAGATGCGCGATCGGATCCCGGGCAACGCGCGGAACAATCACATGCGCCTCTCGGCGAGGGTTCCTCGGGCAATCGGGATATTGCGTCCTGACCTCGATTCTTGGTCAGCGTTGCAGTTATTGGCTGATGTTGAGCTACCAACCAATGCCGGCGTCGTCGGCGAGGTGCGGTGGCGTGCCATGCGCGATGGGCTGGAGCCAAACGAAATTGACAATGGCTGGATCGCCGCACAACTTGCCTGCGTCGATCCGCAGGGTGCAAAACAGCACCGGAACATCTATCAATTCCTGGTGAGGCTGGCAAAACAACCCCGCGTGCGGCAGTCAGGTCTCCTGCGTGGGGATCTGCGCATGCCGCCAACCGCGCGGCAGGTGCGGCGTGCTGTGGCGCTACCAAGCTGGCTTCAAGACATCTATGATGCCAGCGATCGGCCCACGCAGAACGGCCTCAATCGGGTCTGGCGCACCATAGTGCATCATGGCTTGGGTGCCTATTCTGTGGAGGATATCCTTGCTCTGATCTACAGCGGGAAGCTGGAGCATGACGCAGCGCAAAGCGTCGAGCCAATCAAGCCGGGGAGCTGGCGCGTATGTATCCAATGCGTTCGCAGGGCGCTGCTTTGTCGGGTGGACGACGCGAGCAAATATAGTGAGAAGGTCAAACACAGATAAGACCTCTTGTCTTTTCCAGCGGCGCGCGCATGAGAACAGGGGACCGGAAGCAAAGGGCGCATCACACGGCTCAAGGCGATGGATGCTGCACTGGATATCACCGACCGAACCTGACGCCTGCTCCGCGACAACCAGCGGCCGCCGAGGGAAGGCGCGCGCGACGACGCCGCGATAACCGGCGTTGCGGTCACGGGCCACGACCTCGATCCCGGGGCGGACACGCAGCCAGGCCTCGACCGTGGCAGGGTTCCGGTCCGGCAGCAGGTCGACAACCCGGTGCCGCTCCAGACCGCAGATCAGAGTACCGTATCTTTGTCCCATGCGCCAAGCCCAGTCGTCGATACCGATAACGCGGAGGTCACTTTTCGCGGCCTCTGCCGTGTTTCGAATATTGCGCAGAAAGGTGCCCTGCGGACCACGAAGATGGTATTGATCGTCTTTCGGTGCATGAAGCCCTCTGGGCGCTGGCGGTCCTATCGGGGGCGGGGAAATCTCAACCAAGAACTGCCGAGGAAGGGCATGATGAAGAAGGCCCGGGCAGATGCCCGGGCCGTTGGGGGTGCGATTTACCGGAAGGGATCGACGATGTCGGGGATGTCGGTTCCGGCCCCGGACAGGACGTCGCGGACTGTCCTGCGAAGGATGTCGTCCAGAAATCGAATACCCGCTTCGCGTGACACGTGACCCATTGCCATCCTGACAATGTCGGGCGGGCATCCCTTTTCAAGGAGCTCATACTGCAGTGCTTTCCGGAAATCTTCGAAATGCAGCGCCGAGGCGTCGATCCCGTGTGTCTCGCAGTAGCGGACGAACTGCCTCCGGAACCGCGTCGTGCCAGTGCCGAGCCTTTCCTGCGAAACATGTGGGAAGAGCATCGTCTCCTTCTGATCCTGCCGCAACTTGAACAGTCCGACGAGGCCGAGGTCCTGCAGCCGCCGAGATACTGGGATCTCCCGGCGGGCCCCGGGCGTCTTCGCATCGCGTTCGATGCAGAGGACCGGTATGCCGTCATGATATTGCAGGTTCTGGGTGGTAAGGTGGACGGCTTCGCCGAGGCGCAGTCCTGCGAGCCGCATCAGAAGAGGGATCCAGAACAGAGGATCACCGGCATCCCCGATGTCGCCGTGGAAGATTGGCGATGACAGGTAGCTTTCAACAGCGTCCAAACAGGTAGGGTGGTCGACTGGGCGCTCCTGCTGCCGCAGACGGGCCTCGTCGACCGTCGACCAGCTGCAGACATTGAACGGATTTTCTTCTGCGAGCCCAAGCTTGACAAGGAAATCGCCAACCTGGCGCGCCGCACGCCCGATCTTCAGGAATGTCGTGACGCCGATGCGGTCAGGAGAAGTCTGGTCTTCGCCGACCAGGCCTTCGTCGTCGGCCCCGGTATTCCGCCGTTTCCCGTGGCCTTTCGGCAGTTTCCGGATTTCCTCCAGCGAGGGGATCACATCTTCCCTTGCGATGTCGCGAAAGAACGGATTCCCCAAGGTGCGCACCCAGGCACGCTTGGCGCTCTCGATGTTCGGAGCACTATTTCGCCGCCAGCTTTCGCCAAGGGCCGGATCAAGTCGGGAAGTTCCGGGTTGGTACCCCAGTGATCGGGTTTCGATGTAGAACTCGAACGCGCCTTCGAGGCAGATCTGCTTTTCACCGGTGAGAAATAGCTTCGATTCTTCGGTGAGATTGGCGCCTTCGAGAAGGACCCGGGGCGTCCATTGTGCGAATGATTTCGGGTGAGGTTTTCTGTCATTTCGGGTGGCGAGGTTGTCGTGCATTTCCTGTATCTCCGTGAGTGTTTCAACGCCGCCCTATGCCCCGGATTTCCCGGGATATTATGATCTAAGTCAAAATATCGAAATTCAGCTTCAGCAGAGCTATCACGAACTCGTGAGTTCTTGCCTTCCGTCCATTCTGCCCGGCAAGGACCGTTCCCTCAGGTCGGTCAGCGTCGAAATCCGACGACATTGTCATGTTTGATCTCACCTCGGGCGGGTAAGACTTGGACGGCGTTGACACCGGGCGCGGCGAAGGGACTCTTGATCCTCGAGATGTCCACATCGATCCTGCTGATCACCTCATGCAATGTCTTCACCCAGATTTCGCGCGTGTAAGAGCCGTCACCTTCGTCGACCGGTTTTTCGTGCCCCATGAGGCGCCGGCGCACCATGTCGGGGCAAAGCAGGTTCCCCAGATCGTTGTGGAATGTGGTGCGCAACGCATGGAAATCGAGACCAGGCCAGTAGCATCCGTTCGTTTTGCGGTAGTATCCGAAGGTCTTGCTGAAGAGTTCCGAGTAGGTCTCCTTAGTCTGGCCGCGGTTGAGATCCGGGAACAGGCGAGACTGGTTCTGTCTGCGGCGCATTTCGACAAACCGAAGCAATCCCAGTTCGATCAGCTTGGGGTGCACGGCAATGCGACGCTCCCCGGCTGTGGACTTCACGTGGTTGCCGATCACGTTGCGGACGGTGAAATACGCGACCCCGTTTTCCGACCCGAAATCATCAGGCCCGAGTTGCAGGATCTCCTCGGCGCGGCATCCGGCGAAGCGCGCGATGAGCGGCGCCCAGAACAGCGGGTAATCCTTCTCTTCGCAGTCGCCCTGGTAGACTGGCGAGTCGAAGAGCCTCTGGATCCTGTCGTCCCACAGCATGCGCGTGCGATCCTCCTCGTTCGCCTTCAGGGCTTTTTCCTCATCGTTCGACCAGGAGCAGATCTCGAACGGGTTTTCATCGATCACCTTCATTGCCTTCAGCATCTTGCCGACCCGGTTTGCCATGCGGCCATGGCGCAGGAAGGTGGCAACGCGCAGGCGCGGGATTTTCGCGTCAAGTTCAGCGCGTTCAAGGTCCGCCGGAGTGGCTTTGCCTTTGACCGCAAGGTTCAATTTCGACTCTGCTGCGGCTGCGAGTTCCAGTTCGTCGGCGCGCTCGACGAGCTCGAGGAAACCGCGCGTGTTCAGCAGGGTCGGCTTCTTTCCGTGGTATTTCGGGATGCGGCGAATGATGTTCAGGACGCCATCGACCTCGGTCCAATCGATCTGCTGGAACGGCTGGTTGCCGAGGACATCGACCCAGATCTCGCGTGCCTTCCTGGCGTTTCCGCCGGAGGTCCGTGTCCAGTTCTTTCCCTGGTCGGGAAACCGCTTCTGGCGCGCTTCGAAATTGTCTCCATAGCCGAGCTCCTTGAGCTCGAAGTAGAGATCGAACGCCTCCCGGAACTCGATGTTGGGTCCTTTCCTGAGGGCTGCACGCGAAGTTTCCGTGAGAAGGGTCTCATCGATCAGAATTCGGGTTTCCCGCTTTGGCGTAGCGGTTGCGGATGCGGGACAGGCGATCCCGGACGTGGGCGCAGCCACCTGGGTGGGGGCGGCGTTGGGCTGCATGTCGGGCGGAAGCGGTACGTTCCCGGCACGAAGAGCGCCGGTGGGCGCGGCAGGGGCAGACTCGGGGCTGACCACATCCAGAGCTGTCGGCGGTGGAACAGCCGCAGCACCGGTGACGTGAAGATTTGCTGCCGATTCCGCGACCTCGGCAGGCACAGATGAGTGTGAATCGGCATGCAAAATTGACCCACTTAGGTGGGTTATGAGCGAGTAAAATTGACCCACCTGCCACGTTAACA
>CANNCP010000026.1 GCA_947503145.1 uncultured Roseovarius sp.
GCGGCCACGTCGCCTCTTCACCGAGAGCCCTTCCTCTCGATAGAGCCGATACAGCTTCTTGTGGTTCATGATCATACCCTTGCGTTCGAGCAAGACGCCGATCCGGCGATAGCCGAACCGACGCCGCTTGCCGGCGATCTCCTGCATCTCCCTGCGTATTTCAGCACAGTCCGGCCTCAAGTACCGGGCCGCCTTCAGCGTGGCCTATGGCGGCGGCCTTCGAGCCAGCGAAGTGACCCATCTGCGTGTGCCCGACATCGACAGCGACCGGATGCTGATCCGCGTCGATCACCCGAAGTTGCGAATGCTGAGGTCTGGCACCTTCGGATCGCCGCCAAGGTTTTCCCGGAAGTTGCGCACGAACTCGGCCGCGTATTGGCCGATCTTGACGTTGATCGGGTTGGCGAACTGTTGGCGCATGCAGTTGTTGGAGGCACCCGTTTGGGCTTTGGCAAAGGTCGGATCAGGTTCGACGACCAGCACCTTGCCTTTGAAGTCGGGGTTCGATGCGAGGAACCAGGCAGTGCAAGCCCCCATGGTGGCACCGCCGATGATCACGACATCATAGGCATCGTGCTTCGGGGTCGCGGGAAGCGCAGGGAGGTCCATCTCCCACGAGGAGTCTTTGGAAGTCGGTTTCATAGGTTTATCTTTCGTTGCTGGTGCCGGGATCAGACCGAGCGTGTTATGCCGCCATCCACGCGGATGTTCTGACCTGTGATGTAGGCACCCCCTTCGGAGGCGAGGAAGGCCACGGTCGCGGCGATCTCATCGTAGGATTTCCCATAGCGTCCCATGGGTATTTTCGCCATGAAATCAGCCTTCTCCGGCAGGCTGTCGATGAAGCCCGGCAGGACGTTGTTCATGCGCACGTTGTCGGCGGCGTATTTGTCGGCGAACAGTTTGGAAAAGGCAGCCAGACCGGCGCGCATCACACCCGAGGTCGGGAAGACCGCGTCAGGCTCAAAGGCGGCAAAGGTCGAAATGTTGATGATCGTGCCGGACTTCTGTTCGATCATGAGCGGGGCGACGATGCGCGTGGCGCGCACGGCGTTCAGGAAATAAACCTCCATCCCCTCGTGCCAATCTTCGTCACTGATTTCGAGCACTGGCGCGCGCGGGCCATGACCGGCCGAGTTGACCAACACATCCACGCGGCCCCATTTCTCCATCACCGCATCGACGAGTTGCTGAATGTCATCGCTGGACTTGTTGGTGCCGGTCGCGCCGATGCCGCCAAGCTCCTTCGCCAGCGCCTCGCCCTTGCCTGACGACGACAAGATGGCGACATTGAATCCGTCGGCCGCGAGGCGGCGTGCGCTGTCGGCACCCATGCCGCTACCGCCGCCAATGATGATTGCTACTTTCGGGTCCGCCATTGTGTGTCTCCTCGGGAAGTGTGGATATGTCCTGCCTCCAAGATCGGCCATCGGCGTCGTTTTGACTAATCAGTAATGCTGCTTTAAAACTATAGAAATTCTACACTCTTGAAGCGGAGCCTCATGCGAAACCTACCGCCACTCAATTCCCTCAAAGCCTTCGAGGCCTCCGGGCGCCACTTGAACTTCAGGCTCGCGGCCGAGGAACTGGGCGTTACCCAAGGCGCTGTCGCGCAGCAGGTGCGTGCCTTGGAGGCCCGGTTGAAGGTCAAACTGTTTCACCGTCAGTCCCGGGGTCTTGCGTTGACCGACGTGGGGCGCGGATATCTTCCTTCCATTCGCCGCGCCTTTGACCTTATCGCGGAGGCCAGTGAAAACCTTGCGCCTCTGGAAGTTGTTGCCACTATCAGTTCAACACCATCGTTTGCCACAAGATGGCTTGTCCCGAGGATTGGCACCTTCGCCAAAGATCACCCAAATATCCGCCTCCGCCTGGATGCTTCGAATGCCCTTGCCAACTTCCAATCCGATGGTGTCGATGTCGCGATCCGGCAGGGCAAGCCGCCCTTTGGACCGGGGCTGGTCGCTGACCCTCTGTTTACGTCAGAACTGATCGCCATCTGCCATCCCGATCTGGCGACGGGCAGTCGTCCGATCACCTCACCGCAAGATCTGCGGCATCACGTCTTGCTTGAGGACACCCACGGCCAATGGCCATTGTTTCTGGAAAAGGCTCTGCCAGATAAGCAAATCCCCGACATGCGAACCATGAATTTCAGCCAGACATCGCTTGCCATCGATGCAGCCATCGCGCTTCAGGGTGTTGCGCTGACCAACCGGGAATTCGTAAAAAACGATCTTCAATCCAACCACCTTTGCCAGCCGTTTCCATTCTCCACAACAACTGAAGAAGGCTATTACGTAGTGGCCCCCCGCAAGCCGAGAAAGCCATCGGTTGTTGCGATTGTAAGTGAATGGTTGAAACGGCAGGCATAGCTCTTGACGCGCCAATGCACAGAACCGGACATGGCTCTTTTGTCAACGAGCGGGGTTTAGCGCCGTCTTTGGCGAGCATCATAACCGGTCATTCGTACTGGCGGTACAAAGGGCGGCAATGTCCCGCACTGTGTGAATTCGCCCGACGCCGGATTTCGTAGTTGCAGCGAATGACCGCAAAGCCGGGCTGCACCGCAGCAAGGCCGGCTGGTGGTGAGTGGCCGGTCAGCGCTGCCTTGTCTTCGGGATTGCTGCTGCCCTTGCGCAGGATGTCCCCGAAGGTGCAGCCGGATAGCCGCGGCATCAGCTTGGACGAAATCGTCCTGAAAACGCGCTCGATATAGGGCTTCAGCCACGGCCGTGCACCTGGACAGTGAACCAGGGTAATCCCGAGATCGCAGAGCCTCGTTCGAAAATCATGTCCGACAAATTGCTTGCCGCAGTCTGTGACGAGGGTCCCCATCAGGCCGTGTTCCGACCACGCATCTTGAGCACCGGCGGCGCTGGCCCAGACCCCCTTGTCGCGCATCCCCATCTCGACGGCGCGCAGCCCGCTCTTCGAGGAAGGGGTGCGCGATAGGATCATTCCCAAAATGCACCGCGTGCGCACGTCGAGGAGAACGGTGATCCACCACCGCTTGATCGACCCGTCCAGGCCCAATCGCGCCTTGTCGTCGTCGGAGAACATGTTCAGGAGGCCCGAGTCCTCCATGAGAGAGATCAGGTCTATTTTCTGTTCATCCATCTCCACACGCTGCAACGGGCGCTCGACATCGATCCCCTCTCCCACCGGAGAAAAAGCGCGCATGGCCGCGTCCACGCCCTCACGGGCCAGTTTCACCCGGAATGGCGAAAGATGATGAATTGCGGCCAGGATCGTGACGCGTGAGGGGCATTTCAGCAGGTCCGTTCGCCCAGCGGCTTCGCGCTCCGCGTTTTCCGCGGTGAACGCATTCCGGACATCCTTGACGATGTTGGCCGGCGTCTTTTTCAGTTCGCTCAGGTATCCCGGAAGCTTGGAGTACATGAAGAAGCGCTGCTCTTCCGTCAGCTTCCGCCCGTAATTCCCTCGCTGCGAAACATCGTCGTAAAGGCCAGCCAGACCATCCCTTTCGTATGCCGAGACCCAACGACGCAAAGAGCGCGGGCTCACGGTTTCGCGGATTGTCGCGCGGGTGTCATAGTCCCTCATCATTCTCGCTGCCGCACCCAGAATGCTATCCATGCCCTCACGGATCGATGTATCCGTGCGTTTGATCTTTCCGGCCTGATATTTTTCGAGGAATGCCAAAACGATGGCTTCGCGTTCCGAACCGCGTTGCTTCTCCTCGTCACCCAACAGGCTCAGCATGTCGGGCGGCAATTCCGTCAGGTAGTTGAATTCACGGTCCGGACGGTGGTCGAAATGCCCTGCCTCGAGCATCTCCGCGATGGTGGCGTTGTCGTATTTCTCTCGTGGCCCTTGGCCGTCGGCCGGCACGAAGTAATGGCGGTCCCCATGGGTCGAGATGTAGCGATACTGGCGCCCACGTATGAAGATCGTGTCGGTGTTCTCGAAGGTGTAGCGGGGCGCGAATGCGCTCTTGACGAAATCAAGCATCGTGGTGGCTCCGGGTGACGTAGGTTTCGTATGAGATGCGTTCTTGCCGCGTGAGCCTCAGCTCATGGGAGCGGATCAGGCGAACAAGCGCCTGAAACCCATCGCCGCCATGGCCTATGAGCGAAGATGCCGCCTGCTTCAACAGCTACCAATGCAATTACGAGGGGTTCACCTGCAAATCCAACCTGACCGAATGCGCCAATGAATACGATGGCCTGCAAACGCGGTTCAACACGCTGGTAGGCGATTACAACGAATTGCTGAAAAACAGCCGGGAAATGCGCGCGGCCTTCAAAAGCGCGCTGGAGGAATTTGAGGAGACACGCGACGCCCTTTCAGATGCGCGGTCGGACCTGTTTCTTGTGAGACAGGAACGAGACGAGGCCCAAGGCAAGCTGGCGGACGTCCAAGCCTGTATCGAGGGGCTCGGGCGGTTCGCCGAAGGCCTTGTCAGCGGCCAGCGCATGGCGATCGATGCCAGCCTGATCGAGGCGGATGCCAACAAGCAGAACTCGACGCCAAAGGAGGATTGGGACGTATCGCAGATTGATCCAGCCGACGCGCCCCGCGCCGTGCGCGAATATCTCGACACGCTGGACGAGGCCGCATTCGGCGCCGCCAGCGAGGTTCAGCCCAAGTTCACCTCGCATTCCGACCCAGCCAGCCAGTGGACCGCAGCACGCAAGGGGCCTGCTTTCTTCAGCTATTCCGACAACTACCTGATCGACACCGATCACGGTGTCATCGTTGATGTCGAGGCGACCCGTTCGATCCGGCAGGCAGAGGTTGGGGCGACCAAGACCATGCTCGATCGCGTGAAGGTCCGGTTCGATCTGCATCCCGAGCGACTGATCGCCGACACCGCCTACGGCACAGGGCCGATGCTGGGCTGGCTGGTCGACCGCAAGATCGCCCCGCACATCCCGGTTTTGGACAAGTCCGGGCGCACCGACGGCACCTGGAGCCGCGCCGACTTCGAGTGGGAGGCCGAGAACGATCAATACATCTGCCCTGAAGGCCAGACACTGAGGCAGTTCCGCCGGAACTATTCCGACCCGAACAGAGGACCGACCGGAAAGGGCACCGCAAAGTACCGTGCCTTGAAGCTCACCTGCCAGGCCTGCCCCTCAAAGCCGCGCTGCTGTCCCAACATGGACTTCCGGTCCATCACCCGCGAGGAACATGAAGATGCCCGCCAAGTCGCCCGCGACATTGCGAAGACCCGCCAATACGACATCTCGATGAAGCTCCGGAAGAAGGTCGAGATGCTCTTCGCCCACCTCAAGCGCATCCTTGGCCTGGGGCGGCTCCGATTACGTGGTCCATGCGGCGCAAATGACGAATTCCTCCTCGCCGCAACCGCCCAGAACCTCCGCAAACTGGCGAAGATCTTTCCTGCACCGCAGCAAACGCAAAAAGCCTGATGAGAAAGGCGCTCGCGCTCCATTCAAGCCGCCAATTTCTGCGCCAGCAACACACTGTTTTTCCACAGAATCGGCATATTCTGTTGAAAAACTCTTGTTGATTTGGGGGCCGGACACTGATTCAATTTGCTTGTGAATGCAGGGGGATTGACGATGTTGGGACCGAAGCAAGAAGCGCAAGGCGTGTCAATGAGCATTCAAAACTGACCCGGCTTCAGCATTTGATTTTGACCCGCCTGTCGGATGGCAAAGCCCCCA
>CANNCP010000027.1 GCA_947503145.1 uncultured Roseovarius sp.
CTCTTTCGCATCAGTTTGCTCCTTCGTGGTTGAGCAAACTCTACATTAAAGTGAGGGATCTCGCGGGGGGCAGGTCAATATCCATGGACGACCGCGGCCGCTATCTCGGCAACATCTTCATCGAACGGCTCTGGCGATCCCTCAAGCAGGAGGCTGTCTACTTGCACGAATTGCAGGACGGCTTCCAAGCCAAACGTGTCATCGACGAATGGCTCGAATTTTACAACGCTGTGCGGCCACACTCCGCGCTTGAAAAACGAACGCCCGACAACGCATATTTTGGCGCGATACAGATGAACCAAGCGGCATGAAACCTAACCCGAATGCATCTTAGCTGAGCCGCAAACCCGTCCGAAAAAGCAGGACCACTTCACTTCGTTGTCTTTCACATCGACCACTCCTCGGTGGTTAAGATGAGCCAGAAATACTCTTTCAATAAATTGCCTTATTTGGTCCCATAGGCGCTGACGTCAGACAGCGGCATCGCCTTGACAGGTCCGATGGAGTCATTTCAAGGCGGCATATAGAAATGCTGAATACACTCCGGCCCAAGATGAATTGGTTTTGCGAGGGGCTGCCCTCTAATATCTGTCAGAACAAAATTCATGTAGTGCAGGGGTCCAATGCTGCCCGGGTGCTGGGCACGTACGAAATAAACAGTCTGTAAACAGGCTGCTGAAAAAGCTGAGACCGGTGATGATGACACCGATCAGGGCCGATGTTCGGCATCTTCAAGGAAATGGAATTGGGGGCGATCGCCTTATGGATTTTGCAAAAGACCTGACGCGTCAGTTCGCCAGGAAACTGCGAGCCGTGACGAAATCTGTTTCACGCCGCACGAGTGCAGTTCAGCGGGCCTCCCATCGCGCAAGAACCATAGTTCACGTTTCTGGATATATTTTAAGGAGATCGAAATGAAAGTAGTGATCACGTCAGGTGTCCGCACCGCGATCGGCGGATTTGGAGGAGCGCTGGCCTCGGTGTCGCCGACGGATATGGCCGCGCAGGTTTCGAGCGAGGCGATTGCACGCGCAGGCATTGCGCCGCAGGCGGTTGAGCAGTCGGTCTTTGGTAATGTGATCCATACCGAACCAAAGGATATGTATCTGGCCCGAGTTGCCGCACTGGGTGCAAATGTTTCCGAGAGTGCGCCCGCCCTGACGCTGAACCGGCTCTGCGGAAGCGGTTTGCAGGCGGTCGTAACGGCAGCTGAGGCGATCCTTCTAGGCAATGCCCGGGTGGCGCTGGCAGGGGGAGCGGAAAGCATGAGCCGCGCTGGCCACCTGCTGACATCGGCGCGGTTTGGTGTCAAAATGGGCGACACAGTGGCAACGGACATGATGACCGGGGCGTTAACCGATCCCTTTGGCAGCGGCCACATGGGCGTGACGGCCGAAAATGTCGCCGCAAAATGTGATATTGATCGCGCGGCGCAGGATGCGCTGGCCGCCAGATCACACGCACGCGCGATCCGTGCGATCAATCAAGGTCGGTTTGCCGAGCAGATCCTGCCGATCACGGTGCGTCAAGGACGTAAAGAGGCTGTGTTTGACACCGACGAGCACGCCCGTGCCGAAGTGACCGAGGAGGGGTTGTCCGGTCTGCGGCCAGCGTTTCAAAAGGACGGATCGGTCACTGCGGGTAATGCCTCGGGCATCAATGACGGGGCGGCGGCCCTGATCCTAACTGAAGAAAACTATGCAAAGCAGGCTGGCTTGCCGATCCTGGCCGGTATCAGAGGTTATGGCTTAGGCGGTGTGGCCCCCGAACTGATGGGCCTTGGGCCGATCACGGCGGTGAAGCAGGCACTAGATCGAACTGGGCTGAGTATTTCAGACATGTCAGTAATCGAATCCAATGAAGCCTTTGCAGCACAAGCTTGCGCGGTAGCGCGCGCACTTGGCTTCCCCGAAAAGATCACCAACCCGAATGGCGGAGCAATTGCGCTGGGGCATCCGGTGGGGGCCTCGGGCGCGATCATCCTGGTCAAGTTGATCCATGAGTTGCGCCGCATCAACGGACGATACGGTCTGGCTACCATGTGCATAGGTGGTGGACAGGGCATCGCTGTGATTGTCGAAAACCCAGACGCCTGAAACCAGGAAGGTCAGCACATCCATAGCGACACAACGGGGCCTGATGCGAGCCTATTTGGCCTGGTCGGCCCGATCTGCAAGGCAGGTCGGGCCGGGGATGGTGCATTAGTGCTTCTTAGCCGTATCCGGCATGCCGCATCACATATAGTATTTTTCAATATGGTTGGTAGATATTCGACATTTACTAATGTGGCCGGGGCTTTAGGGTGCGAGTAAATTGAGCAATCATATATACTTAAGGGGTAAAAATGTCAAATCTTTCAGTCACCCTCAGCTGGACGCGGAATGCTTTGAATCTTGCGCCGGGGCAATACAGTAACGCCCATGACATCACCTATAATGCCGATTACACACTTCCTGGTGACGCGGCGCCGGATTGGGGCGGAGATGCGTCCGCGACTAATCCGGAACAGGCATTGGCCGCATCTCTGTCGAGTTGTCATATGATGACATTCCTGGCGCTGGCAGCCAAAGCTTCTTGGGCAATCTCCACCTATCACGACCACGCCGAAGCAGTTCTGGGTAAACTGCCTGATGGGAAAATGGCGGTGACGGACCTGAAGCTGTCGCCACGCGTGACCTTCGATACCGGTATGGAGAAAAGTCCGGAGGATATCGAGAAGATGCATGAGCGCGCGCATCGCTATTGCTTTGTCGCCAATTCGGTATCGGCCCGGATGCATATCAAACCGGTTCCTTGACGTCGCTCTTACGGAGTGTCAGGGCCACTTCGTAAGGTAATCCTCCATTTTTAATGGGGCTCAGCCGTAGATTCACGCGGCTGCTCAGCAGTGCCCGCGCGCCGATGTAGTCGCTGACTTGACCAGCAGTCACGAAAAGGCTGATCGGCCGTCCTTGGCTGCCGCAAATGGCATGTAGCTTGGTGTTCATGCCGCCCTTGGTCCGGCCAATCAGACGGCCACGCCCCCTTGGCCTACATGGCCTTTCCACGACAGCACCGCACCAAACTGCACAGCACAAATCCCATTGAGCGCTTGAATAAGGAGGTAAAGCGCCGCGCCGATGTCGTCGGAATCTTTCCCAACGAGACCTCAATTACCCGCCTCATTGGCGCTGTCCTGTTCGAGCAGAACGACGACTGGCAGACCGCCAGTCGCTACATGATGGGCGAGGCATTTGCTCAGATCGATCACGAGGAGATTGATCTCATTCTTAGCATCAAAGCCGCCTGATCATGACCTCGGGCCATCAGACAAATTACACCATCTTGACGGACGTGACCAAGGGCGCGGACCGCTGATAGCGAACACAAACCCCTGCTTCGCTCTGTTCTGTGCAGCTTCGAATACTTTGTGCCCAGTTTTGACGCCGCCTCAGAAAATTGTTGACTCAGTGACAGGACGCGTGAATGCTGTATAGTAATACAAGCGTGCTGTTATATGGCACAAAAGGGAGGGAACGATGAAGTCACTTATCGCAATCGGCGCAACAATCGCGGCATTGACGACGTTGTCGGCAACGACGGCATCCGCACAAAGCGCAACGGTCACCCAGATCATGGAGCGCGGGACCATGCTGTGTTCCGGCCACAACGGCAGCTATTTCGGATTTGTCGAAGTGAATGATAAAAATGAGTGGAAGGGTCTTGATATCGACCTGTGCCGCGCCCTGACCACTGCCATCCTTGGCGACCCACAGAAGGCGCAGATTGTTCCTCTCAGTTGGGCACAACGTTTTCCGGCGCTTCAATCGGGTGATGTCGACCTTATCATCAAGGCCACCGGCTGGACGATGGGTCGCGATACCGAGCTGGGTCTTCAGTTTAGCCTGCCGTATTTCTTTGGCGGCACACAGATCATGGCGCACGGCGATCTGGGTATTACCGATGCGACCGGGCTCGAAGGTGGGACGGTCTGCGTAGAGGCCGGCACCACGATTGAACGTATCGTCGCGAATTACCTGCAGACGATTGGCGTCACGACCAACAACATTTCCTACGAAAGCGCGGCCGAGCTGCGGTCGGCATATCTGGCAAACCGGTGCGACGCATTCGCGGCATGGGGTCCATTTCTTGCAGTTTTGCGCGCCACGGAAATCGACAATCCCGGCGCGCATGTGATCCTGAACGATCAGCTGTCCAGCGAACCAATCGCCGCCGCAATGCGTCAGGGTGACGACGGGTTTGTTGACATGGTGAACTGGGCAATTGCGTCTTTGCTGATTGCCGAAGAAGAGGGCATCACATCGGCCAATGTCGAAGAAATGGCGGCCAACCCGCCCAATCCGCGCGTCGCACGCCTGTGAATCGGCATGCAAAATTGACCCACTTAGGTGGGTTATGAGCGAGTAAAATTGACCCACCTGCCACGTTAACA
>CANNCP010000029.1 GCA_947503145.1 uncultured Roseovarius sp.
AGAGCCGATACAGCTTCTTGTGGTTCATGATCATACCCTTGCGTTCGAGCAAGACGCCGATCCGGCGATAGCCGAACGTCGGTCATCGCCGTGTGGGTCGTCTGATGCGTCAGAACGGCATATCAGTCGTGCGGACCCGCAAACACAAGGTCACAACCGACAGTGATCACAAGTTCAACATCGCGCCGAACCTGCTGGATCGTGACTTCTCAGCAAACTTGCCAAACCAGAAATGGGCCGGTGACATCAGTTATGTCTGGACCAGCGAAGGCTGGTTGTATCTGGCCGTGATCCTGGACCTACATTCCCGACGGGTCATTGGCTGGGCTGTCAGCAATCGGATGAAGCGGGACTTGGCGATCAGGGCGTTGAAGATGGCGATTGCATTCCGGGTAGCACCGGAGATTTCGGGCGGAACGCAAAAAGCGCCCCAAGGGGCGCCAGAGCGTTGTGATCGTTTGTTATTTTTGGTTGCGGGAGTAGGATTTGAACCTACGACCTTCAGGTTATGAGTCACGTTTTGCTGTTTCACATGTAGTTCGCCAGATTGCGCCCACCTACCCTATCTTATTGAAATCACTCATTCTTCATTGACGAACGTTACGCTTGGGTCCTACGCCTTACCCCACGATTTGCTTCCAAATGCTTCCACTGTGCTTCCACAGCCGGAACGGGATTGAGGGGAAAAGACATGCCAAAGCTGACTAAGCGTAGCGTTGACGGGTTCGCCATCCGCGACAAAGGCTATTTCGAATGGGATAGCGAGATAAAGGGGTTTGGCGTCCGTATCATGCCGTCCGGCTCCAAGACCTATCAGGTCCAGTATCGTAAAGGCGGGCGCACACGGCGCGCGTCTATTGGGCGGCATGGCAATATCACCGCTGACCAAGCCCGCAACCGCGCTAGGGAAATCATGGGCGAGTTGTCCAAGGGCGAGAACCCGGTTGAAGAGATTGCGCAGCATCGCCGCGCGCCGACCGTCGCGGCCCTATGCGAGCGGTTTTTCAAGGATCATGTGCAGCACCGCTGCAAGGTCAGCACGCAAAGCGAGTATCGCCGCGCGATTGATCTGTTCATCAATCCGGCGATTGGCAATTTCAAAGTTGTCGATGTGGAACGGCGCGACGTGTCCGAGCTGCACCACAGAATGCGGGGCAAGCCCTATCAGGCCAACCGGGTGCTTGGCGTTCTGTCCAAGATGTTCAACCTGGCCGAGGTTTGGGGCCTGCGCCCGGACGGGTCAAACCCCTGCCGTCACGTGCCAAAATACCGCGAGGAGAAGCGGGAACGGTATCTGAGCCAGTACGAGCTGCAAAACCTCGGACAGGCGCTGACCGAGGCGGAACGCGACGGATCGGAAACGCCTTACATCGTCGCCGCCTTTCGATTGCTGATCCTGACCGGTTGCCGGTTGGGCGAGATACAAACCCTGCAATGGTCCTTCATCACCGATCAGGGAATGGAGCTGCCAGACACAAAGACCGGCGCGCGGCGCATTCCCCTACCTAAAGCCGCAAGAGCGGTTCTAGCGGCCCTGCCCCGGCTTCCTGACAACCCTTACGTAATAGCGGGCAAGGTGCCGGGTCGCTATGCCACCGACCTACAGCACCCGTGGCGGCGCATCCGAGAACGGGCGGGCCTTGATGATGTGCGCATTCACGACCTGCGCCATACCTACGCATCGAATGCGGTTTCGTCGGGCATGCCGATTCAGATGGTTGGGCGCTTGCTAGGCCATACCCAGATACAGACCACCATGCGTTACGCGCATCTGGCTGATGATCCCGTACGGCGCGCGGCGGAGGAGAACGCAGACCGTTTAAGTAATTTAGTAGGGTCAGGATACGTTACGGAACCGGCGCTTCGGATTGTGAAATGACCGCGCTAGTACCCTAGGTAGCGTAACGTAGGGAATTTGCCCCTCCAAATGGCCGCAGATTTTCCCTAGGCTACGGTAGGCTATTAGTTAGGTAGGGAGGACAATTTGGCTGATATCGCTGAAACACAGCTTCGCGCCCTTTGGCGAGCTGGTGTTTATGTTGGGCGGTCGTGGGAAACTTATGCCCACCCTGACCTGAAATCTCGCTGGAACGCATTGAAAGAGGAATCGGCCATCGACGCCTTCAGCCAAGGGATGCAACAAGTCGCAACATCCGAAGCTGAACCTTTCGAAAAATTCAACCAAGCCTTTGCCGGTACGAGAGACATTCTAACTAAACGAAGCGCTCTGATGGGTAAGTTACAAAAGAATATCTTGGCCTACATAGCTAAAGGCCACTTGCACGGCTTTGGCTTCGAACGGCCAAGAACGCTCGACACGGTCCCAGTTGTCATTCCAAAAGGAGCTTGGTCCGGTCGCATCGACTGGGAAAACAACACGCTAACCTTTGAGAGCATAAAGCTTGTGGAGGTGCGGCTCACGACAAACCGCATACGAAACGAAATCCTAGAGCGTGGGAATGTCGACAAGACACCCGTCCGGCCACAGGGGCGGCCAACGGTCAGGCACGCCATCGAAGCGGCATTCTACGCGCTGAACGAAGCCGGGAAGCTTGATCCTAAAGCGTCCCAAATGTCTCATTACCCGCTGGTCAAGGAATGGCTGGAATTGAACCGGCCAGACCTGAAAGTGCCACCAGCCCACATGTCTCCCAAAACAATCAACAAATATTTTTCACCACTTTTCAATGACTTGAAAGAAACCCACAATCTATAAATCATTTTTACTTTAGAGATATTTTTAGAGATTACGAACTGATCCAAGTTCAACGCATCGAAGCGAAAACAGGGATCAAACGATGCAACTACAGCAAACCACTCAAGACCAAGGCAAACCCCCTTCAACCTTCTGGGACGGGTTTATTACCGAAATCGCGGCGGCGGATTATCTCTGCCAAAGCATCCGCACCTTGCAGAAATGGCGCGTCACAGGCTTCGGCCCGCATTTCTACAAGCCGGGCCGATCCGTGCGCTATCGCCGTCGCGATCTTCGCGAATGGGCAGAAGGCCGCAGGCGGCAGCACACTTCGCAACATTGAGTTTTGCCCCTGAGGGGTTGGTAGCACCTCAGGGGATTTTGGGGCCGGATGGCTCAAAAAGGGGCGCGGGGCAAACGCACTTCGCGCCCTTCCTTTGTCTGCCGCAATGCCAAGCATCCAAGGAGGAACACATGGCTAATCAACCCGCTTACAAGGTCCGGCTAGGACTGATCACCGCGACTGTCTGGGACAATGACGGATTCTATTCCGTCGATATGTCCCGCTCATATCGCAACAGCGAAGGGCAATGGCAGAACACCGCCACCTATTCGCATTCCGACCTTCTCAACATCGCCAAATGCGCGGAACGCGCCGAAATCTGGATCAGCAGGAAAATCAATCATGCACAGCAATAACATCAATGCCGGGGCCACGCCCCGGCCCCAAAATATTAGCTACCCCGCCGGAGGCACCTCTGATGCACGCGCCCAACGTCGAGGGCTGTGAATCGGCATGCAAAATTGACCCACTTAGGTGGGTTATGAGCGAGTAAAATTGACCCACCTGCCACGTTAACA
>CANNCP010000030.1 GCA_947503145.1 uncultured Roseovarius sp.
TGTTAACGTGGCAGGTGGGTCAATTTTACTCGCTCATAACCCACCTAAGTGGGTCAATTTTGCATGCCGATTCACAAAGCAGATGGAGCATTTCGGCGTAGACATCGGATCAATGCAGGTCATCAACATGGCCCCGCCCGAAGGTGCGGCGGCCCTCGCGCAAGGCTCGGTTGACATGGCCTGCGGCTGGGGCGCAAGCTTTCGGCGGATGCTGGAACACGGAAACACCCTGCTGACCGGCGCGGAAAAAGAGGATCTGGGTATCTTGATCTTTGATGCGACCACCGGCCCCAGCGACTTTATAGCTGAGAATCCTGACATCGTAGCAACGGTTCTTGGCGTGACGGCCGAGGCGAACAAGATGTGGAACAGCGGCGAAAACACCGACAAGATGCTGCCGGTCATCGCCAGGGATGCCGGCATGGACGAAGACGCCACAGGGGTTACCATGGGAACCTTCACATTTCCTTCGGTCGAAGAGCAACTGAGCCAGAAGTGGCTGGGCGGCGGCGCGCAGGGCTTCATGAAGGGCGTGGCCGATGTGTTCGTTGCTGCCGGCAGTATCGACGCGGCCAAGGACGACTACTCTGATAACGTCAATACCGGCCCGCTAGCGCAGGCTGGCGCCAATTGACCGACTAAACTGCGCGGGCTCGTGAAAAAGCGAGCCCGCGTTTCTGACCATGATGGAATCAAGGATGCGTGGTGCCGTATGTCGACACTTTCGATCAATAACCTGTCCATGCGGTTCGACCTTCCCAATGGAGGCTACGTTCAGGCACTCAAGGACGTCTCGCTGGAGATAAACAGCGGCGAATTGATGAGCGTATTGGGGCCGTCAGGCTGCGGCAAGACAACCTTGCTCAATATCCTCGCGGGCTTTCTCGCTCCGACGGAAGGTAACGTGACACTGAACGATCATGCCGTGACCGGCCCCGGAGCCGAGCGCGGGATGGTTTTTCAGCAAGGCGCGCTTTTCGAGTGGATGAGCGTTCGCGACAATGTAAGCTTTGGCCCCCGGATGGCGGGGCAAAAGAAAAAAGACTACATTGAAAATGTGAACCACTTGCTCGACGTGGTGGGCCTGAAAGATTTCAAGGACAAATCGGTGTACGAGCTTTCAGGCGGCATGCAGCAGCGTGTCGCCCTGGCGCGGTGCCTTGCGAACGAACCGGACGTGATACTGATGGACGAGCCGCTGGGCGCTCTGGATGCATTAACCCGCGAAAAGATGCAGGGGCTGGTCCTGCGCCTGTGGAAGGAGACCGGCAAGACGATTATCCTGATCACCCATTCGGTCGAGGAGGCTTTGCTGCTGGGTGAGCGCCTTCTGGTGATGGCTCCGCGACCGGGGCGCATCCACAAGGAATACCGCCTTCCTTTTGCAGGGGCAGGGGTTGGCAAGGACCTGCGGATCGTGAAGCGCGATCCAGAATTCGGCGAGAAACGCGAGGAAATTCTGTCAATGATCTGGGACATGGAAGAAGAAATCATGGGCCGCACCGAGGAGGCCACGGGATGATCGTTCTCATCATCTATATTAGCATTTTCTGCGCAGCATTCGTCATCGTGCGTCTTGGGTTTCGCAGGGTTATGGTCCGCCGCGATTTCACATCGCTCAAAACCGTAACTTTTGGCGACGAGAGCGCGGTGCGTCCCGACAGGTGGGCCAGTATCCTTTCGGTGCTCACGCTGTTCTTTCTCTGGGGGGCATTCACCGGCTCGAATTGGGTGCCCATTCATGCGCCGGGCCCGTTCACCGGTGACACGCAATTCACCTATACGATGGAAGCACCCGATGGCACTCGCGACGACGCTATCGTCCACGCGCGCGTTTATCCTGCTGGACAGACGGATGATCCGCAACAGGTAGAGCCGGGTACAGGTTTCGCGAAAAACGACTCTGTCGCGCTTGCTGCCTGGCGTTCGGGCCTCGTGCTGATCGACAAGAATGACGAGATCACCCGCAGCGACGGCGCCCGTGTCGTCGAGATAGATGGCCAGCCCGTATCGCCGGGAAGCCGGGTAGGTGTGGCCAACGGAAATGTGGCGGTCACATCCAAGGGCTCGCTGAACTTCGTGCCCCACGCAGGGATGCAGATGGAGCCGATCTGGCTTCCTGCGCCCGAGACAGTGGTGGCGCGGTTCAAGGAAATCTCAACCCAAGGCTACCAGAATTTCACCCTGTGGGAGCATCTCTTCTGGTCGCTTTTCCGTGTGATCGTCGGCTTTCTGTGCGGCGCGCTTATCGGGATTCCGCTTGGCTATGCTATGGGTCTCAGCGATTGGTTCCGCGGCTGGTTCGATCCGATCGTGGAGTTCATGCGCCCGGTGCCGCCGCTGGCGTTGATCCCGTTGGTCATCATCTGGGCCGGAATCGGAGAGAGCGGCAAGATCATCCTGTTGTTTCTGGCGGCATTGTGGATCATGGCCATCTCGGCGCGTGCCGGTGTATCGGGTGTGGCGATCGCCAAGGTGCATGCGGCCTATTCACTGGGTGCCAGCCGCTGGCAGCTTCTGCGACATGTAATCGTTCCGAACTCGCTGCCTGAAATATTCACCGGTGCGCGTGTTGCCATGGGGGTGTGCTGGGGAACGGTCGTTGCGGCCGAACTGGTCGCCGCTGAAAAGGGGGCGGGCATGATGATCATGGTCGCCAGTCGCTTCCAGCTGACTGATATCGTTCTCATGGGGATCATCCTGATCGGTGTCATCGGCTTCAGTATCGACATCCTTATGCGCAAGGCAGAGGATTGGCTGGTGCCATGGAAGGGCCGCGTTTAAGGGGTATTGCGCATCAGCATGGCAAGGATCGCCGATAACGTTATTGCCACTCGATTGACAGATGCTGAGCCGACAATGTCTGCTTCCAGAATGCGGCATTGCGGCGTAGGCAATTTGGATGCACGACAGCTACGGTGAAGGAATTCCGATGCGGGCCATTGTGCAAGCTTTCCACACGGGCTGACTGTGGCCCGCGTGGAAAAACCCTCCCTGGATGGAAGCCGTAAGAGGCCTGGATCAGGCTATGGGGGAGGGGGAGGCGGTTCTGCGCAAGATGTGCGGATTTTCCGACGCTGGAGGTTACTCAATCCCATTCAGACAGCGGCCTGAGGCACCGGGCGCATGGCTTCGTGACCGGAACTGCGGGAACAGCCGGTGGTTGGCCACGGCCGTGATTGTGTATTGCGTCATGCAGGTCCAAAATCCGCGTATCCGATCAGGTCGATAGAAAAGACGGAGGCGACCATATTCGGTGACCTGCCCCCCGCTGGTCCCTCGTTCATAACGAGAGTCTGCGGGTTGGATTTTGGTAGCGGGGTTCGTCGTCT
>CANNCP010000031.1 GCA_947503145.1 uncultured Roseovarius sp.
TGGTTGCGGGAGTAGGATTTGAACCTACGACCTTCAGGTTATGAGCCTGACGAGCTACCGGGCTGCTCCATCCCGCGCCAATTGTCGGTGTTCGCCATCGCAGAGAGATACAACACCCGAGGGTCTTACTAGGTTTGGCAGCGACCTACTCTCCCACGCCTTAAGACGCAGTACCATCGGCGCGACAGCGCTTAACGGCCGGGTTCGGGATGGGACCGGGTGTTTCGCTTGTGCTATGACCACCAAACCAAGAAAGATCCTCGGGTCGTCCAAGTCAAGTCATGTAGTTGGTGTGTATGACTTTGGTCCATCAAAGATCTCGCTGCCACATCCGCCATATCGGGGATGCAGAAGTCTGACTTTTACTGGATCAAATCAAGCCTATCGAGCAATTAGTACTGGTCAACTGAATGCATTGCTGCACTTACATCTCCAGCCTATCGACGTGGTGGTCTACCACGGCTCTCAGGGATACCTTGTTTTGAGGGGGGCTTCCCGCTTAGATGCCTTCAGCGGTTATCCTGTCCGTTCATAGCTACCCAGCACTGCCGTTGGCACGACAACTGGTCCACCAGTGGAACGTTCACCCCGGTCCTCTCGTACTAGGGGCAACTCCTCTCAAGTATCCTACACCCACGGCAGATAGGGACCGAACTGTCTCACGACGTTCTAAACCCAGCTCACGTACCTCTTTAAACGGCGAACAGCCGTACCCTTGGGACCTGCTCCAGCCCCAGGATGAGATGAGCCGACATCGAGGTGCCAAACACTGCCGTCGATATGGACTCTTGGGCAGTATCAGCCTGTTATCCCCGGCGTACCTTTTATCCGTTGAGCGATGGCCCTTCCACTCGGGACCACCGGATCACTATGGCCGTCTTTCGACTCTGCTCGACTTGTCAGTCTCGCAGTCAGGCTGGCTTCTGCCATTGCACTCAACGAGCGATTTCCGACCGCTCTGAGCCAACCTTCGCGCGCCTCCGTTACGCTTTAGGAGGCGACCGCCCCAGTCAAACTACCCGCCACGCAGGGTCCCGGATCCGGATAACGGACCGCGGTTAGACATCAAAAGTGCGAACAGTGGTATCTCAAGGGCGACTCCACACAAACTAGCGTTCATGCTTCAAAGTCTACCACCTATCCTGCAAATCCCAATTCTGATGCCAGTGCGAAGCTGTAGTAAAGGTGCACGGGGTCTTTCCGTCTAACCGCGGGAAACCTGCATCTTGACAGGTAATTCAATTTCGCTGAGTCCACATTTGAGACAGCGGGGAAGTCGTTACGCCATTCGTGCAGGTCGGAACTTACCCGACAAGGAATTTCGCTACCTTAGGACCGTTATAGTTACGGCCGCCGTTTACCTGGGCTTCAATTCAGAGCTCTCACCCCTCCTTTTAACCTTCAGGCACCGGGCAGGCGTCAGACCCTATACGTCGTCTTGCGACTTCGCAGAGCCCTGTGTTTTTAGTAAACAGTCGCCACCCCCTGGTTTGTGCCCCCGGCCTCTACTTGCGTAAAAACCGGGCCTCCTTCTCGCGAACTTACGGAGGTATTTTGCCGAGTTCCTTAAATGTGGTTCTCTCAAGCGCCTTGGTATTCTCTACCGGTCCACCTGTGTTGGTTTAGGGTACGATCTAGCGATGGAGCTATTTCCAGGAACCGATCAGCGGCCCACCCAATCCATTAAGGGTGAACAACCTTCACGATCCGTCACTTCCATCTGGCCCAGGAATATTAACCTGGTTCCCATCGACTACGCCTTTCGGCCTCGCCTTAGGGGTCGGCTCACCCTGCTCAGATTAGCTTTAAGCAGGAACCCTTGGACTTTCGGCGACAGTGTCTCTCACACTGTTTATCGCTACTCATGTCATCATTCTCACTAGTGATCTCTCCACCGGATGGCTCACGCCCCGGCTTCATCGAAAAGACTATATCTTGTGCTACCGCCATCGGCTAATCGAGCACGGGTTGCCCCGCACCGCATAACCGGCGGCAATAAAGACAAGTCCTATGTCACACTACGCTCTGCTACCGCAGGTGATTGCAAGCAATCACCCACCCTAAGCTTCGGCTCATGGCTTGAGCCCCGTTACATCTTCGCCGCAGGACAACTTGTTTAGACCAGTGAGCTGTTACGCTATCTTTAAAGGATGGCTGCTTCTAAGCCAACCTCCTGGTTGTTTTGGTCGTCCCACCTGCTTTCCCACTTAGCCATGAATTAGGGGCCTTAGCTGTAGGTTAGGGTTGTTTCCCTCTCGACTACGGACGTTAGCATCCGCAGTCTGTCTGCCATCTAGTACTTCTCGGTATTCGGAGTTTGGTTAGGATCAGTAAGCCTGTGGGGCCCCATTACCCATCCAGTGCTCTACCCCCGAGAGTATTCGGATGACGCACTACCTAAATAGTTTTCGCAGAGAACCAGCTATCTCCGAGTTTGATTGGCCTTTCACCCCTAGGCACAACTCATCCCGACCTTTTTCAACAGGTGTGGGTTCGGCCCTCCAGTAAGTGTTACCTTACCTTCAGCCTGGTCATGCCTAGATCACTCGGTTTCGGGTCTGATCCATCTAACTCATTCGCCCTATTAAGACTCGCTTTCGCTGCGCCTACACCTAACGGCTTAAGCTTGCTAGATAGACCAAGTCGATGACCCATTATACAAAAGGTACGCCGTCACAAGACTGGACACTGATAACAATCATCTGGTCGGGATAGAGACGCGAAACTGTACCGTTTCAAGTCCCGGGTTCACAGAGTAGATCCCCGCGTTCGACCGGTGATCAAAACTGATCGCCATGCGGGTTCCAACCTTGTTCTGATATCCGAATTCGATGCCGGATCGGAATTCGATCGGTCCACCCAGATCCACCCCGTCGCCCTCTTCGTAAAGGCCGATCATCGAGTGCAGCTGCGTATAGAACCGGTCATTTCGCGTAGAGAACGTCACGGCCTGGCCCAGGCCAGCCCATAGCTCTCCGTCGC
>CANNCP010000032.1 GCA_947503145.1 uncultured Roseovarius sp.
CGACGAAGTGCTCATCAGCGTTGACTATCCAAAAGGACCGCTACCTGCAATTATCACCGGCTTAATGTGACAACACCTTCAAAGCCTATAAAGGCGATAGTAATCACTGTTATGAAATCTGGCGCCTGCCCGACGGCAAGTTCAAGGCGCAGGTCGTGACGACATTTGAAGCGCACCAGTTGGGCGCCGACAAGAAACCGCATCCGGCCGCGAAACGGCTGATGCGCGTGTTCAAACGGGACATGGTCATGCTGGAGCGGGATGGTGAAACCCTTGTCGGATACGTGCAGAAAATAAAACAGAATGGCAGCATTTTTATAGCTCCTCATACCGAGGCGAATGCTGATGCGCGTGACCGAGACTCCAAGGACGATTTTAGATTAATCCAGATTGGCGCTGCCCCATTCATCAAGGCCAAAGCCCGCCGGGTCTTTGTCGATGAAATGGGCCGCTTGCGTGATCCCGGCCCGCCCGTATAGATCGGCGATTTGGCGAAATAGAAGAGTCGCAATACAATCAAAGCGTTAACGATTCGCGTGGGGGCGCGTGGGGGCGCGAGGGGGGACGCGTGGACCAGATTATTGATATCGCAACCGACGGGCGGCATTTGTCGCGTGATCGCGGATTTTTGAAGGTTTCCGAAAACGGCACCGAAATCGGCCGCACGCCGCTGGATCAAATCGCCGGGGTCATCGTGCATGCGCATGGGACCACTTGGTCGACCTCGCTTTTGACGGAATTGGCGGATCGTGGCGCGCCGGTCGTCCTTTGTGCCGCCAACCATGCGCCGAGATCCGTGTTGCTGCCGATCGAGGGCCATCACGCTCAGGGCGCTCGTATGCGCGCGCAGTGGCGGGCGAAAACCCCGTTCATAAAGCAGGCCTGGAAACAGATCGTCATGACCAAAGTCCGGATGCAGGCCGCCGCGCTGGACGCGATCGGCGAACCCCCTGCCCCCTTGCAAATGATGATCCGCAAAATCACATCCGGCGACAGCGGCAATATCGAAGCACAGGCCGCGCGTTATTACTGGCCACGCATGATGGGGCCGGATTTTCGCCGCGATGCGGGGCAGGGGGACGAAAACGCCCTGTTGAACTATGGCTACACCGTTCTGCGAGCGGCGACGGCACGAGCGGTGGTCGCCGCTGGTCTGCACCCGACCATCGGCCTGTTCCACGCCAACCGCAGCAACGCCTTTGCCCTTGCCGACGATCTGATGGAGCCGTTCCGTCCGCTGGTTGATTGTGCTGTCGGGTCGATCGTCGCGGATCATGGGGTCAAGGTCGACAGCACCGCCAAACAGGCGCTGGCCCGCCTGATCGCAACGGATCTGCCACTGGGTGACGGGGTGACCCCGGTCTCCGTTGCTCTCGTGAAATTGGCAACATCGCTGGGGCAGAGCTTTGAGGCAGGCAGACTGGACCTGGCACTGCCCCGACCACCCGATCCGCTGACGCTTGCAGGGTTGGGCACATGATAAGCACCGTCACTCACTTATCAGGATACAGATTGATGTGGATACTTGTGATGTTCGATTTGCCCACGGATACGAAACCGCAGCGCAGAGCCGCGACCGCCTTTCGCAATTTCCTGTTGGACGAAGGATTCGAGCGCAGCCAGTTTTCGGTCTACGCCCGTTTCGTGAATGGCAAGGAAGCCTTTGCGACACGCGTCAGCCGGATCGAGCGTCACCTGCCTGATTCGGGGGATGTGCAGATCCTGAACTTCACCGACCGCCAATATCGTGATATCATCCATTTCTCGGATCAGGGCCGCAAACGCGCCCGGAAGAATCCTGAACAACTGGTGATGTTCTGATGCGATTCGGCGTGGAAAATATGAATAGTCCCCCGGGTAAACCTCTGCGAAAACAAGGGCTTAACCGGAGATCTATTGTAGCTGTTCAAAATTCGCGGTCCAGCCGCAACATCGTGCCAGAACGTGTCCCAATAAGGTTCATTGTAGCTGTTCAAAATTCGCGGTCCAGCCGCAACTTGGAACGGACAACGTTGAACTGATCCTTATTGTAGCTGTTCAAAATTCGCGGTCCAGCCGCAACTAACGTGCGCGCCGGTCTTCTCAATCGGCATTGTAGCTGTTCAAAATTCGCGGTCCAGCCGCAACTAACCTTGCCGATGCTTTCATTATGGCCTTATTGTAGCTGTTCAAAATTCGCGGTCCAGCCGCAACTGACACTCCATCCGATCACTCTCAGCATCAATTGTAGCTGTTCAAAATTCGCGGTCCAGCCGCAACCACGCGGCCCACCGCCTCGGGGTGGACGGGATTGTAGCTGTTCAAAATTCGCGGTCCAGCCGCAACGCGTGGTGGGGCTTAGGCGGCGGCGATCAGATTGTAGCTGTTCAAAATTCGCGGTCCAGCCGCAACCGTACTGAAGCCCGGCATGTGGTCGGACGAATTGTAGCTGTTCAAAATTCGCGGTCCAGCCGCAACTGCCGCCGTGCCGTTGTTGCACCAGTTGGCATTGTAGCTGTTCAAAATTCGCGGTCCAGCCGCAACCGATACCCGCGCATGGTTCGCCCGCGCCCTATTGTAGCTGTTCAAAATTCGCGGTCCAGCCGCAACTGGCGGCTTGGTTCTGCTGCCACTGGTTCAATTGTAGCTGTTCAAAATTCGCGGTCCAGCCGCAACGCGTTCAGCTTCTGCGCCTTTTCATCCAGCATTGTAGCTGTTCAAAATTCGCGGTCCAGCCGCAACCCATGCCTTCGCCGCCGCAATCAATAAACATTGTAGCTGTTCAAAATTCGCGGTCCAGCCGCAACTGGCGGCCAGCCGCTGACCTGCCCCCCGCGAGATCCCTCACTTTAATGTAGAGTTTGCTCAACCACGAAGGAGCAAACTGATGCGAAAGA
>CANNCP010000033.1 GCA_947503145.1 uncultured Roseovarius sp.
TAACGTGGCAGGTGGGTCAATTTTACTCGCTCATAACCCACCTAAGTGGGTCAATTTTGCATGCCGATTCACAGTCAAACTGTTCCAAATCAAGAAGTTGGAATGTGATAGCTGGATCCGCTTCGTCGATCAATCGGGCATACAGGCCAGTTGTTTTCCGGAAGACTTCATGCATCCGGCACAACATTGATAATGCGGATCGAATTGTCGGGTCGAATCGCCAGCTGCGGAAATACCACGGTTGGTCAGTTATCATCCCAACGAGATCTTGGCAGTCCGCCGCAGAAACCTCTGGCACGTACTGGGCAAAGGCGTTGATGAAATCTCGGCTGCCTGGGCGCACTTCGTAGCTGAAGCGGGACCGGCCCGCAGTGACAATGCGAGAGCGGAAGTCTTCGCTGCAACCGTCGACCCATGCGAGGTACCAGTGCAGCAGGAACAGCGTGGTCAGTCGTTGCTGGCCGTCGAGCGGTTGGAAGGAGCCGTTAGTAACAACGCTGCCGTAAACGAAGTCGAGATCGAGGGGCAGGTATGGATCGCCCTTAGGGAGGATAAGCGCGTCATGTAGTGACTTAAGGAAATCGTCTCGAACAATGTGCTGGTCCGCCCGCCCTTGCGCGTAGTCTCGCTGGATGACGGGGATCTCGACACGGCCGTGGCGTTCGATCAGTTCGTAGAAGGTGGTTCGCGAAGTCATTGGCCCGCTCCTCCTTCCCCGATGAAGAAACGCGTCAGCGTCTGACTGATCGAATCTAGGTAGTCCTGCGCGTCCTGCTCCGTCCAAAACATGACGTTGCCAACCGTGCGGCTGTAGCATTTCAGGAAGACGTTACGAGTGCAAAGAGGGACGAAGATCCCTGACCTATCGTTCTTTAGCAAAACGCTACGCTTTACCGCAAAGACAGCATTTCGGTAGCCGCGGTTGGTTCGCGAGTCCAGCAGTGTCAGGTTAGCAAGGTCGTGATCCGGGCCATCCGTGGCCTCCTTGAAGAACGATAGAATCTTACCGTCGATTTCCTCGAAGCTCGCCCGGCTCCCTGGCTCTGAGTTCGGGTCGAGATAGGCAGCGACGCTCTCGGCAAGCGCTTGCTCGTCTTCTCCCTTTGCAGTGCGCAGGAACATCAAACAGTGGCGCAGCCATTCGTCCTGCGCTTGGGGTCTTGAAGGCCGTTCGTCGCTCACTGAACGTATATGTTCTATATCCCAAGATTCTCGCTTGAAACTATCGAACTGGAACCGGATGTTTGATCGCGGGTCCTCAAGCAGCGTCGCAAGATTGAACAATAGGAGGAGGCTCCGTACCTTTTGTGCATTTGCGTAGTCAACTGTACGGCAGAGGTTGGTGATCTCTTCCCCAAGTTCATCCGGGGTCGCCGCCGAAAGTTCATTCCCGAGCACCATGCGAAAGACCCGATTGCGAAGACCTTGGGAAAAGTCGTGTTTGTTTGATGCTTGGCTATCGGCGAGCAGTTCCGCAATCGTGGAAAGTCCGCCACCGGTTTGATTGAGAACAAAACCTAGGACATGGAAGAGATATCGGTCCTCGTACCATTCCTCCAGTGCCATGAAGATATCCTTCACCTTTCGCCACTGGATCTCGGCACTGAGTTCCGCGTTCAACAAGTCTGAGAAATGCGAAAACACCGCGTAGTCTTCGCCGTTCACCGCATGGCCTTCCATCCTAGCAGCGAGCTTAAAGACAAGGCCAATCCGGTTCGCGTCCTCGAGGTCTGCGTTCTGCAGGAAGTACCAGACTGAATCATCCTGCAGCCGTTTTTCGATCTGGTCCCATTCGTAGGCTATTCGTAAAGAAAGATTGCCGCTGGTATCATCCCCGGTCGCGCGACGAAGGAACAAAGCACGGACTAATTCTGCCTCAGTGAGTGGTATCTTACCTATGTTCAGTCGGGTGAAAGCTGCGACTGGGTCGTCATTGGCTGCCAGCTCGTACCAGATGACCTTCACGTTCCGACCGGCCTCATCGTCGTTGAGCAGGTGCTGCAGCAGCTTCAGCGCATGCATTCGGTCGCGCCCGCCTAACCACTCTTCAATCGCCTGCCACGCCTCGCAGATGTGAAAGAAATCGACGTTCTCGTTCGCTCGGTCATGGTCGATCTCCGCAAGAAAGGCGCGGTCACGGGTCTCGTAATCGATAGAGAAACCTTCTTTTCCGAGCACCGAGAGAAGCTCACTGCGGTGGGAGAGAAGAATAAAGATGGTGGTCAAGCGTTGCTGTCCATCCACAACTTCGTATCTACCGTCCTCCAGTTTCCGAACAACTAGCGGCTGCAGGCAGTAAAAGGAGCTTCGGGGTTTCTCATCGCTTGCTTGGATAAACTCCCAGATGTCATCTAGGAGCTGGGTAACCTGTAGCTGGTTCCAACGGTAACCTCGTTGGTACGCTGGGATCCAGTACCGCGCGGGCGAGCCGTGTTCATCAATGAGCAGCCGGTTGATTGATCTCAGCTCAATTGCTGCGCTTTCTGGTGGCATCTTTATGGCTCCTAGTTCTCTGTCCCTTGGGCGTTCAAAGCGACCAATCCTGACCGAAATGATGCGACAGTGGTTCCATTTTCTCTGGGATATCGCCATGGAAGGTCACCCCCAGATAAGTCGCGGCCCGCGTCGCCCCCACATAAAGGTACTTCGAAAATAGATCAGGGTGTTGGGCGATTGTTTTATCAAGATCCACGAAAAACACAGCTTCAAATTCCAACCCCTTAATGTGCTGAATATTGAACACGCGTACATCCCGATCGTTGCCGACGACTGTGAATCGGCATGCAAAATTGACCCACTTAGGTGGGTTATGAGCGAGTAAAATTGACCCACCTGCCACGTTAA
>CANNCP010000034.1 GCA_947503145.1 uncultured Roseovarius sp.
TGTGAATCGGCATGCAAAATTGACCCACTTAGGTGGGTTATGAGCGAGTAAAATTGACCCACCTGCCACGTTAACATCCGCACCGCACAGTGCGGAGGAAATAGCAGGTGATATTAATGGAAAGTGTATCGAAGATTCGACGTTGGGTCTTGGTTGAGGGTCGCAGCATCCGGTCTGTGGCGCGGGCAACTGGTTTGTCGCGGAACACAATCAAGAAATATCTGAAGGATGACAGCACGCCAAGCTACCAGCGGCAGGCGCCGCCGGTTCGGCATAAGCTGTGCAATGGATTTGACACACGGCTTCAGGAGCTTTTCGAGCAGGATCAAAAACGCCCTCGTCGGGAGCGTCGGACGGCGGTAAAGCTCTATGAACAACTTGTCTCGGAGGGGTATACTGGATCCTATTCGCCGGTTCAGCGTTTTATCCGAGCCCTCAAACAGGTTGATGCCGGCACGGGGGATGCGTTCATTCCTTTATACTTTGCAGCCGGTGACGCCCTCCAGTTTGACTGGAGCGAAGAACGGGTTGTTTTGGGTGGCGTCGAACAGAAGGTGAAGGTTGCCCACTTTCGTCTGTGCCACAGCCGTAAACCCTTTGTCGTTGCCTACCCCAGTGAGAGCCAGGAAATGGTGCTGGATGCTTTTGTGCGGGCGCTGTCCTTTTATGGCGGGGTTCCACGGCGCGTGATCATCGATAATCCCAAGACGATGGTGACCTATGTCTCCCGCTCGAAGGATCGGGTGTTCCATCCGCGCTTTCTAGCGTTGATGAACCACTATGTGATGGAGCCGGTGGCCTGCACCCCCGCGTCGGGTTGGGAGAAGGGACAGGTCGAGAACCAGGTCCAGTTTTTACGAGGCCGGTTGTTTGTTCCCATGCCAGCCTTTGATGATCTCGATGCGCTGAACGATTGGTTGCGCTTGCGCTGCGAGGAACTCGCAAATCGCGCACATCCTGATCAGTCAACCCGCACGATTGCAGAGGTTTTTGAAGATGAGCGCGCCGAGCTGCGCCCCCTGGGGCGGGCTTTTGATGGCTATGTGGAGAAGACGGTGCGTGTCCGCTCCACCTGCCTGGTTCAATATGCCAGCAACCGCTACAGCGTGCCTTCCCAGTTTGCGGGTCAGCATGTCTCCCTGCGCGCCTATGCGGGCCGGCTCGTGCTGGTGTCAGGTGAGGACGTCATTGCCGAGCATAAGCGCCGCTTCACCCGCAACGTCAGCTACTTTGAGCCTTGGCATTATGTTCCTCTGCTGGATCGCAAACCGGGTGCCTTGCGCAACGGGGCACCCTTCGTGGACTGGCAACTGCCCGATGCCATGCATCGGATCAGGAAACATTACATGGTCGGCAAAGGTGGGGATCGGGAGTTCGTCGACCTTCTACTTCTGGCCCAGGACCACGGGATAGAGGTTGTCGAGATGGCATGCGAATTGGCGGTGGAGCAAAACACCTTGCGCCTGCCTGCCATCGTCAATCTGATCAACCAACTGGTCGAGCCGATCATCACCCCCTTGAGTGAAACATACGCCTATCCACAGCTGACCCTGCGCCCGGAAGCCGATTGCAAGCGCTATGAGACACTGTGCGCCGCCGAGGAGGTTCCTGCATGAATGCCCTCATCGATCAACTGACTGCCCTGAGGCTCCATGGAATGGCGGCTTGCGCACAAGATTTGCTGTCCGCGCGCAAGCCGCCAAGTCTGACCACTGCGATAAAGCAACTGATCGACGCGGAAACTGTAGAGCGCCGGGTGCGCTCCATCCAGTATCAAATGCGCATCGCAAAGTTCCCCCATCACAAGGATTTTGCCACCTTCGATTACGGCGCGGCGGCCGTCACCAAGACCCAGATCGAACCCTTCTGCTCGGGCCAGTTCACCGAAGAGGCGCACAACCTCATCCTGGTGGGCGGAACCGGGACAGGCAAAACTCATATCGCCATCGCCCTTGGAACCACATTGATCAACAACGGCAAGAAAGCCCGCTTCTTCAACGCGGTCGATCTGATCAATGCCCTGATCAAAGAACAGGCCGATGGCAACGCCGGAAAGATCATCCGGCAACTATCGGGCCTGGATTGCGTCATCATCGACGAGCTGGGCTATATCCCGTTCCCGAAATCCGGTGGCGCCCTACTGTTCCACCTGATCAGCAAGCTCTACGAGAAAACCAGCGTCATCATCACCACCAATCTGGAGTTCGGGGAGTGGGTCGCTGTCTTCGGCGATGCCAAGATGACAACCGCGCTCTTGGATCGCGTCACGCACCACTGCACCATCATCGAGACCGGCAACAGGTCATATCGCTTCGCGCAGAGTAAAAGCCGAACAGAAAAATAACCGCGACGCAAACAAAGCCCCCAGACGGACTCGCTATATGAGGGCGGCCCGACTGGGGGCTTTGCCATCCGACAGGCGGGTCAAAATCAAATGCTGAAGCCGGGTCAGTTTTGAATGCTCATTGACA
>CANNCP010000035.1 GCA_947503145.1 uncultured Roseovarius sp.
TTAACGTGGCAGGTGGGTCAATTTTACTCGCTCATAACCCACCTAAGTGGGTCAATTTTGCATGCCGATTCACAGATGTTGTGAAACGCACGATATCACCCGATATCACTCTGAAATTAAAGGATATTTTTCCTTCGTCAGATTTGGATCGGCCAATATCGTCTTAGACCGTCACGGGTCGTAGGCGGTTCGCACAATGGCACCAAACTGTTCGGAGATTAACATGGCTCACTGGCTCAACGAAAAGAAGATTAAGGCCCTCACTTGGCAAGACAAGACGGAAACATATCGTGACGGTAAAGTCCCCGGCTTTTTCGTCGCTGTGAACAAGACATGCAAATCGTACAAGATTCAAGCCGATCTATGGCAGGGGCCGAATGGGCGAAGAATCCTCGTCCGAACCATTCGACACACGATCGGGACAACCGAAACTCACAGCCTTGTAGAGGCGCGGGACATCGCCGGTGAGCTACTAAGTAAAATTAAGCGTGGAATCGACCCCTTCCCGCCTAAGCGGCAGGCACGAGATGGTGAAGAAATCATGGTGATCAACGGAGATCCCGTTGGCTGGACGGTAGACGAGCTTATGCTCAACTATGCGGCCGTCCTTGCGGCAGAAGAAAAGTCCGAAAGATCCATAAAAAACGTCGAGGAAACGCGTGTACGCTATCTGAAGCGCTGGCGCGGCCGGATGATCGTAGAAATACGAAAGAGCGACGCTCGAGCCCTCCATACATACATCACTGTGAACCACGGTAAAGTTGTCGCCAATCAAACAATGCGCTACTTCCGGGCAGCATACAATATCGCAGCCAGGCTCTCTGACGATAACGAGGCACTTGAATACAATCCGGTTCAGGGTGTTGTCTTTCATAAAGAGAGAGCCAGCAAGCGGGTTATCTTACCTCAACTGATATTCGACTGGTGGCGCCAACTGGAGGAGCTTCCGAACCCGCTCAGGCGCGAGTTGCATAAACTCAGTATCCTGAGTGGATTGCGCCCAGGCACAGTTGTATCCATAAAGCGCGATTGGATAGATCTCCTCTCCTGCGCGATCCATTTCCCCAAGATGAAGAATTCTGACGGTTTTGATCTACCCCTATCTTGGCAGATGGTCGAGTGCATCAGTCGGGCACAGAAAGTGTCCGAAGTCTTATATCCTGGAGCAGAATGGCTGTTCCCCACAAGAGCAAAGGATCGCTCGATCACCCACATCAAGACAGTCCGCGAGAACAAAATGCCAAGCCAGACGGGGCACATCTTGCGACATACTCATCGCACCATCGCACAAGCAGTGGGGATCAGCCCAATCAATGCGAAGCTTCTTCTAAATCATAAAATTCCTGGTATCGATGGCGTCTATATACACGATGTAGCTCTATTCGGGCCGCTGCTTCATGATCAGCAGAAAATTAGTGACTGCATAATGAAACTCGCGACAGACAGAGTGACCTGCCCCCCGAGGCTCCCTCATTCATAACGAGAGTTTGCGGGTCTGGTTTTCATAATCTTCGTCGTGTGGTTG
>CANNCP010000036.1 GCA_947503145.1 uncultured Roseovarius sp.
ACTGGGGGCTTTGCCATCCGACAGGCGGGTCAAAATCAAATGCTGAAGCCGGGTCAGTTTTGAATGCTCATTGACAGCTTAACCGATGACATCACCGAAGATCAGGTTGTTGTCGGCGAGGGGAATCGCGATGGATTGCCTCGATCACTCGAAGCTAACTGTCAGGCTTATGGATTGCGGGCCTTTAAACTGAAGATCGGTGGTGACGCCGCAGCTAGCCTGGACCGTCTGAGCGAGATTGCTGCGGTGCTTGATCGCTCGGCGATGCCTTACATGTGCACACTGGACGGAAACGAACAGTTCGCGATGCCGGAAGAGTTTGAGGCGCTGTGGCTGCAGATGAAAGCTGTCCCGCATCTGAAACGGTTTGTGGCATCAATCGCTTATGTGGAACAGCCGATTGCAAGAAAATTTGCGATGTCGGTGCCGTTGGGGCGATTTGGCGAAAGAACCGCTGTTGAAATCGACGAATCCGACGCCAATATCGATGCTTTCCCGAAGGCCCGAAGCCTAGGATATCGTGGTGTCTCCAGCAAGTCGTGTAAGGGCGTCTATCGTTCCCTTCTCAACCGTTGCCGCGCGGAGCATTGGAATGCTCAGGTCGGAGTCGATCAGTTTTTCCTTTCTGCAGAAGATCTTTGCACCCAAGTAGGCACGGCGCTCGAACAGGATTTGGCTTTGGCCGCACTAATTGGCTGCACGGATATAGAGCGTAATGGGTATCAATATGGGGATGGCATGGCTGGGTGTCAGCAAGCAGAACGGGAGGCCGTGGTCGCACGCCGCCCTGACCTCTACCGGCTGGAAGGCAACCGGGCCAACTTGCGGATCGTCGAAGGCACGTTGTCTCCTACCTAGCGATGGTCGAAGCAGGGGCATTGCCAACTTGTTTTCGCGTGATTGAGAAGAGCGAATTGCCGGGTTCTCAAGCGGCCATTTCCGCTGCATAGGTATTCCAGAGGTCGAAAGCATCGGCCTTGGCGTGGCGGTAAGAGATTGCGGAGATCGGTGTTGTCACATTAAGCCGGTGATAATTGCAGGTAGCGGTCCTTTTGGATAGTCAACGCTGATGAGCACTTCGTCG
>CANNCP010000037.1 GCA_947503145.1 uncultured Roseovarius sp.
TGACCTGCCCCCCGAGGCTCCCTCATTCATAACGAGAGTTTGCGGGTCTGGTTTTCATAATCTTCGTCGTGTGGTTGGGCAAGCGCGCCGGGCGCGGAGCCCTCAAATTGCTCAAGCGTCCGGCGCGCTTCGGCAGGCGTTTGATTTCCGAGCGACGAATGCGGCCTGACGTTGTTGTAGTCGTATCGCCAGAGGGCCAGTTTTCGGCGGGCGTCCTCCAGGCTGTCGAACATCTCCTCGTTCAACAGTTCGTCGCGCAGACTGCCGTTGAATGACTCGATGAAGGCATTCTGTTGCGGCTTGCCCGGGTCGATGTAATGCCACTCGACATCATTGTCGTTGGCCCATTTCAGGACCGCCCGGCTTGTGAACTCTGTTCCATTATCGCTGATAATGCTGGCGGGCCTGCCATAGACCCGGACAAGCGCGTCCAGTTCCCGTGCCACCCGGGCACCGGAGATGCTGGTGTCAGCCATCAGGCACAGGTTCTCGCGGCAGCAATCATCATTCACCGCCAGGATGCGGAACCGGCGCGAGGCCCCGAACGTGTCAGACAGGAAGTCCAGCGACCAGCGTTCACCCGGTCCCAGTGCTTCTGGCATCGGTGAGCGCGAGCCACGGGCCCGTTTGCGGCCCCGTCGTCGCCTGACGCCCAACTTCTCATCCGCGTACAGACGATACAGCTTCTTGTGGTTCATGATCATCCCTTTGCGCTCCAACATTACGCCGATCCGCCGATAGCCGAACCGGCGCCGCTTGGCAGCGACGGCCTTCATCTCTTCTCTGATCTCTGGATTGTCAGGCGGGCGTTCACGCCTGACCGTCTTCGGATCGACACCGACAAGTCGGCAGGCCCGGCGTTGCGAGATATCATGATCCCGCATCGCCCTGAGCGCTGCCTCTCGCCGCTCATTCGGCGTCGTCAGCTCTTTCCCAGCA
>CANNCP010000038.1 GCA_947503145.1 uncultured Roseovarius sp.
GGTATTGTCACATTAACTGACCGATTTTGCAAAGTCACAGATGTTGCATTTTCAAACAGCAGCAACGGCCGCTTCCCATGCGTCAAAAGCCTCGAGCCTGTGGTATCGGATAGTCATAGCGGAGCGGCGTCGTGCTGGGACAGAAAAGCAATTTCGAATAGAGGAATGGATTGATACGAACCGTTGCAGATTACCCGGCGACCGATACCCCTGCATCGCCCTTTCTCTCTTGCGAAATGGCAGGTGGCTGTTCTCAGCTCGGTTGTTGAGGCCTTTATGAGATCTGTGCGCAACGCCCGGCGCAATCTCGCGTTTGGCCGCGCCATAGGATCGTAATTTGTCAGTGATGAAGCGTTTTGGAACGCAGTTGTGCTTCTTCATTAACCGCACAAGCAGGCGTTTCGCGGCCTTAGTATTGCGCCCGCGTTGGAGGATCTCATCCAAAACCAACCCATTCTGGTCGACCGCACGCCACAGCCAGAACTTGCGACCCTTGATCGTTACAACGACCTCGTCGAGATGCCAGATATCGCTGGGTTGGGGTTGTCTGTGGCGTAAACCCCGTGCAATCGCAGGGCCAAACTTTGCAACCCACCGCCGGATCGTTTCGTACGACACGTCGATACCGCGTTCTAAAAGCAATTCCTCGACTTCGCGAAGGCTCATATTGAACCGGCAATAAAGCCAAACCGCATGCGCAATGATCTGGGGTGGAAAACGGTGACGTTTGTAATTGATCGACGAAGTGCTCATCAGCGTTGACTATCCAAAAGGACCGCTACCTGCAATTATCACCGGCTTAATGTGACAACACC
>CANNCP010000039.1 GCA_947503145.1 uncultured Roseovarius sp.
CGCTCACCCGAGATACCGGTGTCGGCCATCAGGCACAGGTTCTCGCGGCAGCAATCGTCGATCAGCGCCAGAATGCGAAACTTCCGTGAAGCACCGAAGCTGTCCGACAGAAAGTCCAGCGACCACCGCGCATTTGGGCGCGCCGCCTCCGGCATCGGTGTGCGTGTGCCGCGGACACGCTTGTGGTCGGACCAGTCCAGCCGACTGATCGGATTGATGCCGCTGGCCTTGATCTCGCGTTGCATCTGCGTCGCCACGGTGCCGGGCGAAAGGCCCATCACGCGCAGACCCATCGCCGCCCCTTCCTGGTGCGCGCACCTGGTCAGCATCGCGGCCCCCGCTTTGGATGTGCAGTATGTGACCTGCCCCCCGAGGCTCCCTCATTCATAACGAGAGTTTGCGGGTCTGGTTTTCATAATCTTCGTCGTGTGGTT
>CANNCP010000040.1 GCA_947503145.1 uncultured Roseovarius sp.
TGGACCTGTCGCGGTTTCGTGCCGCCCCTGGTGCTCGTTTAAGCCACCTTCCGTTCGAAAGCGACCGGACTTTTCCAGCCCAATGCTGAATGGCGGCGACGCGGATTATAGAACCCGTTTATGTATTCGAAGATTGCCATCTCAGCTTGCCGCCGTGTTTCCCATGAACGTCGCCAGATCAGTTCAGCCTTGATGGTTTTGAAGAACGTCTCGACTGCTGCATTATCATAGCAATTACCCTTCCCAGACATCGATACCTTGAAGCCATGTTGGCGCAGGATCTTTTGATAGTCGTGAGAGCAGTATTGCGATCCACGATCCGTGTGATGAACGCAGCCTTTCGGCGGTGCCCGGAATGCAATCGCCATCTTCAACGCCCTGATCGCCAAGTCCCGCTTCATCCGATTGCTGACAGCCCAGCCAATG
>CANNCP010000041.1 GCA_947503145.1 uncultured Roseovarius sp.
TGACCTGCCCCCCGCGAGATCCCTCACTTTAATGTAGAGTTTGCTCAACCACGAAGGAGCAAACTGATGCGAAAGAGCCGTTTTACCGAGGCGCAGATTATTGGGATGATTAAGGAGCAGGAGGCAGGAATGCCGACGGTTGAAGTTTGTCGTCGCCACGGCCTGAGCCCCTCCACATTTTATAAGCTGAAAGCCAAATACGGGGGCATGGAGGTTTCCGAAGCCGCCCGGCTGAAGTCCCTTGAAGATGAGAATGCCAAGCTCAAGCGGCTGCTGGCCGATACGATGCTCGACAATGTCGTGCTGAAAGACCTGCTGGGAAAGAACTGACGACATTGAGCAAGCGGCGGGAGGCAGCGCTCAGGGCGATGCGGGACCATGAAATCTCGCAGCGTCGGGCCTGCAGGCTTGTTGGT
>CANNCP010000042.1 GCA_947503145.1 uncultured Roseovarius sp.
CCGCGAGAACCTGTGCCTGATGGCCGACACCGGTATCTCGGGTGAGCGGGTGGCGCGGGAATTGGACGCGCTGGTGAAGTGGGCTGGCGAGAACGATGTGGATTGGCACTAGGCGAACTGGCCAAGGTCCGGTCCGGGGCCGTTTCTGCCGTTCTGAGTCGCGCCGATCAATTTGGCATAGCGTTTGGGAGTGTATCTTTGCGCTCTGCCGTAGCACCAGCGTAGCACCGGAGATTTCGGGCGGAACGCAAAAAGCGCCCCAAGGGGCGCCAGAGCGTTGTGATCGTTTGTTATTTTT
>CANNCP010000043.1 GCA_947503145.1 uncultured Roseovarius sp.
AGCAAGGTCAAGGTCGCATGGACCGGAACGGTCAATGATCGGGATTTCGTCACCATCGTGCCGATGGGGGCCGAGGACGGAACAAGTCACGCCTATATCCGGGTCAAGGACAAGTCCGACGGGATACTTCAGATGCCTGCGGATACGGGCATGTACGAACTGCGCTACCTGCTTGATGAAGGCCGCAAGACGATGGCGAGCCAGCCCATCGAGATCACCGAACCCGAAGTGACCGTCAGCGG
>CANNCP010000044.1 GCA_947503145.1 uncultured Roseovarius sp.
ATTTCTTCGTTCAAGAGCTCGTCGCGCAGGCTCCCGTTGAAGCTCTCGATGAAGGCGTTCTGCTGGGGCTTGCCTGGATCGATGTAGTGCCAGGGCACTTCGTTCTCGTCGGCCCATTTCAGGATGGCCCGGCTTGTGAACTCGGTGCCATTGTCACTGACAATGCAGCCGGGTTTGCCATAGAGCCTCACCAGCGCGTCCAATTCCCGCGCCACCCGCTCACCCGAGATACCGGTGTCG
>CANNCP010000045.1 GCA_947503145.1 uncultured Roseovarius sp.
CCTTGTGTTTGCGGGTCCGCACGACTGATATGCCGTTCTGACGCATCAGACGACCCACACGGCGATGACCGACGTTCAGGCCGATCTCCTTCAACTCTTCGGTCATGCGAGGCCTGCCATAGCTACCCAAGCTGAGACGCGATTGCTCTTTGATATGAGCAAGCGTGACCAAGTCAGACCGCTGCCTGCGACTGGCAGGGCGGTTGCG